>DATKMR010000001.1:0-899839 GCA_035541795.1 Bacteroidales bacterium
ACTACGGTAAACGGGATGGTCAAGGGAGATGGAACGTCACTTTCTGCAGCGACAAGCGGGACGGATTACAGTGCAGGAACATCAGGACTTGCCACCGGTATATTAAAATCAACCACCGGGACAGGAGCTTTGTCAATAGCAACATCTGGCACTGATTATGCACCTGCTACTTCAGGAACATCCTTGCTCAAGGCCGACGGTTCGGGGGGATTTGCCGCAGCGACGGGAGGGGATATACCCAACATAGCCGAGAGCCAGGTGACGGGTCTGATTGCAGATCTTTCGAACAGGGCGCTAACGAGCACAACGGTAAACGGGCATCCGTTAAGTTCAAATATCACGATTTCGGCTACGGATATTACAACAGGAACCCTGCCACATGCACAGCTTCCGGTACTTCTGAGCGGAGATATACCCAACAATGCCGCCAATACCACCGGAACAGCAGGCAACCTTTCAGGCACGCCGTTGCTTCCAAATGGAACGACAGCGACCACTCAACCGGCGAATGACAACTCGCAGAAGCTTGCCACGACTGCTTATGCTGACAACATCTCTACGACATTAGGGAGCAACAAGGTTCCATACAGCGGGGCGACAGGGAACGTGGACCTTAACGGGAAATCTCTTATCAACAATTATTTTGCGGATCTGACTGATAATACAAAGAAGGCGAGCCTGGCATTATCTGGAATAACGACCGGGACAACAAGGACAATAACGGTACCTGACAGGAACTTTACACTGGACAATGTTACAGCAACAACGACAACATCTTTGACTGGATTACTGAAAGGTGATGGAGTTAGTATCAGTACTGCAACCGGGACGGATATTCCGAATATAACAGAGAGCCAGGTGACGGGTCTTATCGGCGATCTTGCGAATAAGGTTCCCACCATTACTACCATCAACGGCAAGGCTTTATCGGGGAACATTACACTGGGGCTTGCTTCAGCAGATTTTGCAAATCAAGGGACATCAACAACTATTCTTCACGGGAATGGAACAGGTAATCCTTCATGGAGCCAGATATTAAACGGGGACATTGATCCGGCAGCAGGAATAGTAGATACGAAGCTGGCAACGATAAGCACAGCAGGTAAGGTATCCAATTCGGCAACTTCAGCAACAAGTTCAAACAACAACAATACGATTGTTCTCCGTGATGGCTCTGGAAATTTCAGTGCAGGCACAATTACAGCTACTCTTAATGGTACAGCAAGCAACGTAACCACTAATGCTAATCTGACAGGAATGGTTACCAGTATTGGTAATGCAACCACAGTAGTTACCAATGCTAATTTGACAGGGCCGATAACGAGTGTAGGCAATGCTACAAGTGTTGCATCACAGACAGGAACGGGATCGAAATTCGTAATGGATAATTCACCGACTCTGATCACACCTGTACTTGGCCTGGCAACAGCAACGAGTATAAACAAGGTTGCAATCACAGCGCCAGCAACGGGTTCGACCCTTACAATAGCTGATGGTAAGACATTTACATCGAGCAATACTTTAACACTTGCCGGTACCGACGGTTCGACACTGAATATTGGCGGCGGAGGTGTTCTGGGAAGTGCAGCCTTTACCAATGCAGGAGCATACGAGGTTCCATTGACATTCTCGACAGGACTGACACGGGCAGGGAATACGGTTACTGTCAACACAACACAGAATATTTCGACATTATCCAACCTGGTTTCCAATGGACTTGTCAAAACATCCGGAGGGACAGGCGCCCTGTCGATAGCAACGGCAGGAACTGATTATGTAGCGCCTAACGGATCGATCGTGGCAGGAACGAATACCAAGATCACCTACGATTCAAAAGGTCTTGTGACGGGAGGTACTTCAGCATTACTTGCATCTGCAGATTTTGCAAATCAGGGGACATCAACAACTATTCTTCACGGGAACGGAACAGGTAGTCCTTCATGGAGCCAGATAGTAAACGGGGACATTGATCCGGCAGCAGGAATAGTTGATACGAAGCTGGCAACGATAAGCACAGCAGGTAAGGTATCCAATTCGGCAACTACGGCAACAAGCTCAAACAACAACAATACAATCGTTCTCCGTGACGGTTCGGGTAATTTCACTGCAGGCACAATTACAGCCAGTCTTAATGGTACGGCAACCAATGTTACAGGCACTGTAGCAATTGGGAATGGCGGTACAGGTCAGACTACACAGCAGGCAGCACTTAATGCAATTTCCGGAGGAGCGACTTCTGGTTCCTACCTTCGTGGGGACGGAACAAATGTTGTACTTTCTACCATTCAAGCTTCAGATGTACCAACCCTTAATCAGAATACGACGGGTAGTGCCGCAAAATGGACAACTGCCAGGAATCTTGCAGGAAATAGTGTTGATGGATCGTCTAACGTGGCTTTTTCAAATAAGTTCATTGTTCAGGGTACAGCAGATGCAGGTCTGTCGGGAGCTCAGTTCCTTGGTGCTCTGGGTACAGGATTGCTAAAAAATACTACAACTACAGGAGTTTTGTCTATTGCTTCTTCAGGTGTAGATTTTGCACCACCAACAACTGGGACATCGTTTCTCACAGGTAACGGCTCAGGTGGATTTACCAATGTTGCTTCCACTGGAAGTGGTAACGTAGTTTTGGCTACCAGCCCGGTACTGACAACACCAAATATAGGAACCGCAACGGGTACTTCCCTAGCAGTTACAGGAGGGATAACTTCTTCAGGTTCATCAGGTATCGGATATACTTCAGGTGCGGGCAGTGCACAAACGCAGGCAACAAGCAAGTCCACAACGGTGACCGTTAATAACATTACCGGAGAAATCACAATGAACAATGCTGCTCTTGCAAACTTCACAGTCGTTTCATTTACTGTACTTAACAACACTGTTTCCAGTACTGATATCCCGGTAATAGCTATTGCGGGGAATGCTTCTGCGGGATACCTCTGCTCAGTAACTGATGTTAGTAATGGCTCCTTCAGGATAACAATAAGAAATGTATCAGGGGGAAGCCTATCAGAAGCAATAGTGATCAATTTTGCAATCATTAAAGGGGCAAATAATTAGTATTCATAAATATTATATAAATCAATACAAATAAGGGATTGTAAATGAAGAAAATAATTGTCTTATCAGTTCTCACTATTATAGCGACGACTGTGCATTGTCAGCAACCGCAGACTCAGAAACAAAGTATCCCACAGACTAAGGCTCAACAGACCCAGCAGCAACCTGCCATTAAGCTCACGAGTAATGCCGATTCTTCGCAGTACATTCTGGGCGCATACCTCGGCCAGTACCTTGTTTCGAACGGGATCTCGATTACCAATGCCAATCTTTTCATCAGGGGGATGGATGATGTGCTGTCAAATAAACCCCTTCTTGTTGCCGCCGACAGCATCCCGAAAAGAATGAATGAGTACCTGGGAAAAATGATTGTTGAACGAAGCAGGACCCTCGAGAAACAGCTCTTCGATGCCCTCAAGGGTCAGCCAGGTGTCGGGACACTGCCAACCGGCGTTTGCTACGTCGTGATTAAAGCGGGAACAGGAATCCGTCCGCAGGTAACGGATTCGATCACCGCTATGGTAAAGGGATACCTTCCCGACGGGAGAGTATTCGAGGACACGTACCAGAACAAAATCCCGCTGAAAAGCACACCCGCGAACCTGATACCGGGATTAAGGGAAACATTGCAGATCATGCCTGCGGGATCGACATGGAGAATATATATTCCATCGGCACAGGCATATGCTGAAAAAGGAATACAGGGGATCATCCCTCCCTTCTCCGCAATAGTGTTTGATATTGAACTTTTAAAAGTAGGAACAGGAAAATAAGAATACACCCCTATTCTTTCTCCCCTCTCCCCTGGGAGAGGGGGCGGGGGTGAGGTAAAATAAACTAGGAGAGGGGCCGGGCTTTGAGGTCCGAAGCATCAGCGAAGGGCAGGGTGAGGTAATAAAACCCGGAAATGAGGTGGAGATGAGGCAGACAGCAGTGGAACAATTTAAATGAACAGGAAACTTATAATAGTCGGGAGAGTTGTAAACAACCACAGAAATGTGGTTGCAGCCCTGCTTTTCTGTTCATTCATATTTCTTCTTCCACAGAAACTTAACAGCCAGGTTGTAAACAATAACGGAGCGGTTATCAATATACAGGCCGGGACATATGTCAATTCCCAGGATGCCTTTAACACGGCAGGCACACTTTCAAATGCGGGAACATTATCATTAACCGGTAATTTTAACAATACCGCCACAGCCAATGGCAATGGTATCTACCGGATCGGTGGCAACTGGAACAATAATGGCGGCGTGTTCGGTGCCGGGAACAGTACCGTTTACTTTTTAGGCTCTGCAAACCAGTCTGTTACAAATCCAGGAGGAGAAACTTTCTATAATCTCTACCTGAATAATTCCGGTGCTACCGGGTCGAACCTTCTGGGCCTGAATAATAATGTGACAGTTCTTGGAACCCTTACGCTTTTGCAGGGAAACATATATTCAGGCGGGAATAAAATACTCCTTTCCAACCCCCTGCCATCAGCACTCAGTTATATCTCAACCACTCAATCAAGGATACTTGGAAAGTTCGAGAGGGGAGTAAACCAGGCAGGGACATACCTCTTCCCTCTGGGTACATCCCTGCATTATAACCCGGCGAATCTCATTACCAACAGCGTGAGTGTCGGAGGAACAGTTCTCTCGGAGTTCCTGACCCCTGGGTTGATCGATTCAACAGGACTTCCGCTTCCTGATCCGCCCGACGAGGTTGCCAGGGTTTACCAGGACGGATACTGGAGCATGACTGCAAATGGCGGCTTCTCAACCGGGAACTTCAACATAAATCTTGATGCAACAGGATTC
Organism: Bacteroidales bacterium; assembly: GCA_035541795.1. Classification (GTDB taxonomy): domain Bacteria; phylum Bacteroidota; class Bacteroidia; order Bacteroidales; family VadinHA17; genus LD21. The sequence continues at coordinate 4,866 of DATKMR010000001.1, forward strand.
ACGACCTTCGCAATTCATGATATAACAAGGATTATCAAGCGCACCACCGGTGGAAGCTGGCTGCTCGACGGGACACATAGTGCCGCGATCGGGAATGTGGTTTACAGGAATAATCTCACGGGTAACCTGTCCTCCGCAGGAACACAATTTGCACTGGCACAGAGCAGGCCCCGCATCATAACACAGCCCAGGGACACCGCAGTTTGCGAAACGATGCCATATGCCAACTCCTGGGCGGAATTCATGGTTGTTGCCTCTTCAACCAAAAATCTTACCTATACCTGGTACAAAGAGCCTGCCGTATTACTGACAGGACCACATTTCAATACAACAGGTCCCGGAACACTTATAATCCTTAATGTCACTCTCTCCGATGCCGGCAAGTATTACTGTATTGTTACGGATCAGTACGGCACATCCACAAGGAGTTCATCCGCTACACTTGTGGTCAACAAACGGCCCGTTGCATCAGCTACCCCTTCAATACAGGGCAATGCCTGCTCCAACGTGGCTATCACAAGCATTGTTCTCAACGAAACTAATGGGGTTATAGGAACATCATTTGTATGGACAAGAAATAATCCTTCAGGAATTGTTTCAGCGATTCCTCTTAGCGGGACAATCCCAGCTGTGGGCGGATCAATCTCCGGCACGTTCCTGAATACAAATGACAGCCCAGTGACAGTTACCTTCACAATCAGGCCTATAGGGCCGGGAACGACGTCCTGCGGCGGAGACACTATACATGCAACAGTTACCGTCAACCCGGTTCCCAAAGCCAACAAGATTACCAATACCAGACCACAGATATGTTATGGCGGCACAACGGCCATAACACTTGACTCATATACAACATTAACGACTGGCTATGTGACCTTTGATTATAATGTAAGCGTTACCGATGGAACTGTGGTTGGCCCTACAGCGCCCGGAACAAACCTGCCAAAGGGCTCCAACCTCAACCTGGGCCCGTACCAGGATAACTCCGACACAATCAAATCGGTAACCTACTACGTGACTCCAAGGGCCGTAGCACTCGGATGCCCTGATGGCGCGGTAACGCCGGTTGAAGTGAAGATTCATGCCAAACCGCTCCAGGGAATAACAGTGATCAAACCTCTTACATGCGACGCCGGTCATGATGCCATTATCAGGGCCGATCTTTCAAAAGGTGCCGGTCCGTACAGGATAAAATGGACGGGTCCCAATGGTTTCAAGGATACCCTGAATACAACAATTTCCAATCTTTATTCAGGCCGCTACACCGCAACAGTTACAGACAATCTCGGCTGTTCAAACAACTCATTCAGGGACCTGAACGGCTCAAAAACCACCTCCGTCATGGTTGTCGATCCGCAGGTCTCATGTAATGGCGGCAGTGATGGTGTCCTAGGTGTAAGCGTTGACTTTTCTACAGGGATCGGTCCGTGGGATTACTGGATTCTTAAGAATAATGTTGATACTGTGGTTCATGGTGTGCTGAACAGCATAGGACCCTATAATTACCATGGAGGAATATCTGCAGGGGCGTACTATATAAGGATGAGGGACAGCCAGGGATGCTATGAAAAGCTGCAGAACGGCCTGCCGCCCTACATAGATATGCCTGAACCTGACCCGATAAAAGTAACCTTTGTTAAAAAGGCATTCCCGGGCGGCTACAACATTTCCTGCAAGGGCTATAATGACGGAAAAGTAAAGGCATCTGCAACAATTGGAGGTAACGGAGGTTATACATATCACTGGTACACGGTCACAGGCAGCATACCGGGTCCTGTTAATACCGACAGTATTTATAATGTTACCGCGGGAAGATATTATCTCGAAGTGAGGGACATCAAGAATTGTTATATGCTCGACAGTGTCGACCTGACTGATCCGCCGGGAATCCTGCTGTCTGGTTACCAGCTTTCGCTGAGCAGGGACGGCAACTATAACATCTCATGTTCGGGCGGAAACGACGGATTCATCAAGATGACAATCTCGGGAGGTTCCGGCTCCTATGTCTTTAACTGGAGCGGCCCGGGGGGATTTACCGCGTCTACCAGGGATATTTCGGGACTGAAAGCAGGTACATACACAGCAACGGTAACAGATGTGGCAAATTCGTCCTGCCTGGTTATGCCTAAGCCATCATTCACACTTACGGAACCGGCAGCACTTAATATTTCAGTTTCAAAATCTGTATCTACCGATGGTGCATATAATATAAACTGTAACGGCGGGACAGGAATGATCAACCTCACCGTTACGGGAGGGAGCACAGGTAACTACCGGTATGCCTGGTCAACAACAGATGGCTCCGGTATTGTTGCCGGGCAGGAGGATCAGAATGCCCTCAAGGCTGGAAATTACCATGTTGTCGTTACCGATTCGAACCTTTGCGTCACCTCAACTGATGTAACACTTACACAGCCCTTGCCGCTTTCCGTCAGCCTCCAGCCTGTCGATCTGACGTGTATATCACAAGGCAGCATTAACCTGACCGTGACCGGTGGCGTCGGTCCATATACCTACCTGTGGTCCAATGGCGCCGTTACTCAAAACATTTCGGGTCTTTCCGCCGGCACGTATTCAGTGATGGTAACAGATGTGAATGGCTGTATCGCACCGGGCTCCGCGGCTGTGAGCCTGCCGCCACCGGTTGTATTCACGGGAACGTTATCAGATCATAACGGTTTCGGCGTCAGCTGCTACGGTTTGTCAGACGGATCGATCAAACTTAACATTACATCTGGCGTTGCACCTTATACCTTCCAGTGGACAACACCTTACGGGAACCTTTCAACTCAGGATATTTCCAGCCTGAAGGCCGGGCATTACGACGTGCTGGTAACGGATAAAAACTCCTGCACGGCCACATCGGGCTTCGATCTTACAGAGCCCGGCAAGATGGGAATGAATCTTACTTTGTCTCAGAGCTCTGATGGCATGTACAACATTAACTGTGCCGGGGGAAGTACTGGTTCAATCAGTGTCGATCCGGTGAATAATGCCGGGTCAGTCAGCTACCTGTGGTCAGACGGAAGCCTCGAAAGGAACAGGACTTACATACCGGCCGGAACATACAAGGTCATTCTGCTCGATCAGAACAACTGCAATGCAGATACTACAGTGATACTCACGCAGCCCGACTCAATCAGGATCTCCTTCGATGTGGTCCAGGCACTTTGCCCCGATAGTCCCGACGGGCAGATAACAGCATCTGCTACAGGAGGTATTGCAGGCGGAGGATACACCTACAGGTGGTCAAATAATTATACGGGCCAGTTCGTGAACAACATATTGCGTGGCTGGTGGAGGGTCACGGTAACGGATGCCAATAATTGCGCTATGAAAGATTCCGTCAAAATGGAACCGCAGCGGAGCACATGCCTTGTCATTCCAAACATATTCTCGCCTAACGGGGATAATATAAACGACACCTGGATAATAGAGGAAACAAATCTTTATCCCGAACTTGAAGTCAGGATATTCAACAGATGGGGTGAGCTTGTCTGGAAATCGGCAAGAGGTTACCCGAATCCATGGGACGGGAAGAGCAATGGGATACCGCTGCCAATAGATTCATATTTCTATCTTATTGATCTGCATAACGGTACAAAACCAGTTACAGGCAATGTGACCATAGTGAAATAAATTTTTTTAAATTGACTGTGTTGAAAAGGCTGCTTTACATATTTGTGATACTTCTCTGGGCCGGAGTTGCTAAGGCACAGCAGCTGCCTATTTTCAGCCAGTACCTCTATAATAAGTTCCTTATCAATCCTGCCGTCGCGGGAAGCGATGGTTATACAAGCTACAGCCTGACGGCAAGGGAGCAGTGGGTAGGTCTTTACGGGGCTCCCCAGACTTTTGCTTTCAGCGGTCAGACGAGGATTATGAAGAAGAAGTATATCGTGAGGCAGACGAGCACAAAGAAACAATATGTACGGCCCAAATCGGACGGGAGAATAGGGCTGGGAGCATATGTCTTCAGCGACAGGAGCGGGCTTATGCAGAGGACAGGCTTCCAGTTGTCGTATGCATATCACATGTGGATTGACAGGAATACCCAGCTTTCAATGGGTCTTGCATTTACGGGGTACCAGTTTAAACTGGATGAGAAGCAGATTGATTTTCACGATCCCAACGAACCCTGGATGAACAGCGATATGAGGAAAGGGGTGTTCATTCCCGATGCCGCCGCCGGTGTATATATCCTCAACGCAAAGTACAATGCCGGTTTTTCAGTCGACCAGCTTTTCGGTGCGGCTCTTAAACTGGGCGATGCGGCATTTAAAAAATTCCAGATGGCAAGACAGGTGAACATTTTCGGAGCTTATACCATTGAAGCGAGCCGGTACGGGGAGATTCAGCCCTCATTTATTTTCAGGATGTCGACACAGCTGAAACCACAGGCTGATGCCGGCCTGACATATATATATAAGCAGTCATTCTGGGCAGGTCTCACCTACAGGACAAGCGGGGCTGCCATTGCAATGATAGGGGCAAAATACCAGAACCTGTGGTTCGGTTATTCAGTCGATTTTACACTGCAGGAGATTCAGAGAGTAACTTACGGAACTCATGAATTCACTGTTGCCATGAAGTTCGGTGATAATTCAAGAAGGTACAGGTGGCTCGATCGTTACTGATCCGGTCCCTTGCAGGCAATATATACCAATGAACTGGCTCTCCCCCGGTTGAAGAACGAAAGAAATGAGAAATACAGCCCTTTAATCATTCCCGTGACAAATCCTGGTTTAGATCCCCTTTGCTTCTCACTGAGTATGGAAATATAGAATACATCGAAGGGCAGTATCCGTTCTTCGATCAGCCTGAACCCGTTTTCGTTAAGGAATGACCTGAAAACAAGAGGACTGAAATGCCACAGGTGGCGGGGAACATCCCACGCGGCCCAGTCTTTTGAGTAATGAACAGCATCAAATGAATCGCAGTTGGGAAGTGCGATTACCATTTTTCCTCCGGGGCGCAGCATCCTTGCAGCCTCTGAAAAATATCCCTTTATGTCATAAATATGTTCCGCCACGTGCCACATCGTAATACAATCGAAATGACCATCCGGCAGGTTGTGGATGTGACCGGGACCGAATACTTTCAGCCCGAACTTACCGGCAGAATAGTCCCTGGCACTCGTGCTGACCTCAATCCCTGTCACGTCCCATCCCGACCTGTTCATCGTTTCCAGGAAATGTCCTGTTCCGCTGCCAATATCCAGGAGATTACCTTTTGCCATTGAGGTGCTGACAAGCGTGAGCTTCTTTTTCCTGCCGAGCATGTATCCTCTCACGACCTGGTAGATCCTCTCAAAAATGGTTTTTTTCGAATCGGTATGTGATATATATTCGGGCGATTCGTAGTATTTTCCGGAGTCAGCTTCATCCGGTATATCCTGGGTGAACCTGAAGCCACAGGTCCTGCAGGTGAAAATATCAAAATCAGCACCGGTGACCAGGTGGTCGGTGCATGTGTGCAGCAGCACAATGTCTTTGCTGCCACATACCTGGCAGCTGTTATGATGCAACATTCTGACCGGTTTTCTTCCTTCCGAGAAACTCCCTTGCAATGAAACCTGCCAGCAGGATAAGGAAGAGTGCAGAGCTTGCAAAAGATATCTTATTCCCCGTATAATATGAATCGGGTTCGAAGCTGAAACGTATTTCGTGCCGGCCTGCAGGAACGACCATCCCCCGAAGTGTCCAGTTCGCTCTTATATATGAGGCTTTTTTCCCGTCGATAAAGGCCTTCCACCCTGCCGGGTACCATATTTCTGAAAATACGATAAGTCTCTCGCCGGAGGCATTATAGCTGTACACCAGCTCGTTTGCCCTGTACGATTCAAGACTTACCGAGTCACCCGGCTGGTGACGGAATGATGAAGATCTTACAATGTTCCTGAATTCCCCTGAGACGGCCGCTATCTTGCCTGGATCTATCCTGGCGGTAAGAGAAAGCTCCTCGTTCCCGTTCGGGGCGAAAACCGCACTGTCGGCAAACCAGGCATTTCCCAGCGCCTTCGTATTGGTGTACGGCTCCATGTTCGGATCAATAATGAAGTACTTCGCATTAAGCATCCGCATGGCATTATTGTTCGAGAGTCTTTCAAGCGACGGCATAAGATCGGCCATTGTCCTGGCAGTTTGTCTCGCAGCCTGGTAACCTATAAGGTCGTTGTTTATAATGCTGTCGGTTATCTCCTCGTACCTTCTCAGCTTCGCGCCATTGTATCCGCCTATTGATTTGTGAAAGAACGAGGTTGAGGCATCGTTGAAAACACTGACCGAAAGGTTCAGCACTCTGTGATATGATTTGTCTGCAAGTATCCTGCTGTCGGCAAGCGACGGTGTTTCGAGCTTCCTAATAGTGGTATTGTTTACAAAATTGTCCGAATTTAGGTATCTCTTGTCTACTGAAAACATATCTATGAGGAAGAGGAGGCCAAGGATCGCAATTGCTGCATTTTTCCCCACTTTCTCATAGAAGAAACCAAGCAGGACACCGCACGCCATCAGGATGAATACAAGCGACCTGAGTGCATCGAGCCTCAGCAATCTCATCCTGTCGGCCTTAAGGGCTGATGAAAGCCAGTCGGGAAGCTGGCCCGGATCGTACCGGGAGCTGAAGTTACCCGACAGTCCGGGGACAAGGATGAAGATAAGGGAGAGACCACCTGTAATTCCAAGGGCTATCTTAATTCCTTTGAGAAGCACCTTCCTGTCGGTCCTGCCTTCAAATATTTCTCTCAATGCCAGTATCCCAAGGAGGGGCATGCAGAATTCCGCGATAACAAGTGTCATTGTCACGGCCCTGAATTTATTATATCCCGGGAAATGATTCATGAAGAAACTTGTAAGGGGCATGAAATTCTTACCCCAGGCAAGCATTATCGAGAGGACCGTAGCGGCAAGCAGCCACCATTTCTCAGGTCCTTTAATAATAAAAAGTCCGAGCACGAACAGGAAGCAGATAATAGCTCCGACATAGACAGGGCCATCTGTCCATGGCTGAGTACCCCAGTACTGGTAAAAACCTGAAGCGTACTGCCCTGCATTGTTCTGGCGCAGTGCAGTTACTGTGCCTGACGAGAGATCGAAAGGCTTGCTTGAGCCTCCCTTGAAATTCGGGATAAGCAGTGTCATTGTTTCATCGATACCGTAGCTCCAGTGTGTTGCATATTCGAAATCAAGGCCTTTTGTCCTGCCCTTGTTTTCAGTAACGATATTCGATCCGCCCCTGTTTGAGAATTTGCCATATTCCCAGGTGGTATAAAGCGACCCGAAATTCATTCCCACGGCCAGGAGAACCGGAATAACCATCACTGCTGACCTGATGAGAAACTTCCTGATCTCCTTTTGCCTTATGGCCCAGATGAACTCGGCAATTACAAGTACCAGCACACAGAGGAAAGAATAATATGTTATCTGCGGATGGTTCGCAATAAGCTCCAGGGCAAGGAAGAAGGTTGTCAGAAGTGCACCTTTTAAAATATCAAACCGGTACGTATAATAGATGCTTCCGATCATCGGGGCCATATAGGCTATTGCAATGGCTTTTGTATTATGGCCGGCAGTGAGGATAAAGAAAAAATAAGTTGACAAACCGTATGCAATTGCCCCTCCAATCGCCAGCCACGGCTTTACCCTGAAAATCAGAAGTAGGATGTAGAATCCGAGCATCGTCAGAAAGATTGAGGCGATTGGAAGCTTCATGATTTTAAGCAAAGTATCGGCCGACCTGATTATATTGCCTGTAAATTTCACAGAAATCATGTATGCAGGCATCCCGCTGAACATCGCATTGGTCCAGAGTGGCTCCGAACCATATTTTACCCTGAAATCGGTAATCTCTTTTGCAGCATCCCTTGCCTGGGTGCTGTCGTTAGTGTGCAGAACCTTCCCTTCCAGGACAGGATAGAAGTAAACTACGGTAATAACCAGGAAAATTGCCACCGCCGCCAGGTGCGGCAAAGCTGATTTAAAAAGATTGCTGCTTCTCATCCGGAGATTATTGTAATTGTTTGTACAGTTGACAAAAATACTTGAATAAAGGAAACAATGATAATATTGGAATGTAATTAACCTTTCATCAGAGCGATAAAAGATATTCAATGAAAGGCGGGTACACCATCTCCGCCTTTGATTTATTGGACCATACCTCACGGGAGGCCTCTCTTAGTGTAATGGAATCCTCTCTTTTTAGAAGCAGGGTTATAATCTCTCCTATGGCCCCTGGATCCATTCCCGGCGGAATAAGTTTTCCTGTTTTTCCGGAGACCAGTTCACCCGTGCCTCCAACGTCTGTTGCAAGTACGGGTATGCCAAACGACATTGCTTCTATGATTGAGACAGGAACACCTTCGGAACTGCTCAGGTTGATAAAAAGATCCACCGGGTTTTCAGAATAATACTTCATCAGTTCAGAATTAGGTACGCTCCCGGCCAGCCTGCAGATAATGTTTGCCGGCATTAGTGAGATTTGCCTCTCGACAGCGGCCCTGGTGGGTCCCTCCCCGAAATGCACCCAGGCAATTTTCAGGTTTACGTAAGACAGCGCTTTTGCAATCAGTTCGACCCTTTTAACCGGGTAGAGATTTGAACATGATACGATTGTGAAAACATCGCGTTTGAGAACAGGATTTAAGCCATGGTCGGGGGTGCCCATCCTGGAAAGGACCATTTTCCCGGTGAAAAAAGGATACCTGCCGGAGAAATATTTTCTCCCGGCCTCAGAGATCACGACAGCCGAGCCAATTCCCTCGATCTGCTGCTTCCTCCATGGAATATAATCATTGTTGGTATGCTCGTAAAGGTCCGACCCGTGAAACCTGACAACTATCTTTTGTCTGAGATCGCCCGGAAGGAAAGGTATCAGCTGGCTCCATCTCAGGCCCCAGTAGAAATAGATGATGCCGAACCCTTCCAGGAATTGCTTATCCCTGAGATATTCAAGGGAGAGCAGGTACCTGATTACCAGGAAGTGGGCCGTCCAGATCCTGAGCCTGGCGGCGCTGGTAAAAACATCCGACCTGATCCCCTCAGCCAGGAACGGCAAGACAGGGCTCAGGTTGAAAAGCCCTTTACAAAGGAGATTGAACCTGGCGCTTATTTTTTTATAAGGTGGTGCAAGGATGGTGATCTTTCCTGAAATATCTCTTTTCTTACCCTTTATCCCTTTTTCGAGCGGCAGGATGGTAATTCTTTCAAAGCTTTTCTCAAGGAACCGGATCTCCGTATCAAGAAACTGTTCAGAGGCACCATAGGGGAATGAATCGGTTAGTATGAGGAGATTCTTAGTCATTCTTAGCGATGCATATAATAACTGGCGAAAACAGTCTTGAGGACATTTTCACCTTAAGTCCAATCAGGAGCTTCGTTATTACGGCATTGGTGAGTTCAAGGATTTTCATGGTTATCTTCCTGAGTCGCGTGCCCGGCCTGAACAGGAACCCGGTTTCCTTAACGCTCCACGGGATTATCATCGGGTAGAAAAATCCTGTATAATCTGTCCTTATGCACCTGAAACCCGTTTTTTCATGCATTTCCAGAAGATCTTCCCTTGTGAGTTTCATATGGATATCATACACATCAGGGAGAAAGATCCTGGTAAGCCAGCCGCTGAGGCCCATCAGGTTCGGGATGACAGTAATTATCAGGCCACCCCTGTTAAGATGTTCCCTGGCTATTTCAAGTATCCCTGCAGGGTTTTCGAAATGCTCTACCAGGCCAAGCGAGATAATAATATCATATTTTTTATCACCCTGCCATTTAAAGATATCTGTACACAGGACCTCGTCGTACCCTATATTCTGAATTTTAAGGTTTTCCTCGCAGATCACGCACCCTGGCTCCGAGTAGTCAAGACCAGATACTGTTAATCCGTATTCTTCGGCAAGGAAGGGAAGCCAGGCAGAACTGCCTGCGCCTGCTTCAAGCAGGGTCGAGTAATTTCCTGCTTTAACCTGATCGCTGAAAAAGGAGTTAATAAGCCATGGACTGTACTGGGTTTTTTTTACTTTCAGGGGCAATCTGGCAGCAGACAGGATATTGTCCCAGTACCCTTTTTCAGAAAGCTTGCGGTTACCCATTGTCCCTGCTGAGTTCATTGAGCTATAGATTTTAAGACGCTGTTCATGTTTATTCAAAAATAGTATCTTTGACGTCAATTAAAGATATTATGCTCAATAAAATTGCAATTGAATATAATCCGCAATCAACATACCCTCTTGTAAGTCCATTTTCACCCTCAGAGATATACCGGGAATACAAACTAAAAGAAATATCCTCTGAAATTAACCCGGTCTATTCACAGGTCCGGAGCGCACTGTATGATCTTGGTCTCGACCGTGACAATTTCGGGAAAGAAACCTGGAATCCATTCAGTGACTTTATTTCGCCCGGAAACAGGGTCGTTATAAAACCGAACTGGGTAAGGGAAATGAACCCTCTTTCAGATGATATTTCCGGACTTGTATCACATCCGTCTGTTGTAAGGGCCGTTCTCGATTATGTGTTGCTGGCACTGAAAGATGAAGGAGAAGTAATTATTGGCGACGCACCAATTCAGTCCGCTGATTTTGAGAAGCTGGCAGAAAGGCTGAAAATAGACGAAGTAATAAATTTTTATAATGGAAAGACGGGAGTGAAGATCTCGGTCGAGGATTTTCGCAGTGAAATTAAAATGTACGGACCTTCGGGAGAGGTCTCCTGTCATAAGTTCTCAGAGAATAAGAACTTCGTAAATGTAGATCTTGCCGGTGACAGCTTCTTTGAGGGAGTGATGGATAAATTCAGGAAATTCAGGGTGACGAATTACGATCCCGGCAGGATGTTCGAATACCATGGTCCGGGGAAAAATATCTACAGGATCTTTAAGCCGGTACTTGAAGCCGACGTTGTGATAAACATACCCAAGCTTAAGACGCACCGGAAAGCCGGAATCACCTGCTGCATGAAGAACAGCGTCGGGATAATCGGTACAAAAGATGCCCTGGTGCATCATACAAGGGGCAGCAGGAAAGAGGGGGGAGACGCCTACCCTTATTTCAATATTCTCAAGTGGATGAATGAGAGGATGTACGAGATGAGGGAAAAGACAGAAAATGCCGGTCTGCAGAAATCCCTGACCTTCCTGATCGGGATGAATGACGGTATAATGAAAAGGCTCGGAACAAATCTCGTCTTCGAGGGAAACTGGTATGGAAATATGACTCTCTGGCGGATGCTCCTCGACATCAATAATATCTTGTTTTATTGCGACAGGAACGGCATAATGAAAGAAGATGAGCAGAGGAAGGTATTTTTTCTTGTCGATGCCGTGGTTGGAGGAGAAAAAGATGGTCCGCTGAAGCCTGTGAACAAACCCGCCGGACTTCTCATCGCGGGATGGAACCCAGTGCTCATAGACCTAATTTCAGCAAAGCTGATAGGATTTGACTACGGGAAGATTACAACTTTGAGCAAGGCACTTGAAAACGGTTTCCTTGGCTTTAATGAGGGAAACATTGCAGAGTCTCAGGTATGGTTTAATGGAAAGATGACAGGTGCGGCTGCCCTGGAAGCAGTTGCACATTTTGAGCCTTCGGCCGGCTGGAAAAAGCATATCGAAGCATGAACATAAATCTTATAATTTAAAGGGAATGCGTGTTGGCATACATCCGGGAAGGTACCGGGAAATCCCAGATTTCATTAAGAAATATGAGATTATCCTGAAATTCAACGACATTGAATGTGAATACCTGCATGCAGATGATCCCGACTTCTTCGAGAAGGTCAAATCGCTGGATGCCTTTATTTATAGGTGGTATCATTATGATTATGACCGGCAGCTTGCAACCACCATTTTGCCTTTAATCAGGGATTTCCTAAAGATTAAATGCTTCCCCGATAATGCCACCGACTGGCATTTTGATGATAAGATAAAGCAATATTACCTGCTGAAGCTTTACAATTTTCCGGTTTGCGAATCCTGGATTTTCTGGGACAGGAAGGATGCGCTTGAATGGACTGATACAGCAAGGTACCCTTTGATCTTTAAGCTGAAGGGGGGGGCAGGCTCGAAAAATGTCCTCCTTGTAAGGAACAGCAGAAAAGCAAAGCAACTGGTACGCCGCATGTTCGGCAGGGGTTTTAGCGACCTTGGGATATTGAATTCAATGAGCACATCGAGGCATGATTTCAGGCTATTAAGAAATCTTAAGATCCTGCTCTGGCAGATAAAGAGGTCCGTTACCGGAAGGCCCGCGGAAACAGTCTATCAAAAAAACAGGAACTATGTTCTGTTCCAGGAATTTCTCTCCGGAAACAAATTTGACACGCGGATAACAGTGATCGGGAACAGGGCTTTCGGATTCAGAAGATTTAACAGGAAAAACGATTTCAGATCATCAGGGTCAGGAATAATTGATCATGACCCGGCTTTCATTGATACCGGTTGTGTCAGGATTGCCTTCGAAATATCACGGAAGTTCGCATTCCAGTCGATGGCTTATGATTTCCTCTGCGATGAAAGCGGTCAAATAAAGTTTTCGGAAATAAGCTATTCATTTCTCGATACAACTGTGCACCAGTGCACAGGATACTGGGATAAGGACCTGAACTGGCACGAAGGGCATTTCTGGCCGCAGTTCTGCCAGCTACAGGACCTGCTTAATATGCCTGAACTTAAACAGCCCGTGATCTCTTAAACCTTTCAGCTTGGCAGGAAAACTCAAAATACTGGTATTGACATTGTCACTCGAAGGAGGAGGTGCCGAAAAGGTGCTTTCCACACTTGTGAGAAATTTCAACCACGACTTTGAAGTAGTGCTGGTAACATTTTACAAAAAGGGAAGGTACCTCGAAGAGCTTCTTTCCATGCCCCGGCTTAAATACTACTGCCTCAACGCTGATAGCGGCAATACTCTTGCATTCGCCTGCAGGCTGAGAAAAGTCATAAAAGAAGAACGACCCGACAGGATACTATCCTTCCTTTATTATCCCAATATTATTACCTGTCTTGCCGCGATGTTCACCCGGGTACCCTTTATTGTTTCGGAACGGTCGAATCACAGGAAGTACCTGACGCGATCGCTTAAGCACAAGGCCTGGAGATTTCTTCTTGGCAGGGCTTACAGCAATGCCCGATGGATTGTACCTGTATCCGCTGAATCGAGAGATGCAATTATTTCGGATTTCAGGGTGAAAGGGGATAAAGTAGTAACCATACATAATGGAATTTCATTTTCGGCGATTGACGAAATGAAAGAGGAAGCTGTTACAGAAATGGACCTGGAACCAGGAAATACTTACATACTTGCCGTCGGCAGCATTTCGGCAGCAAAAAATCACGCCCTACTTGTCGACAGCTTCAGGATCGTTCACGACAGGCATCCCGGTTCAAGGCTTATTATCCTGGGGAAGGGCGATCTGGAAGGAGATATCCGCAGGAGGATTTCTTCCCTTGGTCTTGATAATTATATACACCTTCCGGGGTATTGCGAAAACCCGTACAAATTCATGGCCCGTGCAGCCTGCTATGTACTTTCATCAGACTGGGAGGGATTCCCGAATTCGCTGCTGGAAGCCCTTTACGTGAACGGTCATGTTGTTTCCACGGACTGCCCCACGGGTCCGGGAGAGATACTGACAAACAACGAGGATGGAATACTTTGCGAACCGGGCAATATCCAGGATTTGGCTGCAGCAATTGAGAGGATGTGTTTCGATGAAGAATTGAGAAGCAAAGTTTATGCCGGCAGCAGGAAAACAATAACTAATTTTGACGAGTCGGTTATGATTGACGGTTACCGCAAATTGTTAGATGAAATTAATTAGCAGGAGATGCTGGGACAGTTAAGAAAACTCGGAAAACAGACCGCAATATACGGATTTGGCAATATCCTGAACAAGCTTCTGGGCTTCATCCTTATACCACTCTACAACAATTTCATTCCCATAGCCTCTTTCGGCAACCTGGCTGTGATGGAAACAACAATACTGCTTCTCACGGCAATCCTCCATTTTGGTATATACTCGGGGCATCAGAGGTATTTCTTCATAGAAAAGGAAAGTGGTAATTACGGAACATTCCTCTTCAATAATTATCTGGGGAATTTTGTTCTTACAATTATATCGGTGGTTCCTTTGCTGCTGTTCTCGGAACCGATAGCATACAGGCTTTTCAGCGATCCGGCTTTCGCGGGCAATCTCCGCCTGGTTTTCTGGATCGTTGTGGCGGAAATAATGTGTGTCATACCTTTCCAGATTCTGCAGTTCGAGGAGAAACCGGGGCAGTATTTACTTTTTAACGCCTTCAAGCTTACACTGAGCTTCCTGCTGACCATTTATTTCGTCAAGAAACTTACGATGGGTATAAATGGCATTCTTGTTGCAAGGCTGGCCGGGGCGACATTGACAGCCGTTCTTTTTCTTTTACTGGTGATTTTACCGAGGATCAGGTTGAAGTTCGACCTGTCGCGATTGTGGATTTCGGTGAAATACGGATTCCCCGCAATTGCAGGCAATATCGGGTTCCTTATCTTTCAGCTGAATGACAGGTATATGCTCAACTGGCTGAGCACAAGTGCAGAAACGGGGAAATATGCATTCGGTTACAAAATAGCAAATTTCATAAATCTCATTTTTATCTCCACAATCGGACTTAGCTACATGCCATCCATATTCAGCAAGGAGAAGGAGGAGAATAATACCAGGTATTACAGGAAAATGCTTACGTATTACTGTTTCCTGATCTCACTGATTATCCTGGGGTTCCTTTTCTTTTATAAGGACCTGCTTTCGCTTGTGGCAAGGAACAAGGATTATTTTGACGGCCTCAGTGTGGTCCCGGTGCTATCATTCAGCTTCATGGTCCTGGGCATGAATTATTTCGTCGGGGTGGGCCTGTACCTGAAGAACAGGATGATTTATTTCCTTGCCCCGTCATTTGCTGCGGTTGTCTCAAATATCCTTCTCAACTGGTTCCTTATTCCCAGGATCGGGATAATGGGTGCTGCCTGGTCAAGTCTTATTTCGCAGGCTCTTTATACCGGGATACTTTCGTTTACTGCCTCAAGATTCATAAAAATATCTTTTGAATGGGGCAAAATCCTGATGATTTACCTGCTGGCGGTTACACTTTTCATGGCAAGCCAGGCAACGGAACACCTGGGCATAATTCTTTCATACGGGCTGAAGCTTCTTCTTCTTGTACTGTTCCCGCTTGTACTGTATCTTTTTAAATTTTTCGAAAAGGTTGAGATTCAAAGGATAAGAGAAGGTATGTCCAAAATTTTCGACAGGTATAACCCGCTCCAGTCCTGAACAAATTACACGCCAAGCAGGTCCACAAGCTTTGCAGTAAGACTTCTTCTTGAATACTTAAGTGCAGACCGGGTGTCGGTTTTGACAGCACCGGCCCTGATCAGGCTTATTGAATTTTCAATCCCGGCGATGTCGTTGTAATTATTCACTACTCCGCACCTGGTCTCGTTAATGATCATGGCAGCATCTCCATCGGCAGGGCCAAGGCATATTACAGGCCTGCCTGATGCAATGTACTCAAATAGTTTGCCGGTGATTATACTTTTATTGCTTCTGTGATCGGGGATGATAAGCAACAGGGCAGAAGATTCTTTCATGAGTTTAACCGCTTCATGATGATCGACATGAGGCAAGAACTCAGTGTATCCCGATACGGCCCCTCCTGAAACAGATTCTTTCCAGGAGTTTGAGATGGCACCGATAAATCTGATCTTCATGCTGTTGCCTTTACTGATATACCTGGCAGAGGCATCAAGAAAGCCTTCCAGCGGGTAGGTCTCAGAAAGCGTTCCGGCATATGTTATTACAAAATCACCGGTACTTTCTTTTGCCTGTTCTTTGAAATCCTCTTCATCATACCCATTTGAAATAACCGTAAACTTATTTTCGCTGCCCGGTATCCTGGATGAAAAGATATCCCTAAGGCTGCTCCCGACGGTAATCACATGGTCCGCCTTTTTGATTGTCTCCCTTTCATACAAGGCATCCAGTGATTTTGCAGGAGGGGTATGCGTGAACATCTCGTAGTAATAGATATCGGTCCAGGGATCCCTCAGGTCGGCAATCCACCTGATACCAGGATATTTTTTTTTCAGCTTCATACCAATAAGCTGCGTGGAGTGCGGGGGAGAGGTGGTTATGACGTGCCTGATTCCTTCCTTTTCGATGATCTCGCATGCTTTTCTGTAGGCAAAGCTGTTCCAGCCTCTTCTCGGATCGGGGATGAAAAAATTGCCCCTGATGAATCGCATTATCCTGCCTGTCAATCCATTTTTGTCAGAGGATGCAAAGCCTGCTGAAGGCACCTTGCTTTTATCCTTCCTGTACATCCTGAAATAATCAATCGCCCTTGTTTTCCAGACTTTTACGCCTGCAGGTATGTCAGATTCAAGTGTATTATCTAAAGCAGGGTACGCAGCAAAATCGGGATCGACGGTTACGATAACCGGTTCCCATCCGAATGATGGCAGGTATTTTGAAAATTTGAGCCATCGCTGCACTCCTGCCCCTGATGAGGGTGGCCAATAATATGTGAGGATTAACAGCTTATTCACATCAGAGCTTTTTCAGCAGTGACCTGAGACTAACTTTTTCAGCAATAATCTCCCTCAGGCTTGAAACAGGTACTCTTTCCTGTTCCATTGAATCGCGGTACCTGATGGTAACCGTATTATCCCCGAGGGTCTGGTGATCAATCGTTATACAATATGGTGTTCCTATTGCATCCTGGCGCCTGTATCTTCTGCCGATTGAATCCTTGTCGTCGTACTGGCAGTTAAAATCGAACTTGAGATCCCCAACTATCTTGTCTGCGATTTCAGGCAGGCCGTCCTTTTTTACGAGCGGCATTACGGCAAGCTTAACCGGTGCCAGGCAAGCCGGCAGCCTGAGGACAACCCTGGTATCTTTCGTTCCGTCTTCCCTGGTGAGCTCCTCCTCGGAATAGGAAGCGGAAATGACCTGCAGGAACATCCTGTCGACGCCGATCGAAGTCTCGATCACGTAAGGAACATACGATTCGTTTTTCTCAGGATCAAAATACTGCATTTTCTTGCCGCTGTACTGCTGGTGCGACTTGAGGTCGAAATCTGTTCTAGAGTGAATTCCTTCCACTTCCTTGAACCCGAAGGGGAATTTGAATTCAATGTCGCAGGCGGCGTTTGCATAATGTGCCAGTTTCTCATGGTCGTGGAACCTGTAATTTGCCGCCCCGAAACCAAGAGACTGGTGCCATTTCATCCTTGTCTCCTTCCAGTGCCTGAACCACTCAAGCTCGGTTCCGGGAGTAACGAAAAACTGCATCTCCATCTGCTCGAACTCCCTCATCCTGAAGATGAACTGGCGGGCAACGATCTCGTTCCTGAAGGCCTTGCCTATCTGGGCTATGCCAAAGGGAACCTTCATCCTGCCGCTTTTCTGTACGTTCAGGAAGTTCACGAAGATACCCTGTGCTGTTTCGGGGCGCAGGTAGATCTTCATGGCCCCGTCGGCAGTTGATCCCATCTCTGTCGAGAACATAAGGTTGAACTGCCTTACATCGGTCCAGTTCCTTGTACCTGAAATCGGGCATACGATCTCGTTGTCGACGATTATCTGCTTAAGTTCGGCAAGGTTGGTCTCGTTCATCGCTTTCCGGAATCGTTCATGAACCTCGTCCATCTTCGCCTGGTTTGCCATCACCCTCGGGTTCGTCTCCCTGAATTTTTTTTCATCAAAGGCTTCTCCGAACCTCTCCCTTGCCTTGTCAACCTCCTTTGTGATTTTTTCTTCGATTTTAGCGAGATGCTCCTCGATAAGCACATCGGCACGGTATCTTTTCTTGGAATCCTTGTTATCTATAAGCGGATCGTTGAATGCATCGACATGACCACTGGCTTTCCAGATTGTGGGGTGCATGAATATTGCAGAATCGATCCCGACGACGTTATCGTGCATAAGAACCGTGGAATCCCACCAGTACTTCTTGATATTGTTCTTCAGCTCGGCACCGTACTGGCCATAGTCGTAAACAGCACTAAGCCCGTCGTAAATTTCGCTCGACTGGAACACATAACCATATTCCTTGCAGTGCGATACCAGCTTTTTAAATGTATCTTCAAGAGCCATAATGTTCTGAATTAGATTATAAACGGAAGGCAAAAGTAATCGAAAATCTTAATTTTAGCAATCTGCAGCCCGACACGAAGAGAAGATATTGTATCTTTACAACCCAATTTGAATTAACGCCATGAAGAAACGGACAGACTTTCTTGTGATCGGGTCCGGTATAGCGGGTCTTAATTTTGCGCTTAAAGCAGCAAAATACGGCAAGGTATGTATTGTTACAAAATCCACCCTCGAAGAATCAAATACCAGGTATGCGCAGGGGGGCATTGCTGCTGTATTTGCCGAGCCCGACAATTATGAAAAGCATGTCCAGGACACGCTCATAGCCGGCGACGGATTCTGCAACGAGGAAGTGGTCAGGATGGTGGTGGAGGAGGCTCCGGAGAGAATCAAGGACCTGATAGACCTGGGAGTTTCATTCGATAAGAAACCCGACGGAACATACGACCTGGCGAGAGAGGGAGGACATACCGAGCACAGGATCCTGCATCATAAGGACAATACGGGTGAAGCTATTGAAAAAGTTCTGACCGAGAGGGTGAGGAAAAACAGGAATATCGAGATTTTTGAAAATCATTTTGCAATTGAGATACTTACCCAGCATCACCTGGGAGCAGAGATAAAGAAAAACTTCCCCGGGGTCAACTGTTTCGGTGCTTATGTTGCAGACCTGGTAAATCCTAAAGTCATTACCTTTCTTTCCAGGATAACCGTAATGGCGACAGGTGGGGCAGGTAATGTCTACCAGACAACCACGAACCCTGAAATAGCTACCGGCGATGGAGTTGCTATGGTTTACAGGGCAAAGGGAGCGATTGAAAACATGGAGTTCATACAGTTCCATCCTACGTCACTTTATGATCCGAACAGCAGGCCATCTTTCCTTATAACAGAAGCTTTGAGAGGCTATGGGGCCGTACTGAAAAACCTGCGTGGCGAGAAGTTCATGAACAGGTACGACAGCAGGGGATCGCTTGCCCCGAGGGACATTACGGCAAGAGCCATCGACAACGAGATGAAAATATGGGGCGACGATCATGTATGGCTCGACTGTACCCATCTTGAAGCCGATGGACTCAAATATCACTTCCCTAATATTTACGAACACTGCCTTACAAGGGGGGTAGACATTACAAATGATATGATTCCTGTTGTTCCGGCGGTGCACTATTGCTGCGGAGGTATAAAGGTCGACCTCGACGGGCAGAGTACGATAAACCGTCTTTATTCCCTGGGCGAAGCGTCATCCACGGGGCTTCACGGCGCAAACCGCCTTGCTTCAAACTCCCTCATAGAAGCAGCAGTCTACTCGCACAGGGCAGCCATTCATGCCGGCGAACGCCTGAAGGATCTCACGTTCGAGGAAAAAATCCCTGACTGGGATTACAAGGGAACAACCCATCTCGAGGAGATGGTCCTTGTTACCCAGAATTTCAGGGAGGTCCAGATGATTATGAGCAATTATGTCGGTATCGTCAGGTCCGATCTGAGGCTTGAAAGGGCCCTGACCAGGCTGGAGATCATCTACAAGGAGACCGAAAGCCTTTATAAGCGGTCCCTGATTTCAAAGAAGATATGCGAGCTGAGGAATCTTATAAATGTCGGATATATAATTATCAAGATGGCCAGGAACAGGAGGGAAAGCATAGGCCTTCATTATTCGATCGACTATCCCAAGAAAGCCACTTCAGGATCCGAATTCTGACATTAATGAAGCACCTCTCTAATTCATTTACAGGAAAAAACGCCTTGTGGCGCTATGTGGTTCTTTTATCTGCAATATTCCTTTCAACCAATATAATCGGAGGAATCCCGGTTATAGTGGCCATGGTTATCAAATCGTTTAACGATCCTGCAGCCATTACAAGTTTTTCGGCAAACACATCGAACTTCAGCCTGCTTGGCTTCGACCTTAACCTCACCCTGGTAATGATGCTCTTCCCTTTTCTTGTCGGACTGCTTACATTTATTTTACTTGTTAAACCGCTTCATTCAAGGACATTCAGGCAGACAATAACGGGCGCACCAGGGTTCAGATGGTCGAGGGTTTTTGTTTCAGCTTTTCTATGGTTGATTCTTTCAGTCATCTATTTTGTAATATATAAGGCGGCAGAACCATCGAACTTCAGGCTTAACAATTCCAGTATTACCCTGCTCTGGCTGGCCGTAATATCGGTTGTACTGATTCCTTTCCAGGCGCTTTTTGAAGAGGTGATATTCAGGGGATACCTTATCCAGGGATTCACATCCCTGTCGAAGAAGGTTGGCATCGGTTCACCCGCTTTGTTTTCGGTGATCGTCACATCGGTCCTTTTTGGTATTATGCATTCCTGGAACCCTGAGATCAGGGAATACGGGTTCTTTACCATGATACCGCAGTATATTCTATTCGGACTTTTATTCGGTCTTACAACAGTTTACGACGGGGGGATCGAGATCGCTGCCGGGGCGCATGCCGCCAATAATGTTTTCCTGAGCGTTTTTATAACCAACTCTTCATCCGCTCTTCAGACCCCGGCGCTTTATGAGCAGATAAATATCAGGCCATGGGTTGAATTCTGGGCACTCGTTGTGACATCAGCTGTATTCTTCGCCGCAATGGCGCTGATATTTAAATGGAAGGATTTCAGCGGGCTGCTGAAGCCGGTAAAGGAAGAAAAGGCTTCAGACAGGGTAGACGGCAGTATGGTCATCTGACCTCACATCACCCCAGTTTTTACGGATATCTTCAAGCATCATCCTGATTTCATCAGGGTCGGTTGTTGTTAGCAGTTTCAGCCTTGTCTCTTTGAAATGCGACAGACCTTTGAAGTAGTTTGAGAGATGGCGCCTCATTTCGAATATCCCTCGTGAACCGGTTTTATATGATAGAGATTCGTCGAGATGGATCAGGGCAAGATCCACCTTTTCGCTGACGGTCGGTTCGGGCAGCAGCTCACCTGTGTCGAGAAAATGCCTGATGTCCCTGAATATCCAGGGCCGTCCTACGGTGGCCCGGCCGATCATTATTGCATCAACGCCATACCTGTCGAAATAATCCTTTGCTTTTTCCGGACCGTCGATGTCGCCGTTACCGATTACGGGGATGTGCATCCTTGGGTTGTTCTTCACTTCACCGATCAGAGTCCAGTCGGCCGAACCTTTATAAAGCTGCGACCTGGTGCGTCCATGTATTGTCAAAGCCTGTATCCCTGTATCCTGCAGCATTTCAGCCACCTCGACAATGTTCCGACTTTCGTCATCCCACCCGAGTCTCGTTTTGACTGTCACAGGCAGCTTAACTGCACCGACGATCGCCCTTGTCATTTCAAGCATCAGGGGAATATTCCTTAGCATACCTGCTCCGGCGCCCCTGTTTGCTATTTTCTTCACCGGGCAGCCGAAGTTGATATCTATCAGGTCGGGGCCGGCAGCTTCAGCAATGTGAGCCGCCTCCACCATGGCTTCAGTAAGATGCCCGTAAAGCTGGATGCCCATTGGTCTTTCGAAATCGAATATATCAAGCTTCCTTACACTTTTTTCCCCATCGCGGATAAGTCCGTCGGAAGAAATAAACTCAGTGTACATGAAATCGGCCCCGAATTTCTTGCAAACCTTCCGGAACGACGGATCGGTTATATCCTCCATTGGTGCCAGGAAAAGCGGCCTGTCCCTCAGTGTTATGTTCCCTATTTTCAACGAGGTTTTATTAATCGGGGTTAATGTCTAACTTTGGCGCAAAATTAATAAAATGACCGATATGGCCCGGTATATGAAATTTAATGATCAGCCGCCGCTACTCAGGCTGCTCATTGCCTTCAGTATCGTGGTTGTTGCCGGCACTCTGTTTTTCTGGTTTTTCCTTTATGCAGGTTCAGTGTTCATGGGTGTCACACCCGCGAGGATGATCCAGCTTCCCGGCGGGGTGGCCGATGAGCAGGCAGAGATAATTATTAAATATCTGCAGTTTTCCCAGCATGTAGGTGTCTTTCTGTTGCCTGCAATAATTACCGGATGGATGTTCAGCAGCAGGGGATTTTCTGTACTTGGACTTGGAAGACACCCGTTACCTTCCGGCATTGTACTGGTTGTTCTTGCGGGATTAATAATAATACCTGTAATAGACTTTACTTCTGCAATCAATTCAAAACTGGTGCTGCACGGTTCACTTTCCGGAGTGCAGGAGTGGATAAGAGCCAGGGAAGACACTGCCTCGAAACTTACCGGTGTACTTGTCAGCTCCGAGGGAATGCCGTCGCTGCTGGTGAACTATTTTCTGATTGCAATCTTGCCTGCAATCAGCGAGGAGATGCTTTTCAGGGGTATTCTGCAGAAGTTGCTGAATGACCTGTTCAGGTCAGGTCATGCAGCAGTATGGGTTACAGCGATTATCTTCAGTTCAATTCATTTGCAGTTCTTTGGATTCCTTCCCAGGCTGATTCTCGGGTTGCTATTTGGATACCTGTTTTACTGGAGCGGGAACCTGTGGTACCCGGTAACGGCACATTTTGTAAACAATGCAATTCCCGTGACAATTGCATATTTTTCCGGGAACAATCAGGTTACCGGAGCAGGGGAGGTGAAAAGCTTAAGCTTTCTCTTTATGGCCGGGGCATCTTCCGTGGTGGTGGCAGTAATACTTTATTTTTTCAGGAAACTCTATTCAGGAAATTCCGCAGCTCCTTCATCAGGAGCCACAGTATCGAATGCGGGAGACAATACCTGATCCTGTTCCTCCCCGTTTTTCTCAAGTTCATTTTTTCTGAAGAAATAGACCAGCCCGTATTCTTCGCATTTCTTCCTTTTTTCAGCCTCGGGCAGTTCTGAAAAATGTGATTCGACGTCATTCCAGATATTCAGTATAAGGGCATCGGCTTCGTGCCTGAGTTCACTGTTCTTTGAAGAGTATTCAAGAGTTCTTTTTGTAATTGTTGCATGGAAGTTAAGGGCGTCGATATATTGTTCGAACCTGACCTTTACCACGGCGATTGTGGGATTTGTTATCGGACTGCCTCCTTTTTTTATCCTGAATTCTTCACCTTCAATGATCCTCCTGCCCCAGCTGAGAAGTTCATTTTCAGTATTGAGGGCTGGTACGGTTGAGTCATTCGTGGCAATACCATAATAGGCCCTTGTTTCGGCCGGAAGGTCGCCCCTGTATATTGCCATATTCATCACCCTTACAAAATGAGTGAGATAGATTCTCGCTTTCCTGACAATCTCGTTATAGCTTTTGCTTTTTTTATCACGCGAGGCCTGCGATTGTCTTTGAAGATGAATATTCTGTTCAAACTGCGGGAGAAATCTTTGAAGCTGCACAAGGCTCTTTGGCGAGAAGGCCAGCTTATGCGGAGGCATCTCCCTGCCGGTCTCAAGGGCTGTTTTAAGGGCCCTGATCCTGGCACTATCGGTGTTGGGCAGACGACGGTAAGGCATTTCAGGATTGTTGAAAAACTGTTAATAACAGGTACGAATATAATGATATTTTGTTAATATCAAAGACTATTCGCAATTTTTATCGCTGAAAATGAGATAGCTGAAATTAAATGCAGAATATTACCGACAGATACGGTAAGCTTGTGAATAACCTGACCCCGGTCAGAGGTTCTTTAGCTTTAATTCTTTCTTCCGGA
The DNA here is from genome assembly GCA_035541795.1 of Bacteroidales bacterium. Taxonomy (GTDB): domain Bacteria; phylum Bacteroidota; class Bacteroidia; order Bacteroidales; family VadinHA17; genus LD21. The sequence continues at coordinate 28,606 of DATKMR010000001.1, forward strand.
CCTTTTTTGCGAGCGACTGGATGGATTCCTCCGATACCAGTTTGAAGATCTTTTTTCTTACCGGTGCATATTTCTCATGCAGGGGGCATGGATTATTTTCGTTGCAGTTTTTAAGACCAAACCCGCAACTTGAAAACGACCTGTTTCCTTCGACGGAAATAATCAGCCTTTCGAGGGTAAGATCCGATTTCCCGGTTTCAAAATAAAATCCCCCGCCCTTTCCCTTTACAGATTCCACAAATCCCGCCCTGACAAGCCTCTGCAGGATTTTAGCCGTGAAAAACTGTGGCGCTTCTATCTCCCTGGCTATCTCAATAGTCCCGGGCCGTTTCCCTTTCAGGTTCTGAAGCTGGACATACACCAGGCTTCTCAGGGCATACTGTGTCTCCTTGTTGAACATAAAAGTGGCTAAAAATAATATTTACAACAAAGCTAAATAAAAATTATCAAAATACCAAAAGACCATATTGTCTTATAATGGATGTTTATATATCTTTGCACCAGATTCATAAAAATATTTAAAATTACGACAGACATTATGAAAACTGCAACTGAGAATCTCGAAAATGATCATGTCTACATATTGCAGCTTATTGCCGTGATGGAAAAGATGACCAGGATTGATCCGCCGGAAACGGACCATATTGAGATGGTCGTTGATATAATCAGGAATTTTGCAGACGGGATACACCATGCCAAGGAAGAAAACCTGTTATTCAGGGAGCTTGGAAACAAGGGCCTTTCACCCCAGCAGGGACCCGTGGCCGTGATGCTTCACGAGCATGAAGAGGGCCGCAACCTCGTCAGGGGAATTGCAGATAATCTCAAGCGATATATGGAAGGTGAAAAAGGGGCGCTTATGCTTGTCTATTCCAGCATGCTGGGTTATTCCGGTCTGCTCCGGAACCATATTGCAAAAGAGAACAATATCCTGTTCAGGATGGCCGACAGGGTGCTTTCATCTGAGGAGCAGGAGTCGCTTCTTGCGAAATTTGAACAGGTCGAAAACCCATCAGGGAAAGGCCTTAAAGCCACCGATTATGTGTCAATGGTACTTGAACTTGCTGCCAGATATCCCGCGGACTGAAACTGACAAATAATTTTTATTATTGGTTGTTACATAATTTCAGGGTTATTACCTTAGTGCTTTTAAGTACCACGGTAATTTAACCCAGAAAATATGTTCAAAAGTGAAGTTTATTCAGCAAGGAGGAAAAAGCTCCATAATATGATAAAATCGGGTATCGGCCTTTTCATCGGCAATGTCGATTCGCCCATGAACTATCCCGGCAACCAGTTTCATTTCAGGCAGGACAGCAGCTTCCTGTACTTCTTCGGTCTGGACCTCCAGGGATTTGCCGCTGTAATGGACTTCGATTCAGGAGAGGATCTTCTGTTCGGCAACGATTTCGATATGGACGACATCATCTGGATGGGCCCGCAGCCCCTCGTAAAAGATCTTGCACTTAAATGCGGAATCACAAAATCCTTTTCCCTGAAAGAGCTCGAAACGAAGGTAAAGGCTGCTGTTGAAGGCGGACGAAAGATACATTTCCTTCCCCCCTACAGGGGAGAAACAAAAATGACGCTCGGCTCGCTGCTGAAGGAGAATCCCTGTCAGATGAAAACTCTCTCCTCCGTGGACCTTATAAAAGCCGTTGTCGCCCTCAGATCGGTAAAGGAGAACATCGAGATTGATGAGATTGAAAAGGCCGTCAGCATAACCGGGGAAATGCAGGTTGCTGCAATGAAAATGTGCAAGCCCGGAGCGCGGGAACAGGAGATATTCGGTGCAGTTGAAGGGATTTCCTGGGCAAAAGGTTCAGGTCCTTCTTTCCCGTCGATCATAAGCATCAATGGCCAGACACTCCATAACCACCTGCATTGCAATATTCTGAGGGAGGGGAGACTGATGGTAACGGATTGCGGAGCAGAAACCGATCTTCATTATGCCGGTGATATAACCCGCACTACACCGGTGGGTGGAAAATTCAACGACCGGCAAAGGGACATTTATGAAGCTGTGCTGAAAGCAAATACTCAGGCGATCCAGGCGGCAGGTCCGGGTAAGTCGAACAGGGATCTTCATTTCATCGCGTGTCGTGCCCTGGCCTCGTCACTTAAAGAGATAGGCCTGATGAATGGCGATATTGATGAAATTGTCAGTGACGGCGCTCACGCCTTGTTCATGCCCCACGGCCTCGGGCACATGCTCGGACTTGATGTTCACGACATGGAATCGCTGGGAGAAGACTATGTCGGCTATAACAGTGATGTGAAAAGGAGCGACCAGTTCGGTCTTGCATTCCTGAGATTTGCACTGCCGCTTCAGCCCGGCCATGTATTTACTATAGAACCGGGCTGCTATTTTATCCCGGAGCTGATAGATCAGTGGAGGGCCGCTGGAAAGTTCACCAGGTTTATCAATTACGAAATGCTGGAAGGGTTCAGGGACTTTGGAGGGGTGAGAATAGAGGATGATATTCTGATCACACCAAAAGGAGCAAGAGTACTGGGGAACCCCATCCCTAAAACGATTTCCGAGGTAGAATCAATCTGTTCCTAGCTTTCAGAAAGCCTTGTAATACTCCCTGTTCATCCTGGCGATATTCGTCAGCTTTATCTGTTTCGGGCATTCAGCTTCGCATGAACCGCTGTTTGAACAGTTTCCGAAGCCAAGCTCGTCCATCTTTTCGACCATTGCCCTTACCCTGTCTTTTGCCTCGACTCTTCCCTGCGGGAGCAAAGCGAACTGCGAGATCTTTGCCGAAAGGAACAGCATCGCGGATGCGTTTTTGCATGCAGCTACGCAGGCACCGCAACCGATGCATATAGCTGAGTCAAAAGCAGAATCTGAATTTTTCTTGGGTATTTTTGTCGTATTCGCTTCAGGAGCTGATCCGGTATTTATTGAAATAAAACCTCCGGCTATCTGAATCTTGTCAAATGCGCTCCTGTCTACAATAAGGTCCCTAATCACCGGGAATGGCTTTGCCCTCCATGGTTCGATCCATACAGTCTGGCCATCGTTGAAGAACCTCATTGAAAGATGGCAGGTTGTAACAGCCGCGACGGGCCCGTGAGGATGGCCGTTTATATACATGCCGCACGACCCGCAGATACCTTCACGACAGTCGTGATCAAAGGCAACCGGCTCTTTTCCTTCCTCTGCAAGCTTTTTATTAAGGGCATCAAGCATTTCGAGGAATGCCATTTCGGGCGAGACATTGTCCATTTTGTAGGTCTCGAACCTTCCCTTTGATGCCGCATTCTTCTGCCGCCAGATCTTTAAAGTAAGTTTCATAAGCTACTGATTATTTAAAGTCCTTCAGTCGTGAAGTCGTGTGGTGATAAAGTTTCCATCTGACCACGGGACCCCGGATACGGGACTATTTATAACTCCTCTCTTTAAGTTCAACAAATTCGAATTTCAGCTCTTCCCTGTGAAGTATGTGTTCCCTGCCCTCACCTGCATATTCCCATGCCGCGACATATGCAAAATCGCTGTCATTTCGTTTTGCTTCACCCTCGGGCGTCTGATATTCTTCCCTGAAATGTGCCCCGCACGACTCTTTCCTGTTGAGGGCATCGGTTATCAGAAGGTCGGCAAGCTCGAAGAAGTCAGCGACCCTTCCTGCCTTTTCAAGATCCATGTTCAGTTCCATCCTTGTTCCGGGTATCTTCACATCCCTCCAGAATTCATCCTTCAGCTCGCGCACAAGTGACTGTGCTTTTTTCAGTCCTTCCTCGTTCCTGACCATTCCCACATAGTCCCACATAATTTTTCCAAGACGTTTGTGGAAAGATGCTGCAGTCTGATGGCCATTGATCGATAATAGCTTTTCAAGCCGTTCAACAGCTGTTTTTTCCGCCTCTGCAAATTCGGCAGTTCCGGTCGTAATTCTCGGAACCCTTATTTCACCCGAAAGGTAATTGCTGATGGTATTCGGAAGAATAAAATACCCGTCGCCGGCAGCCTGCATAAGGGAGCTGGCACCAAGCCTGTTGGCTCCGTGGTCGGAGAAGTTTGACTCTCCAACCGCATACAGGCCAGGTACGGTTGTCATCAGTTCATAGTCGACCCAGAGACCTCCCATGGTATAATGTCCGGCAGGATAGATCCTCATAGGTTCTTCATAAGGATCTATTCCAGTGATCGTCTTATACATATCGAAAAGGTTGCCGTACTTGTTCCCGATTGCTTTTTTACCCTGCTTCACGATGGCATCCCTGAAGTCGAGGTTTACTGAGAGACCCGTTTCGCCGACCCCGTATCCAGCGTCACATCTCTCTTTTACTGCTCTTGATGCGACATCACGGGGCACCAGGTTGCCGAATGCCGGATATCTCCTCTCCAGGAAATAATCCCTTTCATCGTCAGGGATTGAATTGGCGGGTCTCTTATCGCCTCTGGCTTTCGGAACCCAGACCCTTGCGTCGTTCCTCAGCGATTCAGACATAAGCGTAAGCTTCGACTGGTATTCATTCAGCTGGGGAACACTGGTGGGATGTATCTGTACAAAGCTGGGGTTCGCGAAGAAAGCTCCTTTCTTATGTGCTTTCCATGCAGCCGATGCATTGGAATTGACTGCCAGTGTCGAGAGGTAATAAATTGTTCCGTAACCGCCTGTCGCAAGAACGACCGCATGGGCAGAATGTCTTTCAATTTCGCCCGTAACCAGGTTACGTGCAATTATACCCCTCGCTTTCCCGTCTACCAGAACTATCTCCAGCATTTCGCGGCGGGGGAACATCTTCACATTGCCTTTCTGAATCTGCCTGTTAAGCGACGAGTAGCAGCCAAGCAGGCATTGCTGCCCGGTCTGTCCCTTTGCATAGAATGTTCTCGAGACCTGGACACCACCGAAGGATCTTGTATCGAGCGTCCCGCCATAATCCCTTGCAAACGGGACCCCGATTGCAGTGAAATGGTCAATAACCTGGTTGCTCACTTCAGCTGCCCTGTAAACATTCGCTTCACGTGCCCGGTAGTCTCCTCCTTTTATCATGTCGTAGAAGAGCCTGTAAACGCTGTCGCCGTCATTCTGGTAGTTCTTTGCAGCGTTTATGCCTCCCTGCGCGGCAACCGAATGGGCCCGGCGCGGAGTATCCTGGTAGCAAAAGCTCTTTACGTTATATCCCAGCTCTCCCAGGGCCGATGCTGCACCGGCACCGGACAGGCCTGTACCGATTACGATTATATCCAGCTTTTTCTTGTTTGCCGGGTTGACAAGTTTGACGGAAGCCTTAAACTTTGTCCATTTTTCAGAAAGAGGACCGTCGGGAATCTTTGAATTTAAGATGGTCATGGTTATTTGATTCTGAAATTTATCTGAGTTGCCATAATGTAATTGAAATCAGGGCGAAACCTGCAGGAATGAAAATAGAGTAGATCCATGATATGGCCTTCACGACAGGGGTCCATATCCTGTGATTAAGTCCCAGTGTCTGAAATGCCGAATAGAAAGCATGATGAAGATGAATTCCAAGCATCACGAAACACCACAGGTATATATAATCATATGCCGGGATTTTGAAAAGCGAATGAGCGACCCCATAGAAATTTTCAGGATCACCTTTTAGGAGTCCAAGCCTGATGAAGTAAAAGTTGAAAAAGTGAAGTATGAAGAAGACCAGTACCGTTGCCCCTGTCCAGATCATGAACCTTGACAGGGAATTGGTGCGCGACTTCTGCCCACCGGCATAGCCAACCGGTCTTGCAAACCAGTTCTGTATCTGCACGAAAATACCGTATGTTATATGTACGAGCACCGCAGCAAGAAGCACAATTTCAAATATCCTGATAAGCGGAAACGTGGCCATAAAATGTGCAGCCCTGTTAAAGGGAACCGGATCGCTTTTTAAAAGCATGAGGTTAATGATAAGGTGAACCGGGAGGAATGTAATCAGGAATAATCCTGCCAGAGCCATCACAAATTTCTTTGAGAGTGAAGAGAAAAGAATCTTGTTCATCAGGTATATGGTTTAACTGGTCTTTATCAGCGATGTTGATGTTCATAAATGTAGTTTTAAAAAATCAGATTAACAATAACGCTTCTGCCTTGAAAAAGATAATATTTATCAGCTCCCGGGCCCGATTGACAGGAACCAATAATTGGTTAAATTTGTAAAAATCGGGTCTTCATGAAAAAATATGTTCACTTCAGAGGGAAGAAGATATTTTATTCTGAAAAGGGGTTTGGAAAAACAATCATCCTTGTTCATGGCTATCTTGAGTCGGGAGAGATATGGGATCCTTTCTCAGCGAGGCTGGCAGAAAAGTACAGGGTCATCCAGGTGGACCTGCCTGGTCACGGAGGCTCTGACATATACGAGGAAACCCACAGTATGGAGTTTATGGCATCGGTTCTTGAGGGACTGATGAACTCCCTGGGGCTTGAGAAGGCTTTTATTACGGGTCATTCCCTTGGCGGGTACATAGCGCTGGCTTTCCTGGAAAATTTTCCTGCAAGGCTCTCGGGCTACTGCCTGTTCCATTCGCATCCCTTTCCCGATACCTCTCAGGTGATCCAGAAGCGGGAGAGGGAAATCCTGATAGTGAAAGCCGGGAAAAAATTCCTGATGTATCCCGACAATGTCAGGAGGATGTTCGCCGACCATAACCTGCCGTCGATGTACAGCGAACTTGAGCGTTCAAAGAGAATAGCCTCGGAAATCAGTGCTGAAGGCATTATCGCCGTTCTCAAAGGCATGATGCTTCGTCCGTCGCGGCTCGGGCTGATGGAAGCCGGCAAGGTGCCCTGTCTCTGGATTCTGGGTGCATCCGACAATTATATCGATCCGGGCACAATGAAGGAAAGGGTCACGCTTCCTGCCAATGCTGAACTTGTTGTCCTGAAAAGTTCGGGTCACCTGGGCTTTGTCGAGGAGACTGATACAACGGCAGCATCACTGCTTGAATTCATTGATAAAAAAGCACTGTGGTAGGTACTCCCGCCTTTGTGCACCTGTGGCGGGGATACTCATCGTGATTACTATTTCTTCAGGTAATCAACAGCATACTTTAGAGTCGTATCGAGCTCCTGCCAGATCGGATAGAACCCCTTGTTGTCAATTATATTCCTGACAATGTAGGCTTTAAGCTGTGTATAGATAATCCTTCCCGATGTTTTGATCCCCTCAGGATCCTTTTTGATCCCGTTTGTGGCAGCAAAACGAACAAACTGGTCGAGGAGCCCTTGCTTGTCGAGGTATTTTTCCATCTCACCGTATTCGGTGAATGCTTTCAGAGTCTCCCGGTTGGTTTCGGTATATTTGAGGGCGAACCTGTAAATCATGGTAGGACGGACCAGCCCGAAGTAGTTTGAATAGCCGCTTGTGTCGTAAGGAACAAACTTGTCGGGCATTATACCTCCTTCACCATATAATATCCTTCCACCCTGTGTTTTGAATTTTGGAAGGTTGTTCAGGTGAATGCTGTCCTTCACCAGATATTCCCCCCTTGCAAACCTGTCGTGGAATTCCTCGTAGTATTTATCCGTGCCTTCGGTGTAAGGTTTTTGAATCGATCGGCCGGTAGGGGTATAATATCTTGCTACGGTAAGCCTCATGCCCGATCCGTCAGAAAAGGGCACCGGTTCCTGCACGAGACCTTTTCCGAATGAACGTCTGCCGATTATGGTTCCCCTGTCGTTGTCCTGTACCGCACCGGCGAGTATCTCGCTTGCCGAAGCAGTCATTTCGTCTATGAGGATAACAAGGTCGCCAGTTTCAAATTCACCCTCTCCCGTAGCATAAGCGTCATTCCTTGGCTGTGTCCTTCCCTTGGTATAGACAATTAGCTCGCCTTTCTTCAGAAACTGGTCAGCGATACGGATTGCCGATTCCATTATTCCTCCTGAGTTCCCACGCAGGTCGATTATCAGCTTGGTCATGCCCTTCGACTTGAGTTCCCTCAGTCCGCTTATAAATTCATCGGGGGTATTGACCGCAAAGTTGCTTATTTTGATATATCCCGTATTGTCATTTATCATGTAGGAGACATCAACAGAATACCTTGGAATCCTGTCGCGGGTAATTTCGAAAGGCAACAGCGACTTGTGTCCTTTCCTGAGGATCTTCAGTTTTACGGTTGTTCCCCTGGGGCCCTTAAGCATTCCCATGGCTCCCTCATCTGTTATACCTTTACCGGCTACCAGCGAATCATTTACGTAAATGATTTTATCACCGGCAAGTACCCCTGCCTTTTCTGACGGGCCACCCGGAACAGTGCCAATTACCAGTATTGTATCCGTAAGAAGGTTAAAGGTTATTCCGATACCGTCAAAATTGCCCTGCAGCGGCTCATTGGCTTTTTTCAGCTCCTTGGCCGGGAGGTAGATCGAATGGGGATCGAGCTTTTTCAGAATGGCTGGTATTGCTGTTTCTTCCATGTCGTTCCTGCTTACCGAATCGACATAATCTGACTCAATAATATTTATAATATTACTAAGCTTATCGCTCTTGGACCTGATGCTTGAATGGTAGGAGTCACCTCTTTTACCCGGGAGGTAAACACCTGCTAAAATTCCTGCAGCAAAAGAAACGGCGACTATTATCGGAAGGATTACACTCCTGCCAGTGTTATTGTATTTCATAAATGTCATTTTCAGGGTCAATATACACTACTTCAATCCCGGCCCTTTTCAGAAGATGGAGTCCGTCGGTATTATGATATTTATTGCAGTAAACCACCCTTTTGATACCCGACTGTATAATAAGCTTGGCACATTCCATGCAAGGTGATGTTGTGACATAGAGAGTGGCATCCTCACTCGAGTTATGTGATTTTGCAACTTTTGTAATGGCGTTGGCCTCCGCATGTAAAACATAAGGATAGGTGATATTGTTCTCATCCTCGCATTTATTTTCAAATCCCGAGGGGGTACCATTGTATCCGTCGGATATTATCATCTTCTCCTTGACGATAAGTGCACCAACCTGTCTCCTGACGCAATAGGAGTTCTTGGCCCAGATTTGTGCCATCTCAAGATATCTCTTATCGAAAGCGATTTGTTTTTCCCCGTATGGCTTAATAATATCCTTTCCTGCCATCTTGTTCTTTTAGTCCGATTCAAAAGTTCACAAAGTTAACTAAATTTTGATTTTTCTGCGTTATTTGCACAGAGTGAAGAGAGTTACACAGGTAGCAGATCACTTTAATATTATGAAGTTTTATTCTTTTTCTGGTTTGAGCAGCGTTTGAATTATATTTGAATAAATGACTGATAATTTTTCACATGAGGTACCTGTTGCATAATTCAGGCGAAGTAAAATACGTTGAAATTCCTGAAAATACCTTTATCCTTGGAAGCGAGGAAGAGGCGACCGACATTGCCGCGTTCTGCTTTGAAAATATGACCAGCCGCCTTCTGCTTTCCGGCGGGAACCTGGATGACAGGTTTTTTGACCTGAAAACAGGTCTTGCAGGGGCCATAATGCAGAAATTCTCGAACTATCAGATCACTTTTGCCGCTGTCATTCCGGGAGAAAAGATCACGGGCCGTTTCGGGGAGATGGTTCTTGAGGCTAACAAAGGCAGGCAGTTCAGGTTCACAAATAGCAGGGACGAGGCAATACGCTGGATATCTGGATGAACACGGGTCAGAATAAAATTGCAGCCGGTATAAAAAAGTTGATAACATTTTGAGTTATGAACTGTTATAATAACTGGTGAAATGTATTTTTGCGGTAATTTGCAGGGCAGGTGAATATCAGTTCAATGATGGCCGCCTCCCGAGACATGTAAAGTCAATAAAGGATATGAAACGGATCTTATCAATATTAGTCCTTGTATCTGTGGTCATGAATCTTGCCGGGCAGGGAAAATTCACGGATAAGCGCGACGGCAATGTTTACAGGACGATCAGCGTACAGGGAGTAACCTGGATGGCTGAAAATCTCAGGTTCAGGGCTCCACAGGGTTCTGCCTATTTTGAACGCGATTCAACCAACTCGGGCCGTTACGGTATTTTATACGACTGGACAACAGCCATGAAGGTCTGCCCTGAAGGCTGGCATCTTCCTTCAGGGGAACAATTCCAGGTTCTTGTAAGCTATAACGACCAGAAAGGCACATGGAAAAGTCAGAAACCCCAGTCGGATTCATTCGGGGTGCAGCTTGCCGGTATGCAGGATTATGAGGGAACCTTCAGCGAGGCTGAAGAGAGTGCCTACTTCTGGACCTCGACCGAATATGATAAGGAGAATGCCCAGTACGCCAGCTATGTGATCGTTTCAGATAACCCTGTTTCGGATGTATCGCGTAAAGAGGACATCTCCGATCTTCACGGTGCGGAAAAATCAAACAAGTACTCTGTACGCTGCGTAAAAACCAGGTAGGTTCAAAAAAACAGGTATATACCGGACCAAGCCTCCCGGCAATGGATCGCATTATGCCTGACTCCTGTTTTTTCACCATTCCCAACCCCCTGGGGTATATCACGGATATTTTATATCTTAGTGTTTTACGGCTGAGTTACATGTTCCGCAGTTAGACGAAATACAAATCAATATGGGTGGTAAAGAAAAAGTCTATTCCAAGAAACAGGAAAAACTGGCAAGATATTCCAAGGCACTAAGTCATCCTGCAAGGATATACATCCTCGATTTCATAGCCTCTTCAAAATCGATGAGCTGTTATAGCTCAGAGTTGGCGGAGAACCTGACAATTGCCAGGTCAACACTTTCACAGCATCTTACCGAGCTAAAGACAGCCGGGCTCATTTATGGCGAGCCTGATCCGCCTTTCATAAGGTACTGCATTGACAGGGAGGCATGGGATGAAGCAAGAAAAATGTACAAGGCCTTTCTTGGAAGATAAAAATCAGACAATCGCCGCCTGGCACCTTTTTTCTCCTGTTCACCGGCAGTAATGACCATGTTACAGCAGAGATGTAGGCATATACATAATAGTAAATAATCTTTGTCCTGAAATTCGTTAAAAGACTATTTTTACAAATTCAACCGGACAGATGGACAGGAAAGGTAAAGCTATTATTATAGGAGCCGGCATTGGCGGCCTCGCCACAGCAATAAGGCTTGCAAAAAGCGGTTACAATGTAAGGGTGCATGAGAAAAATCATGTACCGGGCGGACGATGCGGCCAGGTAATCCATGAAGGACACAGGTTCGACCTTGGGGCCACGATGCTTCTTATGCCGGGTGTTTACCGTGAAGTCTTTGAATCGCTGGGTATTGACTTTGAACAGGCCCTCCGACCCGAGCCCCTTCCCGAACTTTACAGGCTGTATTTTGACGATGGAAAGAAAATTTCTTTCTCGACCGACGGTAAGCTGATGGAGCAACAGCTTGAGGAGATAGAGAAAGGAAGTTCGTCAAGAGCGGCAGACTATGTAAGCGAAGGATACGGGTTTTACCGTACCGCTTCCGCAAAACTGATCGGGAGGAATTTTTACAACTTTTTTGAATTCGCCACTCCGGGCAACATTGCGATGCTTCTCAGGTTGAAAGTCTATCTTACACACCAGCAGTACATTCAAAGGTTTTTCAGGGATCCACATCTCCAGATGTCCTATACCTTCCAGAATATTTATGTTGGTCAGAGCCCGTTCGATTCCCCGGCATTCTTTTCAATGATACCTGCCATCGAGATAAAGGAAGGTTCATTTTTCCCCAAAGGTGGAATTTACAGGATTGTCGAAACCCTTAAATCGGAAGCTGACAAATGTGGTGTTGAATTCTGTTTCGGGAGCGAGGTGAGCTCAATATCCCTGAACGGAAGCTCCGTCAGGGGAGTCGTTCTTCAGTCGGGAGAGGCCGAGACTGCCGATGTGGTCGTTGCAAATGCAGATCTTCCCTATGTCTATAATAACCTGCTTCCTGCCGGCTGGAGAGCAAGAAAATTGCGGAGAATGAAATATTCCTGTTCAGCAATGGTTTTTCACTGGGGCCTGGATAAAAGGTACGATCATCTGGCTCATCATAATGTTTTTCTCTCCGACAGCTTCAGAACCGGTTTGCGTGTCATTTTCAGGGACAAGGCCGCTGATCCGTCACCAAGCTTTTACGTTCACGCACCATCGCGGTCCGATCCGGCAGCTGCACCGGCCGGAGGCGATACTCTTTCGGTTATCGTGGGCATCGGTCACCTCGATGAAAAGAAAAACCAGGACTGGAACCTGTACCGCAAGATTACAAGGGAGGCTGTCCTTTCGAGGCTTGCAAAAGAGGGACTGACCGACATTGATGATCACATAAAGCATGAAATATGCTATAATCCCGGAACATGGGAATCGGTGTACAATGTTTCAAGGGGATCGGTTTTCGGGAGCCTGAACCATAGCCTTCTCCAGATGGGATATTTCAGGCCGCATAACAGGCACCCAAAGTATAAAAATCTTTATTTTACAGGCGGAAGCACCCACCCCGGGAACGGAATACCCCTGGTGCTGCTTTCCTCGAAACTGACATCTGAAAGAATACTCAAGGAAGGGAACATGTCAATATGATATCGCTTAAGGAGACATATCTGGATATTTATAACAGGATTGACTTTCAAAAGATAAAGGATCATCCTAATATTCTGATCGCGGCAAGCTTCTGGGAGGAGGAAAGATATCTTGCTGCCAGGACCTGTTACAAGTTCATGAGGGCCGTTGATGATCTTATCGACGATCATAAATCAGCAGGGCACAAAATTACTGATAATGACAGGCAGCAATTCATCGATTACGTCGAAAGCTGGCTGAAGATGATATTCCGGGGTGATTCGCCGGAACCTTTTCAGAAGGAGCTGACCGCGACGATCAAAAAATTCAGAATACCGTCATGGCCGCTCGAGGCCTTTGCCAGGTCGATGATTTATGATATTTACAATGACGGATTTGCCACACTGCAGTCCTTTATCGATTATGCAGGAGGAGCTTCGGTTGCCCCTGCGGCAATATTTGTACATCTTGCGGGTGTACGAAGGGAAGGGGATCATTATTCAGAGCCTTTATTCGATGTCAGGTCCGCTGCTCTTTCCTGTGCAATATTCAGCTACCTGGTACATATTGTCCGCGATTTCCAGAAAGATCAGCTTAATAACCTGAACTACTTTGCCGATGATATGATTGCCAGGCATGGCCTGACGAGGGAAAAGCTTGCCGCGATTGCGGGAGGCGAAAAAATACCGGATGGATTCAGGGATATGATTGCCGAATACATGGCTCTTGCGGATGAATACCGTATCAGGACACGTAACTGCATAGTTAACATATGGCCTTTTCTCGAACCGCGTTACCGCCTGAGCCTTGAGATTATCTTCGACCTCTACCTTATGGTTTATGAAAGGATCGATGTCAGGAGGTCAGGCTTTACAGCTGAGGAATTCAACCCGTCACCGGCCGAGGTTGCTGAAAGAGTTCTCGGGGTAATTCATAACTCGGCTACACTCACCGACAAACCCCTCCTATGAATATATTTTTACACCATCTGCTGAAAAGGAAATCATTTTATTTAATCACACCTGTTTTTACAATTCTGTCTGCCGCAGTATCAGCGCAGCAGGATACTCTTAAAGGCAAAGGCCCCTTATCGCAGCCTGTGTACGTCACTTCACGTCTTACCACTGCCAGGCCGGTAATCGACGGCAAGCTCGACGATCCGTGCTGGAAGACAGGAGACTGGGCAAGCGACTGGACCCAGAGCATTCCAAACGAGGGTGGAAAACCGACTTACCGGACAGACATGATGATTCTTTACGACGACCGGAACCTCTATGTTGCTTTCAGGGCACACGACAGTGAACCGAAGAAAATTAAAAGACTCGCCGGGGTGAGAGATGAATTTATGGGCGATATCGTGGGAATTAATTTTGACAGTTACCGCGATTACAGGACCGGGTTTGAATTTAACCTGACTGCATGGGGGCAGAAAATAGACCTGATCCTTTTCAATCCCGACAACTGGGATGTGAACTGGCAAGCCGTCTGGAAAGGAAGGGTCGGCATGGAAGATTCGGCATGGGTTGCAGAGTTTGAGATCCCTTTCAGCCAGCTGAGGTACAGTAACAGGGATGAGCAGGTATGGGGCCTTCATACATGGAGGGCAATTTCAAGGATGAATGAAGAGGATAACTGGGAAAAGCAGACAAAAACAGGTCCGGGCATAATGTACAATTTCGGTGAGCTCAGGGGGATTAAGGGCCTGAAAAAAAGCCATCGCCTTGAGATACTGCCATATTCCCTGGGATCGCTTGAGACGATGAAAAAGACTGCAGGTGATCCTTTTACAGAAAACGGACGGTCGTGGAGCGGCAAGCTTGGTCTCGACGCAAAAATTGGCATATCAAGCAATTTCACGCTCGATCTTACTGTGAACCCCGACTTCGGGCAGGTGGAATCTGATCCGTCTGTGATGAACCTGACGGCATTTGAAACCTTTTACCAGGAAAAACGGCCGTTTTTCCTGGAGGGCCTCACAATTTTCAATTATGATTTTGACGATCAGAAGATATTTTATTCACGGCGCATAGGGCACGCACCATCCTACGCATTGCAGGGGAACGATTCACTTTTTGTCAAATCACCGGCGATGACTACCATCTGGAGTGCTGCAAAATTCAGCGGTACCACATCAAAAGGATTATCTGTCGGCCTTGTGCAAAGTATTACGGGCCCTGAATATGCCAGGGTAAGCGATAATCACGGCAACACGGGTACCCGCAAAGTCGAACCGCTTACCAGTTACACCGTGGCCAGGATACAAAAGGGATATAATGCCGGAACAACGGTATTAGGTGGCATCTTCACCTCCACCAACAGGATCGGCAATGATGGCGGCCTCGATTTCCTTACATCAAATGCTTTTACAGGCGGGCTGGATCTTATTCACCGTTGGAGAAATAACAAGTATTTTATTGATGCCAGGTTACTTGGAAGCTTCGTCGAAGGTGGCACAAAATCCATTACTGTCCTTCAGGAATCCTCGGCAAGATATTTCCAGAGACCTGGCGCCGGATATCTTCATTTCGATACTGCCAGGACAAGCCTCAGCGGGTCGGGAGGCAAGTTTTTCATAGGAAGAGGATCGGGTCTCTGGAGATATAATACAGGCGTTTCGTGGCTTACCCCGGGACTGGAACTGAATGACCTGGGTTATATGACAACTGTAGACCAGGTTAAGCAGACAAATGAAATTTCCTACTTTGTAAATCATTCTGTTTCAATATTCCGGACATACAGCCTGAAGCTTGATGAGACAAATTCATGGAATTTCAACGGGACCTACCAGGGGTCGGCCGCTATCTTCACGGGAAGCTTTGACTTTAAAAATCAATGGAGCTTCCTTTCCAATATCAGTTACTACAATTCAGCTGTTGATCCGAGAAGGCTAAGGGGAGGATATGATTTCAGGATGCCCTCGGCCCTTATGCTGACAGGTACTGTTACCACCGACCAGTCGAAGAGAATTACCGGTGGACTGATTTATAATTATAAGCACTATGGAAGCGGGTCGGGCAGGGTAAATTCAATTGCACCTTCCCTGAGCGTACGCCCGCTGATGATGCTTAAGCTGAGCGTGTCGGCTGTTTATGAAACCAACCAGGATGCCCTCCAGTTTGTTGCAACAGAAAATACTCCCACCGGTGTAAAATCGGTCCTCGGAAGGATTGATCAGCAGACACTCGGACTGACGTTCAGGGCCGACCTGAATATTACCCCTCAATTCTCTGTCCAATACTACGGAAGCCCTTTTGTTTCGAAAGGAACATTCGGTGAATTCAAAAAAGTGACAAACCCAAGGGCCCCTGATTATGCTGACCGGTTCGAGATATTCAATCCGTTACTCCAAAATTCAAATTATACCTACGATGAAAACCATGACGGGATTCCCGAGATCACTTTTGGAAACCCCGATTTCAATTTCCACCAGTTCAGATCAAACCTGGTAGCAAAGTGGGAGTACAGGCTTGGATCCTTCATTTACCTGGTATGGTCGAGCGACAGGACCGAAACACTTCCTGACCCTGGCGTGTCGCTTGGCGAATCCATTAAACAGCTAAGGAAGATAATTCCCAACAATGTGTTCCTTATAAAACTCAATTACTGGTTTTCGTTGTAAATTTACATTTGATCGCAGAAACCGCAGGCTGCCTTATGTATATATATTTGATCCTGCTGCTACTGGGCTTCGGCTCGAATCTTGCCAGCTCCTTTACCTCATGGTATTCGGAGAAATTTGGCAGGCAGGCCGGAACTTTTATCACCATCCTTCTTCGTGACATATTCGGCATACCTGTATGGGCAGGCGGCTTTGTTGTTGCTGTCAACGCGGGCGGTGTTTTGATGATCGGCCGGGGAATACCTGAAAAAATTGCCGCGTGGTTGTTTCTCCTTGCAGGGGCGGCTGTAATTATTATTGCCCTTCTCAGTATAAGGATCAGGGCAGCGGCACCTTCAACAGGCGATCGACTGGTAAGTAATGGAATATATTCCCTGGTAAGGCACCCTATCCATTGCGGGACATTCCTTGAATTTATTGGAATCTTTTTATTCTGGCCTTCACTTCACGTTGCAATCTCATGCCTTGCCGGAACACTATGGATCGTCATTCAGTCGAAGTTTGAAGAATCCGACCTTAAACGGAGGATTCCTGAATACGAGGACTATATAAAGAACGTACCTGCATTTTTCCCCAGGATCCACGCAAAGACCACCTGAGTTTTCAGGCGGATGAAATCTGCCAGTCTGTACTTAAATATCCTCCTTTTGTCTAATTTCTTTTGATTCGCCTGCAACATAAACTTACTTTAATTGCGTTTATGCGTTAAAACAGGGAATTAATGGGGAAAATAAATTCTACTCTCTTTTGGAGAAAAGGAGCTTTATTCCTTTTCATTGTTTTTTGTTTGACAGGCCGGGAGAAAATTCTTGGCCAGTATAACGAGTATTCATTCAATACTCCGGGCAATGTCTGTTACCTGAAATATATTACTCTTACACCCGACACATCCGACAAGTCAATTAAACGACCATTTATCTTCATTCTTGGAAAGGAGAATGAATCGGCACTGGATGTGATGAAGGGTGATACGCTAAAAACTTCCAGGAACTTTTTTAATTATGAGTTTATCTACCTTCCAAACCCGGGAGAAAACGCCAGGAAGAAGCTGCAGTGCATCCCTTCCATTTCGAGTCTTGTTACGGATGATTACAGGTACGGAAAAGTGAATCTCTTCCTGAAGGTGAATGACGACAGTATCACCGGTGATGACATTAAGGAATACAGGCTGAATGCAATCTTCAGGAAGGTAAGGCTTAAATCGGAAGACAGGGCCCTTGTGGCGGCAGCAGAAACCAAGACTTCGCTTCTCGACGATTTCAAGGAAAAATTTGTACAGTACGAACCCATAAAGAAGGAGGAGACGGCAATATTCTATACCGAACCCGACAGTCTTGATAACTCCGGTGATGAGGGAGGTGATATAAAGCCGGTTAAGACGTACACTGGACCGCCTGTTAAATCGAAATTCACCATCACAGGTGTGGTCAAGGATAAAATCACGGGAGAAAGACTGCCTTTTGCCACGGTAACCATACTCGGGACGACGCTCGGAACCACGACAAACAACGACGGATACTTCACACTGTTAAAAGTACCGACAGACACAAGCACCATAGTTGTCCAGTATGTAGGGTATGAAAAATGGAACGTCTTTCTAACTCCGTCATCTCCCCTTACAAATATGATAATTGAACTGAAGGCATATTCGCAGCGGCTGCAGGGCGTAACGGTAACAGCCCACAGGAACGAGGTAGCCATGGCAAACAAGGAAAACATAAGCCTGATAAAAATAACTCCTAAAAAGCTCGAGGAGCTGCCTGGTCTGGGTGAAAGAGACATAATGAGGTCGTTCCAGCTGATGCCCGGAATCAGTGCATCCAACGAGTCATCTTCCGGCCTGTACGTCAGGGGAGGGACGCCGGATCAGAACCTAATAATATATGATGGTTTCACGGTGTACCATGTCGATCACCTGTATGGCTTTTTCAGTGCCTTCAACTCAAATGCTCTAAAGGATGTGCAGCTATACAAGGGAGGATTTGAGTCGAAGTTTGGAGGGAGGCTCTCCAGTGTCACCGAGATAACCGGTAAGGATGGAAACCAGAAAAGATTCAATGTAGGGGGCGATATAAGCCTTCTGAGTGCAAATGTTTATGTTGAAGCACCGGTTGGCGACAAAATCACAACAATGTTTGCTTTCCGCAGGTCATACCAGGGACCGATTTATGACGCTATCTTCAAGAAGTTCAACAGCAGCGCAGATACCCGGGTCCTGGCTCCTTCAGGCTCAGGGGCATTCAGGAGACCATTGGAATCAAACAGCCTCACATCATATTTCTACGACCTGAACGGCAAAATAACATACCATCCCACCGATAAGGATATTGTTACACTTTCAATTTTCAACGGTACCGATAAACTCGACAACGGAATATCAAATTCCTTTGGTTCATTCGGGACTTTTAACAGGGATTTCAGCATGCAAAACACCGACCTGACGAAATACGGGAATATAGGTGGCAGCTTCCGCTGGTCAAGAAAATGGAGCGACAAGCTTTACGGGAACACAGTTCTCAGCTATTCGAAATATTACAGCACCAGAGACCGGTCGTCACAGAGAGTCACGGTTAACTCCAGCAATGAAACAGTTACCACGAACCAGGGTATTTTCGAAAATAACCACCTGCGCGACTATAGCCTGAAATCGGATTACAGATACGACCTTACCTCATCGAACCAGATCCAGTTCGGAGTCTTCGCAACCTGGTACGATATAAAGTACACCTATGCACAGAATGATACATCCACGCTTATTGACCGCCACGACAATGGCCTTCTGACAGGTCTGTACCTCCAGGATGACATCAAGCTGCTTAAAGACAGGATGCACATTGTTCCCGGGATCAGGTCGAACTTTTACGGGGTGACAGGAAGGTTTTATGCCGAACCAAGGGCTTCTGTAACCTATTCACTTTCCGAAAAGGTGACCCTTAAAGGTTCAACCGGCAAATATTACCAGTTTGCAAACAGGGTAACCAGGGAGGATATCCTGTCGGGAAGCAGGGATTTCTGGGTGTTGTCTGACGGTTCCCAGATTCCGGTCAGCTCGGCGGTTCACTTCATAGCCGGGATCTCGTACGAGAACAATGATTACATTTTCAGCGCAGAGGGTTATTATAAATCCCTTAAGGACATAACGGAAAATTCACTCAGGATAAATTCGAGCCCTGCCGGTGTGAGCTATAACCAGAGCTTCTTTTCTGGATACGGGTACTCGCAGGGGATTGAATTTCTCGCGCAGCGGAAGAGCGGTAACCTGAACGGTTGGATTTGCTATACAATCGGGCAGGCAAGGAATCATTTCACAGAATATTCCGATACATATTATCCGGCCGACCAGGATGTGACTCATGAAATCAAAGTTGTTACCATGTATAAATGGAAGAGATTTGATTTTTCCGCGAACTTCATCTATGCAACCGGGAGGCCATATACGGCTCCTTCAGGTGCCTACAGCATAAAGCTCCTGGACGGATCCTCAAGAGACTTCTTCACGGTAACATCCAAAAACTCGCTTCGCCTTCCCGACTATAACAGGCTAGATGTCTCGGCAACTTATAAGCTTCTGGCAGGGTGGCGTGGTGAGAAGAGAAGGAGGGAGATCGGTTACATAGGCATTTCAATCTTCAACCTGTACAATCACAAGAACGTGTGGTACAAGCAATATGCTATACAGGACGGTTCAATTATCGAGACTAACATCAACTATCTCGGCATTACCCCTAACATCACACTTTCATTAAAACTACGGTAAAATGGAAAGACTTTCGGTAATTATAATTCTGCTGCCACTGTTACTGGCTTCCTGTGTCAAGCACAGCCAGCCATTCACCGATACCCCTATCATTGAATCCTATCTCTCTCCCGGCTCACACCCCGTGGTGAAGATTTACAGGCAGATTCCCTTTGAACCGGACGTGACCTATTCATCCGACGATGTCAACAATCTGGCAGTTAGTCTCAGGTACGGAGATAAGAATTTAACCCTGCTTCCCATCGGTGACAGTTTGTATTCCGATACCAGCAACGTAATCGAGGATGCAACAAAGTACACTCTTTCTTTCAGGTTCAACTCAAAGGACGTCACAGCCTACACGACCGTGCCATCGAAGCCTGAGGAGTTTACAGAATCTGTTAATGTTATTGCCGTTCAAAAGCTTGACAGCACTTCATTTCCATCCCAGGGATCAGAGCCTGACCCGGTTGTCCTTAGCTGGAAGAATACCGACACTACTTACTATATAGTTGTTGTGGAGAACATCGAAACGGTGCTCAACCCTGTGAGGGACTTTGGAACCGGTACGGCACCACCCAACATGTTTCGTGAAAGACCCACCACCGCCTCAGGTCTCGAACTTCGGGCGCAGGAGTTCAGATACTTCGGCAAACACAGGATAATACTCTTTCATGTTCAGCCAGATTATGCTTCACTTTATGAAAATAACGGTGTTACCAGTTCGCAGAACCTTACAAACCCATCTACCAGTATAACTAATGGCTATGGAATTTTCACGGGTCTTAATGCGGATACACTTTATTTACAGGTGAATCAGAACATACTGAAGTAGCCTTAAGGGGGAAGATTACATAAATCGCTTTTCCCAGGCCGATGCCTGCCTTTCTCAGAGAGGGTATGTTCTGTTTCGGAATAATACGAACTATTTTAAAAACTATCTTATTTTTGTCTGATAAATTCCGAAGGAATGATCAGGAATATTTTGCTGATTGGGACAGGGGGCTTTATCGGCAGCGTCGCCAGGTACTTCGTCTCACGTTTAAACCTCACCATGAGCCTCTTCTCTATCCCGGCAGGGACATTGCTTGTTAACATCACGGGCAGCTTTATCATCGGTTTCCTGGCAGGCCTCTCCGACAGAAGTACGGTTCTTTCAACAGAAGCACGGCTTTTCCTTATGGTAGGTATCTGCGGAGGGTTCACAACATTTTCAAGCTTCACCCTTGAAAACCTTACACTTATACACAATGGTCAGCTTTTACAGGTTGTTATTTACAGCTCGCTCTCTTTCCTGCTCGGCATGCTGGCCGTATTTGCAGGTTATGTACTCAGTAACGTAATTTAATAATCCCGGAGCCATGTCGTACAGTATTCTTAAAATCTATTCCAGCACCACCGACAAGATAGGTGGAAAACTTTTGTACGAACATATCGTTTACCTGGCGAAAAGCAAAGGGATCTCGGGGGTTACAGTTTATCGCGGGATAATGGGATTCGGAATGAGCAGCGCGAGCATAAGCTCTACAAAGTTCTGGGAACTGACAGAAAAACTGCCTGTGATGATTGAGATTATCGACGATACCGGTAAACTTGAGGATTTTTACCGGGTAATCGAGCCTGAACTGAAAGAGATGCCTAAGGGATGCCTGGTATCATTGGAACCTGTTGAGATAAAACTTCAGAAACCGGGAAGGGAAAAAAATAACTGAAATGACAAAGTCGAAGATGCACAGATTGCTGGTATTTATGCTCCTTCTGGGAGGGTTAATAAATATTTCCCGGGCACAGACATTGAAAGACCTGGAAAAGACGAGAATCCACCTGCCAAACGGGTGGGCGATAACTGCCCCGGGTAAAAGCCTTGCCCTCGGGGACCTGCCTCTGAATATTGCAGTTTCTCCTTCAAAAAGGCTATTCGCAGTCACCAATAACGGGGTCGGAATTCAGACTGTTCTGCTGTTCGATGCGAGGGGGTGGAAGCTTCTCGATTCGGCAATTATGGCCAAAGCCTGGCTAGGTCTTGCCTTCTCCGACGATGAAAAATTCCTTTATGCCTCCGGTGGAAACGACAACATTGTTGTAAAGTTTGCAATCGCCGGAAACAGGCTTGT
Organism: Bacteroidales bacterium; assembly: GCA_035541795.1. GTDB lineage: Bacteria > Bacteroidota > Bacteroidia > Bacteroidales > VadinHA17 > LD21. The sequence goes on from DATKMR010000001.1 coordinate 50,524, forward strand.
CCCTGCCGATACCGTTGTTATTGGAAAACCCTGGCCGGAAAGGATATGCCTGGCCGGTATTGCGGTTGATGATAAGAAGGACCGCCTGTACATCGTAACCAGGGAAAACAATACACTCTATGTTGCAGATACAAAAACACGCACGGTACTGAAAAGCCTGGAACTTGGAGGTGAAGGATATACCTGCCTGCTTTCGAACGATAAGTCTACGCTTTTCATCACCTGCTGGGGCTGTAACAAGGTCATACTATTTGATACCGGGAAGATGCAGGTTACCGGTTCGGTAGCTGTCGGTGACAATCCGAATGATATGTGCGTTACCAGGAACGGAAAATACCTTTTTGTCGCGAATGCAAATGATAACTCCGTTTCAGTTGTCGATCTCGCGAGAGGTATTGTGGCAGAAGTGCTCACCAGTTCAATCTACCCGGGCTCACCCCAGGGATCAACCACAAACAGTGTTGCCCTAAGCGAAGATGAGAAAACCCTGTATATTGCAAATGCGGATAATAACTGTCTTGCAGTTTTCGATGTCTCACTTCCCGGAAGATCAAAAAGCAAGGGATTTATACCCACCGGCTGGTACCCCACCTGCGTGAGGGTGATAGGGAATAAAATACTTGTTTCCAACGGGAAAGGTTTCTCCTCCATGGCAAATCCGTACGGACCATCACCCGTGGTTAACGAAGTCGCCTACCAGAACAGCGGGAAAAAGAATGTGAGAAAAGAGCAGTATATCGGATCGCTTTTTACCGGCACTCTGAGTGTAATTGACAAACCGGATGCAAGACAGCTGGCAGTTTTTTCGACAGCTGTCTATGCCAATACACCCTATACTCATGAAAGGAATTTTGTGTCGGCCGGTGAAACCGGAAACCCTGTTCCTTCGAAAGTCGGTGATCCGTCACCCATCAGGCATGTATTTTATATAATCAAGGAAAACAGGACATACGACCAGGTACTGGGAGATATGAAAGAAGGCAACGGTGATACCAGTCTTGTACTGTTCGGCCGGAAAATCACTCCCAACCATCATGCGGTGGCCAGCGAATTTGTCCTTCTTGACAATTTTTATGTCGATGGCGAGGTAAGCGCCGACGGGCATAACTGGAGCATGGGAGGGTATGCAACGGACTTCCTCGAAAAGACATGGCCAACGAGCTATGGTGGCAGGGGAGGCGACTATAACTCCGAGGGGACACGTGAAATTGCAAACAATAAGGACGGTTTCATCTGGGATTTCTGTAAAAGATACGGAATAACTTACAGGACATACGGTGAGTTTGCCGACGATTATAAACCAAATCTGCCTGTTCTGAGGGATCATTTTTGTCCTTATTATACAAGCTGGGACCAGAAGGTCCGGGATACAGTAAGGTTTAATCAGTGGAGGCATGAATTTGATTCCCTCGTTAAAGCCGGCGGACTTCCACAGCTGAATACCCTGAGGTTCATTAACGATCATACCGAGGGGATGACAAAAGACCGGCCGACGCCTTTTGTACACGTGGCTGACAACGACCTGGCAGTCGGTATGTTCGTCGATTATCTCAGCCATAGCAGCGTATGGAATGAAAGCGTGGTGTTTATTGTTGAGGACGATGCCCAGAACGGACCCGACCATGTGGATGCTCATCGCAGTGTCGCACTCGTGGCAGGAGGATTTGTAAAAAAGGGCTTCGTGGATCATACGATGTACTCGACAGCCTCCATGCTCAGGACTATAGAGCTTATCCTCGGGCTGCCCCCTATGAGCCAGTACGATGCTTCTGCCACACCGATGTTCAGATGTTTTGATAAGACCGCTGGTCACGAACCTTATAAATGCAGGCCCTGCAATGTTGACCTTAACCTCAGGAACAGCGCCGAAAACAAGTGGTCAGTCATCAGCGGAAAGCTTGACTTCAGCAGGGAGGACAGGGTACCGGATGACCTTTTTAACCGTATCATATGGGCCTCGGTTAAAGGAGAAGATTCCCAATGCCCGGCGCCGAGAAGAGCCGCATTCTTTAAAGAAGAAGCAACGGAAAAATAAACATAAATAAATTCCTGTAAATGAAACTTCACAGATCGACATTCCTGGCTGTCATTCTATCCATCGGCCTGACAGCGACTCCTCAGGGCGGGAAAAACCTGGCTGATCGACTCGGTTATCCGCATGATGCCAAACTTCTGCTTATTCATGCAGATGATATGGGACTTTCACATTCGGTAAATACTGCGGTCATAAAGGCATTCGACTGCGGTGGCATCACCTCAGGAAGCATTATGGTTCCATGTCCATGGGCCAGGGAGATTGAAAAATATGTCAAAGATCATCCAACCCTTGATGTCGGGATTCACCTGACAATGACTGCCGAGTGGGAAAATTACAAATGGGGAGGAATTTCCCCTTCAGATCAGATTCCGAGCCTGCTCGACAGGGAGGGGGATTTCTATGCAACGGTTGAGGATCTTGGAAAGGTGGCAAAGGGTGAAGAAGCAAGGAAAGAACTTAAAGCCCAGATAGAGAAGGCGATTGCGGCCGGTGTCCATCCCACGCACCTCGACACTCATATGGGAAGTGTGCTGGCTAATCCGGCACTCGTCAAAGTCTATCTCGAACTTTCTGCCGAATACGGACTGCCTGTACTTTTCCCACGGGCATATGTGGCAATGCTTCCTCCGGATGTGGGCAAGACATTCGGAAACAGCGTTTTCCTTCTCGACAATCTTTTCATGATAGACCGCAGCATGATCAGGGGAAACTGGATAGACCCTTATAAAGCAGCAATAGAAAATCTCAAGCCCGGACTGAACCAGATTATTGTACACCTGGGAACAGATAACGACGAGATGAAAGCAATCTGCAGCGGGCATGACGATTATGGATCTGCCTGGCGTCAGAAGGACCTCGATATGGTCACAAGCAAGGAGTTTTCCGATTTGCTGAAAAAGAATAAAGTCGTGCTGGTGACCTGGAAACAGATCAGGGACGTAATGAAGGATCCTGACCAGAAATAACCGGTTGCGGGGCTAAAAATCTGAGTTCGCATTGCCTTTTATCCTGAAGCTGTAGGTGACCATGAAAATCGGTTTGCCAAAGATCGACATCTGGTATCCGTTTACAGTGCCATCCTCAACCTTGAAGAAAACCGAATACGGGTTCTTCCTTCCAAGAAGATTGTACACTGTGAAGGTAAATGCGGAATGGTTCAGCTTTTTCAGCTTCAGGTTGCCATTGACCGTGGCAGCGACATCAAGCCTCATGTAATCGGGAATCCGGAAGGCATTCCTGTCGGAATAAAAGACCCTGGTAACATTAAGGAAATCAAAATAGGCAACCGGATATGTTATAGGTCTTCCCGTGCTGTACAGGAAGTTTGTGGTGAAATTGAGCCTTCTCGAAAGCTTTAAGTTGCCTACTATCTTGAGGTCGTTGGGCTTGTCAAAGTTAGCAGGAAAGTAATTTCCATTATTGACCTTTTCCTCAGGATATGTCCCGTCGACCCGGTAGAAAACCCGGGAATAGGTATAGCTGACCCATCCCGATAATTTCCCGTACTGCTTCCTGAGCATGAACTCTACCCCATAGGCTTTCCCGTTACTATTCAGGACATCTGTTTCGAGATGCTCATTCATGATAAGAACAGCTCCGCCTTTGTAATCCAGGACATCATTCATCTTCTTATAATAACCTTCCACAGACAGCTCAAGCGAATGAACATCAAAATTCCTGTAAAGACCCAGTGATACCTGTACACCCTTCTGGGGTCTTATATATTTATCGCTCAGCTTCCAGATGTCGGTTGGTGACATGGAGGTGGTATTGGAAATCATATTCAGATACTGGTAATTGCTGTTTATACCGGCCTTAACCGAGAGGGCAGGGGTGATGATGAACCTGGCTGAAAACCTGTATTCAAGGCCAGGGTAGGATTTTATTACGCTGCCGCTTCCAATGTGAAGTGTGTCGGTAATACTCTGGACCGACCTGGTTTCCCATGGATTATACAGGAACACGGTCTTTGGGCCGAAGTAGGTGAAATAATTGAATCTCAGCCCACCCGAGACCAGCAATCGCGATGTCATCTCCCACTCATCGCTCAGGTACAGGGAAGGTTCAATTGCGTGTTCCTTTTCCAGTGTCTTCGGAATTGTTGAGGAATACGTCCCGAATGGCGTCTGCGTACCGGGTGAAAGGGAATAATATGTGGCGTTAAAACCGAATTCTATCTTCTGGTTGTTTTTCGCAAACAATGTGAAATCTGCCTTCAGGATTTGTTGGTCAAGCTTGTATTTGAGCGAGTTGGCGGAGAGTGAATCATCCTTTGTAACTACCTGGTAATCGTAATTGCTTAATATTGCCGAGACCTGTGATGAAAACTTCTGGCTGAACGAGTGTTTCCATTTCAGGGTAGAGGCGAAATTACTGTAATGAAATTCATTCTGTTTATAATAGTCGAAATTATCATTGCTTATATACCCCGAGATTGCTATGGTATTACTGCTGTTCAGGTCGTAGGTGAAAAGCCCCTGCATGTCGTTGAAGCCAGCGCTGCTGTTCTTGAGCTTAATATCGTTCAGCATCTTGAGTATCCAGTCTGAAAATGTGGAGCGGGCGCTCAGAATTATGGATCCCTTTTTCCTGAACAGGGGAGCTTCGATCATAAGCTGTCCCATGAACGGGCTGAGTCCGCCGCTTACATTGACTTTCTCACGCGTACCCTCCTTGAGAACTATATCCATTACCGAAGATACCCTTCCTCCATACCTTGCAGGGATCCCGCTTTTATACAGCATCACGTCCTGAATGATATCGGAGTTGAAAGCCGAAAAGAATCCGAAGAAATGAGATGGATTGATAATAGGGGCGCCATCGAGAAGTATCATATTCTGATCGGTGCTTCCGCCCCTGACATTGAAACCTTCCGAGGCTTCGCTTACCGTGGTGACACCCGGCAGCAGAAGCGAACTTTTCAGGAGGTCGGTCGCCCCAAGTCCCATGGGAATCTGCTTCAGCATCTTAAGGCTTATTTTTTCAATGCCTATTTTTTCATTCCTTACATTGTTGTCCCTGTTGGCTGATACGACAACTTCTTTGAGAGCATTTGTTTTGTCAGTCATTGACAGGTTGAGACTGCCTGATGAGTAGATTACCACGTTCCTTCTTGTTGTCCTGAGCCCGACCATCCTGTACTCCACCTGGCATTGCCCGGCCGGAAGCTCAATAGAATAGTAGCCGACATTGTTTGTTATGGCCCCGGCCTTGATTTTCTCAACATAGACAATTACACCGGGAAGGGCTTCTTTTGTATCCGCATTTGTAACAAACCCCGATAATATTGCATAACCGTTACTGTTCGCGGAGGAAGGGTTCCCTATCTTAAAAACTTTATATTCATCGTTAACCGCCAGGTCTTCCTGTTTGCCGGAAGGGAGACTGTATTTTGTAGTATCGGCTGCAGTAAGGCTCCTTTTAAGATATTCCCTGTACTCGCTGTTAAAATTGGTTTTGATTGCGAAGCCTTTCGAGAAGATGAGCTTGTTTTTATCGGTAATAATAAAATTAAGCCCGGAACTGGTAAGCGATTTGCTGAACAACCCGCTCAGGGAATCATTTCTTGAATCAACCTTAAGATAAAGACTGTCAACCCATTTGCTGGAGTAATATATTTTTACAGGTACTGTTTTTTCAACTGTATCTACCAGATCCCTGAACAGGATCTTTGAAAAGGTAAGTGAAATGCTTTTGTCCTGGGCTTCAATGCTCAGTGCAATGACAGACAGGAGTATAGTAACGAGGAGGAGTCTTTTTTTCATCTTCTATTTCATTCCTTTTTCTCCACTGTCAAAGTATCTCAGAATACCGGAAATCTGCTCCCTCGTCGCCTTTTTGACATTTATTTTTGAATGCCTGACCAGGGAGCTGATCTCCTTTTCTTTCTCTCCAAACATTTTTAAAAAGCCTGATCTCGATGCAATTTTCTGCCAGGTGCCATTTATGAAGACATAGTTCGTCGGGGAATACTTGTACTTATTTACACCCTCCTTGTTGTATATTTTAGATTGATGCCTGATCAGCAGCAGGGATTTTCCCTCGTAACCCACCTCGTAATACCCGTCTTTCAAAATTCCGGAATATTCAGCAGGAAAGGAATAACGCCTGAATACCATGCTGTCGTTATCAAAATAGAGATTAAAGCCCCTGATGTTGTCCTTGTTTAAAATAATCTGCGGATACATTCCATCAACCTTCCTGTTGTTATCGTAATAGACAATTTCATCAAGGTAGGTATCGTAGTGAAGGTTGATGTTTTTATATGCGACATCTCTGAAAAACAGTGTTGTCCTCCTGCTAACATTGGAAAAAAGGAGAGGATTGGTCCCGCTTCCGAAATAATATGGGATATACTCTTTCCCGTTTATCAGCTCGTCGGGAATAGTGATCGATTTATAATATAATGTATCAAGGTAACTTTGCTGGGACCTGATGAGGGGTGAAAAGTAATTCCTGTTTTCTTCTCCCGGCCGTGTTGTCCTGGAAATGCCGGAATATTGCCCGCAAACACTGCCTGATATCAACGCCAATAAAACGAATGCAGTGGTTCTGATCATATAGTCGCCGGGTTTATTAATAAACTAAATAACGGATTTTTTTCGACCCGTACTATTAAATATTCTTAATTTTCCTTAAATCTCTCCCCGGTTGGTGTGACAGTTCAATCCAATTATTAATTTTAAAATAAAGTTTGACAGACAATCAAATTAACATCCGGCAGGTTGAACAGATTGACCGGCAGCAAGCTGGCAATTTCATATTAACTGACGGGAGATGCTTAAGTATGCCGAACAGGTTCATTTGCAGCTGTACTTATCGGGGTGGAGCTATTTTTTAAGTATTTCAGGAACGGTGGTGAAACAAAATGGTATTTTAGGGGGAAATGGAAGTCGGGGAGTTGTCTTAATTATTCATAAGCTGATGTCGAAATCAATATCTGGTCCATTAATATTACTGGTAGTCGTTTTTTCAGCGGTTAAATGTGTCGATCCTTATACACCAAAGCTTTCAGGATACAGGAATGTTATGGTTGTAGACGGTCTCGTTACGAACGCAGATAATTCTTATAAGGTTAGTTTGACTGAATCGATTGAGGCTCAGGATTCAACTCCGAAGACTATCTCTGATGCTACCGTTTATATTACAGACGACAATGGTGTCAGAACTGATCTTTTACCTGCGGGTAACGGTATATATAAAACCGACAGCCTTACATTCAGGGGCGAGACCGGAAGGACATACCAGCTGCATATAACACGGTCCGACGGCAATGAATATGTTTCCGATAGCTGCAAAATGCTGCCGGTGCCTGAAATTGACACAGTCTATTTTTTCAAGGATTCCAGGTTATACAATAACCAGACTGTTCTTCGCCAGGGGATCTCAATATTTCTGGATTCAAAAGAGCCGCAGGAAGAGAATAACTACCTCCGGTGGACATTTGATGAGACATGGAAATTCCGGATTCCGTATCCCACAAGTTATGTTTTTCTTAACGATTCCACCATAAACTCGCTGCCTCCGTCAGAGATTAAGGAATTCTGCTGGAGAACGAACAAAAATACTGAAATACTTACAAGAGAAATCAATCCGGGATCGACCGGCCCGATCAAAGGGGTACCAATAACCTTCATTGCATCGGAGCTATCGGGCAGGCTGCTTATGCGCTATAGTATAATCATACATCAATATTCAGTTTCAAGGAATGAGTACAATTTCTGGAACAACCTTAAAATGGTGGAAGAGAACCTGGGCGACCTCTTCGGCAAGCAGCCTTTTGCTGTTGCAAGCAACATTAAGAACAAGAGGGACCCGTCGGAGATGGTTCTTGGATATTTCCAGGTATCTTCTGTTTCCGAAAAAAGAATATACCTCGATTTTCTTAAAGATATCGAACCTTTGAACCTCCCGGTTTACCTGTATCCTTGCCAGCTGATTACAGTATCGCCAATGGATTTTTACGATCCTACTTCAAGGCAAAAGCCGATGACTTTTGAACAGATGTACAATATGTTTATAAACAGTAAAAGGTATTCATTCGTTGAGCCTGTTTATGATCCAACAACTTACAAATTATCAAAATTGTCCTTTACAACTATTGAGTGCGCTGATTGCGAAAAGTCAGGCTCTTCAGTCACTCCGTATTTCTGGACAGATAAATAAACGGGGATATACTTATGAATTCAGCAAAACCTCTGTTGTTTTTAATTCTGTTGCAGGCCTTTGCCGGTGTGTCGGGGCAGGAAAGGGTATTAAACTCTGAAATGACCGGCAGAAAGAACTTCATGGAAGAGATATATCTTCAGACGGACCGTGATTTATATATTACCGGCGAACAGGTCTGGATGAAGATACTTAAGTTTGAGAAGCTGACATCATCCCCCGAAAATGAAAGTAAGGTGGTTTACCTTGAATTGCTTAATAATTCAGGGATAATCATCAGGCAGGTCAAGGTTGCATGCGATGGATTCTCAAGCTCCGCAATGATGCGGCTTCCTGATACACTTACTACAGGCAATTACCTGATCAGGGCTTATACCAGCTGGATGCGGAACTACGGTGAAGACTGCTTCTTTTACAGGTATGTATCCGTGATAAATCCCTTCAGGAATATTGAACGGCTTGTAAATGTTCCAAACCAAAGAGGTGCCGATTCTGTAAGATTTTTTCCCGAAGGGGGAAAACTGGTTGCCGGTTTAAACAACAGGGTAGAGGTAAGGACCCGGGCAACAGGCGGAGCGCCCCTGAGACTGACCGGAGAAATAATAAACAGCAGGGGAGAACTTGTTACCTCGCTTACGACCGACTCCTCCGGATTCGGGATTTTCACTGTTAATCCTGTAAAAGATGACAGGCTTTATTTCAGGTACAGGTCACCTGAAGGAGCTTTTTTAAAACAACAACTTCCTGATATACAGGCAGGTGGATTCATCATTTCGGTACAACCCACCCAGGGAAATTCCTCCTTTAAATTCAGGATAAAGAGATCGGGCGACGCTGCCATAACGATGAGACAGGGCAGGATTAGTATCTATTCAGGAAAAATTCCCGCCGTATCGCGGGAGATCAGTTTAATATACGACACCCTGGTTGTTTTCCCGGGCAAGGAGATCCCTGCCGGAACTTCGCTGGCATTGCTTTCAGACAATGAAGGAAACTTGCTCAGCGAGAGGTGGATATTCAAGAGCCCGGGTAATGGTCTTGTGATCAGGCTCAGTACTCCCGGGAATGAATACACTGAAAGGCAGAAGGTTATAGTGGACATTGAGGCAAGGAACCCGAACGGTGGCCCTGCAGTTGCCGACATGTCGGTTAGTGTTGTAAAAAGAGTCCTGGCAGGAACCCGGATGAATCTCAATAACCGGGAAGTATATTCCGCCATACCTGGAGAGTGGCTCGCAGGCATGGATGAAAGCCATATTAATGACAGGCTTCTCGAATTAAAGAAGAACGGGATCAGTAAAACAGGTGTTCATAACACATCCGACTCTGTCCCTGAGTTTATGCCGGAGCTTGGTGGCCATCTTCTCAGCGGAACAGTGAGAAGCAAGCAGAGCCACGAACCTCTTAGAAACACCGACATTTCACTTTCATTTGTCGGTAGGGTTGCAAGATGCCAGTTTGCAAAGACTGACTCTTCAGGCAAGTTCAATTTTGTGGTGAATAATGCCGGGATGAATGAAATAGTGATACAGCCGATGAAATCTGTCACAGAAGGTTACTACGTTGAATTTGAGCAGCCTTTCTGCACCACCTTCAGCGGTCATGCTCCTCCTCATTTCAGCATTGACAGTACTGTTGCCGATGAAATAAACAAGGCTGTTATAAGCATGCAGGTAAGCAGCATCTATGCATCGTCCGGACCCGGGCCCGACAGGCGGGCCCAGCCTGGAAAGCTCAATGATTTTTTTGGTGTACCGGATAAGACCATCAGGCTGTCCGACTACATAGAGCTGACAACAATGAAAGAGGTAATTAAAGAACTTGTCCCCGATATCCTTGTCACGAAAAAAAATAAGGACTATGTTTTTAAGCTCATCAACCTAACTTATTCAGGAGGTAAAAGCAATCCCCTGGTGCTCGTCGATGGGATACCTTTCTATAACCTCGGTAAACTGCTTGATGTCAGCTCAAAAGAGATTGAACGGATCGACATCCTCAACTCCAGGTATTTTTTTACGGAATATATTTTTGACGGGATAGTGAATGTGGTAACGAAGAAAGGAAACCTGAGCGTGACTGACTATGATAATTCAGTTTTCAGGCAGGTTTTTGAGGGATGCCAGGTACCAACGGGTTTTTCTTCTCCTGACTATAGAAGATCAGATGCCGGTTCAAGCCGTATCCCGGACTTCAGGAATACCCTGTACTGGAAACCGGATATCATTACCGGGACGGATGGCAAAGCCAGTGTCTCGTTTTACACCTCCGACGAACCGGGCGATTATGTCATTACTGTTGAAGGAGTAATGGCTGACGGGAGTACCGGATCTTGTTCCATTCCTCTAACTATAAAATGATGGTTTGGGAAAATAATACCGGTAATTATATTACACCACAGGCAAAACAAAGAGCGGTTATGACCGCTCTCTCTCTGTTCATGTACCCGGAGCCGGGATCGAACCGGCACAGTATTGCTACCACTGGTGTTTGAGACCAGCGCGTCTACCAATTCCGCCATCCGGGCGTATAATTTACCATACTGGCAACTCATCCGACCCGGCCTTGGTGTGGGGTCAGGACTGCGAAAATATTAAAAACTTTTGATCAGATGGTTGATTTATTTAAAATCTTACGTATCTCATTTACCAGACTCGCTGTGTCGAAGCCGCATTCCCTGATAAGCTCATACTGCGTCCCGTGTTCAACAAAATAATCTGGTATTCCGAGTCTTCTTACATCAGCCTTGTAGCCGTTATCATTCATGAATTCGATCACGGCACTGCCAAAACCCCCTTTTAAGATCCCATCCTCGACAGTAATTACCTTGCTGAATTTCCTGAAGACATGATGAAGAGTATCGGTGTCGAGGGGTGCTGCAAACCTCATATCGTAGTGGGCCGCGGAAATTCCTTCACGCGACACGGTCCTTACTGCCTCCGCAGCAAAATTGCCGGGATGACCGAAGCTGAGCAAAGCCATATCTTCACCGTCGGAAATCATTCTGGCTTTGCCCACGGGTATCTCTTCGAACGGCAGGTTCCATTCGGTCCTCACACCGCACCCTCTCGGATAACGAATACTGATAGGTCCTGGCACTGAGCCGTTCTGTGCCGTGTACATAAGATTACGGAGCTCTATCTCATCCATCGGCGAGCTGACAATCATATTAGGTATGTTTCGCATAAAGGCGATATCGAAAAAACCATGATGCGTTGCGCCGTCTGAACCTACGATCCCACCCCTGTCGATGCAGAATACAACATGGAGGTTCTGCAGCGCCACGTCGTGAACCACCTGGTCGTATGCCCTTTGTAGAAACGTTGAATAGATATTGCAGAATGGTATCAGACCCTGGGAGGCAAGGCCTGCCGAGAAAGTCACTGCATGCTGCTCGGCAATTCCCACATCGAAGGTCCTCTGGGGAAATTCCTTCATCATTATTGACAGGGAACAGCCTGAAGGCATGGCAGGTGTAATCCCGCATATCTTATCATTCTTCCGGGCAAGTTCGAGAATAGTTCTTCCGAAAACCTCCTGGTATGGCAGTGGACCGCAGCCGGATGCCGATTCTATAATCTCTCCCGTATCCTTGTTGAACAGACCGGGTGCATGGTATTTAGTCTGGTTCTCTTCCGCCTGCCTGAACCCTTTACCTTTTACAGTAAGACAATGGAGAAGCTTCGGTCCGGGAATTTTCTTAAGGTCGCTAAGCACGTCAGTAAGGTGAAGAACATCATGCCCGTCGATGGGACCGAAATACCTGAAATTCATTCCTTCAAAAAGATTGCTCCTGTCGAGGATGGTGCTTTTCAGACCAGCCTCGAGCTGGGAAGCAAGTGACCTTGCATTCGGGCCCAGCTTACCGATTTTCCCCAGTATCCTCCAGACATCATCCTTGAACCTGTTATATGTCTTGCTGGTGGTGATGTCGAGCAGGTACTCCTTTAGTGCACCAACATTGGGATCGATTGCAATATTATTGTCGTTCAGGATCACAAGGATATTTGTTTTTTCCATGCCGGCATTATTTAACCCTTCAAATGCCTCTCCCGCCGTCATGGCACCGTCACCGATTACTGCAACAACCTGCCTGTCCTCGCCTTTTTGCCTGGCAGCCACCGCCATCCCGAGAGCAGCCGAAATGGATGTTGAGGAATGACCCGTACCGAATGCATCAAATTCACTTTCCGAAATGCGCGGGAACCCGCTTATTCCCTTGTATTTCCTGTTGGTATGAAAAATGTCACGCCTGCCAGTGAGTATTTTATGGCCGTATGCCTGGTGCCCTACATCCCAGATTATCTTGTCGTATGGAGTATTGAAGACATAGTGAAGGGCCACAGTCAGCTCAACCACTCCAAGACTAGCTCCGAAGTGACCAGGGTTGGTACTTACGATATCAATGATAAACTGCCTGAGTTCAGCACTCAGCTTAACGAGATCCGAAGGTTCAAGTTTTCTTATATCTTCCGGGTCCTTGATCCGGCTTAACAGGCTGTCTCCGCTATTCATCTGGTGATCACGATTTCAATCGCCATGCAAAGATAATAATTATTATTCCCTCGAGGTTTGCCATGGCTCACAGTGGATTTTCTTATTTTTGTCAGTACTGTATTTCTTAGAACACCGGAAAGGCAAAAATGATTCAGGGAAATATAATTTTTTAATGAGATGAAAAAACTTTGGGTAATCACTGTACTGACATCAGCCATAATCCTTACGTTGGGTTCCTGCGTTTCAGGTAGAAAATACAAGAGTCTTGAAGACAGCAGCAGGCAGACACTCACGGATAGAGATACGCTGAAGGCAAGGAATATATACCTTTCGATGACCAACACCGAGCTTCAGGCAAAGCTTGAGTCACTCAAAAAAGAATCGGACAGCCTGAGGCAGGGAACACAGAAAGTTTCGGCCGAGAGAGACAGGCTGAAGGAAGAGTATAACAAGCTCTTGGCGAAAGTGAATGATATGCAGAACGCGCAGGAGGACCTGATCAAGGGTAACGTGAGTGAAACACGCAAGCTTCTTTCCGAACTCCAGGTCGCCCAGGAAAACCTTCAGAAGAAGGAAGATCTTCTCAGGCAGCTTGAACAATCGCTCGATACGAAGAAAGCATCGCTCGATGAGATGTCTTTCGAGCTGGATAAAAGAAATGCCAAGATGGCTGAGCTGCAGAAAATTCTTGATGATCAGAAGCAGGTAGTGCAGGATCTTAAAAACAAGGTGTCAAATGCACTGCTTGGTTTTGAGAACAAGGGACTTACCGTTACAATGAAAAACGGTAAAGTCTATGTTTCGCTGGAGGATAAGCTTCTTTTCAAAACAGCCAGCTGGGAGATAGATGCAAATGGGCGGGCAGCACTTAAAAAGCTGGCAGGGGTCCTCGAGAAAAACCCGGATATTCAGACCGTGATTGAGGGTCATACCGATAATGTTCCTTATAATCCTGCAGGGGGTCAGCTTAAGGATAACTGGGACCTGAGCACTAAAAGAGCCACCACCGTTGTGCGCACACTGCTAGAAGGGTCGAAGATTGATCCAAAGAGACTGACGGCTGCCGGTCACAGCCAATACCTGCCTGTCGATGACAGGAACAGTGTTGAAGCAAGGCAGAAGAACCGCAGGACAGAAATTATCCTGACACCCGATCTCACTGAACTGTACAAGATTATCGATAAGTACTGATTGCAGGACCGAGGCACTGAGTTGCAGGCAGGCGTTCCGGCAGCCATGGCTGAAAATCTATAAATTACTTCTCAGGGAAGCTGGTCCTCCTTGGAGAATAATTGCATCTTTACCTTCATGTTCTTCAGTGCCTGGAGAAGGTTGTCCTCAGGCTTCAGAAAATCCTGGTTACCCCAGAATGTGGGGTCATAGCTTGAGATTGTATTTGAAAAGATGGAGTAGATTGGTGCAATTTCACTTCTTTCGAAACGACTGACATTCCGGGTGGAAACATCCGTCACCGCCATTTCAAAGAAAACATCGAAGTAGCTGCCGAAGAGTTTCGACTTTTTCTTCGCGATAAATCTCAGGTCCCCGCGCACATGGTTAAGGACATACCTGTTGTCTGATCTCCTGTAGTTCACAAAGTACCTGATTGCAACCGGCCACATTGAATACCCCCTCGACTGGTAGCTTACAAATTCATCCTTCGTCTTTTGAATCATCGAGGGATTTATCTCAAATTCAGCCTGTACAATGGCAAAATTGCCCGTGTTGATATAAACCGTTCCCTTGAAAAGAGGAATATCAACCGAGGGTTTTTGCTCAAATTCAACTGCATAAGCCGACTCATCGTCAATTGTCACAATATCGGTCATGCGGTAATCGTACTGGCTGAAGTTCTCGGGCTGGATAAAATCAAATGGGTTCTTTGCACCGTCGAGCAAGAGGCAGGAGCTTAAACCTGCCTTAAGCCTGATAGTGAGGGTATCCCTGGATCCCGCATTTTCAAGTTTCCTGCTCTTAAGAATTTTGACCTGGTCGCCTGGAATCAGTCCCGTGTAGGAACTCTTGTAGATCTGAAGGATCGCTTCGGAGTAGATCTGAAGAAGGTTCTTCTTCAGAACAGCCTCGCGGTAGAAAGCCGACAGGTTGGCCGGGGCAGTACCATAATTCTTGGAGATGCCGTTATAGGCTTTCCTTACAATCTCCTGCGGCATCTGGTTCCTGATGACAATTTCGGGGATAGAGATAAATTCCCTTTTCATCCTGATATTAAAATTGTTCCCCAGTGCCTGCCTTACCGGGATGGTCCTGTTAATGTATCCCAGGTAGGATACCGTGAGCGAGTCGTTAAGACAGTCGTGTGTAATTTTCAGAACAAACTCTCCATTGCTGTTCGTGACAGTACCCTTTCCTGTACGGATAATTCCCAGCGTTGCAAAAGATAAAGGCTCCCCGGTTTCAAAATCGGTTATGGTTCCGGTGATATTCTTTGTGACCCATTCCGTGGGATGGCTCACGGCAGGTGGTTCGGGGTCGGCTTTGTAGATAATAATATACTTGTTTATTACAGAGTACCGGAGCGAGTCGTTTGTGAGAAGGCTGTCGAGAATTGAGCTCAGCCTGACAGATTTGAATGTTAATTCCCTTTTCCTTTCAATGTCTACAAGCTTGCTGTCGAAAGTAAAATAAAAGCCTGTTTGTTTTGTGATAAGACCCAGCGCGGTACCTGTCTTCACCTTCCCTTCATGGAATGTAAATGCTGAATCAAGAATGCTCACCTGGCCATAAGCCTGATGAGCAGTGAGGATTAAGATCAGAGGCATGATCGATAAAAGCCTCCTTAATCTATGGATATCGGAAGATAACATCTCCCAGCATCATTTATTTTTCCGAAAGATGGTAAATATTTCCCTCTTTATTGTATTTCAGCTGGAATGCCAGGCAGATATTATAAATAATCACATCCGTCGGTGTCTTATCGAAAGTACACGAAAGCTGCTTATCAAGTATTCCGGGATTATCAGCAACAATACTGATATTATAGACTCTCTTGAGATCTTTAATAACAGTGCTCATCTTTTCACCATTGAATATCAGGATGTCAGTCTTCCATGAGAGGTAGTTCTGGTTTTTATTTACTGTTTTTGTGATTTCTGAAGTACTCAATATTCCCACATAGCCAGGATCAAGAATCATTTTCTTCGAATCGGAATGATCCGAAAGAAGAACCTTACCGGAACTTACAAATACTTCAACTTCATCATTATCATTGTTTGTGATTACATTGAACGAGGTTCCTATATCAGCCACCATTGCTTTCCCTGCATCGATTGTAAACGGTCTGGAGGCGTCGTGAACGACATCGAAGAATGCTTCGCCGGTAAGGTTAACTTTCCTTGTGGCATTAAACCTTTTCGGGTTGTAAGAAAGCCGGGAGTTCCTGTTCATCCATGCTTTGCTTCCGTCGGGAAGGGAAACCTCCATGTTTCTCTGGTCGTTTGCCGCGATGAAGGTCTTATCGCCTGCAAGTATTCCTGATCTGTCGATTAGCAGTGCAGTAATTCCAAGGGCGGCAATAATGGCAACCGAGGCTGCTATACGAAGGAAAACACTTGCACTTCTTCTTTCATTGATCCTTACCGTTTTGCCTGTGAGTTCATTTTCTTTCAACCTGCCATGGAGCTTGTTCCATGCTTTGTCAACGTCAATTTCTCCTTTAATGTTTGTCATTCCAATCTCTTTCCACTTTTTTTCAGTCATTAAAATGTCCTCACTGCCGGTACTTGCATTCTCACTGCCTTGGGGTACCTGTTCACCCGAGAACCTGGCTGCAAGCTCTTCCCAGTCGCGATCTGAATATTTTTTTATCTCTTCCATCTTCCTTATTTTCTATTCGGCCAGGGCTTTCCTGAACTCTTTCAGGGCACGGCCCATATTTGCCTCCACTGTTTTAACTGAAACCGACAGCTTCTGAGCTATCTCGTTGTACTTTAGTCCCTCGAACCTGTTCATGCAGAAGATTTTCCCGCAGCGTTCCGGAAGTTTTTCCAGGATGGCGGCAATTTTTGCCTGGAGCTCGCTGTACTGGATCATCATAAGGGGATCTTCATTTCCAGACTCGGGCTCAAGGAGCATCTCCTTCGCGTGACGATTTACTACCTTCATGTGTTCTATATGATGAAGGCAGCTGTTGTGTACGGACCTGAACAGATAGCCATTTAAAGAACTTTCGATACTTAATTTTTCCTTGTTTTGCCAGAGCCTGAAGAAAAGATCCTGTACTATCTCTTCAGCCGTATCCCGGTCTTTTATCATGGTTCCGGCGTATTTTACCAGGGAAGCATAGGAGGATCGGAAAAGTGTCTCAAATTCCCTGATGTCACCTTGTCTGATCCTCCCTATTATTTCAGATTCCCTGATCATATCTGACCTTACGGTTTATTTCTGCCTGTCGCTGAACTTGACCTTTCTTGCAAGCCTGTGTATTGCAGATTCAATGCTCTGGTCGGGTTCGATCACATTGTAATCACCCCAGAACTGCGGATCGGCGAACGCGGAGACTTCTTCAAGAAAGATATCCGAAAACTTCATCTTGTCCTTGTTTGCAAATTTAATAACTTCCTGGTCAGTTCTGTCTGTTACCGCCATTTCCGACATTGTCGTGAAGTTGGTATGGAACAGTCTCTTCTTCCAGTTAACCTTGAATTTTACTTCTGCTCTCGAGTAGGTGAAATACCACTTGGTGTCCTGCATACGGTACTTTACGAGGTATGTTGCAACATCGGGGGTAACTTCAACTCCAAGGGGTTTTTTCTTGATAAAGAGAGAAGTAGCTTCCTCCTTGTTTGAAAGGTTGAACCCGAATTCGGCCTGGGCGAGGGCAAAGGTCTTTGTGTCGATAAAAAGCTTGCCCATGAATAACGGGATCTCGACACTTGGCTTCTGCAGGAACTCTACAACGTAGTTCGGCCTGCCGTCAATTTCCACAACACCGGTAAGTTTATAGTCGTAGTATTTCATCGACTCCTGGGTGAGGATCTGTTCGGGGTTCTTTACGATATCGAGCTGCAACGAGGTTACTGGCCCACCCTGTAGCTTAAAGAGAAGTGTATCGACCTTTTCCGTATCAACATTCTTTCTGCCCTTGTAGATCCTGGTCCCGTCGAAACGGAGAGCATTGCTGTAGGGAGCCTTGAAGATCTCTACGAGTGCTTCGCCGATACTTACATAGGTCCTGTTCTTCCTGATAGTTTCACGGTAAAACGCCGTCATGAGGTTTGGAACGGTAGCGTAGTTCTTGCCTATCTCGGCTACCATCTTCTGGACAATATCATCGGGCATTATGGGTTTGACGACTATTTCCTGGATAGGAATCGGGGCCGACTCCAGCTCTATCACATTCTTGTAGCCGTTGTCCCTCATATCCGACAGTGGCAGGGTCTTGTTCTTGTAACCCAGGAACACGAACTCAAGGTTCTTTGAGGCTGCAAGATCCGTGACCTTGATTAAAAATTCACCATCAATATTGGTAACGGTTGCGACGTTGGTTTCCTTTACAACTACAGATGCAAATACGAGCGGAGCTCTTGTATCCTTGTCGATAACCTTTCCCCTGATGGTAAGCACATCCTGCGGGTTGCCTTTCCTTCTTTCGGGGGAAGGAACCGCAATTGCAGCCTGAACTGCGAATAACATCAGCAGAACGGCTGCGGTTACTGAGATTTTATTAAATTTTTTCATGGCATTGAATATTAAAAGGTAAAAACTTAAAAACTATTTTCTTTTCAACTCTATGACCGGATGTATTGTTCAGTACCCTATATCAAAAACAAAAATTTTATAAATTGACAGTGCATTTCAGTCATGAGCAATCTGGCATTTAAAAAGTACTTCGGGGCGTTCCTCGGGGCAGTCGCCTATCCGGCGAGCCTTATTAGGAACCGGGCTGTATTATGGGGAATGCCGCCTTCCATAGCCGTTGAACTGACAAACTGCTGTAACCTTGCCTGCCCCGAATGCCTGTCGGGCTCGGGCGAAATGACTAGAAAAAAAGGTTATATCGACCTCCTGCTTTTCAGAAAGATATTCGAAGGGGACCCGGGTTTTCTTGAAGCATTGCTCTATTTCCAGGGAGAGCCGATGTTGCATCCGGGTTTTTTCCAGCTCATTTCCGTCCCGGTATCCGCCAGGATGACGATATCGACAAACGGACACTTTATTGATCGTGCAAATGCCGAAAAACTGTCTCTTTCAAACCTGGGTAAGGTAATCGTGTCTCTCGACGGGATGGATAACCAGACTTACACTAAATACAGGAGGAACGGGAACATCGGCAGGGTGATGGGTGGAATCAGGGAGCTGAGCCAGGCGATCGGAAGGAACAAATCGGCGCTTAAGGTTGAGATACAGTTCCTTGTGAACAGGCATAATGAATCACAGGTAGCTGACGCCAGGAGGTTCGCGAAGGAAATGAAATGCAGGTTCAGTCTTAAGTCTATGCAGGTTATACATCCCGGGATGGCAGAGTGCTGGATGCCTGAGGATGAAAAGTTCAGAAGATACAGGAAGTCGGATGGCCAGTTAGTAGTGAAAAGCTCACTCCCATCAAGGTGCTCGAGGCTGTGGTTCAGTCCGGTGGTGACATGGGACGGGATCGTTGTCCCATGCTGCTTCGACAAGGATGCTTCATACGCGATGGGCGACCTGAATAAAAATACCTTCAGGGAGATATGGTATGGCGAGAAGTTCATGAATTTCAGGGACGAGGTCCTGCGAAACAGGAGAAATATCGCGATATGCAGGAACTGTACAAGCGGGCTGAGGGGTGCGAAATACTGAAACTGGCTTAAGGTTCAGGTTGATAGAATTATATTCAGAATATCGTATCTTTCATAAACTTTAATCTTAATCTTATGAAAATCCTGAGGATCATAATTTATGGACTGGCAGTTTTGCTGGTAATCATTATTGCCGGGGGATTTATTTTCATTTCCGGTATCAGACATAGCGGCAGACCAAGGTACAGCGGAGAACTTGAACTCAAGGGACTTAATTCAGGGGTGACGGTTTACCGCGACGAAAGAGGCGTTCCGCATATATATGCAAAGGATGAACACGATCTCTACTTTGCCGTAGGCTATGTGATGGCCCAGGAGAGGCTCTGGCAGATGGACCTGATCCGCAGGGCCACAACAGGCAGGCTATCGGAGATATTCGGGAAAGACTTTGTAAATACAGATCTTTTCCTCCGCAGCCTCGATATGACAAATAAGTCGAAACTGGTAATACAGGAAGCTGATCCCACGGTACTGGTAGCAATGAAAGCCTATTGCGACGGGGTTAACAGCTACATTGCTATGGCCGGCAAAAAGCTTCCCCCGGAATTCAGGATTCTGTCGTACACACCAGAACCATGGAAGCTGGAGGATCAGGCCAACATAATCGGCTATATGGGCTGGGATCTAGCCAAGGAAAACCTTAACGCCGACATTGAGAATTACAGGCTAGTGAAAAAATTCGGTGTTGATAAGGCAAATGAGCTCATTCCCGACTGGAAGGCAGTTTCTGCTTATGTGTTCCCTGAATTCAAACTCGACAATGCCACGCTGAAAAAAGCCGAGGAGTTGTTTAAATCGTTCGATAAGCTTGAGTCGAAAGGTATTACAACATTCACCGGCAGCAATAACTGGGCAGTTGCAGGGAGGAAGACCTGGACGGGAAAACCGGTTATGTCGAACGACATGCATCTCGGCCTGTCTTCCCCGGGGATATGGATACAGATGCACGAGGTCGTGCCTGGCAAGCTGAATGTTACCGGAGTGGTTGTCCCGGGCCAGCCCTTTGTCGTTGCCGGTCATAACGAGAGGATAGCATGGGGAGAGACTAACCTGATGGTCGATGATATTGATCTTTACATGGAAAAGATCAACCCGGCAGATTCCAACCAGTATTTCTTCAACGGGAGCTGGAAAAACATGCTTGTCCGTGAAGAGATCATCAAAATTAAAGGAGGAACCGAGGTAAGGAAAAAGCTGCGATTCACACACCGGGGCCCGGTAATTTCGGGGTTCAGGAACGTTGATGATGCTGTGCTGACAATGAGATGGTCGGGATATGACAAAAGCGATGAGATAAAGGCGGTTTATCTTCTTAACAGGGCCTCCAACTGGCAGGATTTCAGAACGGCAATCAGCTCGTTCCGCTCTGTCAGCCAGAATTTTGTTTATGCTGATGTTGATGGCAATATTGGTCTGAATACAGGGGGAGCCATTCCGCTGAGGAAGGGCAACGGGACCATAATCAGGAATGGCGAGACATCTGAGTTCGATTGGAAGGGATACGTCCCGTTTGAACAGCTTCCATCGAGCTTTAATCCTGATACCGGCTACGTTTCTTCGGCAAACAACAGGACCGTAACGGTCGATTACCCGTACTTTATCAGCGCGGAATTTGTGATGCCGTTCAGGATCAACAGGATAAGGCAGATGCTGAATGAGAAGCAGAAGTTTGATATTGAAGATTTTAAACGGATGATAACCGATCAGCATTCCAACTATGCTGCAATGCTGACACCATTCATTCTGAAGCTGGAACCTCATGAGAATGATTTTAACCCACTTGAGAAAGCTGCATTTGAAACACTCAAAGGCTGGGATTATGATATGAACAAGGACCAGGTTGCCCCCTCGGTATTCGAGATCTTTCATTTTAAGCTCCAGGATAATCTTCTTGCTGACGAGCTGGGGGACCTGTATCGTGGATTGGATTTTACCTATCGCGATTACTATGTTTACAGGATTCTCACCAGCGGTCCGGACGAATGGGTAGATGACATAAGTACTCCCGGAAAGGAAACCCTCGATGATATCATGCTGAAGAGTTTTAAAGGTACTGTTTCCTACCTGTCGGGAAAATATGGGAGCGATATTTCGGGATGGAAATGGGGCGACCTGCATAAGATCAGGCTCGTGCATCCTCTCTCGTCAGTTAAAATTCTCGACAGGGCCTTCTCGCTTAACTCGCGGTTGTACAGGATCGGCGGTTCAGATCATACTGTTGCCCCGTATTCTTACGACAGCACAATGATTGCCAACCATGGGGCCTCAGAAAGGCATATCTTCAACACTGCAGACTGGGACGAATCCCTTACAGTCATACCTACCGGTAACTCGGGCGTCCCGGGGACGGAGTTTTACCTTTCGCAGCTTGAGACCTACCTCGACGGCAAGTTTTACAAGGATCATTTTTCTGAACAGGCTGTGAAATCAAACGTCAGGTATACTCTCCGCCTTATCCCCGGTAAATAAAGAGAGTACCCTCTGAAATATCGGTAAGCTCTCCGCGTGTAAATGATAATGTCAAAAAAGAAACAGGCCGGTATTAGCCGGCCTGTTTCAATTTTTTACTGTAAATACTTATACAGTCATTATATCTTTCTCCTTCTGGGTCACAACCTTATCTACCTTGATTGAGAAATCGTTGGTCATCTCCTGTATCTTCTCGATACCGTTTTTTTCAAGGTCCTCGGGCATTCCTTCCTTAAGGAGGTTCTTCAGTTCGTCATTAGCCCATTTACGTGAGTTACGGATGCTGATCTTGGCAGTTTCACCCTCGTTTCTGACCTGTTTTACCAGCTGGTGCCTTCTCTCTTCCGTGAGAGGGGGCACATTGATACGGATAATTTCACCGTTATTAACAGGTGTGAGTCCGATATTGGCCGCGAGGATAGCTTTTTCAATCGTGCCCAGCATGGTTTTTTCCCATGGCTGGATCAGTATGGATTTGGCATCGGGAGTGTTAATGTTTGATACCTGGTTAAGCGGGGAGTTAACCCCGTAATAATCGACAGTGATGCCGTCGAGGAGGGCAGGTGTGGCCCTGCCGGCCCTGAGATGTGCAAGCTCATGCTCGAGATGCTCGATTGCCTTCTCCATCCTGTCTTTAGTCTCTTCGATTACCAGTTCAAGTTCTTCGTTCATTTCTTTGGAATTGAAAGTGTTTAACTGTCAAAAGGCAAACAAATTTAAAAAAATAGCAGGAAAATCAAAGCCTGTAATCAATTTACAAGAGTTCCGCATTTTTCACCCTTAACAACCTTCAGGAGATTTCCCCTCGAATTCATGTCAAAAACAATAATCGGCATGTTATTGTCGCGGCACATCGTGAAGGCAGTGGAGTCCATCACCTGCAGTCGTTTTTCGATAACTTCCGCGAATGATATCTTCTCAAACCTGGTTGCGTTCGGATCCTTCTCCGGGTCAGCGGTATAAACGCCATCAACTCTTGTTCCCTTGAGCAGGACATTTGCCGAGATCTCGACGGCCCTCAACGCGGAGGCGGTATCTGTTGTAAAGAAGGGGTTACCGGTCCCGCCGGCAATGATACAAACACACTTATTCCTGAGCAGCTCAGCGACCCTGTCCCTGTTATACAATTCCCCGACAGGCTCCATCCTGATTGAGGTAAAGACTTTCGCGTCACATCCGAGGTTCCTTATCTCGCTTTCAAGTGCAAGGCTGTTTATGACTGTAGCGAGCATGCCCATCTGGTCGCCCTTGACCCTGTCGAATCCCGACTGCGTGCCGCTTAATCCCCTGAAGATGTTCCCGCCGCCTATTACAACGGCTACTTCACAGCCGAGCCTGGCAACCTCGATTATCTGTTCGGAATACCCTGTAAGCACATTTTTGGATATGCCATGAGAGCTGTTTCCCATCAGCGCTTCACCGCTCAGCTTCAGAAGAATCCTTGTATATTTCATTTCTTACATCTTTTAAGAAAATTCCTGGCCGGGTTTTCCGGCCAGGAATGGATTTTGAACAGAACTGTCTGTTTTATTGCTGTTTTTCAGCTTTTCTCAATTTCCTTCCAGACAAGGGCGCTGGCACCAAGAATGGCTGCCGAGCTTTCCTTGAGTTTTGAAGGGAGGATCTTGACTTTATTGCGGAAGACAGGCATCAGGTGACGTTCCATGCTTTCCTTGGTCGGCTTGAAGATATAGTCGCCTGCGGCAGCAGCTCCTCCGAAGAGGAATATTGCCTCGGGGCTGATATAATGAACTGTATCGGCCAGTGCACGTCCCAGTATCTCACCTGTTATCTGGAATACCTCAAGGGCAACGGCATCGCCTTTTTCAGCGGCATCGAACACCACTTTTGATGACATTTCGTTCATCGGGATGTCCGAAAGCGGACTGTTGGCAGGGTTGTATTTTGCGAGGAGCTCGTAAACCGTACGCTTAATCCCGGTGGCAGAGCAATAAGCCTCGAGGTGGCCATGCCCGCCGCAACCGCAAAGACGCCCTCCCGGAACCACCGTAACATGACCGCATTCACCTGCAAAGCCATCGGCGCCGTATACAAGGTCGCCGTTGACAATGAGCCCGCTTCCCAGGCCGGTACCAATTGTCATCATTGCAAAGTTCTTCATACCCTTTGCCCCGCCGTAAATCATCTCACCCAGGGCAGCGGCATTGGCATCGTTCGTGAGCTTTACATATTTGATACCGGGAAAATTCTTCTGCACCATCGAGGCAAATTGCACAACACCCACGAACGGAAGGTTTGGTGCATATTCAATAGTACCGCTGTAATAGTTTGCATTCGGGGCTCCGATCCCGATACCCATCACCTCAATCTGTGGATTGATCTGTTTTACAGTCTCGATGGCTTTTTTAATCTCGACTGTCAGGTCGGAGATATATTTTGTCAGGATGGCATCAGATACCGCCTGCGTCATATTGGGATTCTCCTTTTTCTGCGGAGTTGGCATCTGCGGTTTTCTTTCATAAAGTACAACGCCTTCGCTGTCGACCACACCAATAGCGGTGTTTGTCCCGCCAATATCTATTCCTATAGCTACTTTTTTCATTTTCGGATTTATTACAGACTCTTACTTCCTGATCTTGCTTCCCTTAAGCGCAAAGAATATAATGTAAAGGTATGATACAAGCGGGACGATAATTGCAATACGAACGGTGGCATGATCCGTAAACCAGCCCATAACCAGCGGGATAACCGAACCGCCTACGATAAGTGTATTGATGATGCCGGAGGCCATAGGCATTTCATTCTTGTCAAGATCCCTCACACTGAGTGCAAAGATGCTCGGGAACATTATTGAGTTGAAGAACCCGATCGAAAGAAGTGCCCAGATTCCGACGTTGGCGCTGAGTACAGTTGCAGAAAAGACAAGTATTGCAGCAACCGAACCGAAGATTCCGAGAGCAACGTTCGTGCTTCCCCTGGAGAAATATATTGCAACGAAGTTGAGAAGGGCGATACCCAGGAAGATAAGACCGTTAACCGGCTGTGAGTTGAAGATGTATGCACCGTCCTTTATCTGCGAACTTGTTACGATCCAGCCTACAAAAAAGGCGAGAATGATCACTGCACCTGAATAGAGGAATTTTTTGTTGTTTTCCATCGCGCTCAGGTTGATCGAGCCCAGGAAACGGCCTACCATTGCACCGCCCCAGTACATTGCAGCGAGCTTTGCAGCTTCACCGATCATCATGCCTGTCTGTTTAAGGTAGGGAACTATTGCAGTTGATATACCGACTTCTGCTCCTACGTAGAAGAAAATTGCTATTGCACCAAGAAGAACGTGAACATGTTTCCAAATGCTCTTTCTTTCTCCCGCTTCCTCCTCGCTCATGATAGCTGGAAGTTTCAGGAAAGCAATGATGACAGCAATAAGAATAACAAGTCCGCCGATGATCAGGAATGGAACCTGTACTGCTTTTGGCCCGAGTGCTATTGCAGCCGGGGTCAGTACCACCAGCCCGACAATGAAAGGAGCAACAGTTGTGGCAAGTCCGTTCAGGGCCTGTGCAAGGTTGAGCCTTGAAGATGCTGTTTTTTCTTCACCAAGTGCAGCCACGTAAGGGTTAGCGGCTGTCTGAAGGAACACAACACCCGTTGCCATTACGAATACTGCAAGCAGGAAGAATGTATATGAAGGAATGGCGACTGCCGGGTAAAACAGGAAACATCCGAGGGCAATTGAAAGAAGGCCGAGGATCAGCCCCATCTTATATCCTGTTTTCTTTATGATTTTACCGCACAGGAAGGAAAATACGAAGTATGCAAAGAAGAAGACACCATTGACAAGGTTAGCCATAAAGTTGCTGAGATGGAATGTCGCCTGGACCTGGTCCTTCAATGCAATGTTGAAATTGGTGATGAACCCGAAAATGAAGAAGATCATCAGCATAAGGGTCATCCCCAGTTTTAAACTGCTATTCGATTGTGGTTTCATTTAGTGGATTTTAGGTTATGAATTGGACATTTGATTTGTAGTTTACATGAACAAATATAAAATTAATTGAATAATATTAACATGCTGCGTTTTCCTTTTGATAAAACAAAGATTCCTGTTAATGTTATTCTGATCCTTTCCAGGCCTGCCCTGGAGGGAAAGCATCAAAGCGACCCAAATAAGTTCAGGGAGTGTTTTAACCGAAATTATCAGATACCATCAGCTAAGACTGCGGAAACAGGAAGAGGCAGAATTTTCAGGCCGATCAGGCAGGTCAGCGCAGGTGGGCAATTGGAATAAACCGGCACCTGGCAGGCAGAGGGGCCTGAAAGCCGGATGCCTGCAACTGATAAAAAAAAGGTGGCCATTTACAGCCACCTCATTCATTATACAAATACTATAATTACAGGTTCAGTGTGAAACGTTTGAATGCAGTTACCGTGAGGGTTTTATCGACCGACTGCAGGTACTGCCTGATCGTCATCTTGTTATCCTTCACGAAATCCTGGTTAAGAAGGGTGCTTTCCTTGAAGAATTTTCCAAGCTTGCCCTGGGCGATCTTTTCGAGCATGTCCTCAGGCTTCCCTTCGCGGCGAGCCTGCTCCTTACCGATTTCGATCTCCTGTGCAATAGTTTCAGCCCTGACATCATCCTTGTCGATGGCGACCGGGTTCATCGCAGCAATCTGCATTGCAACATCCTTGTAAACCTGGATATCGAGCCCGTTTTTGCTGAAACCTGCCAGAGTGGCAAGTTTGTTACCTGGATGAATATATGCCTGCACATGCTGAGCTTCAATTTTCTCATAATATGAAAGCTCAATCTTTTCACCAATCACGCCTATATACTCAACAATCTTGTCGGCAATTTTGGTACCGTCGATCTTGAGAGCCTTAAGGTCGTCAAGCGAAGCCGGTTTGTTTGCCAGTGCAATATTCAGGATATTGTTAGCCAGTGAAAGGAATTCAGCATTCTTGGCAACGAAGTCGGTCTCACTGTTGAGAACGATCATTGCACCGAATTTTCCGGTCGGATCAACTTTTGAAAGGACCGCACCTTCGCCTGCTTCCCTGTCGGCACGCTTGTTGGCGACTGCCTGTCCTTTTTTACGTATTATTTCGATTGCCTTGTCAAAGTTGCCATCAGCCTCTTCGAGAGCCTTCTTGCAGTCCATCATGCCTGCAAGGGTAATCCTTCTGAGTTTTGCAACATCTGCAGCACTTATTGTAGCCATTGTAAATATGTTTTCTTGTAAATAATTCTGGAAATTCTATTCTTCTTCAGCTTCACCGGTCTCCTCTTCAGGTTCTTCTGCCGAGGTCTCCTCTTCAGATTCATCGACAAGCTCTTCTTCCGGTTCAACATCCTCTTCCTCGTCGACGATTGCCTCTATGAGTGAAGGAGGAAGGTCTTTGGTCTCAAGCTCTTTCCTGATCACCTTCTTGTCCTTGGCAGCCGGTTCCTTGTCTTTTTCGAGTTTCCTCTCGTTAAGACCCTCTTCGATTGCCTTGCACAGGAGATCAATTATGAGTGATATGGATTTTGAAGCATCGTCGTTTGCCGGGATCGGGAAATCGATGTCGGAAGGATCGGAGTTGGTATCAACCATCGCAAAAACCGGGATACCAAGTCTCTTTGCTTCACGAACTGCAATGTGTTCCTTGCTTACATCCACGATAAAAAGTGCGGATGGGAGCCTGGTAAGGTCGGCAATACTGCCAAGGGTCTTCTCAAGTTTTGCCCTCTGGCGGGTCACCTGCAGCTTCTCACGCTTTGAAAGGTTCGAGAAGGTACCGTCGGCAGCCATCTTGTCGATTGATGACATCTTCTTGATTGCCTTACGGATTGTGGGGAAGTTCGTTAACATTCCGCCCGGCCACCTTTCAGTAACATAAGGCATGTTAACCTGCTTTACCCTCTCAGCAACAATTTCTTTTGCCTGTTTCTTTGTTGCAACAAAGAGTATTTTTTTGCCAGACCTGGCGATGTGCTTCATCGCTGATGCAGCTTCCTCAATCTTGGTTGCGGTCTTTTCGAGGTCAATAATATGAATGCCGTTACGCTCCATGAAGATATAAGGAGCCATGGCCGGATTCCATTTTCTTTTCAGATGCCCGAAATGAACACCTGCTTCCAGTAATTCATTGAAATTTGTACGTGACATTTTATTTTATTTAAGTTTACCTTCTTTAAATCAATTGCAAAGTAGCCACGTTTCCGTGAGTCAATGCAATTTAGATACTAAACCTCATCAATCCG
Organism: Bacteroidales bacterium; assembly: GCA_035541795.1. GTDB lineage: Bacteria > Bacteroidota > Bacteroidia > Bacteroidales > VadinHA17 > LD21. The sequence continues at coordinate 78,695 of DATKMR010000001.1, forward strand.
GGCCAGTGATCCCTATCGTTTACTGAACTGGAACCTTCTGCGTGCCTTCGGCTGTCCCGGTTTCTTCCTTTCAACCTCGCGAGGATCGCGGGTGATGAAGCCGTTGGCTTTGAGTGTGGGTTTATATTCTGCATCAGCCTTGATAAGGGCCCTGGTTATACCGAGGCGCAAAGCTTCGGCCTGGCCTTTTGAACCGCCGCCGTCAAGGTTGGCTTCAATATCATATTTTTCAGCAATATTCAGAAGTACCAGAGGCTGTGTAACAACATACTGCAGTGTCTCAGCACCAAAATATTCCTTGTAATCGCGATCGTTTACAGTAATCTTGCCTTTGCCATCCCTTAGATATACCCTGGCAACTGCAGCCTTCCTTCTTCCAATAGCGTTGATTGATTCCATGTTTGCTATCTGATTTTATAATTCAATTTTCTTAGGTTTCTGGGCTTCATGCGGATGCTCGGTTCCGGCATATACGTGCAGGTTCTTGAAGATGGCGTTTCCAAGCCTGGTCTTTGGAAGCATGCCTTTAACGGCGTGCTCAAGAATTGCAATCGGCTTCTTCTTCAGCATCTCGTCGGCCCTGGTGAACCTCTGTCCGCCCGGGTAACCCGTATGCCTGATATACTGTTTTTCGGTCCACTTGTAACCTGTGAAGTCAACCTTCTCGGCATTGATAACAATAACATTGTCACCACAATCGACATGAGGTGTATATTCAGTCTTGTGCTTACCTCTCAGCAATGTTGCAACAGTGGTGGCAAGTCTGCCAACTATCTGCCCCTCAGCGTCAATAATAACCCACTCCTTGTTCACAGTTGACTTGTTGGCCGAAACTGTCTTGTAGCTTAAAGTGTTCACCTTACTATATTTTTTAATTGATACACTTGTATTTATAAACCAAACCCGATATTTTCGGGACTGCAAAAATACAAACTATTTTGTAAAAAAAAAGAAATATAGTTGGTTTTTATTAATTATACCTTTATATCAATCAGCCCCTGATGAACAGGTTCAAACCACAAAGAGATTTCCTGATAGCTTCCCTCACCGGTGTGGCATTCTCATTGGCCCTGTCAGTCTGGCTGCTGTCGGCGTTTACAATTTTGTCGATCATCGCCTGGCTTACAGGCATGGAATGGCGAAACAAAAAGCCTTCAAAAGAGGATCTCAGGTGCCTCGCGGCCTTTGCCATTATTTACATGGTGTACATTTCGTGGATGGCCGGTACCTCCGATATTCATTCCGGGCTGATCGGGCTGCGGCTGAAGCTCCCCATTGTCATATTCCCCCTGATCTTTGCATATTCAGGACAGGCTGGTGACAAAGAGCGGAAAATAATTTTTACGGGATTTCTTTCAGGCATCATCATCTCCTCCGCATACGGATTATTTGCCGGGTGGGAAGCCGTATCGTCGGGACTGGCAGATTCGAGAACTCTTTCACCTCTGGTGTCGCATATCCGGCTTTCCCTTATGGCTGTCCTCGCGATATTTTCGGCAGGGTGGTATCTTTTCAGGGATAAGGAACGGAACATCTGGAAAATATTCCTTGCAGTGTCCGCTGCCTGGCTTACCATATTTATCTTCATCCTTTCTTCCTTTACAGGAATAGCCCTTCTGATTCTCCTGATTGGACTGACCCTGGCAAGGACTGCTCTTAAATCGGGGCGGAGATGGATCATTATCCTGTCCTTTTCGGTACTTTCAGCGTTTGCAGCTGCACTGCTGGTGTTTATCAGGATTGAGGTAAAGCTTTTCTATAAACCATCAGTTAACTCCATCGCGGTTATTCCTGAAAAAACCCTTTCGGGAAATTCCTATTTCAACGACCTTTCAAGAAAAGATCTGGAAAACGGGAACCCTGTCTGGATAATGATTTGCGAAAAAGAGCTGAGGAGAGAATGGAATAAAAGGAGTAAGATAGAATACGACAGCGCTGACCTGAAAGGACAGGCAATCAGGTACACACTCGTCAGGTACATGACCTCGGAAGGCCTTAGGAAAGATTCTGCCGGAATGGCGGCCCTTTCACCCACTGACATGAGTAACATCGAACATGGAATGACAAATCACCTGTTCAGTGAATGGAGCCCCCTCCGTAAAAAAATCTATGAATCGGTCTGGCAGGTCGACTATTACCTTAAAGGAGGCAACCCGTCGGGACATTCAATAACACAGCGGCTGGAATTCCTGAAGACAGGATGGCATATCTTCCTCTCAAACCCGTTCTTCGGTGTTGGCACCGGCGACCTGTCCGATGAATATTCGGCAGAATATGCCAGGGAAAAATCGGTGCTGGATTCAGGTTACAGGCTTCTCTGCCATAACCAGTTCCTGACCTTCCTGGTCTCATTCGGTATTACCGGCACAATCATTGTCGTTGCTTCCCTGTTATACCTGTTCTTCAGCCGCAGGCTTTACAAAAGATTCCTTCCGCTTCTGTTTTTCCTGCTTATCTTCTTTTCTATGCTTTCTGAAGATACTCTTGAAACACACGCCGGTGTGACATTCTTTGCCTTCTTCTCTTCATTATTCATTTTTACTTCCGGGGAAGATGATGAACAGCAGTAGACTTGGCCGAGATTTTTATATCCGGGATGTGCTCGAAGTGGCTCCCGGCCTTATAGGAAAATCGCTTGTGGTAAGGTTCCCAGGTGGAAGCTATGGAAAATTTTCAATAATTGAGGTTGAGGCATACAGGGGCGAGGAAGACAGGGCCTGCCATGCTTTCAAAGGGCGGACAAAGAGGACGGAAATAATGTATGCTGAAGGAGGTCATGTTTACGTCTATTTTGTTTACGGGATGTACTGGATGCTGAATATTGTAACATCGACGGTCAACGAACCTCAGGCAATTCTGATTAGGGGTGTCGACGGATTCACCGGACCGGGAAGGCTTACCCGCGGACTTGGGATCGATGGAGGGTTTTATGGTGAGGACCTTGCCAGTTCCGGGAGGATCTGGATCGAAAACACCGGAGAAAATCCCGGTTATATAACCACCCCCAGGATTGGAATTGCATATGCGGGAGCCCCCTGGACAGGCAAGCCCTGGAGATTCATTATAAAATAGTCCTACCTGAATTTGTGAATGGTAAACATCCTGTCGAACCTCAGGTGCAGGCTCAGTTCAGAATCGAGGTGCCCCCTGTTCAGATCATAGAATGTCTCACCACCGGCAAAGAACTCAAAATAATCACCCTGGTGAAGGACTATTCCGGCAGATGACATCCAGATGCTTCTGTCGTGAATAAATAATGCCGGGTCCCTCTGCGACCAGCTGCTGAAGACCGGGTTTCCTTCCGGGGAATAAAAATTCCTGCTTTTCCATAAACCTGATGTAATCATAAGGTGACCCTGCTCGAATATCAGCCTCAGTCTCGAAGCATTCCCCTGCCTTAATTCAAATGTGCCGTGAAGCGTGATGTACTGGTAACGGAACTGCTTGAATTCGATGCTTATGGTTCCCTTTTTATCTGTTCCCGGTTTATATCCCAGCTTTATCCCGGCGGAACCGTCGAAAAAGGTTTCGACATGTTCCGGATAATCGCTTATCTGGCCTCCTAAATGTTTGAAAGTTCCCTGGACAGGGATATCGAGATGGATTTTATTGTTTAATAACCAGGTGGAATAATTAAACGATTCTCCTGCAACGAAGACCTCCCTTGTGGTGTCGCCCCTGGAAATAAAATTCTCCCAGTTTACCCAGGTATCGTTAAATACATGGTCCTTCTCTGTTGCTATCCTCACGCCGCTTTCAGTATGAGCAGTGTATGTTCTTTCGGAATAGGATATCTGGTCGTCGAGCCTGTGCCTGTCGCAGCCGTCGAGAGAGCCGAGAGTAAGTGTCGTATGAGGAAATACCCTGAAACCTGTTGAAAAAACAAGGGCCGGTGATTTTATTTTATACGTTCCGGCATAGCTGAGAACCTGGGCTCCCAGGCTTATTTTTAACCGTTCGGAAGGAATATAAACAAGGGAAGGCTGGATAAGGAACCCGATAAGTGTATATCCTTCAGTGAGAGGGTTTGAGTACTCGTTATCGCGAAGGAAATTTATGTTCTTTATCCTGATGTTCAGCACTGCCGGGTCCTGCAAATCCTCCCCGGTCTGCGCAATCGTTGCACCGGCGGAAAACAATGAAAAAACCAGAGGAAGTATAAGCCTTTTCATAACAGGTTATTACGAGGCAAAAGTAACAAATTAGTAAAAGGTTAAATTGAAGTTAAAGAGAATAGTATTTGGCCTGATGTTATATTTTTTTGCGTTCTTTGCCTAAGCATACAAATTTTATCTTATGAATTCATACAGCACTTTCAGGCGCTGGAACAATATTACCGGCTGGGTGATATTTGTAATTTCCTCCCTTGTATATATTCTCACACTTGAGCCGACAGTCAGTTTCTGGGATTGCGGAGAGTTTATCCTCTCCGCTTTCAAGCTCCAGATCGGACACCCCCCGGGGGCGCCGCTCTTCCTGTTGCTCGGACGGGTCGCTTCACTCCTTGCTATGGGCAATACTTCAAAGGTGTCGGTTATTATCAATGGAATGAATGCCCTCTTCAGCGGGCTTACAATTATGTTCCTGTTCTGGACAATAACACATCTTATTAGGAGACTTTACAGGAGTGAGGCAGAACTCTCAACCCGGCGAATATTTGCTATACTGTGCAGCGGGGCTCTCGGTGCACTTGCATATACTTTTTCGGATACTTTCTGGTTTTCGGCTGTTGAAGGTGAAGTCTATGCCTTGTCGTCGTTTATTACAGGATTTGTATTCTGGGCAATGCTTAAATGGGAGGATGAGGCCGACAAGGCTTATTCGGGCAGATGGATTATCCTCATTGCATACATAATGGGTCTTGGTATCGGGGTACACCGGCTCTGTCTCCTCGTTATCCCTGCACTTGTCTTCATTTATTATTTCAGGAATTATGAAGTGAGCCTGAAAGGGGTGATTAAAGCAACTGTTGCTGCAGTATCAATACTCTGGCTGATGGTATTCGTCATCATGCCGGGAATACCAAAGGCAGCCGGCTGGTTTGAGCTGTTTTTTGTGAACGGGATGGGCCTGCCTTTTAACTCGGGGCTCTATTTCTACCTTGTACTGGTGATTGCAGTACTGGTTCTCGGAATCTGGCTTTCGGTAAAGAAGGAGAAGGCACTGCTGAATTTTGTTTTTACAATTCTTGCTGCTGTCTTCATCGGGTATTCATCCTATGCCATGATTATAATAAGGTCGAACGCACGTCCCCCTATGAACCAGAATAATCCTTCTGACGTATTCTCCTTCATATATTACATCAACATGGAGCAGTATGGCTCCCCCCCGAAGATTTACGGCAACTATTACAGCGTACCTGCAACAGGTGTAAAGCAGGTGATAGAGGGATACAACAAGATTAACGGGAGATACAAGCCTTATTACAGGCCCGAATATACTTACAGCTCAGGTCTTGAAACCTTGTTCCCCAGGATGTACAGCAGCGATCCCGATCATGAGAGCGCTTATAAATACTGGGGGAAAGTTTCAGGCAGAAAATATTCAGTCGAGACCGGCAACGGAAAAAAGAGCATCGTCGTACCTACTTTCGGGGAGAACATTAGATTCTTTTTCAATTACCAGATCGGCTTTATGTACTGGAGATACTTCATGTGGAATTTTGCAGGCAGGCAAAATGATATCCAGGGTAACGGCAACCCGCTTTACGGTAACTGGATTAGCGGGATAAAGTTCATTGATAAAATGAGACTTGGGGACCAGGATTCCCTTCCAAGGGAACTTCTCACTAACCCGGGGAGAAACACCTATTATTTTTTACCCCTGATCCTGGGATTAGCCGGGTTGTTCTGGCATTACCGGAGAGATAAAAACGGATTCTGGCTCATCACCATCCTTTTCATCATGACAGGTCTGGCTATAATTTTATTTCTCAACCAGACTCCAAATCAGCCACGGGAAAGGGATTACGCTTATGTCGGGTCATTTTATGCTTTCGCTGTATGGATCGGGATGGGTTTCATGCTGGTTGACGAAGCAGTAAGAAAGTATTTTAAGGGAAATTTTGCGGCTACGGTTGCGGCCTTTATCCTTCTCCTTTTTGCCGTACCTGTCCTCATGGGCGCCCAGAACTGGGATGATCACAGCAGGGCTGGCAGGTACACATGCAGGGATATCGGCTCAAATTACCTGAAGTCGGTCGACAAAAATGCTATCATTTTCACATACGGTGATAATGATTCATTCCCTTTATGGTACGTCCAGGATGTTGAAGGTGTAAGAACCGACGTAAGGGTTGCTAACCTGAGCTATATACAGGCCGGATGGTATATCGAAATGATGAGGCAGAAAGCCTATGGTTCAGATCCGCTTCCATTCACTCTGGGACCCGATAAGTACATAGAAGGGAAAAGAACCCAGATGCCTGTCGACGACAGGGTTGACAAACCAGTTCCGATCAGCCAGGTAATCGACTTTGCCGGCCTCGAGGAGAGAAAGGCCCAGGTCGATGTATCGGGGAATGGCGACTATACCAATTATATACCGGTCAACAAGCTGCAGATAGATGTCGACCGAAGCCAGGTTCTTGCAAACGGAACCGTAAAACCATACTTCGGCGACAGTATTATTTCGCCGATGGTTTGGAAGTACACCGATAATGAAGCTTTTAAAGGCGACCTGGCAATGATGGATCTCCTTTCAACGAATAAATGGAAGCGCCCCATATATATTTCAACAACTGTGCCCGGTTCCCAGTATAAGGGCCTGGAGAAATTCTTTATCCAGGAGGGCCTTGCCTACAGGATTGCACCGGTGAAAACCGGTACACCCGAACCCGGTGAGTTCGGGATGATCGACCCACAGGTGATGTACGACAACATGATGAACAAGTTCACATGGGGTAATGCAGATGCGCCTGGTGTTTACCTCGATGAAAACAACAGGAGGATGTTCAGTAATTTCCGCCGGTTGTTCGGGCTCCTCGGGAAAAAGCTCTATGAAACCGGCGATACCGCAAGGGCTTACCTGGCAGTCAAAAAAGGTCTTTCGATAGTACCGCCGGGCAAGATGCCTTACGATTTTTTTGCCATCAACCTGGCAGAGGTACTTTACCTTACAGGTCATAAGGATGATGGACTCGTCCTTCTCAGGGATATCCTGAAGTACTCCGAGTCGTATCTTTTATATATATCGAGGATACCCCCTGCCGAAAGGATAGGGCTCGATTATCCTATTGGCATCAACATGCAGTCGCTCATCGATATGTACAGGCTTGCGAACAGGCTTGGACTGAAGGATCTGTCGGCAACCCTTGAAGGTCAGCTGAATAAGTACTACGGGATGTTTTATTCGGTGGATAAATAAAGATGCGGTTCTACAGGCCGTTTTTTCCTGCCAGGATTTTTTATCCCGGCGGGATATTCAGGTTCGGGAGCGAAAGAAAGGCTCTTTGCATTACGTTTGACGACGGGCCCCATCCCGACTCCACCGGGAGGTTGCTGGAGGTTCTCAGGCGTTATGATGTTCCCGCCGTTTTCTTCTGCAACGGTAAGGCTGCAGAAAAGCATCCCAATATAATTGCGGAGATCAGGGCCGCGGGTCATGTAACGGGGAATCATGGTTATGAGCATATCGACGGGTTCCATAGCAATAAAAAAGCATATTTGGGAAATGCCGAAAAAGCAGAACCCTTTACTTCGCCCCGGATTTTCCGTCCTCCATTCGGCCGGCTCACTCCCTGTCAGTACAGGTCGCTGGCAAAAAAGTACGACCTGGTCTTCTGGGACATAATGCCATACGATTTCGACAAAAACATCAGTCCGGGAAAATCTTACCGGATACTCAGGCAAAATCTGCGGCCGGGTTCCGTTATTGTTTTCCACGACACTCCCTCCAGTCATGTGCATATTTACCTCGATGATTTTATCAGGCATGCTCTCGGCCTGGGATATGGCTTTGAGATCCCGCCGAAGTTAAAACAGTTGACCTGAGCCGACTTTTTTCTTCAGGAAATTGTACATTTGAGAAAAGTAAAATCCTCTCTATGAAAATTCTGATACTTGGATCGGGGGGAAGGGAGCATGCCCTGGCCTGGAAGCTTTCCCAAAGCCGTAAAGTTTCCTCGCTCTTTATTGCCCCGGGAAATGCGGGTACCGCATCCTGCGGCACAAACCTCAGCCTTGATCCCGAGAATTTTGAGGAGGTAAAAGCGGCAGTGATTTCCAACGCCGTGGATGTGGTTGTTGTTGGCCCGGAGGCTCCGCTTGTGAAAGGCATTCATGATTTCTTCCTGGCCGACGATCAGCTTAAAAACATAACGGTCATCGGACCGGTGAAAGCTGCGGCACAGCTTGAAGGAAGCAAGGATTTTGCGAAGGCTTTCATGAAGAGGCATAATATCCCTACCGCGGCCTACAGGACTTTCGACAGGGAATCCGTTTCAGAAGCTTATGCATTTCTTGCAACACTCGAGCCGCCGTACGTGCTAAAAGCCGACGGGCTGGCAGCGGGGAAGGGAGTGGTTATTCTCCACAATATTGACGAGGCAGCGCTTGAACTCTCTTCAATGCTCAACGGCAAATTCGGTGAAGCAGGCAAAAAGGTCGTCATCGAACAGTACCTGAAGGGAATCGAGATGTCAGCTTTTATAATTACAGATGGCAGGAGCTACAAGCTGCTGCCGGGCGCGAAAGATTACAAGAGGGTGGGAGAAGGGGATACCGGCCTTAACACCGGGGGTATGGGAGCAATCTCGCCTGTTTCACATGCTACTGACGCCTTTATGTACAAGGTTGAGAAGAGAATCATAAAGCCGACGATAGAAGGTCTTGTCGAAGATGGCATTGATTACAGGGGTTTTATATTCTTCGGTCTGATGAATGTCGACGGCGACCCCTATGTGATTGAATATAATGCCAGGCTTGGTGACCCGGAAACCGAGGTTATTATCCCCCGCATAAAGTCCGATTTTGCGGATCTTCTCGAAGGAGTGGCATACGGAAATCTGAAAAGCAGGAAGCTGAGGCTGGATGAAAGATATGTATCGACTGTAATGCTGGTTTCGGAAGGGTACCCGGGTAATTATGAAAAAGGAAAGACAATCTACGGGCTGAACCTCACCGGCGACTGCATGGTTTTTCATGCCGGGACGAAATTGGCTGATGGAGATGTGGTCACGAACGGAGGCCGCGTTCTTTCGGTCAGTGCATGGGGTAACACGCTCTTCGAAGCCCTTGAAATTTCCTACAGGAATGCGGGACTGATCTCGTGGGATGGGATGTATTACAGGACAGATATCGGATTTGATTTATTGCAATAATGTTTCTGAGACTTTTCAGGGGTACGGGCCCGGGTGTGGTTTTGCTGATTTTCCTTTCAGCCTGCTTCGTCTGGCTGAATGCATTCCTTGAACCGAAGCTCCCTGTTTCATTTCATTATGACATAAACCCTATGCCTCTCTACGCGCTGATCAGGAACCTTGCAATAAAAAGTGCAATCGGAGGGACGATCTTTTCTTTTATGATCATTTTGCTGATGACCTTCCTCCTGGTCAATTTCAACACGGCAATCTTTTTCATCAACGAGAGGACCTTCCTGCCTTCAATAATATACGTCCTGTTTTCGGGCCTTTTTCCTTCCTTCCAGGTTTTTAACCCTGTCCTGCCTGCAGCCTTCCTGCTTATGATTGCACTGAGGAGGATAATGGATGCGTACAGAAAAAACGGCACCGCGTATAATTTCTTTGATGCTTCTCTCATTATCAGTATAGGAAGCCTTATATATGCAAACCTTATCTGGTTCGGCCTACTTACCTTTGTGGGAATAGCACTTCTCCGTACCGTTAATTTAAAGGAGCTGCTTCTCGGTTTGCTGGGTCTGTGCACCCCCCCGGCCATTATCGCAGGAATATTCTATGTTTTGGGAAAGGACATGGGGAGCCTTATTGCAACCGCCAGGTTCAACCTGCTGGGAGAGTCGGAAAGCTATTATTTTTCGAGGGTGACTGTTGCGGGTATAGTAATCATTGGCCTGGCGATACTTGCGAGTACCTTTTACCTATTCTCGGTAATCAACAGTAAGAAAATAAGATCCAGAAAAACCTTCTGGCTCCTGATCTGGGTAATGATTATTTCATTCACTGTTTACTTTGCAGTTCCATCGGTATCAGTCGAAATGATATTTATCGCGGCAATACCGGCCAGCTATCTGCTTACTCATTATTTCGTCTTCAGCAAAAAGCAGTTATTGCCCGAAATATTCTTCACGGCATTGATAATAATTACTATAGCTATACAGGTGCTTTCTGTTATTTGACCAGTGAGACAACTCCCACCCCTGAACCCTGTGAAAAATTCAGGAAATCAAAATAGAGATGATAGGTTCCTGTCTTGTTACAGGTAAATTCAACTGACGGATAGGCTTTACCGGTTTTCTGGTCGTACGAGGCCAGTACCTGCCTGCCTGTTTCATCACTTATTTTCATTATAAGGGCACCCTTCGAATTATCGGCGCTGCAGAGGGTGAACTTATATTTCATGTTCTTGCTGAGGGGGAACACCTGCTTGTACCTGAATTCAGTCTGATGCCCGCCCGGGCCCAGCTGTACCCTGAAATCCTTAAGATAGGTCGTATTGGGACCTGCAGTCATGGCGCATTTGCTCACCAGGGCATCAGTCGATTGCGCGGATGCCAGCACCGTGAATGTCAGCAGCAGGGTTAAAAACAGGATAAACCTTTTCATACTAATTTCCGCTTACCAGTTTGTTTCTGATTTTTTCAGATGCTTCAATAATTATTTTCAGCTGATCAATTGTCATATCGACTTTACTCTGGTCGGTCTGAACCACAACAAGTGCACCATCCTTTTCCTTCATCACAGGCTCGCCGATTGTGTAGGTGATTTTAATGTCACGGTATTTTTCCTTCATCTCCTGCATGCTCTGGCAGAGATTTTTATATTCATCACTGCTTTTGCAATACGGGGAAAGAAGCATAAGCAGGTCATTCAGAATGATTTTTTGTTCGCCAACCCTGTTTTTGAGAAGGGTATCGGGATATTGCTTTACAACCTGTGTTGCCAGGTACTGCCCTTCCAGCCACACGCCGGTGAGCATCAGTGCCGACAACTGACCCCTTCCCTTTTCCCTTAGGAACTTGTCGATCTGGTTGTAAGATTTGTTCGACAGGAGGAATAGAGAGTCGATATTCGACCTGTTGAGAGAAAGCCTTTTAATTGTTTCAAAATCAAAGAACTGCCCTACATTTATTCCGTCGGCCAGCTTCTTGATTGATGTGAGCACATCGATTGATGTTCCTGTCTTTTCGTACATGTTAAGATAACCGAGGTCGGCACCAAGTATCCCCAGCTTCAAAGCTTTGTCGAAGCTCGTGCTTAACCGGCTCGCATCTATAGATGATGCCAGGTAGGTTGTCGAAAAAGGCACTGACATCCTGTGAAGTATATCGGCAATTTCTACAGGCGAGGAAATATTCCTCGTTATGTCGTCGAGTGCCTCGTCGCTTAATTTTTCGGCTTCAGACAAGGGAATAGAATCAGCATCCGGGAAGATGAACTCACCCTGCTTTTTCGACTGACCCCTGCATGAGAAGAGGAACATCGAAATAATCAGACTCAAAAAAATATAGCGTCCTGTCATTCAGGATTATTTACAAGACTTTAACAAATATACAAAAAATCAGAGAACAAAGTGCATGAGCTTCTATTTTCTGAACCTCAGGTTTTCAATTAAACGCACCAGCCTTGCAAGAAGTTCATAGTATAATGTGATGAACAGCACGATCGTGCTAAGGATCACCAGTGTTATATTAAAATAAAATGTGTCGATCAGGCTTCCGAAAAAATATTTTGAGGGAGCGAAAAAATGAGTCCTGAATCCGAGAGGACCCCTGTTCTGTGGATCGAGGTACACCGGATCATAGTTCTGAACATAAGAGTTCCGGTATTCAAGAAGCTTGTTCTTATCCCTTTCATAGAACTTTGTCACAATCTCCTGGAGCTTCAGGTTGCTGTAATCGTTCTCAAGCTGTTTTATTTCAGATTTGTTTTCGAGGTAAAACTCATCCCATTCATCATTAACCTTGTTCTCAATCCTGGTAAAGTTATTTTCCACGAAAGAGAGATATTTCTTGAGTCCCGAATAGACGGTTTCATTATATCTCTCAGGAGTGAGGGCATCAATGTTATTGAATTTCTCAAGTGTCGGAAACCTGCCGGCGAGGTGGATAAGCTCATTCTGAAGGAGGGTCAGTGAGCTGATGTTCCTGAGGTCATCAACCTTTGGGGCCTTGCCCGGGTTTTCCCTGATCCTCTGAACGTTCCTGTAAACTGAATCGGTTTTTTCAAGGGCAATTTCCAGCGCAGGCATCAGCTTTACCGAATAAAAGCTGGCAATGCTCTGATTTTTCTTGTATTCGTAAACTGTCTTGCCATACCTGGTATCGCTGAAGCGATTATACCTGTTGTCCTTGAACTGGGAAACCATAAGTGCTTCATAGGTCCACCTCGTCGGCATGAGCTCGGCAATAACCGGTACCTTATCAACGGTTCCGATCGCCCTGTTAAGCTTGTCGAACGAAAACATGGCCCCGCTCAGCACCATCATCGGGATAATCACGAGCGGTATGACAATATATATTGTAATCGCGGAATTGAAGCTGGCCGAGATGTTCAGACCCAGCATATTGGCACAAAAGGCAGTGGCAAAGAGCGCAAAGAAATATTTCAGGAACAAACCCTTCAATTCGAGAATAGGATTTGCGATAACGAGGAAAAGGAACACCTGGACCGCAGAGATAACTATCAGGATTGCCACCTTTGAGAAAAGATAACTTCCCCTGCTAAGGCTGAGGAATCGTTCCCTCTTGAGAATCTTCCTGTCGCGGAATATCTCCTCGGCACTTATCGTAAGACCAAGAAAGAGAGCGACTATCAGGCTCATGAAGATATAAATGGGAATATTCTCGTTTTCGAAAAATATATATTTATCAGAGGTGGGGTCGGGTATATATCTTATTATGAATGAAAGAATAAAGCCAAGAACGGGTGCTTCAAGCACTGTCAGAAGAACATACTGCCTGTTGGCAATCTTGCTCTTGAAATCCCTTTTAAGGTAAATCAGGAATTGTTTCAGGAGCGACGGCCTTTCAAGATTTTTGCGCGGCGGATCATTTACCTCGGCAACAGCGGTGAAAGGAAACCTTGATGAAAAGGCTGTCGCCCATTCCGAAGGCTTTGTTTTTCTCTTTTCGGTGTACCTCCCGAATTCATCAACCACCTGGATCTCCATGATGTTGAAGATGGTCTCGGGATTGACATTTCCGCATGAAGGGCATTCACCGATTGATGAATTTATCTGCGCATCGAGGGTCTTGAAATATATGACCGACTCCACCGGGTTCCCGAAGTAGGCCATATGCCCTCCCTGGTCGAGTATAATCACCTTGTCGAACATCTTGAACACCTCTGAGGATGGCTGGTGGATCACGGTAATTATAAGCTTCCCCTTAAGGGTGAGGTCCCTCAGGAGATCCATGAGATTTTCCGAGTCGCGCGACGAAAGCCCCGACGTGGGTTCATCAAGGAAAAGAACCGACGGTTCGCGGATCAGCTCGAGGGCAATATTGAGCCGTTTGCGCTGCCCGCCGCTTATTACCTTGTTAAGCGGTGATCCCACCTTGAGATCTTTCTTCTCGTACAGCCCGAGGTTAACCAGGGTGTGCTCCGTTATCCTTACAATCTCATCCTTTGTCTGGTTTCCGAAACACTGGCACGCGGCAAAGTAGAGATTCTCGAATACGGTGAGGTCCTCAATCAGCAGGTCATCCTGTGGAACATAGCCCAGCACTCCTTCCGTTGCCGGATGCTTATCAGCGATATTGATCCCGTTTATTTTAATTGTACCGGATGTCGGCTCCTGTATTCCGCTCATCAGGTTGAGAAGGGTGGTTTTTCCTGAACCGCTGGCACCCATAATTCCAATCAGGCTTCCCTCATCGACGGAGAAGCTTACATTGTTTACCGCTGTATTCCCGTCGCTGAACCTGTATGTAAGCTTTTCGACATTGAATGAGAGCTTGTCAGTTATTTTTTCCGCAAGAAAGGTCGAGGAGATATCGCTGTAATAAATAGGGTGACCATGGTGGGTTTTGATGGAGCTTCCTTTGGCGAAGGTGTAAACATGCCCGGCTCCAATAGGAAGGCCGTTGAGATACATCTGGTCCGGAGCCGAATACCTGATAAAATACAGGTCGACGCTAGCTACCCTCAGGATTACTATCGTCACATCGTTATATCCCGATACCATCCTGTTGCAGACCTCGCATGTCTCAAGACCCGGTTTAAGAACCAGGATGGATGGGTTTTTAAGTTCAACGGGGTCGTCAACCTTGATGAACTGTTCAATTGAAGCAACCTCCTCCTGCGAGATTCTGAATACCTCTGCAACAGTATTGATGATGTTCATCCTCTGTGGAGTAAACTGATGCCTTGAGTTTACAAGCTCGTAAAGCCTCATCAGAACCACCACTTTCTGTTCCTGGTTAAGGGTACGGTTAATTTTTTTACAGATGCCGAGAATCTTGACTGAATCCTTTACAGATGGAGATGTCAGTTCAGCCTTGCCCGGTTTGTCACTCAAAGGTCCCGTATGAAAATCGAAAAGCGCTATATACTCGTCCACCGACTCTTTTGTAAGTTGCTTTGCGAGGAATCCGTAGACATATTCACGTTCGTCGGCAAGCATCCCTGCATCCTGCTTCAGGATGAGGGCAAACAATTCCATGAGCGCCTTCAGGATCTCTTCACTCATTTAACAGAAATATCAGTGTCGTTGAACTTCACAAGGTAGGAATTCTAATTCTTTTTACCAACTCGACGCAACTTTTATCCCCCTCAGGATATGCTTTTAACGGTTCAGCTTGATGGAAAACCATCCCGGCGGCCACCTTTTACGGTTGGGACAATTTTATTTTCGCGGTGGCCGGCGACGCATTTATTTTGAGACTTATTAACCATCAGATATTATGAAAACAAATCTATTCAGAATTCCCGGGTGCCTTATCCTGGCGACTCTGTTATTTTCAGTTCCAATGGGAATGAACGCCCAGACGGGAAAGAGAATAAACAAAAAATACTTTGAAAATCTTCCGGATCTTGGACGGCTAGGTATGTCGAATGGCTCACACCTCAGAATGACTGCAATCTATGTCAGTATCGATCAGCTTGGGAATACCGGCGGGAAAATCATTATTAAAGGAGATTATTCACGCGATCCAGCAACAGGAAAATCATCATGGAACAACGTGACAATAAACAATTCACCTGGTGATAACGCCCCGGCCGGTCCCGAAAAGAAAATCGATTACATGGAGAATTTCACATATGTGTCGGGTCCTGAAATGCTCAATGAATCTGCCTTTAGGAGCTTTCCTGAAAGCGTTGAAGCCGTCTATGCGAAAAACCTGGTCTGGGATATGATGACCGTGGAGAGCTTTGCCTGGAACCACTGCGATTCGCTAAGGATGAACAAGCCCTATTACGTTGCAAAGAAGGCCTATGAATTTGATATGGCCGGTATTGGAGATTACAGCCATAAGAACATCCAGCTTGAATGGTCGGGTGTCTCATTGGCCGGGGGAAAACTATGTGCCGGCATTGAATACAGGGCACTTTACAATAAGGTTAACCTTAATATGCAGCAAATAAAGGCAAAAGGTTCTGAACAATACTGGGGAAATACAAGGGTCTCGCTTGAGACGGGTCAGGTGGTTTTTGGTGAGATGTACAGCTCAACAAGCATGGAGGCTGAAGTACCCGGATTCGACGGTAAGATGCCAATAAAGGCGGTGAGAGAGATAATTATTGAGGAAATCCGCTGAACTGAATTAAATTTGTGATTATGGAAAGCAAGGGCAGGAAAAGGATCATAAGCATGAGAAGCTGGAGGATGCACGCCATAATTGCGGCTTTTTCATTCGCCGTTGTTCTCTACGCGTATTTGACCGGCACGAGGACGTCAGTACCTGAAGATTTGCTTAGTACCTTTTTCCTGGTTGCGATGCAGATGGAGATCTTCATGGCGATTGCCATTAAGATCTTCAACGGGATTGAGCCGGGTAACGACAGGAAGAAAATCACGCGGATCATGCTTTCACGTTTTGCCCTGTTTATCGGTATCTGTTTCATGATAGCGTTCCTGGTCGTGACAGGGTTTATCATTCTCCGGAGCAGGATCCTTGGACTCGATACGGGCATGGAGATAGATGGATTCTTCGCCACGAAATTTGCCAACTGGCTCAAGGGAACACTTACCGGGCTGGCTTTCGGAGCCGTGGTTTTCATCTTCCTGGAATGGCAGGATGCACTCAGGCGCGAGCAAAAGCTTAGAGAGGAAAACCTTATCTTTCAGAATGAGACACTCAAAACCCAGATAAACCCCCATTTCCTGTTTAATAACCTCAATACCCTTTCGTCACTGATAAATAAAAGCAGCGATGACGCCGAAACTTTCATATCAAGGCTTTCTTCAATCTACAGGTACATTATCGAGAACAGCAGGAAGGACAGGGTGCCGCTTGCAGAAGAACTGTCCTTCATTGAGGATTATTTTTTCCTCTACAAGATACGCGACGGTGAGAAAATAAGCATGAGGACCGATATTGCAGGGAATTCTCTTTTTTACATCATTCCTGTTTCACTCCAGATACTCGTGGAAAATGCCATTAAGCACAATATGGCAACGCGCGAGGAGCCGCTTGTAATCTCTGTTTATCTTGAAGGGGAAAGTGTTGTTGTGAAAAACAAGGTACAAAAGCCGGGATCACAGGTCAGATCGACGGGAATCGGACTGAAAAACCTTTCAGAAAGGGTAAGGCTCATTTCCGGGGAAGTGCTAATTATAGATGAAAGTGGTAATTATTTCACCGTGAAAATACCCCTGATGAGATGAAACTGCTTATAGTTGAGAACGAGGTGCCTGCTGCCGACAGGCTCGTTTTACTGCTCAGAAAGATCGACAGGTCGGTAATGGTGACCGATGTGCTTGAAACGGTGCAGGACACAGTTACACTCCTGCAAAACGGGCCACAGCCCGACCTTATCCTCATGGATATTCAGCTTGACGATGGATTATGCTTTGAGATATTCGAAACCGTCCAGGTCGATACTCCGGTAATATTCACCACAGCCTTTGATGAATACACCCTTAAAGCATTCAAGGTAAACAGCATAGACTACCTCCTTAAACCGGTGGATGAATCGGCCCTAAGGGCAGCACTCAAAAAATACAGCAAGATTTTCGCCGACAAATCTCCTTTCAGGACCGACTTCAGGCAGCTGGTAAATGAATTCCATGAACAATATAAGGGCAGGTTCCTTGTTAAAATCGGAGACAAATACAGGTCACTGCAGCTGAAGGATATATCCTGCTTCCACATCACCGAAAAAAACGCCTTTATAAGAGACATCAATGGCAGGGACTATGGTGTGGATTACTCCCTCGACCATCTTGAAGGGATACTCGACCCTGCCAGGTTCTACAGGATAAACAGGGAATGTATCGTAAATATCGATTTCATATCTCACATGACCAGCTACTCATCAAGCAGGCTGCAGCTTTCTCTGAAGGACCAGGGGCAGAATGATCTCTTTGTGGTGAGCAGGGAAAGAGTTTCTGACTTTAAAAAGTGGCTCGACCGCTGAGCCGTCGTTTTATTGCTTTGACAGCATTGCCGATATGTTGTCAAACTCCAGGCTATTATCTTCCTTCTTTCACCTTTTTTTCTATCTTGTGCCAAATTTTTCTTTTTCATGACCCGACCCGTCCTTCTTATATCCTTCCTTGTTTATTTCATATTCTCACCGGTTCACCTTTTAAGCCAGACAAGGGGCGTGAACAGGGATAAGTATAAAATATCGATCAGCAAAACAGACAGGGACCTCAGGATCGACGGAATAATGGATGAGGAAGCCTGGCAAAAGGCTGACAGCGCAACTCACCTTCAGCGGGTACAGCCGACCGATACCGGTTATGCAAAAGCGCAGACTACAATCAAGCTTACCTACACGGCCAAAACACTTTACGTCGGCATAATATGCTACGATCCCACACCAGGCAAACGGCCGGTTGAATCGCTCAGACCCGATTTTACATTTGGGAAAAACGACAACTTCCTGCTTTTCATGGATACCTTCAACGATCAGACCAATGGGTTTTCTTTCGGCCTTTCGGCAGCCGGTTCACTCTGGGACGGGGTTCAGGCAAACGGTGGAACAGTAAACCTCAACTGGGACATTAAATGGAGATCCTCGGTTAAAAATTATTCTGATAAGTGGGTCGCAGAATTTGCTATTCCCTTCAGGAGCCTGCGATACCCGGCAAATGAAAAGGAATGGGGCATCAACTTCAGCAGGCTTGATCTCAAAACCAACGAAAAATCGAGCTGGGCACCCATGCCGAGGCAGTTTGCAACAGCCACACTCGCGTATGCAGGAACACTATCGTGGGATAAGCCGTTGCCAAAATCGGGAACAATGTTCTCGATAATTCCTTACGTGGAGGCAAAACTGACAAAAGACAATGCCGGCGGCAGTTCCGCGTCATTTACCCAGACAGCCGGGATGGATGCCAAGGTGATTCTTTCGACTGCAATGAACCTCGATGTCACAATTAACCCCGATTATTCACAGGTGGAGGTCGACAGGCAGCAGACCAACCTCGACAGGTTTGAACTGTTCTTCCCCGAGAAAAGGCAGTTTTACCTCGAAAACAGCGATCTTTTTGCCAACCTGGGAAGCGATAATGTAAGGCCGTTCTTCTCGCGCCGGATCGGTCTTGAAACCCCGGTTTACGGTGGTGTAAGGTTAAGCGGCAAGCTTGGCAGGGACTGGAGGATAGGGATTATGGATATCCAGACCGGCAGCAAGGATTCGATTGCAGCCTCGAACTTCGCTGTGGCGGCTATCCAGAAAAAGGTGTTCAACCATTCCTCCATCACAGCCTTCTTTATCAACAAGGAAAAAACCGGCACCCTCGCTGATCTCAGGAATAACGGAACTACATTTAACCGTGTTGCCGGCCTGGAATTCAACCTCGCCAACCGCGATAACAGATGGACAGGCAAGGCCTTTTATCACCATTCATTTTATGATAACGCCGGCGGAGGCTCGGGTGCAGCAGCTGCAAACATCATGTACTCGACACAGTTCCTCACTGTTACAATGAATAACGGGTGGGTCGGGGCAAACTATATCTCAGAAACAGGTTACATCAGGCGCAAAGGCTATTATGAAACCAACCCTTCAATCATTTACAGGTTTTACCCGAACGGTGGAGCTCTTATCGATCACGGACCCGGTATCAGGGCAGATCTCTATTTCGACAGCAATATGAAAATCTCGGACAGGGAGCTACAGCCATCTTACCAGTTTGATTTCAGGGACAAGAGCCAGCTTATTTTTGATGTGAAACAGGACTATATCAGGCTTCTTTCTCCGTACGACCCTACAAATACCGGAGGTGAAATGATGCAGGCAGGTTCGGAATATACCTGGACCGATGCCGGCATAACATATACTTCTGATATAAGGAGACCCTTGAATACCATTATCGGGGCCCGTTACGGCGACTATTTCAACGGGTCAAAATTTACACTGAATGCCGAGATTGACTACAGGTACCAGCCCTATGCAAGCATTTCTTTCGTAGGAGCTTATAACGACATAAGGCTTCCTTCACCTTATAATTCAGCCAGGCTTTATCTCATCGGGCCAAGGCTAGACTTCACATTTACAAACAAGATATTTTTTACAAGCTTTATCCAGTACAACAACCAGATCGACAACCTGAATTACAATTTCAGGTTCCAGTGGAGATATGCCCCGGTTTCGGATCTCTTCCTGGTCTATACCGAGAACGCGACTCCCGGCAATCTCAGGGTAAAAAACAGGGGCTTCATCGTAAAGCTTTCCTACTGGTTCAATTAGCATCCATGGCCCCGGTACCCCACACCACCTGCTCCACATCCTTTTAGTTAATGTATTGTTAATACTCTCTCCTGCTATTTGATATAATCCTTATTGTCACGACATTTAGTAATTATTAATAAACCCTATAGCCATGAATTACAAGCGACGCGAATTTGTCAAGCTGGGAGGCTTAACACTTGCAGGAACAGTGTTATTACCTCCTTTTCTCAAATCATGCACGGGTGTTGATGTATCGAAAGGACTTCAGGGATACCTGAATCATTTTGAGGTCGACCCCGGGCTGTTGAAGAAGATCATTGGTGAAGCGATGGGGAAAGGTGCTGATTATGCAGATCTTTTCTTTGAGCATACCATTGAGAATTACAGTACACTTGAGGATGGAAAAGTGAACCAGGCCTTCTCCAATATCGGCTTCGGTATCGGAATAAGAGTTCTGAAAGGTGATCAGACAGGTTACGCTTTCTCCGAGACTGTGACCCCTGACGCGATGCTTAAAGCTGCCAGGACAGCGGCCAACATTGCCAACAGCAGCGCCAAAACAGCATCTGTAAATGTCAGCGAGGTTATTTCGCCCGACTACTACCCTGTTAAGGTATCGTGGGAAAATACCTCCATCAAGGACAAAATTCCCTACCTGCAGAAAGTGAACGACAGGATCTTTTCCCTCGATAAGAGGGTGACCAAGGTTAATGCCACCATCGGCGATACCACTACCTATGTAATGTTTTTCAGTTCGGAGGGTAAGTTTGCCACAGACTGCCGTCCCATGGCTTACATGTACGTGACAAGTATCATGGAACAAAACGGCAGGGTGGAAAATTTCGGGGTATCCCGTTCGGCAAGACAGGGCTCGGAGTTTCTGACCGACCAGATGGTCGAATCGCTCGCTAAAGAGGCAGTTGAAAAAAATGCTATTCTCTTTGAGGCAGGCAAACCCAAGGCAGGAGAAATGGAGGTTGTGATGAGCGCCGGCGAATCGGGGATACTTCTTCATGAAGCAATTGGGCATGCCTTTGAAGCCGACTTCAACCGGAAAAAAACATCGATATTCTCAGATAAGATGGGCAAAAAGGTGGCTGAGAACTTCGTGACCATAGTTGACGACGGAACGCTGCCTTCTGACAGGGGAGCGCTTAACATCGACGACGAGGGAAATCCCACCGAGAAGACATTCCTTGTAACCAACGGCACACTTACAAGCTACCTGCACGACAGGATCAGCGCCGATTACTACAAGGTAAAACCGACCGGGAACGGCCGGAGGCAGGACTTCAGGAATATACCCATCCCCAGGATGAGATGCACAAGGATGGAAAACGGACCTCATAAAAAAGAGGAGATAATTGCCAGCGTGAAGAACGGGATATATGTCGATAATTTCAGCAACGGCCAGGTAAATATTGGTGCAGGCGACTTCACATTCTTCGTGAAAGCGGGATACCTGATTGAAAACGGGAAGCTGACAAAGCCGATTAAGGATATAAATATAATCGGAAACGGACCCCAGGCCCTCTCAGATATCGTGATGGCAGGTGATGACACGGTACTTTCAAAAAGCACATGGTACTGCGGTAAGGACGGGCAGAGCGTGCCTGTTTCGATGGGGCTTCCCACAATCAAGATTAAAAAGCTTACCGTAGGCGGCACCAATGCATAACCTTTAAACTGAATTATTATGACAAAAGAAGAAAAATATGCACTTGCTGTAATGGTAATCGACCATGCCCTGAAAAGCGGTGCACAGGAGGTTTCAGTCTCAATAGACGAGAACCGGAGCAACGAAATAGAGATCAGGGACAAGAAGATCGACAAGCTGCTGGAGTCAAACAGCTTGGGACTGACGGTCTCTCTCTATGTTGACAGGAAATACTCTTCACATTCGACAAACAGGATGAAAAAGGATGAACTCATCAGGTTTATTGAGGAAGCTGTTACAGGAACCCGCTTCCTGGCAGAAGATCAGTTCAGGAAATTGCCTGAACCGGAACTGTATTACAAGGGAGGTGGAACGGACCCTGGCAAACTCGATAAAACACTTGATACCATCGACACCAGGACCAAAATAGACATGGCAACGGCGGTCCACGATGAGGCGTTTGGCAAAGATGAAAGGATTATCTCCGTGAGCGCCTATTACTCTGACAACATATATAATAAGGTGCTGGTAACAAGCAACGGCTTCAAAGGCGACAGCGAAGGTGGTAATGTCTACCTCTCAGCCGGTGTATCGATGAAAGGAAAGACAAGCAGGCCCTCAGATTCATGGTCGGAGACTTCCATTTTCATAGACAAGCTGACGAAGAGCGGCATAGGATCAAAAGCCCTCCAGAGGACAATCAATAAGCTCGATCCTGTAAAGATAAAGTCGGGGAAATATCCCATGGTGGTCGAAAACAGGGTTGTTATGAACCTTCTTTCACCGGTGTACAACGCCCTTAGCGGTTACAGCATTTACCAGAAAGAGTCATTTCTTGCAGGCAAAATTGATAAGCCGGTCGGATCAAAGCTCTTGACCCTTGCCGACGATCCATCAATCCCTTCATCACCCGGATCCAGGCTTTTTGATGATGAAGGACTGGCAGCAACAAAGAGGAATATCTTTGAGGACGGGTTGCTAAGGAATTACTATATTGATACATATTATGGACGCAAGCTGAACATTAAACCCACTTCAGGAAGCGCTTCCAATGTCATAATGAACCTTGGAACCAGGGATGCGGCCGGGCTTGTTTCCACGCTGAAGAAAGGGATCTTCGTAACAGGCTTTAACGGGGGTAACTGTAACGGTTCAACAGGCGATTTCTCATATGGAATTGAAGGCTACTATGTTGAAAACGGTAAAATCATTCACCCGGTAAACGAAATGAACATCACCGGCAATATGAACCAGGTATTTTTCAACCTTGTTGAAACCGGCAATGATCCAAGGAAGGGAAGATCCTTCATGATACCATCCCTCCTTTTCGATAACATCGACTTTAGCGGAATATAGGATAACCTGTTTTCTTAGCCGCCGGGGACGCAGAGGCTTACAATTTATTTTTATCTCTGCGCCCCTGCGGTTAATTCTTCCATTTATACGCGATTAATTCTTCTGTGAGAATAATTTTCTAACTTTATTGGTGAACCAACCAGTATTGCCATGAAAAGGATCCTGCTTTTTCCTGTTACTCTCATTCTGCTTTTTCAGCTTTCATGTTCCACGGGTAATAATTCAGATGCGTGGATCAGTTACGCCTCGCCAGAAAGGGAGGGTCTTTCCAACGACAGCCTCATGAATATCGGCAAACTTTTAAAGGAGTTTACCGACAGCAGGAAATTACCCGGCGGCGCGGCACTCGTAGCCAAGAATGGTAAAATTGTTTACGAGGTCTCCTTCGGATTCAGGGATATTGAGAAAAAGATTCCTCTTGAAAAAACCGATCTTTTCAGGATCGCCAGCATGACAAAGCCGATCGTGACCGTAGCAGCA
The DNA here is from genome assembly GCA_035541795.1 of Bacteroidales bacterium. Classification (GTDB taxonomy): domain Bacteria; phylum Bacteroidota; class Bacteroidia; order Bacteroidales; family VadinHA17; genus LD21. The sequence continues at coordinate 102,172 of DATKMR010000001.1, forward strand.
ATGCAGCTTTATGAAAAAGGCAGGCTGAAGCTGACCGATCCTGTGTCGAAATACATTCCATCTTTCTCCAAACCGACCGTTCTGGTTACCTTTAATAAGAAGGATTCTTCTTATACCTCCAGGCCGGCATCCAGGGAAGTGACAATAACCGACCTCCTGACCCATACATCAGGAATAGGCTATTCATTTTCCGACTCGGCGTTATCGGCAATATATGCCAAGAATGGTATCCCAAGCATGTCCCTGCCGCTCGACCTTACAATAGAGAAAACCATGTCGGGGTTAGGAGAGCTGCCCCTTGCATTTGAACCCGGAACAAAATTTCTATACGGGCTTAATACAGATGTCCTGGGAAGGGTTGTGGAGGTTGCTTCGGGAATGAGCCTTTCCGATTATATTGAAAAAAACATTACGGGCCCTCTGAAAATGAATGATACCAGGTTTTATTTCGATTCGACCTTCACAAATCGCCTGACAACATTATATGCATCAAATCATAAGGACAGTTCGCTGGTTAAGTTTGAAAGGCTTGGTCCGTACACGAGCGATTTTCCCGTGGCAGGGGCAAAAAAATATTTCTCCGGCGGTTCAGGCATAACATGCACTATGCAGGATTATTTTATCTTCTGCCAGGCGCTCCTCAACAAGGGGACCTACAACGGGGTAAGGATCCTCAGCGACACAACCGTCGCACTCATGTTCACCGATCATCTCGGTGCACTCAGGTGGAACGAATTTGCGTCATTCGGCTACGGTTTCAGAATAGTCCGCGAAAAACGGGCTGACGGAAGACCCGGTAGGGTCATTGATCTCGGCTGGGCAGGAGCTTTTTCAACCTGGTTCTCAATAAACCCCGCGGAAAATGAGATTGCAATTTTCATGACGCAGGTTCTGAATAATCCATACAGCGACATTTTTAATTACCGGTTCGACAAGATCGTAAGAAGCGCCAATGTATCAGCGGTTGATCCCGGAGAAAAACAAAAATGATTGATTACCTTTTGTAAAAATTTTATAAATGAACCTATGAGATACTTACTTTCAACCCTGGCATGCTGCCTGCTGATTTCGTGCAGCGGAACAAAATCCCCGGATCCAGTAAAAACTGACCCCGGCACGGTATTTAATGCCGGTGGCAGAACTGTAACAGTATTCACTACTGCCGACAGCACCAGCCTGAGACTGACCAGGACTGCTACCGTACAGTTTTCCCGGCTTGAGTCAACCTCGGAAGGGAATGTCTATGTCTTCCTTGATCCATCGAAAAAATACCAGGATTTCATTGGGATCGGAGGAGCACTTACAGATGCTTCGGCAGAGACCTTCGCAAAGCTCGGTCCTGAAAAGCAGAAGGAGATAATCGAAGCATATTATGATTATGACAAGGGAATTGGCTATCGCATCGCCAGGACCAACATCAACAGCTGTGACTTTTCAAGCGACAGCTATACGTACGTCACCGAAGGCGACAAGGACCTGAAAAGCTTCAATATAGATCACGACAGGAAATTCAAGATCCCGCTCATAAAAAGGGCAATGGCTGCCAGCGGCAACTCCCTTACACTGTTTGCCAGCCCGTGGAGCCCGCCCGCTTTCATGAAGGATAATAACGATATGCTTCATGGCGGAAAGCTAAGACCGGAATTTGCCGATTCATGGGCACTGTATTATACAAGATTCATTAAAAGCTATGAAAAAGAGGGGATCCCGGTTTGGGGGATAACCATCCAGAACGAACCGATGGCAAGACAAACATGGGAATCGTGCATTTATACGGCAAATGATGAACGTGATTTTCTGAAGAACCATCTTGGCCCGGTGATGGAAAGAGAAGGACTTAAGGATAAGAAGATTATTGTTTGGGATCATAACCGTGACCTGATGGTACAAAGGGCGGAAGCGATTTTCGATGACCCTGATGCATCGAAATATGCCTGGGGCATGGGCTTTCACTGGTACGAAAACTGGTCTGGAGGGGACAAGATGTTCGGCAATGTCGCTGTCGTAAAGAATACCTGGCCCGGTAAGCATCTTCTTTTTACCGAAGGCTGCCCCGAGAGCTTTGATCCGAAAAGGATCCTTAACTGGGGGCTGGGAGAGGCTTACGGCAGGAACATGATAAACGACTTCAATAACGGGGCCTGCGGCTGGACAGACTGGAACATACTTCTCGACGAAACAGGCGGTCCAAATCACGTTGGCAATTTTTGTTTTGCACCGGTTCATGCCGACCTGAAAACCGGTAAGCTGACATACACGAATTCATATTATTATATAGGTCACTTTTCTAAATTCATCAGGCCCGGTGCAGTGAGGATACTGAGTGCCTCCAGCAGAAGCATGCTGCTTACCACTGCATTTGAGAACAGCGACGGGAAGATCGTTGTGGTTGTGATGAACAATACGGCCGGGAAAGGTACCTATAACCTGTGCGTTGGAGAATACCATGCCGAGATCGAAACCCTTCCTCATTCGATCCAGACACTGGTTTTCTGATAGTATAACAGAATAAACCGCAGGGAGTGCAGGGATTACCGGACCTGGTGATTCTCTGTGCTCCCCGCGTTTAAATTTTAATAGGTTGTGTACGAGGGCCCGCAATCGACGAAAGCCACGGGAACGCCCGTTATGAATGTCTTAATCCACTGTGCAGCATACTCCATCCCGGCATCTTCCGACGGGATGTGCCCGAGGAAGATTGCAGCCTTATGTTTTCCCTGGAGAACGGCGTCTCTGACATACTCGTAAGTTTCCCATTGAGGAACTTCTCCTCCGATCAGCACATCTGTATTTTTATCCCTCAGGATGAAAAAATGAACCGCGCTGCCGGGTGCTCCTTCTGCAAAGGCAACACGCGACACTTTCATCGACGGATCACCCACCACATTAAATGACTGGCCGGGGAAAATCTTCTTAAGGTAGCTTACCAGCTCGCCAAGTGTTGTTTCGGGCAGGATAAAGCTGTTCAGGGATCCCCCGGAGCTATAGTTTTCCCAGCGCAGCTTAATCGCCATTCCCTTGCTGATGCCGTCGGGCTTCATGCTGTGGATGTAATCGTGAAAACGCCAGATCACGAGCTTGTTCTCATCGATGAATTTCTTCTTATCGAGGTAGACGGGATCGTCAGCAAAGGATTTAGTTTCATCGAGATGGTTATAGAAGAGAGGTTCGTGGGCGATTATCAGGTTGCATTTATGCTCGACAGCCGTCTTAAGAACATCCATCGTCGCGAACATGCAGACCACGATGCCGGTCACCTTTGCCTGGGGGTCGCCGGCTTTTATAACATCTACCGTGCCGGTTATAGGTTTGGCTCCGGTTTTCTTTATTACAGTTTCTATAACCGATTCAGCGGACATTGCCTCCTTAGTCTGGGCCAAAACCGTACCCTGAATAATGAGCAAACCTGTAAGCAGGCTTATAATAATTTTCATTTGATGCAGGTATTTTAAGATTTCCTTTCAAATTTTCCCTTCACACGATTCACCGTTATTTGGCCCTGTCGTAATGACAGCACCCTGGAAGCTTTGAATATACATCATCAGGTGCCTTGAACTTTTTGGTATCGTGCCCTGCTGATGCAACCTTTTTCTGCATGGTTTCAATATTTACTGTTGAAGGGTCGTATGTTACTGTTGCCATTTTTGTTTTTTCATTCCATTCTGCCTTCATTACGCCATCCATCTTCAGGGCACTCTCGATCCTCGACTTGCACATATCACAGTTTCCATAGACCTTGAAACTTTCTGTTTTGCTGGCAGGCTGACCGCCTTTAACAGCTGTCTGGGCACTCAGGGAGGTGGTTACCATTACAACCATCATAAGTGTTAAAAGAGCTTTTAGTGGCTTCATAGCCTTGATATTTAAGTTTTATTTTAACAGCACAATTGTCTCACAAATTTAATTTTTAATTCAAAATGATTCACCCGGTTTGCAGATTTGGCCGATATATTATGTTTGACAGCACTATTTGAACAAGGCCGGCCGATTCCAGATTTCTATTTTATAACTTTAAGTGTTTATTATTCAATACCACATTAATAACTAACAATAGAAAAATGAAAACCAGCAGAAGAACATTTCTCAGGTCGGGTGCCATGGCTGTTGCCGGGGCTCTTGTCCTGAAAGACACGCTCCTGGCTCAGTCGGCCGTTAAAAAAAATCCCGGCGGTATTGTGGGCCTTCAGCTCTATTCGGTACGCGACGATATGAAAAGCGACCCGCTGAGTACTCTGAAACAGTTAAAGGCCATGGGGTACATGTATGTTGAACATGCAAACTATGTCGACCGCAAATTCTACGGCTTTGCACCGAAGGAATTCAGGAAAATCCTTGATGACATTGGTCTCCATATGATCAGCGGTCATACCTCGATGGGCCTGGAGCACTGGGATGATAGCAAAAAAGACTTTACCGACAAATGGAAATGGACCGTTGAAGATGCAGCCATCCTGAACCAGAAGTATGTAGTAAGTCCCTGGATGGATGAGAAGATGAGGGATACCTACGATAACCTGGTCAAGTACCTCGATGTGTTTAACAGGTGCGGGGAATTATGTAACAGGAACGGTATGAAGTTCGGGTATCACAACCACGATTTTGAGTTCAGCAATCAGCTTAACGGGCAGAAGATTTTTGATATCATGATGAAAAACATGGATCCTCATAAGGTGGTAATGCAGCTTGACATGGGGAACCTTTACAACGGCGGTGCCATTGCCCTTGATGTCGTTAATAAATATCCCGGCAGGTTTGAGCTGATCCATGCAAAGGATGAGATCAAATCGACAGATCCAAAGAGCAAGGAGCCATACGAAAGCTGCGTTCTTGGTGAAGGGATCGTCGGCGCACAGAAGGTGATAGATCTTACAACCAGGATAGGCAGCACCAGGGTTTATATTATAGAACAGGAATCGTACCAGCACCGGACCCCGCTTGAATCGGTAAAAGCCGACCTGGAGGCGATGAAGAAATGGGGATACCTGTAGGAAGGACCTGTTAAACTTCTGGTTTCCGGCCCGAAACTCTGAACTTGAAACTTTATATCTCTTTCTGGTAAATCCTGTACCTTCGCAATGGCTTGGCATTAAGCTTGTTGATGGCATTGTTCATCGGGGCATTATCCTCCAGGACGTAATTTATTTCCAGGAAGGTTTCAGGGGTGTACAGTTCGTTGTAAATTGCCCGGTAAAGGAGGCTGTCCACCCCTTTTCCATGGTACTCTGGTATGACACCGAGTGCAAAAAGCCTGTAGTTTCTGAGCTTCGGTAAACCCAGCAAAAGCTTTATCCAGCCGAATGGGAGAAGAGATCCTTTCATTCCCCTGATCAGGGTATTTATATCCGGTATCGTTATTGCGAACCCGATTGGCCGCCCGTCGCGGTCCTCGGCGAATACAACGCATTTTGGCTGAATTATGGGCTTCAGGTCACGGGCAATTGCCTCGGCTTCCTCCCTTGTTACGGATGTGTACCCCCAGTTGTCGATAAGGCTGGTATTTGAAAGCTCGATTACTGCAGAGACCTCCCTGTCGTAATTCTTCATGTCAACACGCCTTGTCTTTATGCCGTATCTTTTCACTACATCATCTGTAAGGGTAAGTATTCTTTCAGGAATCTGATATCCTTCAGATACCGACATATAATAGACAAGAAGATCCTTGACTTTTACCAACCCGTATGATGTAAGATGTTCAATATAGTAAGGCGGGTTATAAGGTGCCATCACTGTTGGAGAAGGAGTGAATCCTTCGATCACCAGCCCCCATTCCTGGGAGACAAAGCTCCACGGACCACGCATCTCTTTCATTCCCCTGCTCTTTAACCATTCGCAAGCGGTATCGAGCAGCAGCTTTGAAGCCCGGATGTCGTCAATGCATTCATAATACCCGAACAGGCCGATCTTTTCTTTCCACGATTCGAGGGCAATAGTATCCGTGAAGGCTGCAATTCTTCCTGCCACTCTCTTGTCATCTTCAAGTATGAAAAGGGAATATTCGCAATGATCGAGTGTCGGGTTCCGCTTGCTGTCGAACTGTCCCCTGACCTCTGATTTCAGTGGAGGGACCCATACAGGATCATTTTTATAGAGGGTATAGGGAAAGTTGATGAACTTCCTCAGCAACGATTTGGATGTGACCTGGGTGATTTTCATTTCAGGGTGGTTAGGTAATTCAGATACAATATACTGAATTTTAATAAAAAAAAAGTCCCGCGTGGCGCGGGACAACCTAACCCTAAAACCTAGAAGTGAATTACTAGGAGCCGAGGAACGGCTCACTGGAGAGTATCATTGTTTTGCTGAAGGAGGTTGCTGTACGTTTTCTCCCTCAACAAACTTTTTCTGATCATCGGTAAGAACACCCATTATCTTTTTCCTGTGTTCTTCCATCATGCTTTTCATCCTGGCCATGTTTTCTTCCCTGAATTTCTTCATTTCTTCTATCTGCCGGCCCCTCAGATCCTCAATCTCTTTCTTCTGCTTATCAGTCAGGTTCGGGATATTATCAAATCTTCCCATGCCCTGCATCATCATCCCACCGGGGCCTTCGTTCATGCCCGGTCCGAAGCCTGGGCCGAACTGCCTTCCAGGTCCAAAACCCGGAGCCGGTGCCATATGCCATCCCCATCCCGGACCCATTGACCATCCATGTCGCATTCCGTGCATCATGCCAAACCTCCCCGTCATGGGCGGACCCTGCCGGAACTCCCTGAAATGCAGGCGGTGATGCGAACAGCCGGATGCTGCTATCATTACTACCAGAAGCACTGCTATTATCCTGACTGACTTTTTCATAAGAGCATTTTTTTTGTTCTTTTTCACAGAATAGACACAACCGGCTATGTTTATATTCCAGGGATCTCCAACTTTAACATAACATTAACCTTTAAGCATATGCATATTTTCAGAGAACAAAAATCCGGAATTATGTAAAAAAAAAACTACCTTTTCACCCGTTTTAACAAATCAAACTAAATATACCCATGAATCGCTTTTTATATGCAACAGTCGTCCTCTGCTTCATTCTTCTATCAGGATGTAAAAAAGAGAACAGGATGGATTCTTATATCAGCAACCTGATGAATAAAATGTCGACCGAGGAAAAGATAGGCCAGCTGAATCTTGAAATCTCCGGAGGATATACCACAGGATCGTCTGTAAACCAGGATGTACAGCAAAAAATAAAAGAGGGGAAAATTGGAAGTGTGCTTAACAGCTTTTCCGTAGCCTCAATGAAAGCGATGCAGGAAATCGCGGTAAAGGAATCAAAAAACCATATTCCCATTCTTTTCGGGATGGATGTTATTCATGGTTACAGAACGATATTCCCCATACCCCTCGCAATGTCGTGCTCGTGGGAGCCCGGGATGCTTGAAAAGGCCGCCAGGATCGCAGCAAAGGAAGCTACGACAAGCGGTATAGCATGGACATATTCACCGATGGTGGACATTGCTCGCGACCCCAGGTGGGGAAGGATTGCAGAAGGTGCAGGTGAAGATCCATGGCTCGGATCGAGAATGGCTGAAGCAGTGGTGAAAGGCTACCAGGGGGAGGACCTTGCCGCAAATAACACGATGATGGCATGCGTGAAACATTTTGCCCTCTACGGAGCAGCCGAGGCAGGTCGGGATTACAATACGGTCGAGCTGAGCAGGGTTACCATGTATAACTACTACCTGTCGCCCTACAAGGCCGCTGTCGATGCCGGTGCTGGAAGCATAATGTCTTCATTCAATGTTATTGACGCGGTGCCGTCGACGGGTAACAGATGGCTCCTGACAGACCTCCTCAGGAATCAGTGGGGATTTAAAGGTTTTGTTGTATCGGATTATACCGCTGTCAATGAAATGATTAACCACGGAATGGGCAACCTCCAGGAAGTATCTGCACTCGCATTGAAAGCAGGACTGGATATGGATATGGTTGGTGAAGGATTTCTGACGACTTTAAAAAAATCGCTTGATGAAGGCAAGGTGACGTTGGACCAGATAAACACTGCCTGCAGGAGGGTACTGGAAGCAAAATACAAGCTTGGACTTTTCGATGATCCGTTCAGGTACTTCAGCGAGGAGAGGGCTGCAAAAGAGATCTCAACTGCCGATGATATAAAAACCGCGAGGGAGATGTGCCTGAAATCGATGGTGCTGCTGAAGAACGACAAGCAGGTCCTTCCACTGAAAAAATCAGGAACTGTCGCAGTCGTCGGCCCGCTTGCCGACAATAAAGGCGAGATGCTGGGTACATGGACGCTCCTCAACAATTTAAGCTCGGTTTCAACAGTCCTCGACGGAATCAGGAATACCGGGGGAAGCGGTGTGAAAACTTTGTATGCACAGGGCTCGGAGTTGACAGATGTTGAAGGGATGAAGACCCCTTACTATGCACCGTCGGGTATGAAGAAGCCTGAAGTAAAATCACCGGAGGTGTTGATTAATGAAGCTGTCAACGTAGCCAGGAAAGCCGATGTAGTTGTTGCCGTACTCGGCGAATCTGCAGCATGGTCGGGTGAAGCTTCCTGCAGGGCCGACATCGGGTTGCCCTCATTGCAGGAGAATCTGCTTAAAGCGCTGGTCGCCACAGGCAAGCCTGTGGTACTCGTTCTGATGAACGGACGACCTTTAACCTTACCGTGGGAAAATGATAATGTTACGGCAATACTCGAAGGCTGGAATTTAGGCATGGAAGGAGGAAACGCGGTTGCGGATGTACTTTTCGGAAATTATAATCCTTCGGGTAAGCTTACCACAACCTTCCCGAGAAGCGTCGGGCAGATACCTTTATATTACAATCATCTTAATACTGGTCGTCCGGCAGATCCAAGGAATCATTATACCTCAAAATACCTCGATATTTCCAACGACCCTGTCTATCCATTCGGGTATGGTCTCAGTTATACGACGTTTGCCTACGGCGATCCCGTATTGAGCAAGAATGAACTAAGAGGTGAAGAAACCCTTACTGTCAAAGTTCCCCTTACCAACACGGGAAAAGTTGCAGGCGAGGAGGTTGTTCAGCTGTATATTGCCGATCCTGTGGCTTCAATCTCAAGGCCCGTGAAAGAACTTAAGAACTTCAGTAAGGTAATGTTACAGCCAGGTGAATCGAAGGATATTAAATTTGATATTACTACTAAAGACCTTAGCTTCTATAACAGCGAATTGCAGTATGTATGGGAACCTGGTGAGTTTATTATTTACGCGGGAACCAACTCCCGGGATGTGAAGGCTGCAAAGGTAACCTGGAATAAGTAGCTTCCGGGGATAGCTTGATTTCAGATGGTCCTGAAAAATTCGTTGTGATTTTTCTCCAGCTCTTTCATTGATGGAAAGGGATAATAGGCAATGTTATCCCTCGATCCGATGTAGAATCCTGTATCGATTGTCTGGTAATAGAGTTTCCCTGTGTGAAAACGCTGAACTGTCTTCATCTGCTTGTTCTCCTCGTTCCTGATAATATCCAGACAATCTCTCAGGTGTGATACTGCCCCGTAAGGAAGGTATTTCTCATCGCCGTAAAATGGATTATCGGCAAGGTCCTCGATCCTCAGCTCTGCAAAAAACATCTTTGGCAGCCTGAGCGGGAGTGTCCCGTCGGTGAGAGTTTTAAGAAACTTGTGCGGAGGCAGGCTGCTTGCCACCTGTGACGAGACAGGGCATAGTTCCTGGTACAGGTGCATCTCTTTCTTTTTCATCTTCGACTTGTCGTATGTGGCCCGGCCCAGTTTAAGCGTTATTCCCTGGTCGGACGTGAGGTAGAGATCCCTTATTGCCGACAATGGTATAAACTCGAGGACACGGTATATCGACAGGTAGACAGTGCTTTTGGGTGACCCATCGGCTTTCCCGATGCACCTCTCGCCAAGATATTCATTGTTAAACATCGACCTTACCTGGTCGTAATCGAGGGTGAAGAAAATAAACTGACTCCTGTTGCATTTCTTTGTTCCTGTGGCCATGTAAAGGCCAAACTGGGCAGGTGGAAGCATCGAACCAATCAGGGCTTCCGGGGTGATAGATAAATAGACATATCTGCTCATTGTAATGGTATTATGTTCTATAACACATTTTAACCACTAATGGTACTTTATAAGACTATGCTCTTTATCAAAGTTAATAACTAGCCGTTTCAAAGTCAAGTGCCGGGCAAAACCGTTATTTTTTATTCATGACAATCTCTTTTTCCGTTGACTCAACGTTCCATCCCGATATCTTCAGGATGGGATCATCACCATTCAGATCCCTGATAAAGTAAGAGACATTGACCTTTCTTTTCTCCCCCGGAAGAAGGGAGAAATAGTTATCATCCCATAATACGGGCCGGACCAGGTCGCGCGACGTTTTACATATCAGCTCAGGGTTGACGAAAAATGCAAGGCTCGTTGATTTATTCTCAACCTCCAGGATAAGTGATGCTTTTCCTCCTGTTGAACCGGCCTGTGAAATTGAATAATTCAGCTGAACCCGGGGGAGGGTTGCCAGCGTGGTGAAATCCGCCTTATCATCACCCTTATCGGACAGCCAGTAGAAGTTTGAAGAAAGTTCCTTTCCTGCTGCATCTTTAAGGTCGAGCTTTAGGAAGCTGACACCCGCGAGGTCCTTCGGCCAACCCTCCGGTGTAATCCTCAGGCTCTCATCGGGCTTCAGGTCGGTAGTGATTTCCTTCGAATATTTAAGGTTCATCCCGATATCAAAAATCTTAATCCCTGCCTTGAGATTTTTAAATTCCCTGTAAAGTCCGTTCACAACCATTACTGAGGCGTTGTCATAAGGATACTGTATATGGACCGGTTCACAAGCCTTTTTCGTTCCGTAAAATGCACCGTTGGGAGTGAAGAAATAGTCAAACAGCTGCCAGTACATCTTGGGCCATGCCGAGTTATACATCCAGTAAATTATACCGCTCGATTTATATTTATTACCTGCATAGGCTTCGAACATTCCCCTGGTGGCCTCGTACTGGAGGATCTGCGATTTGACGATATATTCATCCAGGCTTTTAGGTTCCCCGTACCTTGATTTAAGGGCTTCCCGGGCAAAACCGTAGAATGCTTTGTGAAGCCTTATTTCCCAAGACTTGCCGATGGGCCAGAGATCTTCGGCAGGCATCATCTTCTTCATGCTTTCCAGCGGAGCTACCTGTTCTCCCCCGGGACCTGCCTCGGTATTGAACTCCAGCTTTGTGTACCAGTAAGAGGGTGTGTTGTAGGCATACACTTTTGGGTACGGGCCCATCCACAAGCCGGTTCTTCCGGCTACCGCACTCGAGTCTTTCGTTGCAGAAGACTGTGAGGGTCTTGTACCATCAAGTTCAGCAAGAACACGCAGGTATATCTTTTCAACATTCTCGGGCGGGAAATTGTCGCTGCCATAAAGCCAGTCGAAGACAGCAGGATGGTTCCTAAGCCTCGTAATCTGGTCCCTCCAGCTTTGTTCTGCCAGATCTGTTGTATGCTGTGTCCATCTGTTCCAGTTCTCCCAGGCACTGCAGCAGCACCATCCTACCATCAGAAGAATACCTTCCTCGTCGCACCTGTCAAAAATATAATCCGAACCTCTTGGCGCCTCCATCCTTATGGCATTAAGGCCCATATGCTTGGCATACATCAGTTCGGTATTTATCCTTTCGTTGGATGGCCTGAGCATCATATCCTCCACATAACCTCCCCCTCGTATCACGATATTTTTCCCGTTAACCTGGAAAACCCTGGTGATTTTGCCATCGAAGGAATTCATCCACGAACTTATTTCCCTGATGCCGAACCTTACCTTCTTCAAATCAGATACCCTGCCTTTCGATTCAAAGCTGAGATCAAGGTTATACAAATTCTGCGGTCCCATGGTGTAAGGCCACCACAGCCTGGGGTTGGTCATCTCGAGCTGCCTGAACCTGTCCGGCCCTGCGGTGTAATGTTTAACCTCGTTCGGCCCGAGGGTTACCTTGTCGGAAAAGCTTATATTCTCGATTGTCCCGGAAATTATGCCGGTAACAGTTTCCTGGGTGTTGTTCCTCAGGTCGGCTGATATCGTGATTTTCGCCTTATCGTTCACCGGCAGGTTCAGTCGGGTAATGACCTGGGGATTCTCAACTGAAACAGGTCCTGTCTGATGAAGGTACATATCATACCAGATACCCATGCCCCTGTCAGGCGGTGTAGGGTTCCAGTCAACCCAGGTAATTGTAAGGTCATTGGGTTTCGGGGGGAATATTTCAATTGCCAGGCAGTTCTTTTCACCCGGCCGGGCGGCATCTGAGATGTTAAGATCGTAAAGCCTGTATGCCCCTTCAATCGAGGTTGTGTCGGCAATGAGTTTTCCATTGACCCAGATGTTTGCCTTGTAGTTTATGCTGTGAAGCTTAAGCCAGGTATTTGATCCCTTATATCCAGCAGGAACGGCGAATACCGTCCTGTACCACCACGATACCCTGTAGGGGCTGCCGGCAGGAGTCTCGCTCCTCCTTTGAGCAAAATATCCGGGGAGTGAAAGAATGTTAGTCCCGAAATACGGGTCGGGATAAACCTTATTGTTTACCAATGCTGCAAGGACCGTTGCAGGCATTGTTGCACTGTACCATTTCTGTGGTTTCCATTCAGGGAGACTTATAATCTTCCCGTTTTCCCTGATGCTGTCTGATGACTGAATAGCCCAGTTATCCCTGAGGTAGATATGTTCCTCGTTCTTTGCCTGTCCTTCCACCCTCGCTGAAATGGTTATCAGGATGATGAAGCAGATTAATGATGTTATTTTTCTCATGGCCATGATATTTAATGGTTGTTTTTCCCAGCGAACCGGATAAGTTCAGAAAGAAGTGATCCGCAAGGATAATAAAGTTACAAATAAACCTTAAAACAAGATTGGTCTTGAATGATACTTTAATTTTAATATCTTAGCCATAATTAATAGTTTTCTAACTGCCGTAACCTTATGAACGATACTCAGATTTCTGCAGCTTCTGATCCCGGTCTCCGCAGGGTCCTCCGTCTTCCTGCACTTATCCTGTACGGGATTATCCTGATTCAGCCCACTGCTCCGATGCCGCTATTCGGGGCTGCGGCACATCTTTCAAACGGCCATGTTGTAACAACCATAATAATCGGAATGGTTGCAATGCTGTTCACCGCCATAAGTTACGGATTGATGGCTAATGTTTACCCGAGTGCAGGATCGGCCTATGCTTACGTAAGCAGGGAAATACATCCTTCCCTTGGATATTTTGTAGGGTGGGGCATAATCTTCGATTACGTAATGAACCCGATAATCTGCGTGATTTGGGCAAGCAAGGCCTCGATGAATTTCATTCCCGAGATTCCGTTTGCCGTATATGTAGTTTTTTTCGCATTGCTCTTCACCGGTATGAATCTGAGGGGAATTGAATCGAGCGCCCGTACAAATGCTGCAATTGCAGCAGGACTTGGAGTTATTATCCTTCTCTTTATCGGGTCGGCAATAAGATACCTGATAATTCACCCTGCCGATACCGGAACGTGGACAAGGCCATTCTATAATCCGGATACATTCTCCTTCAGGGCTCTTTCAAAAGGCGCTTCCCTGGCGGTGCTTACCTATATCGGGTTTGACGGGATTTCAACCCTTTCGGAGGAGGTTCATAACCCGCGCAAGAATATTCTACGGGCTTCTGTAATAGTATGCCTTATTACCGGGGTACTTGCATCCATACAAGTATATTTTGCCCAGGTTGTGTGGCCCTCAACAACCTTCCCGGACCAGGACACGGCATTCTGCTATGTTGCAGGTAAAGCCGGTGGTCAGTGGCTGTTCTACCTTATCAACGTTGCACTCCTTATTGCTACCATTGGTTCAGGTGCCGGTGCACATCTGGGTGCCGGAAGACTCCTTTACGGAATGGGAAGGGACAACGCGATACCAGGAAAATTCTTCGCCCATCTGAATCCGCGTACACATATCCCCAGCTACAACATCATCCTTATCGGGGCAATCGTCCTTGGTGGTGCATTCATGCTTTCTTATGAGCTTGGTGCCATGCTGTTGAATTTCGGGGCACTGATCGCATTCATGGGAGTTAATGTTTCGTGCTTCATCAGGTATTTTCTCAGGGATGAAAAGAAGACCTTCCGGCACTTCATAATTCCGCTCCTGGGATTTGCAGTATGTTTCTACCTGTGGCTCAGTCTCGACTGGAAGGCAAAAGTGGTGGGAGTATGCTGGCTGTCGTGCGGTTTGATCTACGGTGCTGTAAAAACTTCAGGTTTCAGAAAACCTCTTCAGTTTGCCAAAATTGAGGTGGATGAGGACGGCACCGGGAAATAAGGAATGATGATATATTAAAAAAAAATCTGACTGACTGTGAAATCAGATTCAGATTGTTGGTTTTCTGCGAAGCAGAAATTTTTCCTTGATGTTTACAGCTGCCTGTCAGGGATTGTTTGAAACCCTGTGCCTGTCTGTATCTGAGAATGCAGGGCAACTTTTCTGGGTACAGCCGACAATAAGAACTACGAGCAGGGCGAGCAGGATAAGAAGCTTCTTCATAGTTTAAACTTTAAATTCCAGCAACAATTATAATTAATATTGTTCAATATAACAACGATCCGGGCCAAATCGTTCATCAATAATTCACAAAAAATGATTACATAGTGTCATATGCGATCATTTTTTTGGTGTCATGGCGAACGAAAGTGAGATTCCTGTTACCTTGTTTTTCATCTCTGTGTTCTTTTTTTCAGAGGGCGACTCGTTCACGAGGCTTGAACCGTACTGAACAGATACTAAAAACTCCCCGAAGTTTATCCCTGCCCCGGAATTATATCCCAAATCGAATCTTTTAATATCGTCGCCGGGCCCGTTTCCAAATACAATGTTTTTGAATGGTCCTTTAGATTCAAGAGTATTTCCGCCAACGCCGCATGCTACGTACACTCCGGCAAAAACAACCACCTTAATCTCGCCCGGGCCGAATGTCAGAAAAAGGCTGGCCGGTATTTCAGCATAGATGGGCGAGATAGAAAACGTGGAGGAGTCTGTTCTGAAAGATGCCCCCTTTGCTGAGAAGACGAGTGCCGGCCTGAACTGCAGATGCCTGGCAACAGGAATCTCGAGGTAACCGCCGAAATGAATGCCCGGGGAAATCCTGGGAGAATAGCTGATCTCATTTCTGTTAAGGCTCAGGGATGACAGATTCAGACCGACGATCTGGCCGTATTTGAGCTGCCCGTCAGCAAGCAGGTGATGGAAGAGCAGAAATAAAAATGCAATGAGCCTGAAATGAAATCGCATTTTAAATTGCTTTAAGCCAGGTCGTTTAAAGATGCAGTATCCCTGTAATACAAAGATACGCGATAAACAGGAGAAAGTCAACCTAAGGCAGCTCCCCGAAGGAAGCAAGTGTATCCTGCTCCGGCACATCTTCAGCCTTTACAGTCAGGGGCTCAACCAGCTGGAAAGCTTTTATCCGGGCCACCAGCAGGGTGACCCCGAGCCCGAAGAACCCAATGATTGTAAAGGAATAGCGCAACCCGAAAAGCTGGGACACGTTCCCGATCAGCGGCGGGCCCATCAGAAATCCGAGAAATCCGACACCCGAAACAGTAGCGAGTGCAATTCCTGCAGGGACCTTCCCGTACCTACCAGCTGTGCTGTAGACTGTCGGAACGATGCTCGACACGCCGAGCCCGACAATCATGAATGCGATCGTGCAGGTGACCAGGGTCGGGAGGGCCACTGCCGTAAAAAGGCCGGCTGATATCATTACACCTGCAAACTGCAGCAGCCTCTTCCTGCCGATCCTTGCGATAATCCTGTCGGCCATGAACCGGCCCGCTGCCATCATGATCATGAAAGAGGTGTACCCGAGTATGATAAGTGAATGCGGCGCTTTAACAACATCCTTGAAATAAACGCCGCTCCAGTCGAACATTGCTCCTTCGCTGGCCATGCTGCAAAAGCAGATTATGCCAAGCTGAAGCAGAACGGCATCGGGCATAGAAAGGAATTTCCTCCGTGGTTCACCGGCTCCCTGTGAGATTTTTACCCTGTTCAGGTATGGGAAATTAAATCGGAATATAATCAGGATAATGAACATGATTATGAGAAAGTGCCATTTCGGCGCAACTTTCAGGTTGATCATCATCAGTCCGATCAGTGCGCCCGTGAAGCCAGCCAGGCTCCAAACCCCGTGAAAGGAGGCCATTATCTGGCGCCCGTAGTTTTTTTCAGTTGTAACACCCTGTGTATTAGTCGAGATGTTGCAAAGGTTCGCCGACAGCCCGAAGAAAAACAGGACAATTGCCAGCTGCCATCCCGATCCGACCCACCCGATGATATTTGTGAAAATGGTATAGGCGGGCAGGGCAAATATTATTGTCCGGTGACTCCCGAAGCGTGTAACGAGCCTCCCCGAGACCGGCATCATAAGGAGCTGTCCCACAGGAATGGCAAAAAGGATTGAACCAAGCCTTCCGTCGCTGAGATTAAGGTATGTTTTAATGTCAGGTATCCTGCTGGCCCATGAAGCAAAACAGAGTCCCATGCAGAAGTATGTGAGGGCAACTGCTATGCGGGTCCTTTTCCTGTCAGAGTTTTCAGGTATGGAGCCGAAAAAGATCTTTTGAATAACTGGCATCATTAAGATGAGTCAACAGGGCGTAAAAATATCAAATCGGTATAATAAACCTCAATACCCCTGTAATAAATATGCGAATGGTGTGTTTCGGGCACCCGGGTTTTAAAACCTGAAAAAGAAATTTGCCGAACCGGTAGGGAAAACGGATAGAGATCCGGTCAGGGCTTTATCAAAAAGTAAATCGATTCCCAGGTCAAGGTTAAGGCCAAGGTGACCGGTAAAATTGATGGTCCTGCCCACCCTGGGGTAAATAACTGTTTTTTCAAATGTTGAATATCCCTTCGCGAAGATTGTTGATCCGGCGCCGGCCAGCAGGTAAAATGCTTTCTGTGTTCCATACATCTGCTTCCCCGCGAAGTGCCCGCAAATCTCTATACCTGTCAGAAGCGGGCTGCCCTGGTAGAATATCTGGCTGACGCCGAACTGCAAATTGTTTCCGTACCTGAATTTGAATCCCCACCCCTCATTAACCGTAACACCGAATGAGCCTTCGTACTTTCCCTGTGGGAAAGCAAGCTGGGTTGCAATGAACAGCATGATCGCGAGCAGTGCTGATTTTTTCATACCTCTCTTTTCCGGAAATTTACACCAAATCATGAAGAAAAAGTAACTTTTCTGCCCTTGCCCGGCCGGCAAGATTACCTCTCCGGGCCAGGCAATACTTTCTATAGTCAGGTGACAGGGATAAAAGATTTGCCGGGAAATCTTTACAGCCTGCTATTTGTTTCCCGATGCCAGAGTGGCTTTTATCCGGGCAACTTCCTCTCTCAGGTCCTGCAACTGCGACCGGAGCTCCTCGTTTTCACTTTTGTAGGAAAGGATCTCACGCTGCTGCTCTTTATTGTTCGAGTCCAGTTCCTTGACAGCGTTGATGAGGGGAACTACGAAATCCCCATATGATAATGACAGCGTCTTCATCTTATCATCACCAACAACAAGCCCGCTGAAATTAAGATGAAGCTCCTCCAGTACCTTCTGAACATCCTGGGCAACCAATCCGTCGCGCCTGCGCTTGTTGGCATCATCCTTGTAATTGAATGAAACAGTTTTCAGCCTGACAATGAAAGGAAGGCCAAGGTCGTTTTTATAGGAAATATTCTCTTTCAGTCTGCTGTCTGAATAATTCGACCAGTTGGCGTATCCGCCAATTGTGAGTACGGATGAGTTGCCAATGCAGATCCAGTTATTGTTGCCTACATATGCCCCGTTGCCTATCGCTGCAGCATTGGTTATGCCGTCTGCAATGTTGGCACCATTACCGACCACAGTATTAAAGGAATTTGTTTTCATCGATGAACCTGCATAGTACCCGATAATGATATTGTTGTACCCGGTAGTAAGGTTATAACCCGTGTAGTTCCCAAGTGTGCAATTCTGAACGCCGCTCGACAATTTATAAGCGCTGTATGTGCCAAATATCGCATTGTTTACAGGAGCTCCGCCATTGACTCCGTAGCAGGCCTGGTACCCGAATACTGCGTTATA
The DNA here is from genome assembly GCA_035541795.1 of Bacteroidales bacterium. GTDB lineage: Bacteria > Bacteroidota > Bacteroidia > Bacteroidales > VadinHA17 > LD21. Next base: position 120,256 of record DATKMR010000001.1, read on the forward strand.
ATATCCTGTCCAGATATTGGTGCCTGCACCGTCGCCCACGCAGGCGTTGCTATATCCGGTGGTACAGCTGTATCCGGTACTGTTTCCAAGGAATACGTTGGCGGTTCCTGAAGATGTATTGTATCCCGATGCGGCACCTATAAATGTATTAACGGCGGTACCGTTGACGCCGAAATTGCCTCCGGCATTCCAGCCTACGACTACGTTTCCGCTCGATTTGGATAGCCAGCCGGCATTGTTTCCGATCATAACATTGTAGCTCCCGGTATTGTATCCGGCACATTCATCGCCGATATAGACATTATATGACCCTGTACTGTTGGTTCCCCCGCAGTCACTTCCCAGGAAGACGTTCCTTATACCGGTTGTATTGGACCCGCCTACGTTATAACCTATAAAGGTATTATAGGAACCTGTTAGGTTTGCAACACCTGCATTGTATCCGATAAATGAGTTATATCCGCCGTTTGTGTTTGCCTTGCCGGCCTGGTATCCTATAAATGAGTTATAGTTTGAATTAGTCGTGAAACCCGCATAGTATCCCAGAAAAACATTATAGGTTCCGCTTGAATTGGTAAACCCTGCATTATTTCCAAGGAACACGTTGTTACTGGCATTATTTGTATAACCAGCATTGAAGCCGAGGAACACGTTGTTTCCTCCTGTAGTATTTGAATAGCCGGCATTATTCCCTATAAGCACATTGCTTGATCCGGTGGTATTCTGGTGGCCCGAGAAATACCCCATAAATGCATTATTGGTCCCCGATGAATTCATCTTCCCGCTTTCGTTCCCGAGGAAAACATTGTTATCTGTATTGTTATTGTAGCCTGCATAATATCCAAGGAAGACATTGTTATTACCTGTCTGGTTAGAATAGCCGGCATTGTTGCCAATAATCACGTTGCTTGAGCCTGAGCTGTTTCTGAATCCGGTGCTGGTCCCCAGAAGCACATTATTGGTCCCGCTTAAATTGTTCATTCCAGATTCAAATCCGATAAATGTGTTATTGTCCCCCTGGTTTGCATAGCCGGTTTCATTTCCAAGAAAAACATTGTATGATGCTCCTGCGTTGCCCAGGCCTGAATGATAGCCAATCATCACATTGTTTCCACCCGTGGAAGATACCGTATCTGTTTCAAATCCAAAAAATGAGTTGTACAAACCGGTGGTGTTCTTGCCGCTGTTTTGTCCTATGAAGTAGTTTTCAGGTGTTAGGGATGTAAAGGAGGATATTGATGATCCTTTCGATTTATCGAACCCGCCGATTGCGAACCCGCCTTTGGCACCTTTAGAAGGATTGGCAATATAGAATCTGGCACTGTCCCTGGAAACCTTGAGATATTGTTCACCCGGGGCCTTATTGGTGCTGAATCCTCCTATGGCAAAACCACCCTTGGTGCTTCCCTTGGTAGTGTTGGTGCCGATGTATGCCCTGATACTGTCAGGATCAACAACAAGCAGGGGCTGAGATACCGTTCCCTTATTTGTGCCAAAACCGCCAATTGCAAATCCGCCCTTGTTGGATCCTTTTACCCCGTTATCGACATAGGCACGGATCCCTTCATTGTAAACTGCAAAGACAATCTGGCCGGTATTGTTTCTTACCACGAAGAGGGCAGAGTCCATGAGGCTTGTATTACCCGACACACTGACATAGGGAAGTGAACCCCCTATGTTATTGGCCATAAGGGCATACGGGACGCTCAGGAGCTGGCTTGTGCCTGTGATCATATAGTTTGTTCCGCCCGAGGGATCGGTCTCTGTCTTGATGAAGTATGGCCCGTCTGCCCAGTTGATGGCAGAAAATGTACCTGATGAAGGTATTCCCGCTCCAATTGTAACTGTCACCAGCCCGTTCAGATTAGTCTGGGGATTCGGGCTGTAGGTCTCCTGGTAAACGAGTGTGCCGGTTGGAGAACCTTTGAGGATGCTGATACGCATACCCACTGATTGATTTGAGACAAGAACATTACTGCTGTTGCGTATTACTGCCTGATAACTCATATAATGAGGCGCCTGTGCAGTTATGACCTGACCGGAAAGGATCATTATTATGCAGCTAATCAGATGGGTAATTAATTTTTTCATATTTGTCAGTTTTACATGGTTTCTGAAGTTTTCAGGGTCCGGCGGACCACTTAATATTTTTCTGTATCATCTCCGCCCAAAGTGCTTACTGCTTTTTCTCGACCAACTCCAAAAATTCATCCCTGCAGGAAATTCAGGTTGTCCCCTGCAAACACAAAAAAATCAAATTGCCTCACAGGTGGTCAAAGGATATTCTGATACAAATGATCAAATTTACGAGAGGATATCAATACAAGTCAAGTTTTTTTGACAGATTGACTTTAAGAAGTGGCGGACGGCAGTTTTCTTTAGAAAATAATATCCTTCATCTCCGTCAGCACCCTGACCCGGTGACAAGGCGAAACCTGTCACGGCGTCAGGGCCCCTGACCATCCCGGCATGTCGGAACGTGTAGGCCAGTTGAGCTGTTAAAAAAGCGAAGCCCGCCTACGCTAAAGCTTCGGCGGGCGAAGGTGGAGAATAGGGGAATCGAACCCCTGACCTTGTGACTGCCAGTCACACGCTCTAGCCAACTGAGCTAATTCCCCGGTAAAGAACTTTTATGTTCAGGTTGAACTCCGCAAATGTAAAAAAAAATCCCAAGATTCATCGTCCGGAAAACTTTGCATGAATTTTGAGGTTCTCTTAAAATTGGGTTAAATATTCAGGACCATGTTTTTCATTACAAAAAAAAGGAGAAATTTGCAGCATTATTTTATATATCAAGTCATTTTGCAGCAGGATAATTATAAATGAAGATCAATTTTCAAATGATAACAGATGAAAGACCGGCAGGCATTTGAGGATCTGATCTTCGAAAACAGGAACAAGGAATACGGGGCTTACAAGCTCCGCAGCAACTATAGCCGTCTTGTCAACCGGTCAACGCTGATCGCGGTGGTCCTGATGAGTCTCCTGGTTATTATTCCTTTTATCGAGGTTCTTACTGAGAAGGAGGATAACGGTGTAAGGATAGGCTCAAGGGCAATAACGGTCGAGATGGATAACCTTCAGCCGCCTAAAGATGAGATGGTGCAACCGCCTGAAGCACCACCGCCTCCACCATCACAGCCGGTTGTCAAGTATATTCCGCCTGTAATTGTGGATTCCATCCCGCCAAATGTCAAACAGCCGCCAACGATGGCAGAAATTGAAGCCTCGTCGGACAAGGACAATAAGGATCTTTCAGTTTCGAATTCGGCAAGCGACAACGAACTGATGGGTGATCCAAACGGAACCGGTGGCGATGAGCCGTTCATGATAGTGGAAGTGAAGCCGACTTTCAGGGGAGGGGATGAAAAGAAATTCCGCGACTGGGTTGTCAACAGGGTGATTTATCCCAAGGAAGCCGAGAATAAGAAAATTCACGGCAAGGTAATGATAACCTTTGTAATAGAACGCGACGGATCGGTTAGCAACGTCACTATTCTCAAGGGTGTCGATCCCCTTCTCGACGATGCCGCTAAAAAAGCTATTGAGTCATCACCCAAATGGAGCCCCGGCCTGCAGCGCGGAAAGCCTGTACGCTTCCGTTTTTCCATTGCACTGAACTTCCAGCTTTGATCTCTGCATAAACTTCCTTACGGCCCGGTAGTTTATTCCAATGATTTTTTTACCTTTAACTCAACTTCTAAAACTAATGATCATGAGAAAACTTTTACCCGTTCTGTTTACAATAGCAATCATCTTATCAGGCTGTGGATCGTCGAAGAAGCAGCTTGAAAAAGGAAATTACGATGCGGCCATTGAAAAGGCAGTAAAGCAGCTGAGAAAAAATGCCAACGATCAGAAAGAAGCAGCTAACCTTCAGTCGGCTTACAATATCGCGAATGAACAGGATAATGAAAGGATCAAAATGCTGAAGATGGAGGGCAAGCCTTCAAGCTGGGATGAAATATATCTCACCTATAAAAGACTGTACGACAGGCAGACGCTCGTCCGTACAGTTCCATCGCTTAATTATCCGTATGTCGACTATACCCAGGATATGCTGTCGGCAAAAAGAAAAGCTGCCGACTTTTATAATGCACACGGAATCGAGCTGATGAAAAACAATACCAAGGATTCATACAGGCAGGCATATGCAGAATTCGCCAGGGCAAAACAGTATGTCGGGGACTATGAAGGTATCGATGCCAGGATGACCGAGTCGAGAAGCATGGGCATCAGCAGGGTGCTGGTTCAGCTCCAGAACCGCTCTGTTCTCGTCTTCCCCAAGGAGATGGTCGATAACCTGCTCACTCTCGACCTGCCGCGCCTCAACAGCGACTGGGTTGAATATCATAACGTTGTGCTCGATCAGAATATGCAGTTCGACTATTACATCAATATCAACATCAATAATATCGCAGTTGCTCCTGATCAGACTGTGAATGCCGACTCCACATTTAAAAAGGATATCGAGGACGGTTTCAACTATGCCCTCGATAAGAAAGGGAATGTCATGAAGGATTCGACAGGCAATGATATCAAGATCAAGAAATACAAGACTGTTCAGTGCGCGCTGATAGAAACTGTACAGAGGAAATCGTGCAGGATTGAAGGATCGGTTGAAGTGCTGCAGGTTAATCCCAGTAAGATGTTAAAACAGGATCCGATTGGTGCACAGTCGAACTTTGAAAATATTTCATCAAGAGCAGTCGGTGATATCCAGGCATTGAGCCAGCAACAGATGAACAGGACAAAAAACAAGATTGTCCCTTTCCCCACCGACATAGACATGGTTATGAGATGTTCGGATAACCTGAAGATGGCTATCAGGGGTGTTATGATGAACGACAGGAGGTTTATTTATTAGTACACATTTTATTGCATACTTTATGCCGCAAACAGATAAATTTGCGGCATAATTTTTTCCTGATGACAGGCAGCGAAAAACATGAAGTAAAGGCAGTTCTTGCCGGGGTAATCTACCCCGGGCAGGAAGAGAGGGAGGTCAGTGAATTTCTCGATGAGCTCGAGTTCCTCGCTGAAACCGCCGGTGCTAAACCTGTAAAACGTTTTATGCAGAAAATAGATTCCCCGAACCCCAGGACGTTCCTCGGGTCAGGCAAGATCGGGGAGATGGCGGAATTTATAAGGGACAGCGGTGCCGGCCTGGTCATATTTGATGACGAGCTCACACCGAGCCAGATGAGAAATATTGAGAAAGAGCTTGATTGCCGGATCCTCGACAGGACAAATCTCATTCTCGATATCTTCGCCTCCAGGGCCAGGACCTCATATGCTCGTACGCAGGTGGAACTAGCCCAGTACCAGTATCTTTTGCCAAGGCTTGCCGGTATGTGGACCCACCTGGAGCGCCAGAGAGGAGGTATCGGGCTAAGGGGACCGGGAGAAACAGAGATAGAAACCGACAGAAGGATTATCCGTGAAAAAATAGCAAGGCTGAAGGAACAGCTGAAAAAAATCGATATCCAGATGTCCGTTCAGAGGAAAAACAGGGGAAAGATGATAAGAGTCGCACTTGTAGGTTATACCAACGTTGGCAAGTCGACACTGATGAACCTCCTGAGCAAATCGGATGTGTTCGCTGAAAACAAGCTTTTTGCCACCCTCGATACCACTGTGAGAAAAGTTGTGATCGGCAACCTGCCTTTTCTTCTCTCGGATACGGTAGGCTTTATCAGGAAGCTGCCGCACCACCTTGTCGATTCTTTTAAATCAACGCTCGATGAGGTAAGGGAATCGGACCTGCTTCTCCATATCGTCGATATCTCGCATCAGGGCTTCGAGGAGCAGATTAAAGTTGTAAACTCTACTCTGCGGGAACTGGGAACGGCGGAAAAACCCGTTCTGATGATTTTCAATAAGACAGACGCATTCACTTATGATAAGAAGGATGAGTTTGATCTTACTCCACGGGGAAAAGAAAATTATTCTCTCGACGACCTGAAAAAAACCTGGATGGCATCCGACCGGCATTCGAGAACGGTCTTCATCTCAGCAAAGACAAAAGACAATATTGACGAACTGAAGGATATCCTTTATTCAGAAGTGAGAAAGATACATGTTACCAGATATCCTTATGACGACTTCCTGTACAATAGTGACATAACATCAGGTGACGGGACCACTTAGCACATTGAGGAAGAAAGCAGGATTATTTCATCAGGTACCACAATTCAATCTCTACTTGTATCGCATTAATTCAGCGAGGCCCTCTTCTTGTTCCACCTTTCCCTCAGCCTGAAGGAATCAAAACCCAGGGATTTCCCTTTTGAGTTATCGTTTTTGCCCGTAAGTTCAAACCGAACGATATGCTTTCCTTTTTTCATCACGGTGCTGCCGAGATAGTAATCCTGAATAACAGTCTCACTTGAATAGAGATCAATCTGCTTTGGTTTATTCGAGGGGTGGTTAAAATCCATATCAATAGTCATTGGCACCTCCGGTATAGGAACGCCGTCGATGAGCACTTTATAAATCCCGTAATCGTACGATTTGGTAAGCCTGAGAACAATTCCCCTGCGTTCTTCCCTGTCGAGGTTAAACTCAGCCTCAAGCCATGCTTTATCACCCGACGGGGTGAAAAATATCTGACCGGCACCGGTCCATCCGTAACCTGCCTGAAGGGTAATCTCACCCGGTGAATGTCGCAATCCTTTCATCAGATCCTTACCTTCCGTTGTCATGTCAAGATCAGGGAATTTACGGTTGGTGTAAGCGGGGAGAGTTGCAAAAGGAACTGCAGTCCCCTCCTGGTACCAGAATGCAACTGTCGCCATATCGTCTTCCCGTTCGACATGACCGTCGACTTTACAGGTCTGGGTCTCGTCGGCTGACATCCAGCCTTTATGCTCGATCCTGAATTCCAGTGATTTTGTGAACCTCACAGGATCATTGAGATGCCAGCGGTAGAGGGTGAATTTAACACCCAGATCTTCTTCCGAGTCGGCACTTTTGTATGTGCAGCCGAAGTATGGGAAGATGCATTTGTTCAGACCCCAGGCGCTAAGGAAATAGTCCTCTGTACCAGTTCCCCATACCGAAGGCTCCTTCTCTCCGTCGATATAGAATTTTGCATCACCCTCCCCGAACCAGTAAGGGCTTCTCGACCTGACCGACATTACTGTTCCGATATACTGGCCTCTACCCTCGGTCTTCATTATAAGGTAATCGTCCCCTGTTTTTTCAGGGAACTCCTGCCTGTATCTGGCATGGAAGTAACCTGTGTTCTCAGGAAGCTTACCGACTTTTGTATAATCGACCTGGTAATAGAAGCTCCTTACTTTTTTCTCACCATCGTTTGTTACTGTGATTCTTGCAGATTTCCTGAAAGGCATCGTCCAGAAACAGTTGTAACCGTCTCCTCCTTCAACTATTACAGGTATTGAGTTTATCTCATTCCTGATACCGAAGCCTGCCGCGAAGAAATCACCCAGGGGAACCTCCACAGCAGGAACCGGTGAATCATCCCAGTACATTCTGATCACGATCTCTGCCGGCGAGGCTGAACCATTTGCCTCAAGCCAGTTGGGCGCGGCTTCATTGAAGGTAAGCCAGATGTGGTTTATTATACCTGGGCCTTTAATATTTGCCATTTCCAGGGTCTCCCCGGGAACAATATATTTGACCCTGTCGTCATTACTGTTAGCTGACGGAGCATGTGAGCTTACTGCAGCCGATTTACCCATTGTTACAGCTGCAAGCCCGATATCAGGAACAGAATTCTGATTATTGCAGGAAATTAAGAGAAAAGGGATTGATGAGAGAAGGAGAATTTTCATGTTTTTCATACTCATAATTATCACGGTACTTATAAAGATAAATGATAATCATGAAATAATCGTTCCCGTTTGGAAACCCTTTCAAATTCTTTCAACCTGGCTTTGTGAACCGGGTCCGGCAGATATCCCGGACCTAGTACAGCTTATTCGCTACCATGTACTCCGCGATCTGCACCGCGTTGGTTGCAGCGCCTTTCCTTATGTTATCGGAAACGACCCAGAGGTTCAGGCATTTTTCCCTGGAATAGTCTCTCCTGAGCCTGCCAACAAAAACCTCATCCCTGTTGTGAGCAAGAATAGGCATCGGGTATTTGTGTTCTGCCGGAACATCATATAAAACACAGCCGGGGAAATCGCGGATCAGGTTGCGGACATCATCAAGATCGTACTCTTTTTCGAATTCGATATTCACGGCTTCGGAATGACCACCGACAACCGGTATCCTTACTACTGTTGCGGTTACCTGTATCGACTGGTCACCAAGGATCTTTCTTGTCTCGTCAACAAGCTTCTGCTCCTCCGTGGTATAACCCGACGGTAACCACGAGCCTCCGAACGGAAAGCAGTTCATGTCGATTGGATGCGGATAGGCCATCTCTCCCTTAACACCCCGGCGTTCGTTTTCCATCTGTGCAACAGCTTTGACTCCTGTTCCTGTTACCGACTGGTAAGTGGAGACAACCAGTCTTTTAATCTTATACTCTTTATGAAGCGGGGCCAATGCCATAACCATCTGTATCGTCGAGCAGTTCGGATTGGCTATGATCCTGTCTCCTTTTTTGATATCATGGCTGTTAATTTCAGGAACGACAAGCGGGATATTCTTATCCATTCTCCATGCCGAGGAGTTGTCAATTACAATCGTGCCATTAGCAGCAAAAGCAGGGGCCCATTCTTTTGATGTGCCGGCTCCGGCTGAAAATATCGCGAATACCGGTTTCGCCTCGACAGCCTCTTCAACACTCACAACTTTTACGGGCCTTCCGTTGAACATTATCTCCTTGCCGACCGATTTTGAAGACGCGGCAGCTATGAATCCGGTAACTGGAAACTTTCTCTCTTCAAGGACTTTGATCATTGTTCTTCCGACCATGCCAGTAGCACCCACCACAGCTGTTTTCATCTCAGTTAATTTTGCTTTTTAAATGAATTTTAAAGAAATTTACTATTAAATAAAAAACGGTCAAAATTAACTTTTTTTTCAAACTGTCCCGCTGCATGAAAAAAGTTATTTTGCTCTTGTGCTTTATTCCATTTACTCTTTCCGGCCAGGTTTCTTATGATTTTGAAACTGGCAATTCTTCGGGTTGGATACAGAGTACGGCCGGGCATTGGGCCACAGATACCACTTTGGCTGTCGCCGGACAATATTCGTTTCATCATGTCTTCGACAGCAACATTGCAGGTACGGACCAGGCAGGAACCAGGCTGCGCGGTCTCAACCCCTCGGAAAGTGAGACCTTCTGGTCATTCATGATCCGTCACGGAACCGATCCATCGGCCTCTAACAGCTGGGCTTACTTTCTGATGTCCGACGCCGACCCGTCAAATATGTTACCGGGAGGCACCGTAAACGGATTTGCGGTAGGGGTGAATATAACCGGATATGATGATACGCTCAGGTTGTGGAAAGTAAGAAACGGATCATTCCAGGCAATTGGAAATTTTGGGTTAAACTGGCAGAATGATATCGGAACTGCACAAGCCGCTGTCATTGGTGTAAAAAGAACAATGCAGGGACTGTGGCAGTTTTCTGTCGCTGACCAGAAAGGTACGGTATCGTCGACTGGATACTGCAACGATCCTGAGCTTTTTGGTATTCACTGGCTTGGAGTATTTTACAGGTACACTTCCACGCGCGACAGGCTGCTCTGGCTCGACGACATTTCCGTTTCCGGCACCTTCGGCAGCCTTTCTCCGCCTGTCATATCCGGCCTGTCGGTTGAAAATGAAAATTGCCTCAAGATTCATTTCAGCAACGATATAAGCCCTTTATCAGCGATCCCATCCGGCATCAGCTATGATCCTGGCAACTCTTTCGCTACGTCGGTTGAGATAATGGATGCAAGGACTTTCCTCGTCTGCTTTGCCTTGCCATTTCCCGACAGGACAGGCTGCCGCCTGGCTGCCATGAATATATGTGATGAGGATTCACTTTGTACCGCGGGTACCGGATGGAGCTTTACACCGGCCCGGGCCGCACCCGGAGATGTGGCTTTTTCCGAGATCATGGCCGATCCGTCGCCACGGGTTTACCTGCCTGAAAGGGAGTATATCGAACTGGTAAATACTTCCGGTTTCATTTTTAACCTTGAAGGATGGAAACTCATTTCGGGTAACGACGAATTCCGGCTTCCGGAAATCAGTATTCTTCCCGGCCAGTTTCTTATTCTGTGCAACCAGGCTGATACAGGCTTGTTTTCCGTTTATGGAAGGTACGCTGGAATGAAACAGTTCCCGGTGCTGAATAATGCCGGGAAGCTGCTCCTCTTGGTGGACGAGAAGGGCAGGATGATTCATGGCATCTGTTATAATGAAGACTGGTACGGCGACGTTCTGAAATCAGGAGGTGGCTGGTCGCTGGAGATGATCGATAATCATTATCCTTTTTATTCCGAAGGCAACTGGAGAGCTTCCATTGCCTGGGAAGGTGGCACGCCCGGCAAGAAAAACTCTGTCGAAGCCTCCAATCCCGATCCGGGATTCGCCGGCATAGTCAACGCATTTCCGGCAGACAGCGAAACAATCATCCTGACTTTTTCAGAGCCGGTAAGGGAGCCCTCCGAAATATCTGCCCTGACAAGGATAGACGGGACAGGGATCAAAAGCATATCGCCATCCGGGCTGATGGGAAATGAGTTTATAATCCGGACAAGCCAGCCTCTTGATACCGGGAAGACATACCGCCTGGGCATAACCGGATCACTGACCGATTATGCCGGCAATGAACCGGAAAGAAAATTCTATATGCTGGGTCTCACAGGGAGAAGCAGTCCCGGAGATGTGGTTTTCAATGAGCTTCTCTTTAATCCGTTGCCGGGTGATGCAGATTATATTGAGCTTTTCAACCGGTCAGGAAAGAACCTTAACGCGGCCGATTTTCTTATCGCTTCGGTAAATGACGAAACGGCCGATACCACTGCAGCGGTGTCACTTTGCGATACAAACAGGTGTTTTCTTCCCGGACGGTACTATGCAATAAGCACGGACCGGCAGGGCGTCCTGAAAAGGTACCCGTATTCATCCGATTCGTCGGTATTTAATGTCGACCACATGCCTTCAATGCCTGATGACGGGGGCCACCTGGTACTATTCGACAAAAGTCATAATAAAACGGACGAGGTCCGATATAATGAGAGAATGCACTCCCCGTTGCTGTCAGGAAAAGAGGGAGTATCACTCGAAAAAGTCAGGCCTTCCCTGAATTCCCTCGACTTTAAAAGCTGGACGTCTGCTTCCGGAACATCGGGATGGGGTACACCGGGTCTGAAAAACTCGGTCTTTTCTGACGGATCCGCGGCGGGGAAGGAGGTAGCCTTCTCCTCAACCCGGATAACTCCCGACAATGACGGCTATGAAGATGTCCTTGTGATGGATTTCAAAATGGAAGGCTCAGCAAATGTGATTTCAATCAGAATATTTGATGAGACAGGCGACCTTGTAAGAAATCTTGCCATGAATATTTATTCCGGTCAGTCGTTTTCGGAGGTCTGGGATGGAACGGATGATGACGGTTCAATTGTGGCCAATGGCATCTATATTATTCTTATCACAGGTTATGATGATACAGGGAAAACATTCAGGATAAAAAAGGCCTGTGCCGTTTTTCGCTAGGGAAATCCCTATAATGAAGAAATGAGCTCCGTCATTATCGTGGTCATCCTCGCCTCGGTTCTGGCAGCTTCTTTCTGAACCGATTCGTGGGTTGTGTACTCTATTTTTCCCTCCACCCCCAGGTCTGTAATTATACTTACCGCGAAACATGGAAGCCCCATGTGCCTTGCGATTATGATTTCCGGAGTTGTTGACATTCCGACAGCATCCGCTCCGATCGTTCTGAAAAATTTATACTCAGACGGGGTCTCGAATGTCGGACCGGAAGTTGAAAGATAAACTCCTTTATGTATCCTTATCCCATGCTTCTCTGCTATAATCGTGGCTTTGTTGATCATGTATTTATCATAAGCCTCACCCATATCGGGGAACCTGGGCCCGATACGGTCGTCGTTGTGACCGATAAGCGGGTTGGGCAGCAGATGAATATGATCGGTAATGATCATAATATCGCCGATCCGGAATTCGGGATTGACACCACCTGCTGCATTGCTTACGAAGAGGCACTGAATGCCCAGGTATTTTAAAACCCTTACCGGGAAAGCTATGATGTCGGAAGAATACCCTTCATAAAAATGAAACCTTCCCTTCATGGCGACAATCTTTTTACTCCCAAATTCTCCAAAGATGAGCTTCCCCTCATGGCCCTCAACGGTAGGAATGGGAAAATTCGGAATTTCGCGATAATCGACCTCGACCGGGTTCGTTATTTTTTCAGTAAGACCACCCAGCCCGGTACCAAGGATTATTCCGGCATCGGGTTTGTTAAATCCTTTTTTCCTGAGAAACTCAACTGTTTCGTTTATTTTCTCTAACATATTCCAGTATCAGGTTATTAAACTTGTGCTGTTCTTCATCAAAAAATGAAATTCTCACGGGGATGTAGAACATCGACTCTCTTAAAGGTTCTGCAATATTAGTAAATTCTCTCAACCTCACGGCATCTTTTTCTGTTGTGATTAACAGCTTTCGCGGGGATGAAAGCTTGCTGAATTCTGATGTGATTCTATCAATGTCGCCCTGGGCAAAATTATGATGATCGGGGTAGGATAGGTGATTTACCCTGGCACCCATTTCACCAAGGTATTTCAATAATGTACCTGCCCTGGCAATACCAGTGACCAGAAGGATTTCCATTTCTCCCGGCATTCCTTTTCCAAAACCCTGATTTTCAGCAGCGGGAGTATTAAAAACCTTTACCGGGTCGCCATAGCACAATGAGGTGAAAAAGAGGGGCCGGTCCGAAACAGTGCTTAATTCTGCAGCTAGCTTTTTTCTCTCATCAGCAGTCGTCGCGGCTGGAGTTTTTGTCACGATAAGGATATCGGCCCTTGATATGCCGGCGGCGCTTTCCCTCAGGTTCCCGTAAGGTAAATGATGGTCGTGAAGAAAAATATTGGAATAATCAGTTAAGACTATTGAAAGACCAGGCTTAACACTTCTGTGCTGGTAGCCGTCGTCGAGAATAATAACCCGGGTGTCATTTTTTTCTTCAAGGATGGTAGCTATGCCATGAACCCTGTCGCCATCCACAGCAAACACAACATCCTGGAATTTTGCAGCCATCTGCAGGGGTTCATCACCAGCTTCGACCGGCCTCATCGCGGGTCGCACGAATATGAATCCCCTGGTTTTTCTTTTATATCCCCGGCTCAGTACTGCAACATGATAATCCTTCCTGAGAAGGTTGATGAGGTATTCGCAATGTGGTGTCTTGCCGGTTCCGCCGGCAGCAATATTTCCCACGCAGATTACAGGCACATCGAAAGCATGGCTTCTAAAGATCCCATTGTCGAACAGGAAATTCCGGAAGGATGTTATTGCACTGTAAAACAGTGACAGCGGGTACAGCAATATGTTTCCCTCTCTTTTCAAAGGGTCAGTGTATCTCTATGATATAAGGCAGCATGGCCTGTGTCCCTGTCATGCCTGTTATCTCCTTCAATTGCCTGAAAATTCTGTAGTTTTCACCAAGCTCCGTTTTCAGGATACCGGACTTTATTTCACCTGAAAGACTGGAAAGTATCCTTGTGTACGGGTCAAGGGTCAATGGGTATTCCCTGACAGAATAATCGGAGAGGCCGGCAAGCTTTGCAGCACCCCTAATTGCGTCGTAAAGGCCACCTATTGTGTCGATAAGCCCCAGTTTCATTGCTTTTTCACCTGTCCACACCCGGCCCTGGCCAATGCTGTCTACATTAGCTTCGGTCATCCTCCTGCCAGCGGCTACCCTTTCTACGAATTCACCGTATGTTCTCTCAATGTTCCTTTGCATGACGTCTTTCTCGAATACGCTGAGCGGCCTGAATACGGAGGGAAAATCGGAATGGGCATTTGTGCTGACATTTTCCGTCGCGATACCCAGCTTATCGTGAAGCAGCTTCCCCGCTTCAGGAAGCAGGCCGAATACCCCGATTGATCCCGATATCGTTACCTGACTGGCATAGATCCTTGTTGCAGGGGCAGATATATAATAGCCGCCCGAAGCAGCATAATTACCCATTGAAACAACAACCGGTTTAACTTTTGAGGCCAGGTCCAGTTCACGCCACATAATGTCGGAGGCTGCAGCACTTCCTCCGGGGGAGTTGACACGTAATACAATTGCCTTTACATTTGTGTCCTTTCTCTGTTCCCTGATCAGTTCGGCATATGCGTTACCACCTATATTGTCATCAAGCCCGCCGCCTGTCACAATTGTTCCTTCCGCGAATATCAGGGCTATCCTGTTTCCGGATGATAGCTTCCTTGTTTTGTCAGCCAAATAGACCTTGGAATATTTTGACATCGCGACAAGCTGAATCTTGTCTGAAAGGCTCACTCCCGAACGGGTCTTAAGCGTATCGATAAGTGCATCGCGGTACATGATACCGTCGATCATGTTATTTGCCAGGGCACCCCGGGGATCCGTGGCCGTAAGATCATCGGCTATCTTCATCAGTTTCTCCTCGGGAATGTTCCTTGCCTTTGAAATAACAGACACCGCGTATTTCCAGATCGAGCCCACATAATCTTTAATCTGCAGCCGGTTCTCATCGCTCAGCCTGTCGAGAATATATGGCTCCACGGCCCCTTTAAACTTGCCATGACGGATAACCTGGACATCCACACCAATTTTATCGAGGGCTTTTTTATAGAACATTACCTCTCCGCTGAGCCCCCTGTATTCTATCACAGCCTGGGGATTAAGGTAGATTTTATCAGCGGCTGTCGATAGGAAATATCCCTCCTGGTTGAGCAGGTAATCTGACCAGGCAATAACGAATTTGCCGCTGGCCCTGAATCTGATAAGAGCATTCCTTATTTCTTCGGATGTGGCCCATCCGGGTGCCATGAGGCCATTTTCGATAAGTATGCCTTTTATCCTTTCATCCTTTGCTGCCTTCCTGATATTTGTAAGAATCTCATTTAGCCCGGGAGTGGAGGTAAAGGTAAAATTCACGGGATCGAACCCCGACCAAGGATTAGAGTTGCCCCTGTCGGGGATATTGACACCGGCCTTCAGAACAAGCACCGAATTGTCGCTGATAGCTATGGTCTTTTCACCTGAAGCCACAAGGGCACTCAGGCTGCTGAGGAGAATGACAAAAAATAATATGGAGCTAAGTATAATGCCTGCTATAGTTGCAAGTGTGTAAATCAGAAAGTTCTTCATGTGACTGGTGTTAAAATTGGTTTTTAAATATATGAAACAAATGAACAATATTGGTTATAAAAGATTTAATACTTTTGAAATGAAATGATTGAGATGAAGAAGGTTATTCTTGGATTTGGATCAAACATGGGCGACAGGGAAAACTCCCTCAGGCAGGCACTTGTGATGACCGGAAAGGAAATCGGAAATGTAATTGCTGTTTCCCCGGTGTACGAAACTGAAGCCGTTGGGTTCGATGGAGGTTTGTTCCTGAACATGGTTGCCATTGCTGAGTCATCACTTTCATCATCAGGACTTATCGGACGGATTCTCATGATAGAATCAAAGCTTGGCAGGGTACGGTGCGAGGACAGGTTTTCATCGAGGACAATCGACATTGATATTCTTTTTATTGATGATGAGGTAATTGACAATGAATCTCTTGTCGTTCCTCACCCCCGCCTTCACCAGCGCAGGTTTGTCCTGGAGCCCCTGAACGAAATCGCAACCGGGTTCATTCATCCGCTTTTTAGGGAGACCATCAGTGAAATCCTTAAAAAATGCCCCGACAGCAGCATTGTAAAAAGGTACAAACCCGCAATCTCTTTATAGGACGCACCACTGAGCAACAACCACCTACAGCAGTCCGTTATCGGCAAAGCTGTAATAATCCTTGTCGGAGATAATAAGATGATCGAGCAACTGGATATCCATCAGGGCCCCGGCTTCCTTGATCTTTTGCGTGATGCGTGAATCGGATTCGCTGGGATTAAGGTTTCCCGACGGGTGGTTGTGACAGACGATTATGCCCGATGCCAGGTTCTCAATTGCTTTTTTCATTACCAGCCTTACATCGGTGACCGTCCCGCTGATCCCTCCCTGGCTCAGCTTCATCCTGTTAATGACCCTGTTGGACCTGTTAAGGAACAGTATCCAGAACTCCTCGTGGGAGAGATCAGAAACAAAAGGTGAAATAAGGTCGAACACATCGCGTGAACATTTGATCTGGACAGACTCCGGTATTTCCGAAAGCTTCCGCCTCCGTCCGAGTTCAAGTGCTGCCGCAATAGTGACTGCCCTGGCGCTTCCTATTCCCTTTATGGTTTTTATTTCGGCAATGCTCAGTTTGCCCAGGCTGTTCAGGTTATTGCCGGCTTTTAAAAGCAGCTCCCTTCCAAGGTCAACAGCCGACCGGTTTTTTGTTCCCGAGCCAATGAGTATTGCAAGCAATTCGGCATCACTGAGAGAGGAGGTGCCCTTGCTGTAAAGCTTTTCCCTGGGCCTGTCCTCCACGGCCCAGTCGGTTATTTTCAATGACATGCAGCGAAAGATGAGATAATAAAGATAAAAAAAAAGACCGTCATCACCGACGGTCCCCCTGATAATATTGTATATAAATTACAGGCCGTTTACGTGTTTTGCAACAGATGATTTCAGGTTGGAGGCCTTGTTGGCATGGATGATGTTCTTCTTGGCCAGCCTGTCGAGCATGGCGTTCACTTTGGGAGCTTTTGATGCAGCCTCTTCCTTTGTGGTGGTTGCACGAAAATCCTTCAAGGCATTACGCATAGTCTTTGCATAATACTTATTGCTGTCTTTCTTGCCGGCTGTCTGCCTGATCCTTTTTTCTGATGACTTATGGTTTGCCATTCTCTTTACTTATTGACCAATTATTTTATAAAAAAAGTTGTAGTCCATAGGGGAATCGAACCCCTGTTACCAGGATGAAAACCTGACGTCCTAACCACTAGACGAATGGACCATCAAAGAACTTTAAAATGCGGATGCAAAGAAAGCACCTTTTTTCCTATCTGCAAAATATTTCTGTAAAAATAATTATAGTGTAATCTGCTGTCATTCCGGGCCAGTCGAAAGGTGCAGCCATCTGCTTAAAAGACATACCTGATGGAAATTGCAAAGTTCAACCCGCCCCATCCTGTGTATCCGATAAGGTTAACTGTCGGCAGAAGATCTGCAGCAAGGTTAAGCGGTATCTGGTCGAATGTGTACTCCAGCCCCAGAACACCATCTGCCCCCAGAACGGGTCCCCCACTGTAATTCTTGGTGAGATTGGGATTATCGCTGTTTGACCAGAACCCAACATGAGCACCCGCACCCCAGTACCAGTTCAATCCCGGGTAATGGCCCGTCCAGCTCTCCTTTTCGTAAAGCCCGGTAACAACCAGCCCGCCCCACCTGCTGGCGAGTATACCCTCGAGCGCGTCGGTCTTGTCGAGGAAGTGCTTTATAGTTGCACCGTATGGCAGCCCGGCCCTGATACCGAGACTTGTTTTATAATCCTGCGCCTTTGCTGCAGCAGCTATCATTACGAATGCAACGATTGTAAGTATTTTTTTCATGACAAATAATTTTACTGTTTTCGATTGCGAAAATATAGATTTCTGATAAAACGGTAAAATGATCTATTTGTTTGATAAAAGCTTTTTGGCAATACTTTCCATATCGGCACCACCAAAATCTCCCGAACTCATGAAAAGATAGACAGGCTTTTCAATCCTGAGGCTGGTGATATGACCGAACATTTCTGATGAGTCGTCAAACACGATGATATTCTCATTTGCGAAACAGGCCTTAATCTGGCTTTTCGTCAGCATTGGCAGCTTCTTCATCATAATGGCATGAGGGTTGAAATAGACAAAGGGTACTGTGGCCTTATCCATTGTTCCTTCGTAGAGACTTATGAAATCGCTGCTGAGGCTCGAGAATGTATGCAGTTCAAGGCAGGCGATGATATTCCTTCCCGGGTACCTTTCATAAACCGCTCCTATAGTGGCTTTTACCTTAGACGGTGCATGGGCAAAATCGAGATAAACAACTCCTTTGTCAGTTTCAAGGATCTTTTGCAACCTTTTAGAGGTTCCGGCAAATGTGGCAATGGCATCATAGAACTGATCTTCCGTCAGACCTGCGGCGATGCAGGCCTCACGGGCTGCTGAAAGGTTCTGAAGGTTGTGCTCCCCGAAAATCTGAAGAGGCACTGTCCTGCTTATGGTAGCTGCATAGAAACCTGTCCTGTTCTGGAAATAGGCGTGGGTCCGGTACGGAATTTTCTTTATATCGGCCCTTCCACCGGAAGCAACAGCAACAACTTCAGGATCCTCGCCGCAATAGATTAAAATTCCGTTTTCAGTTATCGTTCCTGCAAAAAGCCTGAACTGCTCAACATAATTGTCGAAAGTCGGAAACACATTCTTATGATCCCATGCAATGCCTGTTATCACTGCTATGTCGGGCTTGTAAAGATGGAACTTAGGACGCCTGTCAACTGGTGAGGTGAGGTACTCGTCACCCTCAAATACCGCCAGCTGCGAGTCGTCAGAGAGCCAGGTCATAGTATCAAATCCGTCAACAGATGAGCCAACCATATAGTCGAATGCCACTCCTGAATGTCTCAGTGCATGCATAATCATTGCTGTTGTTGTCGTTTTTCCATGGCTTCCGGCAACAACTATTCTTTTCTTTCCTCTCGTCTGTTCATACAGGTACTCGGGGAAGGATTTTATAGTCACACCCATCTCCCTGGCCCTTATTAGTTCAGGGTTATCCATCCGGGCATGCATGCCAAGTATCACTGTATCAATGTCTGATGTTATGGCCGATGGGTTCCAGCCAATGGAGGATGGGAGAAGCCCGCAAGCGGCCAGGCGGCTCCTGGAAGGTTCAAATATTTCATCATCCGAACCGGTAACAAGGTAGCCTTTCTTATGAAGCGCAATGGCGAGGTTATGCATTACAGCCCCGCCAATTGCAATAAAATGAACCCTCGACATCCGGTGTTTCCGATTCAGAACTGGTGAAAACTCATGGATACAAACTCCAGTACTACAGGCAAAGCTGTTCTCCAGTAAACCCAGTTATGCGCTCCGTCGCGGATCCTGAATTCATGAGGAATCTCCTTCTGGCGCATTGCGATGTGAACCAGGCAGTTGCCTTCATAAAGAAAATCATCATCACCGCAGTCGATGTACCACCTGACGGCATTTTTCTGGTCAGCTGGCATCGCATCGATCAGTTTGAGAACACTGTACCTGTTGAAATAAGCCTCCTGGTCAGCCGCTGAAACATTATTTGGAGTTGTCCAGAGTCGGTAATCCTTAATTGCATCGATATTTTTTGGACCTGTTGCCGCGCTCAGCGGGCATGCTGAAGAGAACATCTCAGGATGGTGCAACGCATAAACGAATGTTCCTTCCCCTCCCATTGACAGACCGCCAATGGCCCTGTATCTTTTCTCACCCTTGATCCGGTAAGTTTTTTCAACGTAAGGAACAAGCTCCTGGAAGAAAAAATCTTCATATTGCCAGTCCCCGTTAATAGAGTTTACATATCCTGATCTGCCGGTCTTGGCGTCAGGCATAATAATTATCATCGGGGTGGCTTTCCCCGAGTTTATAGCCTCATCTGCAATGTGCTGAACTTCCCCGAACTGAACCCATCCTGTCTGGTCATCGCCGTAGCCATGGAGAAGGTAAAGTACAGGGTAGCTCCTTTGTGAGGTCTCATAGTCGGGCGGCAGGTAAACCGAGTATTTCCGGTCCATGTTAAGTATCTTGCTCTTCATGGTAAGGTTGTCATAAACCTTGCCTGTCTGTGCATTTGCTGTCATCGCGGGTATAAGCATTAAGCATAGGAATAAGAACTTTTTCATATGATATTCGTTTATATTGATGGTTGATTTCGATCGGGCAAGTTATAAAATCAACTCCGATTATTCTTTAATTTGCATCAGTAAAAGAGCTGCCATGAAAATAGATCTTTTCAACATCGCAAATTTCCGGGTCGATGGGGGAGCAATGTTCGGAGTAATTCCGAAAGCCATGTGGTGGAAGGTTTACCCCGCTGATGAGAATAATCTTATTACACTGGCCCTGAGATCGCTTGTTGTCGATACCGGCGATCACAAAATTCTTGTGGATACCGGCTGGGGTGATAAACAGGATGAAAAATTTTTCAGGTATGCCCGTATAAGCGGAGGAGAGGGCCTGATGGGCGGACTTGAATCCAGGGGTTTAAAGAAAGATGATATCACCGACGTGTTCCTGACACACCTTCATGCCGACCATTGTGGCGGGGCCCTGGTTCGCAACAGGAATAGCGGCCGGATAGAAGCGACGTTCCCAAATGCCACCATTCATGTAAGCAGGCTGCAGTGGGAGTGGGCAGTTAAAAATAACATCAGGGAAGCAGATGCCTATCCTTCCGAAAATATCCTTCCCATGAAGGATTCAGGAAGGCTGAACCTTATTGAAAGAGAGGGAGAGCTCTTTCCCGGATTCTCATTTATAATGTGCAACGGTCATACCCCGGGCATGATGTTGCCACTGATTAATTTCAAAGGGAGAACCCTTGTATATGCAGGCGACCTGGTTCCCACCATGGCACATATCCCGCTTATCTGGAATATGAGTTACGATATTGAATCTCTCAGGACCATTGAGGAAAAGGAAAACCTTCTGAAAAAAGCCCTCGAAGAGGATTATATACTGGTCTTCCAGCATGATGAAAAAATTGAATGCTGCACGGTCGGGATGACTCCGAAGGGCATTCGTGCACTCGATACTTTTCTCTTTGAGGAGATAAAGTATTGATTATTTATCTGATGATGGGGAAGATGGGTCCGTGTAATTCACATCCCCGTGCTACAGGTGCATTTAAAGAATTACGACTCACCGTTACCTTGGCTTAACTGTCCTTTCACATCTGATTTGTTCTTAAATGTTTTTATATTTGGATAGGTAGCTAATAACAATAAAATCCTCACTGCCATGCCAGAATTCATCTACGGTAAACCATTCCAGCTGCAGAAAGACACAACAATCTACAGGCTACTGTCAAAGAATCATGTCAGAACAGTTGAACTGGATGGTAAGAAGTTCCTTAAGGTTGACCCGGAAGCACTTGAGCTGATAGCAAGGGAGGCGGTTTCCGATATCTCCTTCTTTCTCAGGACCGCACATCTTGAAAAGCTGTCGTCGATCCTTTCGGATCCTGAAGCAACTGATAACGACAGGTTCGTTGCATATGTAATGCTCAGAAACACAGTTATAGCGGCAGAAGGCAAGCTGCCCTGGTGCCAGGATACCGGGACGGCAATAGTTATTGGCAAAAAAGGTGAGAATGTCCTTACGGGGGTAAACGATGCCTTTCACCTCTCGAAAGGTATCTATGAAACATTCAGGGACAAGAACCTGAGGTATTCACAGATTGTGCCCCTGACAATGTTTGATGAGAAGAATACCGGGACGAACCTTCCCGCGCAGGTGGACATCTATTCGGTCGAGGGGAACAGTTATGAATTTCTTTTTATTACCAAGGGTGGAGGCTCGGCAAATAAAACTTTCCTTTATCAGCAGACAAAATCTCTTCTGAATGAGGAATCTCTGACCAGGTTCGTAAAGGAAAAGATAAAGGACCTTGGAACGTCGGCCTGTCCGCCATACCACCTGGCTCTTGTCATAGGAGGGACCTCCGCCGAGGCGACCCTTAAGGCTGTAAAGGAAGCGTCAGCCGGGTACTACGATAACCTTCCGGTGACAGGTGATGCCACTGGCCGCGTATTCCGCGACCTGGAATGGGAGAAAAAGATTGAGAAGATATGCCACGAATATGGAGTAGGGGCCCAGTTCGGGGGCAAATATTTTGTTCATGATGTACGCGTGATCAGGATGCCGCGCCATGCCGCCTCATGCCCTGTGGGTCTGGGCGTAAGCTGTTCGGCCGACAGAAATATCAGGGCCAGGATCACTGAAGAGGGTATTTATCTCGAGGAGCTTGAGAGAAATCCTGCAAGGTTCATGCCACCGGAGGCCCCCGAACTTGAAAAACCTGTGATTATCGACCTCGACAGACCGATGAAGGATATCCTGGATGAGCTCACGAAGTACCCGGTTAAAACAAGGCTGAGCCTAAACGGTACACTGATTGTCGCCCGCGATATAGCCCATGCCCGGATCAAAAAGATGATCGATGAAGGGAAACCGATGCCTGAGTATTTCAGGAATCATCCTGTCTATTATGCCGGCCCGGCAAAGACACCCCAGGGAATGGCTTCAGGTTCGTTCGGGCCAACCACGGCCGGGAGAATGGACACTTATGTAGATCTCTTTCAGAGTCTCGGAGGTTCACTGGTTATGCTTGCCAAGGGGAACAGGAGCCGCCAGGTAATCGAAGCCTGTAAAAAACACGGGGGCTTTTACCTGGGATCTATCGGTGGCCCGGCCGCCATCCTTGCGGAAGAAAATATATTATCAGTCGAGCTTGTTGATTTTGAGGACCTGGGCATGGAGGCGGTGAGGAAAATCAGGGTGAAAAATATGCCGGCATTCATCATTACAGATGACAAGGGTAACGATTTCTTCGACGTATATAATAAGTAGCTGCAAAGCAATATAACTAAGCCTTGCTGAATTTTATTTCAAAACATCTATTATAAAGATGTTGTGCCGGTCGAGGTCCTTCCAGTATTTAAGAGTATTCTTCCTGACGAGCTCCCAGTAGATATTGCTGTCGAGCCCGTAAACGAAATTGATCTCCTTCAGTTCATTGCCGATTGTGGAGGCAATATCCTTGTTTAATGATAACCTGATCCTGTGATTCATATAGCTGAACTCCGCCACGGGACCCCTGACGCTGTCGTTAACTACCGTAAGAAGCCCGTGACCCGGTGTGGCTCCCGTGCTGACCTGAAGTCCGTCATTCATACAGCTCAGTGGTGGTTCCGAGCCTGCAAATGAGGTCGCCCGGAACTCATCCACACCGGTGTCGAAATATTCCCTTGCCCTTATGCCCATCTTAACACCTATTATGGCAAATACCCCCAGGTGCCTGTGAAGCTCGTTCGCGAGCACTCCTGACGACCATTCACTTTCCCCGTATTTCCTGATGATTTCAGTCACAAATGGTTCCACGTCGGGAAAATAAAATGAAGGATCCTCTGGAAATGATTTAATTACCTGGTTTTTCATTACTGTTGCACCACTTATGATCCGGATGTACCCGTCTTTCAGCCGGGGCCACATTAAAGGTGTGCAGTCGAAGTTTGTTCCCTTCCCGGTACTTTCAAAGGCATCGGGGAAATGCAGGAAAAGAGGAACCAGTTCGTCGGTGATCAAAGCAGAAAAATCGTGCGATTTCACCTGCGGATGATTCTGGAACTCCAGGATTTTCTTTGCATAACATGTACCGGATGAATCAAGTCTGGATATAAATTCAGCATCATAGAAATGATAATCCGAATTCCTGTGAACCGCGTTTACCGGGATCTTACCGCTGAGTACAAGGGAGGCAGAGGAACCGTCGACCATGTAATTGAATCCTTTTTTGTCCTTCAGACCGGCACAGCTCCAGATAATCTCCTTTACCGATGTGGAAAATTCAGGAATTTCCTTCATTGCATTCGCGGCGGTAGTCAGTCCTCCAAGACAGATGAAACTGATTTTTGTCTTCTCATATTTAAAGATATCCCTGAGAAGCGACAGATAATCAGGTGCATCGGCTGAATTAGCCCCGGATTCTTCACCCCATTTATAATCAGCCGCGAGCTCAAACATCGGAGACCTGAATGTACACTGTCGATTTATCCCCACCGGGACCCCTTCATGCCAGTAGGAGTTCAGCATGCTCTTTATTTTGATATAGGCAGTTTCGGCATCCACTGCCCCGGGAGAGGCAATAATTGCCAGCACCCTGACATCAGGGGATGCAAGCAAAAGGCTGATGGCTTTCAGGTCGTCGGTGCCACCGTCTGAATCGATTATCACATAGTGATTTGGCTTCCAGGGATGTGCAATTATTTTGACGCTTGAAACAATGAGTAAAAGCAGCAGGAATATTTTTTTCATTTTTCCAGGTTTCTTCTTTTAACCGAAATTTCTAAAAAAACATAAAAATACTACATGAAAGATAACGGATATATGCTTCATATTGTTTTTTTCATAACTTGAGCTTCTCTATTTTTCAGTTATGAGAAAGATCCTGTTATGGTTCCTGCCAGGCTTGATTGTCGGCGCCGCGCTTATTCTGGGTGCAGGAAAAGTTATCACATCAACATCAACGAATAAATATTGTGTTTCTTGTCATATTCATCCGGCAGCAGATGCATCGTGGAAGAGATCCGTACACTACGATACCAGGTCGGGATACAGGGTTGAATGCGTTGAATGCCATCTGCCCCCGGCCGGACATGGTTACCTGTGGGCAAAAGCAAAAACTGGGCTTCGCGATCTGTGGAACTACTGGACAAAGGATTCTGCCTCATTCGACTGGCAGGCAAAGCGCGGATTGGAATATGCCCGAAGCTATGCTTATGAAACCAGTTGTATCAGGTGCCATGAGAATTTATTCCCTGCCAGTCTTACAAAGGCAGGTGAAGACGCACATCTGTACTACACCCAGCAAAAGAAAACGCCGGAGCTTCATTGTATAAACTGCCACCTGAATGCAGGACATTTTATCAAGGGATATACCCACGGGAGCAATAAATCATTCGGCCCGGCTTCTTCCGGATCCCGTGAAAAATTCAGGGAAGCGACAAAGGTTTCAGAGTTTAAATCATTTACCGAGCAGATTCCCAATTCATCAGTTACTTTTAATATGAAGGCTGTACCAGGAGGGAAATTCAGGATGGGAAGCCCGGAAAATGAACCCTTCAGGAGGAAAGACGAGGGTCCGGTTCGCGATGTACAGGTAAGCCCGTTCTTCATGGCAGAGGTGGAAGTGACATGGGATGAGTACCTCACATTTTATGCCCAGACTGCAGGCGAGGGCCGGTCCTCTGACACGGAAGGATCGAGGAAGAAAGGACCAGTGACAGATGCAATAACCGGCGCAACACCCCCGTACGGGCAACCGGACCAGGGATGGGGACTAGGAACGAGGCCGGCCATATCTTTCAGCTATCATGCCGCCGAGACATACTGCAGGTGGCTGTCGATGGTAACAGGTAAGACTTACCGTCTTCCGACGGAAGCCGAATGGGAATACGCGAGCAGGGGCGGAACACAGACACCGTACTTTTTCAAGGGTGATCCTGGGAAGTTCCTCAAAACAGGGTTCTGGGCAAAACTCTCAAAGAATGACACTTCCGTCATCAATTCTTACGTAATCTACAAGGGTAACAGCCCCTCGAAAACAATGCCGCCCGACAGGGTCAGGGCAAATCCTTTCGGCCTGAAGAACATGCTTGGCAACGTGGCCGAGTTCTGTTCCGACTGGTACAGCGAAGATATCCTCTCGACTTACCCTCAGGGACTGGTTATAGATCCAAAGGGCCCCGTGACCGGAACCGAGCACGTGATAAGGGGAGGTACTTACCTCGACGATGCAGGTAACGTGAGATGTGCCTCGAGGGATTATACCAAAACCTCAAAATGGCTCAAAACAGATCCACAGATGCCCAAAAGCATCTGGTGGTATTCCGACTGCTTCTATGTAGGATTCAGGGTGGTTTGCGAATTTGACGCTAAGACCGGAAAATTGTAAATTGCATAAAGAAAACCATAAACCAACCGATATGAAAAAATCAGAAATTTCAAGACGTAAATTCTTAGGCACCTCGGCAGTTGTAGGTGCTGCAGGTATAGTTGCCCCTGTAATGCTTGCAGGTTGCGGCGGGACCAAAGAAGATAAAAAAGTTGCAGCGGTGCCGGAGGAAAAATGGCTCGACCAGGCTCCCGACGGACCAGTCCTTAAGGCTGGTGTGATCGGTTGCGGCGGAAGGGGTACCGGTGCTGCCCTCAACTTCCTCGATGCGGGACCTAATCTCCAGATCGTTGCCCTTGCCGATACATTCAGGGACAGGATCGATGGTTTCCGTGCAGAGCTGAAGAAACAGAAAAATGTTGATATACCTGAGGAGAAATGCTTCGTAGGCTTCGATGCCTACCAGAAAGTCCTTGCAGAAAATGTTGATCTGGTCATCCTGGCCACACCTCCTTATTTCAGGCCGGGACATCTCGAAGCCGCAGTTGCTGCCAGGAAACACATCTTTACCGAGAAACCGCTATGCGTCGATCCTGAAGGAGCCAGAAGGGTGATGGCTACAGCCCGCAAGGCCAAGGAACTGGAGCTCACAATCGTAACCGGTACCCAGCGCCGCCACCAGAGAGACTACAGGGCCACTTACCAGCAGGTACAGGCCGGTATGATCGGCGATATTGTCGGTGGAAATGTCTACTGGAACCAGAGCAAGCTCTGGCATCGCGACAAGGATAAATCGTGGTCGGAGATGGAGTGGATGATCCGTAACTGGGTTAACTGGAGCTGGCTGTCGGGCGATCATATTGTTGAACAGCATGTTCACAATATCGATGTAATGCATTGGTTCACGGGAGTACACCCGGTGAAAGCAGTTGGCATGGGTTCAAGGCTGAGAAGGGTGACCGGCGATCAGTACGACTTCTTTGATGTTGATTTCGTATTTGAAAACGGCATGCACTTCCACAGCATGTGCAGGCAGATAAACGGGTGCGTAAACAATGTTTCGGAGAGAGTGCAGGGAACTAAAGGCTCGACAAACTGCAGGAATACGATTCTCGACCTTAAAGGTGCGGAACTATGGAAATATGCATATCCGGTCGACGCACAGGGGAAACCCGATCCTGATAAAATGAAAGATCCGTACGTCCAGGAGCATATCGATCTTGTCACTTCAATCAGAACCGCAAAACCCTTCAACGAACTTGAAAACACTGCAATCTCAACGATGACTGCCATCATGGGCCGTATTTCAGCATACACGGGGAAAGAGACAACCTGGGATGAGATGATGAACTCTGAGATCAAGCTTGGACCCAAGGTTTTTGCATTCGGACCTGTCGAAGTTCCGAAGGATGTTCCAGTAGCAGGAGAAGAATTTAAACCCGAAAAAAAATAATCTGATATGGATAATACCAGGAGGGGATTTATCAGGAAAGCGGCAATGACAGGAACTGCTATGATGGCAGTTCCCGCCTTTCTCGGAGTAGCTGAGCCGGCCAGGCAGGCAAAGCTTAAGCCGGCCGATCAGCCGTTCAGGCTAAAATATGCGCCTTATTTCGGTATGTTCGAGGAGCATTCGGGTAAGGACCTGGCTGATAATGTAAAATTCTGCCACGATATGGGCTTCAGGGCCATGTTCGACAACGGGATAATGAGCAGGCCGGTTGAAGAACAGACAAAAATTGCCGATGCAATGCAGAAATACGGAATGGACCTCGGGCCCTTCGTTCTCTATGCCGATTTCGCAGTTACTTCCTTTGTTCTCAACAAGCCTGAAATAAAAGAGATGCTCGTGAAAAAGATGAAGGAGGGTGTGGAAGTGGCTAAGAGGATCAATGCAAAGTGGGCCCTCGTTGTTCCGGGCCATTATGATGAAAGGCTCCATCGCGAATTCCAGACCGCGAATGTCATCGATAACCTCAGGTACTGCTGCGATATACTCGAACCGGCAGGGGTGACAATGGTCCTCGAACCGCTTAACACACTTCACGATCACCCGGGACTGTTCCTGAACAGGATTCCTCAGGCTTTCGAGATTTGCAGGGCAGTGAACAGGCCTTCGTGCAAGATTGTGGATGATATCTATCACCAGCAGATCACAGAAGGGAACATAATCCCGAATATTGAAGCCGCCTGGAGCGAGATAGGGGCATTTCATGTTGGCGACAACCCGGGAAGGAATGAGCCTACTACAGGCGAAATAAACTATAAAAATGTTTTCAGGTATATCTACTCGAAGCAATACCAGGGGGTAATTTGCATGGAGCATGGCAGCAGCCTGAAAGGAAAAGAGGGCGAGACACGTGTGATCCAGGCATACAGGGAAGTGGATAGCTTTGAAATTTAAATTAAGATGAAGGTATTTTTTACTGCTGCTGCATTTGCTGCGGCACTGTTGATGACATGCTGTAGCTCAGACGGGCAGCAGAAACTCATAACGGGAAGTTATTCCGATACAGGTGAAGGAGGTATAAATGTTTTCAGCTTCAACACTGAAAATGGATCACTCTCTGCCACCGCGACTTTCAATGCCGGGAAAAATCCATCGTACATCTGTTTCGGGAAAGGAACAGATCTTGTTTATGCCATAAATGAGGTCGATTCATTCGACTCCTCCCCGCATTCCGGCGGACTGACTACCTTGAAGCACAATGGATCATTCGGCAGTTTCAGCAAAGTTGGTGAAATGGCAATTCCAAATGGGGGCCCCTGTCATATAACACTTAGCCCCGGCAATAAATTCCTCCTCGTGGCGAATTATGGCGGAGGATCAGTTGCCGTCGTGAAGCTCGGCAATAACGGAATTCCGGAAAAAGTTACTGATACCATTGTATTTAAAGGAAATAACGGTTCCGTTTCACATGCCCATATGTCGGGCTTTGATCCCCAGGGAGAGAGGGTTTACGTATCGGACCTGGGCCTGGACAGGATTTGGATTTTTACTCTCGACAGCCAGACGGGAAGGCTCAGGCCTTTTATCACTGATGGCATTAAACTGCCGGAAGGAACAGGCCCGAGGCATTTCGTATTTAATGAATCGGGTTCAGTTATGTACGTGATTGGTGAGCTGAATTCAACCATGACTGTTCTTAAAAGGGATAATGAAAAAGGACTTGTCGCTGTCCAGACAATATCGACACTGAAGGAAGGAGATACAGTGAAAAATGCATGTGCTGATATTCATATCGGCAAATCGGGAACTTTCCTTTACGGCTCCAACAGGGGTGATAATTCTATTGTCGTCTATTCAATCCGGAACGACGGGTCGCTACAGCTGACTGGACAAACCGGTTGTGGCGGCAACTGGCCAAGGAACTTCACCATAGATCCCTCCGGAAAATTTATGCTTGTGGGTAACCAGAAAAGCAATAATATTGCAGTCTTTAAAATTGATGAGAAAAACGGTATGCCGGCAGTTAAAGTGAATGATCTGAAATTGCATTCACCGGTATGCCTTAAGTTTAACTGATAATTCTTCCGTTTTAAAATAATGAAAATCAGGAACAGAACCATTCTGGCAGCAGGAACCCTGGTGGTTGCCTGCTTTTTTCTTGTAATAACTGCCGCAGTTCCGGGGGACAAAAAACCGCCCAGGAACTATGTTCTGATGGTCTCTTTTGATGCCTTCAGGTGGGATTATAACATGATATACAAAACGCCTAACCTTAACAGGATGGCGACCGAGGGTGTTAAGGCGGACAGGCTGATTTCATCATTCCCCACGGTAACATTCCCAAATCATTATTCAATTGCGACCGGTCTTTATCCCGATCATCACGGGCTGGTTAACAATACCTTTTTTGCCCCTGACCTTAACCTGATGTACCGCATAGGAGACAGGAAGGCTGTTGAGAATCCTGCCTTTTATTCTGGTGAACCAGTGTGGGTCACTGCAAGGAAGCAGGGCCTTAAGACAGCATCATTCTTCTGGGTAGGTTCTGAAACCGCTGCAGGCGGAATGCAACCCGATTACTGGAAGAAATACGACAGGAACGTGACCTATTCTGAAAGAATTGATACAGTTGTAAAATGGCTGTCATATCCTGCAGACAAGAGGCCCCGCCTCGTAACGCTGTACTTTGATGAACCTGATGCCACGAGCCACGATTTCGGCCCTGTATCGCACGAGACCGGCGATATGGTGACCTATCTCGACAGCCTTCTGGGGGTCCTGAGAAACAAGCTTTCAAAGCTGGATGTTGCAGCAAATATAAACCTGATTGTACTTTCAGATCATGGCATGTCGCAGCTTTCGGCTTCAAGATATGTAAATCTGAAAAGCATCGTTCCCGAAAGAATGATCGCAGGAATCTGGGGCGGGAACCCTGTTTACCTTATCAAGCCTGCAGATGGAAAGACCGATAGTGTACTGGCGCTGATTAACGCCACAAAGGGTGTGCATGCCTGGAAAAAGGAAAATGTACCATCAAAATGGCATTACGGGTCAAATCAAAGGATTCCCTCTATTGTTGCCGTAGCAGACAGCTCGTGGTACATCGCAACAAGACCGCTTGTCGGCACCCTTAACGGAGGAGCGCACGGCTATGATAATTATAATCCCGACATGTTTGCCAGCTTCTATGCTGCCGGCCCCGCTTTTAAGAAAGGGTACACAATACATGAATTCAATAATGTTGATATCTACGATCTGATTTGCAGGATACTGAATATCGTCCCGGCAAAGAATGACGGGGATATTTCACATGTTGAGGGGATGCTGAAGTAATATGTAAACCGGTATTTCTAATTACATTCCTGGCTGACCCTGATTACTGGATTTGTATCGTAGCCATTTTCCCTGGCTGTTTCGAGTAGCATGTTATAGGTAGAATCATCGATGGTCCTCTCCCGGCACAAAATCCACAGGTATTTACAGGATGGCTCCCCAATAAGGGCATATTTGTAATCTTTGTCGAGGGCCAGAATCCAGTAGTTGCCGCTGAAAGGCCAGAAGAACCTTACCTTTAATTTTGTGGGGGCAGATGCATCGGGGATCCATGCAACACCCGTTGCACTTTTTTCATTTGATAATTTATCTTTTTTCCTTCCCTTATTCACGACAGTTATCCTTCCGTCGGGCCTCAGGGTATAATTGGCCGAGGTGCAGACAAGATCTTTCTCGAATGAGTTTGGCAGCCTTGCAATTTCATACCAGGTGCCTTTATACCTGTTGAGATCAACTGCAGTCACAACCTGCATCTTTGGTTTCGGACTCTGTACACCGGTCATCATTGTAACAGCTATCAGGATTACTAATTTCATGCTTTTTTCCTGATTAACAACATGCTCTTATATTTTGTTCGCAGATGAGATATTTTTATTAGACAGATCCGGTTTGACACTTTTTCAGAGGATTTTACAAACATTTGAAGTAAGTTTAGTAATTCTTAATAAAGTGCCTTTATGAATCGTTCACAAATGATCAGCCTTCTTGAAACCCATGCTGATCAAAAGTGGGATGTGCTGGTGATCGGGGGCGGAGCAACAGGTCTGGGAACTGCCCTCGATGCTGTTACGCGTGGCTACAGCACTATCCTGATTGAGAAATCCGATTTTGCCGGGGGAACATCCTCAAGAAGCACTAAGCTGGTTCATGGCGGGGTGCGTTATCTTGCCCAGGGTGATGTTTTTCTCGTGATGGAAGCGCTCAGGGAAAGAGGCAGGATGCTCAGGAACGCGCCCCACATTAGCTCCAACCAGGAATTCATAATCCCTGCTTATACATGGTTTGATGTGATCCTTTATACCGTCGGGCTCAAGTTCTATGATATCCTGGCCGGAAGACTAAGCCTTGGGAAGTCGTACTTCATCAGTAAAAAGACTGTACTGGAGCGGCTGCCCAATATCAGGGAGAAAGGGTTGAAAGGGGGGATAGTGTACCACGACGGTCAGTTCGACGATTCACGGATGGCAATTTCACTGGCCCGAGCCTGCGCTGAAAAAGGCGGTGTCGTACTGAATTATTTCAGGGTTGAAGAACTTCGTAAAGATGTTAACGGGAGAATAACAGGGGTGTCGGTATCTGATTCGGTATCGGGCAAAAATTATGAAATCAACGCCTGCTGCATTATTAATGCCACCGGGGTATTTGCCGATGATATCCTGAGGCTGGATAATCCGCTGGCACATCAAATAATAAAACCCAGCCAGGGTATACACCTTGTGCTTGATCATAGCTTCCTCAGGGGCAATTCCGCCATAATGATTCCGAAGACCGAAGATGGACGCGTACTTTTTGCAATCCCATGGTATGGCAGGGTGGTTACAGGGACCACCGATACTCCCCTGGAGAACATTAGCGAAAACCCTGTGGCTCTCGACAGCGAGGTCGAGTTCATCCTCAGAACCGCAAGCCTTTATATGGTTAAACCTCCTTCAAAAGAGGATATCCTTTCTGTATTTGCAGGATTACGGCCTCTTGCTTCTGACCCTTATAATCCCAAATCGACAAAGGAGATTTCCAGGCGGCATAAGATTATTGTTTCCTGTTCGGGACTTGTCACCGTTACAGGAGGAAAGTGGACAACCTACAGGTGCATGGCTGAGGAGACGATTGACCGGGCGATAAAAGAAGGCCTGTTAAATAAAAGCACCTGCGTTACAAAAAATTACCTTATCGGGAAGCCGGAGGACAGGATCACGACCGGAAGGCTGAAGATTTACGGAAGCGGAGCCGGGGATATTGAAAAAATGATGAAAGACCTTCCCGGGTCCGCGAATAATATATCGGGTAAGTTTCCCTATACCTTCGCCGAGATATCGTGGATATGCAGAAATGAGATGCCATGTACGCTCGAAGATATGCTTTCAAGGAGAACGAGGGCCCTGCTGCTTGATGCAAGGGAAAGCCTGGAGATCGCACCTGCTGTGGCTAAGATTATGGCTGAAGAGATGCGCAGGGACGACGCCTGGGTAATTGATCAGGTTGAAAAATTCGCTATATTGGTAAAGAACCATCTGAAGTAACCTATCCTTAATCTGATGAAAAAATACATTCTGGCATTTGACCAGGGCACAACGAGCTCAAGGGCGATAATTTTCGATCACGACGGGCAGATAGTATCTTCCACCCAGGAGGAGTTTAAACAAATCTATCCCCGGCCCGGTTGGGTCGAGCATGATGCAGAAGAGATATGGTCATCACAGGCAGGTGTGGCCTTTGATGCAATACTTAAAGCAGGTCTCGACAGCCGCGATATTGCAGCAATCGGCATAACTAACCAGCGCGAAACAACCGTGGTCTGGGACAGGACAACCGGAAAGCCTGTTTATAATGCCATTGTCTGGCAGGACCGGAGAACTGCCGGGTACTGCGATAAGCTGAAAGCTGAAGGACATGAGGAAAAAATCCTGGAGAAGACGGGCCTGGTGGTGGATGCCTATTTTTCAGCTACCAAGGTCAAATGGATTCTCGACAATGTAAAAGGTGCCAGAAAGCTTGCTGAAAGCGGCAAGCTGGCATTTGGAACCATAGATTCGTGGCTGATCTGGAACCTGACAGGCGGAGAACTGCATGTTACTGATGTATCAAATGCATCTAGAACCATGCTTTTCAATATTAAAAATCTGAACTGGGACGGTGAGCTACTGAAGCTGATGAACATCCCCGAAAGCATCTTGCCGGAAGTGAGATCATCGAGCGAGATTTACGGGGAAACCTCCGGGCATTTTTCATCACCAATAAAGATTGCCGGTATTGCCGGGGACCAGCAGGCAGCACTTTTCGGACAGATGTGTACCGAACCCGGGATGGTCAAAAATACCTATGGAACCGGCTGTTTCATGATGATGAATATCGGGAAGGAGCCTATAAAGTCGAAAAGCAGGCTCCTTACAACGATTGCCTGGAAAATTGGCAATGAAACCATATACGCACTGGAGGGCAGTATTTTCATAGCTGGTGCCGTGGTGCAGTGGCTGCGCGACGGGCTTGGCCTCATCAGCTCTTCTGCAGAGATTGAAAAACTGGCTGCAACGGTAAGCGACAGCGGAGACGTTTATTTTGTTCCGGCATTTGCCGGCCTGGGCGCTCCGCACTGGGACCAGCACGCGAGGGGAACCCTTGTCGGGATCACCCGTGGTTCGACAGCTGCACATATTGCACGAGCTGCACTGGATAGCATTGCATATCAGACCTATGACATTCTGGGAGCAATGCAGAACGATTCCGGAATAATAATCAGGGAGCTGCGGGTTGACGGTGGGGCAACAGTCAATAACAGCCTGATGCAGTTCCAGTCCGACATTCTCAGGACATCGGTAGTAAGGCCCAGGATAACTGAAACGACTGCCCTCGGGGCCGCCTACCTTGCCGGCCTTGCAGTCAATTACTGGGGCAGCGTGGGTGAAATCGGCCATCAATGGCAGAAAGATGTCAGGTTCACCCCGTCACTTGAAGAGGAAAAAACCTCGGGCATGATTGCCGGTTGGCACAGGGCAGTAAGAGCTGCCAGGGCCTGGGCCGCCGACAAGTAAAATGATCCACTATTAAACCTGAAAAATATGAGTCCATTCTTTGCTGAGTTTTTTGGTACCGCCATCATCCTTGTTTTCGGGGGTGGTGTGGTGGCTAATGTCACACTTAACAAGACAAAGGGAAATAACGGCGGCTGGATTGTAATAACATTCGGATGGGCAGTCGGAGTCTTCACCGGGGTCCTGATTGCAGCTCCTTTCAGCGGTGCTCATCTTAATCCTGCCGTTACCCTCGCACTCGTTCTTGCCGATAAGTTCGAACCGGCAAAGGCTCCGCT
The DNA here is from genome assembly GCA_035541795.1 of Bacteroidales bacterium. GTDB lineage: Bacteria > Bacteroidota > Bacteroidia > Bacteroidales > VadinHA17 > LD21. Next base: position 154,773 of record DATKMR010000001.1, read on the forward strand.
GTATATCTGTGCCCAGCTTCTGGGAGCCATGTTCGGTGCGACCCTCGTATATCTCGCCTACAAGAAACATTTTGACGAAACAACCGATGGAGATGCCAGGCTAGGGGTTTTCTGCACTGCACCAAATATCAGGAGCTACTGGTGGAATATGCTTACAGAAGTTATCGGTACATATGCACTTTCGCTTGCAGTGCTTTATATGGCCCAGCCACAGGTCGGACTGGGTGCCCTCAGCGCATTGCCTGTCGCCCTGGTTGTCCTGGGCATTGGACTCTCGCTGGGAGGGCCGACAGGCTATGCAATCAATCCTGCTCGTGATCTTGGTCCAAGAATAATTCATTTCCTTTTGCCAATGGCCGGGAAACGCGACAGCGACTGGAAATATTCGTGGGTACCTGTCGTCGGCCCCCTCATCGGAGCGGCCCTCGCTGCCGGTATGTTTATTCTGTTAAAAGGATAAAAAGTAAATCTCCGGAATTGCTTGATTACCGCGATTTTTTGTTGTAAATTGCTGTAAGAGATTTTTTTTGCCAGATATTATTCCGGGACCATGAAGATATTCTTTGCTTCTTTTACAGCAATCATATTGGTTTGTTCTTACGCGTGCAGCGGACCGGTTAAACAGGTTGTTGAAACCGATCTTCCTGGTACCCTGACAGAAGAGGTGGTTTCGGCTTTTAATTCCGGCGACTTTAAAAAAGTTACTGATCTGTGTTCCGACGACGCCGTGGTAATTTCGTGTGGCTGGAGGATGTGCGGCAGAGACAGCGTTGCCAGCGGCATGAAATACCTTCTTGCCCATTCCTCCGACCTGAGTATTACCCCAGGCACAGGAAAGGAATCGCCTGATAACATATTTGTTTCGGGACTGATGATTTTCAGGTGGAAAAATGAAAGTTATTCGGCCACGGCAAAAGGAATGATGAACATTATCTGGAAAAAAGAAGCCGGCAATAAATGGAAAATTACCTTCCTCCAGGAAGATCATGGCGACATACCGGAAAAGTAAGTTTGTAGGTTTGGGTATGAGGTAACCCGGCTGCAATGCCGGGTTTTTTAATAATTTGTTTAACTTGGTGATTGAAAATTGCCGGCTGGACATTTATGAGAAGAAAGTATTACCTGGTTATTCTTATTTTCGCGATTTTCTTTGCTATTTCATTCTTAACCAACATCCTGGGTTCAATTAATCCGAATGTAAGCGACAGTTTTTCACTGAATGGGACAATGACAGGAATGCTCCCATTTTCTTTCTTCATTGCATATGCCCTGATGTCAATACCATCGGGTATGCTGATTCAGAAATTCCGGGAAAAGAAAGGACTGCTTGCTGCCTGGTCGCTGGCCCTTTGCGGAGCACTTTTATTTTCACTGGCGCCGGGCTTCCCGGTTTTTCTCTGCTCGCTTTTCCTGATAGGTTCAGGGATGGCCCTTCTCCAGGTCGCACTCTTTCCACTTCTGAGGGTTACTGGCGGAGAGGAGCATTTTGCATTCAACAACATCATCGTCCAGCTGGTATTCGGTGCTGCATCTTTTGTGAGCCCTTTTGTTTATTCTTACCTGGTTTCGAACCTTGGAGCCACGATAAAACACGATTTCTTTACAGGATTCATTGCTTCCGTTACACCCGACCATTTGCCGTGGTTATCAATATACTGGGTTTTTGCCATGATCAGCTTTACAATGATTATGATCATCGCGGTTGTCAGTTTCCCGGGGGTCGTGAGGAAAGAAGACGAAATTGTTGGCGCCTGGAAAATTCACCTTGATCTCTTCAGGCAGAAAACCGTGATCCTTTTCTTCTTCGGAATTTTCAGTTATGTTGGGATCGAGCAGGGGGTTGCTAACTGGATATCGGAGTTCCTCAGGAGCTACCATGGTGTGAAGCCTGAAACAGGGGGCGCAGCAACAGTTGGCCTCTTCTGGGGCATGATGACTGCCGGGTGCTTACTGGGCCTCCTCCTTCTTAAGCTGATCGACAGCAAAATCGTTCTTCGTATTTTTACGATTGCCGCGATAGCAATCCTGGTTGCTACTTTGCTCGGACCCGGGAAAATTTCATTATTGGGATTCCCTGCAGTCGGGTTCTGCCTCTCGGTAATGTATGGTATTATTTTTTCCCTCGCCCTCAACAGTGTACCGAAGTATCATGGGTCATTCTCAGGTATACTCTGTACGGCGATCGCAGGTGGGGCGATCTTCTCACTCCTTATCGGAAAGCTTAAGGATCTTATAGGACTGAAAGCGGGTATGATGATACTGCTGGTTCCACTGGGATACATCTTAAGCATCAGCTTCTGGGCAAAACCAATAATTTCAAATGCAACTATAAGAACTAAGATTAACAACCAATAACAAATTATGTGATATGAAAAAGAGATCAAAAAACAACAGGGGCTTTATAGCCGTTATGATCGCATACGCGATGTTCCTGATTTTCTCAGGCACGCTTAATGCACAGGATTCAAAGGAATGGAGACAGCTGTTTAACGGCAAGGACCTTACGGGATGGAAACATGTCGGTCCCGGCAGCCAATATGTTGAGAACGGGTATATCAAGTCACATGGAGGAATGGGACTGTTGTACTGGACCGGCGAAAAATTTGGTAACTGCGTTATCAAAGTTGTATGGGCCATGCGTGATTCAAACAGCAATTCAGGCATTTTTATCAGGATCCCGCTTGAGCCGCGTGAAGAATGGATGCCTGTACATTACGGCTACGAGTGCCAGATTGATAACCATCCCGAACTATCGGGAGAAGATGATGCTCATTACACAGGAGTGCTTTATTCAATGAACCATCCTCTTGCAAAACCTGCAAAACCGGGTCCGCAATGGAATACCACCGAGATAACCCTCGATGGACTGAGAACAATTGTCTATGTAAATGGTGTTAAAGTCACCGACTTCAAAGAGGGAGACCCGGTTCCGGAGAAGAAATTTGATTTTGAACCGCAGCGTGGACCACGACCTGAATTCGGGTATATGGGCCTTCAGAATCACAGCGACAAGGATGTTGTGTTCTTCAAGGAGGTTGCTGTAAAACCGCTTAAAAAAGATAAGTAGAAATACCGGGGTTAATGCCCCTGGACAAGAAAAGGAGGAAATCTGCAGGGGATGAATTTACTCTAAAGAGCAACCTTCCCCTGCGATCCCTGCCTGTCTGATGACAATCCTGCGATTAATAATTTAATGTATGAAGCAGATAATTTATCAAGACTACGAAGAGCTGTCGATCAGAACAGCTGAGATGATTGCTCAGATCATTGAAAGCAAACCCGATGCACTGCTGTGCTTCGCCGCAGGCGAAACGTCAGTGGGGACATTCAGGTATCTTGCCGGGATGAACAGGGCAGGGAAGCTGAGCTTTAAAAAAAGCAGGATTGTTGGGCTGGATGAATGGGCTCACCTTGGAAAGATGAAAAACGAAAACTGCCTCTCATTCCTGAGAAAAAACCTGTTTGATCATATCGGCTACTCTGAAAAGAACTTCTGCTTCTTCAACGGCGAAGCTGATGACCTGGATTCGGAGGGTGTTAAAACAGATGAGTTCATCAGGAGGTTCGGACCTGTAGATATGATGCTTCTCGGGGCGGGGATGAACGGGCACCTGGGACTTAATGAACCCGGGATTTCATTTGACCTGTACTCCCATATCGTTGACCTTGATGAAACCACAAAAAAGGTTGGCCAGAAATATTTCTCTGAAAAAGTTGATCTCAGATCGGGAATTTCACTTGGGATCAGGCATGTAATAGAGGCTAAAACAGTCATACTCCAGGTTAACGGTTCCCGGAAAGCCGAAGTTGTAAAGAAGCTTTTAGATTCTGAGATCTCCAATGCTTTCCCCGCCTCCGTGGTAAAATCTCATCTCTGTTCTTACCTGCTTCTCGATAAGGAAGCTGCAGCATTGCTCTGATTCTTAAACCATGTGATTTGAAGGGAACCAACGCGATACGGCATGTCCTTGATATCCTGGTTTTGCAGGAGAAGGAAGAAAAGACAGCATTCCTCGGATTTGATGCCTGTATTGACAATATAGCCGGCGTGGTAAGCGGTAAAACCGAAAACGGTGAATTCCGGTATTTCGAAACGAGCCGGCAGTTTGCCGGGTATATTAATTCTCGTGGAAGCAAAAGCTGCGGGGTTGAACTGTCGACCAGGATTTCAAAACTGGGTGGGAACATGGCCATTACTGCAAATGCCCTCGGAACACTGGGGATTAAAACCGATTGCGCGGGTACGTTTGGCCTTCCCGATGTACTTCCTTTTTTCAGGGCAATGTCATCGAATTGCAGCCTTTATACTGTCGGGGAAACGATCACAGCCACTGCACTTGAATTTGAACACAACAAGGTGATCCTTTTTGACCCCGGGCCATACAATAACCTTACATGGGAATCACTTAAATCGGTTCTAGGCCTTGAAAGGCTTAAAGACCTTCTTCGCGGAAAAGATCTTGTTGCCTTCCTCAACTGGAGCGAGATTATCATGTCGACCTCGATTTGGGAAGGATTTATGAATGAAGTATTCCCTTCTTTTACTGACCCTGAACCGGGGAAAATATTTTTCACCGACCTGTCTGATTGCTCGCGAAGGACGAAAAAGGAGATATCGGATATTATGTTGCTTTTAAGATCATTCAGGAAATATTTCAGGACTGCAATTAGTCTTAACCAGAATGAGGCTGACCTTGTCGCATCAGCTCTTGGAGTGAACCATTCATCACAGGATGAGTACTTTGTCAGCAGTCTTTACGAAGCATGTGGTGCTGATGTTCTTGTAATTCACCGCAATAATGATGCAACCGGGTCCGACGGGAGGGCTGTCGTCTCAATTGATACGTTTCACATCAGCAAACCGGTAATACTCACCGGTGGAGGAGATAATTTCAACGCCGGGTTCTGTCTTGCCCTCCTAGAAGGAATGGATCTGGCAGGCGCACTGCTGACGGGCAACGCTGTTGCTGCCTGTTATGTCGGGCATGGGAGCAGTCCTGACAGAAAAACCCTGATCGATTTTCTCCGGAGCCATGAAAGCCGATTGGCCCCGTAAAATTTAGCTTGAAATCATTAATACAAATCGCAATGGCATTTATTTCTCCAACCAACAGATTCAATGAATTCAGAAACGATTTCATTAAAGACACCGGCATACAAAACGTCGATGAGAACATAGATCTCTATATCAGCTACGTATCGGCCAGGTTCGCCGACCTCAATCACAAACTGCTCAGTTCACTGGTAAATGATATCCAGGAGCTTTATAAGGTTCTGAAGAAAGTATGATTGTAGCCTGATCGGATATTTAGAGTTCCAATAAAAAAAAGAAGGTGTCCAAAAGGCACCTTCTTTTTATTAATTATGGAATTTTCACTTTCCTGCGAGCGTGTTCACAGCAGTTTCTGTTGATGGTATGGGAAAGTAATAAGAAGTACTGGTTGATGGAAGAGGGTTGACAGAACCCATAACCATTCCCATCTTGGCCGGAATATCCATACCAAGCCTCATCAGGTCGAAAGAACGCATGCCTTCACCGAGGAATTCAAAATCCCTTTCCTTCAGACATGCTGCTTCAAATGCAGTAGCATCTGCAAAGTCGCCTGCTGCATAAGCACCTGTTGTGAATGAACGTGTACGTACCGCGTTAAGGAGTGCAATAGCTTCTGCGCTTGGCCATGTAGTAGTATGGGCAAGAGCTTCAGCACGGCTGAGAAGTACTTCAGCATATCTCAGTACAGGACACCAGTCTTGGAGTGTAGTGTAGTGAGTATACTTTGTTAAGAAAAAGGCTGGTTTAGTAGATCCGGCAACAGTACGCGATGCCATACTACTCCTTCTTACATCTGTGGGATCCATTAAAGAATATACAGAGTTTACAGTTGTGCCGGCAATAACTGCACCCAGTGAATCGACAAGATAAAATGATTCACCTGAATCCTTGCTGAAGTACCATGTAATGGCAGTCTGGCCACCTCCATTATTGATAGGAGTATTCGGCATGGAGAAAATAGATTCCTGAGAAGTATTGCTTACAAAGATATCCGTGAAACTGGAGTTAAGTTCATTGTCCACAACACCTGATGGTGTTTTAAATGGTGCGGTGGCAGAGCTTATAAGTTTGTTTGACTCTGTAACAACCCCGGCCCAGTCTCCTTTGGTCAGAAGAACTCTTACCTTAAGAGCAACAATAGTGTTCACCTGAACCCTTGTAGTGTTAAGGGTAGGATCAACATAATCTTTAACAGCAAGTGGTTCTGCAGCATTAAGGTCGGCAAGGATCTGGGTATAAATCTCAGATACTTTGCTTGGTGCAAGATCATTTCCTGCCGAGCTTTTTTCAGCCTGTACCCTGAGAGGAACACCCGGGTTATCGCCGTTATCCTTGATATATGGTTTGGCATATAAACGGATCAGATCGAAATAACACATTGCACGCAGAGCAAGACCTTCACTCATATACTGGTTATATTCGTCCTGCGTTATGATACCGTTCAGGGTTCCTCCATCCCAGTTCGATTTCAGCCCGTCCATGAAACAGTTGATAACATTTACGGCAGCATAGATCGCACCCCAGGTGTTTTTTACTTCATCCGATGAATTGCCTTCCTTATGGCCCCAAGAGTCATAAAGGGTAACCGCATTGGAGCTGATAGGAATAAAATTGTCGCTTCTCACATCAGCAATAACCTGATAACGACCACCAAGGTACTGGCCATTTTTTACTGCAGCATACATCCCATTAACCTGGGCCACTATCCTGGCCTTGTTCTGAAAAACAGAAAGGTCGGAAAGTGAAGTCTGAGGAACGGGGTTGAGGTAGTCTTTAGTGCACCCCGCAACCAGCATTACTAAAAGCGCTGCTGATATTTTAAGTATATTTCTCATATTCATTTCGTTTTTTTAATTAGAAGTTGATGCTTATGCCCATCGTGTAGGTTCTGGCCTGGGGAGCTGAGTTCCTGTCAACACCCGGTGCGTTACTGGTGTCGCCGTTTGTCGATATTTCAGGATCGGATCCTGTATACTTTGTGAAGGTATGCAGGTTAAATATCTGGGCATATACCCTTATGTATTCAATACCTGTAATTGCTGGAAGCTTCTTGATCGTATAACCGATTGAAAGGTTTCTTATTTTAAGGTAATCGCCTTTTTCTATCATTGAAGACTCCGGCAAAGCAGTGTGGCCGTTTGACCTGTTGTCACCCCAGATGGGTTTAGCTATATCTGTAATATCACCAGGCTTTCTCCAGTAGGTATTATAAACTTCAACCGAGTTGTTCCACCATCTCTGATCCCTCAGGCCTGCCTTGGTACCATTGTAGAGGTCGAAACCAAGAGCGTATGTAAGGTTAAGGCCAAAATCAAAGTTATGGAATGTCAGGTTGTTGTCGAGTCCACCGAATACTTTCGGAATACCAGATCCCATGATTTTTCCATCCGTTCCCTGATCGATTGCAGGAGCATTTCCTGAACCATCCCTGTATTGCCAGTGAGGACCACCTGTCAGTTCATAATAGAGCTCAACCTCTTTTCCGGCAGCATTAATAAAAATTCTTCTTCCGGTCTGTGGATCGACACCATTTGTCGGAACAACGAACAGACCTCCGACAGAGTGACCTACTACAGTATTATTGGTAAGTTCAGAGCCAGCTGTATATGCATAAACATTGTCAACACCCGGTGCAAGTGCAGTCACTTTGTTTTTAAGTGTGCTGATATTCAATGTTGTGGACCAGGAGAAGTTAGTCTTGGTAATGTTAAATGAAGTGACTGTCAGTTCTACTCCGGTGTTGTACATCGAACCGACGTTGGCAGAGATTGAGTTACCTGGAATACCTTTTGAAGGTGCCTGCGGTACTGCAAGTACAAGTCCGTTAATATTGTTGTAATAGTAGTTGACCTGGGTCTGGATCCTGTCTTTCAAAAGGCTGAAACTAAGACCGCCATCATATTTGTCGCTGGTTTCCCATTTGAGATTAGCATTACCTGCCTGGTTAAATGCAAGTGTTGCCTGATCAGCATAAAGTCCGGAACCATAAGTAAACAGTGAGGTGAAATCGCCTACAGCCGAAATGTTACCAACACGGCCATAGCTCACCTTCAGACGCAGGTCTGAAAAAATGTTTCCAAGTGAATTCTGAATAAAAGCTTCCTTGGAGGCATCCCACATTGCTGATGCGCCGTAGAAAGTACCAAATTTCTTACCTGCAGCAAGACCTGAGAATCCGTCACGCCGAACACTGCCTTCTAAATAATACTTCTTGTCAAAGTTGAAGCTGGCTCGGCCAAAATAAGAAACATAAAAGTTCTCACTTGATCCGCCGCCACCCATCAGCGGGTTTGACCATGAGCCCTGGTAGGTTGTGAAGAACGGGTCGTTAACATTTTGTTTTTCAGCTGTCCATGAGTTATCGAGAGTACGTTGTTCTTCCATACCTGCCAGAAGGCCAAGGTTGAATTTATCGGCAAATGTTGTTGTGTAATTTGCGGTATTTGTCCAGTTCCATCTGTGGAACTTTTCAAGGGCAAACCAAATATCTCCGTTTGACGACTGACCATCACCCTGGATTGGATTAAGAAATGCATTCTGGTTTGTAGTTATATTATCCAGACCCCATTGTGTTTTCAGCTCAAGTCCTTTTACGACATTCAGAACTGCATAAACACTTGAAATCAATGTAGTAGTCGCTGTGTTGAAATAGTTGTATTTAAGGATATAATCAGGATTATAATAACCCAGAACTCCTGTAGGTTCTCCCATATTACCTATTCCATTATTTACTAAGTCAATGTTCCAGCTTCCGTCATTAAGCTTTGCAGCGATAACAGGAGGAAGAACAAATGCCAGACGTGCTGCACCTCCTGTAGAATAATCACCGCCTGTCTGTGGTGATGTTGTGTAACCTTCAGTATAGCCCAAATTTACTCCAACCTTCAGATATTTGGTTATCTTCTGATCTATATTGAGCCTTGCATTCTTTCTCGTATATTCATTGGTTTTAAGTATACCCTTCTGGTCCGAATAACCTACCGACAGGAAATAGTTGGTCGATTGTGTTGCGCCCGATACTGTAAGTGCGTGATTGTGCTGTAAACCATTCTGGTAAACATGTTTCCACCACTTTGTGTCAATCGTGTTACCTTGTGCATCAACCAGAGGGGTAATTAGTCCTCCAGGAGGTGAGGCGCCATACCTGTTCACCCTGGCCACGTTTTTTTCCTCAATATACTGTGCAGCATTCATCACATCGAAAATATGAGTGGGCTGTGTAACTCCAACATAACCATCATAGGTTACCTTGACTTTTCCTGCAACACCGTGTTTTGTGGTAATAAGAATAACACCGTTGGCAGCCCTGGATCCATAAAGTGCTGTTGCGGAAGCATCCTTGAGGATGTCCATTGAAGCAATATCTGAAGGGTTAATATCGGCCAGTGTATTTGTTTTAGCCGTTCCCCCGAAACTACCGGTTGCTATTGGCACACCATCTACAACTATCAGAGGATAGGAACTTCCTGTGATAGAGTTGATGCCCCTGACCCTGATAACAGGCGGGTTGTTCAGAACACCGTTCGGCAGTGTGATGGCAACACCTGCAGCTTTACCCTGGAGGGCCTGGTCGAAGCTCTGAACCGGTACTGTCTTGATTTCATCACCTTTAACAGATGCAACCGAACCGGTAACATCGCGCTTCTGCTGGGTACCATAGGCTATAACGACGACTTCATCAATTTTGAAGACGTCCTGTTCAAGCACAACATCAACTTTATTGCTCCCGGTAAGTTTGACTTCCTGGGTCCTGAAGCCGATAAAGCTGAACATCAGTGTCTGGGCATTTGAAGGAACGTTAATGGTGTATTTCCCGTCCGCCCCTGTCAGAGCTCCAAGAGTGGTACCTTTAACGGTAACCGATACTCCGGGAATGGGCTGTCCATCTCCGGAGCTTGTCACAGTCCCGGAAACTTGTAGCGTCTGGCCAATAGCAAGTGAACCTGTTACCAGCAACAGACAAAAAAACAATAAGACCTTTTTCATAAAGATTAGATTTGGGTTTTAGGTTCTAAGTAAAAATTTCCAATACTAATTTAAAGTTTGCGGGCGAAAGATAAAAATCATTATTAAGATTTTTTAATATTTTGTCGAAATATTAAGCATAATGATATTTATTCTTTAAATTATAAATGGAAGGCAGGATGCTAATCGCATCGGTTAATCTAATTCTATTAATTAATGATGAAGTAATATCAAACTGCCAGCATATTGGTTTATGTTTTTAATCTATCTCCAGTCTCCAGGGGATTAATGTAGAGCCGGATAAAAAATTTAGACAAAAAAACCAGGGTGCCCGGGCAACCTGGTTTTTACCTGATTTATTTCGGTATTCAGAACTTCAGGTTCGCATCATTCGCCATATTGGTGAGTGCAACGTATATCATTTTCGCAACATCCTCCATGATATCTATTGTAACAGCGTCCGGATCGTCACCCGGAAGATGATAGTACACCTTCTTATACCATCCTGTTGTACCTATTGACATGGTCCTGTATCCGGCAGAAAGGAAATTATTACCGTCACTTCTTGGCCGCCCGTAAAACTCTGCAGGTTCAGGGGCAGATCCGGCAAATGGCCTGTGAATATATTTGGTATTCGCATCCTCGAAATAGGTGAGAAGATTCCTGAAAGGCTTTGAAGCATTGACCGATAAGCCTGTTCCGTTTCCTACCATATCGAGATTGATCATGGTAATAGTTTTTTCTTTAGGGAAAGTCGGGCTCTTCACGAAAAGCTTGCTCCCGATAAGGCCGGTCTCTTCACCTCCGAATAAAAGAAAAACCACTGTTCTTTTCAGCGCAATATCCGATTGAGCCATCGCCTTGGCCGCACCCATGATGTCAATAACACCGCTGCCATTATCGAGGGCACCATTCACGGCTCTCCCTGCATTTCCTACAGCATCAAGATGTCCGCCGATAATTATAACCTCATTTTTAAGAACAGGATCTGTCCCTTCAACCATCCCTATCACATTGCATCCCTTGCCATCAATATGCCGGGTTGTATTCTCTTTGATGGTCATGACCTTCCCCGTGCCGAACGATGCCGGTTTCATTGTCTTCCTGATCTTTGCGACCACTTCAGCGTTTGTGGTCCTCGTACCGCTGAAGATATCAGCAACAGGTTCGGGCCCCACACCACAAACAATTATTGACGCGTCGTATGAAATATTTGGATTCGCGAGGTTGCCGTCGATGTAAATAAATCCCGCTGCACCATGCTTAACCGCATTTTCAAGCTTGTACTGGTGGTAACAGTAGCCAACCCATTTCTTGTACTCAGGATTCATGGGATCTGTCGGGGGAACATCCCTGTTCACGAGAACGATCTTTCCTTTTACGTCGATCCCCTTGTAGTCGTCATAATTCAGTTCAGGAGCCGTAACTCCGAATCCGACAAAAATCACATCGGATGTTACCTCTCCGCTTCCGGAGTTCATGCCGGGATAATAGTTTTCGGGGTAGGCATAGCTTTTTGTAATAAAGGTGCCGTCGGGCTGCGGAAGCTTAAGCGAAAGAGAACCGCTGTTGTTAAGAACGGTATATGGCCAGTCGAACCACTGGAAATATGTCCCGTTCTCACCTGCTGGCTTCACTCCCCACTCCCTGAACCTGTCCGCGGCCCACTGAGCGCACGCTACGAACTCGGGCGTACCGGTGAGCCTGCCGTTGAATTCGGGGGAGCATAGCTTTTGCAGCCAGCTCATCATCTCTTCACTGGTTATTTTATGAAATTGCGCCAGGAGCTTTGATTCATTGTCATCCTGCGAGGAGGCCACGTAGCTTATGCTAACCAGAATAAGGAGCAACAAGATCTTTATTTTTTTCATCATCATAAAGTTTAATGCATACAATCAATCAAAGTAATGGATTACAAATCAACCCACCAAATAAATGAGCTGTTTTTTAAACTTGGTATAATGTAGTAGTTAAGAATATATTTTCCCCTGTAAACCATGAACTTCTGCAGTATCTGAATAATGAACAGGCCCGGGGAAACGGTCCTTTTTTTCAGTAGCTGAACAGGGCGGAACTGGGGAACGTTGCAGTTTCAAAATCAAGCTGTTTAACCCCGCTTGTGTTAAATACCACTGCCTTTGAGTTGACGGCGTCGAGGCAGACTATATCTCCTGTCTGAGGATCAACATCAACACCGTAAAATTGCTGGTCGACAAGCTTTGAGGCAGGCAGCGATGTTGAGTTAACTGGCATCGAGTAGAGGGCATCGTTCAGAAAATATATAACACTGCCATCCGCGCTCACTGCCAGGTTATTTATCCCGGGTGAACTCATATTTGTGATAGGAATTGTCGTGACAGTCTTCGACGATAATTCTATTTTACTGATCCCTGCGCCTGAATATGTCACCTCGGGATAATTTGAATAATCGGCTACTCCTTTGCAATATGCCCAGATGTTATTGTTTTTATCGGCCACTATATCGACCGGAACTGATGCCACATCAAATGTGTTTGTAATCGAGAAGGATGCAGGGTCAATTTCAATCACGCTCCTGCCGTCGTTGTTCCATCCACCCGGTATTGCAGCATACACTTTGGAATTCAGGCATATGAGCTTTTCAGGTCCGGTCGGAACCGGAAGAGAATCTGATTTGCTGAGTGTATGTAAACTTATGCTGTAGATATAATTTCCTGAAATTCCATTGCCGTTCGATATGTACAGAGTATTCTGATCCGCTCTTACTATGCTTCGGGGATAGGAAAACCCGTAAATTGTCCTGACCACTTTGAAGGTCTTCATATTCACCACGGTCAGCTTCTGCGAATTGTTAACCAGGATAAATCCAAGGGTATCGGCTATTTCAAATGCCTGGACCACATCTCCCGGTTCAACCCCGTTGACCGTATAATATAGGTTTTTCGTGACCTGCCGGGTCTTTGAATCGTAAAAAGAGATATCGCCGTTCGCATGGCCGTACGAACCCTCACATACAACGAAAATTCCCTTGAGGTTATTTATGGTGACCGGAGGGTCCTGGGTATTCTTCTCACACGACGAAAGTATAATAGCTGTTAAGGCCAGGGTTATTAATCCTGTTCTTAAAGTATTATTATAAATGTAAATGGGTGCTTGTCTCAATTTCAAACGCATATTAAAATGTATAACTTGTTTTCAGTGACCAATACCTGCCCGGCATGGGATATAGCCTGATTAGCTCATAGCTTGTACCGGTCAGGTTATTGACCGTGATATGAATGACCAGTTCCCCTTTCCCGGCAGGAACCCTTACCCCTGTCTGAAGATTAATGACCTGGTAAGGTCCGAGAAGTGAGTTAACATCATAAAACCTGTCAGCTGAGAAATGGTGATTTACCGAAATTTCAAAGATGCCCATCGAGAGCCTGTTCTCCCACGTGGTAATTATCCGGGGCGAATAAAGCATTTTCTCCTGTTCTCCGGAGGGGTAAGCTTTGATATCCGATTTGTTAAGCATCACCATCAATAAGGAATGAAATTTCAACCTGCCGGTTTTCATCTCGAACGCTATTTTTCCATCGAGGCCGTACGAACGGACGCCCTGGTAATTCTCTGCTCCCCAGTAGGCTCCCTCGGGCCGCCATACGATCATGTTGTCAATCTGCGACCAATATGCCCCCATGTCTGCCGTTAGCTCTGCATTTTCCTTCCGGAGGAGCGTTACTGCTGCTCCGGTTTCGGCCGACCAGCCCGATTCCGGTTTCAGCCCGGGATTGCCGCCTGGCATCCAGTAAAGATCATTGAATGTCGGCTTACGGAATTTTTCCGATAAATTGAGCCTGAGAATCAGCCTGCCGGGAACTGCTTTCCATGATACTCCGAAAGAGGGTAAAACTCCTGAACGGAAGCCTGAATTAAATTCTTTCCTCAGCTCTGTCTGGATCGTCCAGTCATTCCTGTCAAACCGGGCGCCTGCAAAAGCTGTAAGTCCTGTTTCGTCCTTCGCGTTCCCGTATGCCGATACTTCTGCCCTGACAAATGAACCTGACAATCCTGCATCCAGTGAGATTCCCTCGTGCAGGAAGTACCTGAAATTTGCATCGCCGTAATACTGGCGGGAAGAAATCCTCGAATCGATGCTGTATCCTGCTGCCTGGGCAGATGCCTTCTGGGTGTATCTTTCATAATCGTTGAAGAATGCAGCTTTAACCTGCAGCCCCCAGCGGTTTGAGGTTTTCTTATAGGCAGTAAAGAGTTTAAGTGTCGAATCCTTCTGCGCTTCGTATGATACCGATCCTATCCTCGAGGGAACATTAAAATCCTTGACCTGGTACCACAATCCCGTTTCAAGTGTTGATGTCGGGGATAACCGGAATATAACCTGCTGGATTGTGCCGGCATCGTTCCACTTACCGTCTGTCTGCCTTCTCCTGCTCTGCTCTATATAATCAAAATAGGTAAATTCGTTGGCCGACAAAGCACCCCAGTAGCTTCCTTTCCAGCTTACTTTATCATTTCCCGTATAAACAGAAGCGCTGCCTTCAATGGTCCTCAGTGATTCAAAGTTTAAACCGGCAGAGAAACTGAAGGCTTTTCCCAGCTTAAGGTTGTTGTCCAGGTTTATTGCACCGCCAAATGTTCCGCTGCCGTACAAAGCGCCGGGGGCCCCGTAAACAACGGCGACATTTTCAAATCCTGAAGCCGGTATCATTGAAAAGTCACATGAACCCACAGTAACCGAGTTTATTGGAAACCCGTTCCAGTTAACCTGTACCTGGCTCGTTGCAGATCCTCTAAGGGAGAGATTAGTTAATGCACCACCTGCTCCGTATGACTTGAGATTGAGGGAGGAGTTACTGATCAGGAAACGTCCGAGAGATTCTCCGGCGAACGGCTTAAGGTCGGAGGCAGTATAAATATCAGTCTTGATGTCACTCCTGAAATGATCAGGCCTTGAGGCATTGATTGTTACTTCGGGAATGGCGAGAGTGGTATCCGGAAGAGACTGTGCCGTTATACAGGTCGTGGAAACAAGCAGTACGGCAAGCAGAAGGCATGCTCTTTTGTCATGCACAATCCCCCCTTTCAATATCGGTGACAAATGCTTCATAAATTCAATATTCAGTAACAGCGATAAACTTCAATTGCTGTTACGCTGAAGCAATCTTCGAAGCATTAAACTGAAAGCCAGGATTGTACATTTCATGTTCAATTCTTTGCCTTTCACCCGAAAGCTACGAAGCATGTCACAGGCAGGTCTTCTGGCTCATCCCGTTCCGGCTGCCTTCCCATTTCACTTTAAGCGTAACAGTGGCAGGGTATGCCGGAACTTTTCCAGGATTTACAGCTGCGGGTACAGCTCCCGGTTTTCTGCCTGTCAGCAGGCAGATCACGGGATTCCCTCTTCGTCCCGATCAGGATACGACTGATCAGAGAACCTGTAATCGCAGCATAAAAGTAGGAAGAATTTTAATATGTTCCCCTTACCGGCTGAATAGTTTTTCACACGTTATTACCGCTCAACGGATATCTGCCTTCCGGGTTCAATCGATACCGGTTTCTCTTATTATTCTTGGCGCCCTCATCTTTATTTACGACCTTCATATCCGCTTATGATTTCGTGATTGAGAAATCCAAAACCAGACTGAGAAATGAAAAGGATATTTTATGCAATTCTTGCCTTAGCCGGGACATTATCGATATGGACCTGCAGCTCCGGGCCAAATGAGAAGAAAGCGCCGGATATTAAGAATCAAATCAGATTTAACCAGCTTGGTTACCTGCCCGGCGAAGTAAAGAAAGCAGTTTTAACAGACTGTGAATCTTCTGAATTCAGTCTGACCGACACAGCCGGCAATGTGGTATATTCAGGGAAGCTCACCGGCAGGGGCAGGTGGGATGCATCGGGTGAAAATGTGAAAGTTGCAGATTTTACCGGTTTTGATAAAGAGGGAAATTACAGGATATACGTGAAAGGGATTGGCAGTTCAGCTTCTTTCAGGATCAGCCCCGTTATTTTTGACAATATCTTTCACTCTTCTGTAAAGGCATATTACATTCAGCGTGCTTCGGCATCAATTGAAGAAAAATATGCAGGGCAGTTTACCCATCCGCTTGCCCACCCCGATAATAGATGTTTCCTGCATCCGTCAACGGGTCATAAATCTGGCGTCATCTCGTCACCTAGGGGCTGGTATGATGCCGGTGACTATAATAAATACATCGTAAATGCGGGCTATACCGTAAGCATGCTTCTTACCCTTTATGAAAACTTCCCGGAGCTTTACCCCGATAATTCAAATATTCCCGAGAGCGGGAACGGCATAAGCGACCTTCTTGATGAGATCAGGTACGAGCTCGACTGGGCGGAGACGATGCAGGATGGAGACGGGGGTGTGTTTTTCAAACTGACATCCAAATCTTTCTGTGGTTTTGTAAGGCCACAGGATGATACCCTAAAAAGATATGTTGTCGGCAAGTCCACGTCAGCAGCCCTGAATTTTGCAGCAATGTTTGCTCAGGCGTCACGCGTGTGGAAAAAGTATGATGAGAAACTTTCATTAAAGTACCTGGGCCGATCGGAGCGGGCATGGAAATGGGCAATAAAGAATCCCGCGGTCATTTTCAGAAATCCACCCGACATTTCGACCGGTGAATATGGTCATTCCGATTTCAGGGGAGATTTTTTCTGGGCTGCTGCCGAACTGTATGCTACAACGGGAAATCCAGTGTACGGAAATTATTTAAAATCGAATCAGGTAAGTTTCACATTTGTTCAAGGCAACAGCTGGTTCAGCTATCTTAAAAACCTGGGGTACTATTCCCTTATTCTGCCTGAAAGCAAGGCCGGTCAGCAGATGAAGGATTCATTGAAAAGTTCAATAGTCGGAGAAGCAGACCGCCAGGCCGGATTACTTGAAAAAGCGCCATACCTGCAGCCGCTCAATTCTTTCGTGTGGGGATCCAACAGCGATATACTCGACCTTGCCGTAATATTTGCTCAGGCTTACAGGATAACCGGCGATAAGAAATACCTTGATGCAGTTATTGAAACAGTCGATTATATTTTCGGGAAGAATGCAACTGGTTATTCCTTTGTAACCGGTTATGGCTCCAGGCCGCCTATGAATCCGCACCACAGGCTCAGCGCCTCCGATAATGTTCCTGAACCTGTTCCAGGCTGGGTTGTTGGCGGGCCGAACGGATACAGGAACGATCAGTACAGTGAAAAAGCACCCTATGGAGTTAAATATCCCGCGACTGAACCGGCAAAATGCTACCTCGATCAGACTGCCAGCTACGCTTCTAATGAAATAGCCATTAACTGGAACGCACCGCTGGCATACATTACAGGGTTTCTTGTGAATTATTCGGCCTCAAAAGTGAGGTAGCCTCCCTGGCTCCGGGGGAGCCTGGTGTAAATGTCCCCCGGTTATCCAGGGGTTTGCGTCATTGTTGTTCTAAACTATAGAGTTTATCTTTTCCAGTTCCGACGGATCAAACCCGGTATTTCTCAGAGCAGCCAGGTTATCGCTGAGCTGGGTTGTGCTGCTTGCCCCGATCAGAACTGAAGTGACTCTTTCATCCTTAAGAAGCCACGAAATAGCCATCCGGGCAAGACTCTGCCCCCTCTCTGCAGCAATAGAGTTGAGTCTCCTGATCTTCTCCAGTATCTCCGGTGTGATCTGTTCGCTTTTCAGAAAACCATGAGGTTTTGAAGCACGCGAGCCCTCTGGAATTCCATTGAGATACCTGTCGGTAAGAAGTCCCTGGGCAAGGGGGGAGAAGGCGATGCAGCCTATACCTTCATTGCCCAGGACATCAAGGAGTCCGTTTTCAGGTGTTCTTACAAACATCGAATATTTTGGCTGGTGGATCAGGCAGGGTGTGCCCAATTCCCTGAGTATCCCTGAAGCCCTTTTGGTCAATTCCGCATCATAATTGGAAATACCCGCATATAAGGCTTTCCCGCTTCTGACCGCATGATCAAGCGCTCCCATCGTTTCCTCAAGTGGAGTGTCCGGGTCAGGCCTGTGGGAGTAGAAAATGTCCACATAATCGATGCCCATCCTCTTTAAGCTCTGGTCAAGGCTTGAAAGAAGGTATTTCCTCGATCCCCATTCGCCATATGGCCCGGGCCACATGTAATAACCGGCTTTTGTCGATATGATGATCTCGTCGCGGTATGCCTTGAGATCCCTGGCAAGTATGGATCCAAAGTTTTTCTCGGCTGACCCAGGAGGCGGTCCGTAATTATTTGCGAGGTCGAAATGGGTTATACCCGCATCAAAAGCTTTAAGCAGGATAGAGCGAAAATTGTCATAGGAATCGACATCACCGAAGTTATGCCATAACCCGAGCGAGAGGACGGGGAGTTTTATACCGCTTCTTCCGCACCTGCGATAAAGCATTGATGAGTACCTTTCAGCTTCCGGAATATAAGTCATATTCAAAGTTTATTTGTTTTGATATTGATTCCAAAATTAATATTTCCCGGCCCGCCACGTCTCTCAATCTCAAACTTTTCACCTCATCACCCCCACTGCCTGCAGGTAGACAGGGAGAGTGGGGCCGATTGTGAAGAAAGGGTCTTATCCAACCCTTTATTAGTCGGGGTTGTTCAGCATATTAATCATTTTGCGGATCAGCATTCTGGTAAAATGATTAAATTTATGACATCTACCATAATCTTCTGATCGGTCGGTTTAGTAAAAAACCTGGAGGATGAGTCGGAAAAGAAAATCAGATGATGATGTCAGGGCAGAGATCCATGACGAGAATGATCTTCAGGAGAAATTGTATCTCTTTCAGAACCTTGTCGATAACGGGCTCGCGCTGATATGGGTATCAGGTACAGATAAGCTTTGTACATATTTTAACAAAGTATGGCTGGACTTTACCGGCAGGACACTGGGGCAGGAACTCGGTAACGGATGGGCAGAAGGTATTCATCCCGATGATTTTGACAGCTGTTTTCTGATTTATGTTACTGCCTTTGATAAAAGAGAACCTTTTGGGATGGAATACCGCCTCAGGCACCATTCGGGTGAATACAGGTGGATAAGGGATATGGGTACCCCCAATTTTGGACCTGACGGAGAATTTCTTGGTTATATCGGTCATTGCTTCGATATTTCTGAAACCAAAGAGACAGAGCGTCGACTATGGGAGAATACTGTTTATCTTGAAAAAGTCTTTAACGAGGGTTCGGTTGCAAAAATTCTCACCTGCATTTCTGACAATCGGATTAAAGATATAAACAAGGCAGCAGTAAAATTATTCGGGTACAGCCGGGATGAGGTTGTGGAGAAATCGACAGATTATTTTAATTACTGGGCTGATGCAGAAGAGAGAAACCGGGTATTTGAAAAGACACGACCCAGTGACAGAATCTTTGATTATGAGTTTCAGTTCAGGTCAAAATCAGGCGCCAGAGGATGGGCCAGGGGTCATACCGAAATAATTGAGATCCTTGGTGAAAAATATTTCTTCAATGAATTTGTGGACATTACCGAACAAAGAATAGCTCAGGCGAAACTGATCGATTCTAAAAGGTACTTCCAGCAGATTTTCGAGCTGAACCAGGTTCCGATGGTATTCACAACAATTAAGGAAGGCAGGTATATCCTCGTAAACAATGCCTACTACGAGTTAATGGGATATTCACCTGAGGAGATAATTGGCAGAACTGCAGGTGATATCAATATGTATGTTTTTCCTGATGAAAGGGAAAAGATTATTTCTTTGCTTAGGTCGGAAGGGAAAATCAGAAACTATGAACTTCATGTAAGGACCAGGTCAGGGTCAGTTATTGTGATCGAGGTTTCGATGAACCCCCTGTCCTACGAAGGGGAAGACTGTATCCTCAGCACATTCACCGATATTACAGAAAGGACCAAAACGGAGTCAGAATTATCGGATTACAGAAATAATCTTGAAGCACTTGTTGATAAACGGGCAGATGAAGTAAAAAGACTGCTGGCAGAAGTGACCGACCTGTATGAAAACTCACCATGCGGTTACCACTCTCTTGATGATAAGGGAAGATTTGTCAGGATTAATAAAACGGAACTGAAATGGCTGGGATATGAACTGGATGAATTAAAAGGAGAACCGATCACTAAAATTCAGACCCCGGCCAGTCAGCAGAAATTTAAAGAAAACTTCCCCACTTTTTTAAAAAGCGGTAAACTCGAGAACCTTGAAATGGAATTTGTAAGGAAAGACGAATCTGCATTTTTTGTTTCCGTGAATGCAACAGGTAGGTTTGATGATCAGAAACGCCTGGTTACCAGCAGGTCCACAGTATTTGATATATCTGAAAGAAAACAGGCAGAGGTTGAACTTCAGAGAGCAAAAAATGCAGCTGACCAGGCAAACAGGGCCAAGAGTGAGTTCCTTGCCAATATGAGCCACGAGATAAGGACCCCGATGAACGCGGTTCTTGGATACACCGAGCTCCTTGGATCAACTGATATCAGCAGCACCCAGAAAAGCTACATAGAATCGATTAAGTCGAGCGGTAAAAGCCTGCTCACACTTATTAACGACATCCTCGACCTTTCGAAGGTTGAAGCCGGCAAGCTTCAGCTCGAGTTTGATTACATCAGTTCCCATTCTTTCTTCCAGGAGTTTGAAAGCATTTTTGCACTCAAGGCAAAAGAGAAAAAACTGAAATTCTCGCTCGATCTTGATGAGGACCTTCCTGAAGGTTTGTTGGTTGATGAGGCAAGGCTGAGGCAGGTGATTTTCAATCTCGTAGGAAATGCAATAAAATTCACTGAACAGGGTTCGGTCATCCTGAAAGTAAGAGGAATCCCGGTTGGTAAAACCGGGGAACCAGCCGGTGAGAACAAAAATTACATAGACCTGGAAGTTGAAGTCAGTGATACCGGCATAGGGATCTCGGAAGAAAGTCAGAATTCTGTCTTCGATCCTTTTATACAGGAGCAGAAATTCAGGGCTTACGGAGGCACCGGGCTGGGTCTTTCAATATCAAAGAGGCTCGTCGAACTGATGAACGGATCACTGGTGCTTGAATCGGTTTTGGGCAAGGGAAGCACATTTAAAATATATATCCCACGTATTCCTTTTATACAGAATAATTCTCAAATAACGGAAGAGATCACCCTTGAACCTTCAACAATTGTCTTCAAAGAGTCGGTCATCCTCGTTGCAGATGATGTTAAACATAACAGGGATTTTATCAGGGACTGCCTTTCCGGTACGCCTTTAAAACTGCTGGAAGCCGAGAACGGGGAGGAGGCATACAGACTGATCTGCGACCAGCCTCCCGATCTTGTCATTACCGATATCAGGATGCCTGTCTTGAGTGGCTTCGGGCTTCTCGACAAGATCAAAGCAAATGAAAAGCTGAAAAGCATTCCTGTAATTGCTTATTCGGCTGAAGTATTAAAAGAGAACCAGGAAAAGATACGAAAGAGCCTGTTCTCCGGTCTTCTTATAAAACCTGTTAAAGTCAAGAATCTCTACCTTGAATTGATGAACTGGCTGCCATACAGTACCACTGGTCAAGCTGAAAACCACCTGACTGAAGCCGTAACTGATTATAATGAAGCGATAGATGACCTGCCTGGGCTCCTGAAAATTCTGGAATCGGATTTTTACGCTGAATGGGAAAAATTCAAGGTAAGGCAGCCGGTTAACGAGATAAAGGAATTCGGGAACAGGCTTATTGAAACCGGAACAGCTCATGGGTCAGGACTTGTTGCTGATTACGGCAAAAGACTTATTGAGTCGGTCAATACTTTTGATATTGACAAATTGTTGTCGCAGATACGGATATATCCCGACCTGCTTTCAGCGTTAAGGAGGCAGGAGGAAAATCATCAGAAATAAAAGTTTCGTGTCAAAAAGCCTCTTCTCATTCATCAATTCAGGGAATATTGAAAACACCTGCTAAAAAACAGGTAATAGATATTTTTAAAATTCTGAAATTAGCAGGTAATGAAATCTATGAAGGGGACATTGAATAATGTTCCGGCGAGGGTGATTTTAATCATGAAGGCATGATTTTTACAGCATAATCACTAATAACTTTTATTGAGCGTACTTTAAACATTATCAAATGAGAAAACACAGACTATTTCCCGTCATGATTCTAATGCTGACGGTTACTGTTGAATCGGTTGCCCAGCCTGTAATTCAGGAAATCAACTCCGGCTGGAAATTTCATAAGGTTGGAAATACAGACTGGTACAAGGCTGTAGTGCCGGGGTGTGTTCATACTGATTTGATAAGCAACAAAATAATTCCCGATCCATTTTACAGGGATAATGAATCAAAGCTTCAATGGATTGACAAGTACTCGTGGGAATACAAGACTGAATTTACTGTCGATAAAAACCTTTTAAGCAGGGAGAACATTGAACTCGGTTTCGAGGGACTTGATACCTATGCGGAGGTTTTTCTGAATGACAACCATATACTCAGTACAGACAACATGTTCTGTGAATGGAATGTGGAAGTAAAGAAGTACCTGGTTGAAGGAAGGAATTCTCTCAGGATACTTTTTCACTCACCGGTTGCAATGGGAATATTGAGCAGGGATAAATTCAATATTGAAGCCCCGCTGGGATATAACCTTGAACTTACAAATACGGACTGGCCCAATGTCGGTCCCTATATAAGGAAGGCAGGGTACATGTTCGGATGGGACTGGGGTCCCAGGCTTACGACCAGCGGCATCTGGCGGCCCGTATTTCTTAAAGCCTGGGATGAGGCAAGGATTTTGTCCATGCAAATTGTACAGGATGAAGTGAGCGCAAAAAATGCAAGTGTCTCGGCTATCTTCACTATTGAGTCAAACAATAAGATTACAGCGAACCTGGGCCTGACGTATTCCCTGAATGGCAAAACAACAATTGTCAGCCCGGTCAGTGTAAATCTGAAGGAAGGAAAGAACGAAGCCAGGATGCAGTTCTCTGTTGCAAATCCCTCCCTGTGGTGGCCATACGGTCTGGGAGATCATCCGTTGTATGAAATAAGTGGCACTCTTGAGAAGGATAATAAATTGATTGATACGAAACTGGCACATGCCGGATTGAGAAAGGTAAGGCTTGTACAGGATCCCCTGCCCGACGGTGGTAAATCGTTTTATTTTGAAGTTAACGGAATACCTGTATTTGCAAAGGGAGCAAACTATATCCCATCTGATATTTTCCCGTCAAGGGTTACCGGCCAGCACTACGAAGAAATCATAAATGCAGCCGTGAATGCAAATATGAACATGCTGAGAGTATGGGGCGGAGGAATTTACGAGGATGATATTTTTTATGATTTATGCGACCGTAACGGGATAATGGTCTGGCAGGATTTTGCCTTTGCAATATACCATATGCCTGATTACCCGGAATTTATCGAGTCAATAAAGAAGGAATTGAAGGATAACATTGAACGGTTGCGGAATCATCCGTCGCTTGTTCTCTGGAGCGGGAACAATGAAACCGAAGTGATATGGGACCTGCTGATGAAATATTTTTTCGGGTTGCCTCTTGAAGAGGGTAGTATGGGATCGCTGTCAGCACTGCTGAAACTCGTTCACAGATCAGACAGCATCAATCCCAAAGTAACGGCCAGGGTAATGAAAGCCTATGATGATGTTTTTTATGGCCTGATCCCGGAGGCTATCGGGAAATATGATTTTAATTCCCACGATTACTGGCCGTCATCACCAAGCGGAGGATGGAAAAAGCCGATGACGGTCAAAGCACCATTTAGCGGTGACATGCATTTTTATATTGCCGTGGTAAACCTGCCGTTTTCTTCCTACCTCGAAACAAGGTCGCGTTTTTTCAGCGAACATGGATTTCAGTCCTGGCCCGACAGGAAGACAGTCTATAATTTCACTTCGACTGCCGACAGGGATAAGAACTCCCCGGTTATGAAAGCTCATAATAAGGCAATGGGAGGAAACCCGCTTCTTGATAAATATATGGCACTGTCGTACAAGCCTGCAAAAGATTTTGATTCATACATCTATATCTCCCAGGTTCTGCAGGCTGAAGGAATGAAGTTTGCACTCGAAACACACCGGCGCTGGATGCCGTTCACGATGGGTTCATTATTCTGGCAGATGAATGATGTATGGCCTGTCGCATCGTGGTCCTGCCTCGATTTCCAGAATAATCCCAAACCTTTTTATTACACCGCAAAAAAGGCTTTTGAACCTGTTATCGTCGTCCCTGCCAACTATAAAAATGATTTCACCTTAAGTGTCGTATCGGATAAGCAGCAGGCTTTCAGCGCAAGGATTGAGATGAAAATACTCGACTTTAGCGGCAAGATGCTGTGGAGTAAGAATATTCCTGTTTCCGTCCCCGCCAATACAAGCAAGGAATGCTTTAAAATTGGTACGGGTGAGCTAATCGGGAAAATGGATACAACGCGGATAGTTTTTACAGTCAGACTGGTAAGCGGAAATAAAGTGCTCGCGTCGAATGCTTGTTATTTCTCCGAGCCTAAATATTTGAATCTTGAGAAGACTGAGATAACGAAAGTGATTAACAGGACCGTTGATGGCTACTCAATAACCCTCTCGGCAGATAAGCTTGTTAAGGACTTATGCCTTGAAGCCGGCTTGACTGGCTGGTTCAGCGATAATTGTTTTGATCTTATTCCCGGGGAGAAGGTCACAGTTACGTTCCGTACTAAGGAAACGTCCGATAACTTTGGAGAAAAGCTCGGGTTGTTCTCACTGGTCGATTCCTATTAAGGCCAGATACTGGTTGCACGTACAAGTCCCTCTCCCCTGCCGGAAGAGGGATCTGGGACGAGATGATTTTCGGCCCCGGGGGTGAGTTCATGAGACAAGGATTGCTCTCCCGCTTCGCGGGATCGCGTTCCTCTTCGGGGTGCTTAACAAGGGAAAAGCCAGTTCTCCGCTTTAGCGTTTGAATAGTTAATTCCATAGTCACCCCTCTTTCCGCCAGGTGACGGAGAGAGGGGGTGGGGGTGAGTTCATGAGACAAGAGGTTTGAAATATCTGACCTGGATTTGATTATAGATATGTATTGTATAATTAATCTGGAAGTGGTTTTATCCCTCGGTTTGAAAGGTCAATTAAGGTCCCTGGCAGGTCATCTTAAAGAATACATTATCAAATTTATTTGCATGGATTCATAATATTTAGGAAATTCGATAAAAGTCACTTGAGGCTATATTGCTGTTTACTCGAAAAATCATTCATGACTGAAAAGTTTACCAACAATCAGATTTTTATCAGCAGGCTGACTGAAATAGTTCTTGGAAACATGATGAATGAGAACTTCGGTGTAAAAGAACTTGCCCTTGAAGCAAACTTGAGCCAATATAGTCTAAACCGGAAACTGTATTCAATCAAGAAGAAAAAAGTAAACCAGTTTATCCGTGAAGTACGTTTGCAGAAGGCCATGGAGCTACTTCAAAGTGAAGATATAACTGCCACTGAGGTTTCTTATAAGGTTGGATTTGGCAGCCCGGTCTATTTTAACAAATGCTTTCATGAGTTTTACGGGTTTCCGCCTGGTAAAGTCAGGAAACAAAATCCAAATAATTGGGAACCAGTTATATTAACTCAGCCCGGATATGAAAGTGAGGTCGGGAAATCAATTTTAAGATCGTACCTGTTGACTTTTCCCGGTATCCTGGGCCTTTTCCTTTTGCTGGGGATAGCAGGTTTTCTGAGCTATCGGAAAGTACTTAAACCGGAGAAAACAAATGATCTGGTTTCTTCGGACGGAAGAATTTCAATAGCGGTAATGCCATTTCGGAATATGACAGGCGACACTACTTTGAATATCTGGCAGGACGGGATCCAGGAATGCCTTATTTCTTTCCTTGCTAACAATAAAGAAATGAAGGTTAGGCGTAAAGAAAATATAAATATCTTACTTCAGGCAGGAGGGCTTACTCAATACGCATCAATATCACCTGATTTTGCAAACAAAATCTCGAAGAAACTGGATGCAAATCTGTTTGTTTATGGAAGTATAATAAAGGCAGGATCAATGATAAGGCTTGAGACCCAGTTAATCGGTACAAAAACAAGTGAAGTTTTAAGATCGTTTGAAATAAGCTCACATTATCAGGGAGAAATTAGCTTTGACATTCTGGATTCACTGAGAACGAGACTGGTAGATTATCTGATAATTTCCAAACTTCTAAAAGAAAATCCTCTTTATAGCAGCTTCAAGCTTTCGACGAACTCCGCTGAAGCGTTCCGGTACTACCTTTATGGAGATCAGTCATTCGATAAGGGTGACAATTCTACTGCAATAACCTTGTATTTAAACGCATTAGCAATAGATTCAAATTTTTTTGAACCGATGATCAGATTGTCTTCAGTTTACGCAAATCAAGGTTTGAACGTGAAGAACTTACAGTGGGTGATGAAATATTATAATAAAAAGGATCAGTTTCCTGCTCCTCAGCAAATTGCTGCGAGCTGGGCATATGCCTGTAATTTTGAACCGCCTGAGGAATGTATAAAGTATCTTAAGCAGGCTCAGTATTTTGATGATGAGGACCCTACCATTCCATATATGCTCGGGGCGACATATAATTCAATCAAACAGTACGCCAAGTCAATTCCGGAACTTGAAAATTCCCTTAAAATAAGTAAACGTTGGAACAATGACTTTTTGAAAAACAACTGGGCTTTCTGGTTGCTCGGTGAAGCTTATAATAAAACAGGTCAGCATGGAAAGGAAAGAAAGTTATACAGGGAAGCGAGGAACTATATCCCTGGAACATGGTTAGCAACCAGGCAGGCCCTCCTGGCATTTTCTGAGGAAGATACTGACAGGGCAAATAAATATATTGAACAATATATATCTATTAAGAAGAAAGATTCAGAATCTGAAGCAGCTATTAACGAAGGTCTGGGAGATATATATTATCAGTGCGGACTCCTGGAAAAGGCAGAGCGGTATTATCGCACAGCCCTTTCTCAGGATCCCGGGAATTTCGGAAAGATAAACACCCTGGCCAATTTTCTGGTAGATAGCAATAGAAATCTAAAGGATGTTTCAGGACTCATGGACAGAGCAATGAAACTGGCAAAGGATAGTATTGCCTATTATAATTGTTACGATACAAAAGCAAGGGCATTGTACAAACAGGGATTGTACAGGGAAGCTCTTACGATTTCCCAGTTTATTTATGATAAAGCACCCTTTAAATTATATGCTTATAAATCACATCTGGATGAAGTGAAAAAAAACCTGTCAAGCCAGGAAAAACATTAAAATAGTAATCGGGAAATACAGCTGTTTATATTTTAAATCTTCCTTATCATCCGAAAAGTTTAATAATTTTTGAAAAAATCTTAATCTCTGAATTGAAAATTGTTATGCACTAAAAGGTGGTCTGGCAGAACTTTGTTGACATTAACTCATCGATGTCTAACTTATAAATCAAACCAGATGAAAAAGATTTCTTATGTTTTCTTTATTTTTGCAATCATTGCATTCTCCTGTTCCAAGGACGGCATGCTTAACGATTTTCAGGTCGTTGATCAGCAGGTAAACAAATCCCTGGTAAAATCAGTGAATACCTTCAGGGTGTCTCCAAACGGGACAGACGATACCCAGTCTATCATTGATGCATTTAATCAGGCTAAAGCTGCCGGGCCGAGTTCAGTTGTTCAACTTACCCCCGGAACTTTCAGGATCGGCATGATTACAGTCCAGGATTTTGTTGGCTCTTTCCGGGGAGCCGGGAAAGGAAGGACCATCATTACCAATTTGCCCAACCTCCCGCAGGCTGATATATGGAATGCCGGAATAAAATATCCGGCCCTGCTGAAGTTCGTCGGAGGTGACCTTTCCATGTCAGACATGACGATTCATCTTGCCGATGGACCCAGCGTAACTAATACTGATATGATAGGGGATTTGTATAGTATACTGTTCCTTACCAGCACAAAATACAATGCCGATGATACACAATACACGAATACATTTATCAAAGCTTCCGTCGACAATGTGGACTTCATAGCAGGATATGACGGAGGCATAGGATTTTCTCTACTCGGCAGTTCGATGTACAATGTCTGGAGCGGAATAATGTTCGATACTGATACCGAATGGGGGCAGAATCCGGGTCTGACTAAGGGTGACTTTTCGGTGACCCGCTGCAGATTCGAGAACGAAGTGTTTTCCGGCACCTGGATCTGGGGAGCAGATAAAACAACAAAAGCATCCTTTGAAAATAACGTTTATACCGGATGTCCTATGCAGATCCTGCTTGCCAGCTGTTTGGGATCAGAGGTCAATGTAAAGAATAACCTGTTTCAGAATGGCTCATATTGTGATTTGTTCATTGACAACTATAACTGGCTTTGGGTTGGCAGCGGGGCGCTTACCCAAAGTGCTCACTTTACTGTTACCGGAAACAATTTCCAGAGTCCGGCCGGTGTGACAAGCTTATATATGAATGATGCCCGTAGACCTGTATTTCCTGATGAAGGATTCCCTCAACTATTTGAAGTTTCCAACAATAGTTTCAATACACAGGATAGTGGAATGGCTGTTCAAAGTCTGAACAACGTGGGTGCCAGGATATGTAACAATAGATTTTCAGGTACCGGCAAGTACGGCATTTTGGTCGACGGCGATGAACCTTCGGGTACATATGCTGAAAACATCACTTTGCCGGGGAACAGTTTCTTTAAGGCAACATACTCTGATGCAAGCATATACCTTGGTGCTTATACGAGGAACTGCAAGGTAGTCGGATACCGTACAGATAAAGTTATCAATAATGGAGTCGATAATATTGTAATCGGCCTTAATCCTCATAGAGGATTCAATTATCCGGCAAAGAATATTATGGATAAATTCCGATTTGGACACGACAATCTTCTCTTGAAAAGGAGACAGTGATAAAAGGCGGTGTTATCTTATACGGATCGGGATATAATTTTAAGTGACTCAGGTTAGTATATGAAGTGGGAAGAAACTAATGAGGCTTGCGTTTAAGTTAGGCTTCGAAAAGGGGAGAAAGAGACGCGTCTCCGTATCCCCTTCCCATTTCTTCTAAATTCTTAATTAACTTTCCTAGAGCATGCTTAAGCCAAGCCTCCTGACCATAACTGGCCGGTCAAATTGCATTTATCATATATAGCTAAATAACAAACACTTGGTTCTGGCTTCGGATGGTCATAAAGAAAGGGACAACTATAGTCAAAGCCACTGGTTTTTCCATGCAAAAAGAAAATTCAGAAAATGGTCTTTCCTGAGGAGATTGTTGTGGATACTACTCAATTAGACATATCTAACCTTCATCGTGAATTTGTCATTTCTCGCAAAGTCCAGAATTATGAGGACTTTGGGAGACGAAAAGGAAAAACTCCTGATCAAAAATGATTAGGAGTCCTCTCTTGTGGTGAGGAAATATTACGAAGAAAAAGCCCTGCAGCCGCCTGCAGTAATTAATTCTTCTTTAATGCCTCCGGCATTAAAATCCAATAACCACTCAACATCCGTGGTCAGACATGTTACCTGATCTATCAACCCCGGAGTGGGTTGAATAAGATGAGGATTAAGCCTCACTGCGTTCGGCTTGTTCCTCTTTTGACTTGTAGCGGAGTGTGATGAAATATCTAACCTGAAATTGTGCGAAGACATTATTAAAATTTTGAACTTAATTGATTCTTAAATCTATGGTAATATGTATCATACATATTTTATAGATGATTACTCACAATAGATTCATTGACAATTTTTGATGGATAAGCTTTTTTGTATGGTCAAAATTTATAACCAAATTTTGAAGTCAAATTTTCATACTAAACTTTTCATTATTCAAGGTCTGCTGAGAAATGTTCAGCAGAAACCAATTTTATCAATCCTTGTGACAACAAATCATTGAGTTTTCTGTTTATATGTGTAAATTGGACAGCTTAAAAAAAGAGAAGTAAAAACATATTTAATAATTTAATGCTCAGGAAATTTAAAAATATTACTTCTTCTCTATTGTTCCTGGTTTTTCTTCTGCCATCTATAGTAAAACTTGAACATCAGCACAAGCATTTAACATCCGAAGTACCTACAACCTATCCGGTTTTTACTGAGAAGTGCGCTATTTGCAATTTCGAATTTTCCTTTTTTATATCAGATTTCGGGTATGATGATTTACCAAAGGAAAAACCCTCAATCAGTTACTTCAACAATTACGATTCCGTATATCATTCTAATTTCTCAAAATTCTCATTTTCATTACGGGCGCCCCCTTTAAATATTCACAGTTAACTTTCTTCTGGTGAATATCTGAAATTCACCCACTTATTGTCAATACAATTAGAAAACTAATTGGTATTGATCACATTGTGTAATATTTAAAAGTGAATTAAATGAATAAAAATTTATTTGTTTTAGTAATTCTGTTATTTTGTTCAATAGCAGGATTTTCTCAAAATAAATCAAATAAACACCTGTCCGGGTATGTATCGGATAAAGCCACAAAAGAGCTGATACCGTATGCCAATATTGTGATAAAAGGAACACCAACGGGAACAACAGTGGATGCTACCGAAACGGATTCAAAAGGCCACTATTTCTCGAAATATCTACCTGTAGGCAAGTTTACCGTGCTTGTAAGCGCTTTTGGATACAAGAATATTGAAAAAGAAATGGATCTGACTTCAGTTGATACCAAAGAGGTAAATTTTGAATTAATGGAAGACACCACAAATTTGAAAGAAGTTATAATTTCAGGCAGGCGCCGCGAAGCAGAACGAATGGGCCAACTCTCCGCTGCCATTCAGCCGACAACCGTCATTACTCCGGAAAATATGTTTATGAAGAATGCCAATAATTTTACCCAGGCCGTAGCTTTCGAGCCGGGGGTATGCGTGCTGACAGGCTGCAGTTCGTGCGGGTTTAAACAGATTCAAATTAACGGCCTTGGTGCCACCCAGACGACAACGCTTATTGATGGATTGCCTTTGTACACCAACGTAACAAACTTTTATGGTGTGGATGCTTTGACCACTTCGGGAACAACATCTATTGATATAGCACGCGGACCCGGATCATCATTACTTGCGCCGGGCGCTATTGGAGGCTCTATCGATGTTCGCTTCAAGGATCCGACACAGAACTCCGTAGTGGTGGATGGCGCAGCTGGCAATAATAAATATTCACGCATATCTGTTGTTACAACAGCAGTTGTTGACAACGGCAAACTCGGCGTTATTGTTGCCGCTCATCACTTTCTTAATGGGCCGTGGGATGCCAATGGCACTGGGATGTCCCAGTCCCCTTATATGTTGGACGAAAGTGTCATGGCGAGAGTCAACGGGTTGGCGGGAGCCAAAGATAAGCTGGCATGGAACCTGCGGTATTCTCACAGCAACAACGAAGTCTTCGGCGCATCAACCACTACAAACCATCAGGGTGCAACTATAGGGCCTCCGGATTCACTGGTCACTCAAATGTTTGAAGGAGGAAACGTCAATAAAAAATTTATTGGTAACCCCATAGATATTATCGAGTGGATTCAAACGAAACGCGATGAAGGCTCAGCCTCGCTCACTTTGCATACATCGAATGCTAGTTTCTTACAGTTTCGAGGGGGTTATGCCAGTCAGTCGCAAAATTCAATGTATGAAGGCGGCGCAGATTACGCGAATATCGATCATA
Source organism: Bacteroidales bacterium (assembly GCA_035541795.1). Lineage (GTDB taxonomy): Bacteria > Bacteroidota > Bacteroidia > Bacteroidales > VadinHA17 > LD21. The sequence continues at coordinate 186,414 of DATKMR010000001.1, forward strand.
CACTAGTGACGGACTTAAGATGGCAGACTCAGATCAGAGCCCACACCATTACAGTGGGGGGGAACTTCAACAGCGAGAATATGACATCGCAATCGGTGTACTATTACCAACAACTTGGAATTACCCCTGATTCTTACAAAACCGCTTATGGGGGGGCATACCTTCAAGATGTATTGAGTTTTGGGCATGAACGCGACCTATCCCTTGCTGTGCGTGCAGATCAAATACACATTAACTGGATCGACAAACCCAATTCAACCATTAATAATTTCATCGTTGCACCACGTGCGAGCTTCCGTTGGAGATTCATCGACGATCTTACGCTTAGGTTGTCTGCGGGTTTGGGCTGGCGTGCGCCGCTCACCTTCTTCGAACTGGATCATGGCCTTCTGAACGACGGATTCGACATTGGTGTCACCGAGTTGGAAAAAGGCATAGGTTCAGGAGGATCGCTTTCCTGGAAACCAGGACTCTGGACGTTTACCGGTTCGATGTACGCCACCTGGGTAACAGGTTTGGAATACGTTGGTTCGAACCCGAATCCCCAAATTCAGCGACCAATACTGCTTAGCGATTCTACCAGGATGTTCTTTCTTGATATGGACTTTGAAGCCGACAGGATTGTGAATAAATGGCTCGAAATCGGAATTGGCATCGCCCACCAGAACATTCCCAACTCATACAAGGCTGTAGAACTTGTGGCTGCACAGGAAACAGAGGCGAACGGGCGTATTTCCATTACTGCTAAGCACTTTACATTTTCGAGCGATGTGCAGTGGATTGCTTCGCGTAACCTGCTGCCATACGGCTACGATGGCCACTACAACCAATTCGTTAATGATGTGGCCAGTGATCCAAAACTTACGACGGCTCCCAGTTATTTTGTCATTAACGCAAAAGCAGTCTATTATTTGAAATCGAATTGGCAAATATACGCGGGTGTCGAAAATCTGCTTAACTACACGCAGGCAGGTTCGGCCCACGACGAACCTCATTATTTTGATCAATATGGAAATTTCAACACCTCGCATATCTGGGGCCCGTTACGCGGGCGTCAAATGTATGTGGGAATACGCTTGACGATCTAGTTATTTAATCCATTTGTTTTTGCTGACAGTTAATAAAACGATTTCGACAATGGATACAATAATGATTCAGATTACATATATGATCCATATTATCCACGTTCATTAACCTTTGGACTTAAAATTATGATATAGTTTTAGTTGATATTGGTAACTTAATAGTCTGGCGTCATTTGCAAATGCATCTCTATTATTCGAGAAAGCATCGACAATTAAGAATCCAAAAAGGGGTATAAATCTCAAAATGTATCTTATATATTTCTTATTTTAAACGAACAGGCCTGTATGTTGTTGTCATACAGGCTTGTATATTTTAGCTTTGTGGCTGAGGTAGGAATAAGCCTCACTACGTTCGGCGTTTTCCTCTTTGGGGTGCTTAACAAGGGAAAAGCCTTGCAGATGCAATTTGTCTGAGGATTATATCTGTAACTAATTTATCTTACTTAGTCACCCCTCTATGCGAAGCAGAGAGGGGACGGGGGTGAGTTCATGAAGAGGATTAAGCCTCACTACGTTCGGCTTGTTCCTCTTCGGGGTGCTGAACAAAGAAAAAGCCAGCCCCGCGCAGCGGGGCTTCAGGCTTTTTTAGTTTTCATCCCTCCTCCATGCGAGCATGGGTCGGGCTAAAAACAAAAAAGCCTGACACTTCGTGTCTGGCTTTTTCTTTGTAGCGGAGGGAGGATTCGAACCCCCGACCTTTGGGTTATGAGCCCAACGAGCTACCACTGCTCCACCCCGCAATATTGTGGCTGCAAATTTAATACTAAAGGAACAATTACCAAAATATATTTCGCTTATTTCAATTTAATTCCTTTCCCAAACCTGACCGCCAGACCGCAAGACCCCATGACCGCACGTCCTTCCGCCTGTTCTGCTTAAACTATTTTTTACTAATTTTGTTTTACATAAACAGATAACAACCATAATTCTTAGTATCATGCCCCGCGTATTCAAAGCACTCGAAATAGAGAAAGAGGAAAAGGAAGTTAAAAAAGACTACCTCGACCGGCATATGCCCCATGTTTTCTGCCCTGATGAAGTAAAAAGAGGTGAAAAGTTTGAAGTAAAAGTCAAACTTGGTGAAGAATATGTTCATCCCGACGACGCCGATCATTTCATTAGCGTGATCCAGCTCTGGAACCGTGAAACACTGCTGGCTGAAGTCCGGTACACGGCAGGCGTTTACGGTCACAAACCAAACCACTTCGAGATAGATTTTTATATAGTCGCTCCTGAAGTCTCCATGAACCTGTCAGCCATGGCCGTATGTACCAAGCACGGACTCTGGCAGAGCGAAGACAAGACGGTGAAGGTTGTTTAATACCGGGCGACGGGCATCAGGCGTCGGGTGTCAGGTGTCGTGAAAAGTTTTAAACTTCAGGCAGGCAAAATAATTATAGGGATAATTTTCCTGTCGCCAGTAGCCATCTGCCTGTTACCTGTCTTTTTATATTATTATCTTTGCAGGCTGATTAATCCTGTAAAATGGCAAAAAACGAAAGCAACAATAAGCAGAACTGGCGAGATAAGTACAGGTTCTCTATATATCATGATACGACTTTCGAAGAAGTCTGGAGGATCACGCTGACACGTTATAATGCCTTCCTTCTTGTGACATTCCTGGTAGTATTTATCGTCGGGGCAACAACTTCACTCATAACCTTCACCAATATCAGGGAGTTCATCCCGGGTTATCCCGATGTGAAAATGCGTCGGAACATTCTCAGGGATGCCATCAGGCTGGACTCTCTTGAACATGAACTTGCCATGAGAGATAAATATTTTGCCGATCTGAATTCTGTTATTTCCGGCAGACTTCCCCTCGATTCGATATCACCCAAGGACAGCAACCGCAAATATAATGAGGTGAAGTTTACCACTATTCCCGAAGAACAAACCCTTCGCAGCCAGGTTGAGAAGGATGAGAAGTTCAGCCTGTCACTTGGTCAGAGGCAGTATGAAAATTCAAGCCTGGCCAGCCTTCACTTTTTCCCGCCGGTCAAGGGTGTTGTAACGGGAAAATTCGATGTAAGGACAAAACACTTTGCTACCGATATAGTGACACGACCCAAATCGCCGGTTATGGCGGCCCTCGATGGTACGGTTATTTTCACGGGATGGACAATGGAAACTGGTTATGTAATAGAAATACAACATACTGAGAACCTCGTCACGGTCTATAAGCATAATGCTGCCCTCTTCAAGGAACCTGGCGATATGGTAAAGGCAGGCGAGACAATTTCAGTTGTAGGTGATTCGGGTGAACTTTACACCTCCGGTCCCCACCTTCATTTTGAAATCTGGTACAAGGGCACGCCTCTTGATCCGGAGAAACATGTTTTCTTTTAAAACCACTCAGCACACCAGTCAATGACCAGGAAGATTGCCCTGCTGGGATCAACGGGTTCAATAGGGACACAGGCACTGGATGTGATATCCATGTACCCTGATCTCTTTACTGCAGAGGTACTTGTTGCAGGCAATAATCTCGATCTGCTGATCAGACAGGCACGCATGTTTGTTCCCGACGCTGTTGTCATTGCAAACAAATCTTATTACAATAAGCTTCATGAAAGCCTTGCGGATCTTCCGGTAAAGGTCTATTGCGGGGATGATGCAATTGACCAGGTTGTACAGGGGGATAACGTGGATATGGTGCTTGCATCAATGGTCGGTTATTCGGGGCTGAGACCCACCCTTTCAGCAATAAAAGCGGGTAAGGACATTGCTCTTGCAAATAAGGAAACACTGGTGGCTGCTGGAAAACTGATACGCGATGCGGCAGAGATTACAGGAAGCAGGATAGTTCCTGTCGATTCGGAACATTCTGCAATTTTACAATGCCTGGCCGGGGAGAAAAGCGATACCGTTGAAAAAATCACACTTACGGCTTCTGGAGGCCCCTTTCTGAATTATACTGCAGAAATGCTAAGAAATGTCCGGCCATCTGATGCGCTGAAGCATCCCAACTGGGAGATGGGAAATAAGGTAACCATCGATTCGGCCTCTATGATGAACAAGGGACTCGAGGTAATAGAGGCAAAATGGCTTTTTAACCTGCGGCCCGACCAGATCGAGGTAATTATTCATCCGCAGTCGCTGATTCATTCCTTTGTCCATTTCAGCGACGGGTCGGTTAAAGCCCAGCTTGGAATGCCCGACATGAGGGTACCGATTCTTTATGCCCTTAGCTATCCCGACAGGCTGAAATCTGACCTGCCGAGATTGGATTTCAACAGGTGCGGTAACCTTACATTTTTCGAACCCGACCAATCCAGGTTCAGAAATCTCGCCCTGGCTTACGAGGCGATGAAAAGAGGTGGAAACATACCGTGTATAATGAATGCGGCAAATGAGGTTGCAGTTCATTCATTCCTTGACGAAGAGATCAGATTCACCGATATTCCAGAAATTATTGAATATGCAATGACAACAACCGAACCCCCAGATAAGATATCTGTTGAGACAATTGAAAAATCTGACAGCGAGGGAAGGTTGGCAGCACGAGAGTATATAAACAAGATTATTAAGAAATCCTGACAGTAAAATGACAATTCTTATCAAGATTCTACAGTTCCTTATCAGCCTTTCAATACTGGTCATCATACACGAATTTGGCCATTTCATTTTTGCCAAGCTTTTCAAAACAAGGGTGGAGAAGTTTTATCTTTTCTTCGATCCATGGTTTTCACTCTTTAAATACAAGAAAGGTGAAACAGAATACGGCATAGGCTGGCTTCCGATAGGCGGATATGTAAAGATCTCGGGTATGATAGATGAATCGCTCGATACCGAACAGATGAAACAGCCCCCGCAGCCATGGGAGTTCAGGTCGAAGAAAGCCTGGCAAAGACTCCTGATAATGGTTGCCGGCGTGCTTTTCAATTTAATACTGGCACTTGTAATCTATGTCTGCATTCTCTATGCCTGGGGTGAAACTTATCTTCCCACGGGTAATGTGAAATATGGAATTGTTACCGACTCGGTCGGGATAAGTGCCGGGCTCAGGAATGGTGACAGAATCATTTCCGTCGACAATCAGCACATTGAAAACTTTTACCAGATCATCCCGGATATCCTGCTGAACAACCGCAGTACCATCCAGGTTGAAAGGGAAGGACAGACGGTTGAAATTCCTGTAAAAAGCGATTTCAAGAAGGCAGCTATCAAAGGGAAAGGAATTCTTGAACCAAGGGCCCCGTTCCCATTCTCGATAGGGGCAATGGCGAAAAACTCATCTGCCAAAACGGCCGGTGTGCTTAATGATGATGAGGTCACAGGTGTCGATTCTGTTAAGATAATGTGGTACGATGAGTTCCAGAAATATATAAGGGACCACAGGGGAAAAGAGGTTACCCTCCACCTGAAGAGGAAAAATGAGCAACTCGATATAAAGGTAAAGCCAAATGCCGACGGGATGCTCGGGATCGTTGCAAACCAGGCGAATATCTTTGAGCTAAAGACATTGAAATACGGGTTATTGAAATCAATCCCTGCCGGTATAAAAAAAGGGATTAAAACTATCGGGGATTACCTTAAACAATTCAGGCTGATCTTCTCCAAGGAGATAAAAGGTTATGAATCATTAGGCGGTTTTATAACCATCGGGAAAATCTTCCCGGGTTACTGGGACTGGCAGGCTTTCTGGAACCTCACGGCTTTCCTTTCAATAATTCTCGGAGTGGTCAATATCCTTCCGATACCGGCCCTCGACGGCGGACATGTCCTGTTTTTAATAGTTGAGGTGATAACCGGGAAGAGGCCAAGTGACAAGTTCCTGGAATATGCCCAGATAGCTGGCATGATCATCATTCTGGCCCTCCTCATTTTCGCGAACGGGAACGATATACTGAGATTGCTGAGAAAGTAGTAAATGAATTTTTAGGTTTGATTTTAGTAAAGTAATTGTAACTTTGCGGGAAACCAAATAAGACAGAAAAATGGGAAAGATAGGTTTTACAGAAATTCTTCTGATCCTTGTCGTAGTTGTACTCCTCTTCGGCGGGCGAAAGATTCCTGAACTGATGAAGGGCATTGGTCAGGGCATGAAGGAATTCAAGAAGGCATCAGCTTATGATCCCGAGGAAGAAAAAAAGAAATCCGGATCAGGGAAATGACCGTCAGTTTTTAACATATTGAAAGAGGCCGTCTCAAAACAAAAGAGACGGTCTTTTTTGTTTTGAGACGGCCTCTTTTTATTTATACAGTTTCATATTTCTGGTTCCTTCTTCTCGGCACGAAACCTGCCTCACTGATTACCGACTGCATCTCCCTTGCATCAAACCTGAAGGATGAGCCTGCCGCGCTTACCACATTTTCCTCTATCATAATCGATCCTATATCATTCGCACCGGCATTCAGCGATAACATTGCAATGTCCCTTCCAACGGTAAGTATTGAAGCCTGGATGTTCATTATATTGTCAAGCATGATCCTGCTTACCGCAATCAGCCGTACATATTCCATCCCGTTAATGTTGTTAACCACACCCGATTTTGTTGCCAGCGCTGTTCCCTTATCCTGGAATGGCCATGGTATGAATGCAATGAATCCGTAATTCCCCCGGGGTCTCTTTTCCTGGACCTCCCTCAGGTGAACCAGATGCCTGATCCTTTCCTCCCTGGTCTCGATATGCCCGGCCATCATTGTGGCCGAGGTCGGAAGATTAAGCTTATGTGCTTCCGTCATGACACCGAGCCATTGCTCCACAGTCGCCTTTCCAGGTGAGAGTATCTTTCTGACCCTGTCTGACAGGATCTCGGCACCCGCGCCGGGAAGGCTGTCGAGGCCGGCTTCCACGAGCTTTCTGAGAACAATATTAAAAGGAAGTTTCTCCTTTTTTGAGAGATAGACCACTTCAGGCGGACCAAGAGCATGAAGCTTCAGTTGTGGAAATTCACCCTTCAGTCTCCTGAACAGATCGGTGTAGTAACCCAGCCCCAGACCCGGATCCATACCTCCCTGGAGAAGGAGCTGGTCACCGCCAAGAGTGAACAGCTCCTTTATTTTCTGCCTGTATTCTTCAGGTGAGGTCAGATAAGCATCCTCCGAATCCTTCTTCCTGCAGAAGTTACAAAACGAGCATTGGGAAAAGCAGACATTGGTAATATTGACATTCCTGTCGATCATCCACCCGGCTTCGTTCGACGGATGCAGTCGCCTCCTCAGCCTGTCGGCCACGAAGGCAAGATCCTCGAGAGGAGCTTCATTGTAAATTATCAGGCCTTCTTCCTCAGTGACCTGCTTGCCGTCGAGGGCCTTTTTCAATATATTGTCCGTCCTGCTCACCTTCTTTTTAATCAGTAAATTCAGTTCTGTAGCTGTGTGGCTGCAAAGGTAACTTTTTACCGGTTCGGCTATCAATTTTTTATTAACTTTACACACTTTAAAACCAATCAGCTGGATGATCCCGGAAATTAAAATCATATCAAAGGTTACTCCCGAACAGTCAGTGGTTTGTATCCTGGGCAGTAATTCAATTCCCGACTATCTCGCGCTCAGTAAGAGCGAAAAGGAATATGCAAAAAAATGTCTTGCGGCGAATGATGATTTTGTTTTTATAAATTCCTATTTCAGGTGCACTTATATTGTGCCATTGAAAAGGGATCTTGCTGACTTCAGGGTGAAGGAGGAGCTGAGGAAAACGGCATCAAAGATGAAAAAGCTCATCAGGTCGAACAACCATTCGGAGCTTGTAATAACATCGGGAAGTTCGCCTGAAGGTTCGGTTGAGGCATTTGCCGAGGGCCTTATACTCAGCATATATTCTTTCGACAAGTATAAGACAGCTGATGATGATGAAGCCAGGAACCGTTACCCTTCGAAGATACTCCTGCACTGCAGGATGAAGCAGTCTGAGGCCGACTGGCTGAAAAACTCGTGCGAGGCTGTTTACCTGACAAGGGACCTGATAAATGAGCCTCCCAATCATCTGAACACCATAGCCCTTGCGCAGGAAATAAAGAAGATGGGAAAGGATGCCGGATTCAGTGTCGAGATTCTTACAAAAGGCAAGATTGAGGCATTGAAGATGGGCGGGCTCCTGGCCGTTAACAGGGGAAGTGTTGATCCCCCGGTATTTTGCATCCTTGAATGGAAACCTTCCGGGAAGGTGAACACTAAGCCGCTTGTGCTTGTTGGCAAGGGGGTAATTTATGACACTGGCGGACTCAATATCAAGACTGGTGAATTTATGGCCCAGATGAAGGTGGATATGGCCGGAGCCGCGACAGTGGCTGGGATAATGTATACCATATCGAAATGCAGGCTGCCTTATCACGTAATCGGCCTTATTCCGGCAACTGACAACAGGCCGGGGGGGAATGCATACACCCAGGGCGACATTCTTACAATGTATAATAAAACTACAGTCGAAGTCTGCAACACTGATGCAGAAGGAAGGCTTATCCTGGCCGATGCTATAAGCTATTCATCAAAGTATTCGCCAGAGCTGATAATCGATATTGCCACGCTTACCGGTTCCGCAGCCATGACTTTCGGCATCCAGGCAATTGCTGTCATGGGTAATGCCGCGAGGAAATACTTTGAAGCTCTTGAGGAAGCAGGGAACGAAGTTTATGAAAGAGTTGCCGAGCTGCCGTTCTGGGATGAATACAGGGAGCTGCTCAAATCTGATATTGCCGATATAAAAAATGTAGGCGGACGCGAAGCCGGTGCTATAATTGCCGGTAAATTTCTTGAAAGCTTTGCTGAGCATCCTTATATTCATCTCGATATAGCCGGGACTGGCATGCTGAAAAAGGACGATTTTTACAGGATCAAGGAAGGACCCGGCTCAGGGATGAGGCTGCTGTCGGCATTCATAAGGAAGCTTTCAACTGAAAACAGGAAGAAAAAGAATTAACATGGAACACAAATCAATAGTAGTGGGCATTTCCCACGGCGACATCAACGGCATTGGATACGAGGTTATCATGAAATCGCTTATGGATAATATGATAACAGAACTCTTTACCCCTGTTATATACGGTTCACCCAAGGTAGCCGCGTATCACAGAAAAGCGCTTAATATCATTAATTTCAATTTCAATAATATCAGGAACGCCGATGAGGTTCACCACAAGAAGGCGAACATGATAAACTGTCTTGACGATAATGTGAGGGTTGAGCTCGGAAAATCCACCCCGCAGGGTGCGGAAGCCGCTCTTATATCACTCGAAAAAGCTACGGAGGACCTGAAGTCGGGCAAAATAGATGCACTGGTTACGGCACCGATTGATAAGCACAGCATGCAGTCGGAGAAGTTTCATTTTCCAGGGCATACCGAGTATTTTAAGACAAGGTTTGCAGCTGATGATACGCTTATGTTCATGATCGGGGAGAGCATGAAGATCGGGATCGTTACAGGGCATGTACCTCTTTCACAGGTTCCCTCTCTGATCTCGGTCGAGTCGGTTTTAAGGAAAATCAAGCTCATGAACAATTCCCTCCACCTCGATTTTGCCGTCAGGAAGCCAAGGATAGCGGTACTGGGACTGAACCCTCATGCAGGAGACAACGGCCTTCTTGGTAAAGAGGAAGAAGAGAAAATAACACCGGCCATACAGAAAGCCCAGCAGGACGGGATACTCGCGTTTGGTCCCTTTCCGGCAGATGGTTTCTTTGGTTCCGGATCATTTAAGGGCTTCGATGGGATTCTTGCCATGTATCACGACCAGGGACTGACTCCGTTCAAAGCCCTTTCATTTGATACAGGTGTGAATTTTACGGCAGGGCTGCCTGTTATCAGGACATCCCCCGTGCATGGAACGGCATTCCAGATTGCTGGGAAGGGAGAGGCTTCGGAGAGTTCATTCAGACAGGCAATGTACCTGGCTTGCGACATTTACAGGAACAGGCAGAAATATAATGAGATTGCAAAAAATCCTCTTAAACGACAGGATGTTGATATACACACGGATCATGTTGATGAGCTCCCCCCTGAACTTCTAAACTCTGACCCAACATTATGATTGATTATATCAAAGGAACTATAACAGAGCTCAATCCAGCCACGGTGGTTGTCGAAACTTCGGGCCTGGGATATTCACTGAACATTTCGGTAAATACCTTCTCCAGGATTGACGGCATGAAGGAGGTAAAGATACTGGTTCATGAGGTAATACGCGAGGATGCTCATCAGCTCTTCGGTTTTGCCGACAAAGAGGAAAGGGATATCTTCCGCCATCTTATTTCAGTCAATGGGATAGGTGCCGGAACGGCAAGGATGATGCTTTCCTCCCTTAACCCAGCTGAGGTTGAAAATGCCATTGCCGATGCAAATGTAAATCTTCTGAAGAGTGTAAAAGGTATCGGTCTAAAGACGGCCCAGAGGATTATCGTCGACCTTAAAGATAAGATTGGAAAACAAGCTGCCGCGGGCGAAATATTTGCCGCAACAGACAATACAAAGCGCGACGAGGCGTTATCTGCAATGGTGATGCTTGGGTTTACCAGAAGCGCGGTAGTGAAAGTCCTTGATAAATTAGCCCTGGAAGATAAGAATCTCACAGTTGAGGACCTGATAAAAAGAGCGCTTAAGAACCTGTAAAAAGAAATTAAGCCGGATTGGGATCAGGTAGCGTACATAATAGCCTGTTTCGGATATCGTATCTCTTCCTGCCTGCCTTCATGATATTACTGTCTGTGAAGGTGCAAGGCCAGGTCGGGTCCGGCACTGGCTCTGTTTCAGATACTTCAAGGAAATCCTACCTTCATCTTAATGATATAACCGGAATACCCTGGCAGGACCAGGCAAAGGCACCGCTGTACCTGAGCATCCCCTCAAATATTAAAGCTACTGTAGTCTATAATCCCGACAAGAATGAATATGTCGTTTATGAGAAGGTAGGAGCATTCGACTACCGGACACCTATGCATATGTCGCCCGAAGAGTTCAGGAAATATGAATTCGAACGATCTATGAGAGCATACTGGGATTCGAGGCTTAACGGTGATGAAACAGGCTACCGCTCATCACTTATTCCACAGATAGAAGTTCAGAACGAGGCATTCGACAAAATTTTCGGCAGCAACACCATTAACATTGTTCCGCAGGGCTCGGCGGAGTTGATCTTCGGGATAAACATCTCCAAAACCCAGAATCCGACCCTTTCAGAAAAGCTCAGGACCATTCCAACATTCGACTTCAAGGAGAAGATCCAGATGAATGTCACGGGGACAATAGGCGACAAGATGAAGCTTGGTATCAATTACAACACTGATGCCATGTTCGACTTCGAGAATAAGACAAAGTTGCAGTATGCAGGGAAGGAGGATGAAATAGTAAAGAAGGTTGAAGCTGGTGATGTTACCCTGCCCCTGACCGGTACCCTGATCACTGGCAGCTACAGCCTGTTCGGCCTGAAAACCGAGATGCAGTTCGGTAAGCTGACCGTAACCACTGTACTGTCGCAGCAGAAAGGGCAGTCCTCATCTGTTGATGTTAAAGGAGGGGCACAGCAGACCAAGTTTGAAATAACTGCCGACATGTACGAGGCAAACCGCCATTTTTTCCTCTCGCAGTTCTTCAGGGATATTTATGATGAAGCACTCAAGGATCTGCCGGTTATCAGCTCGGGAATTAATATCCAGAGGATAGAAGTTTGGGTAACAAACAAAACCGGAAGGTTCGAGGAGGGAAGCAACAGGAACATCGTTGCTTTCATGGACCTTGCTGAAAATTCGGGACATATCTACAACAAGGTTCCGGCTTTCCAGCAGAAGCCGGGGGCAAGACCCTATCCCGACAATGATGTCAACGGGATCTATGAACAGCTTATGGGACCCTATTCCGGGGTCCGTTCCGTGGATAAGGTGACTGATATCTTCAGCCCGCTTTACCCCGGATTCCAGATAGGAAGAGATTATGAAAAGGTTGAGAACGCGCGGAAGCTTGACGAGCGTGAATACACTCTGAACAAGCAGCTGGGATTTATCTCCCTTAACTCCGCGCTCAATTCCGATGAGGTCCTGGCGGTGGCATTCGAATACACATTCAACGGGCAGGTCTATAAAGTCGGGGAATTTTCAACCGACGGCATAAATTCACCGCAGGCCCTTATGCTCAAGCTTCTGAAAGGAACAACCCTCAGCCCCAAGCTGCCTACGTGGAAGCTTATGATGAAGAACATCTACTCGCTCGGTTCCGGCAGGGTCGACAGTAAAGGATTTATCGTAAATGTTGTTTACCAGGACGATAAGACAGGCAACTCAATAAACTACCTTCCCGAAGGGAACCTGTCCGACAAGATACTCCTCCAGGTCATGAATCTCGATAACCTGAACTCCCAGCTTGACAGGCAGCCTGACGGTGTCTTCGACTTCATCGACGGGGTCACTATTTATGCTTCAACCGGGAAAATAATATTTCCGTTAATCGAGCCTTTCGGGAATGACCTGAAAAAGCAGATTAAGGACCCGGGAGTTGCATCAAAATATGTCTTCCAGGAGCTTTACGACTCGACACAGACCATAGCAAGACAGATGGCTGAGAAAAACAAATTCAAGCTTACAGGCCAGTACACCTCTGCATCCGGTTCCGAGATAAGGCTCAATGCGACCAATATTCCCCAGGGAGCCGTAAAAGTTATGGCCGGCGGGGTGCCGCTTACCGAAAATATCGACTATACTGTCGATTACAACATGGGTACCGTCAGAATCATAAACCAGGCCCTCATTGACTCCCAGACACCAATCCAGGTATCTCTGGAGAATAACCAGTTCTACGGGTTTCAGACAAAGACATTGATTGGTACCCATCTCGATTATAAGATATCCGACAACTTTAATATCGGTGGCACGATCCTCCATCTTAACGAAAGGCCCTATACCCAGAAAGTAAACTACGGGGAAGAGCCGATTTCCAACACCATTTGGGGTCTGAATACTTCTTACCGGACACAGTCGCAGGCAATCACCAACCTTATAGACAAGCTGCCTTTTATAAATACCAAGACACCTTCGACGATCTCCTTCTTCGGCGAATTTGCCAACCTTATTCCGGGCCATTCAAAGGCAATATCAAATGCAGGTAATTCCTATATCGATGATTTCGAGGCCAGCGAAATACCACTTGACCTGAAATCCTTCAACGCGTGGTCGATTTCATCGGTCCCCCAGGGCCAGGACCAGATGTTCCCGGAGGCTAAGCTGAACAATAACCTTGCAAGCGGTTTTAACAGGGCCAAACTGGCTTGGTATTCAATCGATCCCCTCTTCCTGAGAAACGGCTCATCGACGCCATCGTATATGAGGTCAAACCCCGACTATCAGTCGAGCAACTACGTGAGGGAGGTGTATGAAAATGAGATCTTCCCGTATAAGCAGAGCGCCAGCGGCATACCCACCGCGATCGCCGTGCTCAATGTCGCTTACTATCCATCCGAAAAGGGACCATATAACTACGATACCAACCCTGGTGCCTATTCGAACGGAATTGATTCCGCAGGGAAATTGAAGGAGCCCGAATCAAGGTGGGGAGGCATGATGCGTGAGGTCCTTACCAGTGATTTCGAGTCTGCAAATATCCAGTATATCCAGTTCTGGATGATGGACCCGTTCGTTGAGGACTCGGCGAACCAGGGTGGAGATCTGTTTTTCAATCTTGGTAATGTGTCGGAGGATATCCTGCGCGATTCACGCAAGAGCTTTGAGAACGGACTTCCGAATTCACCCCTGGTTACAAATGTTGATACCACTGTTTGGGGCAGGGTTCCGACGATACAGTCGGTGGTAAATGCTTTTGATAATGACCCACAGTCGAGAAGGTACCAGGATGTGGGCCTGGACGGGCTGATGGATGCTGATGAACAGACATTCTTTGAGAATTATTTGCAGAAACTGAGGGGAATAGTTAAAACCGACGCCTATGATAAGGCTTTCACGGACCCTTCAGGTGATGATTTCCATTACTTCAGGGGAACCGACTATGATATTCAACAGCTTGGAATACTCGACAGGTACAAGAATTACAACGGGGAGGATGGCAATTCACCGACTGCTGAAATGTCGAAGGAGAGCTATCCTACTTCAGGGTCCACCCTTCCAGACATGGAGGACATAAACAGGGATAATACCCTGAATGAAACAGAGAGTTATTACCAGTACAAGGTGAGCATCAGGCCGGGTGACCTGAAGGTCGGATCGAATTATATCGTCGATGCGATAAACGATCCGGTAACCTTCGCAAATGGCAAGAAATCGAGTGTATGGTGGTACCAGTTCAAGGTACCCATTTCCGATTACCAGAAAGTAATAGGATCAATCAGCGATTTTAAATCCATCAGGTTTATGAGGCTGTTCCTCAGGAATTTCAGCAAGCCTGTTATTATGAGGTTCGCAAAGCTTGACCTTGTAAGGGCCGAATGGAGGAAATATAACCTGTCGTTCATGGAAGGCGGAGAAAGAATATCGGTACCGGAACAGGAAGACGGTTCATTCGAGATCAGCTCTGTCAGCATCGAGGAGAACTCGGGTAAGACTCCGGTAAATTACACCCTTCCTCCTGGCTTCACAAGGGTTACTGATCCTTCAAATCCTCAGCTGAGACAGCTGAACGAGCAGTCGATGGTACTGAGGGTGCATAACCTTGAAGACGGGGACGCAAGAGCGGCATTTAAGAATGTTTCACTTGATATCAGGCAATACAGGAAACTCAGGATGGAGGTCCATGGTGAAGCTATTCCCGGCCAGGCCCTGAAAGATGATGAATTGACCGTGTTCATTAGGATTGGCTCGGATTACAAGAACAACTTTTATGAATATGAACTTCCACTGAAGCTTACTCCCCCGGGTCATTATAATAACGACAAGGATGAGGACAGGAAAACCGTCTGGCCGGCAGATAACAGCTTCGACATCGACCTTTCAGTACTTCAGGATGCAAAGCAGGCAAGAAACAAGAAGATGAATGAGAACGGGTCAACCCTGAGCATTACCGATATTTACGAATATAAGTCAGGGAACGCAAGGATTCTTTTATCGGGAAACCCGAACATGAGCAACATCAAAGTCATCCTGATAGGTGTAAGAAACCCGATAAAAACAAGAAACCCGGCATCGGACGACGGTGCCTCCAAATCGGCCGAGGTTTGGGTCGATGAACTGCGCTTAAGCGACTTCGTTGAAAATGCAGGGTGGGCAGCCAACTCCCACCTCCAGGCACGACTGGCAGATCTTGGTACCGTGGATGTGGTAGGGCAGGCAAGCACTCCGGGATGGGGGAGCATAGAGAAAAAGGTAAACGACAGGGCTAAGGAGACGACTCTGGCTTACGATCTGTCATCTTCTATTGAGCTTGGGAAGT
The DNA here is from genome assembly GCA_035541795.1 of Bacteroidales bacterium. GTDB lineage: Bacteria > Bacteroidota > Bacteroidia > Bacteroidales > VadinHA17 > LD21. The sequence goes on from DATKMR010000001.1 coordinate 201,804, forward strand.
TTTTCCCCGAGAAGCTCGGGGTGAGGCTCCCGTTGTACTTCGGGTATTCCGAAACCCATATCAGGCCGGAATTTGATCCTCTCGACCCCGACATCCCTTTCTCCTCGGCGCTTAAGAATGCCGGAAGCAGGGCCGCAAGAGATTCGTTAAAATCAATTTCCGAGGATTATACCCGCCGGAAGACACTGACAATAAGCAATGCGGGTTTTTCTCCTAAGGGAACAAAGCCTCATGTATGGTCGCTGTCGAATATCAGCCTGAACTATTCCTATAACGAGATCTACAGGAGCAACATTACCACCCAGCTCAATCTTGAGAAGAACTACAGGGGGGGGCTGAATTATAATTTTGACGGCCAGCCACCCAATATTATGCCGTTCAAGAATGTAAGGTTCCTGAATTCGCCACTGTTTAAGCTGATTAAGGATTTTAATTTTTACCCGTATCCTAAAAGCTTCTCGTTCAGGACTGACATGACGAGGTATTATGATGAAATTATCACGAGGAATATCGATAATCCCTATTTCAAGGTAAGTCCCTCTTATACCAAGGATTTCTGGTGGACCAGGATTTATGATTTCAAGTATGATGTCACACGGCAGTTGAAGATCGACTTTACGGCAACCAACCTGGCGAGGATCGACGAGCCGTCAGGAGGAGTTGACAGCAAGAGATACAGCTCAACCTATTCGGCCTGGCGCGATTCGGTCTGGCACAACATTAAGAACTTCGGGAGGACGACGAACTATAACCATTTTATAAATGTGAATTATAACCTCCCGGTAAACAAGCTGCCATTGCTAAGCTGGGTAAATGCAAATCTTCGTTACGGCGCCGATTATACCTGGCTCGCCGGACCTGTCTACCCCGACTCGATGCATATCAACCTAGGCAATACGATCAAGAACCATAACGATCTCACGCTTACGACCAATGCAACGCTCACGGCATTGTACAACAAGGTCAAGTTCTTCAAGACTATCGAGAACAACACCCGTCTCGACAAGCAGAAGTCAAAGCAGGACCTTGTTTCAGTCAGGTTCACAAAAGATAAAATGTCCTTCAGGGCAAAAGCACCCAAAGAGATTATACACAACCTGAAAACAAAGGATGTGACAGTTAAGGTTTACAACACTGCAGGGAAGGAGGTGAAAGGCAAGGTTGAGGTAAAAAGCGAGAATAAAGTCGTCTTTACCGCGGATGAAAAGGCTGACAATGCCCGTGTGGTCGTCGAGGGGAAAGTCCCTAGGAAGAGAAACCCGCTGATCCTTACTGGCGAATACGTTGTAAGGGCCCTGCTTGGGATAAGGAATGTCTCGCTGACTATGACCTCTTCCGACGGCCAGGTATTACCCGGCTACCTGCCGAAAACGAAGTACCTCGGCAGTGAGAGCTATGACGGGATCATGGCACCCGGATGGCCATTTGTACTCGGTTACAGCGATCCTAATTTCTTCGACAGGGCTGCAAGCAGGGGATGGCTCACAAAGGATACATTGCTGAACTCTCCGGCAATTGCCACAACAAACCGTACTATTTCCGTGCGAAGCCTTATCGAGCCTATCCCGGGGTTGAGAATTGACCTGCAGGCCGACAGACGCTTCGTTCAGACGATCTCATCATATTATGTTGCCAGCAACGATGGCAGCTTCCCCGACAGCACCCGGAACCGGATGTATTCCGGCAGCTTCACCATTTCCGTTATATCGTGGGGTACGGCTTTTGAAAAAATCTCCAAGAGCAATGAATACCAGTCGGCAACTTTTGAACGGTTCAAGGAGAACACTGTTATAATTTCTGAAAGAAGGGCAGCTGAAAGATCCGCTGCCGATCCGACCTATAACCCGGCGGTGGATGCAGACGGGAACCCGTTATCGGGTCCCTATAAGAGCGGTTATGGAGAGACCTCGAGCCAGGTGCTCATTCCTGCATTCCTCGCGGCTTACACAAAAACCAGCCCCGAGAAGGTCACCCTCGACTATTTTCCATCAGTTTTCCACATGATGCCAAACTGGAGGATAACCTTTGACGGACTCTCAAAGCTTGACTTCATCCAGTCGCTCTTCCGGTCGGTAAGCCTTACGCACCAGTACAGGAGCACGTTCTCTGTCAGCACATTCGTCACGAACCTGAAATATTCCCCTGGAGCATCAGGGATGGGTGACCTGCGTGATATCCAGGGCAATTTCATCCCGCTGTACGAGATCTCTTCTGTTACCCTGAATGAACAGTTCAGTCCTCTGATTAACGTAGATCTCAACTGGAAAAACAGCATGACGACCAGGATAGAGTGGAAGAAGTCGAGGACAGTGTCGCTGAACCTGACAAGCGACCAGGTTGCTGATGCAAGGACCAACGAGCTGGTAATTGGTGCGGGGTACAGGTTCGACAATGTCCAGATAAACATCAAAACAGCCGGGGGACCGAAAAATTTTAAGAGCGACCTGAATATCCGGTTCGATATGTCGATCAGGGACAATAAGACGATCGCAAGGAAACTTATCGAGGATATCGACCAGCCCGTTGTCGGGCAGAAGGTTGTCACAGTAGGTGCAACTGCCGATTATATACTGAGTGACAGGTTCAATCTCCAGATATTTGCCGACCACACTATAAATAATCCATTCGTAGCCAGCACCTTCCCGACATCAAACACCAACTTCGGATTCAGCCTGAAATTTACACTTGTTCAATAAATGAATATATTCGCCGCACAGGTACCGGGGAATAAAGCTTTACCGGTGCATCTGCCGCACCTTCTTTCCCACCCAGTGACCTGTTGGCTTAAAATTGAAAAAAGTCAGTCCTTTAGAATAAAAATTTCTTTATTTTTGAATAACGGTAATTAAAGTTAAAAATCAAATAAAACTCTGAAAATGAATATTCCAGGTAATCTTAAGTACACAAAGGATCATGAGTGGCTCCGAATTGAAGGAGATATTGCCTACGCAGGCGTGACCGATTTTGCACAGGGCGAACTGGGCGATATAGTATTTATCGAAATTGAGACGGTAGGTGAGACACTGAAGAAAGAGGAGGTCTTTGGAACAATTGAAGCCGTAAAAACGGTTTCTGATATGTTCATGCCGGTAGGTGGCGAGATACTTGAGAAAAATCCCGCACTCGACGAGACTCCCGACGTGGTAAACAAGGATCCTTACGGGAATGGCTGGATGATAAAGATCAGGGTATCCGATCCTTCTGAAGCCGGTATGCTTCTTTCACCTGAGAAATACAGGGAACTGATCGGCGGCTGATCGCCGTATCAGAGGTTTTTCTTGACTTCAACTTCCTGGTAGGCTTCAATAATGTCGCCAGGCTTTATATCGTTGAAGTTCTGAATATTCAAACCGCATTCCAGGCCGCCCACAACTTCCCTGGCATCATCCTTGAAACGTTTCAGGGAGCCAAGCTCTCCTGAATAAATGACTATGCCGTCGCGGATGATCCTTACCTTTGAGGTACGGTTGATCTTGCCTTCCTTTACATAGCATCCAGCAACTGTTCCGACCTTTGTTATCTTGAATGTTTCCCTTATCTCCAGGGTGGCAACAACCTCTTCCTTTACCTCGGGGACCAGCATGCCCTCCATTGCGGACCTGATCTCCTCAATTGCATCATAGATTATTGAGTAAAGCCTGATATCAATCTGTTCTTTTTCCGCGAGCTTCCTGGCGTTCAGTGAAGGTCTTACCTGGAAGCCCACAATAATTGCGTTTGAGGCTGCAGCAAGCAAAACGTCTGATTCGGAAATCTGCCCGACGGCTTTGTGTATAATATTGAGCTGAATCTCCTGTGACGACAGCTTAATAAGCGAGTCGCTCAATGCTTCCACTGATCCGTCAACATCGCCTTTCACGATTATATTAAGCTCCTGGAAGTTGCCGATGGCGATCCTTCTTCCGATTTCATCAAGGGTAATGTGCTTCTGGGTCCGGAGTTCCTGTTCTCTTTGCAGCTGTGCACGCTTGGTTGCAATGTCCTTGGCTTCCCTGTCGCTGAGCATCACGTTAAATTTATCACCTGCCTGTGGTGCCCCGTTAAGGCCAAGAATAAGAACCGGGTTTGCGGGTCCGGCTTCATCCACCCTGTTTCCTCTTTCGTTGTACATTGCCTTGACATGACCGAAGCAGCTGCCCGCAAGGACAATGTCACCTATCTTCAATGTTCCGGCTTTTACAAGCACAGTGGCGGTGTACCCGCGTCCTTTATCAAGAGATGATTCAATTACGGTACCGAGTGCAGGCTTGTCGGGATTTGCCTTCAGATCAAGCAGTTCGGCCTCGAGCAGTACTTTGTCGAGAAGGGCGCCTACGTTGAGACCTGTCTTTGCAGAGATCTCCTGCGACTGGTATTTTCCTCCCCAGTCCTCAACCAGGTAATTCATCTTGGCCAGCTCCTCCTTGATTCTTTCAGGGTTGCTGGTCGGTTTATCGATTTTGTTAATGGCAAATACGATAGGTACGCCTGCTGCCGAGGCATGATTTATTGCTTCGACGGTCTGTGGCATCACGCCGTCATCGGCAGCAACGACAATAATTGCGATGTCGGTGATCTGTGCACCCCTTGCGCGCATGGCGGTAAACGCCTCGTGACCCGGAGTGTCGAGGAAGGTAATCTGCCTTCCGTCTTCAAGCCTGACACCATATGCGCCAATATGCTGTGTGATCCCGCCCGCCTCCCCGGCAATTACATTGGTGTTCCTTATGTAGTCTAGAAGTTTCGTCTTGCCATGGTCGACATGACCCATAACGGTCACGATCGGTGGTCTCGGCTTCAGATCGTCCGGCTCATCTGTCTCCTCCTTGACTGCCTCCTGGAGCTCGGCGCTGACAAACTCAACCTTGTAGCCGAATTCATCGGCAAGAAGAGCCATCGTTTCTGCATCAAGCCGCTGGTTGATTGAAACAAAAAGGCCAAGATTCATGCATGTGGAGATGATATCGGTGACAGGAACGCTCATCATGGATGAAAGCTCGTTAACCGAAACAAATTCGGTAACTTTCAGTATGTTCTTTTCCAGTTCTTTCTGTTCAATTTCCTCTTTCTGCCTCTGGCTTATTGCATCCCTCTTTTCTCTCCTGTACTTCGATCCCTTCGATTTACCTTTCGTGGTAAGACGGGCAAGCGTCTCCTTTATCTGTTTCTGAACTTCTTCTTCATCAACTTCAGCCCTGACCGGTCTTTTCTTTACAAGCTTTTTCTTGTCTTTCTTGTCACCAGCCGACTGCTGCTGAACTACGGGTGTAACATCAGTTTCCTTGATAATTCTTTTTCTCTTCTTCTTTCTCCTGGGATCGTCCTCGCTCCCGGTCACCTTAACCGGCTGGTACTGCCCAGGTTTTTTCTTCTCTTCAACCGGCAGGTCAATCTTTCCTACAACGGTAGGGCCCGAAAGCTTCTTGAATTCCGGCTTATAAACCTTTACAACCTCCTCTTCAACAGGAACTTCCCGAACCGGTGCCTGAACAATGGTATCTTTCTGCTGTACTTCTTCCTTAACAGGGGCCTGCTTCTTTTCTGCTGTTTCAACCGGTTTCTTTGCAGTCTCAGGTTCCGCTGATTTTGCTGGCCTGGTCTCTTTCTTTACCGGTTCCAGATCGATCTTGCCTACAATATGAAGATCTATCCCGGCTTTCTGTTTTTCTTCTGTTACCGGTTCAGTTTTTGTCTTTTTGTCGCCGGTCTTTTCCTTCTTTTCTTTATCAGTGGCAGTCTCGGTGCGGGCTTCCTTTTCAGCTGTAGCCTCTTTTTCTTCTTCCGCTTTTACTTTTGGTTTTGCTGTCTTTTCAAGATCTATTTTCCCCACCAGTTTAACCTCAGGTTTCCTGACCTCAGGCTTGATCTCAATTGATTTTTTTACTCCCGAGCCATCCTTTATAAGGATTTCCTCTTCAGTCTCAGTCTCCTCAGACTGTTCCTTTTCGGCAACGTCTTCTATTGAAACACTCTCTTTCTTCCTGTGAAGGTCCTTGAGGATGAGTTTTTCCGATTCTTTCTTGACACTGATATCGGTGCTATACTCCTTAACGAGCAAAGCGTAAGCTTCCGGTGGAAGTTTCGTGTTTGGATTGGGATCAAGGTTGAACCCTTTCTTATGCAGGAATTCCACTATAGTGGATATTCCCACATTGAATTCGCGGGCCGCTTTACTTAATCTCGTTGCCTTAATGTCATCTGTCATGGATTGACTTTGCTTTAAAATCGGGAATAAAAAGTGAATTATATTTTAATAAACCTTTTTTTCTATTCAAATTCAGCCCTGAGGATGTTGATTACCTCTTTAACTGTCTCTTCCTCAAGATCCGTTCTTTTTACCAGGTCGCTGATTGACAGGTTTAGAACGCTTCTTGCCGTGTCGCAGCCGATTGCCTTGAGTTCTTCGATGATCCACTCATCAATCTCATCGGAGAATTCCTCGAGGTTAACGTCTTCTTCGTCTTCACCACCCGGTTCCCTGTAAACATCAATTTCATAACCGGTAAGCTGACTTGCGAGCTTGATGTTCAGCCCTCCCTTACCAATTGCCAGGGAGACCTCGTTCGGTTTAAGGTATATTTCAGCTCTCTTGGTCTCTTCAATCAGCTTGATCGAGGTTATTTTTGCGGGGCTCAGGGCTCTCTGGATGAAAAGCTGGTTGTTCGCGGTGAAATTTATCACGTCGATGTTCTCATTCCTCAGCTCACGGACAATGCCATGAATCCTGGATCCCTTCATACCGACGCAGGCACCTACAGGGTCAATTCTCTCATCATACGATTCTACCGCGACTTTTGCTCTTTCACCAGGTACCCTTACTATCTTTTTGATAGTGATAAGTCCATCGAAAATCTCAGGCACTTCAAGTTCGAAGAGTCTTTCCAGAAATACAGGGGAGGTCCTGCTCAGAATGATAAACGGGGTATTGTTCCTCATCTCAACTTTGATAACGACAGCCCTGATGGAGTCGCCTTTCCGGAAGTGGTCCGATGGGATCTGCTCGCTCTTCGGAAGGATAAGCTCATTCCCGTCATCATCAAGCACAAGGATTTCCCTTTTCCATACCTGGTAAACCTCGCCAGTTACAATCTCACCTATCCTGTCTTTGTATTTGGCGTAGATATTGTTCTTTTCCAGATCAAGAATCCTGGCTGTAAGGTTCTGCCTCAGCGAAAGGATTGCTCTTCTGCCGAAGTCGAGAAACTTGACCTCGTCGGAAACCTCTTCACCAACCTCGTAATCGGCATCAATCTTTTTTGCCTCCGAAAGCGGAATTTGCATATTGGGGTCGGTGAATTCATCATCAATTACAACTTCCCTGTTCCTCCATATCTCGAAGTCACCTTTATCGATATTGACGATGATGTCAAAATTATCGGCCGAGCCGTACCTTTTGGCAAGCATGCTCCTGAAAACATCCTCGAGGACGCTCATCATTGTGGGCCTGTCGATATTCTTTAATTCCTTGAATTCTGAAAAGGTGTCGATCAAATTAACGTTTTCCATCTGGTATTTACCTAATAATTATTTAAATGTTACAATCTCCCTAGCAGATTTTACCTGCTCGTAGTTGTAAGAAATATCTGTTGTCTTTTTCCCGGCAGCTTTGCCCCCGGAGCCTTTCAGGGGTTTTACGATGACTTCAAGCTCAAAACCGCCATTTGTCACATTTTTAAGCGTACCTCTCTTTTTCTTCCCGTCTTTTCCAATGACCTCAATCTGCCTTCCCTCGTTCTTAATGTACTGATCAATAACAAGAAAAGGCATATCCAGACCTGGTGACGAAACCTGCAGTTCAAAATCCTCGACATCGCGGTCGAAGCTCTTTTCAATATACCTGCTCAGCTCCGCGCATTGCTCGATCGTTACCCCGGCAGTACTGTCGACAAGAACCGTTATTTTCCCCGTGGCGCTGATCCTTACAGCCACAAGGAAAAGCCCCTGGCCCGGCAGGTACCCCGATACGAGTTTTTCTATTTTGTCTTTTTCAATCATTCTTCCGAAACTGATAATAAAATAGGGGACTTTTGTGTCCCCCAGGCTCAATTCACCCCGAATCGGGTACAAAGGTAGATAATATTTTGAATATTACAAACATTTATGCCGGAAGTATAATGCCTGAAGGTGTGGCAGGAGGACCCGGAACCTGACCATGACAATGGAAAAACGAGCACCGGCTTCTGAATTTTCCTTATTTTTGGGCCGTGAAAACAGAAAATTATCCTTCATCAGACATTAACCTGCTGTCAAACTGCACCTTGTGCCCGAGAGAATGTGCGGTGAACAGGTTCAGGGGCATGGATGGTTACTGTGGCACTGATGCAGGTCTGAATATAGCATCTGTCTGCATTCACAGGGGGGAGGAACCCCCGGTAAGCGGACCTCGTGGAATCTGTAATATCTTCTTCTCGGGCTGTAATCTAAGATGCATTTACTGCCAGAATCATGATATCAGCGGGCCTTGCAGCCATCAGCCGGGCAGGTACGATGAACCGGGGATATTGCTCGACAGGATTGAGGAGATACTGGCAACAGGCATAAAGGCTGTGGGTTTTGTTTCACCTTCACATGTCGTTCCACAGGTGAGGCTGATTATCAGCGGTCTTCATGAGCGAGGATTAAGGCCTGTTACAGTATATAATACGAACAGCTATGACAAGCCCGAAACCCTGAAATGGCTTTCCGGACTGGTGGATATTTACCTGCCTGATATAAAATATTTTACCCCGGGCATTTCAAAGGAATTGTCCGATTCTGAAGACTACCCGTCAGTAGCACTGGCAGCACTTAAGGAGATGTATTACCAGAAGGGATCAACTCTGAGGCTGGATAAGGATGGTGTTGCTGAAAGCGGCATTCTGCTGAGGCACCTGGTTTTGCCGGGACTTGCCGGAGAAAGCAAAGCGGTCCTGCGGATGATAGCTTCAGAAATTTCTACCGGGTTAAACATTTCTCTTATGTCCCAGTATCATCCTGTCAGGGGGACGGAAGGACATCCTTTCCTGAACAGGCCTCTTTACGACGCAGAATATAACTCTGTTGTTGAGGAAATGGAAAGGCTTGGTTTCAGGAACGGGTGGCTGCAGGATCGTGAAAGCAATGAGAATTATCTTCCGGATTTCAGCAGGGACCATCCATTTGAATGAATACGGAATTTATATTAAAGACGTTTGAGTACTACTGTGATACTTAATTTCTAATTTTGTGAGATTAATTTTCCGGCGTGGTTCATAAGACAAATAAGCGCAAGATTATCAACGACCCTGTTTACGGGTTCATCAATATCCCCGGTGATTTTATTTATGATATCATTGAGCATCCCTGGTTCCAGCGTCTAAGGAACATCAGGCAGCTTGGTCTTACAAGCTTCGTCTACCCCGGGGCGACACATACCAGGTTTCAGCATGCAATCGGGGCCCTTCATCTTATGACAATGGCAATCAGGACCCTTCGTGACAAGGGAGTGAATATATCAAGTGAGGAAGAGGAGGCAACCCTGGTGGCAATACTGCTTCACGATGCGGGCCACGGTCCTTTCTCGCATGCCCTTGAAAACTCCATTATTTCGGGCATCTCCCACGAGGAAATCTCGCTTCTGCTTATGAAGAAGCTCAATGAGGATTATAAAGGCAGGCTGTCACTTGCAATCGAAATTTTCACCGGGAAGTACAAGCGGAAGTTTCTTCATGAGCTCATCGCGGGCCAGGCAGATATGGACAGGCTCGATTACCTTAACCGCGACAGTTTTTTTACCGGTGTCATTGAAGGATCTGTAGGATCGGACAGGATCATCAGGATGCTTAATGTGGTAAACAACAGGCTGGTGATCGACGAAAAGGGGATCTATTCGCTTGAAAAGTTCATCATAGCACGGCGTCTTATGTACTGGCAGGTTTATATGCATAAGACAGTTCTTTCATCGGAAAGCATGCTTGTGAATATTCTCAAGAGAGCAAAGGAGCTTGCTGTTTCGGGGAATGATATTTATGCCACCCCGGCCCTCCGCTTTTTCCTTTACAACGAGATTGGTCCTGCCGATCTTGCCGGCAAGGGCCAGTTTACTTCCGGCCATATCGCTACCAACTTTACAAGGCTTGACGACAGCGACATCCTTGTATCTGCAAAATACTGGGCCGATGATAACGACCGGGTCCTCGCTGATCTTTCAAGGCGACTGATGCAGCGTGATCTTCTCGCAATAGAATTGCAGAATGAACCGTTTGATGTGAAAAGGGTTACCGAATTGAAAAGATCTGTTACCGAAAAGTTCTCGATAAGCCAGTCGCTGGCAAAGTACTATGTGTTTTCCGGGAACGTGTCCAACCTGGCCTATGCACCAGATGCCCCTGAGATAAAGATACTTCTGAGATCAGGCAAAACAGCTGAATTGCAGGCCGTCTCGGATATGTTCGAACACAGGTTCCTGTCGGAAAGGATCATTAAATATTTTCTTTGTTATCCAAAAGATTGAAGATAAAAAATGCACTATTATGGAATTTACAGCTGAAGCTATTGCGGGATTTCTGAAAGGCGTGATTGAGGGCAATCCGCAGGTCAAGGTAAATACTGTTGCAAAGATCGAGGAAGGCCGGGCAGGGGCCCTGTCTTTTCTTGCCAACCCCAGGTACGAGCATTATATTTATACTACCGAATCGTCAATTGTCCTGGTGAACAGCGATTTTGTACCGTCGTCACCTGTGACCGCGACACTTATAAGGGTGAAAAACTCATATGAGGCTTTCGCTTCCCTTCTTACGCTCGTTGAGCAGTCAAAGCCAAAAAAGAAAGGCATACATCCCACGGCAGTCATCGAGAAAACCGCAGTTATCGGCAATGATGTTTATATTGGTGCCTATACCTACATTGGTGAGAATGTCAGGATCGGTGACGGATCGAAAATATACCCTCAGGTTTACATCGGCGACGGTACTGTTGTCGGTGCAGGCTGTACCCTCTATTCAGGGGTGAAGATCTATCATGAGTGTATTATCGGCAACGGTTGTACAATTCATTCAGGATCTGTAATTGGTGCCGACGGATTCGGCTTTGCACCCCAGTCTGAAAGCGAGTTCATGAAGATTCCGCAGATCGGGAACGTGGTTCTGGAAGACAATGTCGAGGTGGGTGCAAATGTCGCAATTGACCGTGCCACGATGGGTTCAACATTGATAAGAAAAGGTGTGAAGATTGACAACCTGATACAGATCGGTCATAATGTTGAAATAGGTGAGAATACCGTAATGGCCGGACAGACAGGAATCGCGGGTTCTACAAAAATAGGAAAAAACTGCATGTTTGCCGGCCAGGTGGGCATTGCCGGCCACCTGAAGGTTGCCGATGGAACCAGGGCCGGGGCACAGGCTGGAATAGCGGGGGACATAAAGCAGGAAAACACCACTATTCTGGGATCACCGGCAATGGATTTCAAACAATTCATGAAATCCTATGTTGTATTCAGAAAACTCCCTGAGATGAAGTCACAGGTTGATGCTCTGGACAGGGAGTTCAGGAATCCGAAAAAGCCTTAAAATCAAAGAATTCTAAAACAAATCATTTGTGTTCAACCAAGTTAGCCGGCTTTTTTTTCGATTGTTCGATTTTTTTTTGCTTTTTTTGTACCCGAATTTTTAAATACTTGTTTTGAAAATGAGTGAGAAACAGAGAACTATTGCAAGGGAAATCAGCCTCACCGGCAAAGGGCTTCACACGGGTGTCAATGTCACCATAACTCTAAAGCCTGCCCCTGCTAATCACGGGTACAAATTCTGCAGGTCCGATCTTCCAGGCAATCCCGTAATCGACGGACTTGCTGAACATGTTACGGAAACTTCAAGGGGAACCACACTGGTTCAGGACGGAGCTTCAGTTTCAACAATCGAACATGTTCTGGCAGCGTTTCACGGCATGAGTATTGACAATGCGATGATTGATCTGAACGGTCCTGAGGCTCCCATAATGGGAGGATCATCCGAGGAATATGTCAATGCCATACGGGAAGCAGGGATAACTGAGCTTAGGGAAGACAGGAATTATTTTGTGGTTAAGCAGAAGATTACCTTTTCGGATGAGGAACATGGTGTCGACCTGATTGTCTACCCCGACGATCACTTCAGCATAAATGTGCTTATAGATTATAATTCAAGGATACTGGGGAACCAGTATGCAATACTCGATCATATAAATGATTTTGAAAAAGAGATAAGCAACAGCCGTACTTTTGTGTTCTTTCACGAACTGGAGCCGCTTTTCAAAGCCGGCCTGATAAAGGGAGGCGACCTCGACAGCGCAATAGTCATTCTTGAGAAGGAACCCAGCCAGGAAGAGCTCGACAGGATTGCAAAACTGTTCAACAGGCCGGGAATAAACGGCCATAAGGCAGGTGTTCTGAATAATACCGAGCTCAGGCACTCCAACGAGCCCGCCAGGCATAAGCTTCTTGATATAATGGGAGACCTTGCGCTTGTCGGACAGCCGATCAAGGGCAGGGTCGTGGCCACAAAGCCGGGTCATTATGCCAATACAAGGCTGGCAAGGATAATAAGGCAGGAGATAAAGAAAGCACAGTCAAAAAAGGATATCCCGGTTTATGACCCTAATCAGCCGCCGGTTTATACACTGGAACAGATCAAGGAAAAGTTGCCCCATCGCTTTCCCTTCCTGTTCGTTGATAAGGTGATTTACCTTGATGAGAATACTGTTGTCGGTATAAAAAACGTTACTAATGATGAAGCATTCTTCCAGGGCCATTTCCCGTCAGAACCTGTCATGCCAGGCGTTCTTATGGTCGAGGCACTGGCACAGACAGGCGGCCTGCTGGTACTGAGCATGGTGGAAGAACCTGAGAAATTTTCGACTTATTTTCTCAAAATTGATAAGCTGAAGTTCAAGCATAAAGTGGTGCCGGGCGACACGCTGATCCTCAAGCTCGAACTGACCGAACCGATGAGGAGAGGAATAGTATCAATGTTTGGCCAGGCATTTGTCGGAAACAAGCTGGCTGTTGAAGGTGAATTGGTTGCACAGGTAATTAAAAACAAATAAACTCCGATGATCTCTAATTTAGCATATATACACCAGGATGCAAAGATCGGCGAAAATGTGACTATTGAACCATTTGCCTACATTGCCGGTAACGTCGAAATCGGTGATGGTACATGGGTTGGTCCGAATTCCACGATCCTCGATGGAGCAAGAATAGGAAAAAACTGCAGGATATTCCCGTCTTCAGTAATCTCGGGCATCCCCCAGGATCTGAAATTCAAGGGTGAAGAAACAACTGCAGAGATCGGCGACAATACCACGATAAGGGAAGGTGTTACTGTTAACAGGGGCACAGCCGCGGTTGGAAAAACTGTTGTCGGCAGCAACTGCCTTCTGATGGCTTATTCTCATCTTGGTCACGATTGCTGTCTTGGCAATTACGTAATCGTCGGAAACATGACAGGAATGGCGGGCGAAGTACAGGTTGAGGATTGGGCCATTGTCAGCGGCGGGAGCCTTGTTCACCAGTTCACAAGAATCGGTGCCCATTCATTCATCGGCGGAGGCGGCCGGGTAAGGATAGATGTGCCACCTTTTATTAAGGCCGACCGTGAACCCCTTGCATTCATGGGACTCAACTCGGTAGGACTGACAAGAAGAGGATTTACCAAGGAGAGAATCGATCTGATCCACGAAATATACAGGATTATCTATAACAGCGGACTGAATACTTCTGCCGCTCTTGAGAAGCTTGAAAAGGACTTCGACAACTCAGAGGACAGGAACTATATTTTGAACTTCTTCAAAAGCTCGGAAAGAGGCGTTATCCGCGGGCCCCGTGACTAACTTCTCCAGCCCTGGGCCGTAAGCTCCGCCTCTTCACCGTTTCCCGAAACAATGAATCTGCCATAATCATTCTGTGTGATATGGCCTATTATCTTAATCCTGCCAAGCCGTGACAGTCTTTCAAACTGGTCGAGTGGCACGGTAAATAAAAGCTCGTAATCCTCCCCGCCGTTAAGTACCGGGACAAGGGGATCAATACCGAACTCTTCAGCCATCGCACCTGTCTCCTCTGCAACAGGTATTTTATCCCGATAGATCCTGCAACCAGTATCTGACGATTTACACAATTGCAGGAGGTCAGATGCGAGCCCTTCCGTAATGTCAGTCATGGATGTGGGAGTAATACCGTTTTTTTCGAGAAGGTCGGGGATATCGGAAGGAAATTCCGGTTTCAGCTGCCTTCCGATTATATACTCATGTCCTTCGAGAACAGGTTTCAGATCGCGGTTGCTTTCGAAAAGCCTTCTTTCCCTTTCAAGCAGCTGGAGACCCATATATGATGCACCAAGGTCACCGGTAACACAGACCAGGTCATTGGGTTTTGCTCCTGAACGCTTTACAACCCTGTTTTCACTGACAGTTCCAAGAGCCGTAAGGCCGATAGTAAGACCCGTCAGAGAACTGGTCGTATCTCCTCCTGCCAGGTCGACATCATATTTCAGGCAAGCCAGCTTCACCCCGTTGTAAAATTCATCTATGTCCTCAAGGGTAAACCTCGAGCTTATACCCAGCGAGATAAGTATCTGTCCGGGTTTACCGTTCATTGCATAAATATCAGAGATCGCCCTGATAACCGATTTATATCCGAGGTGCTTCAGCGGCGTGTATATAAGGTTAAAATGTATCCCTTCAAGCATCAGATCGGCAGAAAAAAGAACCAGCTCATTACCCGCGGCTATGGCTGCAGAGTCATCCCCCGGGGAGATAACCGTTGTCTTGTTCCCTGGTGTAAATCCGGAGATAATATGATCTACCAGGCCATATTTCCCCAGGTCATTAATTGTTTTTTTCATAGTTTTTCAGAAGCTATTACCCGTCTAAAAGCCCTTGCACCGTCAGACTACAACCTCACAATATCTCTTCCGAAAGGGCTGAGAGCAATAGCTGTCAGCTTGAAATGCTGGAGTCCGAACGGGATACCTACAATGGTTATACAGAGGATTGCCCCAAAAACCATGTGGGCCACCGCGATCCACAGGCCACCGGTGAGAAGCCATATCACATTCATTATTATATACAGGCACCCAGAGGCCCTCACATCCACCCTTGTGTCGCGGCCGAATGGCCACAGGGCCAGCGAGGCCATCTTGAGCGTCTGAAATCCGAAAGGGATCCCGATTATTGTGATGCAGAGAACCAGGCTGCCGACGATATACATGATTGCAATCAATATTCCGCCGAAAAGCAGCCAGACGATATTTCCAAGAAATGTCATAGTAAGGGTATTATTCCAGTATTACGGTCTGATTCTTCGGATATTTTACCGAGTATGTAAGTATAATCTCTTTCTTTTCCTGCGGTTTAAGATCCATGTCCCACCTTACAATTCCCGGTTCTTCTGTCATTCTCCCGCCTGAAAGCTCCAGTGCCTCCACGGTTATGCTGCTGTTGGACGAAACAGGAATCTGATCATTTACCGAAATGGTAACTGGTGTTGACTTGTTATTCCTTACTGTTATGACGAAAGAATAAATATCAGTTTTGTTAGCGCCGATTATTTTTTTGCTGGTGAAATCTTTTCTTTTCTCCCTCTTCACAAGTATTCCCGGATCGGTTCCGAGGGAAATGGTAAGCGTGTCGGAAAGCTGATTGACATTAAGCTGTGATTTTCCCACGAATGTATTTTCGAAATACATGGTGGCTTCCCCCGACATCAGGCTTTGCTTTGCCCAGTCCGTAATGTTACCGGTAAGATATGCAAGAGGAGTTGATTTAGGAACTGTAACATACTTGTAGGTTGCGGGAGTTGATGTCCTCTGGATCTCTATGGTCTGCATCTTGCCGTCTGATGGAATGGTGTATGGTACGGCAACATCAAAAGTGACACTCATTTCACCGGCCTTCTTCTCAACTTCTACAGAGTTTGCAACCGCTACGACTTCCTTCAGGTCCTCCGCTTTATAAGCTTTCTTTTCTTCCATCCTTGCCTCGGGTGCCATCGATTTATCCATAGAAGACATTCCACGTATCCTGACAGGAACCTGGACATAAAAGTCGATGAACCACGGATTCAGTACGGGAACATTTCCTGCAACCCAGGGTGTTGCATTTGAAAAGCTCAGCTTCACGTTCTTCCATTCAACACCTGAGGTCTGGTAAACATTTGCCTTGTAGAATATTGAAACGGGCTTGCTGATATCGTCCACCCTGATGTCGTATGAAGGATACCATCCTGCATTAGCTACAACATAAGTAAATGTCAACTTACCGGAAATGGGTTTGTCGGACGTAACGGCAACAGAGATTTCACCCGAAGGAAGCTGTCCTTTGCTTTCCCTGTCAGCTATCTGCTGCTGCAGGGCAGCCAGTTGTTTTTCATAATCCTTTATCAGCCTGTTTTTTTTAAGCCTCGTGGTATAAATCATATCCGAACTGTTTGTATAAAGGTCCATGAGAGTCCTGAACTGCTCAATTGAAAAAGTGTTTTCCTTTACCAGCACAGCCTTGTTGGCATTCAGGAAAGATTGTTTTTCGTCAAGTACACTGATAGCGGCCCTTTCATCCTCTATCTTACCCTGGAGCATCTCAATCTGTGCCCTGATATTTTTAACTTCCGGCTGATCCTCTAGATTCTGGAGAAAATTATTCTGAAGATTAACGGATAAAATGGTGAACTCGCCAATACCTTTCACCTGGATACTTTGAGCATCGATGTAGGGAGAGAGGCCCGAAAGCTTTATAATGGTCTTCCCCTGTGGAATATCAAATGACGCCTCATGAGTCAGCTGGGCCCTGTCGGGATATACCGTTACATGGCCGACGGGAGCCTTAATCTCTTTTTCATTATAAGCAATGGCCGGCATCAGCACGGCAAATGCTATCATAAGTGACAGGAACTGACTTTTCATATGATTTTTCGAATTGGTTGACCCCTTAAAGTTAAAATAAAATGCCTATTCTGATTCCCTGGTTAGCGGAAATCGGTTTTATGGATTTCACCCGGTACCCGGTTTTCGACCTTGTGCTGCCTGTTATCTGACGGCTCCCATCCCATAATGAGGAGGAGTGCGAAAAAGCCGATTATGTAAGCGACAATTACATGCCATCCGTATCTCAGCCATTTTGCAATATCCCTTCCTTCACCGAACTTGTTGGTAATGGCAACCCCAGCTGATGATCCGAACCAGATCATAGATCCTCCGAATCCGACACAGTATGCAAGCATGCCCCAGTCGTATGCACCCTGTGCAAGGCAAAGTTTTGTAAGGGGAATATTATCGAAGACCGATGAGACGAACCCCAGGCTGAAGACTGTTTTCCACGAAGCCCCGGGAAGGTATTCGACAGGCATAAGCGAAGCTGAGAAAACGAGGCAGATAAGGAAAACGGATCCTTTCAGGGCGCCTTTGATCTCCTTCCAGGGAACAGGTCTCAATAATGAACTTACAACAATCACAATCCAGACTCCCAGGGCCGGCATGCCTGAAAGCACGTTGCCAAGGATCGCACCGGCAAGAATAAAAACAACTATTCCAACACGCATTTTATCAACCCGGGTACCGGGTTCAGGATCTTTTTGAATCTTCTGGTACCTGTCCTGCTGACGTGATGCAAACAAGCCAAAAAACAGGAATGCAAACCCGGCTGCAATGAAGGCATGAAGAACATTTACAGGACTTACCCCGTCTATCCACATCATTGTTGTGGTGGTATCACCTACCACACTGCCGCTTCCGCCAGCATTGCTCGCAGCAACAATTGCAGCGATGTAGCCGATATGAACCCTTCCTTTGAATACGACTGAGGCTATTGTACCGCCGATCATTGCTGCTGCAATATTGTCGAGGAAAGATGAAAGAATCATCACAAAAACAAGCAGGACAAAAGGCCCTTTCCAGTCATCAGGCAGGTACTTCGGCAGCATATCCGGGATATGAGATTCTTCGAATATTTTTGAAAGAATTGCAAAACCGAGCAGGAGACCAAGAAGATTCAGGAGGATTTCCCATTCACCCTGGCGCAGATTTTTATTGAAGAGCTGATCTATAAATGGAGCTGACCCGGAAATATGATTCAGAAGGTCAAACCCGGGATCGAACAATAGCTTAAAAATAACAAGCAGGACTGTTCCGGCGACTGCAATGCGGAAAGTCTGCCTGTGAAAAAGGGCAATGCCGGCCAGCATCAGGCCGAATATAACAAACTCTGGTCTGACCGGCCCGAAAGAGGGAATATTCATGAGCAAAATCTTAAAACTATTCAGAGGAACCATAAACGCTCTAAATTACTATGAATTTAAAAATATAATTTCTTATTTTTGCATGTTTATTTAGATTAAATCCAATTAACGACATAACATTAGGATTTATTTGTTGTTAATAAAGTGAAATAACAAGGGTAAATGGTGCATTGATGGGAAAGAAGCAGGACAAACATATAATTCATGAGGTTACCACAGGGGATTACAAATACGGTTTTTATACCGATATTGAAATGGAACGGATCCCGAAGGGGCTCAATGAAGATATAATAAGGATGATCTCTCATAAGAAGGAAGAGCCGGGGTGGCTGCTCGAATTCAGGCTGAAGGCATTCAGGCACTGGCAGACCATGAAAATGCCCGCATGGGCAAATCTTAAAGTACCGGAGATCAACTACCAGGATATAATTTATTACGCGGCACCGAAACAGAAGGCTACCCTCAATAGTCTGGACGACATTGATCCGGAGCTCAAAAGCACTTTCGACAAGCTGGGAATACCTCTCGATGAACAAAAAAGGCTGAGCGGTGTGGCAGTGGATGCGGTCATGGACAGCGTATCTGTAAAGACTACTTTCAGGGAAACGCTTGCAGAACTGGGAATAATATTCTGTTCCTTCAGTGAAGCTGTAAAAGAATATCCCGAACTGGTCAGGCGTTACATGGGAACGGTAGTGCCTTATACCGATAACTATTTTGCATCTCTTAATTCCGCTGTCTTCAGCGACGGTTCGTTCTGCTACATCCCCAAGGGGGTTCGCTGCCCGATGGAACTTTCAACCTACTTCAGGATTAATTCTGCAAATACGGGACAGTTCGAAAGAACGCTCCTGGTGGCGGATGAGGAGGCCTATGTCAGCTATCTTGAAGGCTGCACGGCGCCTATGAGAGACGAGAATCAGCTCCATGCCGCGATTGTAGAGATCATTGCTGAGGCTAATGCCGAGGTGAAATATTCAACTGTTCAGAACTGGTACCCGGGCGATAAGGAGGGGAAAGGCGGAATTTTCAATTTTGTCACAAAGCGTGGCATGTGCCGTGGCGATAACTCCAGGATCTCATGGACACAGATTGAGACCGGTTCAGCTATCACATGGAAATACCCTTCATGCATATTAAGGGGCGATAACTCAGCCGGGGAGTTTTATTCGGTTGCTGTCACAAATCATTTCCAGCAGGCCGATACAGGTACCAAGATGATCCACATAGGGAAAAACACAAAAAGCACGATTGTCTCGAAAGGTATTTCTGCCGGGCAGGGACAGAACAGCTACAGGGGGCTCGTCAAGGTGCTGAAAAATGCAACAAATGCCAGGAATTTTTCACAGTGCGACTCGCTTCTTCTTGGGGATAAGTGCGGAGCCCATACATTTCCATATATAGAGGTCGACAACCAGAGCGCGGTTGTTGAACATGAAGCCACCACATCCAAAATTGGGGAGGACCAGATATTTTACTGCAACCAGAGAGGTATCTCAACCGAAGATGCAGTCGGACTGATTGTAAACGGCTATGCAAGGGAAGTGATAAACAAGCTTCCGATGGAATTTGCCGTGGAAGCACAGAAACTGCTTCAGATCAGCCTTGAAGGAAGCGTGGGATAATTAATAATCTTTGATAATGCTGACAGTAAAGAATTTAAGAGCCGTAATAAACGGTAAAGAGATACTCAAAGGAATCAGCCTTGAGGTGAAAGAAGGAGAGGTTCATGCCATAATGGGACCCAACGGATCGGGAAAAAGCACCCTTGCATCCGTGCTGGCAGGTCGGGAGTTTGCTGAAGTCATCGAAGGAACTGTCACATACAACGGCAAAAACCTTCTCGATATGCCTCCAGAGGAGAGGTCGAGAGAAGGGATTTTCCTGGGCTTCCAGTACCCGATAGAAATACCTGGCGTAAGCATGGTCAACTTCATGAAGACTGCGGTAAATGAACACAGGAAACATAAGGGCCTCGATCCGCTGTCGGCTTCGGATTTTCTCAAGATGATGCGCGAGAAGAAGGAGCTTGTCGAAATCGACAGCAAGCTTGCCAACCGGTCGGTAAACGAAGGCTTTTCGGGAGGAGAAAAAAAGAAAAACGAGATATTCCAGATGGCTATGCTTGAGCCGAAGCTTGCTATTCTCGACGAAACCGATTCAGGTCTTGATATAGATGCACTCAGAATTGTGGCAAACGGGGTCAATAAGCTTAAGAGGCCGGATACATCTGCAATTGTTATCACTCACTACCAGAGATTACTCGATTATATTGTACCGGACGTGGTTCATGTTCTCTACGATGGCAGAATTGTTAAGACTGCGGGAAAGGAACTGGCCCTTGAGCTTGAGGAAAAGGGTTACGACTGGATCAAGAAGGATGTCGATAAAAATGCACCGGCATGGACACCAGGACAGAAATAAGCGACAGGTTCAGCCGGCTATACGAGGAGAATATCGGGAAAATTACCGGTATTTCATCGCCCTATATCAACGGGTTCAGAAAGAAGGCAATCGAGAAGTATAACCGCCTGGGCATCCCTACAAAGAAAAATGAAGCCTACAGGTACACCAGCCTCGACACATTTTTCAGGCACGAATACAATAATTACTTTATCCCGGTTCCGGAGGACTTTGTAAAGGCGGAACAATTCAGGTGCGACATAGCTGACCTGGATACTCACGGACTGGTTCTTCTGAATGGATTTTATCCCACAATAAACAACAAGCTGCAACAGCTGTCCAGCGGGGTCTGGATAGGCAGTCTTAATGAAGCTGCCAGGAAATTCCCGGAACTCATTGAGAGACATTATGGTAAATATGCCGGCAGCGATACCGACGGTCTTATACACCTTAACACTGCCATGGCATCGGACGGTGTCTTCGTTTATGTGCCAGGGAATGTTGCCCCCGATAAGCCCGTCCAGGTGGTTAACCTGGTCGAATCTGATGTTGATATGTTCAACCAGCACAGGAACCTGATTATCGTTGAACCGGGTGCCGAGATAACGATAATTATCTGCGATCACACACTGTCGCCTAAGAAATTTCTTACAAATGCTGTTACTGAAGTTTATGTCGGCGAAAACGCACATTTCGATATCATCAGGGTCCAGAATGAGCACAACAATGCCTGCAAGATCACGAATACTTTCATCCACCAGGAGCGAAACTCAACCGCATCATCAAATAATATTACGCTTCATGGCGGACTCATCAGGAACAGTACTTATCATTACCTGAAAGGGGAAGGGGCCAGGAGCACTTCATACGGCCTTTTCCTTGCTGATAAATGGCAGCATATCGATAATTATGTAAATGTCGAGCACCTTGCTCCAAACTGTTCCAGCAACCAGCTTTTCAAGGGTGTGATTGACGACATGGCCACAGCTGCATTCAACGGCCGCATTTACGTGGCAAAAGATGCACAGGGTACGGCGGCATACCAGAAGAATAACAACATACTTCTTACCGATGATGCAAAAATGGATACAAAGCCGCAGCTTGAAATATATGCCGACGATGTAAAATGCAGCCATGGTGCGACTGTCGGCCAGCTTGACGAAAATGCAATGTTTTATCTCCAGTCAAGAGGCATTAGCAAAAGGGAGGCAAAGCTGATGCTGATGTTCGGCTTTGCTCACGAAGTAATAGAAAATATGCGCATACAGCCACTGAAGGAGAGAATGGACAACCTTGTGATGCAACGTCTCAAAGGTGAACTCTCGAGATGTGCCAGTTGTATGGTAAAATGTGGTTGATTTTAAGGCAGTGAAGAGCATTGAAGAAATAAGATCCGATTTCCCGATACTTGGCCTGAAGGTGTACGGCAGGCCGCTCATCTATTTCGATAATGGAGCAACCACCCAGAAACCCGGGTGCGTTATAGATGCGGTCGAAAAAGTGTACACGGGATATAACGCGAATATTCACCGGGGTGTTCACATGTTGAGCGATAAAGCCTCAGAAGCATATGAATCGGCACGCGAAACAGTGAGGTCCTTCATAAACTCTTCGGGGAGTGAAGAAGTAATCTTCACGGCAGGAACGACGTCATCAATCAATGCCGTCGCATTTTCTTTCGGTGAAAGATATGTAAATCTGGGTGACGAGATAATTGTAAGCAACCTGGAACACCACGCAAATATTGTTCCCTGGCAGATGCTGTGCGAAAGGAAGGGTGCTGTCCTGAAAGTCATTCCTGTAGATGACAACGGGGACCTGATAATGGATGAATATCTCAGGCTCCTGACCGACAGGACAAAGATAGTTGCAGTTACTGAGGTATCGAATGCCCTCGGTACAATTGTCCCGGTAAACAGGATAATCGCAGCTGCACACGATGCAGGAATCCCCGTACTCGTTGACGGGGCCCAGGGTATCCAGCACGGGAGCGTGGATGTAAGAAAGATGGATTGTGATTTTTATGTCTTCTCCGGTCATAAGATCTACGGCCCGAATGGTATTGGCGTCCTCTACGGTAGAGAGAAATTTCTCGACGAGATGCCCCCTTACATGGGAGGCGGCGACATGGTTGAAAAGGTTACTTTTGAAAAGACTACGTATAATGAGCTCCCTTTCAAGTTCGAGGCAGGCACAACTAATTACCCGGCTGCCGTCGGGCTGGCAGAGGCACTCAGGTATGTTTCAACAACCGGGCTGGAGGATATTGCCATGTATGAAAAGAACCTGCTCGATTACGCCACTTCTAGGCTCAGCGAGATTAATGAGGTCAGGATTTTTGGCAAATCAGGCAAAAAAGTTCCGATCATCTCCTTCCTGCTCGATAAAATTCACCAGTATGATGCCGGGATGATACTCGATAAGCTCGGCATAGCAGTCAGAACAGGCACTCACTGCGCACAGCCTGTAATGGACAGGTTCGGGATAGAAGGAACAATCAGGGTATCGATGTGCTTCTATAATACCACTGAGGAGGTTGACCAGCTTGTACTGGGTATAAAGAAAGTAATAGAAATGTTTTCCTGATGAATATGGAACTGGCAAAGGTACAGGATAGCATAATCGATGAGTTTTCGGTATTCGACGACTGGATGGATAAGTACAATTTTCTTATTGAGATCGGGAAAGACCTGCCGGTTATTGATCCGAAGTACAAAACAAGGGACTACCTGATCGAAGGATGCCAGTCAAAAGTCTGGCTTTATCCGCAATTCGACGGTGACCTGATCAGCTTTACGGCCGACAGCGATGCAATAATCACAAGGGGCATTGTGTCACTCCTTATCAGGGTACTCTCGGGCAGGACACCCACGGAGATAATGACCGCGGACCTGTATTTCATCGACAGGATCGGGCTGAGACAGAATCTCTCCCCGACACGTTCCAACGGGCTCCTTTCAATGGTAAAGCAAATGAAATTGTATGCCATGGCCTTCGATACAAAAAGTAAAAGTGAAAACTAAATTTATGGATCTCTCAGAAAAGCTTGAAATAGAAACCAGGATTGTCGATGTTCTCAAATCGGTCTTTGATCCCGAGATTCCTGTAAATATTTACGACCTTGGCCTGATCTACGAGATTAACCTCGATGAGGATCAGGTGGCTCATATTACAATGACCCTGACAGCTCCTAATTGCCCGATGGCTGAGGACCTTGTGGAAGAAGTCAAATACAAGGTCGGAGGGACAAAAGGAGTGAAGGAATGCGATCTTAACCTGACATTCTCTCCCCCATGGGATAAAAGCATGCTTAGCGATGAAGCAAAGCTTGAGCTTGGATTTATGTAAAAGCAGGATAATATGACTGAAAGAAGAAGACTGTCGGAACTCATTAAAAACAGGGCCGTTGAAACAGGCTTCGACCTGTATGGTGCTGCGAAAGCAAGGGTACTTGAGGAGGCAATCCCCAGGCTTGAAAGCTGGTGCGCTGAAGGGATGAACGATAAAATGCATTACCTCGGCCGCGACATTCAGGGAAGATTCGACCCGTTCCGGCTTTTCCCCGCCGCTAGGTCCGTAATTGTTACAGGCTTCAATTATTATACGGATGACGGACAGAGGGAGGATGATGTACCCCTGCTCTCAAGGTATGCTTACGGGAGAACTTACCAGACAGTAATCAAAGAAAAGCTCGACTCACTTCTGGAGTACATAAAATCCCTCGTGCCGGGCGCTGATGGCAAAGCTTTTTCAGATACCGGACCCATCGCTGAAAAACGGTGGGCAGTCGAGGCGGGCCTAGGCTGGCAGGGAAAGCATTCGATCGTAATCAGCAGGGAAATAGGTTCATTTTTCTTCATTGGCATCCTCCTTCTCAATATCGAGCTTGAATATGACAAGCCCTTTTCGGATGATCATTGCGGCAGCTGCAGGAAGTGCATTGATAGCTGCCCGACAGCAGCTATCAACGATAACTTTACCATTGATGCCCGAAAGTGTATCTCCAATCTTACAATTGAAAACCGCGACCCTGTCCCGGCCAGGTTTGTGTCGCTCCTCGGAGGACGAATATATGCCTGTGATAAATGCCAGGAAGTTTGTCCATGGAACAGCTCAGCCAAGCCTCATAAACATCCCGAGCTTGCAATAAGCGGGGAACTGGCGTCGCTGACAAGGGATGGATGGAAATCTCTTGATGAGAAAAAATTTAAGAACCTTTTTTCAGATACTCCAGTGGGGAGAGTTAAATTCGAGCGCTTCAGGAAAAACCTTGACTCTATCCTTAATAACGGGTAAATTATTTACTCATTATCGCGCTCAAACTCTTTCATTTCATTTCACCCGGTCCCAAGCAAATGCTTTGACCCTCATGGCCCGCTGCTTTCCAGGCAGTCAGCTTCACCCCCTGCCACACTCCTTTAGGGGAAAGGGACGCCTGCCTGCAGGCAGGCAGGGAAGATGAAGCAGAAAACTAATGAAAACCGAAAAATCACGGGCAGGCAGATGCTAGTGGAGGAAAGTCAAAATAAAATGTATTTTATTTTTTACCGTAACTTTAATCTATCGTCTTATAGTAAAGCAACCCTCAATTGATAGATTACAAAATAATAGAAGAGTGCAGCAGGGGAAACCTTCAGGAGTTCAGAAAAGTTGTCGATTACTCCTCCCCGCTGGTATTCTCGGTGGCACTCAGGATGCTCGGCGATGAAACAGAAGCAACGGATGTGGTACAGGAGACGATGATTACGGTCTGGAAAAAAATTGGAAGACTCGATTCACCAAAGAGCTATAAAACCTGGATGTACAGGATCGTGTTGAATAAATGTTATGATGTGCTCAGGATGAAGAAAAGGAACCTGGAGATAAGGGCTGACGAAAAAGTCTGGAAGAATCTGTCCGACAGGATATCAGAAAACCCCGGAAAGGACGCAGACAATGCAGAAATTGCCTGCTTGATAAGCTTGCTTACTGAAAAGCTCAGTCCGAAGCAGAAGGCCGTTTTTATTTTATCTGACCTCGAGGAGATGGAAGGAGAGGAGATAACCAGGATAACAGGAATGTCGTCAATTAATATTAAGGCTAACCTGTATTATGCAAGGAAAAAGATAGCTGAAATGATTAAAAATTTTCTGTAAGATGGAAGAGATGGAGAGAAAAACTGAAGAGGTCATGAATTTCCTGAAGAGATCGCGACCTGAGCTGAAGCACCGGGAGATTCTTACCGAAAAAATTATGCGTGAGGTTAAATATGCCAAAAGAGCAGCGGGATTCCCGTCCGCCCTTTGGGATTACCTGTTCGGGTGGGCATATATTGGCTGGGTAAGGAGAAGCCTGATTACCGTCTCTGTCGTGGTACTGCTCATCTTCGTGTACCAGCAGTCGGTAATCATCAGGCGGATAAATGCAATTGACAGGCAAATTGTTCCTTCAGCGGGTCTTGAAGGACGGATGGTAAGCGGGAAGACTGAAGGCAGGTCAATCATCAGACGGTTGGAAAATATGCTTCCTGTCGACAATAAGAAGTTGAATGAAAAAGAGATTGACGATCTTATTGAATCGGTAAACAGCCTGCAGCTCAAATACAGGGACCTTCTCAAAATAATCGACGAGGATCCTGAGCTTAGAAAATATCTGGAAAAGAAGCTAAATGAAAAGAATGTCAAATAAATAACAAGGAGATGAAAAGAATGAACCTGAAAATAGTTGTGGCAGTGATTGCTGTTTCCCTTTTCTCTTGCGGAAACCCCGAGACTGTTGTCACAGATATCGTCCATCCCGACGGGTCCGTTACCCGGAAAGTTGAAATCCGGAATTCGAAGAATGAATTCAAACTTCGGTCCGTCCAGGTACCGATAGATGAAACATGGAATATTCGTGATTCAATTGAGATTGGGAAAAAGGGGGACACTACATGGGTAAGACGCGCGACAAAATCTTTTGCAAATGTCAGTCAGCTTAACCGGATGTACAGGGCCGACAGTTCCACAAACAACGAATCTGTACGACATGCTGAGTTCAGCAAGCATTTCAGATGGTTCAACACGGAATACTTTTTTTCGGAGACAATTGAGAAAAACCTTGGTAATGGATACCCGATAAAGGAATTTCTTAATGATGAGCAGCTTGAATATTTTTATATGCCGGATAAGATGAAGGAAGAACATTTGAAAAGCGCAGACAGCCTTAAATACAGGGCTCTGGCTGATACGCTTGACAAAAGGAAGGATAAATGGGAGGGGAGATCAATAATATCGGAATGGATATCAGAGTTTGACAGGCTCGCAGGATCCCCGAGGGAAAAGGAATTAACCCTGGCTTCGATGAAGGAACAGGAAGGCAGTATTGTCGGAGTGTTTGAAAAGCACCAGAATGTATTTGACAGCGTATGGGCCAGTGGTGTAATAGTGAGGGAAATATTCGGAGATAAGCTTGCCGCAAAGTACAGGGTACCTGCCGATTCGGCTATGTCGGTCGTAATTAAAAAAGCATTGATTTCCTTCAGCGATTACACCATCAGGATAGAAATGCCCGGCAGGCTGACCGGCACCAACGGACTGATAGACAGCAGCCGCAGGCTTGCCTGGCCCGTTAAATCAGATTATTTCTTCACGGAACCTTATATAATGTGGGCTGAATCAAAAACCACAAACGTATGGGCCTGGATAGTAACTGGTGCCTTCATCGTGTTCGTGGTAACGGGACTCGTCGTGAGAAAGGTGAGAAAGTGATAAAACAAAAGAGGGCGCCTCTCCCGGCACCCTCTTTTCCTAATCCCGTAAATATAACCAATACCTAATTATCATAATCCTTAAGCATAAGCATAAGCTTCTGCCTGGTGAAAAAGATCCTGCTCTTAACTGTTCCGATCTTAAGCCCGAGCTCATCGGCTATCTCTTTATATTTATAACCATTGAGATGCATCCTGAAGGGAATCCTGAATTCATCGCCAAGCGAATCGATAGCTTTTTCTATCTCATCTTCCGCGTATGATGATTCAGGCGAAATAAAGCCCTTGTCGTGTGGCATATTCACATAATAAAGATCCTGGGTGCCGTCAATAAGGGTATTTTCCTTGATGTTGCGCCTGTAGTTATTAATAAAGGTGTTCTTCATTATGGTGAATACCCATGCTTTCAGATTTGTATAGTCAACAAATTTATCCTTGTAAGTGATTGCTTTCAGGTATGTATCCTGAACGAGGTCAAGAGCACTGTCGCGGTCGGAAGTAAGACTCATGGCAAATCTCTGCAGGTTGCTTTTCATTCCGATCAGGCTGCTGGTAAATTCCTGTGTTGTCATATCCGTCTTGTTTGAGTTATTGTTGAAGCAAATCTATACAGACAATAAAGGATATGCAAATCTTAATATCCGAAAATCGTTTTAATCTATGATCATTATAAATAATGAGAATTTGTAAAATGCATATAAACATTGTGTTACAAATAATTTATTTAATATATTTTAAATTGTTTCCAAATAGGAATGATTTGTTTTCGTATTCCTTTCTTAACTTTTTCTTAACAGAAATTCCTTGTTTTTAGCGGTTATTTTATTTGATTCAACTTTTGTAACTTTAAGAAAAAAAGAAAATGGAATTCAGTTTCAGACTTTCAAACGGACTAATGCTCAGGGGAAAGATCAACAGCCCGGGAGAAGATTTAAAAGCCGGCGTCATCCTGGTGCATGGCCTTGGAGAACATATAGGCCGGTATGACGAACTGGTGGGAAAGCTATCCATGGTAAATATTGCCTTTATGGCAGTCGATTTGCCCGGACATGGAAAATCCGACGGGAAAAGAGGCTGTATCAGTAACTTTGGACCGATACATGAAATGATTGACACACTTTCAGCTGAATTCAGGAAGACCTTTCCCGGGAAACCGCTCTTTCTATACGGCCATAGCCTTGGGGGTGGTATGGCCCTGGAGTACCTGGCTTCAACAAAGTCTGCATTCACGGGAGCAGTTGTAACATCTCCATGGGTAAAACTCTCTTTCGAGCCCGCAAAATTCAAAGTTGCCCTGGCTTCGGTCATGAAAAACATCCTTCCCTCGCTTGTTCAGCCTTCCGGGCTCGTTGTGAACCATATCTCACACGATGCCTCCGTTGTAGAAAAGTATTGCAGGGACCCGCTGGTTCATGACAAAATCTCCGTGAGCCTCTTCCACAGTGCAATGTCGGCGGGGAACTTTATTTTATCAAACGCAGGATCGATAAGCATCCCTGTGCTCATTATGCACGGTGCCGGCGACATGATTACTTCCCCTGCAGGAAGCAGGGAAGTGGCCGCGATGTCGGATAAATTTCACCTTAAAATCTGGGAAGGCGGATATCATGAGCTTCATAACGAGACATTCAGGGATGAGGTGTACAGGTATATTACTGACTGGCTCACGGGCCATATCATATAGAAACTAAAGACAAGTGGAGCACCGTACGGAAATAAGGATTGAAAAAAGCTCCTTAAAAATCGGGTATGATACCCCAGTGATGCTTACCGGTTCCTGCTTTGCCAGTGAGATTGGCGGCAAGATGAACGAGGGCAAGATGAGGGTTTTGATCAACCCGTGCGGAACGGTATATAACCCGGCATCAATAGAATCGACAATCAGGCTTGCTGTTCAGGGCAGGGCTCTGACAAAGGAGGACCTGTTCTGCCATGGAGGGAGATATCTTAGTTTTCTCCATTATACCGACTTTTCTTCTGAAAGCCGGGAGGATACGCTCGACAGGATCAACTCGTCAACAATGATGGCACATAAATTCCTTGCCGAAGCAAAAATCCTGGTTGTTACATTCGGTACAGCCCGGGTGTATAGGCTTAAAACAACAGGAGAAATAGTCTCCAATTGCCACAAGCTGCCACCCGGTTACTTTACTCCAGGTCTTCTTTCGGCAGATTCAGTGGCAGAGAAATGGACCCGGCTTCTTGATGATCTGCAGTCTTTTAATCCTGGTATCAGGATCCTTTTTACCGTCAGTCCCGTGCGGCACTGGAAAGACGGGGCCCACGGGAACCAGGTCAGTAAATCTGTTCTCTTCCTGGCAATTGAAAAGCTGCTAAGTCACCCCGCTTCGGCAGGTTACTTCCCCGCTTATGAGCTCCTTATGGACGATCTGAGGGACTACAGGTATTATGCCGACGATATGATGCATCCTTCGGGGATCGCCGTCGATTATATTTGGGAAGCTTTTTCGGGGTGTTACCTGGATGAACAGACGGTCAGTACCTGGAAGGAAATCAGGAATATAACAAGGGCAGTGAAACACAGGATCGTCAAGCCATTAGCGGGTTCTGACAGAGAATTTGCAAAAAGCATGCTTTCGAAAATATCATCTGTATCAAAGAGGTACCCGTACATTGATTTCTCTGCTGAATTGACATATTTTGATTCACTGGTCACCGGTTAAAGCTGACTTTTTCCTGTATCAGACAACTTTCCAATCCAGGCGCTGTTTGTTCAAACTGTCTTTTATATGAAGAAAGGGCTTTTCATTATTCTCCGGGTTCTTTTTTTCCCGGGTCTCACCGGGCAGGTAACAAACAATGGGTCCGTAAAAGGAAGAATCATTGATGCAAAAAGAACCAGGGGGTATCGTTCGAAAACAACTTTGTGTGGGGATTAACTTCCGGGGCAATGGCCGATCAGGATGGGAACTTCAGCAAATGTTATGGCATTTCCCGCTTTATCACTATTAATCCGGGGTTTAAGGAAGTTATTTCAGCAGCGACAGTTTTTTAACAAAATCAGCGGGATCCCTCGAAATGATTATCCTTTCAGATGATCTCCTGTCGGATAATCCGGGATAATCCGTGAATATCACTTTTTTCAAACCAAGCGATTTCCCGATACCGTTGAAGTAGTCAATCTTCTTCCTGGCAAAATCGAATGCACCGGAGTTGACCACCAGGTACCTGAAAGGTTTTATCCTGTGAATCTCAATAATTTCGGTAGCAGGCAGTGCCCCGCCTGTGAAAATCACCGAATAACCCCTCTTTTTCATGGCATACTTGTAGAAGAGGAAGTTATTGTCGGTAAGGTTATCAGAAGTATTGATCATTGCGATTATCTCCTGGGACTTTCCATTATGGCATTTCAGCAGGCTGTCTTCCACGAGGATAATTTTTTTGATGGTATGGTTAATGAATTGTTCCTGCGACCTGGTCAGGCTTCCTGTCTGCCAGAGTATTCCAGCTTTTAAAAGAAGGGGAGACAGGTAATTTATATATGCCTGCTCAACGCCAAAGCGACTGATAAATGGCATCAACGCATCGGTAAACTGCTCCTCGTTGAACCTGAGTGCAGACATCAGCAGCTTCCCGGGCTGAAATTCCTGGTCGGGTTCATCATTCCTGCTGCTTACTGCCATTACTTTTCCGGTGAGCTGATCATCGTCAAGAGCAGCTATCTTTGAAATCTTCAGGCCATTCCTGTTCAGGAATGCAACATTTAATATTTTTTTCAGCTCCGACTCGCTGTACATCCTTATGTTGGAATCGGTCCTGTCGGGTTCAAGAATGCTGTACCTCTTTTCCCAGATCCTGATAGTATGAGCCTTTATTCCCGAGAAATTCTCGAGATCCTTTATTGAATAAACATTCAATCCATCTTCCATTTGTAAAGTGTCTGTTAGGTTCGTGACTGTTGCTAAACAGAATTATAAGAAAAACAATCAAAAGAGGGATTTGTTTAAGGGATTCTCAATCTCAATTTTGTGCAAACATAAAAAATACAGGGTATTAAGTCCCTGTAGCGTTGATAAATAGGCAAAACGCCGGTTAATCAGACAGAGGGTTCGACAAGCAGCCTTCTGACAATGCGTGTATTGTCGGAGAATGTTATTGCAATAAGATACATTCCACGGGTGGGGTTTTCAAGAACAATCCTGTAATTGGTAACGGGTAAATTGAATTTTTCCATAAATATCTCCTGCCCGATAATATTAGTAATCCTCACCGAGGTGATCTCTTTATCACTTTTAATGGTGAAGAAATTCTCCCTTACAGGTACCGGGTAAATACTCACATTTGTTTCTTCCTGGAGCAGCGAATACCCTTTCCTTACCTGCTGGGAAGCAGTAATACTGTCACGCTGCGCGTAGGCGGCATAACAGGACAAGAAAAAAAGGAGAGCGAGTAAATACTGCTTCATCAACACTTTTTTGTCGTTTTTACAACAAAAACTGTGCTAAAGTTACAATTTTCAGTTGAAACTTTTTAAAAATTCACTTGCCTTCTCGAGATCTTCAGGGATATCAATACCAATTCCTTCCCAGTCAGTGACTGCGGTTCTAATACGATAACCGTGTTCCAGCCAGCGGTTCTGTTCCAGTGATTCAGCAGTTTCCAGCTCACCCGGATTAAGTTTTGTAAGTTCAGACAGGGTACTGAACCTGTAAGCGTAAACTCCCAGGTGTTTGTAGAAGGGATACTTTTGAAGCCACTCTTCCTTCTCTGCCCCCCTTATAAAAGGTATCGGTGAGCGGCTGAAATACAACGCATCCCCGGCAAGCGACCTCGCGACCTTCGTCTCGTTAATATTGAAAATATCATTGTTCTCCTTGATCCTGCTGACCAGGGTGGCAATCTCCACGCTTTTGTCGGTGAAACAATCGGCAAGGAGCGAGATCTGCTCGGGCAATATAAAAGGTTCATCACCCTGGATATTTATGATAACCTCGGGATCCGCACCCGTTTTATTTGCAATTATTTGTGCAGCCTCTGCACACCGGTCCGTTCCGCTGCGGTGTACCGTGGATGTCATTACAGCTTTCCCGCCAAAGCTTTCAACAGCATTCATTATCCTCTCATCATCAGTGGCAACATAGACCGAATCGAGTGCCCTGGTTGCCTGTTCGTAAACCAGCCTGATCATAGGCTTTCCCCCAATCAGGGCAAGTGGTTTGCCCGGGAACCTGGATGAGGAATACCTGGCCGGTATGATGCCCGTAAAATGAGCGCCTGTAAATGTTTTCATCCGGCAAATTTACAAAAAATGCATTTCCCAATATTCTAAAAATATAGTAAATTCGCAGGATCATAAAACGAGGTATAATGGAGCTTCAGAGCATCAAGCAACGGTTTGGTATAATAGGTAATTACATCGGCCTCAACAGGGCGATTGATATAGCCATTCAGGTTGCTCCGACCGATCTTTCAGTGCTCATTTCAGGCGACAGCGGTACAGGCAAGGAGGTTTTTCCCCAGGTTATTCATAGTTTCAGCGCGAGAAAGCATGGACAGTATATTGCGGTAAACTGTGGCGCTATTCCCGAGGGTACGATCGACTCTGAGCTTTTCGGACATGAAAAGGGTTCATTTACCGGTGCTACAGACAGCAGGAAGGGATATTTTGAAGTAGCAGATGGCGGCACAATTTTTCTCGACGAAGTAGCGGAGCTGCCCCTTTCCACGCAGGTCAGGCTTTTGAGGGTTTTGGAGACCGGTGAATTTATCAGGGTGGGATCCTCGAAAGTTCAGAAGACGAATGTAAGGGTGATTGCTGCCAGCAATGTGGATATAGTAGGTGCAATAGAAAATGGCAAATTCAGGGAGGACCTGTTTTACAGGCTGAACACCGTACCGATTAAAATCCCGCCGCTCAGGGACAGGGGAGATGATATACTTCTCCTGTTCAGGAAATTCGCTGTCGATTTCGCCGAAAGATACAGGATGCCGGCTATAAGGCTCACAAAGGAGGCCCAGTCGGTTCTGCTGAATTATAACTGGCCCGGTAATGTAAGACAGCTTAAAAATATTACTGAGCAGATCTCAATTATCGAAAGCGAACGTGAAATTGATGCCGATAATCTTAAAAATTATATCCCGGATTATACCGGTGTAAAGCTTCCGGCCGTTTTTCAAAAGCAGGATGAAAAGGCATTTACTTCGGAAAGAGAGATTCTGTACAAGATACTTTTCGACATGAAGAGCGACATGAATGACCTGAAAAAGCTGGTCCTGGACATGATCCAGAAAGGGGGAGAGGTGTCATTCAGCGAGGATAGCACGAAAGTGATAAAGAATCTCTTCGGGGATTCGCGTAATGATACCAAGATAAGGCCTGCCGGTGAGGAGACTGTTGTGGAATATCCGCCACACCAGGTGAGGAATAATATCCAGGATACGGAAGAGGTTGTTGAGGAATCATTATCTCTTTCAGATAAGGAAGCCGAGCTTATTAACAAGGCTCTTGAGAAGCATAATCACAAGCGAAAACTTGCCGCTAAGGAACTGGGCATCTCTGAAAGGACACTCTACAGGAAAATAAAGGAATATGGCATTGATGCATAAAAAATTGAATTTCTTGTCTAAACCGGGAATGGCACTGGCGATTGTAATTGTCATTGTCCTGGCCGGTTCCTGTACGGTAAAATATTCATTCAGCGGAGCAAACACAGGGAAACTCAGAACCCTGAACATTCAGCGGTTCCAGAATAAGGCGAATCTTGTTCAACCCGGAGTTTCAAACCAGCTGACCAACTCCCTCATAGATAAATGCAAGGCGCAAACCAAGCTTAATATTGTCAACGGATCGGCTGATGCTGTTTTTGAAGGCGATATACTGGAATACAATACAAAGCCATTGACCGTGGGAGGCGACTCCCGGGCTGCAATGGCAAGGTTCACAATTAAGGTAAGGGTCAAGTTTACAAACACCCTTGAGCCGGAGAACAGTTTCGAGCAAACCTTTACAAAGTACAAGGATTATGAAGGAACGCAGGACCTCAGTTCAGTGGAATCTTCACTGGTCGATACCATCATAGACCTTCTCGTAGAGGATATTTTCAATGAAGCATTTGCCAAGTGGTAGAATAAATTGAACAGGAATGATTTCATAAGGATCATGCACGACCCCTCTATCGTCGACAAGAAGATCACTGGGGAGGTCAGGGAACTGGTTGAGCTCTTTCCATGGTTCCATAGTGCTCACCTTCTCCTGCTTAAAGGACTTCACAATACCGGTGATGTGAGCTTTGAGAGCCAGCTCAGGCAGTCGGCCGTTCATATTGCCGACAGGGAGGTGCTGTATTACATCCTTAATAAGCAGGTTGCCGTAATACCGGCTGACAATGAGGGACATAATTCTTCCCCGGAAGTAAATGCTGAAACCCCGCCTGTATTAGCCACTGCAGCTGATATGCCCGACAATTCCCAGGTTGTGATTGAGGAGGCAAGAAACAGTACGGCATTAATTTCAGAGCTGGAAAAGGAAACTATCCTTAAATCTCCTGAACCGTATGTTAAAAATGAATCTCCGGTGAGCACTGACCAGTTTTTTATCGTTACAAATGAATCGGAGCTTGATGAGTCGGCAAGCGTTATGCTGGTGATTGACGACGGAGACAAGAGGATAGAAGAGACGGTTACTTTTATGGATCCGTCAATACCGCTTCCCGACAGCGGAGAACTTCTTGAGCTTGAAGAAAGCCTCATCGACCTGGGAGGTGAGACAAAGAATGAATCCGTGGTTGTGGAACAGGTTGAAACCACGAAAAAAAGCAGGCGTGAATTGCAGTCGCGGCTTATTGATAATTTCATTTCACTTAATCCAAGGATTGAACCACAGAGAGAAAGGATCGACAAACCGATCGAAGACATCTCCAATCCTTACACCGAAGAGCATGGCGAACTTGTAACTGAAACCCTGGCAAGGATCTATATAAACCAGGGATACTACTCCAGGGCCATAGATATTTATGAGAAGTTAAGTTTGAAATATCCGGAAAAAAGTAGTTACTTTGCGACTCAAATTGAAAAGATAAAGGAGTTAATTAAATAGAAATCAGATGGGAATCTATATTTTCGTTTCAGTTTTAATAATTATTGCATGTTTCCTCCAGATACTTATCGTACTGGTTCAGAATTCAAAAGGGGGAGGACTCGCAGCTAATTTTACATCAGCAGGCCAGGCAATGGGCGTAAGGAAAACCGCTGATTTTCTTGAGAAATCGACATGGACAATAGCTATAGGAATATTTGTTTTATGCCTGATCGCTTCAGCTGCTATCCCGAGGGGTGGGGCGAATCAGAGATCGAGGATTGAAACCCAGATACAGAATGCTGTTGATCCGAATGCCGTTCCGACACTTCCTTCAGCTACACCAAAGACTTCGGCAACCGGAACTGAGACACAGCAGACCGGAAAGGACCAGCCGAAGAAATAGCCACGGGAATCATGATATTTTAAAAAAGTGTCAGTTTGTCATAAACCGGCACTTTTTTAATTTTGCAGTAATTTATTGATAAACAGAAAGAATTAGTTGAAATTTGCCCACGAGAAGAAATTATGTCAATTGAATATGTCAGGACGTTAGTTGGGGAGGCGCAAAATGACATTTTTTTTAAATTGGCACAGATTATGTAAATCCCATCGCAGAAAATATATGTCAAACTTTAAATACTTATAAAAATGGCACAATTAAAAGGTAGAATACTGGCAGGCAAGGTCCTGGTTAAACCAAATGAGGCTGAAGCCAAAACTGCCAGCGGAATAATTATTCCGGATTCGGCAAAGGAGAAACCACGACAGGGTAAGGTTATTCTTGTCGGGGCATCAAAGAAAGATGAGGAAATGGAAGTCAAGAAAGGTGACGTTGTTCTTTATGGCAAGTATTCCGGCCAGGAACTTACGATCGACGGTGAGGATTATCTTCTTATCTCGCAGTCGGATATTCTTTTCATTGCATAGTATAATTTAACCAATAAAAAATCAGAATATGGCAAAAGAGATTAAATTCAATATCGATGCACGTGCCCTGCTTAAAGAGGGCGTTGATGAGCTTGCTGATACAGTAAAAGTAACCCTTGGCCCCAAGGGACGTAATGTTATTGTCGAGAAGAAATACGGAGCTCCCCAGATTACCAAGGACGGTGTCACAGTTGCAAAGGAGATCGAACTTTCAGATCCTTACAAGAACATGGGTGCCCAGATGGTAAAAGAGGTGGCTTCAAAAACCGGTGATGACGCAGGCGACGGTACCACAACTGCTACCGTACTGGCCCAGTCAATTATTAATGTCGGTCTTAAGAATGTAACCGCCGGTGCAAACCCGATGGATATTAAGAGGGGTATCGATAAAGCCGTTCATAAAGTAGTTGAGAGCCTTTCAAAACAGGCAAAAGTTGTAGGTGATGACCTCAGCAAAATTGAACAGGTTGCAAGGATTTCGGCTAACGATGACCAGGAAATCGGCAAGCTGATTGCAGAAGCCATGGGAAAGGTGCATAAGGAAGGCGTTATAACTGTTGAGGAAGCAAAAGGTACCGCGACAACTGTTGAGGTTGTAGAAGGTATGCAGTTCGACCGTGGTTATATCTCGGCGTATTTTGTAACTGATGCAGAAAAGATGCAGGCGGACCTTGAAAATCCTTTCATTCTGATTCACGACAAGAAGATATCCACGATGAAGGACATGCTCCCGGTTCTTGAAGCTACTGCACAGACCGGACATCCTCTTCTTATTATTGCCGAAGATGTTGAAGGTGAAGCTCTTGCAACCCTGGTGGTTAACCGCCTTCGTGGCTCACTGAAGGTTTGCGCCGTCAAAGCCCCGGGTTTTGGTGACAGGAGGAAAGAGATGCTTGAAGATATCGCGATCCTTACCGGGGGAACGGTAATTTCCGAAGAGAAAGGATTGAAGCTCGAGCACACTACCCTTGATATGCTTGGCAGGGCTGAAAAAGTAACTGTCGACAAGGAAGACACTACTGTTGTAAACGGTGCCGGTGACAAGAATCAGATTAAGGCAAGGGTAAACCAGATCAAACAGCAGATTACAGTTACCACATCGGACTATGATAAGGAAAAACTCCAGGAAAGACTTGCTAAACTATCCGGTGGAGTTGCGGTAATCTATATCGGTGCAGCTTCTGAAGTTGAAATGAAGGAGAAGAAGGACCGCGTTGATGATTCACTTCACGCAACACGTGCGGCAATTGAAGAAGGAATTGTTCCGGGTGGAGGCGTTGCATATATACGCGCCATTAAATCCCTTGAAGGATTGAAGGGCGACAACGAGGATCAGCAGACAGGAATTGAAATTGTAAAAAGGGCAATAGAAGAACCTCTCCGCCAGATAGCTGTAAATTCCGGCCAGGAAGGTGCAGTCGTTGTTCAGGCAGTGAAAGCCGGGAAAAATGACTATGGCTACAACGCCCAGACAGACAAATTCGAAAACCTTTATGAATCGGGTGTTATTGATCCTGTAAAAGTCGCCAGGATCGCCCTCGAAAATGCGGCATCAATAGCAGGTATGTTCCTGACAACCGAAGCCGTGATCGTTGAGGAGAAGAAAGAAACACCACCGGCACCTCCTGCAGGAATGGGCGGAGGAATGCCAGGGATGATGTAAAATTTATATAGTTGCTTTATGCGGAAGAGACGTCAGCGGATGACGTCTCTTTTTTTATATATTTGCATCGGATTTCAGACAACCGGGAGAATGGATAATATCCGCAATTTCTGCATAATAGCTCATATAGACCATGGGAAAAGCACCCTGGCCGACAGGTTGCTTGAAATTACAAACACACTCAGTGCAAGAGAATTCCAGGACCAGGTGCTTGACGACATGGATCTTGAAAGGGAAAGAGGCATTACCATCAAGAGCCATGCAATACAGATGGAGCATGTTTTCAATGGGAAGAAATATACCCTCAATCTCATTGATACGCCAGGTCATGTCGATTTTTCCTATGAGGTATCGCGGTCAATTGCAGCCTGCGAAGGGGCGCTCCTGGTGGTTGACTCAACTCAGGGAATACAAGCCCAGACAATTTCCAACCTGTACATGGCTATCGAGCATAATCTTGAAATAATCCCGGTGCTCAACAAGATGGACATGGCCAACGCCATGCCCGAGGAGGTCAAGGACCAGATTGTTGACCTGGTCGGGTGCAAAAGGGAGGATATTATTGAAGCCAGCGCCAGGACCGGAATGGGCGTCGACAGGATAATGCATGATATTGTTGCCAAGATTCCTCCCCCGAAAGGTGATCCTGATGCTCCTTTCCAGGCACTGATTTTTGACTCTATTTTCAACTCATTCAGGGGAATTATTGCATATTATAAAATAGTCAACGGTTCTGTGAGGAAGGGCGACAGGGTGAAGTTCGTCAGTACCGGCAGGGAATATAATGCTGATGAGATTGGCGTGCTGAAGCTTAAGCAGGATCCTAGAGATTACATGGTTACTGGCGATGTCGGATATATAATTTCAGGAATTAAAAACTCTGTCGAGGTCAAGGTAGGTGATACTATTACACATGTTGACCGGCCGTGCGAACATGCAATTGCGGGCTTCGAGGATGTCAAGCCAATGGTATTTGCAGGTATTTATCCTGTCGATGCCGACGACTACGAGGACCTTAGATCTTCGATCGAAAAGCTTCAGCTGAATGACGCCTCCCTCTCGTTTGTTCCTGAGTCCTCAGCGGCACTAGGCTTCGGATTCCGCTGTGGGTTCCTTGGTCTGCTTCACATGGAGATTATACAGGAAAGGCTCGACAGGGAGTTCGACATGGATGTGATTACGACCGTACCAAACGTTTCCTACAAAGTTTTCTCGACAAAAGGTGAGGAGATAGATGTTCATAACCCGTCAGGCTTGCCGGCTGTTAACTACATCGACCGTATTGAAGAACCATATATCATTGCACAGATAATCACACTGTCGGAGTATGTAGGAGCCATCATGAACCTTTGCATCGATAAGAGGGGAGTGCTAAAAAACCAGGTTTACCTTACGCGCGACAGGGTGGAAATCACTTTTGAAATGCCGCTTGCCGAGATTGTCTTTGATTTTTACGATAAGCTGAAAAGCATTTCAAAAGGGTACGCATCATTCGATTATTACTATACTGCGTACCAGAAGGCTGACCTGGTCAGGCTTGATATTCTCCTGAACGGGGAGATGGTTGACGCTTTATCGACACTGATTTTCAGGGGGCACGCCTATGATTTCGGAAGGAAAATGTGTGTCAAGCTGAAGGAGCTTATACCGCGCCAGCAGTTTGAAATTGCGATTCAGGCAGCAATCGGTGCTAAAATTATTGCACGTGAGACTGTGAAACCTGTCAGAAAGGATGTCACCGCCAAATGCTATGGCGGGGATATTACCAGGAAGAGAAAACTCCTTGAAAAACAGAAAAAGGGTAAAAAGAGGATGAGACAGGTGGGTAACGTTGAGGTTCCGCAGCAGGCTTTCCTTGCTGTTCTTAAACTGGATTAAGAGAAAAAAATTGTTCTCTTTTAACTTTTTTTTAATAAAATAATTGCAGATTGGAAAATTTGATTACTTTAGTCCTCACGATAAGGGACATAAAAAATATTACCTAACCCTGTAATCTAACCTAAATTATACCCTGATCATCACCTCAATGATCAGGGTTTTTTTATTGAAGCAGTTTATAACCCTTTCCATGGACATTCAGGATCTTCACTGACGGATCTTTCTTAAGGTATTTTCTGAGCTTGGTAATATATACATCCATGCTTCGGGCGTTGAAGTAGTTGTCGTCAATCCAGATCGCCTTCAGTGCATAGTTCCTTTCCATTATTTCATTCTTGTGCCTGCAGAGAAGTTCCAGCAGCTCGGATTCCTTTGTTGTCAGTTTCATGGTGTGCTCCCTGAATGTAAGGAGCTGCTTCACCGTATCAAATTTATATTCACCTATATTATAAAACTCCTGCTTCTTCTGGGAAGCCGGTTCACCCACCCTCCTCATTATGGCGTCTATCCTGTAAATGAGCTCTTCCATCGAGAATGGTTTGGTGATATAATCATCCGCCCCGGTTTTAAATCCTTCGATTACGTCCTCCTTTAGATTTTTTGCCGTAAGGAAGATCACGGGTACATCGAGGTTTACCTTCCTGATTTCCTTTGCCAGGGATATGCCATCAAGCTCCGGCATCATGATATCGAGAATACAAATGTCGAAGTCCTCCTTGCTGAATGCTTCAAGTGCCTCCCTCCCGTTTGTTGTCAGAATTGTGCTGAAATCCTTGGCATTAAGATAATTCTTCAAAAGCAACCCGAGATTCTCATCATCTTCGGCCAGCAGTATTTTTCTGGTTTTCATCTATTGTGTGTTTTGGGAATATAGACAACAAATTTAGTTCCTTTTCCTACCTGGCTATCGACCCTGATCTTCCCGTTATGATCCTCAATCACCTTTTTTACATAGCTCAGACCAAGCCCGAAGCCTTTTACATTATGAATGTTACCCATCGGCACCCTGTAGAATTTATCAAAGATACGTCTTAAATTTTCCCTGCTGATACCGATACCATGATCCTCAATGGTAATAAGAATCCATTTCTTGTGATCCCTTGTTGAAATATCTATCTCCGGCTTACCCTTAGAGTATTTGATTGCATTATCGACAATGTTTGAAATGGCGTTCAGAAAATGAACCTCATCAACCATGGCATGCGGATCGGCAGCTTTGAAATCGCGGTTTATAATTCCATCCCTGGAGCTGACCTGGAGTGCGAATCCGTCTATAGCTCTCACCAGAATGGAATGTATGTTGGTATCAGCAGGCCTTAGCTTGAGCCGCACCTTTTCAAATATGGCCGTCTGGAGTACCTTTTCGACATGGTATTTCAGTCTGAGGCTTTCATCGTTAATAACTTTAGCGAGGGAATCTGTATCCTTCTTTTCCGGGCTGATTGACTTGTCGGCAAGCATCTGTGAAGCCAGGGATATTGTTGATATCGGTGTTTTAAGTTCGTGGGTCATGTTGTTTATGAAGTCATTCCTGATTTCAGAGATTTTCTTCTGGCGGAATATGACTATGAAGGTTCCTGCTGAAAGAAGCAGGAGCAGTGCCGTAAGAAGCAACGAGAGAAATCCAAGGCTGCCTATCTTTTCGAGCTTGTACTGTCTTTCCTGCAGGAAATATAGTACAAGCAGGTTTTGCCCTGGAACGGGATCATTTGGGAATAGCTGTCGCATGAACCTGTTTGTCCCGGCAGCATCTACGTAACCCGGCGTCTGCCTGATATTTCCTGCCCTTCCCGACCTGATTGCAAACTCAAATTTAAGCGGGATCCCGACATTATTGAAAGCCTCCCGAAGCTTCTTATCGAGGTCGTTCATGTCCAGTCTGTCCCCGATATCCGGAGGCTGTTTGAAAAGGGATTCCATGATGTCCTCCACTGAGATTATCCTGTTGGAGACCCTGCCTGAAATCGCAGCTTCCGTGCTGCTTCTGGTAATCTCAGAACTGCTTTCCTCGGTCTGGTAAAGATTAAGATCCTCGGCAGCAATAATGATCTTTTGTCCTGGCTTGTTTACAACGACCTGCTCCTCGGATGCCGAGAGACCGTATTTCTGAATCAGGTCCTCCTTGGGTTTATATCCCTGAAGTTTCCTGGCAAGTGAAGAGTTAGAAGAGATAAGGGCGGTAATGGAATCATTTTTTGATGTGGCCACTTCCTCCAGGATCTTTTTAACAAGCTCATCTTTCTCCAGTTTAAGAACCACAGATTCGAGAGCTTTATTGACCTGGTACCTGAACTGCTGGTCGGTAATGTTGATCGCGTTTCTTATCCAGTAGAGCTGAATAAGTATGAGACCCGACAGCGTCAGAAGGAAGAAAATTGCCAGCAGGAATATGGTTTTCCTTTTCATCGGAGCAAAATTACGGGGAACTCAATTTGTTAACACAATCTTTAACTTTCTTTAACACCACGATAGGGTATAAGGGGGCTTAAACGGTCAATAGATTTG
This sequence comes from Bacteroidales bacterium, assembly GCA_035541795.1. Taxonomy (GTDB): domain Bacteria; phylum Bacteroidota; class Bacteroidia; order Bacteroidales; family VadinHA17; genus LD21. Next base: position 244,150 of record DATKMR010000001.1, read on the forward strand.
AAAGAGAGAGAAAAAACATACATTAACATTTTATTAAATATATGTTAATTTTCAGTTTGTTAGCGAATTTCGTTTTTTTATTACCGGAAGAGGATTTATCTTTGACCTGTGTTTGGCACGATATTTGAAACGATATAAATAGAGGTTTTTTTCATAGGTTAGGTTAGTTTTAGGGTTATCAAAAATCGGGGCCGCCGTTCTGGCGGCCCTTTCTTTTGTAAAACGGGCCAAAACAGTCTTATTTCTTGGGAAGGGTCATCACCTTTGTAAGGCCAATATTCTTTTCCCTGGCAGCATAATAGAAGTGCTTCCTGATAAAGTGGGATTTCTTCTTTTCGATCCAGTTAAGGTTTACAATCTGTTCGGTACCATTTTTGCACTTCAGGAGGACTTTCTTCTCCTTATGAGGGATTACTATCTCATTCACTTCCGACCAGTTATGAGTAATCTTATCAGGACTGAACATACCTATTCTGTATTCGATCTTTTCATTGTCCATAAGGAAATAATGGTCCTTCCTTTTAGTCGTAGCCAGATAAGCTACAATAGCCGCGAAAATGGAAATACCAAAAGGAGCAAATGCAAAGGACATATGAATCGTCCTGTCGTGAAGAACTGTATTCATAAAAATAATTCCGCAGCCAGCAAGAAAAAAGACAGCACTGAATATCCATACCAGTATCTTCCTTCCTTGTGAAAATTCACTTTCAGAGAGATCAAAGAAGAGCTTTTCCATGTTTCAGGGTATTAGATAGTGTATGTTTTTATCTTTTATATTGTCAGGATTAATCTGAAATATTGCCGTGATTGTATCTATTTTTCTGAGAGTTGTACTTACTGAAGTGATATCCAAATGTGAGTCGTTTGGGAAGAGTTGCAGGAAATAGTCAATTTTGTTTAGTTTGCCGACGAGGAAATTCTCCCCCGATTTGTTGGATATAAGGTTCCAGGAGATATCATCAACAGCCGTATGACAGGAAAACCTGCTGAACGAGCTGCCGCCCGGCGGTTCAACCGGTTTGTCGTTCCTCAATGATATCCTGAATGCTGAATTAATTGAAAGGGAGAGCCTGTAATCCGGTTCTGCCGAAACGATTCCGAAGAGAGAGAAATTTTTTCTTTCTTCAGATTCAAGCAGAACGCGTGTGATTTTTTGCCGGCTCTTCATTCAGATGGACTATAATGGTTTAAAGGTAAAAAAAATATGACAGCCAGAAATTATTGAGCTGAAATATCTTTCAGCCTTTCCCATGCCTGCCTCGACGCTTCCTGTTCAGCTTCCTTCTTCGATTCACCCTGGCCCTTGCCGAATTCGGTATGATCAATGTTCAGGGTCGTGGTGAAGACGGATTTTTTCTTGTCAAAATCGTAATCCTCGTTAAAGATGAACGACAGGCTGGCTTTATTCTTCTGTACCCATTCAAAAACAAGGCTTTTATAATCGCTGTCGGTATTAATGATTTTCTCAATATCGAGGTACTTGTGAATGACATTCCGGATAATGAATTTCCTGGTTTTCCTGAAACCCTTATCAATAAAAACTGCTCCTACCAGGGCTTCGAATGCATCACCGTAAAGATGTTTGGTCGAATGGCCGGAACTTATATTGCTGACAAGGATCTTGTCGATACCCATCGACAGTGCTATCTGGTTAAGGATGTCCCTGTTGACTATCCTTGAACGGATCTTGGTCATGAACCCTTCATTGGCGACGGGAAATCTTTTAAATAGGAATTCAGATAGTACCACGTCAAGGACGGAATCGCCGAGGAATTCAAGGCGTTCGTTGTTTATTTTCTTACCGTCGGGGAGGGTCAGGCTTGCTGACCGGTGTATGAAAGCAATTTCGTAAAGCCGGAGATCGGACGGTCTGGAACCAATAATACGCTTGATTCGGGACCTGAATTCCCGTGAATTTAATTTATAAATACCGTTTTTTCTTCGGGCGAATAGAGACACTAAATCTCTGCTTTTTTGATCACGACAGAAGCATTATGCCCGCCGAATCCAAAAGTATTGCTGATGGCATAATTTACAGTTTTCTTCTGTGCAGTGTGGAAAGTAAGGTTAAGATTCTGATCGATAGCCGGATCAGGATTCTTGAAATTAATTGTGGGCGGAACAATGTCTTCCCTTACAGCCATGATGGATGCAATGGCTTCAACGGCGCCGGCCGCACCAAGAAGGTGGCCAGTCATTGATTTTGTTGCACTGATATTCAGCTTGTAAGCATCCTCACCGAAAACGGAGATGATAGCTTTTATTTCTGAAATATCACCGAGTGGTGTTGAAGTACCATGAACGTTGATATAATCGATATCGCCAGGTTTGAGACCTGCTTCTTCAACTGCCAGTTTCATCACATTGCTCGCGCCAAGCCCTTCGGGATGAGGAGCGGTAAGATGGAACGCATCGGCAGTCAGCCCGGTTCCCACGAGTTCAGCGTATATTTTTGCACCTCGTGCTTTTGCATGTTCCAGAGATTCTATCACAAGGGCACCTGCACCCTCGCCCATCACGAAACCATCGCGTGTTACGTCGAAGGGCCTGGAAGCTGATCTGTACTCGTCGTTGTTGGCCGAGAGAGCCTGCATCGAGTTGAAGCCTCCGATTCCGGGTTCGTTAATTGAAGCCTCCGAGCCACCTGAAATAAAAATATCGGCTTTTCCAAGCCTGATATAGTTAAAGGCGTCAATTATTGCATTTGTTGATGATGCACAAGCGGAAACTGTTCCGAAATTGGGTCCCCTGAATCCGTATTTAATTGAGATCTGACCGGCAGCGATATCGCTTATCATCTTGGGAATAAAGAATGGGCTGAACCTCGGCGTTCCGTCTCCTAAAACGTACTGTTTTATGGTTTCATAGAATGTATCCAGCCCGCCTATCCCGGATGCCCAGATTACACCTATCCTGTCCTTGTCGGCTTTCTCTACGTCAATACCCGAATCAACAACCGCTTCCTGGGCAGCAATAAGTGCAAACTGCGCGTATAAATCAAGCTTATTGGCTTCCTTTTTGTCGAAATATTTCTGAGGATCGTAGTTCTTTACTTCACAGGCGAATTTTGTCTTGAATTTTTCAGTATTGAAGTGAGTTATCAGGTCCGACCCGCTTACCCCCTTGACAAGATTTTCCCAAAATTCATTTAAATTATTACCGATTGGAGTCAGTGCTCCGATACCTGTAACTACAACTCTTCTCATAAATGGATTTTTGCTGGTGGAATGCTACTTCGCATTCTCTTCAATATACTTGATAGCTTCACCTACAGTACTGATGCTTTCTGCCTGGTCGTCGGGAATTCCAATGTTGAATTCTTTTTCGAATTCCATGATCAGCTCAACTGTGTCAAGAGAGTCTGCTCCCAGGTCATTGGTGAAGCTTGCTTCAGGAGTTACTTCCGATTCATCAACTCCAAGTTTGTCAACGATGATCTCTTTTACTCTTGTGGCAATGTCTGACATAATTATAATTTTTAATTAGTACTAGAATTTAAACAGTGCAAAGAAATATATTTGTACAGTATTTTTCAAGGAAATTGGGATTTTTTTCATGCTATATATCCACAATTTATTGAAATATAAATAAATAACACATGTGCCACAAGATATCGATGGCAGTCGATCCGGGTATTTAAATATCTGTTAATGAAAAACATAGCAATTTTTGCCTCAGGTTCAGGTTCAAATGCCGAAAATATAATAAAATACTTTTCGAACAGGAATTCGGCGAAAGTGACTCTCGTATTGTCAAATAAACGTGATGCCTTCGTTTTTGAAAGGGCTGCTAAGCTTGATGTACCGGCAATATTTTTCGACCGTACCCGGTTTTATGCCGAAGGTGAGGTACTGGCGCTGCTTTTAAAGAACAAAATAGATTTCATCGTACTGGCAGGATTTCTCCTGCTGGTCCCGGGTGATATTATTGAAGCTTACCATGGCAAAATTGTGAATATTCATCCGGCACTGCTGCCGTCATATGGTGGCAAAGGCATGTATGGTGAAAAGGTCCATGAGGCCGTAATCAGGAACAAAGAACCGCAATCGGGTATTACGATTCATCACGTGAACGGGATATACGACAACGGAGATATAATTTTCCAGGCAAAATGTCAGGTTATGCCCGATGATACTGCCGATTCTCTCGCACAAAGGATACATGAGCTTGAATACCGTTATTTCCCCGAAATTATTGAGAGGACAATACTTTCTCTTCCTTACTAGTTGAATGAATTGAGAAGTCCTGTCATAACGCTTCTGATCCGGGCATATTTCTCAAGATTTTCTTCCCTGACCGGCTCCACTGGTGGTGCTTCCACCCTCAGGGGATCAACAGGATATCCGTTTTTATAGAATCTGAAATCGAGATGAGGACCAGTGGCAAGGCCCGTGCTGCCTACATATCCTATCACATCTCCCTGCTTTACTTTAACTCCGCCCCTTATGCCTTTTGCAAAGCCGCTGAGATGCATATATGCCGTGGTGTAAACGCTGTTATGTCTTATCCTTACAATATTTCCTGGTTCCTGTTCACTGGTTGCCGATATCACGGTCCCGTCACCGATAGAATAAACAGGAGTGCCGGCAGGGGCCCCGTAATCCACTCCGTAATGCGGACGCACAATACGGAGTATCGGATGCATCCTTGCACTCGAAAAGCGTGACGCTATGTGAGTAAAATGCAGGGGTGCCTTGAGAAATTCCTTCCTCAGGCTGTTACCGTTTGAATCGTAGTAGGACTCCTTGTCATCCTGAATCATCGGGAATGCAAAGACATGCTTTTCTGGTGAATTATACAGTGCACAGAGAATCCGCCCTGTACCAATTGATTTATCGTCAATAAAGTTCTCTTCGTAAACGAATTTGAAGTTATCTCCCTTCTGCAGGCCGAAAAAATCGATCGTCCATGCGTATATATCAGACAGGTCAACAGCCAGTTCAGGACTCAGCCCCTTGCTCATAAGAGCATCCCATAAGGATGTTTCAATTGTCAGGGACGCATGCCTGATTTGAGTGACAGGATTAACCCTGTACGGATAAATATGAAGTGAATCGTTAAAGCTGAATATATAAAACAGGGTGGGGTCGCTCTCATAGACAAAATACCTTAGCCTCGGGAGGTTGTCACGGCTGGTAAAAGCTGTAAAGCTGCTGTTCGCCCTCATTGCCCTGACGTCGAAAATACCTCCGGAATTCTTCAGGATAGCATCAGTCTCCGTGGATGAGATACCATAATTTTTCAATATATCTGCAAGAAAGCTGTTAGGCCTGATCTTTCCCCTGATTATATTAAAAGAGTCGGCCGGGATTCCGAAAAGGAGCGATACATTCTTTCTTTCTGCTGCAGTTGGAACAGGGACCGTTCCCGGAGCCTGGTTCTTATCCCAGCTGCAGGCTGTAAGGCATAGCAAAATAACAGGAACGATACAGCAAAGCACCTTGTTCATTGTAAGAAACACAGGATTCTTCCCGGGGACATGCTGGAAAATGTGCATCGGTATTTCCAGTTATTTTATGACGATATTAATTATCCTTCCCGGTACAACGACAATATTTGAAGGATTCCTTCCCTCGAGCCATTTTTTCGTCCGTTCGTCTGCCATAACGGTTTTTATGATCTCCTCTTTCCCCATCGACAAAGGTAATTCGAGTTTGAATCTCATCTTGCCATTGAATGATACGGGATACTCGAAGACATCTTCCCTGAGGTATTCTTCGTTAACCTCCGGCCAGGGCTCGTATGCAAGAGTAATGTTATTGCCGAGAAGGCTCCATAGTTCCTCGCCAATGTGCGGTGCAAAAGGTGAAAGAATCTTAACGAATTTGGAGGCTGTATCCCTTGTCACCTTTCCCTTTCGTGTGGCAAGGTTGAGAAATATCATCATTGCTGAAATTGCAGTATTGAACCTGAGGTTCTCAATATCTCCTTCAACTTTTTTCATAGCCTGGTGTAGTCCCTTGAGTATTTCCTTGTCTTCTTCCCCTTCGACTATATTTTTACTCTCAGACAAGAATCTGAATGTCCGGGAAAGGAATCCGGAAACTCCCTTGACCCCCTTGTCGTCCCAGGGTTTAGTAACATCGAGGGGGCCCATGAACATCTCGTAAAGCCTCAGTGAATCAGCTCCGTATCGTGCCGTGACATCATCGGGGTTCACCACATTCTTCAGGGTCTTTGACATTTTTGCAACTATCTGCCTGAGCTCTTCACCCGTTTCCCTGTTGAAATACTTCCCGTCTTTCTCCTCGACCATATCGCTCGATACCTTGGCTCCTTTATCAGTTTCATAAGCGAAGGCCAGTATCATCCCCTGGTTAAACAGCTTCTGGTAGGGTTCATCGGTTGAGACGATGCCAAGGTCGAAAAGAACCTTGTGCCAGAAACGGCTGTAAAGCAGGTGAAGTACCGCATGTTCGGCTCCTCCGATGTAGAGATCGACCGGCAGCCAGTATCTGACTTTTTCAAAGTCAAATATTTTGGCGTCATTTAAAGGATCGATAAACCTGAGGTAATACCAGCACGATCCTGCCCATTGAGGCATCGTATTGGTTTCTCTCCTTCCTGTCCGTCCGTCTTTTCCTTTAACAGTGAGCCACTCCATGGCGTTTGCCAGTGGTGATTCGCCCGATTCGCCCGGGAGGTATTTTTCCATTTCAGGAAGCAAAACAGGAAGTGAGCTTTCATCGTCAGGTGTTATTTCGCCATCTTCCCAGTGTATGACAGGGAAAGGTTCACCCCAGTACCGCTGCCTGCTGAAAAGCCAGTCGCGAAGCTTGTAGTTTATCCTTGAAGTTCCCAGCCCTTTAGATTCAAGCCAGCCTATCATCCTGGAGATCCCTGCTTCCTTGTTGAGGCTGTTGATATCGATTCCGGTGTTCCTGTCGGATGAGTTGATATACGATCCGTCCTCAGTCCAGCATTCCTTACCCTGGGTGATCCTGTTCTTCTGCTCAGGATCAGTTACTGCAGGATCCTGTATGCAGATAATCGGAAGATTGAACTTAACCGCAAATTCAAAATCCCTTGTATCATGAGCCGGGACAGCCATAATGGCGCCGGTTCCGTACCCGGTAAGCACATAGTCGGCTACCCAGACAGGTATCTTCTTCCGGTTCACGGGGTTTATTGCAAATGTGCCTGTGAACACCCCTGTCTTGTCTTTTGCAAGGTCAGTCCTGTCGAGATCGGATTTCAGGGATGCTGCTTTTACGTAGTCATCCACCTCTTTCCTGCGGCTGTCTGTAGTAATCATGCCTACGAGCCTGTGTTCCGGAGCCAGAACCATATATGTTGCACCGAACAGCGTATCCGGCCTGGTGGTAAACACCCTGATTTTCTCGTCCAGGCCGTAAACTTCAAAATCGACTTCAGCGCCTGTCGAGCGTCCGATCCAGTTACGCTGCATATCCTTTATGCCCTCGGGCCAGTCGAGTGTATCGATTCCGGCCAGGAGTCTTTCTGCATAAAGGGGTATTCTCAGCATCCATTGCTTGAGGTTCCTTCTCTCGACGCGGTGGCCGCATTTTTCGTGGGAGCCGTCAGAAAGAACCTCTTCGTTGGCACATACAATTTTGCAGTTGGGGCACCACCAGACCTGGGCATTGTCGTAGTAGGCCAGCCTTTTGGAGTTTACATATTCCCTGATTTCCAGTGTACCGCCTTTTTTTATTTCCTCAGGAATCGGGAGTTCATTTATCGGCCGACCTTTGCAGGCTTTGTCATCGTACCAGGTGTTGTAAATTTTGATAAAGATCCACTGGGTCCACCTGAAGTATTTTGGATCGGTTGTATTAATCTCCCTGTCCCAGTCATAGCTAAGCCCGAGTTCCTTGATCTGCCGCCTGAACGTATCACAATTGTTTTTAGTTGTGATAGCCGGATGAGTACCTGTCTGGATTGCGTATTGTTCGGCAGGAAGACCGAATGCGTCCCATCCCATCGGATGGAGGACATTGAATCCTTTCATCCTTTTATATCTTGAGTAGATGTCAGTGGCCGTATAACCTTCGGGATGGCCAACATGAAGGCCAGCTCCGGAGGGGTAGGGGAACATGTCGAGTATATAGCATTTGTTGGGATTAGAGAGATCATCAGGAGTCTTAAAGGTTTTGTTTTCCTCCCAGTATTTCTGCCATTTCTTTTCTATTTCCCTGAAATCGTAATCCATTTTAATTAATATTGATATGAAGTGAGTTTATGTTATTATCAAGTCTGAAGTCCGAAGTCCGAAGTCCGAAGTCCGAAGTCCGAAGTCTGAAGTCCGAAGTCCGAAGTCCGAAGTCCGAAGTCTGAAGTCCGAAGTCCGAAGTCCGAAGTCCGAAGTCGCCAAACTTAGTTTAATTTTTTTTTAAATCCATTTTGCATATTCATAAGATTAAATGCCTTATCGTATAAATCCATGAATTTTTCATTTGAGACATAATTTCTTCTTGAAGCTTTATGCAGGCATGTAACTACCTCTGCCAGGGAACGGATAGCCATATTAATGAATCTCTTAAATTCAGCATTGGATTGTCCTATTGAACCTTCAGAAATATTTAATGCGACAGAGCCTGCCGCTCTTCTAATCTGAGATGACAAATTATAAAATTCTTCATCAGGAAGCTTTTTTGACAATTCATGAATATCTTCGGCAAAATCCATTGCCTTTTGCCATATATTAAGATTTTCGAATTTGAAACTCATATTTTGGTTTTGCTTCCGACTTCAAGCTTCTGACTTCCGCTTTCCTACAAACAGGCGAAATTAAAAATTCTTAGCGAAATATCTAAATAAGAGAAGGAACGGCCCTGTAAAAGATTGAAATATGCTTAAAAGTTGCAAATACCGCTTAATGGCAGTAGTTTTGCATCAGAATGTAATGGTCCCGTAGTTCAATGGATAGAATGACAGATTCCGGTTCTGTTGGTTGAGAGTTCGAGTCTCTCCGGGATCACAAAAACAGCCGCACAATGCGGCTTTTTTGCAAGGGGAAAGCAATAAGGAGAGAAGGGAGCAATTTACCGGAGCCCGGGCCAATCAGCTCTTATTCAGTATCAGCTGCTGCCCGATATTATCCGACAGCTTATACTTTATGATATGATCGGTGATTTTTTCGCCAATGATGCCTATTTTATCAAGGTCGCCAACCCCTTGTCCTGTCTGCATGCAGTAGTTAAGCCAGGCTACCTGCGTGTAATCGATCCCCATTAGTTCGACAGCCACCCTGTCGGCGGCGAGCCAGTCGGTACTGGCAACACATACCCTGTGATCGACCGGTGTACCCGAATTGGGACCATTTCCTTCCATGCCCTCGAAGCCGTCGATAACCGCGAGGTGAGGATGTAGTTTCGGGGCAGTAACATACAGGTTGTAGTTAATGCCTTTAAAGCCACCACCATGAACGATTGACTTGTCGCTTATTGCACCTTTCCTGCTCTTGCTGTCGAACCTGAATCCGTCATCCTTCACCGGGGCGCCCACGACAATATTTTTCAGTGAGAGGGTGGCTATTACCCTGTCGTGGGTTTTCATCCTGGCGGCAGAAACAATAAATGATGTGTTGTCGAGAAGCACCTTAGAGAACCTTGCAGGATGGGGTCTGAAATCTCTCTCATCGAAAAGATAAAGAACTTCTGATCCCTCCCTGTCGAGGTCCATGAATTTGACATTATACTTTTTCGCGAGGCTGAAATAGCCGTAATTGCTGAACCCGTCGAAAGTCGGACCGTTGGCTGCCGATTCGGCGATTATGATATTCTCCGTTCTTCCGATTGATTTAAAAAACTCCAGTATTCCTTCAAGAGTATCGGCATGCGTTGCACAAAGGGGAATATCAATCGAAACATTATTTGGTTTCAGGATTATCCGTTTCCCAGCAACGGCTTTTTTTATGTAGGATGCGAAAGGGCTGAGTGCCCTGAAGGCCATATCCGCCCTGTTCACCCCCGTAGTAAGTCCAACGGAAGCGGCACAGGTTTCCGGTGTTGCAAATGTTGCAAAAGCACTAAAAGGTCGCATCGTGGCGAGAGCTGCTGCTCCCAAAACTGATCTCCCGATAAACTGGCGGCGGTTGACAGGCATAATATTTATTATTTATCCTCTCAGCATTTCAATCATCTCTGCAATCGCTTCTGTATCGAAGATTTCCCTTACAGGCGACAAACCTGCTATTGCCCTGGCAGTATTCAGATCTTCTTCGGAAACAAAGTCCTTGCCGATAAAGATCTGGTATAGTATTGCTGATTTCAATGTGTTAGCCTTTATCCTGAAGGAGTTTGGACTGAAACGGGCAGGGAATGAATGAACAAACCTTTGTTCATTATCATAATATTTCATTACCCAGTTAGAACCGTCGGAAAGATAAATTGTTCTGAAGTCTTTTGCACCCGTACCGGCCCAGCCATGAAAGATATCCTGGTCTTTCAGCTTTTTGGTCGTGATATAGCAGAGCAGTTCATCGCCGATCTCATCGTAGGATAGATTCCCGCAATAGACGTCCATCACAGAGCCGCCGATATGTTTAAGCTCCCTTACGACGGCTTCATTGTCGGGGGTTGAGTTCCCGTCGGCATTAAGAGCTATGAATTCCCTGATATATCCCAGGTGGTGTTTCAGGGGATTGAAGAGTATCGGCTGGTTTATCTGGTGGCCCGGTAGCATCTTTTTTGCCTGACGTAATTATGAGGTAGTAAGTTACGAAAAAAAGATAAGGAGAGCAAATCTGAAAACAATTGGTAGCAATAAACTTCCTTTCTGCGGCTCATAGAATCTTGCCCCGTAATCGTACCAGTTATTATGATTGTCATTGATTAATAATATATTACCATGCTCAAGTGACAATTTATGAACTGTTTATATTACAATTTACGCTTCTGAATGTGCTTCCAGGATTACTTTCAAGTATGAAAATAAAGAATTTTTGTAGTATATGGAAAATTTATAAAATGATCTTGAACAGAAATTGTTAAAACGATTAGAAACTAAAGGTTTATGAAGAAATTATGCCGGCCAGACAAGGTTTTGTAAAAGGTATCTCAGACCAGAGATACTCTCTGTTGCTGTTTTCCAAACAATATCAAGATCTACATCAATGTAATCGTGTATTAGAATATCTCTCATTCCGGCCATATCAGACCATGGAACCTGAGGATTAATAATTCTAAGATTTTCTGATATTCTTTTTGTAGCTTCTCCAATTATTTCCAGCTGCCTGACTACAGCATCCTGAGTCAGTAAATCATCTGAAAAAGCAGTATGATCTTTACCCGTAATATACGATTAAATTCTTTCTATGCTTTGAAGGATGTGATCAATATAGATCCTGTCATCTTTCATTCAAAGATGATTTTTAAATCATTATATATATACCTTCTCAACCTTTCATTCTTGATTGATGGCTCAGTTACCAAATCGACCTCTTTTCCCAGGATTTGTGATAGTTCCCTATGTATTCTGGCCAGATCCAGTAATGATACAGTCTTTTTGAATTTTATGAGTATATCAATGTCACTATCTGCAGTATTTTCATTTCTTGCAAAAGAACCGAATATACCGATCCGTTCTGGACTGAAAGGTCTCAGATAATTGATTATACACGCATTTATTTCACCTCGTTCCATATCGAATGCAAATATATGAGTTTTATGCGATTATTAAGAAGTGAAAACCAGCCTGGGTTGTTCTAACCATATTATTTCCTTAATAGGCCAGTAAAAGCAGATCATACATATACAATACATAGAAAAGAACCGATTAAGGCCAGGCTCTTATCTCAAATTATGGTCTAGCAATGGGATTGTAAATAAACACACAACTTGTATGCTTTCGTTTCCTTATCGTGAAGTACCAAGGGATCACAATTTGTGATACCAAAAATGGAGGTATCATCTTGGTACCTCCATTTTTATTCTTATAGAAGAAATTGTTTTTTGTCCTCTGTCCCTGTGATTGCAGCGGAATATCAAACTGGCTGTTTTTGTTTTTCTCTATCGTCGCAATTTTTCAACAGATTAATCCATTTTTAATTTAGAAAAAACAGGGACAATAATAACACCCACATAAATTACTTGCCTTTAGCGGAATATTACTTTCATTTATCAATAATATCTTACTGTCAATTTTAAGAACAAATCCATTGGCGGAAACTGGCAATATACTTATGAAAGCTCTATTAAGATAAGTTTCTGTCAAGAGAAGATATGTTTTTCCAATTTCAAGTTTTTGCGTGCATTTACAGAAACTTATTGAGTTTGGCTTAGGAACAATAATTAATGTGCTATCAGCAGAATCGCTCTTAACAGCTTTAATTAGATAGTTATAACTAGTTGAATCAACCTTTAAAATTCGAAAATTACCTTTGTATTCCTCTTGACAAAAAATGGTTGCAGAATTATAATTATATACTGTAAAGATTATTAAAAACTTAAATAGCATATGTGTTTTCATTTCTTTTCTGAAAATAAATGTAGGAATCCTAATTCAATCTGTTCTCCTGATGGAGCTGTATATATTTTTGAAACGCCCATCATTTGGGTTTTTGAATCAAAAGAATCATGAATATATTGTGAAAATCTTGGATCCAGTGAAACTGCCTGATTATGGGCACTTAAATATTCTTTATATCCTTTTGAATTTGAATCAAATGTAGGAGCCGGACTACCTGGGGAATCTTTACCGCCGATATAAGATTCTACTAATTCATGACCTGAACGAACTCCTGTTGATTCACCTGCAAATGCTTCAATTCTTTCTAAATGCTCAACATTAACAAGTTGATAGGTTTCAACTTTCCCATTTTCCAACTTAGTACTTCCTTGAAATGAGCCGCCAATGAAATAAATATTACTTTTAGTCTTGTTTTCTCTCGATGTCTCAATATTTACTTTAACATTCGGATCGTTAATAGCTTCTAATAATTTTTTATCGTAATCAGTTTTTGCCTTGCCTTTCGCAGTAAGCGTACCTGTTTCCTTATCTATTTTGACTTTGAGACTGCTTGATTTATCAATATCTTTAGCATACTTCTTTCGATCTTTTCCAGTTACCACAACTTCCATCCCATCCTGATCGATAAATCTCATCGGATTATTTAGAGTATAATTGTAAGGAGACCATTTTCTCGATTTTTCAGCCAGTGGATCCACCGTCATCCACCTTCCAATCTGGGGATCATAGAATCTTGCACCGTAGTCATACCAGTAAAGGAGAGTGATTCAGCAAGCCTGATACTGCCTAATCAGATTAGAGTTTCAAAGAACTAATACTGAATTAAAAGTATGAAGAAATTGGGCTATTTCAAATAAGAAAGAATCTTAAAAATCAGCATTAACATTTTATAAAAATGTTAACGCAAAATATAAACAATTAACTAAAAGGCGGTTCATCGCCAGGTTTCGTATATCTTATCGTTGCAATATCGCAACAGATTTTTCAAATTTTAGCCTAGGAATAACACTGCTAATATGGTGACTTGCATATATTATAGAAGAATAGTATAATATTAATTTTTCTTATAGATCAGGCTATCAGGAGTAGTAGATGTTAACTTCCCATCTTTATTAATTAGGAACCATTTTTGGATTGTGTCGTACTTTATCTTGTTCAAAGAATCAAACCTATTGGAAGAGTTTTCTATTATAGTGCTATAGACAGTTGTTTGATTATATAAAGAGTCATTTTTAAATTCACCAAAACATTCATATGAAAACTCGGGTTCGCTACCTAATCCAACAAGGTTAAATAAACCTTTGAATTTGCCAGAATTATCATAAATGAGACATTCTAAATTCATTAACCAATCCCCGTGAGATCTAAAAATGACTAAATTCCGATTTTTTATTTTGGTTAGAGTGCCATAGTAATATCCATAATCAGTTTCAGGATGATAATCTGACAGCAATGAGTCAATTTGATATAATATTTTGAAGTCATTTGCTTTTATCCTTAATTGTTCTGATGGTGATTCCTTTTTAAAAAATTCACATGAGAATTTTGACATAGTAATTCTTTTTATGGGGAGACCACTTTCTAATGAATCGATTTGGGTTTTTTCAGAAGTTTGATTCAATTGGATTACCTCTTTTTTCGGTGATTTCATACCCGTACACCCGCAAAGGATTGTTATTATAATAAATATCGTATATTTCATAATAATGATTAAATTTATAGCTTGCAATGCATCCATTCAATAATAGTTCTTTCCGTTTTAACAGCTACTCTTCTCCAAAATTGTTTTTCCGATTCAATCCGATATGATTCTTCATCCAGTTCAACTTTGCCAAATGTTCCATTAATAATTGAATTTATATCAAGGTTAATATGAAGAAAATTTTCCATCTCAGGGAAAGTAATTTCATCAATATGCAAGAAATCATCAAGATCATAAATCCATACAGGATTTATGGGAACACCATCCTTCAATATTTCAAAATGTAAATGAGTTGAATATGAATGTCCTGTCCCCCCAACTTCTCCAATGATTTGTCCATTCTTTACTTGAGTATTTTCTTTAACTAATATGCCACCGTCTTTTATATGACAGTATACACTAGAGTATCCATTACCGTGGTCAATAACTATAGTGTTGCCACCCAGTTTAGTTGGTCTAGCAAATATTACTGTACCTCTTGCTGCTGATAATATTTTCTCTCCTCCATGTAATTGAGGTCCATAACAAAGATCATTACCAAAATCAACCCCATAATGGGGGTAAATAACTTCCCTCCCAGCATTATCAATATATGATCTTCTCGCTCCAAATCTATTTTCTTCTAACCTTGGCCCATATACATGACCCTCAATCAGTCTATTCCAAGGAATTCTCCCATCTAAATCAACCAACTTGATTGGAGTATTGAAACAATAATTATATGAGCTACAATTACGCGAAGTCTCAACCAAAGGATCCGCCGTCATCCATCTACCTATTTGCGGGTCATAGAACCTTGCACCGTAAGCGTACCAATCATGGAGGAAGAATTCAGAAAAAGCGATCCTGACTCGGCTAATAGGAGTTTCAAAGAACGTTTACAATGTTAAAATTATGAAATGTGATGGACTTTTAAGTAGAAAAACATGAAAAGGCCAATGACAAAGCACCACTGTCAGCCTTCGCCCAGGCTACGTCGGTCAAAAAAGGCTACGGCTGACAAAGCACGACCGCAGGACCTTCCTCGGATTACCTCCGGTGATCCCTGTTGGAGTTCCCTGCACCGTCAATACAGACCCCGCTTCGCGGGGTATTTTGTTTTTATTTCAGATCCTCACCATGGCAAGCCTGGTTCGGATCCTCATAAAAACAAAACCGCAGCGCAAGGCGCTACGGTCTGTATTGACGGTGCGGAGAGAGGGGGATTCGAACCCCCGGTCCCGCTTCTAGCGGGACACACGCTTTCCAGGCGTGCCAGTTAAACCACTCCTGCATCTCTCCAGGAATGCTTTCGCTGCTCTTTATCGCGGGAGCGGCGCAAATTAACTAAAAATATTCTCAATAAAAAAGTGTCAGGATATTTCCCCGGCCAGTGACTTGTTAAGGTAAAAAGTAACTTTTTCCCTGGAGTCAAACCTGCCAAGCAGGTGCATTAGTTTGGTAACAGATGCTTCGGAAGTGATATCTTTCCCGCTGATGACCCCAGCATTAAGCATCTCCCTGCTGGTCTCATAAAGTCCCATCTCAACCGTCCCTCCGTGGCATTGAGTTACATTTAGAATGAGCCCTCCCCTGTCAATAAACAGGCTAAGCTCATCGAGAAACCATTTGAAGGTGGGAGCGTTTCCCGCCCCGAATGTTTCAAGGATAATTGCTTTGAGGCCGGGAGTATTGGTGACTGACCTTACCAGGTTCCTGTTGATTCCGGGAAATAGTTTTAAAATGGCCACATCGGTGTTAATTGACTTGTGAACCGTAAGGTCCCTTCGTATGACAGGGTATCTGATAGCACTGCTGCTGAACTTGATGTGAAGTCCTGCTTCTGCAAGTGCCGGGTAATTTGGCGAATCAAACGCGTCGAATTGTTCGGCACTGAACTTTGTGGTCCTGTTGCCCCTCATAAGCTTACTGTCGAAGTAGATGCAGACCTCTGGAACGACAGGCAATCCATTTTTTTTGGCAGCGGCAATTTCAATGGCCGTTATCAGATTTTCCTTGCCGTCGGTACGGAGAACGCCAATGGGTAGCTGAGACCCTGTGAATATGACAGGTTTTTCAAGGTTCTCGAGCATGAAGCTAAGGGCCGAAGCCGAGTAGGCCATCGTATCTGTCCCGTGGAGGATGACGAAACCGTCAAACTCATCATAATTCTGTTCGATCACCGACACTATCCTCACCCACATACCGGGCTCAATATTGGATGAGTCGGTAGCTGTATCGAAGGAAACCGACCTGAGCCTGTAACCAAACTTCTTTAACTCAGGAATCTGGTTGGAGACTTCCGAAAAATTGAACGGGATAAGCGATCCAGTTACCGGGTCAGTTACCATCCCGATCGTACCCCCAGTATAAATAATCAAAATCGAAATTTCTTTTTCGGTTGCCATAATTCAGACTTTGAAGAGCTCCGCCGCGTTTGCAGTGGTTATATCTGCGACTTCAACGGGGTCGGTGTTGAAAATATCCGCCAGCTTCCTGTTTATAATACAAATATAAGAACTCTCATTTCTTTTTCCCCTGTGAGGTGTTGGAGCCAGATAGGGTGAGTCAGTCTCAAGAACCAGGTGTTTCAGTCCGACTTTTTTTACAACTTCATCAAGGCCGGAATTTTTAAATGTCACTATCCCGCCTATTCCCAGCCTGAAGCCCAAATCAAGTGCTTTGCATGCAGTCTCAAAATCGCCGGTAAAAGCATGAAAAACACCTCTGATACCCCTGCCTTCGAACCCGCCTAGCACATCAAAAATCTCTGCAAATGCGTTCCGCGAATGGATCGCTACAGGAAGCTTCCTTTCAAGTGAAAGCTCAAGCTGAATTGAAAATGCATCCTTCTGTTCTGCAGTCCGTGTTGTATCCCAGTAGAGATCAATTCCTATCTCACCCACGCCGGTGAAAGGATACTTTTCAAAATATTTTTCCAGTTCTCCCAGTTGAGTAAGGTAGTCATCCTTAACTGATGTGGGATGAAGCCCGATCATCGGGTAACAGATGCCCTGATATCTTTTTACCGCCGACATCATCGGTTCCACGGAAGTGAGATCAATATTGGGCATTAGAAGGGTCGTAACCCCGCTGTTTACCGCATTCCTGACAATCTCATCGCGGTCGGAGTCGAATTCAGGAAGGTAGAGGTGAGTATGTGTGTCGGTCAGCTGCATGAATATTATCAGGCTGCAAATTTATAAAAAAACGGAGCCTTAATTCAATGAGGCTCCGTCAGTGCAGGGTATTTCCTTTTTTAAACTACACCCTGTGCGATCATAGCATTGGCAACTTTCACAAAGCCACCAATATTGGCCCCATCGACATAGTTAATGAAACCGTTGTCTTTCTTACCGTATGTGACACATGTCTGGTGGATGTTTTTCATAATGGTATGCAGTCTCTCGTCTACCTCCTCGCGCGACCATGGAAGTCTCATTGAGTTCTGGGTCATCTCAAGCCCTGATGTAGCAACACCGCCGGCATTGGCGGCTTTGCCTGGTCCGTAAAGAATTCCTGCATTCAGGAATACATTGACTGCCTCGATTGTTGAAGGCATATTCGCACCTTCCGATACACAGACACAACCGTTTTTAACAAGGATTTTTGCTTCTTCTTCGCTGATCTCGTTCTGTGTGGCATTCGGCATGGCAACATCGCACTTTATTCCCCATGGCCTTTTGCCTTCAAAATATTCCACGCCGTACTTTTCAGCATACTCCTTGATCCTCCCACGTCTGACATTCTTCAGCTCCATTATAAAGTTGAGCTTGTCGGTATCAATCCCCTTGGGATCATAAATAAACCCGTCTGAATCTGACATTGTCACCACCTTGCCACCCATCTGGGTAACTTTTTCGCATGCATATTGTGCGACATTGCCTGATCCGGAAACGCAAACAGTCTTGCCCTTTATGCTGTTTCCCCTGGTTTTAAGCATCTCCTCGGCGAAATAAGTTGCACCGTAACCGGTTGCTTCAGGACGAATGAGAGACCCGCCCCATTCAATTCCCTTGCCTGTCAGCACACCTGTGAATTCATTCCTCAGACGTTTATACTGACCAAAAAGGAAACCGATCTCACGGCCACCGACGCCGATGTCGCCTGCAGGGACGTCAGTATCGGGCCCGATATGCCTGAAAAGCTCAGTCATAAAACTCTGGCAGAAACGCATCACTTCATTGTCAGATTTTCCTTTCGGGTCAAAATCAGATCCTCCCTTGCCCCCGCCCATCGGAAGGGTGGTAAGGCTGTTTTTAAAGACCTGTTCAAAAGCAAGGAATTTGAGAATACCCAGGTTTACGGTTGGATGAAACCTCAGGCCACCCTTGTACGGGCCTATTGCACTGTTCATCTCAATCCTGAAACCACGGTTTATCTGTATCTCTCCCTTGTCGTCGAGCCAGGGAACCCTGAACATGATTGTCCTTTCAGGTTCCGCAATTCTTTCCAGAATCCTTGCGTGCTTGTACTTGGGATGCTCTTCGATAAACGGAATCAATGATTCGGATACTTCCTGAACAGCCTGGTGAAACTCATTCTCACCGGGGTTCTTGGCTTTCAGCTGAGCCATGAACTGTTGAACTCTTGGATCCATAGTGATTGGTTTTTAATTTGTGATTATTTAATTCCGGATTCTTTCACATATTGTGAAGGAAAAATTAAATATTGTTTGGCAATTTACAAAGGGCAAATGGCAGCTTATGCTAATATTAATTAATTGAAGATTAACACTTAATAATCCGCTGAAAAAGACTCGAAGCAATATATAAAATGCCCTGAAAAAGGTGGAAAGAGTTTATGTTTTATATGTTCTCAGGATGTGATCCTGTAAATATTTCCGGGATAACACTTTATTATTCCGTTGAATTCCATCCTGAGCAGGAGGGCGGAAAGCTTGTAAACAGGTATTTCTGTCGTTCTGCAGATATGGTCGATATTCATCTCTCCCTCGCGGTTAATATTTTCAAAAACCAGTTTCTCTTCTTCCGACAATTCGCTGAAGAGCTGACGCTGAACCGGGGCCTTCGCCTTTTCAGGTTTCCAGTCGAGGTAGTATTCAATGTCATCAGAGCTTTCGACGAGCGCCGCTTTATTTCTCTTAATGAGTCCGTTGCATCCTTGTGACCACGTATCGTCCGTTCTTCCGGGCACTGCAAAAACATCCCTGTTATACGAGCATGCAATATCTGCAGTAATCAGGGCCCCGCCTTTAATCCCTGATTCGACCACAAGAGTTGCATCGGAAATCCCCGCGATTATCCTGTTTCTCTTAATGAAATTATTTCTTTCGGGGAGCTCATCGGAGAGGAAGTCGGTAATGAGCCCGCCATTTTTTTTCATTGTATCGGCAACCTGCCTGTGAACCGACGGATATGTCGTTTTGAATCCATGACCGAGCACCCCAATAGTCTGGAGATTGTTGCTGAGAGCTGCCTTATGTGCCGCAATATCAATGCCGTATGCGAGTCCGCTGATAATTATTAGACCAGGGTGATCGTGGGCAAGCCCTGAAATAATCTTATCACAGATATCCCTGCCCCGGCTTGTTGCATTTCTTGTACCCACCACGCTCAGCATCATATGAGAATTAAGATCACAGTTGCCCTGGAAGTAAAAGATAACAGGCGAATCCTCACACTGGCGGAGCCTGTAAGGATAATCAGGGTCGAGGTAAAAGAACGTCCTGATCTTGTTTTTTTCAATATATTCTGCCTCCTTTTCGGCGGTATCGAGATAAGATCTTTCACAGATATACTTCGCCAGGCTCGACCCGATGCCGGGTATTTTCATAAGATTCCTGTAGGGTTCTGAGAACACTCCTTCGACACTTCCGATATGAGCTACCAGCTTGCGGGCATTGATATCGCCTATACGCGGTATCAGGCTTAAAGCAATCTTATGCTTCAGGTAAATTTCCGACATTGCACGAGGAATTGAGACAATACCAAAATTAATAAAAAAAGGGGTTGAAACGAATTACAACCCCTTTGAAATATTTATTCAGATACTAAAGAACGCCCGTATCGAGCATGGCATTTGCCACTTTAAGGAATCCTGCGATGTTCGCTCCCTTCACGTAATCCACATAGCCATCGGGTCTTTTGCCATATTTCAGACACTGCGTATGTATGTTGCACATGATCTCATGCAGCCTGCTGTCAACCTCGTTACGGCTCCAGCTGAGCTTCATGGAGTTCTGCGACATTTCGAGCCCGGATGTAGCCACGCCACCTGCGTTTGCTGCTTTTCCCGGTGCATAAAGAAGCCCGTTTTTCTGAATTATTTCGATAGCTTCAGGTGTACAGGGCATGTTAGCTCCCTCGCATACGCAGATACATCCGTTCTTAACGAGTTTCTCCGCATCCTCTCCGGTGAGTTCATTCTGAGTGGCACAGGGAAGTGCAATATCTGCCTTTACTTCCCATGGATGTCTGCCTTCATGGAATTCAACACCCGGGAATTCAAATGAGTATGGTTTGACGATGTCTTCATTTGAGGCCCTCAGCTCAAGCATATAATCGATCTTCTTGCCCGAGATTCCATCCGGATCGTAAACATAACCGTCGGGTCCGGATATTGTAACCACCTTTCCACCGAGCTCGGTAACCTTAAGGGCAGCACCCCAGGCAACATTTCCGAAGCCTGAAATTGCAACTCTCTTGCCCTGGAACGATTCGCCCCTTGTAGCAAGCATCTCCTTGGCAAAATATACACAGCCAAAGCCGGTTGCTTCCGGACGGATAAGTGATCCGCCCCAGTTGATACCCTTGCCTGTAAGAACCCCGGTGTGTTCACCTGCAAGTTTCTTGTACATCCCGTAAAGGAAACCGATCTCACGGCCGCCAACCCCGATATCACCTGCCGGGACATCTGTCTCAGGACCAATGTATTTCCACAGTTCAAGCATGAATGACTGGCAGAAACGCATTACCTCGGCGTTTGATTTTCCCTTGGGATCAAAATCAGATCCGCCCTTGCCGCCTCCCATTGGAAGCGTAGTAAGCGAGTTCTTGAAAATCTGCTCAAAACCAAGGAATTTAAGGATTGAAAGGTTTACACTCGGGTGGAACCTCAGACCTCCTTTATAGGGGCCAATAGCATTGTTGAACTGAACCCTGTAACCAAGATTGACCCTGACGTTGCCTTCATCATCAACCCAGGGTACCTTGAACATGATCGCCCTGTCGGGCTCAATTATTCTTTCAATGATCTTTGCAGATTCAAACTGCGGGTTTTCATTGTAAACCTCTTCGATCGATTCAAGAACTTCCCTCACTGCCTGGAGGTACTCAACTTCACCCGGGTGCTTCTTCTCCAGATTACTCATTATCTTATCGACGTTCATAATTATGGTTTTTAAAGATTGGTATTAGTGATTGAAAATGAAAGCACAAAGGTCATCTGCCCTGTCAAGATTAAATATGATTTTACTCATGTTATTTCTTAACCTCTTCAGCGTCGTGAGGGGTATGCTGAAAAAGTGAATTCAGAATCACAGCCCGTTCTTTCTTTGTAAGGTTGTTGATGCAGATCGCGGGGTATCTGGCCACGCCCTGCGGCAGCTGCTGAAACAATGTAATGCTAATAATGAGCCCGAAGAACTTCCTGTCAACCCGGTAGCCTGCAAAACCTGACTTGGGTATCTCAACGGATTTTTTCTTTCCGCCGGCAAAGACGGCATCAAGATACCTTACCGTTATTTTTTCATCGTCGTCAGAGTAGCTGATATACTGGTGATCCATAATTATAGGATAAAGCACGATAAGAAGGTATATTACAACCAGGACAACAGTCAGAAGGGTATCGCTTATACCCATTACCGGGAAGCGGATTACCGAACCTACATAAGCAAGGGCCAGGTATGCCAGTAACAGGACAGTTGCAGCGAAGAGCCTTATCCTGCCCGCGATTATTGTTCTGCTGTTGTCGAATGTCATCTTTCAGGTCTATGTTAATTTGTTATATTCTTCTGCTTCCTGTTTCTTTTAAGTTTGAAAAAGTTAACAATCAGCAATCTGCATTCCTCATCAAGTACGCCATCCCTGACAACTGTTTTCGGGTGAAGCAGCTTCGACGGGATCAGTGAATATCCCTTTTTCTCATCGGGGCAGCCAAAAATTACTGCCGAAACCTGGCTCCAGCCCAGTGCCGATGCGCACATGGGGCAAGGTTCCACTGTAATATAAATGCTGCACCCTGTGAGATATTTACCGCCGAGGTAGGATGCTGCTGCCGTTATGGCCTGCATCTCGGCATGCGCAGTCGGGTCGGTGAGGGTCTCGGTGAGGTTGTGAGCCCTGGCAATTATTGTGTCCTTCCAGACAACAACAGCCCCCACGGGGACCTCCTGTTTCTCCAGTGCTTTTTCAGCCTCTGCAAGGGCAGCACGCATAAACTGCTCGTCTTTCTCTTTGTGCGGCATATAGCTCCTTCTGTTCACAAAAGTATAAAGAAAACCACAATTAATTCCTTTCTCCAGTCGCTGGTAAGTCTGAATTCCGTCATCCGGGGAAGGATTATTTTTATAATTTTGCTGAAATTTCAACATAAGATAAAATGTACAGGACTCATACATGCGGAGAGCTAAATCTTGCAGACAAAGGTAAAACCGTAACACTTGCAGGATGGGTGCAGCGTTCAAGGGATTTCGGGGGGATGACCTTTATAGATCTTCGCGACAGGTACGGGATCACCCAGCTGGTCTTTAACATGGCTACCAACCCGGCCTTATGTGAAGAAGCAAGAAAGCTGGGAAGGGAGTATGTCGTAAGGGTGAACGGGAAAGTCGAAGAGAGAAGCAATAAGAATCCCAGGATACCCACGGGTGATATAGAGATAATTGCCGGGGATATAAAAATTCTTAACACCAGCGAGCTTCCTCCGTTTACGATTGAGGATGAGACTGACGGGGGAGAGGACCTGAGGATGAAATTCAGATATCTCGACATAAGGAGGGCGCCTGTAAAGAACAACCTTGTACTTCGTCATAAGGTTGCCAGGGAGACCAGGACTTACCTCGATTCATTGGGTTTTATTGAGGTTGAGACTCCGGTGCTTATCAAATCCACGCCGGAAGGCGCCAGGGATTTTGTTGTTCCTTCACGACTTCAGCCGGGTACATTCTATGCTTTGCCACAGTCGCCCCAGACATTTAAGCAGCTATTAATGGTAGCAGGCATCGACAAGTATTTCCAGCTGGTCAAGTGCTTCCGCGATGAGGACCTCAGGGCCGACAGGCAGCCTGAATTCACACAGATAGACTGCGAATTATCCTTTGTCGAGAGGGATGATATACTGGTCACTTTCGAGGGGCTTGCGAAGTATCTATTCATGCAGATCAAGGGAATATCCTTCAATGAACCCTTCCCGCGGCTGTCATATGAAGAGGCTATTTCAGGTTATGGCTCCGACAAGCCGGACCTGAGGTTTGACATGAAATTCAGGGATCTGGGTCAGTTAGCAAAGGGGAATGGTTTTTCGGTGTTCGACAGTGCTGAATATGTCGGGGGGATATGCGCCACAGGCTCCTCCGAGTTTACACGCAAACAGCTGGATGAGCTTACGGAGTTTGTTAAAAAGCCGCAGATAGGAGCCAGGGGGCTCGTATATATTAAATATGGAGCAGACGGATCGCTTAAATCGACAATAGACAAGTTTTTCAATGCGGAAAAGCTGAAGGAAATTGCATCTGCAATGGGTGCAAAGCCCGGTGACCTTATGCTCATCCTTGCCGGTGACAGGAAAAAGACACTTACTGCACTCTCTGAGCTCAGGCTTGAGATGGGAAACCGCCTTGGTCTCAGGGATCCTGGGACTTATGTTCCTCTCTGGGTGGTTGATTTTCCTCTGGTGGAGTGGGATGAGGAGGAGAAAAGATTTTTTGCGATGCACCACCCGTTCACCTCGCCAAAGCCTGAAGATCTTCACCTGATGGAATCCGATCCGGGAAGGGTAAGGGCAAACGCATACGACCTTGTTATTAACGGTGTGGAGGTTGGCGGCGGATCAATCAGGATACACGATTCATCGATCCAGAAGCTAATGTTCAAAGTGCTGGGTTTCACTGAAGAAGAGGCTGACCATCAGTTCGGATTTCTTGTCAATGCGTTCCGATACGGTGCACCACCTCATGGCGGGATCGCTTTCGGGTTCGACCGCTGGGTGGCCCTTTTCGGTGGTCAGGATTCAATACGCGATTTCATTGCCTTTCCTAAAAACAACGCCGGGAGAGACACAATGATAGATACCCCTTCACAAATTAAACAAAAGCAGCTCGATGAGCTCATGATCACGCTCAGGCCGCCAAAAAAGGAATAGATTCATTTATATTGTCACCGGGGAAAGTTAAAGATCGCCCCCGGCTTTAAGCGTAATTTTAAGGACACCCGTGGTGCCGTCAACCCCTGTGTAAATCAGGGCATCGGTCCCGGTAAGAACCTCGATCTTTTTTACCTGTTCGGGAAAAATATTGTCAATCGATGGCACTTTAACTCCATTCACAACATAAACCGGTGTCGACGATCCGAAGAATGAATGGCCCTGCTTTATGGTTATGCTTGTTCCGCTGACCGTTACCCCGGGCACTTCTTCGCGTATCATCTCGTAAATATTAGGATAAACCTTAAGCCTGTGGTCCTTCGATGCCATCTGATTCTGGTTCAGGGCCCGTGCGGCCCACCAGGGAATCTGGCCGGGATTCTTAAGTACAACAATTTTCACGCTGGTCACGCCCGACACCTGGGCCTGGCCAAATCCTTTACCCTCCACAACAGCTGTTACACTTTTTACCGCGGGATCACATTTTACCCTGAACTCACCATTTTCCCCGGATTCGGTTCTGGTGCAGAGAGTATCAAGAAATATGACCGCGCCTTCAACGGGCTGGCCATTCTTATTCGTGACTATACCTTTTAAAGTAAACTTTTTCGGAGCATGGTCCCCCTTTTGTCCGTAGACAGAAGGCACCACGCATAGTGCCAAAATAAAAACAATGATTCTGCTTTTCATTGGGGACGATTTAATAAGATGCAATATACAACTTAAAGAGACATCAGAAGATGTCAGAAAGCAGCTGCAGTGCCTATTAATGTCGCGGAAGTACTTTCTTCCACGGTAACTCTTACATACTGCCCCGGTACCTGGTTCCCCCGGGGGAACACCACGACCTTATTCTGTGAATTTCTGCCGGAGAGATGGTCAGCGGACCTTTTTGATGATCCTTCCACCAGTACTTCGAACGTTCTGCCTACATCATTTCTCTTGCTCCTCGCGGAGAGTTTATTCTGGAGGGAGATAATCTCATTCAGCCTTCTTGTTTTGATATCACCGGGAACATCATCGGGAAACTTCCTTGCTGCCTTTGTACCTGGTCTCTCGCTATATTTGAACATATAGGCAAAATCAAATTCGGCCCATTCCATAAGGGATAAGGTTTCAAGGTGATCCTCCTCTGTTTCGGTGCAGAAGCCTGAAATGAGATCAGTTGAAACAGAACATCCCGGGATGATCCTTTTTATAGCACTTATCCTGTCCATGTATTCTTCGCGGGTATATTCCCGGTTCATAAGCTTAAGTATCCTTGAACTGCCACTCTGTGCCGGGAGGTGAATATGCCTGCATATATTCTCATGGGCCGCTACCGTATACAGGAGCCCGTCAGAAATATCCTTCGGATGGGAGGTTGAGAACCTGATCCTCAGCAGAGGATGTATCCTTGCCGCCATCTCAAGCAGGCCGGGAAAATCCAGCCTCCGGTCCCCGTTCTTCCAGTTATATGAGTTGACGTTTTGGCCGAGGAGGGTGATTTCCCTGTACCCTCTTGCAAAGAGATTCTCTGCCTCGCTTATTATTGATTCGGGGTTCCTGCTTCTTTCTGCTCCCCTTACATAAGGTACAACACAGTAGGCGCACATGTTATTACAACCTCTCATTATCGAGATAAATGCTCTTACCCCGTTCATGTCCATTCTCACCGGTGCAATGTCGGCATAAGTCTCTTCCCTTGAAAGAAGGACATTCACAGCCTTGTGCCCCTCACCGGCTTCAGCAACGAGTTCAGGAAGCTGCCTGTATGCATCCGGTCCTACCACGAGGTCGACAAGCTTTTCCGATTCGAGAAGCTTTTCCTTCAGCCTTTCGGCCATGCAGCCTATGACACCAACAACCAGATCCGGCTTCTTCCTTTTGACAGATCGGATCGCTTCAAGACGGTTCCATATTTTTTGTTCAGCATTCTCCCTGACAGAACATGTATTTATCAGTATCAGATCAGCTTCCCCGATTGTGCCGGAAAGTGAATAGCCCGCTTCTCCAAGTATTGAAGCAACAACTTCACTGTCAGCCACATTCATCTGGCAGCCATAGGTTTCGATATATAGTTTTTTTGACATTTGTATCTGTTTTCGGTTTACCGGCAGGGGTTGCCGGTACGGGGCACAAAATTATTAAAAAGAAATTAGCCGGTTCAAAAACTGATATTTGTCTATAGAAGACCTTTTTTGCTGATTGCCCCGAAGAAGGCATCCTTGTAGCTGTCGCTTACAGGGATAAGCGTGCTGCCGATCTTGATCCGGTTCCTTGAGATGCTTTCAATCTTATTCAGGGCGACGAGGTACGACTTATGCACCCTGATGAAGTTTTCCTTTGGCAGGGTTTCCTCAAACTTTTTGAAATTCTGCAGGGTCATAATCCTTGCAGTTGGGGTGACAATCTTCAGGTAGTCGCCCTGCCCTTCAATATATAATATCTCGCTGAATGCAACTTTCTGGAGCCTGTTCTCGGTTTTGACGAAGATGAAATTGCCCTGACCGGTTCCGCGGGCAGGGTGGGAAGGCCCATCGGTTTTGCCTTTTGCCGGCGCAAACTTATTGTAGACCTTATCGACCGATTTGACAAATCTCTCGAAGCTTATCGGCTTGAGAAGGTAGTCGGCCGCGTCGAGCTCAAAGCCCTCAACGGCGTAAGAGTCGTATGCCGTGGTAAAGATTACCTCGGGCCTGTCCTTTAGTGCATGGATCAGCTGGATGCCTGACAGGGACTCCATCTCTATGTCGAGGAACATCAGGTCGACCTTGTTCTTCCTCAGGTAATCAATTGAGTCGATCGCATTGTCGAAAGTCTTCATGAGCCTGAGAAATGGGACCTTGCTGATGTAGGCGGTTATTATTTCGAGAGCCAGGGGCTCGTCATCAATTGCAATACATTTCAGTTCCATGGCTTCAGCTTTTTGGATATATGTTCAGATTGACTGTGAACCGGCCATCTTTTGTAATGATAGTCAGGTCATGACTGTTCGGATAGAGAAGCTCGAGGCGGCGTTTTATATTTTTAAGTCCTATGCCTGTATGACCATGTGCCTCCTGGACAGGATTCTCAATCACATAGTTTGAAACAATGAAATTGAGAAGCTTCTCAGAAGCGGAAATCCTGATGATAATCCCCGGGTTGCTTACCCGTTTTTTACCATGCTTAAAGGCATTTTCTACAAAAGAGAGCAGCATCATCGGCGGGATAAACTGGTTCCCGGTATCGCCTGCCACCGAATATTCAATGAAACCGGGATCGGTAAACCTCAGCCTCTGCAGCTCGATATAGTCCTCGAGGTATTCAAGTTCCTTATCGAGAGGAACTTTTTCAGCTTTTGATTCATATAGCATGTATCTCATGATATCGGACATCTTCATCAGAGCGGCCGGCGCTTCATCCGATTTCTTGTAAACCAGCGAATAGATATTGTTAAGAGTGTTGAAGAAGAAATGAGGATTGAGCTGCGCTTTCAGCAGTTCGAGTTCAAACCTGTGATCCTGGATCATCTTCTCGTCTGCCGCTTTCCTGGCATCATACCACCTAACGATCATCTTGATAAGGATAGCGAACGCCGAATAAAAGATTATATAAAGTATATCACTGGCGTAATGACCCGGCGAGTAGACCCCGTACTGGGTAAGGTTAAGGGCATATTTCGAATCAATCATTATGACTTTCCCAAGCTTCAGGAAGAATAAAAAGACAACTGAGACACCGAAGATGATGATGACGGTTGTGAGCTTCCTGCTGCTCTCGATTGTCATCGGGCTGATGAACAAGTAGATGAAATAGAAAACAGCAATATAGTACAGCTGGGTGGCGGTCTGGTAGATTATGAGGCCATGGGGCATATTCGGACTGGAAGCGAGAAGGACAAGGTGGGGTATTATGCTGGCAACTGTCCAGAATAAAAGGTGAAGAGATATGACGGCGCTTCTTTTCATTACATGGAAAATTCTTTATCCCGTTACCGGCCCCGCTTCCAGGTATTCCTCCCGGATGATACCGGCCGTGACTGTCCGGCAAATTTAATCTTTATCAATCGTTTTTAGGAGTACGAATACTTTAAATGCAATTTCAGGGATCTAATTTTCACAATTCACCCGGGATAATAAAACCAAATCGGCGAACAAGCTCCTTTTAACCGTGAAAAGCCCGGCTCAGGCTTCATTTTGATTATTAATGAAAACCCGCTTATTCAGGTTTCAAAGAATTATTTATTTTTGTACGTTCTAACCAACCAAATTACACAGTATGTCAGGTCACAATAAATGGTCCACAATCAAGAGAAAGAAGGGGGCCGCAGATGCCAAGCGAGGGAAAATCTTTACAAAGATTATAAAGGAGATAATGATTGCTGCCAAGGAAGGTGGAGGGGATGCCGAACTGAACCCGCGCCTGAGGCTGGCCATCCAGAATGCCAAGGGCGCCAACATGCCCAAGGACAATATTGAAAGGGCTCTTAAAAAAGCCACCGGATCTGATGCCACCAGTTATATCGAGGTCTCATTTGAAGGCTATGGCCCGGCTGGTGTTGCTGTCTTCCTTGAATGTCTCACGGATAATAACAACCGTACCGTTTCATCAGTAAGGGCGGCTTTCAACAGGCATGGCGGTAACCTTGGGACCAATGGCTCTCTTGCGTTCCTCTTTGAACGCAAGGGGATTTTCACTATAAACAATGAAGGGTTAAATATTGACGAGCTCGAGCTGGAACTTATTGATGCCGGGGCAGAAGATTTTGAAGTCGACGGCGACACAATAACAGTTACCTGTGCAAAGGAGGATTTCGGCAGCGTCAACAAAAAACTCAACGAGCTTGGAATAGAGCCTGAAGAAGCAGGACTAAAAAGAGTGCCGAACGATACGAAAAAGCTTGACGTGGAATCTGCCAGGAAGGTCCTCAGGTTTGTTGAAGTGCTGGAAGATGATGATGACGTTCAGAACGTTTATCATAATATGGCAATGACAGACGAAATAGCTGCAGCCCTGGAATAGCAATCGATGAGGAAAATTTTTTACATATTGGTTCTTCTTGTGCCCCTTGTAAGCTGTAAAAAGGCAAGCGAGAATATTGTCTGGGAAAGATCATATGGAAAAGGAAGGGCAGCTTTTGTAAAAAATACCGGAGATACCGCTTTCCTTTCGTGCGGTGAGCTGGACGGGAAACAATACCTCCTCCTCACTGACCATAAGGGCACCAAAAAGCTGGAATACAAGTCAGGCATAAGCGGGATACTGACTGCGGCTTATGCCGGCAACGGCTACTTCATTGCTGCCGGAAGCTCGGGCGGGAAACTCAGTATTTCAAGAATCGATACTGCAGGCACCCTTATCTGGGACACATTATTTACCTCTTCTTTTACAGTTGAACACTCCGTTCTGTGTCACCTGTCGGGAACCAGCTTCATGGCAATAGGATCGGCGGATCCTGATTCCTCGTTCAAGACAGATACCGGAATTTCAATCCTCTGGTTTGATGCCGACGGGAACATTGCTGAAAAAAGAGACACATTGTCAACGGGCTCATATGTTGCGGTTAAGGACGCAGCAGCGGATAACTCAGGCAACTTTTACCTGGCAATCACCAGGAACAGCACCACTGGCAAGCTTAAATCTTCAGTAGCTCTTTTCAACAGCACAATGGACAGGATATGGGAGAGGGAGCTGTCAAACAATCCGCAGTTCGGGGCAGCGAGCCTGGCAATCGCTGTGGATGATAATAATAACCCGGTCATTTCGGGCAGGACGGAGATGCAGGTTTCGACCGGAACAACTGACAATGCATTTGTTGCCAGGTATTTCCACAAAGGTGATTCGGTGCAAAAAACCTACCTCGAATACATAAATTCCGCCTCAGCAATATCGCGTAATTCTTCAGGTGAATTCATGGTCCTGAATTCCGGGTGCCTGGTTGTAAATATTATGGATGAAAGAATGAAAGTCTCGGGATTTGTGAGGACCTTCAGTTCCTGTGATTCCAAAACAACCGATGTCTTCGGATATACAATGGATGTAATGAACGACGGTAACATTGTTATGGCGGGAAGCAAGGGAACAGGATATTACCTTGCAGTGAAATCATCCTCCGATCTTTCCCCGGTGTAGAAAAATAATCTCTCACTGGTTCATTTTCAAGGAATGAAATATTAATTTTGTGGCATGGCAATGAGAACGGTATTAGTCTCCATGTTAATGGTTTTCTTCCTGAATCCCATGCATGCCCAGATGTTTATACATACCTCTGACCTTTTCCCACAGAAAACCGATATCCAAGGTTCAGGAGAACTGACAATCAGCCAGGATCCCGCAGTGGATACGCTGATGAGCAGGTATATCCTGGGGAACAAGCTTCTAAACGGTGGAATGGAAGGTTTCAGGATACAGATTTTCAGGAGCTCCACCAGAAACGCCAGGGAAGAATCGAACAAGATAAAGGCCGAATTCCTTGTCGATTTTCCTGAAATACCAAGCTATGCAGAATACCAAAACCCCGGATATTTTCTTATAAGGGCAGGCGACTTCAGGACAAACCTTGAAGGAGCGAAAACACTTGCGATGGTGCGTAAAAAGTATCCTTATGCCTACATGGTAAGATGCGTAATTAATTTCCCTGATCTGAATAAAAAATAGCTATGAGTGATCAGATCAATCACGAGTGTGGTATAGCAATGATAAGATTGCGCAAACCGCTTGAATTCTATATTGAGAAGTACGGAACCTGGGCTTACGGGCTGCAGAAGATGTACCTCATGATGGAAAAGCAGCATAACAGGGGCCAGGATGGAGCAGGAATAGCAGGTATAAAGCTTTACAAGGAACCGGGAAACAGGTATATATTCAGGCAGCGATCGAACAGGCCCGAAGCTATAAAAGAGATCTTCGGTACAATCTACGGCGATATAGACAATCTGAACCTGGAATATGGCAGCCACCATGAGGACGCCGCATTCGTCAGGGAGAATATTCCTTTTGCCTGCGACCTTTACCTCGGACACCTGAGGTACGGGACGTATGGCAAATACAATATCGATTCCGTTCACCCCGTGAGCCGTGAAAATAACTGGAGATCCAGGAACCTGGTGATGGCAGGCAATTTCAACCTGACTAATGTAACGGAGATTTTCACCCACCTGGTCGAACTGGGACAAAAGCCGGTTGATTTTTCGGATACGGTCACCGTCCTGGAGAATGTCGGACACAGGCTCGACGAGGAAAATGAAAGACTGTTCAGGATATTCAAGTCACAGGGTCATTCGAAAAAAGATATTTCACCGCTTATCGAACAGAACCTCGATGTAAAATCGATACTGAGCAAATCGAGCCGCGACTGGGATGGTGGATATGTCATGGCCGGCATGATCGGGCACGGCGATGCTTTCGTGATGAGGGATCCCTCCGGCATACGGCCGGCCTTCTACTATTACGACGATGAGGTAGTGGTTGTAGCGTCGGAACGGCCGGTGATCCAGACAGTGTTCAATGTAAAGACGGACCAGGTTAACGAACTTCCCCCGGCACATGCCATAATCGTCAAAGCCTCCGGAAATGTGACTGTCGACAGGATAAGGGAGGAGATGGAACATAAGAAATGTTCTTTTGAGAGAATTTATTTCTCGAGGGGAACAGACGAATCTATTTACAGGGAGAGGAAAAAGCTCGGCGAGCTTCTGACTCCCGCGGTTCTCAGGGCCATTGACTCCGACCTTGAAAACTCTGTATTCTCATTTATTCCAAATACCGCCGAAAGTGCATTCTACGGGCTCCTCAAGGGTGTCGAGGATTTCCTGAATGCATACAAGATCAGGAGGATCAGCGAGAATCGCTCCAACCTTTCAGTGGAGGAACTCGCGAAGATAATCAACATGAGGCCGAGGGTTGAAAAGATCGCTGTAAAGGATGTCAAACTGCGCACTTTTATTACCCAGGACAAGAGCAGGAACGACCTTGTAGGCCATGTTTATGATGTTACATACGGTGTCGTAAGAAGGGGAGTTGATAACCTGATAGTAGTCGACGACTCCATTGTCAGGGGAACAACTCTGAAGAAAAGTATCATCAGGATACTCGATAAGCTCGATCCCAGGAAGATTGTTGTGGTATCATCTTCACCGCAGATAAGATACCCCGATTGCTATGGGATAGATATGGCAAAGCTTGGCGACTTTGTGGCCTTCAAGGCTGCGATAGCCATGCTCGAGGAGCAAGGGATGGAAGCCATTATCACCAGGATATATGATGAAGCCAGGGAGGAGATAAAAAAACCTGCAGGAGAGATCCGCAACCTCGTAAAGGACATTTACAAGCCGTTTACAGCAGATGATATCTCTGCCAAGATATCGGCGATGCTGAAGAATTCAGAGATAAATGCCGAGGTAACCGTGGTTTACCAGTCAGTCGAAGGACTTCACCAGGCCTGTCCTGATCATCTTGGCGACTGGTATTTTACAGGCGATTATCCCACACCCGGGGGAAACAGGGTGGTGAACCAGTCGTTCATTAACTATATTGAGGGAAGGGATGAGCGGGCCTACTGATGGTCGCGCGAAAACCACTTGATGATAAAATCGGGTTTGTAAGAAGACAGGTGCCTGTTTATCTTCTCGACGTAGATATCCCTCAGTGTAATCATTATTCCGGTTTCTTCGACTCCCCCGAATTTATGATTGATAAATGTGCCGAACGTCCTCATCGTCGGAGAGAGGTTCATATATGCATTTATAAGCGGGGGTATCGTTTCATTCAGCTTCCTTACCTCGGATGAAAGGATCCGGTAATTTTCCTTATAGCTTCTTCCGGTAAAGATCTCTTTCATAGTGGCTTCGTGAATGTCGATACTGGCAGGTTCCTTTACGATTACCAGTCCGTCGGGATCGTTGAAATGCCTTCTGAGAAAGTAAATTATCATGTCGCGTGCACGCTGGTTGAAATGCGTGTACATGGTTACTTTTCCGAAAAGATATTTTATCTGCGGGTTCTCGAGAACAATAGCCCCGAGCCCGTCCCATAGATTATCGAGTGCGAAAAGGCTTTTCCTTCCCCTGTTGGTTGACTGGTACTCCGGATGGACAAAAGATCTGCCGAGTTCCATCAGGTGAGGAAGATATTTTGAGAGGAATTTTTCAGAGAAGTTGAAATAGGATGATGAGGCAAGCTTTGTAATGTCACAGTTCCTGCATGGCTTCGGGAAGAAAAAAAACCTGTACCCGCCAATGATTTCCTGGTTCTCGGGATCCCACACAATAAGCTGCTGCTGGGGGCTTTCAGGATCAGTATCAAAATCGTCAATATCGATCTCTTTCCCGGTACCGCCACCTGCATGCCTGAATGTGAGCTCCCTTATCCTTCCCACCTCGTGCATTAAAGAGGGCGAATTGTTATTATTGAAAACATAAACCTCATTATTGCCATTGTTAGTCCTGCGAAGGCGCTTATCCTTTGTAAGCTCGGCGAGAACCTGGCTTTTAGGCAACGGATCGACCACCGGTTTCATCTCCTTTTCCATGAGGTTGATATGAATATGCTTTCTTTCAGATGAATAAAAAGAATGCAATATAGTCAAATTTTTGAATAGCGGATATCGGCGGTCAGTGAGGCAAGACTGTATGTTTTTGCCCTGACATGATCGGCCCATTCCGAAGGGGTTTTTGACTTGTCGAAAGTCTGCCAGGGGATAATACCGCCAAAGACCAGGTCGATTTTTTTGTCCTTCTGCCTGAACATTTCATCCGGAAGCCAGAGCATCTCGATATTGGCCTTTATGCCGAGGAATTTTCTGAGGTTGGCAAGGTTATAGAAGAAACCGGAATTCCTGCCCGAGAAGTAAGCCGGGATGACATCCCTGCGGTGGGCCACTGCCTTGGAAATGAAGCTCTTCTGCCATTTGAGATCCATTATTGCTTCACGTTTTTTTCTTGAGCATAAGCCGGCAGGGAAATATAGAATCTGGCAGTCGGAGGCATAGGCTTCCTCAATCAGCCGTGCTGCCTCCCTGGCCTGTGATCCATGCTTGTTGACAGGAAGGAAGATCCCGTCCATATTCTTGATATTCAGAAGAATGTCGTTTACCGGAAATTTTATTTTACTGTATATTTTGGATAGCTCGTGGATAAAAACGAGGCCGTCGAGTCCTCCAAGGGGGTGGTTGGAAACGAAAATATATCTTCCCTCCGAAGGAAGCTTCTCTGCACCTGCGACCGTATATTTTGTATTCAATGCCCTTAAGCCTGCTTCAATGAACTTGTCGTCCTTCAGTTCCCCGTATTGCCTGAGAAAGTCGTTCAGTTCATTCTCGTGTATTAGCCTCCTTAGATAATTGATAAGGAAGCCCGGAACCAGTCGTGACAGGCCCGGGTTTTTGTCGTGCAGAACTTTCTTTACATCAATTAATTCCATATCCTGCCGGATGTTTCCGGGAAAGCAAAGTAACACAATGTCGGTCACAAAGTAATACAAATCCGGAATGCTATGCATAATTATGTCATATAAATTACAGAAATACAGATAGTTGGAATGTGATTTTTTTTGAGGGCCACACGCCGTCGCAGGATCAGATGCTATGCGAATTAAAAGTTATTAACAAAGGTGGAAAAAAATGGAGGCAAGTGGAGCAAAGTGGATATTTTTTACATATTTTAGCAGTTTATATCCGGAAGTGATTGTATGGCCACATTTATAGGTGATTACCAGTGCAAAATAGATGCTAAGGGGAGGATCATTCTCCCGATGGCGTTCAAGAAGCAGCTGCCTGCTTCTGCACAGGATCATTTTGTGGTCAGGAGAGACATCTTTGAGCGCTGCCTGGTTCTCTATTCGGGTGAAGACTGGAACAGGCAGGTTGAGAGGATCAGGAGCAGGATAAACCCATACAACAGGGAGCACAACCTTTTTCTCAGGAATTTCTTCAAAGGTACGGCGGAACTGGTACTCGACAGCAATAACAGGCTGCTGATTCCCCGCCGGCTGCTCGACCTTGCCGGAATAAAAAGAGACGTAGTGCTTGCCGGGCAGGATGGAAGAATCGAGGTGTGGGCAGCTGATCTGTACGAAAAGATCGACATGCCGACAGAAGATTTTGCAAACCTTGCCGAGAAACTCATGGGTAACAGGTTAATTGGTTCAGTAGAATAATGGTTTATCATGTACCCGCACTGCTGGATGAAAGTATAAATGGGCTCAATATCCGGCCCACCGGGATTTATGTCGATGTAACATTCGGTGGCGGCGGGCATTCACGAAAAATTCTTGAAAAACTAACCACTGGCCGCCTCATCGCATTTGACCAGGATGAGGATGCAGCCGGGAATGTTATTGACGACGGCAGGTTCACTTTTCTCGGGCAGAATTTCAGGTTCCTGAAAAATAACCTGCAATACCTAGGTATAGCCAGGGTGGATGGAATACTTGCCGACCTGGGTGTTTCATTCCACCAGTTTGATGAACCATCCAGGGGATTCACATTCAGGCACGATACGGATCTCGATATGAGAATGAGCAGGAATTCTGCAATTAAAGCATCGGACCTGCTGGGTTCTCTGGAGGAGGAAAAACTGGCAGAAATATTCTTCAGGTATGGCGAAATGAATAACTCGAGGAAGATCGCAAGGCTGATAGTGAAGTCGAGAATTTCAGGTCCTGTAAAAACAGTTAACGGGCTGACTGAGATTCTGCGCACGCTGGTGCCAAGGGGACAGGAGAATAAATTTTATGCAAAGCTTTTCCAGGCTTTGAGAATAGCTGTCAACCACGAGCTCGATTACCTGAAGGAGATGCTCCTCCAGTCACTGGATGTGCTTGAAAGCGGGGGCAGGCTGGTGGTGCTTACATACCATTCGCTCGAAGACAGGATAGTTAAGGATTTTATGCGTACCGGGAATTTCAGGGGAGAAGAGGAAAAGGACTTTTACGGGAATGTAATAACTCCTTTCAGGCTGATAAGCAGAAAAGCCATCACACCTGCAGAGGAAGAGATAATGACAAATAGCAGGTCGCGGAGTGCAAAGCTGAGGATAGCAGAAAAAATCTGACAAATGGAAGAGGCGAAGGACATTAAGGAAGTGCAGGATAACAGGGAACCCCGGGATGAGGTAAAGAAGGTCACCATCGGTACCCTGATGCGCGATCTAATGAGTGGTACCATCGTTACCGACAAGCTTATCCTGAAGAATATCTGGTTCCTTTTCCTTCTTACTTTCCTCGGGGCGCTGTACATAGCAAACAGGTTCCATGCCGAGAGGATAACCAGGGAGACCAGCAGGCTTCAGAAAGAGGTGAGGGACCTGAGATCTGAGTCATTGTCCACTTCGGCAAGGCTGATGCATGAAAGCAACCAGTCGCAGGTTTACAAGCTGGTCAAGGATCATGAACTGGGACTCGAGGAGCTCAGGGAACCGCCGTATAAACTTGTTGTGAGGGGAGGATGGTAGATGGCGATAAGGGATGATATAATCTGGAGAAGCGGTGTTGTATATTTTGCAATTGCGGCACTTGCCGTGGTCCTCTTCGTCAAGATCATCCTGCTCCAGTATGCCGAAAGGACCAAATGGGAGGCAATGAGTGAAAAGTATGTCTATAAAACCGACGAGGTAGTTGCCAACAGGGGCGATATTCTTGCCGATGATGGCAGGCTGCTTGCAAGTTCGGTACCCTATTACTCGATATACATGGACACGCGCAGCAGCGGCATGTCGCCTTCCGTCTGGTCATCAGGCATTGAGGGACTAAGCGAAGGTCTGGCCAGGATTGCCGGTGAGAGGTCAGCTTTAGAATGGAGATCCATGCTGGTCAATGCCAGGAAAAAAGGCGACAGGTACCTGCTGGTAAAGCGGAAAGTTGATTATGAGACTCTCACAAAATTACGCGACCTGCCGATCTTCAGGGAAGGTCAGTATAAGGGTGGCATGGTCATGACAGTTGAGAACAAGCGTATTCTCCCGAACACCGACCTCGCTTTAAGAACAATCGGTTACCTGAACGAGGGAAACGAAGGAAATGAGGTTGGAATCGAGGGCGCATTCGACAAGTACCTGGCAGGCAGAAACGGCATGCAGGTGAAGCAGCGCCTCACCGGTGGTGACTGGATACCCGTGGAAGATGCTAATACGGTCGACTCGCAGGATGGTTATGATATTGTTTCAACACTCGACATTGATCTCCAGGATGTTGCGACTACAGCCCTGAGGAAGCAGCTTGAAAAAAACAATGCCGATCATGGATGTGCAGTGCTCATGGAGGTGGCTACAGGAGATATCAAGGCAATAGCAAATCTCGACCGGGGTGATGATGGCGAGTATCGCGAGACATACAATTTTGCCATTGGAGAAAGCACCGAACCTGGTTCGACATTCAAGCTGGCTTCCATTATGG
The DNA here is from genome assembly GCA_035541795.1 of Bacteroidales bacterium. GTDB lineage: Bacteria > Bacteroidota > Bacteroidia > Bacteroidales > VadinHA17 > LD21. Next base: position 281,936 of record DATKMR010000001.1, read on the forward strand.
TGGCTCTCGAAGACGGAGTGGTTGATACGAGTGATATTGTGGATACCGGAAACGGGACCGTGAAATATTACAACAAGGTGATACGCGATCATGACAATGCAGCTCTTGGAAAGATAACCGTGAAGCAGGTCTTCGAAAAATCTTCCAACGTAGGCACCTCAAAACTGATATATGATCATTACAGGGATAACCCTAGGAGGTTCGTCGACCGTCTGTATGCGATGAGGCTGAATAAGAAACTCGACATCCAGCTGAAAGGTGAAGGTGATCCTGTCATCAGGTACCCAGGCGATAAGCTTTGGTCAGGTATCTCGCTTCCGATGATGTCGCACGGTTATGAGGTCCAGCTTACCCCGCTTCAGACTCTAACCTTTTACAACGCGGTGGCAAACGGAGGAAGGATGATGAAACCAAGGTTCGTGACAGAGGTCCTTCATAACGGATCTGTAATTAAGACATTCGGGTCGGAAATAATAATCAATTCCATAGCATCGCGATCGACAATACGGAAAGCCCAGAAGTTAATGGAAGGTGTGGTCGAACGAGGTACCGCCACAAACCTGAGGGATGCCGACTATAAAATCGCGGGCAAGACGGGAACGGCACAGATGGCTAAGCAAAAGTATGGCTACAGGTCGGGCGACAGGATAGCGTACCAGGCATCATTTGTCGGGTATTTTCCAGCTGATAACCCCTTGTATTCATGCATTGTTGTCGTTAACGCACCCTCAAATTCAATCTACTACGGGAACCTTGTAGCCGGACCAGTTTTCAAGGAGATATCCGATAAGGTTTATTCGAAGAATTTTTATAAGGACTTCCACGACATAAAGACCGATGATGAGATGATTGCAGCACCCGATGCAGGAAACGGGCTGAGCGATGATATCAGGGAGGTCCTGAGCGACCTGGGAATCAAATATCACAGGAACACGGATGATAACTGGGTCGCAACCCGTGAGCATGGCGATACGATCAGGCTTGCCCCCGTAAAAATTGAGCAGGGACTGGTACCGGATGTCAGGGGGATGTCGCTGATGGATGCAATGTTCCTGCTGGAGAATGCCGGCCTCAGGGTGCAGTTCTCGGGAATGGGAAGGGTAAGAAAACAGTCACCGGAACACGGGGCAAGAATTTTTGAAGGATCGGTTGTTTCACTCGATCTCAAATTATAGAAGATGAAACTGAAAGAGATAATAAAAGATATTGAGATACTGTCGCCCCGACGAATACCTGATGCGGAGATATCGGGTATTGTCTTTGATTCGCGGAAAGTTGAGGCAGGATCATTGTTTGTAGCGGTGAAAGGGACAAGGACCGACGGTCATGAATACATTGAGAGTGCATTTGAGAAAGGAGCTGCAGCGGTAATCTGCGAGGTAATTCCGGGAAAGTCAGCCAGTAAAGATAAAATTCTGAAGGTGAAGGATTCAGCAAGGGCCCTTGGGGTTGCCGCATCCGCATTTTATGGTAACCCGTCGTCCCAGTTCACCCTGGTCGGAGTAACCGGGACAAATGGTAAGACCACAATCGCGACCCTTCTTTACAGGACCTTCAGGGAGCTTGGGTATAAATGCGGCCTTTTCTCAACGGTCTGCAATTTCATTGAAGACAGAGAGCTTCCAGCAACACATACAACTCCCGACCCGGTTCAGCTTAACCGGATCATGGGCGAAATGGTTGAATCGGGAGTGGACTACGCATTCATGGAGGTAAGTTCACATGCAGTTGACCAGAAACGTATCGCGGGCCTCAGGTTCAGGGGAGGGATCTTCACGAACCTTACTCACGATCATCTCGATTACCACAAGACATTCGAGAACTACCTGGCCGCAAAAAAGGGCTTCTTCGATTCGCTCGGAAAAGGCTGCTTTGCCCTTTCTAATGCCGACGACAGGAACGGAAGGGTGATGCTTCAGAATACAAAAGCCGCGAAGTATCTCTTTTCAACAAGGGGGATGGCTGATTTCAGGGCGGCAATTCTCGAACAGAGATTCGAAGGGATGGGTCTGAAGATCGATGGTGAAGAGGTATGGACACGGTTCATAGGAGATTTCAATGCATCAAACCTTCTCGCGGTTTATGCCGCATCGGTCCTGCTGGGCGCTCCAGGGAAAGAAGTTCTGACTATAATAAGCGGGCTGACCTCTGTAGCGGGCCGCCTTGAAGTGGTTAAAGGAGAGGGTACAATTACAGGGATAGTCGATTATGCTCACACCCCTGATGCCCTGGTAAATGTAATTGACACTATCAACAGGATCAGGCAGGGAGGGAACAAGCTCATTACGGTAGTCGGGGCCGGTGGCGACCGCGACAGGACCAAGCGACCCAGGATGGCCGCAATTTCCGCTGCCGGCAGCAGCAAGGTCATACTGACTTCCGATAACCCGAGAAGCGAGGATCCAGAAAAAATCCTCGATGATATGGAAGCAGGAATTACTCCCGATCTGAAAGGGAAAGTCGTAAGGATAACAGACAGGCGCCAGGCAATTAAAACAGCGGTGCTGCTTGCGGGCCCGGGAGATGTTATTCTTGTTGCGGGCAAAGGACACGAAACCTACCAGGAGGTAAAGGGCGTAAGGCATCATTTCGACGACCGGGAGGAATTGGGAAAGGCTTTACTTACGAAAATCTAGAAAAGGATGTTCTACTATCTGTTCAATTATCTTGAGTCACTCAAAATCCCCGGTTCTGGGGTTTTCAAGTTCATCTCATTCCGGTCTGCCGGGGCAGTAATAGCGTCTCTCATCATATCAATGCTAATCGGCAAAAGGATAATACGATACCTGCAGAAAAAGCAGGTGGGTGAGATTGTAAGGGACCTCGGACTCGAGGGTCAGTATGCAAAGCAGGGAACTCCTTCAATGGGCGGTGTGATCATCCTGGCTTCGATTGTGATACCGACCCTGCTCTTTGCCAAGCTCGACAACATTTACATAATCCTCATGCTGGTCACTACCATATGGCTGGGATTCATTGGATTCCTCGACGATTATATTAAAGTTTTCAGGAAGAACAAGGAAGGACTTGCAGGCAAATTCAAGATTGCAGGGCAGATAAGCCTTGCCGTACTCGTGGGCCTGGTCTTTTATTTCAGCAGCGACGTCAAAATAGCTGAAAAAGTTCCCGTTTCCACTCTTTCCCTCAGGCAGAGGACAGAGCTTCTTGATCCCACGAAACATTACAGCGATAAAACTGAAATCACCCTTGAGGAGAAATCTACAAAGACCACCATTCCTTTTGTAAAGAATAACGAGTTTGATTATAAATGGCTCGTATCATTTGTCAAAGGGCCATTGAAACAACCGCTTACATGGGTCGTATTTGTCCTGATTGTCGTATTCATTGTTACGGCAGTGTCCAATGGTGCAAATCTTACCGATGGCCTCGACGGGCTTGCTACCGGGACCTCGGCAATTATCGGAGTGGCCCTTGCCGTGCTTGCTTACGTATCCAGTAACCTCATATGGGCAAGGTATCTGAACATAATGTATATACCGGGTTCAGAGGAGCTTGTGATCTTCGCCGCGTCCTTTATCGGTGCGACAATAGGATTCCTCTGGTATAACTCATTCCCGGCACAGGTCTTCATGGGCGATACAGGCAGCCTTGCACTTGGAGGCATAATAGCCGTATTTGCGATTGTCATCAGGAAGGAACTTCTTATTCCGCTTCTGTGCGGGATATTCCTTGTTGAGAACCTGTCGGTAATGATTCAGGTAGCAATATTCAGGCGAACTAAAAGAAAATACGGCACAGGCAGGAGATTTTTCCTGATGGCGCCGCTTCATCATCATTACCAGAAGAAAGGATACCCCGAGCCAAAGATCGTGACCAGGTTCTGGATCGTGGCAATTATTCTGGCAGTGCTGAGTATAGTAACATTAAAGATCAGGTAAGCCGGTATGAATAAGAAAATTGTGATACTGGGAGCAGGGGAGAGTGGTGCGGGTTCGGCCGTGCTGGCGAAAAAGAAGGGTTTCGATGTATTTGTCTCCGATTCGGGACAGATAAAGGATAAACACAGGGAAATCCTTGCCAGGAATGGAATCAGGTTCGAGGAGGGGAAACATACCGAAGACGAAATACTGGGTGCAGCGGAGGTGATAAAAAGCCCTGGTATCCCCGAGAAGGCCCCGCTTGTACATCTGCTTCACGAAAAAAACATCCCGGTTATTTCGGAGATTGAATTTGCCGGCAGGTATGCAGGTGGTTACAAGATCTGCATCACCGGCAGCAATGGTAAGACAACAACGACGAACCTTATATTCCACATGCTCAGGAAGGCCGGCCTGAATGCCGCTCTTACCGGTAACGTGGGAAACAGCTTTGCAATGGCAGTGGCTGAAGGCGGATATGATTATTATGTGATTGAGCTTAGCAGCTTCCAGCTTGACGGGATGTATGACTTCAGGGCCGATATGGCTATCCTTCTGAATATAACTCCCGACCACCTCGACCGCTATGGCTACCAGCTTCAGAACTATGTGGACTCCAAATTCAGGATTACCAGGAATCAGACCGGAAAGGAATTCCTGATCTACTGGGCGGAAGATCCGATTATTCAGGCCGAACTCGCGAAGAAAAGTTACGGTGCAACGCTTCTTCCTTTCTCTGCCGACCGGAAAGAGAAAATGACAGCTTATATCGAAAATAATGATCTGATAATCGATTATAAAACTAAAACCAGCCTTATGACAATCCACGATCTGGCCCTCAAGGGCCGTCATAACACCTACAACTCCATGGCTGCAGCAATTGCAGGTAAAGTACTCAACATCAGGAAAGATGTTATAAGAGAAAGCCTTGCCGACTTCCAGGGGGTTGAACATCGCCTGGAGCCTGTAATTGCAGTTGCAGGAATAGACTTTATTAACGATTCCAAGGCAACAAATGTCAACTCTACCTGGTACGCCCTCGAATGCATGGAAACGAAGGTGGTATGGATAGCAGGCGGTATTGACAAGGGAAATGACTACTCGGAACTGTTCGAGGTGGTGAAGAAAAAGGTCAAAGCAATTGTCTGCCTTGGCAAGGATAACAGGAAGATCGTGGAGTCTTTCAAGGACAAGGTAACGACAATTGTTGAGACAATTTCGATGGAGGAAGCAGTGAGATCATCGTATTACCTTGCTGCAAAGGGTGATACAGTGCTGCTGTCGCCTGCCTGTGCAAGCTTCGACCTGTTCAACAATTATGAAGACAGGGGCAGGCAGTTTAAAGCCGCCGTGAGAAATCTGTAATGCCGGGCCCCCTATTCTGAGATACGAGTCAAAACCAATCTGATAACAGGTAATCGCGATGAATCCGGGCAAAATACTGAATGTCTTCAAGGGTGACAGATCGATCTGGGCGCTGGTTCTCCTCTTCATGATCTATTCCCTTCTGTCGGTTTACAGCTCCTCGGCTAGTGTTGCATTTGCAAAGCATGGCGGTAATACCGGTTATTTTCTCAGGACACAGTTCATGATGCTCGCCTTCGGTCTGGTAATAATGATTGTAACACTTCACCTTCCCTACAGGATTTACTCATCGCTTGCCGGACTGTTCCTGATCATTTCAATATTGCTGCTCGTGCTGACATTATTTATCGGTGTAAGGGTGAATGAGGCTACAAGGTGGATTGTCATCCCGGGAACGGGATTCAGACTCCAGACATCCGATATTGCCAAGGTTGCACTTGTGATCTACCTCGCGCGGGCGCTGGCACAATACCAGCACGAGCTGAACGACTTCATGCTGGTCACCAAGATATTTATGATACCGGTAGCCGTTGTTTGCGGGCTGATCCTGTCGGAGAATCTTTCGACATCCCTGATGATATTCGGTATATGCATGATAATCCTTTTCATTGGCAGGGTGCCTTTCAAGTACCTGCTGGCCTACGTGGGGATAGCTTTTGCAGGCATTATACTGCTTGCCCTTGCCATCTCGGTTATAAAGCCCGACAGCAACAGGGTGACTGTCTGGAAGAACAGGATAGAGCACTTTGTAAAGGGAGGTGCAACAGAGGATGAGGATTACCAGTCGAACCAGGCTAAAATTGCCATATCGACGGGCGGCCTTATCGGGAAGGCCCCGGGTAAAAGCACTCAAAGGAATATCCTGCCACAGTCAAATTCCGACTTCATATTTGCAATCATTACTGAGGAATACGGACTGGTTTTCGGGGCGATCCCGATTATTATGGCATATATGATACTGCTCTTCAGGGCAATTGCAATAGCGAAAAAATGCGAAACAGCCTTCCCGGCCTTTCTCGTGCTCGGGCTGGTAGTTATGATTGTCATCCAGGCAATGCTCAACATGCTGGTGGCAGTCGGACTGTTCCCGGTAACAGGACAAACATTGCCAATGATCAGCTGGGGACGTACCTCCGTGCTGGTAATGAGTTTTTCCATTGGTGCAATTCTTAGCGTGAGCAGGGTCGCCAATGCCAGAATAAAGGACGAGGAATTGCCCGAAGGTGAAAGGACCGATGAAGGAGAAAAGATATATGAACCGGCAAAGACATAGAAGGGTTATAATCAGCGGAGGAGGCACTGGGGGGCATATCTTCCCGGCAATTTCCATTGCCAATGCACTGAAAAAGCTCGACCCTTCAGTCCAGATTCTTTTTGTCGGGGCCGAAGGGAGGATGGAGATGGAAAAGGTACCCGCTGCCGGTTATGACATCGTCGGCCTTCCCGTTTCAGGGCTTAACAGGAGAAACTTATTAAGGAATATCCCGGTACTGTTCAGGCTGGTAAAATCTCTTTATTATGCCAGGAAAATATTAAAGGATTTCAGACCCGATGTCGTTGTGGGTGTAGGTGGGTATGCCAGCGGTCCTGTTCTCCGGATGGCGGGCCGGTTCGGAATACCCTTGCTTATCCAGGAACAGAACAGCTACGCGGGTGTTACGAACAGGATTCTTGCGCGTAAAGCCGCGAGAATTTGTGTAGCATACGACGGCATGGAGAAGTATTTCCCGGCAGGGAAGATATTGAAAACGGGTAACCCTGTCCGCCAGAGCTTCGATAATATGCCGGCCCTGAGACAGGAGGCACTGGCATTCTTTGGCCTCGACAGCACCTTACCTGTCATTCTTGTACTGGGTGGGTCACTTGGTGCTGGAACAGTAAATAAAAGCCTGTCGGAAAACCTGGGGACCCTTGCCGGTTCAGGAATCCAGTGGATATGGCAGACAGGGAGATATTATTTCGAGGACGTCAACGCCCTGGTCTCGGTAACAGGTGCCACCAATATCAGGGTGCTTGAATTCATTAACAGGATGGACCTGGCATTCTCGGCAGCCGACATAATCATTTCGAGGGCCGGTGCAGGCACCATTTCCGAGCTTTGCCTCGTCGGCAAACCCGTGATACTTGTCCCGTCACCCAACGTGGCCGAGGATCATCAGACAAGGAACGCCCTTTCGCTGGCAGATAAGAATGCTGCAATAATGGTGAAGGACGAAGATGCTATTGCAAGTCTCACCAATGTATCGGTGAAGCTGATGAACGACCAGCCGCTGCGTGCCCGGCTTTCTGAAAACATACTCAGGCTGGCTGAAAGAGATGCCGATGTAAGGATAGCGGGAGAAGTTTTGAAACTTATCGGATGAAGGAGAGATATAATATAAAAGGGGTCTATTTTATCGGGATCGGAGGCATCGGAATGAGTGCCATTGCCAGGTATTTCAGGTTTCTGAATATCGAAGTTGCAGGCTACGACAGGAGCTCTTCCGCCATTACCCTGGCTCTCGAGTCGGAGGGATGCAAAATCACCTTTGAAGACGACTCCGTTACCGTTCCTCCTCTCTATAAAAACATCGCAGAAAAAGACAGTGTCTTAATCGTTTATACACCTGCCATCCCTAAGGATAACTCAATATTATCATTCTTCAGGTCCAATGGCTATGAACTGAAAAAGAGATCCGAGATACTTGGAGAGATATCAAGGCATACCGATACCCTGGCCGTATCCGGGACACATGGCAAAACGACTGTTTCGACCATGCTGGCCCACATACTTACGGTTTCATCAATTGGTTGCTCGGCTTTCCTGGGGGGGATCTCGAAAAACTATAACACCAACCTTCTGACCTCGGCAAGCAGATATACAGTGATCGAGGCCGACGAGTTTGACAGGTCCTTTCACAGGCTGACACCTTCCATGGCAATAGTAACGGCAATGGATGCTGACCATCTCGATATTTACGGAACTCAGGATGTCATGATAGAAGCTTATAATGAGTTCCTTGAAAAGATCAGGAGGGGCGGCAAGCTGGTGATTCATGAGAAAATCAGGCACAGGGCCAGGATAGCTGAATGGGTCGACGTATTTTCATACGGGCTGGATGAGGGATCAGATTTCAGGGCCGTGAATATTGTACAGGAATCCGGTACGTTTACATTTGACCTGGTCACCCCGGAAGGAACAATTGAAGACATAAAATTTCCTTTCCCCGGGAAGGTGAATATTGAAAATGCTGTTGCGGCCTCTTCAGTGGCTCTTCTTTGCGGTGTAAAACCGGATGAAATCAGGTCATCTCTTTTCACTTTCAGGGGTGTTCAGCGAAGGTTTGATATCAGGATAGACCGCCCGGGACTCGTTTATATAGACGATTACGCCCATCATCCAGAGGAGATAAGGGCCTGCATTAATTCTGTCAGGGAGTATTACGCCGGCAGAAAGATCACAGGCATTTTCCAGCCGCACCTGTACTCGAGGACGAGTGATCACGCCGACGGTTTTGCCCAGATACTGGATACACTCGATGAAGTGATACTGCTTCCCATTTATCCGGCACGGGAAAAGCCAATGCCCGGAGTCTCCTCCTTGATGATCCTAGAGCGGATGAAAAACGGGAACAAAAAGCTTCTCAAAAAATCGGATATACCTTCCGGGCTTGATATCGCGGGTATTGATGTACTGCTGACCATCGGGGCCGGTGATATTGACAGGCTCGTCAGGCCAATAGAGGACGAACTTAACCTGAGAAGGAAATGAAGATTGCCGGGAGGATATTAATATTGCTTTCGTCATCATACCTGGTGATAATTCCGGCATTTCTTACTCACCGGACGAACGGCATGACATGCACAGGGATAAGCATAAATATTGCCGATTCATCCGATTTTCATCTTGTAAACAAGCTCGAGATCAGGAACCTGGTTTCATCAGGAGGGGCAAGGGTAATTGGCGCCCCTGTTAATTCAATCTCGCTGGGTTCGATCGAAGAGAGGCTTTCACGACTCAGGGAGCTCAAGGAAGCTGAAGCTTATTTCTCGATCGACGGTACACTTCATGTTTACGCGAACCAGAGGAACCCGATATTGAGAATTATTGCAGGAGGAGGCGATTATTTTCTGGATGATGAGGGCGTGGTGCTTCACAGGAAAAAACTCTATACACCAAGGCTCCACATCCTGGAAGGAAACATAAGAATTACATCGCAGATGCTTAATGGTGTCAGCGTGCTAGATACCGCGATAAAGAACAGCATCCTTCCGGATATATATGAACTGGTGCAATATATCCGGCACGATAATTTCTGGTCGGCACAGATTGACCAGATAAATGTGGATGATGAAGATGAAATTGACCTGATACCCCGTATGGGCGACCACAGGATACACCTGGGAACGATTGGGAACTACAGGGGCAAGCTGCGTAACCTTGAAGTATTCTACAGGGATGTGATGCCGGTTACGGGATGGAACAGGTATGATCTTATTGACCTTGAATTTGAGAGCCAGATAGTATGCAGGAAGAGATAATAAATAACAACCATATTATACAGCTATGAACAAAAAAGAACAGTATGTAGCAGCAATCGACATCGGTACCACCAAGATAGTGGCTATTGTCGGTACGAAGAATGAGAACGGGAAGATTGATATTCTCGGTCTCAGCAAGGCTCCTTCCAGGGGTGTCAAGCGGGGCGTTGTGCTCAATATCGAGGACACCGTAAACGCAATTGAACAGACAGTGCTTGACGTCCAGAAGAGATCCGGAATCAGCTTTTCGGAAGTTTTTGTCGGTATAGCGGGCCAGCATATCAAAAGCATGAAAAGCCGAGGCTATATTATGCGCGACAATTACGATGACGAGATTAACAAGGAGGAGGTTTTCAGGCTGATTGAGGATATGCATAAGATCCATATCGACATCGGTGAAGAGATCATACATGTTATCCCGCAGAATTTTATTGTTGATAATGAAACGGGAGTGAAGAGCCCGATCGGAATGTGCGGGAGGCGGCTCGAAGCCAATTTTCACATAGTGATCGGCCAGGTTGCTGCAGCAAAAAATATTGAGAAGTGTATCAGGAAAGCGGGACTCATGGTAAAGGATATGATCCTTGAACCTCTCGCATCTTCTGATGCCTGCCTCACCGATGATGAGAAGGAGGCCGGAGTTGTGCTCGTAGATATCGGCGGCGGAACCACCGACGTGGCAATCTACTACGATAATATAATAAGACACACCGCGGTGATCCCGTTCGGCGGCAATGTCATAACAAAGGATATCAAGGAAGGATGTGCTATTCTGCACCGTCATGCCGAGCAGCTTAAGATCCAGTACGGTTCGGCGCTTGGCGACATTGCACCCGAAGACAAGGTTGTGTCGATACCCGGCATCAGCGGGAGGGATCCGAAAGAGATTTCCTTCAAGAGCCTCGCTTATATAATCCAGTCGAGGATGGAGGAGATAATTGATGCCGTGAACTTCGAGATCCAGAATTCGGGTTATGCCGACAAGCTTGCGGCAGGGGTTGTAATAACCGGGGGCGGGGCAATGCTCAGGCACCTTCCCCAGCTCATGAAGTTCAAGACCGCCATGGATGTAAGGATAGGATTACCCAACGAACATCTTGGTGGCGCCGCAAAGAATGAGATCAACCAGCCTATGTATGCAACCAGCGTCGGACTTGTAATGAGAGGTTTCGAATACCTTGAGACCTATCATAAATCGTTTAATGCAGGGACACATGAGGATTACGTGAAGCCTGTCACCAAAAAGCCTGTTGAAGAAAAAGAGGAAACTGAGGAAGAGGAAGTGGCAGTTAATGAAGCCGAAGCTAATGAACCGGAAGAGGAGAGAATATCCCTTACGGATAAGATCAAGAGCATACTTACAAGGATGTTCGAGATTGAGGATCAGAAGATAAGCTGATAATATGGTTGTTAGATTAAATGCTGTTCAAAACTTTAAATCACTATAGCTATGGCAGATGAGCTGATGAATTTTGACCTCCCGGTCGAAAGATCCTCCATAATCAAGGTCCTGGGGATTGGCGGAGGTGGAAATAACGCTGTAAACCACATGTTTGAAAAAGGCATACGCGATGTCAATTTTGTGGTATGCAATACTGATCATCAGGCGCTTGTAAAGAGCCAGGTCCCGGTTAAGGTGCAGATTGGCGAGGCACTCACCGAAGGGAGGGGTGCCGGCAGCAAGCCTGAGATCGGCCGGAAGGCTGCATTGGAGAATATCGCCGACGTTATGGAAGCCTTATCGGGGAACACCAAGATGGTATTCATCACTACAGGTATGGGCGGTGGCACGGGAACCGGTGCTGCACCTGTAATAGCAAAAGCATGCAAGGACGCTGGGCTCCTGACGATTGCCGTTGTGACAATACCTTTCAAATCGGAAGGCAAGGTGAGGATAAAGCACGCTATCGACGGGGTGAGCGAACTCAAGGATAAGGTCGATTCCCTGCTCGTGATAAACAACGAGAAGCTAAGGGAGATATACGGCAATCAGCCGGTCTCCACAGCTTTTGCAAAAGCCGATGATGTCCTGACAACCGCAGTTAAGGGAATAGCTGAAATAATAACGGTTACCGGTTATATTAATGTGGACTTTGCTGATGTTGAGACTGTTATGAGAGACTCCGGGGTGGCACTGCTGGGTATGGGAAGCGCCGCGGGTGAAAACCGGGCAATTAAGGCAATCGAAAATGCCCTGGCATCGCCCCTGCTCAATTCCAACGATATAACAGGGGCCAGGAGCATACTCATTAATATCTCCACGGGTAACGGCGAACATGAACTTACAATGGACGAGCTTGGAGAGATAACAGATTATATATATGAAGTTGCATCGGATGATGCGCTGATTATCAGGGGCCTTTCCAAGGACGACAGCCTCAACGAGGAGATCAGCGTCACAGTTATCGCCACGGGCTTCGAGGCAAACAGCATCTTCCAGCCTTATAAGCCCAAGGAACCTCACAAGGTAAGCCTCGACACGCCGACACCCGTTATCCCGCAGCGGATTATTCCGGAGGAAGGCAACGATGTGTTTACAGTTCACCAGAAAGGGAAAAAATCCATTATCACAGATATTGATGAAGAATCCCAGGGGACCATCGATTTCGGACTTGAGGATAAGGAAGAGGCCCAGTTGATCAGGCCAAGGAAATCTGTTACCGACCAGGACCAGGTGTCAAAATCCGATGCTACCCTCAGAAAAGTGAAGCACATGCAGAATATCCTGAAAAAGGAAGGTCTGTCAAACAAAGCGATGAAAGACAATATAGACACCTTTGAGGATGTACCGGCATATGTGCGTAAGAACCTGTCACTTGGTGCCCCTGAAAAGGCTGCAGACAGCAAGGTTTCGAAGTTCACACTTCATTCGGGCGATGATGACGAACCAGTGCTCAGGGAAGACAATGCCTACCTGAACGACAATGTAGATTAACATTCGACCCTGACCATTACACTGCTTTTTCCTATATTTGCGGGCGATGCGTAAATCGTTGCTCATAGTTGTCGTGCTTGCCGGAACATTGATGCTTCAGGCCCAGAAAGCCGATACGACAAGGCACCATGTTACCAGGCAGTGGAAGCTTTCCGATGATTACACCGAAGAGGTCCCGGTTTCGCTCGATACCGCATTTTCTCTTTTTCACAGATACAGGCTTGCCGAAAGGAACTCCTGGTTCAATGCATATCCGGGTAATTACGGACAGCCATTATACCAGGTAAATTTCTTCGACAGGATCAATGACCCTGACAGGTACCTTTACAGGTATCTTTACCCGTTCATGCATACTCCCGAAAACGCACTTTTCATCAATACGCAGGTTCCGTTCACGGAAATGGTCTTTAACTATGCGGGTCCGCGCGACAGGGCGGAGCAGACATTCAGGGTGAGACATTCCCAGAACATAAACCGTTTCATGAACTTCGGACTGGTTTATGATATAACCTACAGCCTGGGCCAGTACAGTTACCAGCGGGCCAACGATAAGACCTTCGCATTGCACTATTCATATACCGGTGAAAAATACAAAGCATATGCCCAGCTGGGGATAAACAGCTTTATTGACCAGGAAAACGGGGGGATAATTAATTTTTCACAGCTGCCTACCTATAATACAAAGGATGTTGAGGTCAACCTTAGCGGACTGGATAATGCGCAGACCACTCTTAAGAACTGGAACATACTGCTTGTCCAGAGATACAGGCTGGAAAGGAAGGTAACTGCTGTAAGGGATTCTGCCAGGCGGGATTCGGGAAAAGTTATCACAGCGAAGGATCCCTTTTTCAACGGTACTTTTTCGCATATTCTTACCCTTGAAAAGGGCAGGAGGTCATACACCGACAGTTATCCCGGCAGCGGGTTTTACGAGAATGTCTTCATGAATTCTGACCTTACCTTTGATACGCTCTCCATGCGAATCCTGAAAAACACACTGAGATTTGATTTTTCAACCAATGAAAAAAGGAAGTTCAGGCTTGGCGGTGGATTCGGTATAAGAAATGAGCTGTATAAGTATTTCCAGGAGACCCGGGCGGAAGCGCCTTACCTGGGGTTAAGAAGCTGGCAGAGAAGCAATACCCTGGCTGTCGGGCGGCTCTTTAACAACATCGGGAAGAAATTACGGTGGGAAGCCGAAGGCGAGTTTTATCTCAACGGCTACAGGGCGGGTGATTTTAATGCCAGCGGACTGGTGAGCAAAAGTTTTGATTTTTCGAAGGGTCCGGCAATATGGAATATTACAGGTGGTATTTTCAATACATCACCTTCGGAGTGGATTGAAAACTGGGTGAGCAATAATTTCAGGTGGAATAATTCCTTCGGCAAGGAATTCGGATTCAAAGCCGGCACTGACTTTCAATTCCCTTCCCGCAGGATGAGCCTAAGGTTCGATTACAGCATTATACACAATTTTATTTACTTCGGGCCGGATGCACTGCCTGCTCAGAATTCAGGGGCCCTTTCTGTTTTATCGGCCCAGGCAAGGAAGGAATTCTCGGTATGGAAGCTTCATCTCGATAACCAGCTGATGGTACAGGTGTCGAGCAACAAAAATATCCTTGATCTTCCGCTGGTCTCTGCCAGGTCGGCAGGGTTCTTTGAACATAATTTTCATTTCAGGATCACTAACGGTAACCTGCTGACACAACTTGGAGTGGAAGCCCTGTATTACACCGGTTATCATGGATACTCCTGGATGCCTGCAACAGGAGTATATTACCAGCAGGCCTCGGTTGTGACAGGAAATTACCCCTACCTGAATGCATTTCTTAATGTTAAATTGAAGCGCACTCGCATCTTCCTGATGCTCGATCACCTGAACTCGAAAATGAGCGGGTATAACTACTTTTTGGTGCCTGGTTATCCATTGAATATCAGGTGTTTCAGGTACGGACTGGCCTGGACATTTTATGATTAGAAAAAAGTTACTATCTTTGCGCCCTCAAAATTTCACTTTAGTAACCAAAGCAAAGATTATTGAAGAAGGGTTATATTTTATTGATTTTCCTGCTGTTGATTCAGCAAATGTCCTGTAACAGGGATATCCCGAACAAGGTAATAAGTCAGACATCTTTTCTCGATCTCGATGATTTCAGGACGAGGGGCAAGCTTGTTGCAGTTACTGACTTCAATTCCACAAATTATTTTATCTACAAAGGCACTCCGATGGGATTCCATTATGAGCTTCTTAAATCTTTTGCAGAATATTCGGGGTTGAACCTGGAGATAGTAACCGAAAATGATGTAAATAAATCGGTTGAACTGCTCAATGCCGGGAAGGCCGACCTGCTGGCTGTCGATCTGAGTGTTAACTCGCTGTTGGAAAGACAGGTTGGTGTGACATCTTCCACAGGAAGGTCAAGGCAGGTTCTCATCCAGAGGAAGCCGAACAGGTGGAACACCATGAGTCCAAAGGACCTGGATAAAAGCATTGTTAGGAGCAGGTCCGCGCTTGCAGGGAAGACTGTATATATCCAGTCAGGTTCATCGGCAGCCGAATGCCTGAGACAGCTGAATACCCAGCCCGGCGGAAAGATAACTGTTATCGAGGTGCCTTTTGAAACTGAGGACCTGGTATCGCTCGTGGCTAAGAGGGAAATTGACTTTGCCGTTTGTGATGAAAGCATCGCCCTTGTAAATACTGGCTATTATCCTGTTATTGATTCGAAGACTGTAATGAGCGATGAGCACAGCCTGGCATGGGGCGTACGCAGGCAAAAGTCCGAAAAGTTAACAGCTCTCTTCAACAACTGGCTCGAATCATACAAGTCGACAGAGAATTACAGCCTGCTTTATTCAAAGTACTTCAGGAACAGCTGGTCGAACCACATTATTAAAAGTGATTACTATACATTAACAACCGGCAAGGTCTCGCCCTGGGATATGTATATAAAGTCATTCAGCGATACTATCAACTGGGACTGGCGTCTTCTGACCTCACTGATCTACCAGGAGTCGAGGTTTGACCCTGATGTCGTATCGTTTGCCGGAGCATACGGGCTGATGCAGGTCCTGCCTGCCACCGGAAGGACTTTTGGAGTGGATATCAAAGCTTCACCGGTCAACAATATTAAGGGCGGTGTAAGGTACCTGAGGTACTTGCAGGATTTCTTTGCCGACAGGATACCTGATGAGAAAGAGAGGATCAAGTTTATCCTTGCTGCTTATAATTGCGGGGAAGGAAATATCATCGACGCGATGAAGCTCGCGGAGAAACACGGTAAGAACCCCCTGTTATGGGATAATAATGTGGCCTACTACCTTCTGAAAAAGACCGATCCGTCGTATTATAACGACCCGGTGGTAAGAAACGGATACTGCAGGGGTAACGAACCGGTTAATTTCGTTTCGGAAATTCTCCAGAGGTACTCAGAGTATAAATATATTATTCCCTCGGGGAAAGACCGGCCCTGGTAATAATAACAAGCAGTTCCTGGAGTATCATCGCAGTTGCTCCCCATATGACGTGTCCATCGTAGCCGAAATACCTGATGGTGAGGTTTTCACCCCTCACCTGCCAGGGCCCGGTACGGATTATTGACCTGTTGAGAAACCGATCCAGCGGCGCTTCTATGATATATTCAACCTCGGCCGGGTCGGGTCTGAAGGCAGGTCGCCTGTTTGTCCAGGCAACAACTGGTGTTACGACGATCCTGCTTACAGGAATATAAAGCGGGGTCAGGATGCCGACAATCTCGAGGTCAGAGGGATTTATCGCTATTTCTTCAGCAGATTCGCGCTTCGCTGTGGAAACCAGGTCGGCATCGGAAGCCTCTTTCTTTCCCCCGGGGAAGCTTATCTGTCCACCATGCACCCCCTGGTAATCGGGCCGCTGTATAAAGGCGGTATAAATATTTCTGTTGCGGGGGTAGAGAAGTATCAGTACGCCGGCTTCGAGGGAATCCTTTTCCGGTATCCGCGGGAAGTTTTTAACAAACCTGTCGGAGGATGCCATTGACCACTGAACCTCAGTTCCCGGAAGCCCTTTTTCGATTTCAGCTTTCAGCTCACCCGCGAACCTATTCATTCATTTCCTGAATTTCCTGACAAAATCTTCCACTTCGGGCACTCCTCCCTGGTAAACAAGGTAACCATTATAAGGTTCTTTTACAGTTATCTCATCATTTACAGGTGTCAGCATTATCCTCCTGACCTCTTCCTGGTCTTCCGTCTGTCCTAGCGCCCAGCCAAGCTTGACCCAGGCAACTTCAGGAAGCATGTTGCCAAGAGGTATGACCCCTTTAGCCATCATGTCACGTCCTGTTTCATAGACATACATGTGAACATAGCCCCAGATTGTCTGGAGGGTCATATAGACAGCGACATTTTTTTCCCTTGCATAATCAAGAGCCGGGTAAAGCTCCCTGTTCACGTGACCAAGACCTGTGCCTACTATAATTATACCTTTATATCCCATGTCCACAAGGTTGGTCATTATTTCAGGCTGGATGTGAGGGTAATAATAAAGCATCGTCACTTTCTCGCTGAAATACGGAAGTATCTTTACATTCCTGTCCTTCCTCCTCGGGTTGTAGCTCTTTTTTATAGGGTTTACTCCCTTCCTGGTAACCGTAGCTACCGGGGTGTCCCCGATTGTTCTGAAAGTGGACCTGTACGAACTGTGCATTTTCCTGACCCTGGTGCCCCTGTGAAGGAATCCGTACTCATCCGATGTAGGACCGAACATGCATACAAGCACCTCGGCAATATCGCCATGACCTGCGGCTGTTGAGGCATGAATAAGATTCAGGGCGGCATCGGATGATGGCCTGTCAGATGATCTCTGCGATCCGACAAGAATTATCGGTACGGGAGAATCCTGGATCATGAACGAGAGCGCGGCGGCTGTGTGGTGAAGGGTATCGGTTCCGTGACCTATCATTATTCCGTCTATCCCGTTTGAAATCTCTTTCCCGATTGCCTTGGCCAGTTTAATATACTGGTCGGGTCCCATGTTTTCGCTGAAGACCGCGAACAGTTTTTCAGTATTGATATTGCAGACATCTGCAAGCTCCGGAACCGCACCATAGAGCTCCCCGGGGGAGAAAGCAGGTATTACCGCACCGGTCCTGTAATCGAGCCTTGAAGCGATTGTACCTCCTGTTCCGAACAATTTCACCGAGGGCTTCTCCGATGAGTAGGGAAAATCCTTTTCAGGTATCTTGTAATTGGCCTTCTGGTAGCCGGTCTCAATCATTGACCTGATGGTGAAAATGTCAATGCCGATATTGTAGCCGGTGTCAATCTTGAGTACAATATGCTTATCATCATCATTCTCTGCCCTTGGAAGAACGGTTCCCTTAAAGATTCCCCTCGACGTGTCAATTTCCGCCTTGCCCCAGACCCTGACATTGAATTTTTTCAGCATCTCCAGCGCCCGTCCCTTATATCCCTGGAAAATATCTTCTGTCATTTTGCTTTCCTGATTTTGTTTTCAATCTCGCTCTTCAGCTCTGTCAGGTCAACATTACCCAGGGCCTGCCTGTGCAGCTGACCCATGAGCCAGTCGGCCGGGGCATTTTCACTGTCGGATAACCTTATCTGCCTGAATTTCTGGTATAAAAAGTCGACCGGAGCGGTTATTTCACTCATTGAGTACCTTGTAAAATCTATTGCTGTAAGCACCGAACCGAATTCCATATCGGGGTGGTCGTAAATAACAGGAAGCATGACCCTTGCAATTGAAGGCAGGAGCTTTTTCTTTGCAATATAGCTGAACAGCCCGTAAATCTTCTCGTAGGTAAAGCTTTTCCTCGGTTTCTTCCTTCCTTCAATATTCTTGAATGTATGACCGAGGAATGTGGCAATATAACGTGGAGAGAAGCCACATGATGATGAGATCCTCTCGATAAGGGGGACCATGTTTTTACTGAGAATGTAGCGGAAGGTATCTTCAGGAACACCCCAGCCTTTAAGCTGGTGGTAACGTTCAGAAACCAGTACAGGTATCATCTCGTTCAGTTTTTTTATATAGTCGTCTGTCAGGGGTATCGGCTCAGAATCGGTATCAGGATACATCCTGTCCCTCCCTGGAAGCACTCTTTCAAACATGCTGGTTCCGTCGGGAAAGGTTTTCCGGGTTTCATTAGGGACTCCTTCCCATGCAAGCTTTATTCTCTCGTCGATAGTCTCGAGCGCGGTGGGGATATCACCTTCCGGCCCCCAGATAACAAGCTGTGCATCATTTTCACCAGCACCCATGAACCTTGCAATCTTTTCAAATTCCTTTGGAGAGAGCACCGGCTCAATTTCTTCCGAATGCATCATATTTGGCTTCTCAATGCATGCGATCACTTTCAGCCTGTCGGAAATTTCATCGGCAAAAATCCTGCCCGGTTGCGTGAAGTGGGAGAGAATGCCGCGGCAACCGGGAAGGTTTATGGCGTATATCCTGAATCCCTTGTCGAGGGCAAACCTCACAGGTTTGCTTATGACATCGGGGGTTGAGAAATCAATCTCCCTCGGGGTCATTTTCCAGAGCGAGATGTCAATCAGCTTTTCCCTTAGAAGCTTTCTGATATTCAAAAGGGCCCATTGCCTGAAACATTCATTATGCGATAGTTCAGGGATCCATGAGTTGTGAGAGACCCCTTTCAGCTCAACCCTCGTGCCCCCCTCGCAACTGACATTTACATCCTCTCTCGCAGCACCAATCCCGGTCCTTACCTTCCCGGTGCTTCTGTTAAGAAATCTTATGTACTCCGCACCCTCGGCAAGCTCGTCGGGAGTAAGCATATCGGGATATGTTACAGTTTCAATAAGAGGCATGCCGAGCCTGTCGGTCTTGTAAACCCTTGTATGACAGATATCGGAGATCTCCCTGCACGAATCTTCCTCTATGCTCAGCTGGATAAGCCGAACCTTTTTGTTTATGAGCTGGATCTCCCCTTCAACTCCCAGTATTGCGGTTCTCTGGAATCCCGTAGGGATGCTGCCGTCGAGGTACTGCTTTCTTGTAATATGAACCTCACCTACTATATTGAACTTTGAAAGGATGGAGATTTCAAGAGCAATTTCAAGCGCCTCCCTGTCGATCGGGAATGGCGGAGTATCATCCACCTCGTACGTACATGCGGTAACATTGTTGATCCTGTACCTGATCTCTTTCTTAGTCTTGAATTCCATCAGGGCCGTTCCGTCGTAAACACCAAGCTCGCTAAGCGTGGGCCTCATGTGCCTTATGAGCTCGGCATTGTATTCATCATTGCCATGATAAATTCCCGCCGGGCACCTGCAGAAAAGCTTTCCTTTCGTTCTAAGCTGCTGGTGAACCTCCAGTCCTGATTTAAAACCGATCCGCTTATAATCTTTAACCGTGGCAGATTTTCTGTCGACATAACCAATTGCCCTCCGGGTCAGTTCATAGTTCCTCCTTGCATCAAATTTCTTCATCACGCAGGCTCTTTGAAAATGGAAAGTTAAACATCAAAAACAAATTATCAAACTAGTGTAAATCAGATTGTTTCACAGATGTTTATGATTGACGCCATTTGATAAAATGAGGTTTATTTTGTAAATCATTATACCGGTTTGGCTTAAAAAAATTACCGAAACAGGTATAAAAAAAATTTTCCGAAAAATTGACTGCCCGAAAGGGGGCTTTAAATTATTAAGTTTGTATACTGCAGACAATAAGTATGATACGTTTAAGTTAGCTGATAAATGAACTGCAATCCAGCTACTTGAACAGAATACCGCGGTTTTGAATAAGCATGAACCTGGGAGGACGGGGGCAGTTTAACGTGATAGTATTCAGTCGAACCTTATCGCTTTCACAGGTGTGATCCTGCTTACAAGCTGCGATGGAATAATGAGCATCAGGATAATTGCCGCCATTGAAACAGCATTGAGAATCAGGATATGCAGTGCATTCAGATTAACCGGGACACTCTTGATATAATACGAGGAGGCATCGAGTGTGAATAAGCCGGTTTTAAGCTGGAACAGTGCCAGGCCGATTCCAAGAAGGTTTCCCCAGAAAAGGCCCTTTGCAATAAGCCAGGCAGCCTGTATCATGAATACTTTCCTTATCGTCCTGTCTTCCGAACCCAGGGCCTTCAGAACGCCGATAAGGTTTGTCTTCTCCAGTATCAGTATAAGCAGACCTGAAATCATGTTAAATCCTGCCACAACGAGCATCAGTACAATAATAATAATGACATTGATGTCCTGGAAGCTCAGCCAGTCAAAAATCTGGGGGTACTTTTCCCTGATGCTGACGACCTTGACGGCAGGTTCATCCTCCTTCAGCCTGTAGCCGACAGCGTCATTTACATCAGCGGTCATCCTGCCGAGCTCATCAAAATCCCTTATATAAATCTCAAAACCGCTCACCTGGTTGTCGGCCCATCCGTTAAGCTTCCTTATATGTCCAATATCACAGAAAACATAAATCTTGTCGAAATCCTCCAGGCTGGTTTCATAGATTCCGGATATCACAAACTTCCTCATCCTGGGAGGGTCCTGTACAAAGTGCACCGCGAATGAATCACCAAGCTTCAGCGAAAGCATGCCGGATATCTTTTTCGAGATAAGGACCCTGTTTGTGATAGCCGTGTCGGTGATCACCGGCACACTTCCCTCTACCAGGTTTTTCCTGAAGTAGCTCCAGTCATAATCCGAGGAAACCCCCTTAAGTACAACACCCTGGATATTTTCGTCGGTTTTGATTATGCCTGCCTTCGTTGCAAAAACCTGGACATGACGCACACCCCTGAGACTCTTTATCCTTCCTATAAATTCCTGGTCGGAGCTTACCGGGGCGGTCTCGTACGAGTTATTTGAATCGAAATTAAGTATCTGGATATTGGCACCGAATCCGACTACCTTTTCCCTTATCTGCTGCTTGAACCCGGTGAGGACAGATACCGCAATTATCATTACGGCAAGACCGGCGGCGATGCCGACGACTGCTATGACATTTATTGGCCTCGAGAAGGATGTTCCCTCTTTCCGGCCTTTAATCAGCCTTTCCGCTATGAAGTATGGCAGGTTCATTTTCCGACTGTCTCAAAATTAGTAATTTTTAGACCATTGAGCCCGCCCGGCAGGACAAAGAGGAATAAATTCGCTAGATTTACATCACATGATTTCCACGACTATGCCACGTCTCCATGTCATATTAACTCTTGTTCTGGGCATGGGTCTGATTTCCTCATGTTCTCATAGTACCGTACCGGCTGGTTCCCGGAGAAAGCCCATGACTGACAAAGATTCCGTTCCTGTGATAACAGGCGATCTGAGAACCGGTGAGTATCTGAAGCTTTTATCCGGAAGAGCGGTGGCCGTAGTGGCAAACCAGACTTCGATGGCAGGGAAAACCCACATTGTCGACACGCTGGTTTCCCTTGGGGTTTACCTTCGGGTCATATTCGCTCCCGAACATGGTTTCAGGAACATGGCTGACGCGGGAGAGACAATCTCCGACAGCCGCGACCAGTCGACAGGCATTAAAATCATAAGCCTGTATGGTACCCACAGCAAACCTGCCGGAGGCGACCTTTCAGGAATTGATGTAGTTCTTTTCGATATACAGGATGTAGGGACGAGGTTTTATACTTATATCTCAACCCTGACTCTCGTGATGGAAAGCTGTGCAAATGAAGGTAAGCTATGCGTTGTCCTTGACAGGCCCAATCCGAACGGGTTTTTTGTCGACGGCAATATTCTGGATACAGCATACAAATCATTTGTCGGGATGCATCCTGTTCCCGTGGTGCATGGGATGACTGTGGGAGAGTATGCCATGATGGTCAATGGAGAAGGATGGCTTGAAGGTGGTAAGAGATGCAACCTTGTCGTAGTTCCATGCATTAATTATTCCCATTCCAGGTTTTATAAGCTCCCCGTGAGACCATCACCTAACCTGCCGGACCAGAATTCTGTGTGGCTGTATCCGACCCTTTGTTTCTTCGAAGGGACGGCTCTTTCGTGCGGCAGGGGAACCCCGTTTCCATTTGAGGTCTTTGGCAGCCCGGAAATGCCCGATAAAGGTTTCAGCTTTACCCCGAGGAGCGGCCCCGGATCTAAAAGCCCGATGTACAAAGATAAGGTATGCTTCGGTGTTGACCTGAGAGATGCAACAACCAGGGGGCTGGTTCCCGCCGGTCGTATTAACCTGCAGTGGATAATAGAAGCTTACAGGGATTACCCCGATAAGCCGAAGTTCTTTAATTCATACTTCGACACACTTGCCGGGGGACCAGTGCTGAGACAGCAGATTGAAAAAGGAATGTCGGCTGAAGAAATCAGGGCAACCTGGGCGGGCGGCATTGAAAAATTCATGAAAATAAGGGCAAAGTATCTCCTCTACCGGTGACTTTTACCCGGAAGGTTTTCCAGTTTGCTGAATGAGGTGGTCAGGCCCTTTATCACTGCAGAGCTCAATCCCTGGTGCTCCATCTCGTTAAGCCCTGAAATTGTAATACCCTGCGGCGTTGTGACCTTGTCGATTTCACTCTCGGGATGATTGGAACTCCCGAGGATGAGGCCGGCAGCGCCCTTAACGGTCTGGGCCGTAATGAACTGTGCCATTTCCGAGTTAAAGCCGATCTCGATCCCGCCCTGCGACATGGCCCTCATGAACCTCAGGGCAAAGGCGATACCGCAGGCACCGATTACCGTCGAGGCATCCATCAGCTCATCGTCTATCACGAGTGTCCTGCCCATCCTGTCGAACATGGAAATAATCCCGCTCTTCAGTTTTTCAGGTACGTTCCTGAAAGCGATACAGGTCATCGACTGGCAAATCTCCAGGGCGGTATTCGGCATTATCCTCACAAGAGGATTCTTCCCGAAGGCGGCTTCGATTTCCGACAGTGACTTTCCCGTGACGGTCGAAATTATGATCTGGTCCTTCTTCAGGCTGGCAGAGATCTCGTTCACCACCTCGTCAAACTGCCGGGGCTTTACGGAGATGACTACTAAAGGTGTCCCTTTTATTGCTTCTGCACTGCTGCGGCAGACAGTGAAGCCATGTGATTCAAGATATCCTGCCCTGGATTCCCTTTTCTCTGCCATCAGGATATCTCCGGGCTTATAAAGACCAGATGAGATCAGTCCCCTGGCGAGAGCGGTACCGATATTCCCGGCTCCTATTAGAGCTATCCTCGACTTTTTCATGCATTATAATTATTCGGTCCTGCCTGGATAAACCTTAAGTGCCTCGGCAAGCGTCTCCATTGCATTCTTCAGATCTTCGGTATTGAGAACATAGGCTATCCTGACTTCGTTTTTCCCCGACCCGGCTGTTGAATAGAACCCGGAGGCAGGAGCAACCATCACTGTCTGTTTTTTGTATTCGAATTTCTCAAGTAGCCACTGTGCAAATTTATCGGAATCATCAACCGGAAGCTTTACAACAGTATAAAATGCTCCCCTGGGCTTGGGGCAGTAAACCCCCGGCATTTCGTTGAGCGCCCTGACCATAAAGTTTCTCCTCGCGGTGTATTCGCGGTTTACATCCTTAAAATAGTCCTCCGGAGTATCTATCGAAGCTTCACCAACCACCTGGCCAAGTCCCGGGGGAGAAAGCCTGGCCTGGGCAAATTTTAATGCGGTTGAAATAACCTCCTTGTTCTTTGATATCAGGGCACCGATCCTCACACCGCACTCGCTGTACCGCTTTGAAACCGAATCGAGGAGAATCACATTGTTGTCGATCCCTTCCAGATTCATTGCCGAGAAATGCTCTGCCCCGTCGTAGCAGAATTCACGGTAAACCTCATCAGAGAAAAGGTAGAGATCGTGTTTCTTGACGATGTCCCGCAGTGTCAGAAGTTCTTCCCTGGAATAAAGATAACCTGTCGGATTGTTGGGATTGCAGATAATGATACCCCTTGTCCTGGGTGTAATCTTTTTCTCTATTTCGGTTATCGGCGGAAGGGCAAAATCGTTTTTTATGGTCGAGATGACAGGTACGATCCTGATGCCAGCAGAAACGGTAAAACCCAGGTAGTTGGCGTAGAATGGTTCGGGTGTAATCACTTCATCGCCCGGGTTTACACAGCTCATGAGTGCAAACAACACCGCTTCAGATCCTCCTGTGGTGACAATCATCTGAGTGTGGTCGACATTTATTCCTATTTTCTGATAGTAGCCTGCAAGCTTTCGGCGATATGTCTCGTTTCCTGCCGAGTGGCTGTATTCGATTACCTTGCCATCGTAGTTCCTGATCGCTTTAAGTGCTACTTCAGGCGTAGGGATATCGGGCTGACCTATATTCAGGTGATACACTTTTACTCCTCTCTTCTTCGCCTCTTCAGAGAAGGGGACAAGCTTTCTTATTGGTGAGGCAGGCATCGCCCTGCCTTTTTCAGATATTGACGGCATCAGTTTACGTTTTTAGATCAGCAAAAATAAGCAATTTGGGGATCGGATATCACCGGCGGAACAGTGTAATTGTTATAATCGGTGAATTTACCGCTGGTTAAGCTGATTGACCTGCAGCGTTGCACTTCAATCTTTTTGTGCACATGGCGAAACACTTTGCAGATTTCTTAATTAGCCGGTAAATATCCCGTATATTCAGCTTTCAATTTTTAAATATGCATCCACAGTTCAGAACCTGTTTCCTGGCAACCCTCCTTTTGCTTAACGGAGCAGCGGCAGCACAGCCCTGGAATGCGGTAAGGATCAGGTGGCATAGGGAGAGGATTGCCCCCGGGCTCTTCTGGCGGTATTCACATACCTTTCTTGAAGACTCCGTGCCACAGAACATAAATATACTTGTCATCAATCCCGGCAAAAGAAAAATTTCCCTGGTTTACAATCCGGGTAAAAATCTGCCTGTCAGTGTGATGGCTTCACCTTGCGGGGCACTGGCAGCCGTTAACGCCGGCTTTTTCAGCATCCGCGACGGCGGATCTCTCACATATATCATGACAGGCGGAAAGATCTCCGACAGGGATACCGCGTCAATGTGGCACAGGGTTGAAAATATGAGCGGACTGCTTGTCATAGGCAATGACGGAAACCCTGTGATATTAAAGGAAAGAACCAACGGGTGGATAGACAGCTGTTCAGCCTGCCGTGATGCATTGATTACAGGTCCCCTGCTGCTGGAGAATGGAAGGATTGCGGTCCTGCCCAACACATCACTGTCAGTTGCCAGGCATCCCAGGACGGCAATAGGCATAAGAAAAGATAAACGGATAATCCTGGTAACGGTAGATGGAAGGAGCGACCGGTCGGCCGGGCTCACAATACCCTTGCTTGCCGGCCTGATGCTTTCGCTTAAGTGCGTCGATGCGGTAAATCTTGATGGCGGGGGATCCACCACGATGTGGATCAGGGGAAAACCTTTTTACGGGGTCGTGAATATTCCGTGCGACAACAAGAAATTCGATCACAGCGGGGAGAGACCCGTCGCAGATATACTAATGGTTAAATGAACAATACGGATTTTTTATAATTTTGCATTTTCTCAAATTCAGGTAAGATGTTGGAAATACCTTCAAAATATGAGCCTGCAAAGGCCGAGGGAAAGTGGTATGATTACTGGCTGAAACATGGTTTTTTCAGGAGTGTTCCCGATGGACGTGAACCATATACGATTGTCATCCCCCCGCCAAATGTGACCGGTGTGCTTCACATGGGGCACATGCTGAACAATACCATCCAGGATGTGCTTATACGCAGGGCAAGGATGCTGGGGAAGAATGCGTTATGGGTCCCGGGGACCGATCACGCTTCCATCGCCACCGAGGCCCGTGTCGTTGCAAAGCTTAAGAATGAAGGGATTGAAAAGCGAGATCTCACGAGGGAGCAGTTCCTCGGACATGCATGGGAATGGACGCACAAGCATGGAGGGATGATTCTCGAGCAGCTGAAACGCCTGGGTGCTTCCTGCGACTGGGACAGAACACTCTTCACAATGGACGAAAAGAGGTATGATTCGGTTATAAGGGTTTTTGTCGATCTTTATAATAAAGGGCATATATACAGGGGTGTAAGGATGGTGAACTGGGATCCTGAAGCAAGGACAGCCGTTTCGGATGAAGAAGTCAATTATACCGAAGAAAAATCAAAGCTCTATTACGTAAAGTACAGGATCGTCGGTTCAGATGATTTCATCACCGTTGCAACCACCCGACCCGAAACTATTCTTGGCGATACCGCGGTATGCGCCAACCCGGCCGACAAGAGGTACAGGCACCTGAAAGGGAAAAAGGTGATTGTCCCGATGGCGAATCGCGAGGTGCCTTTCATCTTCGACGATTATGTCGACATGGAATTCGGTACAGGCTGTCTTAAAATTACCCCGGCGCACGATATCAACGACTACGAGATTGGCATCAGGCATAGGCTCAGTTCGATCGATGTTTTTAATGATGATGGCACGATGAGCGAGAGAGCCGGCATGTTCGTGGGCACCGACAGGTTTAAGGCCAGGGAGCTGGCGGAAGCTGAGCTCAGGAGGAGCGGAAACCTGGCAAAGGTGAAGAATCACGACAATAAAATAGGCAGGTCGGAAAGGACAAACGCAGTTATTGAGCCCAAACTCTCGCAGCAGTGGTTTGTAAGGATGGAGGAACTTTCAAAGCCCGCGCTCGATGCTGTAATGAATGGCGAAGTACATCTTTATCCATCCAAGTTCAGAAACCTTTACAGGCACTGGATGGAAAACGTACACGACTGGTGCATCAGCCGTCAGCTCTGGTGGGGGCAGCAGATTCCGGCATGGTATTACAATGACGGTGATTTTGTCGTTGCAGAAAATGCTGGCGAGGCGCTGAAGCTGGCAAGGAAGAAAAGCGGTAACAAAACGCTTCAGGCCGGGGACCTCAGGCAGGATGATGATGTAATGGATACATGGTTCTCATCATGGCTCTGGCCGATTACCTGCTTCGACGGGATAAACAACCCTGGTAACGGCGACATGAAGTACTATTACCCCACAAGCGACCTCATAACAGCGCCCGATATCTTGTTTTTCTGGGTTGCCAGGATGATCATTGCAGGATATGAATTTGAAGGTAAAAAGCCTTTCAGCAATGTCTACCTTACCGGGCTTGTCCGCGACATGCAGCGAAGGAAAATGTCGAAGTCGCTGGGTAACTCCCCGGAGCCCCTCGAACTGGTCGATAAATATGGCGCTGATGGAGTGAGGGTCGGTATGCTTCTCTGCTCTCCTGCCGGTAATGACCTGCTTTACGACGACAGCCTTCCGGAGCAGGGAAGGAATTTTGCAAACAAAATCTGGAACGCCTTCCGCCTGCTCAGGGGCTGGAAAGTCGATGGCTCTATAGCACAGCCCGAATCTTCGGCGATTGCCGCCGATTGGATGGAAGAGATGCTCAGGCACACCATGGCCGGGATAGACGGCGATTTTAAGAAATTCAGGATATCTGAGGCTTTGATGAAGACATACAAACTGTTCTGGGACGAGTTTTCAGGATGGTACCTTGAAATCGTCAAGCCGGAATACCAGAAGCCGGTTGATGAGAAAACCTACAGGGCAACGGTCGCGCTGTTCGAAAAGCTCATGCATGTCATTCATCCTTTTATGCCATTCATAACAGAGGAGATCTGGCAGCTTCTGGATGAGAGAAAAGACGGAGAAAGCCTGATGATCAGCCGTATGCCCGATCACCGTCGTCACGCCGGGCCGGTCCTTGAAAAGTTTGAAGTGGCCAGGGAGGTTATCAGTTCGGTACGAAATATCAGGAAAGACATGAATATTCCCCTGAAAGAGAAGGTTGAACTTTTCGTTAGGACGGGGCAGGATTTTGACAGTCATTTTAACCCGGTGATTATGAAGATGGGAAATCTGTCGGCAATAACACCTACCGGTTCAAAGGTCGGCGGAGCTGCATCATTTATTGTCAGGACGGTTGAGTTTTATATACCTCTCGGCTCCAGCCTCGATGTGGAGGGAGAGCTCAGGAAAACCAGGGAAGAGCTCGAATACACCAGGGGTTTCCTAAGGTTGGTGCTGAATAAGCTTGGAAACGAAAGGTTTGTTAATAACGCCCCGGCAAATGTCATTTCAATGGAACAGAAGAAGAAAGCGGACGCAGAGACCAAAATCAAATCGCTCGAGGAACGAGAATCGGAACTGATGAAGCTTATCTGAAATCCATCACGGCGCCAGCTTCCTGATAAAGTAGTTTTCTTTCATCTTTATCATGTGCCAGTCGTCGTTTAGTATGAGATGCCAGCCATCGCCGGTAATATGATTTTTATCTTCGCTGACCTGTTTCGCCGGGATTCTCACACTATTAAGGTTATAAGATACCAGGCAGCCTCCTTTTTCGACGGTGAGCTTGCCCCAGTTATCTGATACCCTTATTGAATTATATATTGTGCCAAGCGTGTCAAGCGACCTTATCTCTTCAGGCTCAAAATCGAAATAAGGGCTCTCGAGCTCGAGAAATACTACAGGGTTTTCGGTGAAGCCCTCGATTTGCCTGTGTATTTCATCTTTGATATTCTGAGCCCTCTGATCCTCCTCCTTGTAGATAGCCTGGGGCTCGTAGGCCAGTGCCACGCTTCCTGCCACATCCCTGCATATCGATGGAAGCCTTATATTATAAAGGGTCCCTGCTATCCTTGCCATATCCGTGCTGTCGTGCGTTATGGTACTGAAATCAAATCCCTTCTTATACGCGAGCCATGCATAAAGAGCGCCATGGATAAATCCGTATGACCTGGAATATGACTGGAAATTATAGGTCCTGTCAAGATTATCCAGGAGGTTCTGCCTGGCAGCTTCCTCCGATTTGCTGCAAAGCAGCATGTATGTGAATGTAGTAAGGCCTTCCCAGCATTCGAAACCGTTCTCTTCCTTAACCTCCATGGGGTATTGTTCCCTGCGGGCTCCCCTGAATATCAAGGCGTCGCGCAAGGCGAGATCCCGATGTTTACCATCGGATGAAATTGCATTCCTCAGGGCTTTCCATTCCAGCTTGAGCCATAGCCTGGCATTCCTTTCATCCATTTTATTAATGAAAGTGCCTGAAGGCTTGATGCCCGAGTTCTTCCTGAAGGTGTGAAAGAGCCCGTGTACGGCTCTTGTAACTATCCTGAAGGTGTCATCATTCTGACGAAGGGGTGCGGTTGCAAATAATGTCCCGCCAATTTTAGCGCCGGCATTATCCAGAACAATCTCCCTTGGGAAGGTGCCTGTGTAAATGCCGTCCTTCAGCTTGAGTGTTCCTTCCGCGTCAGGACCGTTAGCATAAATTTTCTTTGTCTGCCTGTCAACAAACATCAGCGGGCCGTACAGATTTTTCCCCCAGAGCCTGCCTGAATCAAGGTTACATATCTCCCTTACCCTGTTAAAATACCATAAGGCTTTTTCAGTGGAGAAGTACGAATCTTTTTGTTTAGTCGAACAACCTGTCAGAAATATGAAGGCCAGGCAATAAATCCATTTTCTCATGTGGCTTCATTAGCTCGTCAAAAGTAATGAAAAATAATCACATGGTTCACAATACACGACAAGACAAAGTTCATTTGCACAGAATAGTTAAATATTTATTTTTGCTACTCACATTTTGAAGATGCCATGAACACAAACGAGATCATGATGAATCCGAACGAGCTGGTGCAGTTTCTGAAAAAGCCATCAGCAGAGTTCACGCGCGACGATATTATCAAATTCATTGAAGCCAGGGGCATATCTATGCTTAATTTCAGGTATATAGCTGAGGACGGCAAGCTGAAAGTGCTGAATTTCGTTCCCTCGTCCCGCGAGCATCTTGAATCGATACTCTCGACGGGGGAGAGGGTTGACGGTTCGAGTCTTTTCTCCTTTATTGAGTCGGGATCGAGCGACCTGTACATAATCCCGAAATTCAGGACGGCTTTTGTGAACCCCTTCACCGGGACACCCACTCTCGAAATACTCTGTTCCTTTTACAACAGCGAAGGAAAGCCTCTCGACAGCTCGCCTGAACAGATACTCAGGAAAGCCTACACCAGGTTCAGGGAGACGACAGGGCTGAAAATGAAGGCATTTGGCGAGCTTGAATTTTATGTCAGGTCAGTTCATGATTCACTCTTCCCGCTGATCGATCAGAAGGGATATCACCAGTCAAAACCTTTTGCCAAGTTTGAGGACCTGAGGGTAGAGGCACTGGAGCTGTGTGCAAGGGCGGGATGTAAGATAAAGTACGGGCATTCCGAGGTTGGCAGTTTTACCAAGGATGAGGAAGATTTTGAACAGCACGAGATAGAGTTCCTTCCGGTTGAGATGGATGAGGCTGTTGACCAGCTTGTCATCTCAAAATGGATCCTGAGGATGCTTGGTTACGAATATGGTGTGGAGATTAGCTTCGCGCCAAAAATAACGGTAGGGAAGGCGGGCTCAGGGATGCATATTCATATGATGCTCGAGAAAGACGGGCAGAATATCATGGTTGAGGACGGCAGGCTGAGCGATACTGCCAGGAAGATGATTGCCGGCATTCTCGACCTTTCAAAGGCCCTGACCGCATTCGGAAATACTATCCCGACTTCTTACCTGAGGCTTGTACCGCACCAGGAGGCCCCTACTAATATCTGCTGGGGCGACCGCAACAGGTCGGTCCTTGTTCGGGTTCCGCTTGGATGGATAGGCGCAACTAATATGATAAAGGATGCCAATCCTGTCGACAATTTTGAGATCTCCGGCTTCCCGACCAAACAGAGTGTTGAGCTGCGCTCGCCCGACGGGTCGGCGGATGCATACAAGCTGTTTGCCGGACTGGTTATAGCCGTTGAGAACGGGCTCTCAATGAAAAATGCCCTTGAGAAAGCGGCCGATCTTTATGTCGACTATAATATCTTCAGGGAAGAAAACAGGAAAAAACAGAAGCTTGAATCATTACCGGCATCATGCTGGGAATCGGCCGACTGCCTTGCTGAAAGGCGGGACATGTTTGAACGCAACGGGGTCTTTCCCCCTGGAGTTATAGATAACGTTATTGCAAGGCTGAAAGCATATAACGACAAGGATCTGAGCCAAAAGCTTTTCAATAAGAATGAAGAGATCAGGAAACTGGTTGACCAGTTTCTTCACTGTAGCTGATTTCGCCAGATACATACCTGTTCTCCTCCCTCGCTTCCTTGATGCTGACATTCAGCTCAAAGCCGATGAGCAGGGCTATGGAGTTGAGATACAGCCAGATCATAATTACAATCAGAGTTCCGATTGAACCGTACAGCCTGTTGTACTGCCCGAAATTATTTACATAGGCCGAGAAGCCTATCGAGGTTAGAATAAAGAGGAACGTCGCAATAATCGATCCCGGTGAAATGAACCTGAATTCCGATCTTTTCGCAGGTGCCAGCCAGTAGAGAAAAGATATTGCCAGGAAAATCAGCATGGCGATGATCAGCCATTTCAGGACTACAAGGAAATAAAAGACGAGGTTCTTGTGAAGGTAATGCATCGCCACCAGCTTGCTGATGATAAGCTTACCTCCTATAAGCAGAGATCCCGCAAGGGCAACCATGAAGAACACTATTATCAGCAGAATTATCGAAATCTTTCTCTGGTCGACCCATGTCCTCGACCTGAACCTGTGCGATGATACGACAAATGCATTGATAGTGGCGTGAATGCCGTTCGTGGAAAAGACAATGGTGGCAATAAACATGAATATCAGGAAACCGCTGCTTTTCTTTGTTATGACGTCTATGATTGTCGATTGCATAACGGAATATGCCTGGGTGGGAGTTATATTTTCGAGAAGCCTGATGAGCTCCTGTTTCAGATTTGGTACCGGTATGAATGGTATAAGTGTGAAAAGGAAAATCGAGGCGGGCAGAAAAGCCATCAGCATATTGAAGGCAATCGACGAGGCCCTTGTAACGAGAACACCCTTACCGAATCCCCTGAATACGAATCTCAGGACATTGCCCAGGGGGACTCCCTTAAAACCTGGAAGTACGATTTTGCCAAGCCGTCTCCGGGACCGGGGTTCGCTCATGATGACTCTTTTACCGCTTTCAGACTCAGGTCAAGGCTCCTGAGGTGGTGTGTTATTGCCCCTACCGATACATAATCAACGCCACAGAGTGCATAATCCCTTACATTTTCAAGCGTTATTCCTCCTGAGGATTCGGTCTCAAACCTGCCATCGATCAGTTTAACAGCTTCCCTTGTATCAGGCAGGCTGAAGTTATCGAGCATGATCCTGTCAACCTTGCCGGCAGAAATAATTTCCCTTACATCTTCCAGGTTCCTGGCTTCAATTTCGATCCTGAGGTCAAGCCCGTTCCTTGTGATGTAATTGCACGCCTTCTCTATTGACCGTGCAATGCCGCCGGCATAATCAACATGATTGTCTTTAAGCATTATCATGTCGTAAAGGCCCATCCTGTGGTTGTTGCCACCACCAAGGCGGACCGCTTCTTTCTCAAGCATCCTCATGCCGGGAGCTGTTTTCCTGGTATCGAGTATCCTTGTCCTGAGACCTTCAAGCCTGGCGACATATTCACTTGTTGAAGTAGCGATCCCGCTCATCCTCTGCATGATGTTGAGCACAAGCCTTTCGGATTTAAGAATTGCGTGTATGCTCCCTGTCACGAAGAATGCCACATCGCCCGGCGAAACCCTTGATCCGTCGCTGATTAGAATATTCATTCTGTGACCGGGATCAGTAAGGCTAAAGACGGCCCCTGCAACCCTGACACCTGCAAGCACACCCTTTTGTTTTACAAGCAGCCTTGCTGTACCCTCCGACCCGGAGGGAATGCAGGAGAGCGATGAATGATCACCGGTACCTATATCTTCCTGCAGGCAGAGCCTGATAAAATCCTGCAGTTCACTATTTTCCATTATCCGGCTCTATGCGTATCTGATGAATAAGCAATTCGCTGCCAACTTTTTTCAGGAGGAAGTACACCCTGAAATCTGCCTTATCGGTTTTAAGGCTGCCGATGGCATACTGTGCATCGTTTGTACCACCCTGGTGGCGGATGATAAAATCCCTGGAATGATACTGGCTGAAAAAATCCTTAAGGATCGTTTCAGCTATATTCTTCTTGTAAAAATCCTCCTTGCCGAGCAGAAGAATCTGGACTGTCGTATGCAGGTATTTTGAAAGTTCAGCCGCATTTCCTGCCCTGAACGCCATCGGGATGGCTGCTGGGATCTTCACCTGCTCCTGCGCCGACATACCGTACGGGATCAGCAGCAGGAGAAAAACCGGTATAATATGTTTCCTCATCATTGCTTTCATTTTTTAAGCGATATTCTTTCCGGGCATGATTGTTACAAATTTAATTAATTTCAGATAAGTATTGCCTGGCATCAGTTTCTATTGTATCAAAGAATCAATAATTTGCTATTTTTGTAACAGGCCGCCAGACAGTGCAACTTGCAAGCTGCCCTTTAAAATGAAAATTGTACTGCTGCAAACCGGCAAGACCGGTGAAAAATATATTTCCGAGGGAGTCTCCGAATACTCAAAACGGGTCAGAAAGTACATCGCTTTTGAAATTATTACCATTCCTGATATCAGGAACACAAAAAGCATGCCGGTCGCCGAACAGAAAAGCAGGGAAGGCAGGCAGATACTCGGGCAGGTGTCTGGCGACGATCTTGTTTTTCTCCTCGACGAGCGTGGCAGGGAATATTCCACAACCGCATTTGCCTCAATGATGGAAAAATCGTTCAACATGTCGAAGAAGAGGATTGTCTTTGTTATTGGCGGGCCCTGGGGATTTTCTGATGAGGTTTATGCCAGGGCAGACCGTAAGATTTCCCTGTCACAGCTGACTTTCTCGCATCAGATGGTACGGTTATTGTTTGCAGAACAGCTTTACAGGATTCTGTCAGTTATTAACGGGGCCCCCTATCACCATGATTAGGCTTTCAGATACCGCCAGGAGGACGAAGATCATTTTTGGTCTTGTTGCAGTGATACTTGTGTTGCTGTCCAAGGCTGCAGAAATTGTCTATTTTGGCAATTTCGAATACCGGCAGAGGACCAAAAGGTTCAATGAGCTTCTTTCCAGGAAAGAAACGGTTACGGAGAACTGCATGCAGGGTCTGAAAAGTTTCCTCGAGAAGGGAGAGGATCTTGACAATGTATCGAACAGCAGGGTCTTCAGAGTCATGGACCAGGAGGGGATCACCCTTCTCTGGTATTTCGACCGTAAGCTGGTCCACTGGTCCGATAACAGCTTTAACATACCGGCTGTTTATGATGATTCACTTCTTTCAAAGCCCATTGCGTTCATTCACAATGGGTGGTTCCTTGTCAAAAGCCTGGGAGCGGGTAACGAGAAAATGGTTCTGCTTTACAGGATCAGTCATGAATATGGATTTGAAAACGACATCGTAAGGAACGGTTTTGACCAGTCGTTCCGGATGCCTGAAGGAACAACCCTTTCGTTCGACAGGAAAACTTCGCCGTTCACCGTGACTGACAGTAAGGGAAAATATCTTTTTTCACTGGTATTCCCGAAGATACGTCAGCCGTCGCTTTACCTGGTCCTGCCGGTATTGCTGTGGGTGCTTGCACTGCTGGCATCCCTGGTTGCGATCGGCATGGTAATTAAAAGCTTAGCCGGTGCGGGCCGGCGGTACCTGGCATGCATCACGGCACTGGCAGCGTACACTGTAATATACCTGATACTTCTTTTCTTAAAGGAGCCTGCCGTCTTTTTTGAAACGGGCCTCTTCTCATCATATCATTTTACCCTGAACGGTTTCATCCCCTCACTGGGTCACCTTCTTATTCTGAGCACCCTGCTTGCTATGTTATCATGGATTTTTCTGCGGTACATAAGCTTTAAGATTAATGAAACAAAGAACAAGGCAGTCAGGGTATTTGTACTTGCGGCATGTTTTGCATTAATCTCCTTTATACTGGTCATCTGTCACAATACATTTACCACCCTGGTCTCAAACTCAAATATAAACTTTGAACCGTTCAGGGTTCTCGACCTGTCGGTTTATTCCATTGCAGGTTACATATCGGTTTTCCTTCTTTTTCTTGTCCCGTTGATGTTGCTGCAAAAGGTACTGGCCGAATCGCTTCACCTGGGAAGAAAGATACTGCTGCCGGCATTTGTTTTGTCCCTGCCGGTATTTGCAATTGCAGGTTTTCCGACCGACGGGGGGATATGGCCGCTCATCGTGTTCTACATTGTCCTGGCAATGACAATGATGTTCGGTTACAGGGGTAACATCGGGAAATTCAATATGACAGTTATCTTCTCATTGTACTTTGGACTTTATTCACTGTTTTACCTGATTACCCTTTCCGAGAAAAAAAATACGGAGAACAAAAAAGTAATGGCGGTTTCCTATTCCAGCGACCATGATCCGGAAGCGGAGAATATGCTCCTGGATATATGGCCGTCATTCTCGAAGGATACCGTTATAAGAAATGTGCTCTCTCACGACCCGGTTTCCCAGGGCGATATAGAGAATATTTCAAGGTACCTGCACGAGAAATATTTCAACGGCTACTGGGGTAACTTCAACATGAGCGTTGTTACCTGCAGCAACGACTCGCCACTGATGCTGAATTCGAGCGAGACCCTGATTGACAACTGCTTCGAGTTTTTCAGGGACAGGCTCAAGAAATTCGGCCACCAGATCACAGGAACTGATTTCTGGTTCCTCGAAAACCAGGGCGGGAGATCATTCTACATGGGCCAGCTTTTCTACGACCTGCCCGGCGGCAGGAGGAATGGTCTTTTTATCGACCTGTACAGCGACGTCGATGCTTTCCAGGCGGGATATTCGGAGCTCCTCCTCGATAAGAAATACCACGGTTATGTACGGCTGAAAGACTACTCCTTCGCCAAGTACATTAACGGGAACCTGGTGCTCCAGACCGGACCCTTTCCTTACGACAAGACCGATGCCCAGTACGTTGATAAGGAGTATGATTACAGGCTCTTTGAGCGCGAGGGCTATAACCACGTTCTTTATAAGAACGGGAACATAACCGTTATGATCAGCGAGGATAAGCTTTCGGTTTTTGATATGATTATAAGCTTCGCCTACCTGTTTGCCCTTACATTGCTCCTTACAAACCTGGTGCTTGTCATCTTTCTCAGGCCCGATTTTAAAAAGCTCCTGTACCTGAACCTCAGGCAGAAGCTTCAGCTTTCATTTATTGCTATCCTGCTGTTCGCCTTTATTACTGTGGGAATAGTCATAGCCCTTTTCAGCATAAACCAGTACCGCGCACAGCACCTCGACAACATAAAGGAAAAAGTCAGTTCGGTTTACAGCGAGCTTGGAAACAAGCTGTCGATGGAGCAATCGATCTCTGCCGAATGGAGAGGTCCGGCCTACGCTTCACTCAACGAACTCCTGATAAGCCTCTCGAACATTTTTAACTCCGACATAAATCTCTACAGCAAGGAAGGATACCTGATGGCTACTTCCAGGCCTGAAATATTCTACCGCGACCTTACCAGCAGAAGGATGAACATGGAAGCGCTCAACAGCCTGGAATACCTCACCAAAAGTGAATACATACATAACGAAACTGTCGCATCACTCCGATATATCTCGGCTTATGTACCTTTCTACAACAGCTCCGGCAAGCTTCTTGCCTACCTGAATCTACCTTATTTCAGGATGCAGAGCATTATTGCCAGGGAGATATCAAATGTGATTGTCGCTGTCGTAAATTTTACCCTTCTGATGATCGTCGTATCCATGATACTGGTCGTAGTAATTGCGGGAAGGCTCACTTCACCCCTGAGGATGCTCTCTGAAGGACTGGCATCGGTTAAGCTGGGGAGGAGGAGTGAACATCTTGAGTACAGCGGACACGACGAGATTACAGACCTTGTAAACCAGTATAACCGGATGGTGGACGAACTGCAGGAAAGCGCGGAAAAACTTGCCAACTCCGAAAGGGAATTCGCCTGGAGGGAGATGGCCAAGCAGGTCGCACACGAGATTAAAAACCCGCTTACCCCGATGAAGCTGAATATCCAGCAGCTTTACAAATCGTGGAAGGATGGCATACCCGGATTTGATAAAAAGCTGGAAAGATTCACCAGGAGCCAGATTGAGAATATAGACACGCTTTCATCAATCGCATCGGCATTCTCTTCCTTCGCAAAAATGCCACCGGCGAACCCTGTCGATGTGGATATCGTGGAACAGGTCAGGATCGTTATGGAGCTTTTCAAGAATACCGGCGATATAACTTTCAGGGCAAGCTGGCCGACTGATGTAACAATCAAGGTGAAAGCAGACAAGGAACACCTGATGGGAATTTTCTCTAACCTGATTAAAAACGCGATACAGTCCATTCCCCAGGGGAAGGAGGGAATCGTCAGGATCAATACCACGCTCGAAGGAGACAGGGTTCTAGTTTCAGTCTCGGATAATGGTGCCGGGATACCCAAAGAGCTTAAAAACAATCTTTTCACCCCGAATTTTACAACAAAATCCTCTGGTATGGGACTCGGACTTTCGATAGTAAAACGTTATGTTGAGAGTGCGGGAGGACGAATCTGGTTTGAATCGGAACATCTTAAGGGATCTGTCTTTTTTGTGGAACTTCCTGTGAGTTTTACCGTAGAAAGACATTGAAGAAAATGTATTGACATGGTTTGTAGATTTTAAATTTTTTTGAAAAATTAATTCGTTATATTAGCATCTCATATTATTGTGATGACCCTGGGGCAGGTGAGGTATAATTTGGGATATATCTTATGTTTCCTATTCCTTTTTGGTTTAGGAACATCTGTATTTTCCCAGAGTGCAGTGCCCGATAATCCCAACGTTTACAAGCATGTGACATTTGTCGGATCTGACTATGTGATAGTCGACAATACGGTGGATTTCAGCAAATACAATGTAAATGATACCGTGCTCCTTAT
The DNA here is from genome assembly GCA_035541795.1 of Bacteroidales bacterium. Taxonomy (GTDB): domain Bacteria; phylum Bacteroidota; class Bacteroidia; order Bacteroidales; family VadinHA17; genus LD21. Next base: position 320,492 of record DATKMR010000001.1, read on the forward strand.
CCAGATGAAAGGTTTCGAGATAAGGGTTGATGACAATTCCAACTATGGAACTGAAACACAATCCATCGGGTCGGTAGGCAGGTATGAATTCCTTATCGTTCAGAGTACAACAATTGGTACCAGTACCATAAAATTCAGGCGTTTCATTAACAATACCTACGACCCGGCAGGGGATGTGCAGCTGATTAGAGTACCCTCGTTCTATGATGCAAATGTGGGTGCTGGAGGCATTAAATGTCAGGCATGGGACTCGACGACAAAGACCGGCGGGGTACTTGCTTTAATAGTTGGGAAAACGCTCAGGCTGAACGGAAACATAGACGTCTCCGGGAAAGGGTTTAAAGGAGCAGTAGCTTCTGCCGGGACAGGTGTCTGTACTACCATATCCAATTCAAATCATTTTTTTTACGACACATCCTTTAAAGCCGCTGGCCTTAAAGGTGAAGGGATCGTGACTTATGCCGATACCACCTCGGGCCAGACTGGTACCACACTTCCAATCTATCCGTTGTATGCCAAAGGCAAAGGATCAAACTTCAACGGTGGGGGAGGAGGCAACGGGAGATTTTCGGGTGGTGGTGGCGGTGCCAATATGGGCGATGGCGGCCGCGGAGGTTCAGAGAGCTGCAGTTCCAATCCCGGAGGTTTGGGAGGCCTTGGTATCCCCAATATTAATTACTTCGACGACAGTACAAGGATATTTATGGGCGGCGGTGGAGGAGGATCAACAAGGCTTACTGCAGGTGCAGGAGGCAGGGGTGGTGGAATAGTATTTATATTATGCAAGGAGCTCGACGGCCCGGGAAGCATCCTGGCAAACGGGCAGGATGGTTTTTCATCTGCCGACAGTTCAGGTGCAGGCGGCGGAGGAGGAGGAGGCTCTATCGCTCTCTACCTTGAAAATGTGAAGGCTTCATTCTCAGGAACATTAACCGCAAACGGTGGCAAGGGAGGCAACGCCAACACATCCTATAACTACGGGGAGGGTGGCGGCGGCGGCGGCGGCCTTGTATGGCTTAATAAATCACTCTCAATTACAAAAACTTTAAATGGAGGCGGTAAGGGCACAGGAGGGGCGAACAGTCATGCAGGCTATGGAGGAACCGCACATAACAATTTCGTTCCTGTTCTCAATGGTTTTCTTTTCAATACAATACAGTCGTCTGTTACAGGAAGCCTTGCAGATTCTGTATGCTCTAATATGCTTCCGCCAAGAATAGATGGTACCTTGCCAGTGGGAGGTTCAGGTAATTATGTTTACCTCTGGCAGAAGAGAAACTACGGATCAACAAACTGGAATGATATATCTCCGTCCAATGTCCTGAATTACACTTTTCCTGCATTTGAAGCCGACACCTTCGAAATAAGAAGGGTAGTACGTGATAATATATCTTCACTGACTGATACCTGCAAGCAGGCCCTTATAATCGTTCAGCCCCGGATACTGAACAACCTTGTTAATATCCAGAGTGATATCATAGGCCCTGTCGATACGGTTTGTCACGGCCAGGATCCGAAAATAATCGACCAGGCTGTTCCTGATCTTTGGGTTCCTACCACGAAGTATCTTTACTATTACTGGCAGGACAGTACATCTTCAGGTACATGGGGGACTACACTGGCTACGACAAAATTCTACGATCCCAATCCTTCCGGAGGGCTGACGACCGATACCTGGTACAGGAGAAAGGTAATTTCGGGTCGGTGTGCCGACAGCACCGCTAAAGTCAAGTTCAGAGTGTTTAAACTCATCACTGGCGACAGCATTTCTGCTGCCCAGGAGATATGCCACGGCGGAACTTTTGTTAATCTCTTGCAGAAAGCAGGATATACTCTGGCCGGAGGGGATACGGTAAACGGGTACATCTATCTTTGGCAATCGAGCCCCACGGGAGCTGCCGGAAGCTGGAGCAGTGCCTCAGGTACAAATAATACATCTGGGTATGACCCTGTTGAATCTGGTAGCGACACGGAAACAAAGACCTATTACAGGAGGATGGTATATTCAGGCAGTCACAATGTCTGTAAAGATTCGACAAATGTCAAGCTTCTGACTGAATGGAAGAAGATTAGCAACAACACTATACTGCCGGCCAGTCAGACTATCTGTTCCGGCAATACACCAGTTAATATAACTGGTTCATCTCCTGCTGATGGTAATCATTCCTATACTGAACTCTGGCTGCAGAAGACCAGGCTTACAGGTTATACCACGGCTGCCGGGCCAAATGCCACTAACCAGCTCAATTATCAGCCACCCTCACTGACCGATACAACCTGGTACAGAAGATATGTTACCTCATCAACTTGTGCTGATACGAGTGCTCCTGTGGCAGTGAATGTGCATAAACCTATATCCAATAATAAGATTGCCCTGAGGTCAGCTGTTTTTGATACTACACTTTGTGTAAACCAGCCTGTTCCTATAATCAAAGGGGCAGATCCATCGGGCGGTACTAACAATCCATTGGATGATTTATTTCAGTGGCAGGTATCCACTCCTGGTAATAATTCCTGGGTAAATGCAACCGGGTCGTCAATATCAATAGATTATTCGACAGGTTCGCTTGCAAACGCCACAGCAAACCCGCTTATGTACTACTTCAGAAGAAGTTTCACATCGGGAATGTGTTCAACTTTTTCTGATACTGTGACAGTAAGAGTCCTCAGTAAAATCACAAATAATGTTGTTTCTGCCGACCAGGCAATATGCTATAACACCACACCTGCCAACCTTACCGGAGTTTTTCCTTCTGGCGGCGAGTCAGGCAGTTATACCTGGAAATGGCAACAGAGCACTGATGGAGGAGTAACATGGAGCACAGCAGTGAATCCTTCCAGCCAGAATTACACATTCCCCGGAAACCTGACAGCACCAACCAGGTTCAGAAGGTGGGTATATTCAGGTCTCACTGATTGTTGCATCGATTCATCGAATTTTGTAAGCATTTCTATCAATCCTCTGCCAATTGGTGTAATTTCTGCCGCAACAGATACAATCTGTGAAGGGACTTCAAAACCTCTTAGCCTGACAATAACGGGAAGCATTGCTGCCCCCTGGAACGTGAAGTACAATGAAAATCACCTGAAACTTAACAGCAGTACACAGTCGACGGTTTCTGAAAGCTCTTCTAGCTCAACCATTCTTGTAACTCCCGCAATTGCATCTTCCACAACTGATTCTGCGGCATATTCATATACACTGTTCTCGATACAGGATGCGAACGGATGCTTTGCAACCAGTATGTCGGGAGTCAGGAAGCTGGTGATCTACAAGGTCCCCGTTCCGAATGCCTATTCTGACACTTCTGTTTGCGGACCCAAAGCAACCATCAGGGGCGCAACCAATGTGGGCTCTGGTAAATGGTGGTATGTATCTGTTGCTCCAAAAGACTCTGTTGTTTCCGGGAATTCCCTTACTGTCACGATCGATTCAACCAAAGCCGGTACGAACTGGCCATATACTTTTACATGGCATGTTGTAAACTGGAATTGTCCAGCCGACGATTCCAAACTCGTAACTTTCTACAAGAGGGCCAGCCTGGCTGACGCGGGTAAAGATGATACTCTGTACACCCAAACAATGCAATTCCAGCTTAACGGTGTTCCGCCCTTAATTGGCAAGGGAACCTGGTATTCGGTTGCTTCAGGCGATTCAGTAGCCGGCGGACTTGTTACAGATCTCTCACCCGGTGTTTATGTGTTCGAATGGAGGGTTGTCAACGGTGCCTGCCAGACATCCGACCAGATGAAGCTGTTTGTAAATAACATTTTTATCCCGGATGGATTTTCACCTAACGGGGATGGAGTAAACGATGTATTTGAGATTCTCGGGCTCGACACCAGCAAGAGCGAAGTTTCACTTACCGTTTTCAACAGCGCAGGATCACAGGTTTATCATTCCACCAACAGCGCGGGTACCTATACCCCCTGGAATGGTGAAAATGAACACGGACCGCTGCCCGATGGGATATACTATTATATTGTGACGATAAAAACGGATAACCCGGTAACATTGTTTAAAAAGAGCGGGTTCGTGATAATAAAGCGCGATAAGGATTAAATCGCGTACAACTTGATTTTAAAGCATGAGAAGGCTTAATGGCATATTGATTCTTATCATCATTACCGGGCAGCTTCTTGCCGCACAGACCGGCCAGGACCCGATAAGGATCAGCATGCCCTATCCTGTCCATAGCCAGTACCTGCAGAACGGGCTTATCATAAATCCGGCATATGCAGGTTCAAGGGAATCTCTTTCACTCTTCGGCTCGGTCAGGAAACAATGGTGGGGTATCCCGGGCTCACCTCTATTTGAGACATTATCAATTCATTCCCTTCTGAAAAACAACCATATTGGCCTTGGAATGACAGCACAGTTTCTGACATACGGACCCACGCAGGCAATAAGCGTTTATGCTGTTTATGCCTATCATCTTAATCTGGGCAGGACCGTTTTGTCGATGGGAATGAGGGGAGGATTTGATTATTCGAACACAAACTACTCGGGCATACAAACCGTCGTTAAGCCCGACGATGCATTTCCCACGGGCAACGTACCGTATTTCATGCCAAATGTAGGTGCAGGAGTTTACCTGTATAACAGGAAATTCTTTGTAGGTGCCTCAATTCCGCAGTTCCTAGGTTATGTGAAAAGCAACAGCGGTAACGTCAGCTTCAGCGCTTTTCAGAAAATTGATGTACAGGCAACTGCAGGGTGCCTCCTGAGATTCTCTCCTGTTTTCAAATTCAAGCCTTCCGTTTTTGTTGACTATTCACTCGACAGGACAAAACCTATGAGGATCGACATTAACGGGAACTTCATTATTTCTGACCTGGTATGGGTCGGAGGGTCGTGGAGGACAAATGAAAAAGTTGCCGTAGGCATACTTCAGCTGCAGGTTTCCCCGAAGATTATGATAGGATACTCATACGACTATGCCCTCGGGACAATGAGTACATATTCTAAAGGTTCGCACGAGATGATTCTCAGGTATGAATTCGGCTACAAGGTAACAGCTTCTAACCCCAGGTATTTCTGATGAGAAAGTTGCTGAAACATATTATCCTTACTTCTGCTGCCTTATGCCTGGTGACCTCATCAATGAACTCCCAGCCTTCAATGTACCGGGTCGAAAAGCTACCGTTCAATACAACCCTTTTTAATGAGATTGCACCCGTTGTTTACGCCGACGGGATCCTTTTCTGTTCCGACAGGAGAACAAGCAGCTTCTCGGAAAACGTTACATTCGATGATGAGAGACTGTATAATATTTATTATGTAGTCAGGAAGGATACTGCGGACTGGGGGAGGACCGAGATGGTAAAAACACCCGGGAGCAACCTTCTTTATTACGGACCGGTCAGCATTTCTTCCGACGGAAAGACGATATACTTTACAAGCAGCATTCTGTCGGGCAAGGATGCAAGGAAAAAGAATATAAAAAACCCCAGGGGTATTTTCGTCGGCGACATTGAAAAAGATGCCTCAGGGATTAAGATTTTAAATATCCGGCCATTTCCCTATAACAGTCCCGATTACAGTCTTGCACATCCTTCGATCAGCAGGGATGGCAAATATCTTTTCTTTGCCTCGGATATGCCTGGAGGCCTTGGCGGTTCGGATATCTATTACTGTGAAAATATAAATGGCAGTTGGGGTAAACCGGTGAACCCCGGCCCGAAAGTAAATTCCGCTTCACGCGAAAACTATCCTTTCATGCATCCCTCCGGAAGGCTCTATTTTACCTCCGACCGTCCCGGGAATGCAGATTACCTTGGAGGTATGGATGTTTATTTTACCAGCCTTGTCAACGGTGCCTGGGACCAGGCAACGGCCCTGCCTGAACCCATTAATTCAAAAGATGACGATTTTGCATTCGTGATGGAAGATAATATGAGGACCGGGTATTTTTCACGAAAAACCGGGATTGGTGACGATATCTGGAAATACACATCAACCATTATCAGGAAGCCTGTTTGCGACACCATCCAGGAAAACAGCTTCTGCTACGAGTTCTTCGATGAAAATGCAATGAAATTTGACAGCATACCTTTTAAATACGTCTGGAATTTCGGGGACGGGACAAAAGCTGTCGGGGTTAGAACAACTCACTGTTTCGCAAAGCCGGGGAGGTACCTTGTAACGCTTGATGTGACAAATCTTGTCACAAAGGAAACACAGAAAGCCGAAAAATCGTTTGACATGAATGTTGCCCGGATTGAGCAGGCAAGCATAACAGCACCTGACAGAGGTTTTACCGGCAAGGCCATCAGTCTTAGCGCTGACAGTACATGGCTTCCCGGGTGGAACATCAACCAGTATTACTGGAATTTTGGTGATGAAACAATTGCTATTGGAAAAGATGTTACAAAGACTTTCACAAGACCGGGCGTTTTCAATGTGCAGCTGATTGTTTCTGATCCCGGTTCGAATGGAAGAGCCCCAAGGGAGACTTGTGTCTTCAAAAACATCGAGATACGTCAGCCCTAATATTAAATTGATTATTTTTGGAAAGAATGCTTCTGAAATCCAATATATATAGTACAATTTTCATTGCAGTTTTTCTCCTCATGCTTACGGGAAACAGGATGGAGGCACAACCCGTGCCCGGTCTTGATGAGAATATTCCATTCCTTGTGACTTTTGGAAAGAACGGTGATACAGCATGGGGCGATGATGATTTTTCGCAAACATGGTTCTTTGCCGTTCCAAAGGATTTTAAAGGGAAATTCTATATACGGGTCTTCGATCCCGACACCGGCGGGGAGAATGATGAGCAGAAAGGCGAATGGGATACAAAGATGCTCTACAGTATTTACGGAGGGAAGGGAGTCGACCCGGAGAAACCTGAAAACGAAGACAGCAGGGGAATTCAGCCCACGGGAAACTACAAAAGCGGTACCTTGCTGGCATCAAAAATATTCGGTAACGACAGGCAGTACGATAACAAGTATTATACATTCGGACCATTTACTGCAACACAGGGTGATTACAGCGAAAAGTGGGGATATATTTTTAAGGTAATCTGCGACGGTATTTCAGGCGATGACGGAAATCTTTACAGGTATTTTCTTTCACGCGATCCAAACAGCGATGTACCTATAGAAGGCGCAAATGCCTTTACTTACGAGTACACCTTCCGCATGTGGAACAACACGGAAAGTGTTTCTCACATTTACCCTTATATAGATTCCAACGTGGTCTATGTGAAGGAGTATAATTTTGACTGGGACTACGATGGTACGATACTGGTGGTCTCGAGGGTAAGGAAAGGTGTCACTGTTCCCATTTCGGGGCAGAATGAGTGGTCGGAATACAGGATCCCGATCGAGCCCGGTGAAATTAATTCATCACTCGATTTCCAGTTTCATAAGTATCAGGCCGAACTGATCAAGAACAATAACGTTGTTATCCGCCTCGAGAACCAGAGGGGAGATAACATTAAGTTCTTCAGTGCACCAATCGGAGGTGTCCCTGTTTACAGGGGAGATTACCAGTACCGGCAAGTCAAACCAAAAAAATAGATTGTCATGCCGGTATGCAAGCACCTGAGGTCCCTTATCCAACTGCTGGTTTTGCTGGTAATTTTCCCGGCAGGATCCCAGGGCCAGGTGTACCGCTTCAGGAACTACGGCAGTGAAAGCAAGCTCCCTGACACATACATCAATGCGATAGGCCAGGATCAAAACGGCTTCCTGTGGGTAGGCACCCAGGAGGGCGCTGTAAAATTTGACGGCTTTGATTTTCACCGTGTGACATTTCCCGATTCATCTTCCGGCAGATCCATTTCAGTAATTTACAGGGACAGGCTGGGAAAGGTATGGCTTGGATGCAGCGACGGTGCAATATTCTACAATACCAATGACGGTCTCGTAAAAATCCACGACCAGGGCATTCAGAATGTCAACGACATGCTTGGTGACAAGGATGGCAATATATGGGTAATTCCTCAGGACAAAATGATCCTGCGCATTAACCCTGAAAAACCCGGGGATGTGACCAGGATTTTAAATAGCAGGGCACTATCCATGACAGCCGGTTGTTTTGGCCCTGACGGGGGGTTGCTGATCGGCACATCCGGGGGTCTTTTCTGGTGTTCCGTTACCGGCGATTCGGTCTCAGTCAAAAGCCCGGTTAAGGGTATTGATGAATATACAAAGGTTAATACTGTAAAAAAGGTAAGCAACATTGACCTGTGGCTTGTAGGAACGGATGGCAGCGGTCTGTTCACCCTTTCATTTCCTGAAGGGAAGCCGGTGGTAAAGAGGATTCCCGGCCACCCTGAATTGGAATCAGCCGATATCAAGGCAATAACGGAGGACAATGCCGGAAATACCTGGATCGCCGTATCAGGCTCCGGTGTGACAAGAATATCATTTTCTGACAAATCAGGGTCCCCCGCTTCTGTCAAGACATTCACTGCATCATCGGGCCTGGTGGGTGTAGATGTGAGAACGATCTTCCAGGATATGGAGGGTGATATCTGGCTTGGATTTTTCGGGGAAGGCCTGGCGATGCTCGCATCTGATGCCTATAGCTATTTTGCACCATCATCAAATCCTGATGAGAACAGCATAATATTCATTACTTCAAAGGATAAAAAATTCCTTCTCGGTACATCAAGGGGTTATTATCTGTTCAATCTGAATACAGGCAGGAGCGAGTCTTTTGTGAACCTGTCACGCGAAGTGACGGGCGAGATTTCATGCTTTTATTCAGGCAACGGCAATAGTCTCTTTATCGGGACCAAGAACAACGGTGTATGGGTGAAAGATGGCAGTAGCCCGGCAAGGCAGTTTTACAGATCCGGTAATACCGGCGAAGATTATGTCAGGGATATCAATTTCAGCGATGGCCGGCTATGGCTCGCAACATTAAACGGGGTCGTGATCCTCGACAGCAAAACCGCAGGGGTAATAAGGAAGTTCAGGATTGAGGACAGGCTGCCGCATAACAGCATAAACCAGGTTTTCCGCAGGAGCAATGGTAACTATCTGCCTGCTACCGAATGTGACAGGCTCTTTGATATCAATCTTGATAAGGGAATTATTATTGGCAGTCAGCAGATGAAGGGCGGGTCAAGGAATAAGGTGACAAGCTATGCCGAAGACTCCCTGGGAACCATTTATGCCGCAACTGCAGGAAATGGCCTCTACTGCATCAGGAAGGATACTGTTTTCAATATCTCAAAGACAGACGGGCTCTTCAATAACTATTGTTACAGCGCCATGCTGGACTCAAAAGGGACCCTCTGGATCGGGCATGAGCGTGGTTTCTCAATGTTCGATCTTAAAACAGGTGTCGTTAAAGGTATTCAGACGGACTTTGCAAAAAAGGCAGACTCAGAAAAGGGGATCGATTGCAATCCTAACACCATATATGAGAGCGACGGTAAGGTACTGATAGGGACTACTGATGGTATCATAATTTATGAGAGAGCCAGGGATATCAGGGTTCACATGCCTCCGATCAACAATATTATCGGTGTGACAATAAACAACAAACCCTATCCGATTCGGTCATCCTATTCACTTAAATACAAAAAATATACTGTCAGGATTGATTACGTCGGGATAAACTTCAATGCCCCCGATAAGGTTCTTTACAAGACAAGGATAGATAACCTTAATGAAGACTGGACCGATTTCAGGCCGGCAAGAAGCATTGAATATCCTATCTCCGACGGGAAATACAGGTTCAACATGATTTCTGTCGGGGAGGATGGCCTTTCGGGGAAGGCGCCTCTTACCTTCGACATCTTTGTCAAGAAACCGGTATGGAGAACCTGGTGGTTCACCCTTCTAATTATCGCGGTAATAGCAGGCATAGTAATTCTGATTGTCCGTGAACGGGATAAGGCACAAGCCAAGATAAAAGAGTACCTTGAGACAGAGCTGGAGGCACGTACCCGTCTTGTAATGAAGCAGAAGGATGAGATTGAGATGCAGAATATAGAGATCACTGACAGTATCAACTATGCAAAGAGAATACAGTCGAGCATACTTCCCGATATTGCCAGGCTGAAGGAGACCTTCAGCGACGCGTTCATCCTCTTCCACCCGCGCGACATTGTGAGCGGCGACTTCTACTGGTTCGATAAGATAAGCAAGGACAAATTCATCATAGTCTGCGCCGATTCGACAGGTCATGGAGTTCCCGGTGCGTTCATGTCCATGATAGGATCCACCCTGCTCCAGGATATAATTTCAAGAAAGGGCATTACCAGGCCCTCGGAGGTGCTCAAGCTTCTCGACAAGCAGATATTCTCAACACTGAACCAGAACATTGATGTCGGGGTGTCAAACGACGGGATGGACATGGTTGTCTGCGAGATAAATGTTCAATCAAAGCTGATACGCTTTGCCTCGGCCATGCGGCCCGTTATAATAGTGATGGGTGGTGAATCGTACTATATCAAAGGCAACAGGTGCTCGGTAGGAGGTGAATCGGTAATCGAAAAATTCTTTGACGACCAGGAATATTATCTTTCAGCAGGAGATTCGATTTATATGTTCTCCGACGGGTTGCCCGACCAGTTTGGAGGTGCAGACGGAAAGAAGCTTAAAATAGCAAGGATGAAGCGCCTGATTGAAGATGCAAGTCCAAAGCCAATGATCGAACAGAAGCAGATCTTCTCCGACTTTTTCTTCGAATGGAAAGGCGATTATGAACAGGTTGATGATATTCTCCTGATGGGCATCAGGCTCTGATGTCAGTTCCCCTTGCAGATAGTGTCCCTGATTATCGGAATTTCACAGGTTGTGGCAGTGTCGCTTATATTGCCGGCACGATCCTTTATGCAGAAATTGTAGAGGATCGTATCTGAATTTTCATAGAACCAGTAAAGAAAAGTGACACTGATGGTTCCCCTCAGGAATACATTCTGCCCAATTGTACTGAGATATGGAATCCTGTAATCCGACGGCTTAAGCGGGTCATTGTCGCTGGCAGGAACAAGGGCCTTATTCTTTACCCTGTAAAGCTTGAAGAACATGTTTGTCGAATCATCACCCGAAGTCTGGGGCGGCTTAAGGCCAAGATCCCCGTCCCCGTCCTGAAAGTAGAACTTCAGCCTGCCGGCCCTTATATTGTTTCCCAGGGTATCAATTGTATCAAAGGTCTGGAAACTTTTAAAGGTAATGCTTGGCCTTGCAGGCATTTTCTCAACGGGCTTGCAAACGTACAGGAACAACAGAAAGGTGATCAATATTCCGGCAAGGGTTACCTTTTTCATTCTACTGATTTTCGTACTTTACCTCAAAAACCACACCAAAATAATCTATTTTTTCCTGAAAAAAACTTTTATAGGAACACCGGTCAGCTCGAAGTTATCCCTCAGCCTGTTCTCAATATACCTACGGTAAGGATCCTTTATATATTGTGGAAGATTGCAGAAAAATGCAAATGAAGGAGCATATGTTGGCAATTGGGTAACATATTTGATCCTGATATATTTTCCTTTGTTGGCAGGCGGTGGATTAACCCTGACGGCTTCAAGCATTACCTCATTCAGCTTCGCGGTTGGAATTTTTCTTGTCCTGTTGCCGTTGACTTTCCCGATAAGATCAAGGATGGCATGGATTCTCTGCTTGTTTATAGCCGAGATGAAGAGAATGTCAAAATCGGTGAAAGGAGATGTCCGGTTCCTGATTTCCTGCTCGAACCGCTTTGCAGTATTGGAGTCTTTTTCAATCAGGTCCCACTTGTTTACGAGAACAATCAGCCCCTTGCTGTTTCTCTGGATAAGTGAAAGGATGTTGATATCCTGCGCTTCAATGCCTCTTGTGGCATCGAGCATCAGGAGGCAGACATCCGAATTCTCTATGGTCCTGACGGCCCTCATTACGGAATAGAATTCCACGTCTTCAGATACCTTTCCCTTTTTCCTGAGTCCTGCCGTATCGACCAGCAGGAAATTATGATTGAATTTATTATACCTGGTGTAGATCGAATCGCGCGTTGTGCCTGCAATGGGAGTCACAATGTTCCTCTCCTCGCCGAGAAGTGAATTCACAAGCGATGATTTACCTACGTTGGGCCTTCCTACAATGGCGATCCTTGGAAGTTCAGGATCCTCCTGTTCTGCATCATCGGGAAGTGCAGCCGCCACATCGTCGAGCAGGTCACCGGTCCCGCTGCCGTTAATTGAACTGATGCAAAAATAATCACCGAGTCCAAGGCCATAAAACTCCGTGGCATCAAGCCTTCTCTGGTTATTATCGACCTTGTTTACCACAAGGATAACCTTTTTGTTCGACCGCCTGAGCATATCTGCAACTGACCTGTCAAGCTCGTGAATTCCTTCTGTAACATCAGTCATGAACAGTATTACTTCTGCCTCTTCAATAGCCAGGACGACCTGCCTGTTGATCTCGCTTTCAAAGACATCCTCCGAGTCTTCAACATACCCGCCGGTGTCGATTACGGAAAAATTCTTCCCGTTCCAGGTCGATTTCCCGTAATTCCTGTCACGGGTAACACCACTCATTTCATCAACAATGGCATCCCTCGATTCAGTAAGCCTGTTAAACAATGTTGACTTGCCTACATTGGGTCTGCCTACTATAGCAACAATACTTCCCATATAAGGATTTGCAAATTATCTGTAACCGAATTTCTTTAAAACATCTGGCTTTCCGCGCCATTCCTTCTTCACCTTCACATACAGCTCCAGGAATATTTTCTTCCCGAAAAATTTCTCCATTTCCATCCTCGCGTCCGTGCCTGTCTTCTTCAGCATAGAACCCCTGTGGCCAATGATAATTCCCTTCTGGCTGTCCCTTTCAATATAGATTACGGCCCTTATCCTGTTTATCTTTTCCTCCTCGAGAAAACTCTCGATCTCAACCTCAACAGAATACGGGACCTCCTTTTCATAATTCAGGAGGATCTTTTCCCTGATGATTTCCGATGCAAAGAATCTCTCATAGCGGTCGGTCAGCTGGTCGGGAGGAAAATACGGCTCGCCTTCAGGGAGCCTTTCAATAATGATATCGAGCAATCCTTTTATGTTAAAGGCTAACAAAGCCGATACAGGTATAATCACGGCATTACCGAAAATCTCCTTCCACTTTCCCACTAGTGCCTCAAGCTGCTCCTGGTTTGAGAGGTCTATCTTGTTGATAACAACAATAACAGGTATTCCTGTCTTCTCAATCCTGTCGAGGTATTCATTTTTCTTATCTGGTAACTCGCTCACATCGGTTACATAAACAATAACATCGGCATCTGTGATGGCTGTCGAGACAGACTCCATCATTTTTTCCTGGAGAAGGTATTTTGGCTTCAGGATTCCGGGGGTGTCAGAAAAGACAGCCTGGAAGCCCTCCCCGTTGACAATACCCAGGATCCTGTGCCGTGTAGTCTGGACCTTTGGTGTAATGATTGAAAGCTTCTCGCCGACAAGAGCATTCATGAGGGTCGATTTGCCTACGTTGGGATTACCCAGGATATTTACAAAACCTGACTTAAACATATTCCCGTTTAAAAAATTCCCCTCCTGAGCATGTTTACTTCCTTTTCGGTCAGAAACCTCCATTTACCTCTTGGCAGGTTCTTTTTTGTGAGTCCGGCAAAGTAAACCCTGTCGAGCTTCCTGACATCATAACCCATCTTCTCGAACATCCTTTTAACCACGTGATTCTGTCCAGAATGTATCTCAATCCCTACCTGCGACCTGTCGGCCTGGTCGGCATAACTGACAGCATCGGCGGCTACCTTTTCACCATCAAGATCAATACCTTCAGTAAGCCTTAAAAGATCTTCCCTTGCGACATCCCTGTCGAGAAAAACATGATAGATCTTCCTGCGGTTATACCTCGGGTGGGTCAGCCGTGCAGCAAGGTCACCATCATTGGTCAGCAGGAGCACCCCGGTTGTGTTTTTATCGAGCCTGCCGACAGGATAGACTCTCGCGGGACACCTGTCGCCAAGCAGGTCAATCACAGTCTTTTCGGCATGAGGATCGCTTGTGGTGGTAACATAATCTTTAGGCTTATTCATCAGGATATAGATCATCTTTTCAGCGGAAAGCTTCCTGTTCCTGTACCTCACCTCGTCGCCACTGCTGATCTTGTGACCCAGTTCGGTAACCTTCTTGCCGTTAACCGTGATGTCGCCTTTTATTATTAGCTCGTCAGCTTCACGCCGCGAACATACCCCGCTGGCGGCAATATATTTATTAAGCCTGACAGGTTCGTCTTTGACAGTTCTTCTGTCTCTCCGATCAGTTCTGCCTTTTCCCGGTACTCTCTTATTCCTGAAATCCTTTTGCATACCCTGTTATAAATTAACCGCCCTGCACCCCTAACCTCGCATACCCTTTCCGCGCGCAAAGGTACAATTTCCTTACGATATCGGATGATTAAGCTTTTTTTCGCAAATTTGCAGCTCTAAACCATTCTGAACCATGAGCCTCATCAAATCAATATCGGGTATCCGCGGAACAATTGGAGGTAGGTCGGGGGAGGCACTTACCCCGATAGATATAGTTAAATTTTCTGCCGCATACGCCGAGTGGATAATAAGAAGAAAGAGCTTCCCGGAGTTTAAGATCGTTGTCGGCCGTGATGCCAGGACGACCGGCGAGCTGGTTAGCAACGTGGTTATTTCCACGCTGAGAAGCCTTGGTATTGAAGTGACTGACCTGGGCATGGCAACAACTCCGACCGTAGAGGTGGCAGTAACGGGAACAGGTTCTTCCGGCGGCATCATTATTACGGCCAGTCATAATCCGGCAAACTGGAATGCCCTCAAGCTTTTAAATGAAAGGGGTGAGTTTCTCTCTGCAGCAGATGGTAACGAGGTGCTTGCTATAGCCGGGAATGAAGATTTTAATTTTGTCACATACGACAAAACAGGGATAGTAAGTTCTGATGCTACATGGGGAAGCAGGCATATAGAAATGGTTCTTGCGCTGAAACATGTTGATGCTGAAGCAATAAGGAGTGCAGAGTTGACTGTTGCCGTAGATTGTGTCAATTCAGTCGGTTCACTTGTGATCCCCGGACTTCTCGAAAACCTTGGTGTAAAAAAATATTACCTCCTGAACGGTACTCCTGACGGCCATTTTGCACATAACCCGGAACCGCTGCCTGAAAATCTTACGGGAATTGCATCAT
Source organism: Bacteroidales bacterium (assembly GCA_035541795.1). Lineage (GTDB taxonomy): Bacteria > Bacteroidota > Bacteroidia > Bacteroidales > VadinHA17 > LD21. Next base: position 335,615 of record DATKMR010000001.1, read on the forward strand.
TTGTAAGGGAAAAGCAGGCGGATGTCGGTTTCGTAGTTGATCCGGATGTAGACAGGCTGGCAATTATAAACGAGGACGGCTCCATGTTCGGAGAGGAGTACACTCTTGTTGCCGTCTCCGATTATATCCTGAATTTCTCCAGGGGAAACACAGTCTCTAATATGTCATCGACAAGGGCACTTAAGGATATTACCGAGAAGCACGGCGGAAATTATTTTACATCGGCAGTAGGAGAGGTGAATGTGGTTGAAGAGATGAAGGCAAGGCATGCGGTTATTGGCGGTGAAGGTAACGGGGGTGTAATATATCCCGAACTTCATTACGGCAGGGACGCCCTTGTAGGTATCGCACTATTCCTTTCGCACCTTGCGAAATCTAAAATGAAATGTTCGGGGCTACGGAAGACATATCCTGAATATTTTATAACAAAAAGAAAATTGACTCTCCAGCCGGGGACAGATATAGATAAAATACTGGACGGTTTAAAAGTCTCATTCTCTGGCGAAAGACTTGATCTTCGCGATGGACTCAGGATAGATTACGAAACGGGATGGGTTCAGATCAGGAAGTCAAACACGGAACCGGTCATTAGAATTTATGCTGAAGGACGCACGGTATCGGAAGCCGGGAAGTTTGCCGACATCATCTCCTCTTTTGTAAAGGAAACTTAACACAAAAATCCGACCTTAAAGCGGAATAAATCAGGCTGTAATGATGTCCATAATCAGGACTACCTGCCATGAAGTGGTGTTAATTATTGTTAAGAAGGAAGACTGCTAAATTTTGGCAGGCTAATTTTTAATACTTTCGGGACAGATTTCCGGTACTGAAGACAAAAACATACTCCTAGATGAAAAAAAGAATCATTATTGCAGCAATAGTTGTGCTCGTTGCTGTAATTGCAATTATTGTTATAAACAGGGTGAGCTCCAGGAAGAGTGTTACCAACCTTTATGCTGTCGCCACCAAGGGGCAGTTTGATATTATTGTGACAACGACAGGTGAGCTTCAGGCTGAAAGATCGACCGATATTTCAGGCCCCGATTTCTCACAGACAAGGAATATCAGGTTCATGGATATCAAGATACAGGACCTTATTCCTGAAGGCACTGAGGTTAAGAAAGGCGATTACATTGCAACCCTCGACAGGACCAGCTTTGACAATACCCTCAAGGATGAGCTCGATAAGCAGACAACCTATAACCAGAACCTGGAAGTCAAGACACTCGATACAGCAGTAACTCTGAGTAACCTCAGGGACAACATAAAGAACCTTGGCTTTTCGGTTGAGGAGGCAGCTATCACCCTTGAGCAATCCAAGTACGAGCCACCGACAACAATACGACAGGCTGAAATTGCCCTCGACAAGGCAAAGCGTTCTCTCGACCAGGCAATTAAGGGGTATTCACTTAAGGTCGAACAGGCAAAATCCGATATGAGGAACCTGCAGCGACAGATATCTGACCAGAACCAGCGTGTTTCGGACCTCCAGAGAATTCTGGCAAACTTCATCATAAAAGCCCCGTCCGACGGCATGGTGATTTACAAACGCGACAGGACGGGTGCAAAAAGAAAACTGGGTTCTTCAATCAGTCCGTGGGATAATGTTGTGGCGACACTGCCTGATCTTTCCACAATGATTTCAAAAACCTATGTAAACGAGATTGATGTAAGCAAAGTCAAACAGGGGCAGAAAGTAACAATAATGGTTGACGCCTTTCCCGAAAGAAAATATACAGGAATTGTGACCTCGGTGGCCAATATAGGTGAACAGCTGCCAAATGCCGATGCCAAGGTGTTTGAGGTCCAGATAAATCTCAATGGCTCCGATCCCATTCTCAGGCCCTCTATGACTACCGGCAATAAAATCGTTACCAAAACAATTGATGATGTGATATTTGTCCCTCTTGAAAGCGTCCAGTCGGGCAGCGACAGCATTCCCTTCGTGTTCAGGAAGGACAAGACAAAGCAGGTTGTTCTGCTGGGAGAATCAAATGAGAACAGTGTCATTATTGAGAAAGGGCTGAAACAGGGCGAATTGGTATTCCTGAGCACCCCCGAAGGTGGTGATAAATTCAGGATACAGGGTGCCGACCTCGTGCCAGTGATCAGGGAGAGGGAAAAGGCCAGGAAGGAAGAGGAACTGAGGATAAGGAGAGAAGCTGAAGAGGCTGCCAAGAAAAGAGCCGCGGAATCGCAGATGCCGGGCCCCGGCATGATGATGTTCCCGGGCGGGGCCGGAAACTTCCGCATGCAGGGAGGACCGGGGAATTTCCCTGGTGGCCAGCAGGGAACACAGGGTAATACCCGGGCCACCCAGGGTAATGCACAGGGCGGGCAGGGTAATTTCCAGGGCGGACCTGGCAATTTCCAGGGGCTAAGAGATACAGCCGCTATGAGACGGTTCTTCAACAGGATGAAAAATGATACGGCTGCAATGAGAAGATTCAGACAGTTCCAGAATGGCATGAGGAGAGGGACCGGCGATACATCTGCCAGGAGAAGGACCGGAAACCAGCAGAACCAAATGAACCAGTTTTAGGGAGCCTAAACCAGTTAACCCCAAAAAGATGCTAAAATTCTTCTTCAGATATTTTCATGATATTGAAATTGCAGTTGAATCGATAATATCGAATAAGCTCAAATCAATACTTACTGCCCTCGGCATAATCTTCGGGGTTGCAGCTGTGATAGCAATGCTGGCCATCGGCAAGGGAGCGAAGCAGGAGATACTGGAACAGATGAAAATGGTAGGTGTGAACAACATACTTATCAATCCTATTATTCCGGAGAAAAACTCTTCTTCGACAGATGATGTGGAAAAACAGCAGAAGAAGTTTTCAAGAGGACTGAGCATGCTTGATGTGGATGCCGTCAGGGAGGTACTTCCCTCAGTAAAGAGGATAAGCCCCGAGATCTCATTCAATTCCACTGCAATGCTTAATGGAAAGAAATATACCGCCAAACTCGTGGGTGTTTCGAATGACTATTTCTTCCTTTATAACCTGCCTCTCCTGTCGGGTACCATCTTTAACAAGTACCAGGAAGATAATGGAATACAGGTCTGTATCATTGGTGCTAACATAAGGGCTAAATTTTTCAGCAACATTGACCCGATCGGCCAGTATATTAAGTTTAACGGGATATGGTTAAAGGTAATTGCCGTGCTGCAGAAAACCACTGTTACCCTCACCGGTTTCGAGGAAAAGGGAGTGAACGTTTATAACGACAATATATACATACCTATTCAAACCATGCTCCTGAGATACCAGAACAGGGCCCTCGTGAATACAAAAATGGTCTCCGAAGCTACCACTAATGCCTTCTTCATCGGTGGTCCCGGTGGCATGGGAGGGATGGCAAGAATTGTCACCAGCTCGTCCGACGCGTCAAATGCCGAAACAAACTATAACCAGCTCGACCGGATCGTTGTACAGGTAAATGAAACGGAACAGATCAACCCAACAACGGAGGTACTGAGCCGCATGCTTACGCGCCGTCATTCCACGGTCAAGGATTTTGAAATCACTGTGCCTGAACTGCTTCTGAAACAACAGCAGAGGACGAAGGATATCTTCAATATTGTGCTGGGAGCCATTGCAAGCATCTCGCTTATTGTTGGTGGTATTGGGATCATGAATATCATGTTTGCCTCGGTGATGGAAAGGATAAAGGAGATAGGAACGAGGATGGCTATAGGTGCCAAGAAAATGGACATTGTCGTTCAGTTCCTCTCCGAAGCTGTTCTGATAAGCATTTCAGGCGGCTTTATCGGCGTATTCCTTGGTGTCATAATGGCAAAGATGATCGAAAAGATTGCCGGCATTATGACCATTGTCTCCTTTTTCTCGGTCTTTGTTGCATTCGGGGTTTCCGCTGCTGTCGGGGTTATTTTTGGATATTCTCCTGCTAAAAGGGCATCAGAGAAGGACCCAATTGAATCATTAAGGTATGAATAATCATTTTGACATGAAGAAAATAGTTGTAATTGCTTCTTTGCTGGCAATATCATTTACTGGTAGTCGTGTATTTGCACAGGAGCTCAAGAAGCTGACATTCGATGAGGTTATTAAGATCGCGGAGGAGCAATCTCCCCAGGCGCTGATAGCGAAACATAGGTTCCGTGCATCCTACTGGTCATTCAGGTCGTACCAGGCCCAGTTCAGACCGTCACTATTCCTGACAGGTACGGCACCAAATTACAGCAACGGCTTTCTAAGGAACTATAACTTTAATACCAATCTGTATCAATACTCACATGTTAATTCTGTAACGAGCAGTGCCTCTCTTGCACTTCAGCAGGCAATCGGTTTTACAGGGACGACAATTGCCTTGCAATCGAATTTCTTCCATCAGTATGATTTTGGTTATAATAACAGGATTTTTAATACAACTCCTGTATCAATAAATATCACTCAGCCCATCAGGCAGTATAACTCATTGAGATGGCAGACAAAGATCGAACCCCTTAAGTATCAGACTGCAAAGAAGACCTTCCTGTCGAACATTGAAGCAGTTCATTCCAGTGCTGTCACCAACTTTTTTGCCCTTGCACTGGCGCAGATAAACAAGCAGATCGCCATTATGAACCTTGCCAACGCCGATACCCTTTACCGGATAGCAAAAGGAAGGTATCAGCTTGGGACAATATCGGAAGATGACATGCTCCAGATGCAGTTGTCGTACCTTAACGCCGTAACTGCAAGCAAGCAGGCCGATATGAACCTTCGCGACAGGGAAATCAGGTTGCGGTCATTCCTGGGTTATAATGAAAATGTCAGGATTGAACTTATCATTCCAAATGTGGTTCCTTCTTTACAGGTTACCACCAGCGAGGTCCTGGACCTCGCAATGAAAAACAACCCGGATATCCTTACAAACCGCCTGAATATACTCAATGCGGAAAGTACCGTGAATCAGGCAAAGGTCAATAAAGGATTTAATGCCAAGCTCCAGGCTTCGGTCGGGATCAGCACCAACGGATCTGATCTGGGAACCTCTTTTGATAACCCGAGCCAGTCTCAGTCTGTCAACATCAGTTTTACAATGCCAATACTCGACTGGGGAAGGGCAAAAGGAAATTACAGGATGGCTCAGTCAAATCTCGAGCTTACGAATGTACAGGTACAGCAGGCCTTGATAGACTTCCAGCAGAACCTGTTCCTCGATGTCGAGCAGTTCAACCTTCAGAAGGACCAGGTTGCGATAGCCGCTAAGTCCGATACGGTAGCACAGAGGATGTACGAGGTCTCCAAGCAAAGGTTCATGATAGGTAAAATTGCCATTCTCGACCTGAATAATGCCGACTCAAAGAAGGACCAGAACAGGAGGGCCTATATACAGTCGCTCCAGGATTACTGGACATATTTTTTCAATATCAGGACCCTGGCTCTCTACGACTTCCTGAACAGGAAAAACCTTGACACCGACTACGAGGGACTGCTGAGATAAAGACCGGTATTCTCATTTTTTATTAAGCTGTGCCATGCATGGCCCGGTATTTATTTAATTCATTTCTGAATAGTTGAGTGTTTTTGCAATTTTATTTATATTTGCGCCTCGTTAAAGAAGAAACAAAACCCGATATAAATTAAAACCTAGATACATGCAGAACAGAGGTCTAATTATCATCCTGACTGTCACCCTGGTACTCGTTACAATTTATGAGCTGTCGTTCACCGCGGTCACATACAGGGTAAAGCGCGATGCAAAAGAATATGCAAAGGGAAGCCTGGTACTTGAATCACAGTACCTCGATTCAATAGCACTCCTGTCGAAGGATCAGTGGAGCTATCTTGGAAATAACTTCAAGGAATGCCAGAAAAAAGAGATAAACCTGGGTCTTGACCTCAAGGGAGGGATGAACGTAATAATGGAAGTAGCAGTAGATGATATTCTCAGGGCACTTTCGGATTACAACCCCGACAAAACTTTCAACCAGGCGCTGGCCAAAGCCAAGGACAGGCGAAAAATCAGCCAGGCCGATTTCATTGACCTCTTCCAGAAGGCCTTTGAAGAGCTGGATCCGAATGCTAAGCTGGCATCCATCTTCGGGACAATCGGGCTTAAAGGCAAGATTAACTTTAACTCGACCAACGACGAGGTTATTAAAGTTCTTAAGACCGAAACCGATGCTGCCATCGATAATGCATTCAATGTGCTCAGTACAAGGATCGACCGCTTTGGAGTTGTTCAGCCTAACATAACCAAAGGTCAGACCAAGGGAAGGATCCTCATCGAGCTCCCGGGTGTCAAAGATCCCAAAAGGGTACGAGAACTTCTGCAGGGAAGTGCGAATCTTGAATTCTGGGAGACATATGAAAATGGTGAAATCCTTGGCGGGCTTTCCCAGATAAACACCATGCTGAGAGAGATGCAGGTGAATGTTCAGAAGAGTGCGGACTCGCTGAAGAAAGCCACCTCTGGCAAGAAGAACGCGAACCTGAGCGACACAACGAAGAAAGAACAGTCGCTGATGGATATCATAAACAAGGACACAACGGCAAAATCTGCAGAAAACCAGTCACTTGCACAGTTTACTGTTCAGAACCCGCTCTTTGGTGTGCTCCGTCCTATGGTTGACAGGCAGGGGCAGCCGACCGGAGGCAGCCTCGTAGGATTGGCAAGTTTCAAGGATACCGCAACTGTTAACAGGTACCTGAGGATGAACCAGTCAAGGACCATCCTCCCGCGCGACGTCAGGTTCGCCTGGAGCCAGAAACCATATGAGTACGACAAAACCAAATCGATGTATGAGCTTCATGCTCTAAAAGTTACGACACGTGACGGCCGGGCTCCCCTCGATGGATCAGTGGTCACTTCTGCTAGACCATCTTCGGGAGTTGTGACATCAGATATAAAGGTTGACATGTCGATGAACGCCGAAGGGGCCAAGACATGGGCAAGACTTACAAGGGAAAACATCGGCAGAAGTATAGCTATCGTACTCGATGGATACGTGAGATCCTTCCCGCGTGTTTCGGTCGAGATCACTGGCGGTAATTCAGAAATATTGGGCCATTTTACTCTCGAGGAGGCACAGGACCTTTCAAACATCCTTATGTCGGGAAAACTGCCAGCCCCTGCACGAATCGTGTCCGACACCGTTGTAGGTCCGTCGCTCGGTAAAGAGGCTATTCAGGCAGGTTTCACCTCCTTTGCAATAGCTTTCCTTCTGATCCTGGCCTATATGATTTTCTACTACAATAAAGCAGGCCTGGTTGCCGACCTCGCTCTTTTCACAAACATAGTGTTCCTTTTTGGAGTTCTTGCTTCTCTGGGAGCTGTACTTACATTGCCCGGTATTGCAGGTATCGTGCTTACGACAGGTATGGCGGTCGATGCAAACGTGATCATCTACGAGAGGATAAGGGAAGAGCTCAGGGCGGGCAAATCTGAGAAACTGGCAATTCACGATGGTTTCCACCATGCACTTTCTGCAATTATCGACTCTCACGTAACATCCATATTAACAGGTATAGTACTCTATACATTTGGGACCGGCCCGATCAGAGGTTTCGCAACGACCCTGGTTATCGGTAACCTGCTTTCACTCTTCACGGCGTTCTTCCTCAGCCGGCTTATGTTCGACTGGCTCATCAGGAGAAAATCAAAGATTACGTTTTCAATCCCGATGACCGAACATATTCTGAAGAATACCCATATCGATTTCATCGGCATGAGAAAGATATTCTACGGATTATCGCTTACGGTCACCATTATCGGGGCTGTGTCACTTCTGACCCGCGGTCTGAACCCGGGTATTGATTTTGCCGGCGGTCGCACCTATGTAATTAAGTTCGATCATGTTGTAAAAACTGAAGATATTGCTTCAAGTCTGACGGCACCGTTCCACGATCTTCCAATGGTTGTGACCTTTGGTGGCGACAACCAGGTGAAAATAACCACCAAGTATAAGATCAACGAATCGGGTGTCGACAATGAGATTGATTCCCTGTTGTACAACGGTCTTAAACCATATCTCGGCAGTACTGTTACAAAAGATAAGTTCCTTACCGATAACAGGAAAAGCTCGGAAAACGTTGGACCTACGATTGCTACAGACACAAAGATCAAGGCTGTCTGGGCCGTTGCGATAGCACTTGTGATGATGTTCTCGTATATCTTCCTGCGATTCAAGACATGGCAGCACGGTTTCGGAGCTGTTGTGGCACTGTTCCACGATTCCCTGATAATCATCAGCATATATTCGCTTGGGTATGGGTTCCTGCCCTTCTCAATGGATATCGACCAGTCATTTATAGCGGCCATCCTTACGGTGATAGGTTATTCCGTGATGGATACCGTTATCGTATTCGACAGGCTGAGGGAGTATATACCTCTCTATCCCAAGCGCGACAGGAAAGAGGTTATGAATATGGCTCTTAACAGTACCCTGAGCCGTACCATTAACACCTCAATGACAGTTATTCTTGTGTTGCTTGCCATTTTCTTCTTCGGTGGGGCAGTCATACGCGGTTTTGTATTCGCGATGCTGGTCGGGGTTGTGGTAGGTACTTATTCATCGGTATTCGTAGCCACCAGCCTTGTTTACGACACAACGCGCAAAGAGGCTAAAAAAGCCATTTCTCCATCGAATATTTAATAGTTGAATTAAAATATGAGAGCCGCTCCTGAAGCGGCTCTTTTTTTCTCGTTCCTGTTACTTGCCACACTCACGCACTCGTTCACACTTTTTCCGCCTCACCCCCGGCATCTCTGGCGGATAATTTCCCTCACCCCCGGCATCTCGCAGGCGGAAAAATTTCCCTCACCCCCCCGGCATCTCTGGCGGATAATTTCCCTCACCCCCGGCCCCTCTCCCGGGGGAGAAATTTCCCTCACCCCCCGGCATCTCTGGCGGATAATTTCCCTCACCCCCGGCCACTCTCCCGGGGGAGAGATTTCCCTCACCCCCCGGCATCTCTGGCGGATAATTTCCCTCACCCCCGGCCCCTCTCCCGGGGGAGAGGGGTGATGAGGCGAAATGCATGGGAGAAGAGGTCGGTTAATGAAGCAACAACAGCAGGGAGGAGACAAGTTAAATAACCCGGGATTGGTTTATAATTTTGAATGAAAATAAATTAGGGATACCGGGCAGTTTGTGTCAAAAAATATGCCTTTCAAGGGTTGCATTTTCAGAGAAAAACCACACCTTTACCTTGCGAATTTTTTTTAATTCCTAATAATTTAATTTCATATTCTTTACTATGAGTAAGTATATTTATTTATCTGTCATTCCCGAGGCTTTAATAGCGTCGATGCTTCCCCCGAAGGAGTTTGGCGACTATATGGCAACTGGAACGAAGAAGAGGAATGTCAGTCAGGCTATCTTCTTTGAGATTGACCTTGAACTGATCAAGGACAAGATTGACATGGAATATGTAAACAGGCGTTGTGTCAGGAAAGCCGACGGCTCTCCTAAGAGTTCAGTCTACCTGTCTACCTACAGGGTGCTTGAGATGATACCGCTGAAGGCTTTGAAAAACCTGTATGTCACAACAGAAACAGGCGTGGTGCTTGAACTGAAAAAGACCAGCTACGATAAGTCGGTCGAGCCTAAAAATCATCTTCATCTTTACCAGGAGCTTTGCCCGGTATCTCCAAGAGTGGCGACAAAATACACTCCTTCGGAATTCGTGACTTCGCTTACTGACGGTACTTCACATGTAAATGTTCCAAGGCTGTTTTTTGCCGACCTTAAACTGGGCGAACTTGCAACCAACCCGGGGTCAGGCTCAGCTGAACTTCTTCCTTACAGGAATGTGGGACACCTCCGCGACTGCCTCGAGATCCTGAAGAATGACAATGACAAGGCGATGAAAACTGTTCAGAGAGTTTTCTCCGGCACACTGCTTTACAGGACTATAGGCAAAGGATTTTATGTAGGTGACAAGAATGAGGTAGTTCACTATCCGTTCCCGTCCATGGCCGAGCTTGAAGAACAAAACTATGATTTCTTCAGGGCTATTTAAGCATAATCAGTTAATCATTTTAATATTAATCAATTAAAATTTTGAATCATGTTAGGTTTATCAAATGCAAGTACATTTGAGATAATTGCAGTATGGATCGTTCTTGGCATTGCTTTCTTCGGACTGGCATACGCATTATTCCTTCGCAGGCAGGTCCTGGCAAACGATAAGGGCAATGAAAGGATGCAGGCAGTATGGGGCGCGATCAGCGAAGGTGCAGATGCTTACCTGAAGCGTCAGCTAAAGACAATTGTACCGCTTATCTTTCTTTTTACAATCGTACTCTTCTTCTCGGTTTATATTGTACCGCCCTCAGAAGAATCGAAGCTCAGGTTTGTGGGAAAATCGGAAGAGTCACTTAAGCTCATAATCGGTTTCGGACGTGCTATCGCATTTATCATGGGGTCGTGTTTCTCCATGATGGTAGGTCAGTTTGGAATGAGGATGGCTGTTCAGGCAAACGTCAGGGTTGCTGCCGCTTCAACCAGAAGCTTCGGCGAAGCTCTTAAGATTGCTTACCGTGCCGGTACTGTGACTGGTATGCTTACCGATGGTCTTGGTCTTCTTGGTGGTACCCTGATATTCATCATTTTCGGTGTCGCTTCACCCGATACACTCCTTGGTTTCGGCTTCGGGGGAACTATTCTTGCTCTCTTCATGAGGGTCGGAGGGGGTATCTATACCAAGGCTGCCGATGTAGGCGCTGACCTTGTTGGAAAAGTCGAAGCCGGGCTCCCGGAAGATGATGAAAGAAACGCGGCAGTGGTTGCTGACCTCGTTGGCGACAACGTCGGTGACTGCGCAGGGATGGCTGCCGACATCTTCGAATCATACGAAGTTACTATCGTTTCAACCCTTATCCTTGGTGTAGTTCTTTACACAATGACACATGCGCTATCGTGGATCATATTCCCGCTGCTTGTGCGTGGTATCGGTGTTCTTTCATCCATCATAGGAACATACCTGGTAAAAGGACAGAAAGAGACAAAGGATAACGACGCCCTCAAGTCGATTAATAAAGGTTTCTATACCTCAGCTGCAATAAGCATTGTTCTTTTCGGAATTATTTCAGCTGCCTACCTTCACGAATGGAGATCATTCCTTTCAGTTGTTACCGGTATCATCCTGGCTATCGCTCTCGACGAGATAACAAAACACTTTACCGATGGCCATTATCGTCCGGTTAAAGAGATCGCGAGGAATGCCAAAACCGGCTCTGCAACACTTATCCTTAAGGGTCTTGCCTATGGTTTTGAAGTTGCAGTATGGCAGACAATTGTCATTGCCATTACAATACTTGCTGCACTGATTATCTATTGGGGTCAGCCTGTTGTTTATGTTCTTTATGGTATTGCCATGACAGGTATCGGGATGCTTACACTTACCGGTAACAATGTTGCCATGGATGCATTTGGTCCTATCGCTGACAATGCCAACGGCGTTGGTGAACTTTCACATCTCGATAAGGAAGCCAGAAGGATCATGGACAGCCTTGACGCCACAGGTAACACCACCAAGGCTATTACAAAGGGTGTTGCCATCGGTTCAGCTGTTATCGCTGCAGTTTCCCTTTTCGGTTCATTCATCACCGACGCAAGCAAGGTTCAGACTGCCCAGGCAGCTCTTCAACCGGCTGTTGAACATGGAAAATCCCTTCTCGAAACAGGCATCAGGATTAACCTCCCGATGGTCTTCATAGGTTTCCTTATCGGCGGTGTTATTCCATGGCTCTTCTCATCGCTCACTATCAACGCTGTCACACGCGCTGCATCAATGATCGTTGAAGAAGTACGCCGCCAGTTCAGGATACCGGGTATTATCGAAAGAACTGTGAAGCCAGATTACCAGAGAGCAGTTGATATTTGTACTGTTGCTGCACAGCGAGAGCTGATCCCTCTGGCACTTATTTCAGTTCTTTCACCAATCCTAATCGGCAGTCTCCTAGGTGTTGAATCCCTTGGCGGTTTCCTCGCGGGTGTAATCATCTCGGGCCAGCTTCTTGCCGTCTTTATGGCAGGATCGGGTGGTGCATGGGATAATGCGAAAAAGACGATCGAGGATGGTCTTTACGGCGGCAAAGGTTCAGATGCTCATCATGCAGCAGTTGTTGGCGACACCGTCGGTGACCCGCTGAAAGATACTGCCGGACCTGCTCTTAACCCTATGATCAAGGTTATCAACCTTGTATCACTGCTTGCCGCTCCTGTGCTTATTGCATACCAGAAACCTGGTATGATATCAATAGGCATGATTATCACAGGCGTGATATGCGGTGCTATTATTGTCGGAGCGATTATGTTCTCGAAAAGAGGCGGTTTCAAAAAACATGTTTACCAGGATGAATAATCCTCACTTGTAAGATATTTAAAGAGGGTGCCTTCCAAAGGCACCCTCTTTTTTTGAGATTACTGTTACTTTGACTTCGTCGAGCTCGTCACTATGTTCTTCGGTTCTTTGGTTCATTTCTTTTGCAGGAGCAAAAGAAATGAACAGGCTAATTTGAGCAAGCAAAATAACAGTAGCGAATCGGAGCCCGGCACAGCCGGATGAGCAAGTTATGTTCCCGATTTCTTCTGGGTGGCCATCACCATTTTAACCTTCAGGCGAACACCGATCTCAAGAACATCAACAAGATCCTGTATCTGAAGATTGTACGCGAACCTCAGGATAACAGTAGGTTCCTTTATTGAGGTCATTTTGGTCCTCAGCAACCCCTCGATTTCCTGAAGTGCAACCTGCTTATTGTCGATAAAATATTTTTTATCCTCGGTGACTGAAATCGTAATCTGCTGTTTGTTTAGCTCCTGTGCTGCTTTTGATGACGGAAGGAGCAGCTTGATGACATTAGGGTTGGCAAGGGTTGAAACGATGAGGAAGAACAACAGCAGGAAGAACATGATATCGTTCAGCGACGAGGTACTTACCTCCGGCTTGAACTGCTTGTTTCTCCTGATATTCATTTCAGATAGCCTTTATGAAATCAAATGCCTGTCTCTGCAGCTTGATTGTGAACCTGTCGATCATCATCTGAAGTATATGGTAACCGGTGTAGGCAATGACACCGACAATGAGACCAGTGCCGCTGCAAATCATCTTCTGGTACAACCCGCCGGCTATTATACCAATACTGATATTGTCGGAGAGTGAAATGTTGTAGAAGATCTTGATAACACCCGAAATAGTTCCGATAAAGCCAAGCATCGGCGCAATCCCTGCAATAATGCCAAGATAACCCGTATCTTTTTCCATCAGCGAGATCTCGAGGTTGGTCTGCGACTCCATCTGGCTCTCTATCTCCTTTACAGGCTTGCCGATCTTCTCCACCCCTGTGCCCAGTATCCTCCCTATAGATGTCGTATTCGACCTGGTATGAATCAGCGCCCTGTCGGCATTCCCGGCCCTTAGCTCAACCATCACATTATTCAGGAGATTCTCATCAATTGCAGCAGTCTTCCTGATATACATGTATCTTTCAATGAAAAGGTAGATGCTGAAAATTGAAAGGAGCACGATCGGGATCATAATTATCCCCCCTTTCATCAGAAGTTCGATGAGACTGTTAACCTGGCCGGCATTGGTTGCCGGCGCCTGATCAAGGCTCAGTCCCAGAAATAGGTTTCCCATGGTGAATCGGTTTTTCGCAAAAATATAATTATTACCCTTTATGCTTTAAACGTGATTTTAACTATTTATTGTATTTATTAACATTTCACATTCACAGGTTCCTGGGCAAGGGATTTTATTAAAGTGGTCAGAAAAATTTTGCCCCGGGGTCAGCAATCAATAAACTTTTTAACTTTGCGTCAAAAGAGGGAAAAGGCAAAGATGGGAATACTTTTGTTCATAAGCGGTTCGGAGATTTTCTTAATCATGCTCGTTGCCCTGCTTCTGTTCGGTGCAGACAAACTGCCCGATGTTGCCAGGGGAATCGGAAAAGGCATGCGTGATTTTAAAAAAGCCACTGATGAAATCCGGCAGGAGATCGAATCAAGCACCAGGGATATCAGGAATGAAATGAGCGATATGCGTTCCTCTGTCCAGAATGATGTCGATGAGATCAAGACCAATGTTCAGAATCACATGAATGATTTTCAGAACAATATCAACGATGTCAAGGATAATGTTCAGAATCACATGAATGATTTTCAGAACTCGGTCCGGGACGATATCAATGAGATTAAGGATAATGTTCAGCAGAATGTAAATGACATTAATAATTCCTGGCAGAATGATCATAATGAGGCCGGGGAAACTGCCGGAAGCAATGAAAGCAGTCCCGGGGGTACTGTTCAGAACGATCCGGATGAAATCAGGGTTGAAAGCCCGCAGCCGGACAATAGCCATCATTCAACCAATGGGGAGAACACCGAGGAGATTAACCAGAACCTTAATCACAGCTATAACGATTCATCTGAATACCTGAAGAATGTCTACCAGGAAACAAAAACCAGTTACGGGAACACTGTAGGGAACTCGAATCAGGAAGCAAAATAAATTTCCTCTTAACTTTTAATGATTGAAGTAACCGGCATAAAAAAGGCCTATGGCGATCTCAAAGTGCTCAAAGGGATTGACCTTTCGATTGCCGGGAAAGAAGTCGTTTCAATCGTTGGGGCAAGCGGGGCAGGTAAGACCACGCTTCTTCAGATCATTGGAACTCTCGATAAGGCTGATGAGGGTATCGTGTCTTTCGACGGAACGGATATAAGCAGGCTCAAAGGAAAACAGCTGGCATCATTCAGGAATAATCATATAGGTTTTGTATTCCAGTTTCACCAGCTTCTGCCTGAATTTACAGCTATCGAGAATGTGTGCATCCCTGCATTTATTTCCGGAAAAGGCAAAGCAGAGGCAGAATCAAGGGCCAGGGAACTGCTGGGATTCCTGAATCTGACTGACAGGCTAGATCATAAGCCCTCGGAGCTCAGCGGGGGAGAGCAGCAGAGAGTGGCAGTAGCCAGGGCCCTGGTTAATAATCCTACCGTTATTCTCGCTGACGAGCCGTCGGGCAACCTCGATTCAGATAATAAGAAAGAGCTTCATAACCTGTTCTTCAGGCTCAGGGATGCCTTCGGCCAGACAATCGTTATTGTGACTCACGACCAGGAGCTGGCCGGAATGTCAGACAGGATCCTTCGTATCAGGGATGGACTGATTGTAAATGAGTCATAACAGAACAAGAAGTATCATCCGCTAATTCCAGCCCATGAGTTATCTTTTACTACTGAAAGTCACTGATTCTTAATCCTTTCCCGTGTTCCAGGACCGTCAATCTTTGAATTCTCTCTGTCAATTACGAAAGTTATCAATAGCTCCGAGTCCGAAAAGTGCAAAATCGTACTTCACAGGATCGTTTTCATCGAAGCTTCGTAAGACCATATCCAATTCGGCAACTGCCTTAGCATCATTTATTTTCCGGTTCAGTAAGCCAAGCTTTCTTGCAACGGCTCCTGAATGAACATCAAGCGGACATGATAGTATTGAAGGTGAAATTGACTTCCACAATCCGAAATCAACACCCTTGTTGTCATTTCTAATCATCCACCGGAGATACATATTTAACTTCTTCGCTGCCGAACCCTTGAACGGATCAGATACATGCCTTTCAGTTCTTATTTCGTGGGGAAGTTCAAAAAATATATTATGAAACTCATGAATGGCCAGCTGCAATGAATCTGTGGTCTGATGGGCGTGAAACAAGGCTTCCAGGCCACCCTTATGCATGTAAATATTCCGCAAGGCTTTCAAAAAATATATCAAATCTTTGGAATTGAAAGTCCTATGGACAAACTTGTCGATCATTTCTATTTCATCATTCGTAGAATTCATAATGAATTCGTATGGTGAATGATCGAGCATTTCCATTATCCTGTTCGCATTTCTTAGGATAATCTTCCTGTTCCCCCATGCAATTGTTGCCGTAAGAAACCCCGCTATTTCAATATCCTGTTTATTCGCAAACTGGTGTGGTATACTAATTGGATCAGATTCAATGAATGAAGGCCTGTTATATAGATCAACCTTTTCATCCAGGAACTCTTTCAAATCTGATTTTGTTAACTTCATTTCCTTAAAATGGAGACTATAAAAATAAGGAAATATGATTATAAATCATGCTGACTGAACAATCCGGGAGAACTTGTTCCTGTGATGGATGGTCCTTAACGACATGAGCGGGATTGATTTCCAGAATGTATTGCTTTATCTTTATTCAGGACCTGCTTTCCCGGGTCACCATAATGGAAGTGTGAAATGGAACGTACTTCCTTCACCTAATTTGCTTTCTACACCTATTTCACCGCCATTTCTATGGACAAATTCTCCGGCAAGAATAAGACCAAGGCCTGTGCCTTTTTCATTTTCGGTTCCGGGAGTGGCATTCTGGGAATCTATTTTAAACAGTCTTTCTTTTACAAGATCATTCATTCCCACGCCATTATCCTTAACTATAATATTTGCGAATCCAGGAATTGCTTCGGCAATAATCTGAACTTCTCCACCCCGATGAGTATACTTTATTGCATTAATTACCAGATTACGTATTATTGTATCCAGCATCTGCCTGTCGGCTTTTACTGCCAGCGGTGTTTCTGGTAAATAGGTTTCCAGCCTGATATTTTTTGCTTCAGCAGGTCCATTAAAAAGCTGAGTAACGTTGTATAAAGTGTCGCTGATTTCGATTTTCTCAGGGGAAAATTCAATGGTACCGCGTTGCGAACGTGACCAGTGTAACAGGTTTTCAAGTAACTGATAAAGTGTTTTCGAGGAATCAGATATAAGATTAATGGATTCAAGCCTCATTTCATCAGTCCATTCCATGTAGTTCTCTTCAAGATTGTCGCTGATTCCCATTATTGCACTAAATGGATTTTTAATGTCATGTGCAATAATTGAAAAGAACTTATCCTTAGTGGCATTTAGCTCTTTTAATTCCTGATTCATTTTTAAAAGAGTTTCGTGTTGTACCAGTAATTCCTCTCTTTGTTTCTCTATTTGAAGCTGCCTTTCTTTTAGTATGAGATTAGTCTCATTCAATACTTCTGCCTGCGTCGTTAATGAAGTATTTGCTTCCTGTAACTCAGAGGTCTTTTTAGTGACCAGTTTTTCAAGAACAATTTTCTGATTTTTCAAGTACCTTAAGCGTGACAAAAAAGCATAACCAACTGTAACTGTTATAAAAACTGCCAGGAAAATCCTGAACCACAATGTTCTCCACCAGGGAGGCAGAATAATAACCCTTAATGAAACCCCTTTTTCATTCCAGACCCCATCATTGTTTGAAGCTTTAACATGAAAAGTATAGGTGCCGGGATCCAGATTGGTGTAATTAGCCTCATGAATTGCTCCACAATTTATCCATTCATTGTTGAAACCTTCCATCATGTAAGCGTATCTGTTATTTTCAGGTGTTGTATAATCCAGGGCAACAAAATATAAGGTGAAGAAATTTTCCTTGAAGGTCAGTTTAAGTTCTTCAGTTTCACTAATGTCTTTTGTCAGAATAATCCTGTTACCGAATTTCTCATTTATTTTAACCGGCTTGTTGTATATCTTTAATCCTGAAATAATTACAGGTGGTTTATTTGGATTTTGGAATTGTCTTACCTGTCCGGGGTAAAACGAATTAAATCCATCCGGACCGCCAATGAACATTTTACCATACTTAGTCCTTATTGCCCAGCTCTTCAGGTTCAGGTTTTGCAATCCGTCTTTAAGGCCAAAAACATTTATTTCCTTCGTATCAGGATTGAACCTGGCCAGGCCTTTATCTGTTGCCAGCCACAGATTATTGAACTCATCTACAAGAATTGAACTTACAAAGTTGCCCGGTAATCCATCCTTCGTGGAGTAATTGGTGAAGATATGGGTTTTTGCATCAAGCTTATCAATTCCTGAACCAATGGTTCCGAACCATAAATTACCTTCATTATCCTCCCTGACACAGTAAACAGCATTGGTACTGATGCTGTTCATGTTTTCTTTATGCCTCAGAGCGCTGAACTTAATATCGGGTGGAAATTTTGAAAAATCATAATTCTTCAGATCAATAATACTCACACCCTGGTAGGTTGTGATATACAATCTCTGGCTTCTATCCTCATAAAGTCCAAGCAGGACATTGGAACAAATACTTGATGAATCACTTTCCCTGACAGTATAATGATAAAACATTCCGGTCTTTCTGTCGAACAGGTCAAGTCCGCTGTTCAGGGTCGCAACCCACAGGTTCTCCTTAGTGTCTTCAAGTACGTACCAGATGTTTTTATTTGAGATCGAATAAGGATTGACCGGGTCGGGGAAAAAGGCATCAAACTTATTATTCTTAAGTCTTGCTAGTCCCCCGTCAAAGGTTCCCATCCATAGCGCTCCTTCATGATCTTCGCAGAGTGAAATTATCGAATTACTGCTTAATGAACCAGCATTTGAGGGATCATGCATATAATGAACGAATTTATCTGTAATATGATCGAGCTTATTTAACCCGCCACCATCTGTTCCGATCCAAATATCGCCGTTTTTACTTTCCGCAAAACATAGAACATTATTAAAGCTTAATTTCCCCGGGGACAAAGGATCGCTGAAATACCTGTTAAATTTAAGCTTACCTGGACTGAATTTGTTTATTCCGATTATTGTGCCCACCCACATTGAACCTGATTTATCGCGGTAGATACAGTTAATTTTATTTGAATTTAAATAATATGGGTTTGTCACACCGGCCTGAACATAAGTGAATTTTCCCGTTTTCTTATTAAAAATGCTTATGCCCTCAGCATTTCTGTCACCTATCCATATCAAGCCATTTTTGTCTTCTTCAAGCGCAAATAGGATATTGCCCTTAGGGCCCTTATCAGGTTCGTCCGGCTTGTACAGGCAGAAGCGGTTTTTCCCCCGGTACCAGACAAGTAGCCCGTTATCTTCAATTGTTATATAAAAATCCCCGTCGAGGTCCTTTAACAAACCCTTGCGGAAATTGCTGAATTTCCCGGCTTCCGGATAATCGATCGGATGAGGAATAAATCCATTTACCTGTTCATCAAAGCAGAATAGTTTATTGCTGTAACTCGCGACCCAGATTTTTCGGTCATTGTCCTCAACAATTGAATAAACAATATTCCTGTAGACTGCTGTCACATCGACTTCGTCAAGTTGATACATTTCTGCATTGATAATGTTATTGGAAACCTGAGGATTATTGTACAATCTGAATCTGAAGATACCTCCGGAAGAACCAAGCCAGAGATAACCTTTGTGGTCTATCATGGATGTATTAAGAAATGAAACATGCAGATTTTCACCGTTTACAACCAGGCTCTTTCTTGAAAAAGAATCTTTCTTCCGGTTGTATGAACAAAACCCACTGGTAGTCGTGACCCATATATTCCCGGTAGAGTCTTCGGTCATTGAAGTTACTACGTTGCCTGAAACGGATGAGGTGTCTTTTGGATCGGAATAGTAGGCTTTAAAGGTATATCCGTCAAAACGGTTTAATCCATTGGCAGTGCCGAACCAGATAAAGCCTTTGGAATCCTGCAAGATTGAATAAATATATCCATTTGATAACCCATTATTTGTAGTATAATGGTCGAATTCTATACTTTCATTTTGCCCGAATGAACTGATTGTTATTAAGGCTGAAAAAAGGCAAAGACAAAATTTCTTATAGGTCAAATCCATCCACACCTTACCTTGAGATTAAAATTAAGTACCCTTTTGTTTGTTCAGGAAGGTCATCTGGTTAATGATCAATTCATTTTACCAAATGACTCTTTAGTCAGGGGCTGGCAAGTGTTATTTTGTCAGTTAAAGTTACAAAATAAATATCAGGTAATAATAAAAGGAAGATTATGTGAATATAACTGAAGTACTCCCGGCTATCAGAATTTTTTCGACAGGCTTGATCATGAACCATCTGATCCAGTGGAAAGAAACAAAAAGTGGCTGTGGCACCTGCACCCATAAACAAACCCCCGGTTATCCTTGCTGACGAACCTTCAGCGAATCTCGATTCAGAGAATAGGAATGAGCGCATAACCTGTTTTTCTGACTTAGATGTACCTTCGGACAGACAATTGTAATAGTTGCTCACGACCAGGAAATGGCCGGAATGTCATACAGGATCCTTCGTATCAGGGATGGATTGATTGTAAATGAGTCTTAAAGAGTCATATAACTGTATCCCTGTTTCCGAGCTGAAGGAATTCCTCGACGAAAAAGATCTCCTCTTCAATAATCCTGAATTCATCGTAAAAGATCCGATCCCGATACCACGCCTTTTTACTGCAAGAAAAGATCGCGAGACAGCAGGCTTTCTTGCAGCAACCATTGCAGCTTTTCATCCCGCTCGATCATCATTCAGGTAATGCTGCACGAAAACTCGGAATACTCCCGAGAAAACAAGACGACTGGAAGGCAGTCGAGGAACTTACCGGAGTCCTGAGGAATTTCGATCCTGATAATCCGGTTAAATATGACTTTCCCCCTTTTGGACCTGGAGCAATTGAAAGTTTTAACGCGGACAGCTACTATATCTTCCTAACGGTCATTAATCTGAAAGATAAACGGAAACTCCTACAGGAAATTCTTGTCGAGGAATTCCTGGAACCTGTCCTTGTACCGGTTTCCTACCGGGATAAATTTCTTTCCGAAAACTATCCTGCTACGATCAATCGTCTCAACCTTTTCGAGATTTACGATAAAGGAGCGATGAACTCTCATGAATTTGCCGTCAGGCAGCTTTTTTTCCATCATTTTAAGTGAAGACAGAGACAGGATGGCCCTGTCTGAAAGAGTTGTATACACTCTTACATATTCCTTCAAACCCTCAATATAAAGGATGTTCCGGAAATTAATCCGTTTTATTTTATAGTCTGACTTCAGGAAAAGGAACTCATTGTCCGAGAGAACCTCCATGACGGGTTTCTTAGCCGAACTTAACATCCTTCCGGCTTTGTGAACAGACCTCAGGAATTCCTCGTAAGTGAAAGGTTTCAGAAGGTAGTCGGCAATATCAAGTTTAAAGCCATCAATCGCATAAGCATCAAATGCGGTGGTAAAAATCACTACAGGACCATTAACCATCGACCTCGTGAATTCAATTCCATTCAAGCCGGGCATCTGGATGTCAGTAAAAACAAGATCAATGTGGTTATTGCTTATATATTGTACCGCTTCAACTGGATTTTCAAATTGCCCTGCAAGTTCCAGTCCCGGTGTCTTCTGAATATACTCGACAATAAGCTGGAGTGCCAGTGGTTCATCATCTATTGCAATAACAGTTATCATTTTATAACCGAATGTTTAAGCTTGCTTCAAATTTATCTCTTGTTCTGTTGATCGAAAGCTGATGCCTGCCGGGATAAAGCAAGTCGAGACGCTTTTTTAAATTCTTCAATCCTATGCCCGAAGATGTAAAAATATGCTCTTTCCCGGTATCAGGCAAACCGTTTTCACAACTGAAAAAAATGTTATTCTCCCCGCACTCCAGTTTTATACTCACAAAAGATTCGTCCTGCACGCTGATACCGTATTTAAAAGCATTCTCAATCAACGAGATGAAGAGCAGATGGGGGATCGTAATATCTTTATAATCGGAAGGGAAATTTACGTTAAGCCTGGTTTTAGATACTATCCTTAGCTTCATGAGATCAATATAATTGTTCATGAATTCAATCTCGTTGCTCAGGAACTTATTTTCCTGCCCCGATTCATTGAGGACATATCTCATCAGCCTGGAAAGCTTTATTACAGCATTCTTTGAATCTTCATTGTTCCTTCCGATCAGGGAATAGATGTTATTAAGCGTATTGAAAAAGAAATGAGGGCTGATCTGGCTCTTAAGGAATGCAAGTTCTGAACTGAGCTTTGCCTTTTCCATTTCTTCCTGGATCTTTTCGATCCTGGACTGGCGCTCAAGCACCCTCAGCCCGAGTGAAAGAAATACCATAAAAAGCGAAGATGAAGCATAACCTACAATGCGGGCATGGGGGATAAGTATCCTGATGATGGAACGCCGGGGTTGTCCCGGAGGCTTAAGCTCTTCACCAGGCAACCTCTCAAACTGTTGCTGATCGCTTCCTTTTGACAAGTAGCTGACAATATGTTCGTTGGTGAAATCAGATATAAAATAGAAGCAGAAGACGAGAGCAAGAGCTGCGATATAATACCTGAATCTTTTTTTTCGAAAGAACAGCCAGGGCACAAGAATGATGTAGTTTGAATAAAAGATCAGGGCGCTGATTATGGTAAAAGTATAATATGTAATGAGGAATGTATTTCCCATCCTGAACCTTCTGGCCGAGTAAACAGGCAGAACCATAATTACAATCCAAACAAGAATGTGGATAAGAGTCCTGGTGTGCTTTTCTTTTTTCAATTTTCTCAAGGTTTTCCCGCGATCGAATTTCTTCATAAAATTAACTATTCAGAGCGAAGACTGTATTCGAAAGCCGAAGCTTATTCTGAGCGAAGGCTGTTCACGGGGTTTGCGACTGCTGCTTTAACTGCCTGGAAACTAATAGTTACAAGTGCAATAACAAGGGAGACAGATCCTCCTGCGGCAAAGATCAGCCAGCTGACACTGATTCGGTAAACATAATCCTGGAGCCAGCTGTGCATAAAATACCATGCCAGGGGGGTAGCAATTGCGAAGGCAACCGCAATGAGGATCATAAATTCCTTTGAAAACAAATATACAACACTCGCTGCACTGGCTCCCATAACTTTACGAATGCCGACTTCCTTGGTTCTCTGCACGGCCATGAATAAGGCTAAACCATATAGTCCAAGACAGCTCAGGAAGATTGAGATTGCACTAAATATCTTATATAATTGCGATAGCTGAGCCTCCTGTTTGTAAAAACCGGCAATTTTATCATCAATAAACCTGTATTCATATACAAAATTCGGGATTGTTTCCTCCCATGCTGCTTTTAGAGATTTCAGTGTGGACGATATATTTTTCGTGTCAAGCTTTATCGATGCCTGGCTGTACATTGTCCCGTTCGTTGTAATAAGCAACGGAGCCAGCTCATTTCGGAACGACCGGTCGTTGAAATCTTTCAACACACCAACAACCGGGCACATTATTTTCCCTCCCCAGATGCTTACTTCCCTGTTCAGCATATCCTCGGGGTTTGTAATTCCCAGGCTTTTCATAAAAGACTCATTTACCAGAAATTCCCTGGTAAACATGGAGGCCTGCAAATCTCTTCCGGCAATAAGCTTTAACTTGTAAACATCGAGGTACTCCTCGTCGGCAAATTTTGTAATAGCCTTAAAATCTGATTCTTTTGTCGCATGGTCGAACTTAAAGGTGCTCCAGGTATCATTCCCGTCTTCCACAGGAGTGTTGGAACACAAGGATATTGCCTTTACACCATCTATTGACAATAACTTATGCTTCAGGTAATCCTCCCTGTGGAAGAATGAAGTATCTACACGAAATGGAACATTTATGACAGCATCTTTATCGAATCCCAGCGGCTGATCCAGGAAATAATTCATCTGCCTGACAATGATAAGGGTTCCGATAATTAGTACCTGGGCAATAATGAATTGAAAAACAACAAGCCCCCTTCTTAATGTGACACCTTTTAAAGTATTGGCTGTAAGTTTACTCTTTAGTGCCTCCACCGGACTAAATCGTGATAAAACCATTGAAGGATAGAAACTTGCGAGAGCCGTTACGCCTGCTGTAAGGATAAAAGTGAACAATGCAATTGTAGAAAGATCAAGCCGGCTGAATGAAAGAGGAAGATCGAGTATCCGGTTAATATATGGTAAGGAGATAAGGCTCAGGAAGCCTGCAACGATAACGGCAATCAGCACGATAAGAAAGGTTTCAACTAAAAACTGCAGCTGTAACTGTGATTTATTGCTCCCCAGGACTTTTCTTATGCATACTTCTTTCGCTCGGTTGACTGCCTGGGCCGTCGACAGGTTGATGAAGTTAACGCAGGCAATCAGCAGGATGAAGGCCGCTATCAGCCACAGCACATTGAGCAGCCTGCGGCTGATTGTCCTGTTACTGTAATTTCCGGTTTCTGTATCGTAATGAACATCTCTTATCGGCTGTATGAATTGACTGTCACTGTTGTCCGGTGCCTGGACTTCTTTGGAATATGCCCTGAGTTGCTCATTAAAATTATCAGCAGATACGTTGGGTGGCATCAGGACATAGCAGCCGAAACCCGAGTTTGTCCTGTCCTGCCAGTCTGTCGATTGTGCCATGAGACTTCCGGAAAAGCTTGTTCCGTAAGCCACCACAACTTTTAGCTGAAAGTCAGTATTTACAGGTATGGTGGCAAGAATTCCCGATACTTTAAGCACCTGGGTGCCGTGCTCAAATATATAACCCCCTAACTGCAGCATGATTGTCTTACCAATCGCGGAATTCCAGTCTCCAAAGTATTTCTCCGCAGTTTCTTTTGTAAGAAGCACATTATTTGGATCTTTCAATGATTCGTACGAACCTGCAAGGAGAGGAAAGTCGAAAATTTTGAAGAATGAAGGCTCTGCATAAAATACCCCCTTGTCTTCCTTAAATGCCTTTATCGTCTTTCCATTATCATCGGGGATAAGGAATTTATCATCATGACTGGCAAAAATTGCTGTCACCTGTTCAATTTGAGGGAATGTAATCTTTAATCCTGCCGGCAGTGGAAAGGGAACATCCTTACCCGTTTTTGCCCCCTCCACATGACGGTACTCGCTTAATACCCTGTATATGCGGTCTTTCTTTGAATGAAAATTATCGAAGCTCGTCTGAAACCGGATAATTAAGAAAATCACCATGCAGACTGCAATGCCAACAGATAATCCGGCAATATTGATAATTGTGTAATTCCTGTAAAGGACCAGGCTCCTGAATGCGGCTTTCAACTGGTTTTTAAACATGCAAGGTCATTAATAGGATTAATCAGCATTTAAAATTGTCAGGCTAAAATTAACCCGGTGTCGGGTAAGAAAAAAATAATATATAAGTACAGGAAGTTTTTAATAACAAATGGCACATTTTTATATATGACTGAAGCTTGTGAATTTCTTTCCCGGCAAACAAGGTTTGAATGTCCGGAGCAAAAAATATTCTATCTTCGGCAATTCTTAAAAACGAAAATGAGCTTCTATGAAATTTAAAGTAATATCAATTGCTTTCCTGCTGGGCCTGGGCCTGGAGCTTAACGCGCAAAAAATAAGCGGATGGAGACCTGAAAACAGGACCGGGGTATCTGCCGAGACGGGCCTTATGAAAAGCTGGCCACAGGACGGACCCGCACTTCTATGGTCAAACCTTGAGCTGGGCAAAGGCTATTCCTCACCTTCCTTTGGGTCGAATACTATTTACATAACGGGGACCGCCGGAAAGGATGACCTGCTTTACGCTCTCGACATGAAAGGAAAAATTCTCTGGAAATCCGTAATGGGGCGGTCATGGAATCGGACATTCCCTGAGAGCAGGGCCACCCCAACCGTGGAAGGGGACAGGGTTTATACCTGCAGTGGCTACGGCGACCTGGCATGCTTTGACGGGAAGACGGGTAAAGTGATCTGGTCATATAAGGCAAGTGAATTGAATAAAGGCACTTACGGGGAATGGGGAATTGCTGAATCACTGCTTATCGACGGAGATAAGCTGTATTATACTCCCGGCGGACCCGAGACTATGACTATAGCTCTTAACAAGAATACCGCTGCACTTGTATGGAAATCCGCTAGCATTAATGATAAGCCGGGGTATGTATCGCCGATTCTCATTAACCGGGGCACCAGGAAGATTATCATAAATGTGGCAATGAACCATGTCTTCGCGGTCGATGCTGCTGACGGAAAGGTACTCTGGACAATTGAAAATGAGCAATCAAGCGACGTGAACATGCGCCAGTGGGACCTTATTAAATGTACCACACCGTTGTACAGTGATGGCATGGTATATGTGACCGGTGGTTATGATACCGGAGGAATGATGATTAAAATGAGCGACGACGGCTCAGGTGCTAAAGTTGTATGGACAGACAGGCATCTTGATGATCATCACGGAGGGGTGGTCCTGATTAACGGTTATATATATGGGTCTAACTGGATCAATAACGGTCTCGGTAATTGGTGTTGCATAGAGTGGAACACCGGCAGGAAAATGTGGGAACAGCACTGGAACAACAAAGGATCAGTTATTGCTGCTGAAGGGCTTCTCTATATCTACGAGGAGAAGAACGGGAATGTTGGTCTCCTGAAAGCTGATCCGCAGAAATTCGACCTGGTAAGCAGCTTCAGGTTCAGCCTGGGCGACATGGGACCTTTCTGGGCACACCCGGTAATTCACGATGGAGTGTTGTACCTGCGGCATAGTAATGCACTCGCTGCATACAATATTAAAGCTAAATAAGCCGGATAAAGAAAAAGGACCGGCCGGTAAATCCTCGCCGGTCCTTATTTATGAGTAAATCGCCGACTTGTAAACAGTGAGTGCCTTTTCCCTGACTTCGGAAAGATCGACACAGCGTTTTGCATAGCCTGGTGTTCCAAGTTCAGGTATCCATTTCCTGCAGTATTCTGATCGCGGATCGAACTTCTTAAGCTGAAAATCGGGATTGAAAATCCTGAAATACTGCGCTGCATCACATCCCGACCCGGCGGCCCACTGCCAGTTACCATTATTTGATGAAAGTTCAAAGTCGATCAGTTTTTCGGCGAACCATGCCTCACCCCATTTCCAGTCGGTCAGGAGGTGCCTGGTAAGGAAGTTGGACACTATCATCCTGACCCTGTTATGCATATACCCGGTAGAAATCAGCTCTCTCATTCCCGCATCGATAATCTGAAAACCTGTCCTGCCTTCGCACCAGAGATTGAATTTCTCTTCATCATTCACCCACTCAATCCTGTCAAACCCGGCTCTGAAGCTCCTCTCGGTCACAAAAGGGAAATGGAAGAGTATCTGCATAAAGAATTCACGCCAGATCAGCTCTTTGACAAAGGCATCACTAATGCCATGGCTCCTTCTTACAGCTTCTCTTACACTGATTGTACCAAACCTCAGATGAGGGCCGATGTTCGAGGTGCCATCTATCGCCGGAAAGTCTCTCTTTTTCGCATAACCGCGTAAAAAATCATGGCCCAGATTTACCGGACGCTGGCTTACCTGTTGAGGCCTGAATCCCAGCTGACCCGGAGGTATGTATGATTCTTCGCCGTTGAATACAAAATTGCCTGTAAGTTTTTCAGAAGTGTATTTTCTGGTGCAATCCGTTGAAAATTTTGAGAGCCATTTTACCGAGTAGGGGGTAAAAACCGTATATGGCTTCCCGTCATTTTTCAGGATTTCATCACCTTCAAAAATAACCTGGTCCTTGTATGAATAGCATGCAATGCCATGGCTTTTCATGAAGCCCGTGACTTCCCCGTCCCTCTTTATTGAAAAGGGTTCATAATCGCGGTTAAAATACAGGGCTTTGACCTTGAATAAGGTAACGAGCTCCTTAAAGATATTAAGAGGCCGGCCGTGGGCAAAAAAAATGGCACTGCCACGTTGCCTGACTGAACTGTCGAGTGTCCGAAGGATTTCACCCAGAATAGTCATCCTCTTATCGTCAGGTTCGAGTGTTGAAAGCAGATCGCTGTCGTAAATGAATACAGGCAAGACACTGAAACCGGAAGTAAGGGCA
Organism: Bacteroidales bacterium; assembly: GCA_035541795.1. Lineage (GTDB taxonomy): Bacteria > Bacteroidota > Bacteroidia > Bacteroidales > VadinHA17 > LD21. The sequence goes on from DATKMR010000001.1 coordinate 363,252, forward strand.
TGCCACAGACCAACATTGTCCTCAAGCCTGAGGTCCCTCCTGAACCAGAATATGACCAGTTCTTTTTCCATGATATAAATATCATCAAAGTTCCTTAATTTTAAGTTATTGGTTTCAGATAAATTGGCTGCCGGGATGGCTAACGACTTTTTTAACTTTAAGCAGTTCACAGTAAGGCAGAAAAATGCTGCGTTCAAGGTTGGTACGGATGGAGTGCTGCTCGGAGCATGCGCTGATCTCGGGAACGCTGCTTCGATCCTGGATATCGGGACAGGTACGGGCCTGATCGCCTTGATGTGCGCGCAAAGATCCGACGCAGAAATAATTGCAATTGAGCCTGATCATGCCTCATTTTTACAGGCGAAGGAAAACTTTGAATCCTCACCATGGCGTGAACGTTTGTCGGCAGTAAATTCCGATCTTGAAAAATTTGCCGGTGACACGCGTAAAAAATTTGACGTTATCATTTCCAACCCGCCTTACTTCAGGAACTCCCTTATCAATCCCGAACCAGGGAAGGCCCGGTTGAGGCATGCATTCTCGCTGTCGTCTGATGATTTGCTTGAAAATTCAGTTTTGATTCTTGCCCCGGAAGGGAGCCTGCAGGTAATACTGCCATACGAGGAGGGGACCATTTTTATGACCGAAGCAAGTGGAAAAGGACTGTTCTGCAATTCCATGATAAAGGTCAAGGCTACTCCCCAGGGTAAAGTGATAAGGTTGATAATGAAGTTTGAAACGGTAAAAAGAAAACCTCATGAAAGTTTTCTTGCTATTGAAACCGGGACCAGGCATAGCTATACCAGGGAGTATATGGAGCTGACCAGGGAATACTACCTTAAATTCTAAACCGGTTGAAGTGATTAAACAGGGTAAATTGATCCTGTGCCCTTCCCTTGAAACCGGCGCCCTGCGTCGTTATGAGTATTCTTCCTTCATCCTTATATTCAGCTGCTCCAGCCCTTCAAGCACAGGCATGTAAATTTCAGGGACCACCGGCCGGTAAACCCCGGAAAGCCTGATTTTCCCATCGAGAATAAGCTTTACGGCTATAGACGCCGGCAGTGCAACGGTTCTTGCAATAGAGGTATTTGTTGCCGGCGTTCCGAAATCCAGCATCGACGACCTGATCGTTTCTTTCCTCCCGTCGGGGTATGTTGCCTTAAATGTATGCTGTAGCACCACCATGTCTCTCTCATTCCCGCCAAGCGGCATTTTTGAGATCATCAGGTCAGATGTAATTTCAAATGGAGTCGTCATTTTGTACCCCATATCCTTATTATCGAAAAAACCCAGCCATTCAAGTGCTTTGATCGCAGTGCCTTTTTTGTCGACTGCATATTTCTCACCTAAGGCGTTCACCGGGTCACCGGCTCCCAGGCCCGCCCGTTCGCGGATGAAATCAGTGAAAGTAAAACCTGAATAGTCGGCCTGGTCATCATCAAGCATTCTCATCGACTTCATCAGGTCCAGCGTCTCGCACCAGCCTTTAAACCTGAATGTCCCCCTGAACATGGTTTTAGCTTCTGGAATGCCGTAAATCTCCTTGTAGCTGATTGAATCGCGGTTTGGATAAACATCCATTTTACCGACGCCAGGGAAATCAGTTTCAAATGTATCCCTGAAAAGGTTTACCGGTTCAACAAAAACCTTACGGCCATCCTTTAGGTACAGCGCGCTGTTCCTGCTTGCCATAACGACTCCCTTCGGACTCCACGAAAACTTGTACCTGAGGGGGTTATTGGCAGCTTCGGGTGCCGGTAGTGCCCCGCATATGGAATAAAACTCATTAACTGCACCACCCCTGCCGTGAATATGATCGATGATCTTCATGGCAGACATGTGATCAATGCCCGGATCGAGCCCGATCTCGTTTAAAAACAGGACACCCTCATTTTTGGCTTCCTGTTCCATCTCTTTCATTTCCCTCTGTACATATGATGTCGTAACAAGCGGCCTCCTGTGTTTCAGGCAGACTCTGGCAACAGCCGAGTGAAAGGAGTAGGGAAGCAGGCTTACTGCAATATCGTGCTCTGCAACCAGCCGGTCGAGAACTGATTGATCATCCATTGTCCAGAACAGTGCTTTACCGTTCGGGTTTCCGGCTATCATCTCCTCGGCTCTATCCTTCATCGGTGATGCAACCATTATTGAAAAGCCATTCTGCAAAAGAAATTCAACCATTGGTTTTGCAACCATGCCGGCGCCGAGAATTAAAACCTTCTTCATTTCCTGACCAATTATGTGATGTTAAATTAATCATTCACGACATAAGATTCAAGGATAATAATTAGTAATTCAAATAAGCGCCATCATGAACTCACCCCCCGGCCCCCTCTCTGATTTTCAGAGAGGGGGAGTTAATAATTCCATACCTTACAGTTCCCCCCTTCTTTCCGGCAAGCGGCGGAGAGAAGGGGGAAAGGGGGATGAGTTCGTGGATTTTTTTATCTTTGTTAGCACTCAATCTTCACTGCTGATGCCCGAAACCCCGAAATATGTCGAAACACCCCTGATGAAGCAGTATTACGCTGTTAAGTCTAAGCATCCCGATGCTATCCTGCTTTTCAGGGTGGGTGATTTTTACGAGACATTCGGTGAGGATGCCATCAGGGCTTCGGAAATACTTGGAATAACCCTGACCAGGAGAGCCAATGGGGCAGCTTCATATGTCGAGCTTGCAGGCTTCCCATATCATGCCCTCGACACTTATCTTCCCAGGCTAGTGAGGGCAGGCCAGAGAGTTGCAATATGCGAACAGCTGGAGGATCCGAAGCTCACTAAAAAAATTGTAAAAAGAGGTATAACGGAACTTGTAACCCCGGGGGTAAGCCTGAATGACAATGTACTCAATCACAAGGAGAATAATTTCCTTGCCGCTGTACATTTCGACCGGAAGCAGGCCGGGGTTGCCTTTCTCGATATTTCAACCGGAGAATTTCTTGTTTCGGAAGGTACCATCGAATATATCGACCAAATACTGAATAATTTTCAGCCCAAGGAGATTCTCCATGAAAAGAGCATGACCGGGAATTTCCAGGAAAGTTTCGGAACGAAATTCTATACTTTCAAGCTTGATGACTGGATCTTCACCCCGGAAGCCGCTAATGACAGGCTTTTAAAGCAGTTTGAGACAAGCTCCCTGAAAGGCTTCGGGATCCAGTCGATGCCATGTGGTATAATTGCCGCAGGGGCGGTGCTGCATTATTTAGACATAACCCGGCACGAACAGCTGGGTCATATAACAGGCATTTCCAGGATAGAAGAGGACAGGTACGTGTGGCTTGATAAGTTTACCATACGCAACCTTGAACTTTTTCACTCTCCGTACGAGGGTGCCAAAACCCTGATCGATGTTATCGACATGACGGTCTCCCCGATGGGAAGCCGGCTTTTAAAGAGATGGATAGCGCTTCCGCTCAAGAATATTCAACCTGTGAATGACAGGCTCGATATTGTTGATTTTTATGTCTCCAACAGGGAAAAGAGAGAAGAGGTTGCAGGTTATATACGACATATCGGCGACCTGGAAAGGCTGACATCCAAGGTAGCTGTAGGAAGAATAAACCCAAGGGAGGTGGTGCAGCTGAAGAAAGCTCTCCAGGCTGTTGGTCCGTTAAAAGACAGGTGCCTTGCATCGGGCTGCCATCCTCTTATCGAGGTGGCAGAACAACTCAATCCATGCAGGAGCGTTTCAGAAAGGATCGAGACGGAAATAAATCCTGATCCCCCGATGCAGGTGAACAGGGGAAATGTTATTTCAGCCGGAGTTTCCGCTGAACTCGATGAGCTCAGGACAATACTTTACAGCGGGAAGGATTACCTCATAGAACTCCAGAACAGGGAGATACAGAAAACTGGCATATCATCGCTTAAAGTTGGATTCAATAATGTCTTCGGGTATTATATCGAGGTAAGGAACACCCACAGGGACAAAGTTCCTCCCGGGTGGATCAGGAAACAGACACTTGTCAGCGCCGAGAGGTACATTACAGAGGAGCTCAAGGAATATGAATCGAAGATCCTCGGGGCGGAAGAAAAGATTATTGAAATAGAGACAAGACTGTTTAACGACCTTGTACTTTCACTCGTTGAGTTCATACCACAGATTCAGCTCGACTCGGTGCAGGTTGCAAAACTCGACTGTCTCCAGGCTTTTGCGCTGGTCGCTGTCGAAAACAGGTATGTGAGGCCAGTGCTTAATGATACAATGAGGATAGATATACGCGAGGGAAGGCATCCTGTTATCGAAAAGCAGCTGCCGCCGAATGAAGCTTATGTCCCCAATGACCTTTTCCTGGATATTGAAGACCAGCAGATAATAATACTTACCGGCCCCAATATGTCCGGAAAATCAGCCCTGCTCCGTCAGACTGCACTTATTGTCCTCCTGGCCCAGATTGGCTGCTTCGTGCCGGCAAGCATGGCAAGCATCGGGATCGTCGACAAGATCTTTACCAGGGTGGGGGCCTCCGATAATATCAGTCTGGGTGAATCAACATTCATGGTGGAAATGAATGAGACTGCAAGCATCCTGAATAACCTTTCTGAACGCAGCCTTGTCCTGCTTGATGAAATCGGTCGTGGTACAAGCACTTATGACGGCATTTCAATTGCCTGGGCAATGGTTGAATACCTTCACGAAAACAGGCTGAAGGCTAAGACACTTTTTGCAACCCATTATCACGAACTGAATGAGATGGAGAATTCATTCAGCAGGGTCAGGAACTATAATGTTTCGATACTTGAATCGAACAACAAGGTTATTTTTCTCCGGAAGCTGAAAAGAGGAGGGAGCGAGCATAGTTTCGGCATACATGTGGCAAAAATGGCCGGTATGCCACGCAGTGTGGTAAAGCGTGCGGATGAAATTCTGAAGGAGCTTGAACAGAGCCACGAAAAGAAGGAACTGGCAAAGCCAATTGCCGGACTGGCGGAACATCGCGAGGGAATGCAGCTGAGTTTTTTCCAGCTCGACGATCCGGTTCTTAAACAGATCAGGGATGAGATCCTCGACCTGGATATTGACAATCTCACGCCGATGGAAGCCCTGAACAAACTTTACAATATCAGGAAGTTACTCAGATAAACTTTTTGAATTTTTCCCCGATTTTGAAATATGTATATCTCCCGGCGTCTTCACCTTCCGTGTGCAGGGAATCGCCAGTAGTTTCATACGTGCTGTGCTCGCCTGCAACCTGGGAAAAGTAGACATCAAACCTGTCACCATGCTCATCTGTCATCAGCACAAGTGCAAGGTTCGGATGAATATCCGATTTAAGGGGACTTCCGCAGAGAGGGCAATAAAACTCCAGCATCTCGCCTTTGCTGAAACTGAAGCCGGGATGCCTGACACTCGAATAATTGCCTATCTGGGGACTGAGAAGCATTAGTCCTGATTGCTTATTGCTGTTCTTTACCTTGAAGATTATATGATCACCCACCCTTAGATGATCGTGGCATTTGGGACATATAAAATCATTCATGCGGGCCTCCTTTCAATACAGTGTTGCGTTAGATTCTATTCATGAATAACAAAACTGAAAACAGAGAGTTTATAAATGAAAGGTAAATTTAATCAAAACCATTAACAGTTTGAACGCTCTGCAGGCTTAAAGAGCCTGACCACGGAGGTTAATGGGTTAAAATGCAGTAGCTTCTCCCGTGAATTTAACAGTCTGATCAGTTCTTTCCGGGTTTCGGGACGAACAGGTATTTTTACCTGGCAATGCTGATATAAACCGAAGCTGCCGAGGCCGTCAACTTCTCAATTAACCTGTCAAACTTTCTTGGGACCGATGATTTTTCGAGTTGGACCAGGTGCTTATTCACATCGTTCATAAGCTTTTCAAGCATCGCCACGCTGCTTTCATATCCCCCGGGTTTATCCCTTAGGGCCCATAGTCTCTTGTTCTCATCGAGATATTTGATACAGTTCTCTTTCATTCCGGTAAGTAGTTCTTTCTGTTTCACTTCCGGCAGGCTATCCCTCTTCATAACAAAAAACTGGAGATCCGTTGAAAGCCTGAGGAGCCTGAGTGCATTCCTGTATTCATCTTTTATAAGCAGGCTGTCCGGTCCTTTCATCCTGACATTGCCGAGCAGAATTCCTGCCGAATCGATCAGTGAATACATACCAGGGAAATTGAAAGCCGGGCGGTTGGATACCTTTTCTTTGAATGTGTTCACAAACTCTGGAATTGAAAGCATCATCAGGCTGCTGACCGATTCGATCATCTTCTCATAAACTGTATTTGCCAGGACCCTGTCACCCAGTCCTGTCTGGAAAATAAGCATCGAATAGGTCATCGACATGGCAGGCTTTTCCTCGTACCTGGAATACTCGCCCAGCCTGTAGGCAAGCCTGCCCATGATGCCTGCCTCGTCCCTGAACAGGTAGCTGCTCATGAATGGTTCAAGTGGCATTATATCACCGCTCCTGCTGTTCCAGCTGAGTGCGGCCCCTGCTGTATATCCGGCATAGCTTACGGGCTGGTACTGCCAGTGGCCCATATCCCCCCAGTCGGTCAGAAGCATTCCCCTGGCTCCGTATTTTACCCCGGCGGCGACAGCATCGCGGATATTCACAATCATATTATCGCTTCTTCCGACAAAGCTCGACCAGCTGCTGGTCCCGGGACAGACAAAAAAGCTGACACCCGCATCGTGAAAGTTCCTTGCATTTTTCTCAAACGGGTAGGATGTCTCGTATCCCCAGTCGAGAAGGGTGATATCTTTCGGAATGCGCCTGATAATTTCTGGATGCCTGAGGATAATATCACCCCACATCATCATCTTCCTGTTACGTGGAGCCAGCGTGTCGTGAACCTTAAGTGCATAATCGAAATAGACATTCCCTTCCCCCTTCTCTTCACATAGCTTCCTGCTTTTTCCCTTTCCGAGGTCAAATGTCTCATCCATATTCACATTGAAATTCGTTGACGTGAAGTTTGGAAGAAGGTCATCAGCCATCCTCGTTACCAGCCTGAGGCTCCCCGGGTCGCTGGGATCAAGGGTCCCTTTCATGTTTATAAGTCCCATCAGCTTATACCCGTCAGGGCATTCGGCCAGGTCCCTGAACCTGCCTGTCTCCAGCCAGGCCATCATATGACCAAACATATTCTGGTTCGGCACCAGGTCGATAAAATGATCGCGGCAGAATTTGTCAAGGGCCTTAATATCATCACCGGTAACAGGTGTCTCCGTTTTTTCCCAGAGATCCCTGAAAGAAGGATATGCAAACGAAAAGCCTTCAACATATAATTCCATGTGATTGTATTTCAGATCTGAAAGTATTGATGCCAGCCTTAACAGGGTTTCCCTGCTCGGCACCTTATTCCTGCTGATGTCGAGCATCATTCCTCTCACAGGCAGATCCGGGAAATCTTCGATTGCAACACATGGAATCTTACTCTTATAGTTGGTATTAAGTACCTTAATAGTCATAATTGAATAAAACAATCCCTGCCTTGTACTGAATTCGACCGAAATTCCTGATCCATTTACCTCCATATTGTAACCCTGGTCAGGAAGACCTTTTTTATAAGTGAACTTAAGTACAGGGTTCTTTCTTCCTGAAGAAGGCTTTATTCCATCTATCTCCGACAGGTATCCCGAGATTATGGAATTCAGTGAATCCGGTGATGAGAAGGTTACAGAAGCAGGAAGGGCAAAGCTGCCATTTAAAATCCTGATTTTCTGTGGAACGGGAACCAGGTTAAGTTGCCCATCCCGGAGCTTACCGTTGCCACCAAGAATTACTTTACCATTGCCGGGCTTCAGGGAGGATTCTATCCTGTCGAGATGCCTACAAAGGGTGTTATAATGAAAATAAAGATAAATGACCAGGACCAGGAATAAAATAAGGAGACTTGTCACCGACCAGATAACTATTTTAAAAAGCTTCTTCATCTATTTTTGTGTTAATTCTTGAACTGTTTCCGGAACATACAATAATCAGGGATTAAAAGTAAAATAAATTTTCCCGGTTTTTCTGTGACAATTAGTTTGACAGACCCGGTTTATCCAAAAAATATATAACTTGATATGCTGATATCAAAAGATCGGATAATAAATACAAATCAACACTGTTATGAAAAATCATTCCTTCAGCCTGGCGAGGTTCATTTTCAAGGCAGGATCTTTTATCCTTGCCGCGATATTTCTTTCTGCATGCAGCGGTCCCGCAGATAAAACAGATATGCTCAGGGACGGATTTATGAATCCCCCGCAGGGTGCCAGGCCAAGGGTCTGGTGGCACTGGATGAACGGGAACATTACTAAGGAAGGTATAAAGGCTGACCTCCAGTGGATGCACAGGGTTGGAATCGGTGGATTCCAGAATTTTGATGCATCGCTCCTGACGCCTCAGGTTGTAAAGCAAAGGCTTGTTTATATGACTCCGGAATGGAAAGATGCGTTCAGGTTTACTGCCGGGCTGGCCGATTCACTGGGCCTGGAAATGGCAATTGCCGGATCGCCGGGCTGGAGTGAAAGCGGGGGGCCATGGGTAAAGCCTTTTGAAGGGATGAAGAAATATGCATGGAGCGAAACGCAGGTTGAAGGTGGGAAAACATTCAGGGGAATGCTGGCTATGCCCCCAAAGACGACGGGTACATTCCAGAATATTCCCATGGGTGGCGATTTGGGGCTCAATGGTGGCAGGACAAAACCCGCACCTGAATTCTATGCCGACGCTGCCGTCTTTGCCTATAAGGTCCCGGCCAGTTCAACCACTCTTGAAGATCTTCAGCCGAAAGTAACTTCTAGCGGGGGGAGGTTCAATCTGAAAATGCTTACCGACGGTGACCTGTCAACCTCGTCTTTTCTTCCTTCAGCAAAGGTTGGTGAAAAGTCGTGGATCCAGTTCGAGTTTAAACAGCCCGAGACCATCAGCGGGCTCTCTATAGTCGGAGGAGGTGCTGCAGGTCAGTTTGGATTCGGGGCCGACCCCGATAACCGCGCACTCGAATCGGGAAATGACGGTAAATCCTTTACAAAGGTCATTGACATTCATAGGGGAGGAGTCGCACAGACGACACTTACATTTGCACCTGTAACTGCAAGATTCTTCAGGTTTACATGGAAAACACCACCACCGTCGCCGGTCTTTAATCTTGGAGAATTATTGGGTATTGATAACCTCAATATGCCTAAGGCACCTCAGGGGACACAGGTAGCGGAACTTGTTCTTTACAGGATTCCCCCGGTAAACCACTTCGAGGAAAAGGCGGCATTTTCAACCGCCGGCAGTCTTTACAGTCTGCCCTCACCGGAGATCAGGAAAGAGGATGCAATCAGGAAATCCGATGTGATCGACCTCACTTCAAAGATGAAACCCGACGGGTCACTTGAATGGACTCCTCCTGAAGGCAGATGGGTTATTGTAAGGCTCGGATACACTCTCACAGGTCATACAAATCATCCAGCATCGGAGGAGGCAACAGGTCTTGAAGTCGACAAGCTGAGCGCCGTGCATGTGAAAGCATATTTCAATAATTATCTCGACCAGTACAAGGATGCCACAGGCGGCCTGATGGGAAGCAGGGGCCTGCAGTATATGATTACCGACAGCTGGGAAGCAGGCGTTCAGAACTGGACCGACAGCATGATGACCGAATTTAGCAGGAGGAGAGGTTACGAAATGCTGCCGTGGCTGCCGGTGCTGACAGGCAGAATTGTCGAAAGTTCTGAAGAAAGCGACCGCTTCCTCTGGGATCTGAGAAAGACCATTGGCGACCTGACAACCATAAATCATTATGATCAGCTGACAACAATACTCAGGGAAAGAGGGATGGGACGATATACCGAATCTCACGAGGGAGGAAGGGCCTTTATTGGTGACGGTATGGAAGTTAAAAGCATGGCAACCTTCCCCATGAGCGCCACCTGGACCCCGGGTAAGTTCGGGAGAACAAACGATGTGTCAACAGGTTACAAGGCCGATGTGAGGGAATCGGCTTCCGTTGCTCACCTTTACGGTCAGAATATAGTGGCGGCCGAATCGATGACGGCAATTGGGACTGCCTGGGCCTGGGCACCTGAACTTCTGAAACCAACTGCTGATATGGAATTGTCGAACGGTCTCAACAGGTTCGTGATCCATACATCGGTTCACCAGCCCGTCGATGATAAAATTCCCGGCCTGGGTCTCGGGCCGTTTGGTCAATGGTTCACACGTCACGAGACCTGGGCAGAGCAGGCCGGACCATGGATAACATACCTTGCAAGGAGCTCCTACATGCTGCAGCAGGGGAAATTTGTTGCCGATATCCTGTATTATTACGGGGAAGACAATAACATAACCTCCCTGTTTGATTCAAAACTCCCTGACATACCGTCGGGCTACAATTATGATTTTGTTAATTCCGATGCCCTGGTTAACCTGCTATCTGTATCTGACGGCCATATCGTGACAGCATCAGGAATGAGCTATAACCTGCTGGTGCTCGACTCGAACAGCGTTTATATGACCCTGCCTGTGCTTCGAAAGCTGAGGGGCATGGTCCGTGAAGGGGCAGTTGTCTCCGGGCCCAAACCAGTATCCTCGCCTTCATTGTCTGACGACCAGAAGGAATTTAGTACCATTGCAAACGAGCTCTGGGCAAACTCCAGGGGTGAGACAGTCTTCGGGAAGGGAAAAGTAATAGCCGGACTGTCAGCAGGTGAGGCTCTGGCCTCCCTCGGGATCAGGGCTGATTTTGAGTACAAAGGCTCGCTCCCCGACAGCAAACTGCTGTTCGTTCACCGCAGAACGGAAAATGCGGATATCTATTGGGTCGATAACAGGATCAATGATTATGATGATGCCCTGCTTACTTTCAGGGTAGAAGGGAGAAAGCCGGAATTGTGGAACCCTGTCAGCGGTAAAATAGAACCTGCAGCTTATAAGATGGAAAACGGAACGACAACGGTTCCTCTTAAGCTTGAACCAGATGCTACTATGTTTATTGTATTCAGGGAAAAGACCGGAAAGAAGGAAGTATCGCCTGTACCGCAGTCAGTCACCTCCCTGTCGACCCTCGATGGTCCATGGAGCATAGCTTTCCAGAAGGACAGGGGTGCACCGGATTCTATCAGGGTCGATAAACTGGCTTCTTTAAGCAGTATGACAGATCCCGGTGTAAAATACTTCTCGGGTACAGCAAGCTATACCAGGTCAATTGATGCCCCGGCCGAATGGTTCAGCAAGGGGGGAAAGCTTGTTCTCGACCTGGGTGAAGTCAAATACCTGGCAGAAATTATTCTTAACGGAAAATCTATGGGAATTGTCTGGAAAACTCCATTCACAATGGATGTTTCAGGTGCTCTTGTCCAGGGAAGAAATAAGCTTGAGATAAAAGTAACGGACCTCTGGGTAAACAGGCTTATTGGCGATGCCAGGCCCGGAGTGTCAAAAAAGATTACCTATACCACGATGCCATTCTACAGGGCCAATTCCCCGCTTCTTCCATCAGGGCTCCTCGGACCGGTGACCATTAAGCTTGTGAGTGAGAATCAGGGACAATAATTATTACATTGACAGATAAATTATATGAAAAGATTTTTTCCTGCAATGCTCCTCGTGATCCTGGCCTTTTTTCCAGCCGGACAGGTAAGGGTCAGGACTTATTGCAATCCTGTAAACATTAATTACAGGTTCCAGCCCACTTCGGGCATATCGTACAGGGAGGCGGCCGATCCCGTAATAAGGATTTACAGGAATAAATATCTCCTCCTGGCATCGCACAGTGGTGGTTACTGGACTTCCGACGATCTCATGAACTGGGACTTTATCCCGATAAGTTCCCTCCCTATCGAGGATTATGCACCCGATATTATCACGATCAGCGATACAACATACTATGCTGCCTCATCATGGATCAAAAAACCAATGTACTGGACGACAGATCCATTTAAAGACAACTGGAGGCCCATGGAGAAAACCCTTCCATTCCCGGTTTGGGACCCTGCTTTCCTGAAGGATGATGACGGCAAAATCTATCTCTACTGGGGATGCTCTGACCAGGAATCCCAGCCTATAAGGGTGGTTCAGCTTGACCGGAAGATGCAGCCTTTATCTGCACCCGACACCCTTATCAGGCATAATCCGGGTTTGTACGGATGGGAAAACCCAGGCGAAATGAACCAGGTTGTCAAAAACGGTTACAATGAAGGAGCCTGGATGACCAAATTCAATAAACGATATTACCTTCAATATGCATCTCCCGGTACGGAATTCAAAACCTATGCCGACGGGGTCTATACCTCAGATTCCCCCAGGGGCCCTTTCAGGTATGAAACATACAGCCCCTTCTCATATAAGCCCGGAGGTTTCATAGGCGGGGCCGGCCATAGCTCCACATTCTGCGATAAGTATGGAAACTGGTGGCATATTGCGACGATGAGCATTTCTGTAAGGCACATGTTTGAAAGGCGTCTCGGGCTATTTCCCTCTTATTTTGACAAGGACGGGGTACTGAGGACACTTACCGCATTTGGTGATTATCCGGCAAGGGTTGCCGATCATAAAATCGATTTTCAAAAGGAGGATCCGTTCACGGGCTGGATGCTGCTTTCGTATAAAAAGAAAGTTTCGGCTTCCTCATCACTCGATAAGTTTCCGCCGGAGTATGCTGCCGATGAGAATGTAAGAACATGGTGGTCGGCCGCCACAGGTAATCAGGGTGAATGGTTTTCAATGGATCTTGGTGATAAATGTACTGTAAATGCTGTCCAGGTAAATTTTGCAGATAATGATGCGGTCCTGAATGATAAGAGCACGGGTTTATTCTATTGTTACAGGGTGCTTTCATCGGAAGATGGAAAGACATGGAAGATCATCATCGACAAAAGCACCAACAACAGGGACGCCTGTCACGACTATACAGAGCTTGATGAGCCTGCCAGGGCAAGATTTATAAAAGTGGAAAATGGAAAGGTGCCTGGCGGGAAGTTTTCAATGTACGACCTTAGGATATTCGGAAGCCGGCAGGGAAGCCTGCCCACTGAAGTGAGATCTTTTAAGGTTATCAGGAAGAAAGAAGATTCCCGCAGGGCGACAGTAATCTGGAAGCATGACCCAGCAGCGACGGGTCATATTGTTAATTTCGGGACTGACAGTCAGAAGCTTTACTCGTCGGTGATGGTTTATGACTCTGATTCGTTAAGGCTGACAGGGCTGAACCGTGACGCGGAATACTATTATTCGGTCGATTCATTCAACGAATGCGGAATAAAAAAGGGAACGCAGAAGGTTAAGAACTAGACTGTTCCTTGTTCCTTGCCCTTTTCCTGTCATTCTCATCGAGCATTATTTTCCTGAGTCGCATTGACTTCGGCGTAATCTCGATATATTCGTCTGATGCTATGTATTCCATTGCCTCTTCGAGGGAGAACCTGACGGGAGGAGCGAGGAGGATTTTGTCATCCGACCCGGAAGCCCGCATGTTCGTGAGCTTTTTTGTTTTGATCACATTGATAGTAATGTCATCCTGTCTCCTGCTTTCGCCTATCACCTGGCCCATGTAAACATCTTCGCCAGGGAAGATGAAGAATGTGCCACGATCCTGGAGCTTGTCAATTGCGTAAGCAGCCGCGGTCCCCGTCTCCATTGCAATGAGCGAACCATTTCTTTTCCCCGAAATATCACCCTTCCAGGGTTCATAGCCGTCGAACCTGTGTGCCATTACTGCTTCACCTTCGGTTGCTGTAAGAACCTGGTTCCTGAGGCCGATTATTCCCCTTGCCGGGATCTTGAAATCAATCCTTGTCCTGTCGCTTTTTACTTCAATATTGAGAATTTCGCCCTTGCGCTGCGTAACCTGTTCAATTACTTTACCTGCAAAATTTTCAGGTACCTGCACGGTAAGTGCTTCAATGGGTTCATTTTTAATCCCGTTTATATCACGTACCAGGACCTTTGGCTGCCCCACCTGGAGCTCAAATCCTTCCCTTCGCATGGTTTCAATAAGGATTGAAAGGTGAAGGATGCCTCTTCCATATACTATGAATGCATCTGACGAGCCGGTCTCCTCAACCTTCAATGCAAGGTTTTTTTCTGTCTCCCTGAAAAGTCGTTCCCTTAGCTGCCTTGATGTTACCAGGTTGCCTTCACGCCCGAAGAAAGGCGAATTATTGGTCGCAAAAAGCATGCTCATGGTTGGTTCATCAACATGTATATGACCAAGGCTCTCAGGTGTTTCCGCATCTGATATCGTATCACCTATCTCGAAATCCTCCATTCCGAATACGGCGCATATCTCACCTGATTTAACAGGTTTCTTGGTTTTCTCCTTGCCTAACCCCTCGAACAGGTAAACCTCCTTGACGGTATTCCTGGTAATCGTTCCATCGCGTTTTATCAAAGATACCTGGCTTCCGGGGACAAGCTCCCCGCGATGGATCTTACCAACGGCGATCCTCCCCATATATGACGAATAATCGAGCGAGGAGATTCTCATCTGCAGGGTACCGTCGATTTTCTTTGCGGGGGGAATGTGTTCGATAATTGTATCGAGAAGGTAGCTTACATCTGTTGCCGGATGGTTCCAGTCAGGTCCCATCCAACCCTGTTTTGAGGAGCCGTAAACCGTCGGGAAATCCAGCTGGTCCTCTGTAGCCTTAAGGTTATACATGAGGTCAAAAACCTGTTCATGAGCGTCGTCGGGATTGCAGTTGGGCTTGTCGACCTTGTTTATAACGACGATCGGCTTCAATCCGAGCTCGAGGGCCTTCTGGAGCACGAATCGTGTCTGGGGCATCGGCCCTTCAAATGCGTCAACAATGAGAAGAACGCCCTCCGCCATATTGAGGACCCTTTCCACTTCACCGCCGAAATCGGAGTGGCCCGGAGTGTCTATAATGTTGATCTTGACGTTCTTGTACCTGACAGATACATTTTTCGAAAGGATCGTGATTCCTCTTTCCCTTTCAAGATCATTGCTGTCAAGAATCAGTTCCCCAACCACCTGATTATCCCGGAAGAGCTTCACCTGGTGCAGTATCCTGTCGACTAGCGTAGTCTTGCCGTGGTCGACATGAGCTATTACTGCAATGTTCCTTATATCATCCATAATCTGACTCCCTTAGGGCCGCAAAAGTAGCAAAGAATTCTGTTTTAAAAGAATTTTCGCCAAAGGGTTCAGTTTTCTACGTAAATACTGGCTATATAAACCCGAAATCTGATAGTTGATCGATAATATTTTACCATGCATCCGCCTTGCTATTAATTTACATATGATATACTTTAGCAGGCGTTTGAGCGCTACAAAAGTTCCTGAATCGTAAATAAAAATATTGAAAGGCTGGAACGGACTTTTACTTACTGAAGATTTTATTCTGAATGAACTTAAAAACAAATATTTACATGAAAAGACTTCCATTATTGATTTTAGTATTTGCATTAGTACTTTTTTCATGCAGCAGGAACAAGCAAAACGCTACCCCGGCTGGTAACTCCGGACCTGGCCGAGGGTTTGCACCCGGTTCGGCACCGGCAAAGGAATATGCAGTAATAAAACTCACCCCGCAGGCAGTGACTGTCCACCAGGATTTTCCTGCAAGGATTGAAGGTCAGAGGGTAGTTGAGATCAGGCCAATGGTAAGCGGATACCTGCAGGACATTTATGTAAATGAAGGAGACAGGGTAAAGAAAGGGCAGCTGCTTTTTCATATCAGCAACCCGATTTACGAACAGCAGGTGATCACTGCAAAAGCAAAAATCAACAGCGCGGCAGCCGATGTCAATTCTGCAAAAATTGATGTCGAAAAGATCCGTCCCCTGGTCGAAAAGGAAATTGTAAGCAGCTACAGGCTGAAATCGGCAGAACTGATCCTTGAAGCGAGGAACGCTGCCCTGGAACAGGCAAAAGCGGACCTGGTAAATGCAAATACAAATCTCGGATATACATACATAAAAAGCCCGCAGGACGGTATCATTGGCACCTTCCCATATAAGAGCGGCGCACTTGTGGGCAGTAACAGCACGGAGGCCCTGACAACGCTCTCTGATATCAGCAGCGTCTTTGCATATTTCTCGTGGAACGAAAAACAGCTTCTGGATATCCTCTATGCATCATCGGGGAAGAGCATGGAAGATAAAATCAAGACATTTCCGGAGGCTTCACTGATACTTGCCAATTCGAAGGAATATAATCTTAAAGGAAAAGTCGAACTGGCCAGCGGACTTATATCAACTTCTACCGGCGCCGCCACATTCAAGGCAATTTTCCCGAACCCCGATGGCATTATAAGGAGCGGTTCAAGCGCCACAGTGAGACTCCCCCAGGTGAAGGACAGCGTCTTCGTCATTCCCCAGGGTGCAACATACGAACTTCAGAATAAACGCTTTGTGTACAAAGTTGGCGCCGACAACAGGGTAACGGCCATTCCTGTCACTTCAATTCCCAGCGATAACGGAAAATTTTTCCTCGTTACAGACGGGCTCAGGTCGGGAGATATTATTGTAACCGGGGGAACCAGCTCTTTGAGGGATGGTACGACTATCATTCCCAGGGAGGTTAATGAAGTATCATATTATAACCAGGTTAAGTAGATTTTAAAATCCACATCATGTTCAGGAGATTTATAGAAAGACCTGTTCTCAGCACGGTCATTTCGATCATAATAACCATGCTTGGCATCCTTGGGCTTGTCAAGCTTCCGATAGAGCAATACCCTAATATTGCCCCTCCGACGGTAAGCGTGTCTGCCAGCTACCCCGGAGCTAATGCCGACGTGGTGCTCAAGAGCGTAATAATACCTCTCGAGGAGCAGATCAACGGGGTTGAGGGTATGACATACATGACTTCCAGTGCAACCAATACCGGCGGAGGTAATATAACTGTAAACTTCAAGGTAGGGACCGATCCCAATATGGCGGCTGTCGAGGTTCAGAACAGGATCTCGGCTGCACTGGGAATTCTTCCGGCAGAGGTAACGCGTGCTGGGGTGGCAGTGAGGAAGATGCAGAGCGGGATGCTGCTCATATCCGCAATCTACAGCGATAACCCGGCTTACGACCAGCTCTTCCTGCAAAACTATGCCGAAATAAATGTCATTCCCCGTCTCAAGAGGGTGAATGGAGTAGGAGGGGCAAATACCTTCGGAGGTATGACATTTTCAATGCGAATCTGGCTCAGGCCTGATGTAATGTCAGTTTATAAAATCAACGCCGACGAGGTTATCTCGGCCCTCAATGACCAGAGCATTGAAGCGGCACCCGGCAGCTTCGGCGAGCGTGGTAACCAGAGCTTCCAGTATGTGATCAGGTACACCGGCAAACTTAAGACAGCCGAGGAGTTTGGAAATATAATCCTGAGGTCGGAAGGTAATGGTCGTTTTCTCAAGCTTAAAGATGTTGCCAATGTTGAGCTGGGGGCACAGTCTTATTCAGGCGACATGCTTGTCAACGGCAGGCAGTCTGTCAACGTTGCAATAAGCCAGACCCCGGGCTCAAATGCACGCGATGTGATCGTTGATGCACTCAGGGTTATGGATGAATGCGCAAAAACCTTTCCTGAAGGTGTTCACTACGTGAACGTGGTCAACGCCAATAAGTTCCTTGATGCTTCAATTGAAAAGATCCTCCGGACCATACTCGAGGCTTTTGTTCTGGTATTCATTGTCGTGTACCTCTTCCTCCAGGATTTCCGCTCAACGCTTATTCCGGCAATCTCTGTTCCGGTAGCTATCACGGGTACCTTTTTCTTTCTATATCTTTTCGGATTCAGCATTAACCTTCTGACACTCTTTGCACTCGTCCTCGCAATAGGGATTGTGGTGGATGATGCGATTGTGGTCGTGGAAGCGGTCCATGCAAAGCTCGACCAGGGTTACACCTCCTCAAGAAAAGCATCAATTGATGCGATGAATGAAATATCAATAGCAATTGTTTCCATTACCCTGGTAATGGCATCTGTATTTATCCCGGTGACTTTCATTGGCGGATCATCGGGAGTCTTCTTCAAACAGTTCGGGGTCACGCTTGCAATTGCGATCATCATTTCTGCAGTAAATGCGCTTACTCTTAGCCCGGCATTGGCAGCAATATTCCTGAAACCCAAGCATGATAAGGAAATAAAAAAGACCGGTTTTGCCGGATTCTTTTATCTCTTTAACACTGGGTTCAATGCGGTCAAAGAAAAATACGGGAACTCTGTTAAGCTGCTTTCAAACAGGAAGTGGATAATAGTAACAGCCGTAATCGTATTTTCTATCGGACTATATGCCCTGATGAAGACAACACCTTCAGGGTTTGTGCCTGACGAGGATATGGGAACCATTTTTGTCAATGTAATGATGCCTCCTGCAACATCGCTGGAAAGGACTACAGTCGTCGCAAACAGGGTAGACAGCATATCAAGGACAATACCGGGAGTAAGGAACGTACTGAGAATGGCAGGTATGAGCATGATGGCAGGAAGCGGCAGCTCTTACGGCATGATTATACTGGAACTGGAACACTGGAAGGACAGGAAGGGCATCACCAACCTCGATATTATCCAGCAGCTGATGAGAAAAACTTCAGGAATTACCGAAGCCAGGATAATGCCGTTCTCAATGCCCACAATAATGGGATTTGGAATCAGCGGTGGATTTTCTTTCGAGCTGCAGGACAAGGGCGGTCATACCCTTGAACAGTTTTTTTCTGTCACCCAGGAATTCCTGGCTGAACTGAATAAACGACCCGAGATACAGACAGCCTACACTACTTTTAACCCTACATTTCCGCAGTACCTGATGGATGTAAATGTTCCAAGAATAAAGGATGCCGGCCTTTCAGTCAGCACTATCATCAGGACAATGCAGGCAATCTTCGGCGGGATTTATGTCGATAATTTCAACCAGTTCGGCAAGCAATACAGGATCATGCTCCAGGCCGATCCCAGGTACAGGGCCAGTGAGAAGGACCTGACAAAAATATTTGTTAGGACTGCATCCGGTGAAATGGCTCCTGTTTCAGAGTTTGTAAATCTCACACGGGTTTATGGTCCGGAAAGCATCTCACGGTTCAATATGTACACTTCAATATCCGTTATTGGCTCGCCGCAGAAAGGGTTCGGTTCAGGAGAGGCAATGAAAGCTATTGAAGAGACGGCACAACAGTCGCTGCCACAGGGTTATGGCTATGAGTTTTCTGGCGTAAGCCGTGAAGAGCAGAGCAGCGGTTCACAGGCAATCTATGTTTTTATTCTCTGTTTCCTTTTTGTATATTTCCTCCTGAGCGCCCTCTACGAAAGCTACATGCTCCCGTTCGCGGTCATCCTGTCAATACCTGTGGGACTTACCGGGACCTTCATTTTTGCAAAGATCTTCGGCATCGAGAACAACATCTACATGCAGATCTCGCTTATTATGCTTATCGGGCTTCTTGCAAAAAACGCGATTCTTATTGTTGAGTTTGCTTCCACGCGAAGGGAAAATGGAATGGCATTGATCCAGGCTGCCATGGAAGGTGCAAAGGCCAGATTGAGACCTATTCTGATGACATCATTCGCTTTCATTTTTGGTGTCATGCCCCTTATGTTCTCAACCGGAGCAGGAGCAAACGGTAACAGGTCAATAGGTATTTCAGCTGTTGGGGGAATGCTGTTCGGAACACTTTTCGGCATCATGGTGATACCACTGCTGTTCATCATCTTCCAGACCTTCCAGGAAAAATTCAGGAAGGTGGAAAATAATGAAGTTACCAACCAGGATGGTTTAATTACTCCTCAAAAATGAAAAAGATGTCTGGGAATCTAAAAATAAAATGCCTGTCGGCGGCTATAGTATTCTTTACAACAGTCATATTCCTCAACTCTTGCAGGATACTGCAACCTTATAAGAGCCAGTCATTTGTCAATAGTAAATCACTATACCGCGACCAGGTGAACGGTGATACGGCAAACCTCGCAAATGTTCCATGGGACAGCCTGTTTACCGATCCGGTGCTTGACACCCTTATCACGGAAGCGCTGAAAAACAATCCGGACCTGCAGGCTGCGAAAGTTAGTATTAAAAAAGCCGAGGCTGCCCTTGGCCAGGCGAAGGCAGCATTCTTCCCGACCTTTTCACTTATGGCCGGTGCCACAAACCAGGCCGCAAGCGGTGCCAGCGGGGCCACTGTTGCAGAGGTTGCAGGATCTTCTGCATGGGAGGCAGACATATGGGGGAGAATCAGGAACTCAAAGAGGGCAACCTATAACATGGTGCTGAAGAGCGAAGCTTATGCCAGGGCAGTAAAAACCCAGCTGGTTGCCGATGTGGCAAACCTTTATTACACTCTTCTCGGACTCGATGCTCAGCTTGATATCACAAAGAAAACAGTCCTGAACAGGAATTCAGAGGTGGAAACAATGAAAGTGATGAAGGACAACGATATGATCACAGGAGCTGATCTTGTTATGAGCCAATCGAGCCTTTATTCTGCCAAAGTCAGGATACCCGACCTCGAACAGGCTATTTACGAGACAGAAAATGCTCTCTGCCTTGTTCTCGGGCGGGGACCCGGCCCGGTTAAGCGAGGTAAGCTGGAAAACCAGGATATAAGAATAAAACTTTCTCAAGGCATTCCTGCTCAACTTCTGGCCAACAGGCCCGATGTGCAGGAAGCTGAATATCAGCTCAGGTATGGATTTGAAATGACAAAAGCAGCAAGGAAGAGCTTTTACCCTTCACTTACGGTAACAGCAACCGGGGGGTACATGGCGGGTGATGTTGCCAAACTGTTTAACCCTTCTTCGATCTTCTGGACTTTTTTGGGAGGCCTTACACAACCTGTCTTTAATGCCGGGTTAAACCGGCAGCGCTTAAAAACAGCGCAGGCTGACCAGGAACAAAATCTTATTGCATATAAGCAGGTTTTGCTGAGGGCAGGCAAGGAGGTGGCCGACGCGGTAAACGGATACAGGAATAACCAGGAGAAGATTTCTCTGAGAGCTAAGCAGATCGAGTACATGGAGAAGTCGGTAAGCTATACAACCGAACTTCTGAAATATTCGTCGACAACCAACTATACTGATGTTCTTACAGCTGAAGCAGGTCTGCTCTCTGCACAACTCAGTAATATTGACGACAGGCTACAGAAACTTCAGTATATAATAGATCTTTACCGGAGCCT
Organism: Bacteroidales bacterium; assembly: GCA_035541795.1. Lineage (GTDB taxonomy): Bacteria > Bacteroidota > Bacteroidia > Bacteroidales > VadinHA17 > LD21. Next base: position 384,334 of record DATKMR010000001.1, read on the forward strand.
CGGCGGAGGGTGGAAATATTAGCCCGGCAATAAGAGTTTGTTACTTGCTTGTTTCCAGGATTGATTTCAGATTGGCCAGCCCCTTCTCAAGATCTTTCCCCAGCATTTTTTTAAAAAGAGGTGCAAACAGGCTCATGGGGAACCGGTTGTGAGAGTTGAAGGTCCAGGTCACTGAAGATTTGCCTTCACCTGCCTTTTCGATCACAAAGGTTGCAGTTGCAGTGTTCTTCATCGGCCTGAAGAATCTTATCTCATAATCAATGCTCCTGTTTTCCTCCAGAGCTGTTATTTCCTGTTCCCCCGCTCCGGTATTCTTATTGGTACTGTCCCAGGCGTAAATAAATCCGACACTACCATCAGTACCTTTATAGCTCTTCTTCATATTTGGGTCCGACATGTTCCAGACGCTGAATTTATCCTGGTTACGTGTAAATTTCAGGTAGTCAAAAACAACAGCCTGGGTTCGGCTAATTTCAGTCCTCTTTTCAATTTTCATAATTCCTTATTTATTACATAAACCAGCATCCGGCCCTCTCGGTTCAAATTGCTTAGGGTCCCGGCTGCAAATCAAGGCAGATTAAGATCAAATAAAAAGCCTCCGTGGTGGAAGCTATTTCACTAGATAAATTAGTTCAGCTGATTAAGCTTTTTTTCTTTCTTTCACGTATTGAGGCCCAGCGGGAGGTATAAGGGCAGAAAGAAAACAGTATTAATAGTTTACTTAATAACCGGCATAAATATATAAAAATAAATATATAGATATATGAATAATAAAATTACTTTGCGGGAAGAAGTAATCAGGCACCATGAAGTTAAAATAATTTAAAATGCTGGTAATTTACTTTTAGTCATGAATGGCCTGACTATTTAATGATTAATTTCGGTTCTGATCGGTTGGTTTACCTGTCTTAAGTCGTGATCATTTAATTTTTTAACTATGAAAGGGTTCCTGAGGCAAACAGCGTATTTTCTTTTACTGGCGCTGATCCTGCAGTCGTGCGGCACGCCTACAGTAAAGTTGGTCAACGGGAAGTTGCCAAGAAGCACTCCTGAAGCTGAAGGAGTGGATTCCAGGGGAATTATCGGTTTCCTCAATGCAGCAAATGCGGACAGGCATGAATTTCATAGCTTCATGTTCCTTCGCCACGGAAAGGTGATTACGGAGGGTTGGTGGTCGCCATATTCAGCGGAGCTCAAACATACATTATATTCTGGCAGTAAAAGTTTTACATCTTCGGCAGTGGGCTTTGCAGTTTCTGAGAACAAGCTGAAAGTAACGGATAAGGTGATCTCTTTTTTCCCCGGTTATCTTCCCGATACCGTGAGCAAAAATCTCTCGAATATGGAAGTAAGGGACTTGCTTACAATGACAGCAGGGCAGGATCCTGACCCCACTTTCCTTATTCCTCCGAAGGACTCCAACTGGGTAAAAGCATTTTTAGCCAGGCCAGTTGTAAATAAACCCGGCACAAAGTTTCTTTATAATTCTATGGCAACTTACATGCTTTCTGCAATTATTCAGAAAGCGACCGGGCAGAAACTGCTGGATTACCTCTCACCAAGATTATTCGGACCACTGAATATAGAAGGAGCTGACTGGGAAACGGACCCGATGGGCGTAAATACAGGGGGGTGGGGCCTCAGGCTTAAAACAGAGGATCTTGCAAAATTCGGTCAGCTATACCTCCAGCAAGGCAGATGGGAAGGTACACAGGTACTTCCAAAAAGCTGGGTTAAGGAAGCTACATCGTTTAAGATTGATCAGCGTCCCGGTGCACCCGATTCCATACGAAAAAAGAGTGATTGGGCACAGGGATACTGTTACCAGTTCTGGAGATGCCGCAATAATGCCTTCAGGGGTGATGGGGCTTTCGGGCAGTTTATTATTGTTATGCCGGAAAAAGATGCAGTTGTTGCCATTACCAGCGAGACCCCTGACATGCAGGAAGAGATAGATCTTGTATGGAAATACCTGCTTCCGGCAATACATGAGAAATCGCTTCAGCCAGATCCTGAATCTGATAAGGCATTGAAGGTCCTTACCTCCGGACTTGCAGTCAGGCTTCCGGCCGGAAGCAATGAACAAGGTTCACAATCTGATCTGGCGGGCAGGACATTTAAGCTTGACCCAAATCCAGGAAAGCTCGAAACTCTGGGTTTCAGCTTCACAGGGAGTGAGTGTACAATCAGGTTACTGATCGAGGGTAAAGATTACTCCTTCAGTTTCGGAAAGGATTCGTGGGTTACAGGGATGACGAATCTGCGGGGACCCAACCTGCTGATGCGGGCAAGAAATCATTTCAGCGGAATAGGACCGGTAAAAATTGCCGGAATATACAGGTGGCGCGATAAAAAAACGATCGAGATGACGCTCCGGTTCATTGAGAGCCCGCACCACGAGACAGTTACCTGTACTTTTGATAAGAATAAGATCTCAATTAACAGGAAAATCAGCTTCATGCCGGAATACAGGATTCCGGAACTTGACGGGAAGATTTCAAATTAGGACCTGAGGCTGATCCAGGATCCTCCATTATAAACCTGCTCGAATCCTTTCGACCTGAGATAATTTTTTGCTGTAGCGCTCCTCGATCCTGATGCGCAGCATGTTACAATGGCTTTATTCCTGTCAAGCTTTTTCAGGTTATCGGGAAGCCTGTCGAGCGGGATATTTATTGCATTCCTGAGATGGCCCCGCTGAAATTCATCTTTCGTTCGTACATCAACAACAACGGCACCATTAGCGATTAGTTCGCTGATACTAACCTTTTCACCAAAAATTTTTTTCAGGAAGTCCATCTTTATATTATTAATAGTTTTATTTCAGCGGCCAAAGTAATATTGAAAATCAATTCAATTTTATTAAACATGATAAATATATATTTGCCTGGCAGTCAATTTCAGGTCTAAAGCCGGTATCCTCAATTCCCGTTTTTCCTGCTTCATCCCGATTTTAAATTAAAAAGCTTCATAATAAGTATCTTTACTTCATGATCCGGACCAGGTCCATTATAAGGCAGTTCTTTTTCACTGCATTGCTGCTTTCCCTGGCGATAGCACTGGTAATTCATTTTCCGGCTCTCCTTACCCTGATCTTCGGGGAAGGAGCGGACCGTTACCATGATGAGGCTAACACATCGCTTTATCATTTTATTACAGAGCTCGTCATTACCTTTACAGTCGCCTTCCTGATGTTTACAATGAATTTCTATATCCTAAAACCCCTTGACAAGCGTGACCGGTTCGGTAAAATCAATATTTTACTGTCCGTCGTACTAACCCTGACCTCGGTCTACATTCTTAACCATCTTTTCTTCGGTATATCAAGCAGGTTTGAGACGGTACAACAGGGACACGGCCACAGGAATGAGTTTTTCATGACGAATTTCTTCGTATCGGCGCTGGTTATAGGCTGTGTTATTGTGTTTAAAGTAATTTTCCAGAAGCAGAGCATGACAGTGGAATATGAAAGGTTGAAAAGCGAGGCACTGCAGAGCCAGTATGAATCCCTTAAAAACCAGCTCAGTCCCCATTTTCTTTTCAATTCTCTCACAGCACTGAAAATACTGATTGATGAATCGCCCGGTAAGGCCCAGGAATATGTAAACAGCCTGTCGAAGGCACTCAGGTACACACTCCGGAGCAATGAAAAACAACTGGTGACATTAAAAGAAGAGATGGAATTCATGGAGTCCTACCTGTTCCTTATAAGGATAAGATTCGATTCTAATCTTACCATTAATACCAGGATAGATGAACCTCATTATTCCCTTAAGCTGCCTCCGCTTACGATCCAGACTCTCGTGGAAAATGCAATTAAGCACAATGAGATAAGTAAGAGAAAACCGCTTGCCATTGATATTTATACACCTGATGGCGAAAAGCTGAGAGTTGAAAATATTATCCAGAAGAAGCTCACGGACGAGGAAGGTACCGGTATCGGGCTGACTAACCTTTCAAAGCAGTTCCGGCTCCTGGCTGGAAAGGAGATAACGATTTCCAACGATCAGGACAGGTTTTATGTCGATATTCCGCTCATTAAATGATAAAGGATGGACGCGCTGATTGTCGAAGATGAAGTAACCGCCCAGAAACACCTTAAGCAGGTACTTAAGGAAGCCGGTGATATTACTGTAATTGCCGTCACAGATTCGATATCTGAAACGATAGAATGGCTTGAAAATAATTCAATGCCGGATATCATGTTCCTCGACATCCACCTCGCCGACGGAATTGCTTTCGAGATATTTAATCATCTGAAAATCACCTGCCCCGTCGTTTTTACTACAGCATACGATGAATACGCGCTTAAGGCCTTCAAGGTGAACAGCATCGATTACCTTCTGAAACCCGTGGAACCGGAAGATGTAAAGAATGCTCTGAAAAAGCTCGGTTCCCTTACGGAAAGCAGTTTTGCAAAAACACTGTCAGGGCTTGCGAGCGCATTTGGAAAACAATCTAAATACAAATCCAGCTTCCTTATTCCTGTTAAGGGCGACAAGCTCGTTCCTTTACAGGCATCTGAAATTGCATGTTTCTTTATAGATGCAGGCACAGTTAAAGCCCTCACTTCAGAAGGTAGGACATTCAGGTTTGACAGCACGCTTGATGACATTATGGATGTACTCGACCCTGCATTTTTCTATCGCGCCAACAGGCAGTTTATCATTTCAAGGTCCGCGGTGAAGGATATTGACCTGTGGTTCAACAGCAGGCTATCCGTCAACCTGAAGGTTAACGTAAGTGAGAAGATACTTATCAGCAAGGCCAGGATAAGTGAATTTAAGAAATGGTTTGGGTCATGATAAAAAAAGGGCGCCTTTACGACACCCTTCAATTTACTCTATCCTGCTATCTATTTTACATAATCCGCTTTGTTCAGGAAATCTGCACTCTGTTTTATCCCTTCGAGTGATTCTTTCAGTTTTGCAGCAAGCACTTTAGGATCCTGGGGTCCGAAGTTTGGCATGGGAGGCTGGCCCGCACCGGGTTTGCCCTGCTGTCCGCCCTGCGGCGGGTTGCCCTGTCCGCTTTTGGGAGGATTGCCCTGTTGTCCGGCAGGGGGAGGACCGAAAGGATTACCACCGCCTTCGACCATTCTTTTCTTCAGCTTCTCCATCATAGCGAGTGACTGTTTTCTCTGTTCCGGTGACATTTTGTCTTCCATTTCGACGAACCAGTCTGTTCCGCCGTTCTTATAGAACTGTGTGAAGATTGCCTTAAAATCGATATTACCTGTTTCACCGATCACATAGTCATCCTTTATATGAAGCAATTTTATCCTGTCGGGATATTTCTGAAGGTATGCAACAGGATCCTGCCCTCCGACTTTTGTCCAGTAAACATCCATTTCGAAGATAACCTTTGAAGGATCAGTATTGGTGATCAGGAAATCCTCGAAGAACTGGTTAGTCCCCGGAACAGTGGCAAACTCCATGCTATGATTATGATATCCGAACCTGATGCCTCTTTTATTGGCTTCTTCGCCGATTTTATTCATGAGTGCACATTCGGCCTTGAGGCCCTCAACATTGTTCGCCCAGAAATTCATAGGGAAGATCACATTTTTACAACCCATTTCCTTATGGTCGTCGAATAGTTTAGCCCAGGCAGCGACTGACCCGTCAACGTCTTTCACATCAAATTTGGCGCGGGCATGGCTTGAAATTATCTCGAGTCCGTATTTCTTTGCCAGGGCAGCGTACTCGGCAGGTTTATAACCGGCTACTGTGCCCTTATCTGCGTCATAGTTGGATATCTCCATTACAACGTATCCGTCAGCAGCAAGAGCTTTCATTGTGCCCTCGACATCCGTTTCAAGCCCTTTAACGGAATAGGTTGCAATACCCAGGTGTTTCTTGGGGCCGTCATTACCCGCAAAAACAGCTGAGGCAGTTACGATAAGCATAAGTGCTGTGGCACTTAACAGGAAAAACTTCTTCATGATACTTTGATTTTACTGATAATTAAGTATAAGGTGTTTGATAAGTTATAATTGCATTAATTTTATCCGGTCATTAATGAATGCTCTGGCAAATCTACCTATAAGTTTATATGATTATATGGCCGGTCGATAAAAATCAGAAAGCAACACATGAATAAGGCATTGCTGACGATTAATCCCCGGGTTATATCCTGAAATGCGGGTATTTCAGCTTCTCAAATACAGATGACTGATAATTCTGACCTATTGGCAGTTCCTTTATACCCAGGTCGATTGTATGCGAGTTAAATCCCTTGATTCTTTTTATGGCCACAATAAATGACCGGTGTATCCTTACAAACTCGCTTTCAGGCAGCAGGTTTTCAAAAGCAGAGATCGTGTGTTTGGCAACAATGTCGCCCGAGAGAGTGTGAATAGTCAGGTAGTCCTTAATGCTTTCGGCGTAAATTATCTCATTTACGTAGATCTTGTGTACTTTCTTGTTGATGTTGAGGTAAATATATTTCTCCTCAGGTTCCCTGGGAGGTTTCCCCGTTTCAAGACTCATGAATTTATCGATAGCTTTGAGGAAACGATCATATGAAACAGGCTTCAACAGGTAATCAACCACGTTAAGGTCATATCCTTCGACGGCGTAATCGCGGTATGCTGTCGTCAAAATAACTTTGGGAGGGTCGGCGAGGCTTTTAAGGAAGTCGGTTCCTTTCATACCGGGCATCTGAATGTCGAGGAAGATCAGGTCGGTTTTTTCTCTCTTCACGGCTTGAAACGCTTCAATGGCATTACTGAACTCGGCGGTTATGTTCAGTATCCCGGTCTTCAGTGCGTGAGTCCTGATGACTTCAATTGCCAGGGGCTCGTCGTCAACGATTATGCAATTATACTTCATTGATTTATCATTGTAACTCAGGACTTGTTTAACTCTAAATCCAGGTTCACCTCAAAGATATTCTCCTTTTGCGTAATCTTAAGCTCATGTTTCCCTGGATACAGCAATTCCAGCCTTCTTTTAACATTTTTAAGGCCTATCCTTTCCGTGTAACCTTCGAATTTACCTGATGCACTCTTATATGAATTGCTGATGGAAAAAACCAAGCGGTTTCCTTCAGTTCTGATAATTAGATCTATAAATGGTGATTCAAGGTCATTGCTGGCACCATGCTTGAAGCTGTTCTCAACGAAGGGAAGCAGCAGCAGGGGTGCGATGAAAAGATTGTCTCCGTTTACCTCCACGATTGTTTTTATTTTAAGCCTTTTCCCAAAACGGACCCGTTCAAGATCGATATACGATTCAAGCTGTTTCAGCTCTTCGGTGAGCTTAACCTCGGTCTCTTTTCCACTGTAAAGAGTGTACTCAAGAAGATGTGAAAGCTGTATTACCATATCCGGTGCCTTGTCCGACTTCTTGAGGGTAAGTGCATAAAGATTATTCAGGGTATTGAAAAGGAAGTGAGGCTGAATCTGCGACTTCAGGAAATTCAACTCTGCCTCAAGCTTCTCTTTTTCGAGATTAAGTGAGTATTCCCTAATCAGGTACCATCTTTTAAAGAGATAAATTGCTGCCGCGGTTGCCGGGATCTGGTAATTAAGAACAAGCGGCCTGATGAAAGGAAGGTAATCATCAAGCTGGTATCCTGTTACAATATATAGCACCAGCCATATTGCAAAACCGAAGATGACAGCATGCAGGACCCATAAAATAAGAAGAAGAGGCAGCTTTTTCTTAATGAGGAAGTTAGGCAGGATCCAGTAGATGAGAGAATATGTTGCGGCCATTCTTACCGGCAGGAGGTAGAGATTCTGTATCAGCTGCTGCCTGTCGAACACATTTGCACTGTAGGTAAAAGTGTAGAAGAAATACCATACAATCCAGAAAAGTATGTGCCACCAGATCCTGTACCTGAACAATAGCCCTCTCATGATCCAAGTCCTTTTAAGATGCCCGTCTGAAAATTTTGAGAAATAAAAGGAGGGTGCAAATGACGGCAGCACCCTCCCTGTTAAGATTTTACATTTTAATTAAGCCGGCATGTCAGGGAGCTTGTATCCGTTCAGGTAATCATGCCTGATAAGTGAGCTTACAAACTCTTTTACATTCCTTGAGCTTGGATCATCGCCGCCCATTCCCGGCATACGTGGAGGGGGTGCATTCTTACCGCCGCTTGTTGCATTTTTGGCGGCAGCGTTGGCAGCGGCCATCATCTTTCCAATGTCGAACATTTCGGACCAGGTGGAGACTTTTTCCGAATCAGTAATATTTGTAAACTGCATATTGGGACCATCCCAGTCAAGTATCCTGTTGAGTTTCTGCAGTCTGACTGCCAGGACACCCATCAGGACTATTTCGTTAAACGGACCTGCTTCCCCGAAATGTGATGCTGTCTTGTCGCGGAGATCGGGATTTTTGCATGCTGCGACCCAGTCGAGATAATGGTTGTTATCGGGTACTGCCCTGAGAACATCGGGTGTCTTCGGTACCCTGCCCGAAAGTAAGTATGGTGCAGTACCATGGCTGCCCAGTATAAGCGTGTCTTTCGAACCGTAAATTGCACAGCCTTCACCCTGCCATGCCTTACCCTCTGGCAGAACATCGGGAATCATAGCATGAAATCCACCATCGTACCATGTTACCTCTACTTCTGGCATCGCCATATTCGGCAGGTTGGGGCGGGCGGGGAAGACCATCTTAACAACCTGTGCATGAGGGCAGGCGTCTTTCTTGAGTGTTGTTGACTGACCCTGAACTTTTACGGGATATCCAAGTTTCAGAACCTTGAATACAGGATGCATATTATGGCAGGCCATATCGCCGAAAGCCCCTGTTCCAAAATCCCACCATCCGCGGAAATTCCAGGGATGATATGCTGAATTGTAAGGACGGAAAGGCATATGGGCTATCCAGAGCTTCCAGTCGAGAGTGGCCGGAACTTTCTGCATATCTGTCGGGGTATCCAGACCCTGCGGCCAGATCGGACGGGCCGACCATACGTCAACTTTGCGGACTTCTCCAATCTCACCGGCCCAAGCCCATGAACATGCCAGGCGTACTCCTTCACCCGACGAACCCTGGTTACCCATCTGCGTTGCAACACCGTATTTCTTTGCAAGCTTTGTGAGGAGCCGTGATTCATAAATAGAGTGGGTCAGAGGTTTTTCGGTGTACACATTCTTGCCCATGGTGATTGCTGTAGCTGTCGGGTTTGCATGGTTGTGGTCAGCTGTCGCAACAACTACCCCATCGATAGATTTGCCCAGCTCGTCAAACATCACTCTCCAGTCTTTGTACTTCTTGGCACCGGGAAATTTTGCAAATGTCCCGGTTACAGGACCATAACCCCAGTCAACATCACAAACACCGATCAGCTTTTCAGTACCGGTCTTTGCAGTCATCTGGAACGGGTTTTGCGATGCGGGCTGTACCTCGGGTTTACAGATGCTGGCAATATCGCCAGAGCCCTGGTTCCCTGCACCGACCAGTACAATATTAAGCGTATCGCTGGGAGCCTGGTGTCCAAGCTTCTTTCCCATGGCCACGCTTGGAATAATTGTGACTGCAGCAGAAGCAGCAGCCGTAGTCTTCAGGAATTTTCTCCGTGAGACGGATTTTTTTTCATTATTCATCTCAATAGTTATTTAAGTTGTTTGAAAGCAAATTGTATTAATCAGGTAGAATAGAAAATCACTTGATCTATCAAATTTAAACACATTTCAGATCAAGTGATATTCTTATCGACAAAAGTCAGATTGTTGTCGAAATAAACCTTTAATAAAGAGATGAAACTACCTGCACCGTTTCGTACCCGGCATAATTACCTATTTTCCAACCATCCTGGCGGCACTATCAGGATACCTGGCACCCTGTATTTCTATTTTTGATGCAGCAGCATTTATTTCCTTCAGCTCTCCTTCAGACAGCTCAAGGTCGGCTGCACCGATATTTTCTTGCAACCGTTCCAGCTTCCGTGTTCCGGGTATCGGAACAATCCAGGGTTTCTGGGCCAGAAGCCATGCAAGCGCGATCCTTGCAGGCGTAGTTTTTTTCTTTCCGGAAATATCTTCCAGGAGAGTAACCATCGCCTGGTTGGCGGCTAAGTTCTCCTTGCTGAAACGAGGCACAGAAGTTCTGAAATCGGCAGCTTCAAACTTTGTATCTGTATCTATCTTCCCGGTAAGGAACCCTTTCCCGAGAGGACTGAATGGTACGAATCCGATTCCCAGTTCTTCGAGCGTCGGGATTATCTCCTTCTCGGGCTCCCTCCACCATATTGAGTATTCGCTCTGAAGTGCTGTTACAGGCTGCACGGCGTGTGCCCGGCGTATCGTATGGGCTCCGGCTTCCGACATTCCGAAATGCCTTACCTTACCTTCATATATCAGGTCCTTCACTGCTCCTGCAACATCCTCGATCGGTACATCCGGATCGACTCTGTGCTGATAAAAGAGATCAATCGTTTCAACATGTAGCCTTTTAAGCGATGCCTCCGCAACTTCCTTAATGTGTTTTGGCTTGCTGTTCAGTCCCCTCCACTGTGGCCCTCCGTTCGGGTCGAGATCAAAGCCGAACTTGGTTGCAATAACGACCTCTCCTTTAAAAGGCTCAAGCGCTTCACCAACGAGCTCTTCATTATTGTACGGACCATAAACCTCGGCCGTATCGAAAAATGTGACGCCAAGTTCTGCAGCTTTCCGTAAGAAAGTTATCATCTCCTTCTTCTCAGGGAAAGGAGGGAAGGAGAAGGTCATACCCATGCAACCAAGCCCTATTGCCGATACTTCAAGGTTGCTTTTGCCAAGTTTTCTTGTTTTCATGTTTTGTGCTATTATTAACAGGATCTTTTATGCAAATCTAGAAATGAACGGAATGATTTGATAACGTTAAAAGATCAATATATTACGAAATTCAAACATTCCTGAATTTAAGAGGACTGGCCTGCACGTGTTTCTTGAAGAAGTTGTTGAAATGTGTGACCTCAGTAAAACCAAGGGCATAGGCAATTTCAGTAACGTTCCATGAACTGTGTTTCAGCATTATCTTAGCTTCCTGCAACACCCGTTCACCTATTATCTGTGTAGTTGTCTTCCGGGTTGTCTCCTTTACCGAACGGTTCAGGTGATTCACATGAATTGCAAGCCTGGATGCAAATTCTGAGGCGGTTCTCAGACTCATTCTTCGGTGATTGTCGTCGATGGGGAATTGCCTTTCTAGCAATTCCAGGAAAAGTGCTGATATCCTTTGCGAGGCATTTACCTTTTTCCTGTCTATCCTGGCCGATGGCCGCATCTTCATCGCAAAATGAAGGAGTTCAAAAACAAGATTCCTCAGAACATCGTATTTGTGGAGATACTCCGAGTTAATCTCATCAAACATGCGTTCATAAACTGAAGACACATAATTCACCTGATCATCGGTAAGTTCAAATACATGTATTCCCGAAGGCTGGTAGACTTCATACTGGTCGAGGTTCCCGTACTGGTAGAAAAAGGCCTGGTTGAAAATACAGAAATATCCGCCCCTGATACTTTCAGTATGCTCCCACATGTAGGGTATCTGGGGATTTGAAAACACCAGCGACTGACTTTCAATATCCATCACCTTATCGGCATAATGGATCTTGCTTTTTCCAATACACAGTGTGATCTTGTAATAATCGCGTCTTTTATACGGCACAGGTTTGGCCCTTCCATCGGGTTGAGGTTCAAGCCTGAAAATATTGAAATGACCGACCTCCCTGTAAAAGCTCTCAGGAATGGAGTCAAATTTTCTCTTGTAGAGTTCCTCAAGTGTTTCGACTTTGTCCATAGTGTCAAAATTACCAATTTCAAACAATATATGACCCGCTATTTTCTGGTAAACTCACTGTAAAAAGAATAGATCAGGCTGATATTCCAGACAAAATCCCGGCCGCCTGGTACATTACTTTTCAAAGGCTCATTTGCAATAACGGAAACAGAAAAAGGATAGCCGCCTTTTGCCAGTCCAAGAGAGGCTGAGACATAATACCCGTCAAATTGGTCCATTTGCAGGTAATATGCCTGTGGAGCAAACCTGAGGTAGGTTTTTCCTCCGAGTCCGATTTTGTCAAAATTTGCCCTTATAGCATACATTTCTGTATTCCTGATGCTCTTCTTCTCAAGGCAGCGGGCATAAAATCCATAAAAGCCAAGGCTTATATTGTCCGACAGATAATAGGCAGGAACTATTTCAGCGGCCAGGTAGCGGGACGCGATCATTGTCATGGTCGTATCGTTGTTCGATGTATATGTCAGGTTCTTGAACGAAAGAGCCGGGTGTGCACCTGCAGTCAGTTTGAATTTCCTGTTGTTGACAACCTTATAGCGCCACCAGAAAATAAACGACCATGGTTTTCCCTCCATGGCGAACCTGAGCTGGGGTTCAAATGTGAGTTTTCTATTTCCCGCGTTAAGATCGAGAATGGCAGCCGGCTTGCCAAGTGTGAAATTTGGTATGAATGATATCCCGTTATTGGTTACTGTTACAGCTCCACCGAAATGACTTGTAACTGCAAGGCTGTCGGGTTTCTGCGAAAACGATAAATTCCAAACATTGATAAAAATTGAAACAAGAAATACTCTCCTGAAAGTCATATTCATTATTTATTAGTTAATGATTTTCAGTTTACAAAAGAACAATGCCAGTGCTATATTTCAAAATATAATTCAAAGAAAACATTACGTTTTTCAAATAAATCACTTAATTACCTGTCAAAACGATATCCAGTATTTAAACATGTAATGACATGAATAATAATTTTATACAAGTCATCTGAAAATCAGATAGGGGAAATTAAAAGAGCATTTACTTGCATGTTAAACCTTCAATAACAGGCAGAAAATTATTGTGATAAAATTCTCTTCACCATGTAATTGCCGGTAAGATTGCAGCGTCTAAGTGTAAAATGAGTCTTTTAATATGAAATATAACCTATATTATGAAAACCCTGATTTTAATACTGACCTTACAATCCCTGCTTATTACCTGCATTTCGGGACAGGATGTTGACACGAATGCCCTCCATGGATCATGGCTGGGCAGGGTGACCACGGAAAAATTTTCGCTGCGTGTAATATTACGTTTTGAAAAGAAAAGAGATAATCTCCTGACCTACCTTGACAGCCCTGACCAGGGGATGAAAGATTTAAAGATGGACAGGGTATGGGTTTCTGGTGACAGCCTCTTCGTCGATGCCACATCACTGAATGCCGGAATCATATATAAAGGAAAAATACTGCCCGGTGATTCAGTGATAGCAGGTGTATGGGGCGGAAGTATTCCCCTGACACTCAGGCCCACGGATTTTGTATATACATTAAAAACAAATTACGATCCTTATGTCAGGGGATATAAAGTTATTTCACTTGTAAAGACCTCGCCGATAAAGAATCAACAGGGAACCAGCTTTTGCTGGAGCTTTGCAACGACATCTTTCATAGAAACGGAGGCCCTGCGACTAGGCAAAAAGCCCGTGGTCCTTTCACCGATGTTCTATGTCGTTCCAACAACTGTCGATAAGGCAGAAAGATATATAAGGCTGAATGGCAAGGGTTATTTCGGAGCCGGGGACCTGACATTTAATGTTATGAAGAATTACAGGAAATATGGAGCTATCCCTCAATCGGTTTACCAGGGAAGAATTGACACAACTGAAAGATACGATTACTCCCAGCTTGATAAATCCCTCCTGGGAAAAGTTAAAAAATACGTGGAATCGGGGAGGGGTATAATGACTTCCACCGGCTACAGGGACGATATAACTAAAACTCAGTACCAGACAATGGGCGAGATCCCTGCGTCATTTGAATATCAGAACAAGACTTTTACCCCTCTGTCCTTCGCCAGGGAAATGGTGGGCATTAATCCCGACGACTATATGGAGGTGACTTCATTCACGCATCATCCGTTCTACCAGAAGTTCATTCTGGAGATAGAATCGAACTGGGATAATAATTACTATATGAACCTGCCGCTCGATGATTTTATCTCAATGATAGACTATTCTTTAATGCATGGGTTTTCCGTGTGCTGGGATGGAGACGCTTACAGGACCGGCTTCGATAATGGTTTTGCCAGGTTGAATGATACAATTCGTGCGGTGACCCAGGAAATGCGACAGAAAGACTTCGATGATTATGACCTGGTGGATGTTCATAACATGCATATAGTGGGTATTGCTGAAAGCGGGACGGGAGAGCGTTTTTATATTATAAAGAACTCTGCCGATGTAATGAATTGCGGAGGATATCTTTATATGTCGAGGAACTACCTGCTGATGAAGACTATTTCGGTGATGGTAAATAAGAATGCAATTCCTGAGAAGATAATGAAAAAGATCGCTGCAGGAGCTGATCATTAGGACCGGTCTTGTGAATCAATGCATCTGCCCGGAGAAAAGGTTGACTCACCATTGAGGTGTGACGTCGGAAATTATTCCGTCCTGCCTGGTTGCCTGGACGAGTGAACCTGTGTCGACCTGGATACAAAAATAGCAGAGCCCTTCCGCATCATCCGCTTTCAGGGCCCTGAAGCAATCGGCTGATACCCTCACAGCACTGCCCTCTGCAACAGGAATTATTTTTCCGTCGAGCCAGAACAGCCCTTTTCCGGAGGTGAACAGGTAGATCTCCTCGTTGCGCTTATGCGCATGGGCAAACGGGCTGGTCCTGCCCGCAGGAAGGCAATTGGCAGAGACCTCTGCTCCTGTTAAAGCCAGGGTATCCTTTAGCATAACCCTTGTAAGCGATTTGAGCTGCCCGAGCCCGGTTACACTGAATTTCAGATTTTCTTCCATCTTCTGACAGGAATTAATTGATAGTGAACTATTGCTGATCATTTGTGCCGGTGGGTGTACCTGCAGATTCTCCGGCCTGGTTTCTGAACGTGTACAGTTTCTGTGAGAAATAGCTGATTGCCACTGTAACCACCGAGACAATTATATTTGACGGCGTTGGCCACAACCCTGCCACTTCTACAAGTATCTTCAGTCCGATGTAGCTGATCAGGATATTCAGGAAAAAGACAACTGAATACCTGAAGAACTGAGTTCTCCATTCAGAAGCAGACAGGTAGAAAGTGACATATTTCTGAAGGAGAAAGCCGGACAGAAGAACCAGGGGAACCTTGATTGCAAGCGTTCCGATATGCGAACTTAGAATAATGAAGCCAAGGTTCAGCATCCGGTGTCTGAGTATAAAATTGTATATGACAAAGTACAATATCCAGTCAAATACCAGGTTGGCAGTCCCTGTTACGCCATACCTGAAAAACCTGGGAGACATATACTTGCGGAACGGAGGATAGAGCAGATCGATTGATTTCCTGATCAGTTCGCCGGTCCTTATAAGAAAGATGTTCATTCCTAAAAATCAGTGCCTGAAGATAATGAGATTATATTTTAAAAACAGGAAGGAATTGTCATCCTTTTCCAAGTTCAGAAACATAGCCTGGAAATTGTCTGATAAGTTTCAGCATCGCAGAAATATCAAAGTCATTGGCAGCTCCTACAAGGTCATTTCCAAAGTCTTCGATAAGCCTGCAATTGTGTTTACTGCCTAAATCAGCCAGTGCTTTACCGAACTGTTTTACCTCACCTATCGGCTGTCGTGTCTCAAATGCCCTGCAGGCCTGGAGAAAATCCCTTTCAAGGATAAGAACCAGGCCCTCCGGATCTGTGATCTCCTCCATTTTTAACTTTCCTTGAATTAGTACCGGCGCTGTCTCAACAATTTCAGGGACTGAAACCAAATTTTCGAGAAACTGAACCCTGCCGAGAGTTAAAGTTATTTTTGTCCCCATGCCCACCTGGGAGATAACATCAATATTCCCCTCCATTTTCCTTATTATCCTGTGAGCAAGTGACAGCCCTATCCCGATACCGCTCTGGATTGTTTTCTTTTCTGCCTGGTAAAAAGTATCAAATATTTTCCTGATGTTTTCCTGGGATATCCCTTTCCCTGTATCAGTAACTTCAATTATGAGGGTAATTGTTTCAGTTCCGTTGATTGCCTCTTTTTTTGTATGGTATGCATTCAGCGATATCTCGCCATTCTGGGTTGATTTAATGGCATTGTCAAGCAGATTGTTGATTACCAGCTTAAGCCTGCCGCTGTCTACACGAAGGAACGAAGGAAGGTTATCGGAAATACTGGTTATAAAACGAAGGGACTTCTCAGAGATCATACTTGAAAACCTGTTTTCAAATTCACCGAAGAAACGCCTTGTATCTATAAAATCAAACTCGAGCTCTATTTCATTTTTTTCATGCCTTATGAGCTCCAGGATATTATTTATCATATCCAGCAGCCTCCGGCCACTTGCTCTTATCGATTCGGCATATTCAATCCTGCTTTTCCCTTCAGCTGTTTCGAGCAGGTCGGAATATCCAATTACTGCATTAATAGGAGTCCTGAACTCATGGCCAATGTTAAGAAGGAAATCACTCTTGGACTTGTTTGCCACTTCAGCTTCTTCTTTTGCATTAAGCAGCTCTTTCTCGGCCCTTTTCCTTTCAGAGATATCAAAAAAGGTCACGACTTCTCCCTGGAAATTTCCATTAATTAATAAAGGGTATGACCAGTATTCGATCGGAATAAGGGTACCATCCGTCTTCCAAATATATTCGTCGTCGGCATGCGAACTTGCATTTTGCTTCAGTGCGTTGTAAAGCCTGCAATTATCAATATTGAAATGGCTTCCGTTGGGATGGGAATGGTGTATCAGGTGATGTATGTTCTTTCCCAGTACCTGGTTTTCATGATCAAACCCCAGTATTTTCAGGAATGAGCTGTTGACAAATGTGCAGAGTCCCATGGTGTCGATCCCGTAAATAGCTTCAGCGGTGGAATTCAGGAGAGCCTGGAACCTGTTCTTGCTCTCAATAATCTCCGCTTCAGCATTCTTTACGTAATCTATGTTCTGGAAAGACCCTGCAATTCCAAGGATGTTACCGTCCAGGTCCCGCTGAACTTCACCTGTCCATCGTACCCATATCTTCCGTCCCTTAAGCGTAATGAACCGGGACACATCATCAAATGGGATACCTTTATTGAGACAGTCGGAAAATATCCTGAAAATTTTCTTCCTGTATTCAGGAAGGTAAAGCTTGACAGTGCTTTCATAGGTTGGATTATAACCGGGAGGGGCCTCCAGCAATTCTCTTACTTCACCAGGAAAATGGAACTTATTGTCATTTTTGCTAAAGCTCCAGGCTCCGAAAAGAGCAGTTTTGCCGGCAATCCTTAGATTATGGTTCTTGAGCTCAAGCTCTGCCGTTCTCTGTTCGATGCTTCTTTCAAGGTGCCTGTTCAGCTCCTCGATGCCTTTCCTGCTTTCTTCAGCTTTTGCCTTTTCTTCCGAATAACTCCTTAAAAGATATTGTATTATAAGGGCGATGAAAACCAGAGCATAGAGCGTTGTTGTCAGTCCATCTATCCATTTCCCCCTTACTGAATCAAATCCAGTTATTATTCCGGGCCAAAACAGCTGGATCAAGTAAAGTGATGGAACATAAGCCAGGTAGGAGATTATGATGAATTTTCTCCTCTCTTTCCGGACAATGATCAATGAAAGGATAAAGGTGAAGCAGAGAATTATAACGTTCTGCCCGTCCATTCCGCCACCGAATATCCAGATGGCAGTATTCGCCGCAAAGCATAGCAGAACAAAGATGAAAATGAATGGTTTTATTATCTTTCGGAAGCGTACAAAATAATAGATTATGCCCAGAGGTACCAGGATGGAATACCCTGTTATCCTCAGGTCAAGCGGAAGACTGAGAGTCGTCCCGACAATACAGGCGACGATCACAATAAGAAGCGTCAGGAGAACGGCTGTAAGGAACAGCCGGTTTTCCAGTGTGTACTCCTCGCCTGAAGCAAGGAGAAATCGCATTAATTTCCTGATTTTTTCACCCATATTATGAAACCCATTCTGATGCAAAATTACGAAAAAGGAACAGTCGGATGGTTTTCAGATCGTTACAAATCAATTTCCGGTTCCTTACAAAAACTTATTTCTTAAAAATCAGTTCTGAAATTGAAGAGAGATATTAACGGAAAACGCTTGGATAATATTATTTAATGGCATATGTTTACGATGCCAGGATTAAAAGATGGACAAATCGGGGAAATTTGAGGAATCATTGCAAAAGATAGCAAGGTGGTGCATGACGTTGTCGCATCCTGCCCGCCTTGCCATGCCAGGAAACCTTGCCGGGACAGGAACCTGTAACTCCGTCGATATTTCAGGTTTCACGCCATTGGAAGAACTACTGTATCACCGCGTCATAATGAATCTCGACATGCAGGACCTGTTCATGGAGTGAAAGTCGGGCAAAAATCAACTACTGCCTGAGCCCGGATGATAGTGCAGAAATGGTATATTAACTCTAAAACATTTTTTAATCTTTTCAGGAATGCCGAATTTTAATGATGTAAAACTGAATTAATGAAGATCTTAATATTATGTACCGGGAATAGTTGCAGGAGCCAGATGGCCCATGGTTTTCTTCAGTCTTTAAGTCCTGAAATAAGAGTTTATTCAGCGGGTACCGCTCCTGCTGAAAGGGTTAATATGCTGGCAGTTAAAGTAATGCGTGAGGCCGGGATAGATATCAGAAGTCATTATCCAAAGTCTGTCGGCATTTACCTGAATGACGAATGGGATTATGTGATAACGGTTTGTGACAGCGCAAAAGAAACATGCCCTGTCTTTTCAGGCAAGGTCAGACACAGCCTCCATTTCGGGTTCGATGATCCTTCACTTGCAAAGGGTACACCCGAGCAGGTTATAAATGAATTCAGGAGAGTCAGGGATCAAATACGACGCCGGATACTGTTATTCTATAACGAATTAGTCATCTGAATAACAACATCTTAAATAATCTTTAAAATCGAGTTCAAAGCTCTGCGGATCGTGAATGCCCGTCTTGGCAGATAATCCGGTTGTTAATCAATATTGTTTTCTTATTTATTATCAACGAGTTAATTCAGCTTCAAAACAAGGATTCTGTACAATCTTTTAGCTTCGCAGAATTTTGAATGAGAACCTGGCTGACCAAAGATGGGGTCATCCTCCATGGTAAAAAGGCAGGCTTGCAATAATTTCATTGTCGGCCGGGTAATGCAGGGCCCCTGGGAAGAATAAACAAAGATGCGGGAGATCTAACCGGATTTTTATTTTTTGCTATTCTTAAAGTGATTTTGATAAAGAATGGAATGAAATAGTTTTCTTTGCAGACTATTTCGGATGAGGATGGAGAAACCTGCAAACAGAAAAGGACAAATACCTGCGATGAAAGGAGGACTGTTCAGTGTGCTCGGGCCCTACAAGGGGATCGTCTTTATCCTGATCATTATGGCTCTGGCGGGAAGCACCGTCAACCTGCTGATCCCAAAAATAATCCAGCGGGCAATTGATTCGTTTTCAGCAGGTAAATTCAATTCATCCAAAGTTATAGCCGAATTTGTAATCGCTTCTTTCCTGATCTTTCTCTTCACATTCTTCCAGGGAGTACTTCAGACACTTACCTCCGAAAGAGTGGCAAAAGACATAAGGAAAAAGCTTGCCGACAAGATATCGGAGCAAAGCTATTCTTACATTATCAGGACAAATCCGGCAAAACTTCTGACAAACCTTACATCCGACATGGACTCGGTTAAGATGTTTGTTTCAATGGCTTTCGTTACAATAATATCCTCCCTTTTTGTGATTACTGGAGCAGCAATCCTGCTTATTATGATAAACCTGAAACTGGCCCTTGCCGTGTTACTCATCGTACCGGTAATAGCGACTGCCTTCTTTATTGTTTTCCGTAAAGTAAGGGTGATTTTCAGGAAAAGCAGGGAAGTGATTGATGCGCTGAACAGGATCATAAATGAATCGATCCTAGCCTCGGCACTCATCAGGGTATTGAACTCCCAGCAACCTGAATGTCAGAAGTTCCTTGAAAAGAACATCGAGTCACGGGAGCTTGGTCTTTCAATTATGAGACTTTTCTCAACCCTGGTACCAATTATAATGTTCGTCTCCAATATTGCTGTTGTGACAATATTGGCCCTGGGTGGACATTTCGTTGTACTGGGTTCACTTTCGCTCGGTAGCTTTGCAGCCTTCAACAGTTACCTTGTTATGCTCATCTTCCCTGTGATGATGATAGGCTTTATGAGCAATATTATAGCCTCAGCCACCGCATCTTATGGAAGGATAAAACAGGTACTGGATGAGCCCCTGTCGGAAGAACAGGGCCTGGTGAGAGAAGACATTAAGGGTGATATTGATATAAAGGATATCAAACTGAATTACGGCGAGAAACCCGTTTTGAAGAATATTTCAATCAGAGTTAAGGCAGGCAGCAAAACAGCCATAATCGGACCAACAGCTGCAGGCAAAAGCCAATTGCTGTATCTGCTTACAAACCTGATACCCCCCGACTCGGGAATCATAGAGATTGACGGCCGTCCTATTTCCTCCTATTCCAGGGAAGTTTACCACAGGCAGATAGGATTTGTTTTCCAGGATAGCGTGATCTTCAATATGAGCCTGAGAGAAAACATAGCGTTCAGCGACTCGGTAAATGAAGAATCTCTCAAAAAGGCCATCGAGACTGCTGAATTATCAGAATTCATCGAGTCCCTGCCCGACAAACTTGAAACCGTTGTTTCGGAGAGAGGTACAAGCCTTTCCGGCGGCCAGAAGCAAAGGATAATGCTTGCCAGGGCACTGGCACTGGATCCGAAAATCTTATTACTCGACGATTTTACATCAAGGGTCGACAGGCAGACCGAGAACAGGATATTATGCAATATAGAGAATAACTACCCGAACCTGACGCTCCTTTCGGTGACTCAGAAGATTGCTCCTGTAAAACATTTCGACCAGATCATCCTCCTGATGGAGGGAGAGGTTATTGCCGCGGGAAAGCATAAGGAGCTTATCGATAATTCACCCGAATACATGCAGATCTATAGTTCACAAAAAAGCACTCACCATTATGAATTATAATCTGAACCAGGTATCGGAAAGAGGGGGAAAGAGATTTACATTCCTTGTATCACTTAAGAAACTTATTACTATAATCGGCGGTGAAAGAAAAACGCTGTCAGTTGCCTTCATTGCAATTTTCGTGAGTGCCGGGCTCAGCCTTCTGGGGCCGTACCTGGTTGGTTATACCATTGACAGGTATGTTCAGACAAGGAATTACCATGGTCTGCTTACTTATGCCGCGATTCTGCTCACGGTTTACGCAGTGGCATTTGTGGTGAATTATGCCCAGATGCGCCTGATGGGAGGGATCGGGCAGAGAATGCTTTTCAACCTGAGAAACTCAGTCTTTAATAAGCTCCAGGACCTTCCGCTCGATTTCTTTAACCAGAACAAGGCCGGTGACCTGATATCGAGGATCAATAACGATACCGACAAGGTTAATCAGTTCTTCTCCCAATCGCTTATGCAGTTTATTGGAGGACTGATAAATATGATCGGCGCTGGAATTTTACTTCTTGCCATTAATCTTCCCCTCGGGCTGGCCGCTCTTTCTCCCGCATTGATACTGCTTGTATTTACAAGAATGGTATCACCATGGGTAAGAAAAAGAAATGAAGCAAGTCTGAAAAGCCTGGGAAACCTCTCGGCTGAAATCCAGGAAAGCCTTGCAAATTTTAGAGTGGTAATTGCTTTCAACAGGAGAGACTATTTCAGGGAACGCTTCGGTAAGGCAAACCAGGAGAACTATTCAAAATCTGTGCAGGCCGGGATTGCGAACAACACACTCACTCCGGTTTATACTTTCTTCTCAAACATCGGTCAGCTGATCGTGCTTTCGCTTGGCATATGGATGATAATAAAAGGATATTTTACGGTCGGGTTGCTGATCAGCTTTATTGCATATATCTCCAATTTCTACAATCCACTGAGACAGATGGCTGCATTGTGGGCAAACTTCCAGCTTGCCCTGGCTGCCTGGGACAGAATTTCTTTCCTTCTTTCATTTGAAAATAACCTGAGTATTGTGGACGAAACAGGGGCTTCTTCAAGCGAAGCCTATGTTCATTTCAGGGATGTCTCCTTCACCTACCCGAATGGCAGGGAGGTTTTGCATAAAGTGAATTTTGATCTGCAGAGAGGAAGGACTTATGCATTTGTCGGTCCGACAGGCGGAGGTAAAACGACCACAGCTTCACTGATTGCACGGCTTTACGATTCAACAAAGGGAACAATTCTGCTGGATGGCAAAGATATAAGGTCCTATACCCCATGTGAAAGAGCTTCAAAAATTGGATTTATCCTCCAGGAACCTTTGCTTTTTTCAGGAACGGTCAGGGACAATATCCTTTACGGAAACCCCGAGTGCTCGGGCCTTACGAATGATCAGCTGGAAAAGGCGATTGAGAATGCCACGCTTGGAAACCTGCTCAAACGATTTGACCGGGGACTAGACACACCGATACAGAACACCGGCGACGGGATAAGCCTTGGACAGAAGCAAATTATTGCATTCATGAGGGCCATCCTGCGCAAGCCTGAGCTTCTTATCCTCGATGAGGCGACAGCCAACATCGACACGGTGACGGAACAGCAGCTCGAAGCGATCCTTGGTAAGCTTCCTGAATCAACCACCAAGGTCATCATTGCTCACCGCCTGAATACCATAGAGAACGCCGATGAGATATTCTTTGTCAACTCTGGAGAAATAATCGCCGCCGGATCATTCCGGGAAGCAATCGACCTTTTAATGCACGGGAAGGTAGAGAGCTAGTTTTTCTGCCGGTCACTTCTTCAAAAGTTCTTTTACTGCAGCTTCAATCTGCTGGTCCCTCCCTGTAGCAAGAACATCAGGTTCATTCAAAACCCTTATATCGGGTTCCATCTGGTTATTTTCACAGAATTTTCCATCGGGTGTGCGCCATCCACCCATCGGCATTCCAAAATACAGTGTAGGATCTATCTGTGTTTCCCACCATACAAATGTGCCTGTTCCCGGTATCGGCATTCCTAAAGTTTTACCGATATTCTTAAGCTTATATGCAACGGGGAAAAGGTGCGCATCCGAGTAGTTGCTTTCGCCTATAAGTACTATGGAAGGTTTTGTCCATTTGTCATAGGGCTCGGAACCGACATACTGACCGTGAGGTATAATGTCACAATATTTCTTGCCGCTGAGAAAGTCGGATAATTGTTCATGAATGTTGCCTCCGCCATTGAAACGGGTATCAATGATAAGTGCTTCCTTTCCTATGTTCCTTCCAAGGGCCTCCTCAAAGACCGTTCTCATGCTTGCATCGTCCATTGACCTGACATGGATATACCCGATCCTGCCGTTGGAAAGCTGTTCCACTTCGTTGCGGCGATTTTCAACCCATCTCCTGTAAAGCAGCTCATTCTCTTCTCCAAGGGAGACGGGCTTGATGCTCTCATCCCATTTTGTACCTGTTGCCGGGTCGTTGAATGATAATAGTATAAGCTTGCCGGTCCTGCGGTTCAGAAGCTTATAAAAATCTACTGAGTCTACAGATTCACCGTCAATCCTTTCAAGGATCACACCGGGTTTTACTTTTGAAACTGCCTTATCGACCGGGCCGTTCCTTATGACTTCGGCTATTCTTAAACCCTTTCCCTCGTAGTTATAATCGAAAAGCATGCCAGTTGATGAGGTCTGGTCCTGGTTGGGCAGGTAATTCCTGTAGCCTGCCCCGGTATGCGAGACATTAAGCTCGCCAAGCATCTCACTCAGCATCTCGGCAAAATCATAATTATTGTTTATAAACGGCAGGAACTTCTTATAATCGTTGTAATAGAAATCCCAGTCAACTCCCTGGAGATTCTCGACATAAAATTTCTCTTTCAGCTGTCTCCAGGCATGATCGAAAATGTAATTTCTCTCAGCGGTCTGATTCAGAACCATCTCACCACCGGTTTTCAGAGACTCCGACTTGCCCGATTCAAGATCGATCTTATATGGTCTTCCGTCGCCCAGGAGGAAAATGAATTTCCCGTTCCTCGAGAGTTCCATTCCCACGTTGTAGTAACCCAGCTTGGTCAGCAGTTTGGTTTCCCTGGTCCGTAACTCAGTTACCCACAGATCGTTCCCTTTGTCAAATGAAGTGAGGTAGTAGAGTTTTTCACCGTCCTTTGACAGGACCCAGTCGCTCGCGGATGATGTATATGTCGTAAGCCTGACCTTCCTGTCGGTGAGATTGTCCCAGTCGATGACAATGTCCTTTTTAAGTGAATCCCTGTCTGTACTTGTTTTTATAACGGTTTCCTTACCTTTCTTATCGGCTGCCTTTGCTTTTTCCTCTGCTTCTTTCTTATCCTTTGCCTCCTTTTCCTCCTGGTCCTTCAGGATACTTAATTCCTCTTTTGTGAGTTTGAACCTGTCGAGTGAAGCCCGTGAAAAGAACATTGCATATACATTACCCGATATCAGGTCACCGCTTTGCATCCGTGTCCCTTCACGGTCCGATCCCCAGATCATCTCCTTACCGTCAAGAACCCATTTCGGAAGGAAATTGTTATATCCGCTCATGGTAAGGTTATGAATCTCACCCTTGCCATCCGAGGAAACAAGCCCTACCTGGGGTGACTGGACCCTTTGAGGATAGCCGAACTGGACAAGGAACCATTTCCCGTCGGGTGACCACTGGTAGTACTGGTCGCCATCGACATAGGAATAATTTCTGTCCGCTGTCATAATGGTTCTCGACTGTTTGGTGGCCAGGTTTATAACCTTCAGAACAACACGATTTTCAAGATAGGCAACCTCTTTTCCATCCGGTGAAAAGGCAGGCTGAAACTCCTCGGCAGGTGTGGCAACAACAGTTTCTTCCCTGAGTAGGGTCGACATGAAAAAGTATGGCTCTTCCTTCCTGGAGATTGAAATGGTGTAGATGTTCCAGTTATTGTTCTTTTCTGCCGCATAGACAATTGATCTTCCGTCGGGACTGAAATCTATGCTTCTTTCCTGCCAGGGAGTGTTGGTAATCCGTTTTGTGACCCCGCCATCTATGCTTGTAACAAATATTTCGCCCCTGAACACATAGGCGAACTCTTTTCCTGACGGAGAAAGTTTTGCCTCAGTGATGTTTTCATTCACAGGCACAATCTTTTCAAGTGCCGTGCGCCCGTCAACTGCAATGGATATATTCACCTTTTCCGGTCCGGCACCCTGCTTCATGGTATATACTTCACCATTGAAGCTGAAGCAGAGTGTATTGTCAGATGAAATTGAGAGAAACCTTACCGGGTCCTTCGAAAATCTGGTCAGGGGAATATTTTCTGACGGTTTTTCAAGTGAACTTTTAAAGATATTGAACGATCCGTTCTGTTCACTCAGGTAATAAAAGTGGTTGCCGTCCGAATCAAATACAGGGTTACGGTCCTCGCCGGGAAACTGTGTCAGCTGGGTGAATTTCTTGGTTTTCAGGTCGTAAAGAATAATATCGTGGGTTATTGCTGAAGTATGATGCTTCCTCCAGAGGTTCTCATATCCCTTAAGGTTATCATAGATAAGCTTGTCTCCTGATGGATTCACATTTACGTTCAGGGCAGGTGATGTAATTACCTGGCTCACCCTTCCACCAGAAACAGGGACGCTGTATAATTCGGTCAGCAATGATATCGGGAACTGTGCGTTGGTAGCCAGATCCTGCCTGCATGCAGAAAATAGGATAGCTTTATCGTCGGCGGTAAAAGAGTAAGGGATCTCCCCGGAAGAATGGTAAGTCAGCCGTTTAGCCTCACCTCCTGAGGAAGGCATCACATAAACATCGAAGTTGCCATACCTGTCGGAAGCAAATGCAATGCTCTTGCCGTCGTGACTCCAGACCGGCGAAAACTCGTATGTTTCACTAAGTGTCAGGGGAAATGCCGTTCCTCCTGTTACAGGAACAGAATAGATGTCTCCCTTGTAGGTAAAAAGAATGGTTTTTCCATCCGGAGAAATTGCAGTATATCTCAGCCATAGAGGATTGACCTGGCTGGTTAACGAAAGTGCAAGCAAAAGGAACGAAATGGAGAGGAATGCCTTTTTCATGGATAATTGGTTTTATATTTTACAGCAACAATATGAAGATCAATATGTTTATAAAATTCCGAAATAATGTACCGTAATGAATATTTCAAATTTAGGTATTCATTCAGGAATTAAGGTTAAGTTTTGTTTTAAAATTTCCTTGCCCGGGAAGTTGATTCATTATTCTACTGTCTGTGCATATGATAGCATATCGGGAAAGAAATTGCCGGCCATGTTGTCTTTCAGGAATACAGGTGCGTCAAGAGCGACCATCTCCGGCTTTGTCTCATGAGTCAGGTATCGGATCATTTCTTAGAGCCTGCTTAATGGGGCTGAAGTTTTCCCCTGATGGCTTTGAATCTGTGGATCAATATTGTTAAGAGTATTGAAGAGGAAATGCCGGTTTCATGATAATTAAGTTTAATGATTCAGATCAATACAGGTTCCTTAAAAGGTTTTATGCAAATCTTATGGACCACCACGATCCTGTTATCTACAAATAATATTCAGGTATCTGTGAGAAAGCAACCTGTTTTTCCGTGCCCCGATCAAAACACTGCATCATAGTAAAATAATTCTTCCGGCAAACTTTTATTTTCAGCCAGGGTAAAATAACCGGTGGCCAGGAATAAAGTAATCAGACAAACGGGGTAGTTTTTTTATATGTCATAAATGAGTGTTTTCATTAACTTTATAAATTGACTTTATTGACTAAAACTATCTGTATGAAAAGGAGAATTCTTTTAATCGCGCTTGGACTTTCAGTTATTACCGTTTCTTTCGCACAGGCACCACCCGCTAAACAGGTTTCGGATGTGGAAAAGACTCAGGCAATCAGGATTGCCCAGTTTGAAAAAACATTGAGTGACTGGGCCAACCTGGGAAGATTCAGGGAGGAAAACTCAAAAATGGCAATACCAGCCCCCGGAGAAAAGCGGGTTGTTTTCATGGGCAATTCAATAACTGAAGGCTGGAAATACATTGATACTGCTTTTTTCAGGAGAAAACAATATGTTAACCGGGGAATCAGCGGTCAGACAACCCCGCAGATGCTTATCCGGTTCAGACAGGATGTAATAAATCTCAAACCCTCTGCAGTTGTTATATTGTCCGGGATCAACGACATTGCCGGAAATACGGGTCCAAGTACACTTGAAATGATCGAGGATAACCTTTCATCCATGACCGAGATTGCCGCGGCGAATAACATAAAAGTAATTATGTGTTCGGTATTGCCGGCATACGACTTTCCATGGAGAAAAGGAATGGAACCGGCTGATAAAGTTGCAAGCCTCAACAAATGGATAAAAGACTATGCCGAAAGAAAAGGATTTATCTATGTCGATTATTATTCTCCCATGGCTGATGACAGGAAGGGACTCAAATCGGCTTATACATTCGACGGTGTTCATCCAAACCTCGATGGGTACAAAATAATGGAACCGATTATAGAAAAAGCCATCAAAGACGCTCTGAAATAGACTTCAGCGTTGCTCCATCAGATGGTATTTATCATATGGATGAAGGCGATATGGTTCCTGTTCCGTGTGAATGCCGGCCTCCCGTAAACCTAATGGGTATTAATATACCGGAAAAGTGTGGCAACGGCAGCTATCCGATCGGCTCATTCAGCGGACTCTTACCCCGGACCCCACAGAACGGGCATGTATGATTAATTAATTATTCGGGGTTTTGATTTAATCAATTTTGCGTAATTTTCCTTCACTGTACAAAAAAACCTCAAACCAGAACTCCCTATCCCAAACCATCCTGTCATGAAAAATCTTTATCTTACCCTGCTTCTTATTTTATTTCCAGCTATTTCCAATTCGCAAACCGATCCCTTATGGCTCAGGTATCCGGCAATTTCACCCGATGGCCAAACCATTGCTTTTACGTACAAAGGAGACATTTATACTGTTCCTTCCTCGGGAGGTGCTGCAACAGCCCTGACATGGCATGAGGCACACGACTTTATGCCAGTGTGGAGCCACGACGGAAAATCAATAGCTTTCGCTTCTGACAGGTACGGTAATTTTGATATTTTTCTTGTCCCGGTAACTGGGGGAGAGCCAAGGCGCCTTACCTACCACTCGGCAAACGAGTTTCCATATTCATTTACATCCGATGATAAAGCTGTGATCTTCGGTGCTGCCAGGGAGGAAGGAATCGGAAGCAGGCAATACCCCGCAAGCTATCAGTCACAGGTATATTCCGTCCCGGTAAACGGGGGAAAAGTGAGCCAGGTCTGGAAATTTCCGGCTGAGGATATAAAGGTGAGCAGGGATGGAAACAGGATGATATACCATGATCTGAAAGGAAGTGAAAATCAATGGAGGAAACATCACCTCTCATCAGTTTCGAGGGATATCTGGATTTTCGACAGGAATACAGGAAAACATACTCAATTGTCGGGCTTCAGGGGAGAGGACAGAAACCCGGTTTTTTCACCTGATGAAAAATCGGTTTATTACCTGAGCGAAGAGAGCGGTAGCTTTAACATTTTCTCAATGCCTTTGGATAACCCATCACAGGAAAAGCAGATGTCATTTTTTAAGAATAATCCTGTCAGGTTCCTCAGCTCTTCTGAAAAAGGAACATTGTGCTTCGCCTATGATGGCTCGATATATACCATGCAGCCAGGGCTTGAAGCAAAGAAGGTAAGCATAGCTGTACAAACGGCAGGTAAGACAAATACAGACGAACTTATACAGGTAAACGACGGGGTAAGCGAAATGGCAGTCTCGCCGAACGGGAAAGAGGTGGCATTCATTGCGCACGGTGAGGTATTTGCCACTTCCACCGATGGAGGTATTACCAGGCGACTCACAAATACGCCGGGAGAGGAAAGATCGCTTAGCTTTTCACCAACGGGTGATACGCTGCTATATGCGAGTGAAAGAGGAAACAGCTGGAAGATATTCATGGCAACGCGCCAAAGGAAGGAGGAGCCGTATTTTTATGCTTCGACCCTGATAAGGGAAGAGCAGGTTTTTACCTGCGATCATGACTGCTATCAGCCTGTTATGTCACCCGATGGGAAAGAGATAGCATATATCGAAAACCGGAACTCACTAAAGGTATATAGCCTGTCCGGCAGGTTATTCCGCGAGCTTCTCTCTCCTGAAGAATTATTCTATTTGTCGGATAATGATCAGTACTTTACCTGGAGCCCCGACAGCAAGTGGATTCTTGCGACCTTTAAACCCAGGCTTTCCGATCCCGAGGTTTTGCTCATCCGGGCCGACGGGAAGGGAAACAAGACAAACCTCACGAGAAGCGGTTACAACGATGAACGCCCCAGGTGGGCAAACGGGGGAAAGCAGATGATCTGGTTCAGCGACCGTGACGGCCTGCGCAGCTATGCTAACTCGGGACGAAGGCAATCGGACGTTTATACGCTGTTCATGACAAAGGATGCATGGGACAGGTTCAGGCTGAGCAAGGAGGAATATGCGCTGGCAAAAGAGATCGAGGATAAGAACAGGGAGAAAGAGAAGAAGGAAAAACAGGCTGCCGATCCAAAGAAAACTGCACCTTCTGTAAAAAAGGACTCATTGTCTGTAAAAATTGAAATGGACGGAATCTTCGAAAGGAAAGCAAGGCTGACGATCCATTCTTCTTCACTGAGCGATGCTCTCCTTTCAAAGGATGCTGAGAAATTATACTACCTGGCAAGGTTTGAGAAAGGACTTAACCTCTGGAGCACAAATATCAGAACAAGGGAGACGAAAATGGAGATAAGCCTCGATGCCGGCCAGGCTTCCATGGAATGGGACAGTGAGATGAAATATATCTACCTTCTTTCTGACGGGAAGATTTTCAGGATAAATCCAGAGGGATGGAAGAAGGAAGCTGTTGCCTTCAGGACGGAAATGACAGTCGATATTGCCGTGGAGAGGGAGAGGGAGTTTGATCATGTCTGGAACAAGACCAGGGCAACTTTTTACACATCGACATTTCATGGGGCCGACTGGGAAAGCATAGGAAAAACATACAGGCGGTTTCTTCCATACATCGGAAACGGTTACGAATTCGCTGAACTTCTTTCAGAAATGCTCGGGGAACTTAACGTTTCGCATTCAGGGGCGAGGTACAGAGCCGATGACAGGTCAGGCGACAGAACGGCTTCACTTGGAATCCTCGAGGATTACGGCTATACAGGCAGGGGGATCAGGATTAATGAAGTTCTGAAGGACGGGCCACTAGATAAATCTGCCTTCAGTATTGTTCAGGGGATGATTATCGAACAGATAGACGGCGACACAATCTCCACTGACCGTGACCAATCATTTTACCTTAACAGGAAAACCGGTAAATTCACCCTTCTTACCATCCTCAATCCTTCGGACGGGAAGCACCAGAGTATTACGGTTAAGCCGGTTTCGAAGGAAGAAGAGAGCACATTGTTATATAAAAGGTGGGTCAGGAAAAACCAGGATGAGGTCGACAGCCTGTCAAAGGGGCAGCTGGGTTACGTCCACATTCCCGGAATGTCGGATGGCCCATACAGGTCGGTTTACGAAGAGATGATGGGCAGGTTCTACGACAGGAAAGGTGTGATTGTCGATTCCCGTTTCAATGGGGGTGGCGACCTGGTTTCCGACCTTACAACCTTCTTTACCGGGAGACAATACCTTGAATACGGCAATGAAAAGCGGGCCCTTGGCAATGAGCCGCCCTTCAGGTGGACGAGACCGACAGTGGCCGTGTTCAATGAGGCGAATTACAGCGACGGTGATTGTTTTGCATGCGGGTATAAGCAGCTGGGAATAGGGAAGACCATAGGTATGCCGGTACCGGGTACCTGCAGCTGGGCCAACTGGGAAATGCTGCAGGACGGGACCACACTGTGGGGTGTCATTCCGATTAGCACCCGCGATATTAACGGGACCTGGATGGAAAATGTGGAAACTGTTCCGGATTTTAAAGTTAAAAATGAACCGGGGGTTATAGATAAGGGAAAAGATCAGCAGCTTTTAAAGGCTGTTGAAGTGCTGCTTAATGAAGTAAAATGATGTTCTCAGGATTAGGTGACCTTTTGTCGTTGCATTATCAAAAGTGGAGGCATTAATCATTCTTAGTTTAAAATTCTGTTAATTTGGCACATTATTAGGGAACGATTTAAGCCATTGAACGGATGATAAGGTTGCCGGAAGTATATAACAGGAGAAGCAAGAGCATTGAATTTGAAAATACTTACAAGATTGATGGGTTGACATTTATATATGGGACTAAATTCGGGAAAGCTCTTATAGGTTCAATAATAAACAAGCGGAAGATTTCAACCCTTTACGGGCAGCTCGTAAAAAGCAAAAAGAGTGCTTCCAAAATTTCAAGGTTTGTTGAACATTACAGTATTAATACAGATGAAATCGACCGGCCGTTGGATTCATTTACCAGTTTTAATGATTTTTTTATAAGAAAACTAAAAGACGGCCTAAGACCTGTTGATTATAATCCGTTGCACCTGATTTCACCGGCTGATTCCAGGTTGATTGTATTTGATCTTTCCAACAGCATGGACCTGCCGGTGAAAGGCTATTGGTACAGCTTAAAAGAACTGGTAAAAGATAAAAAGCTTGTAAAGGATTACTCCGATGGTTTATGTTTCATCTATCGCCTGGCACCTTCAGATTATCATCGCTATTGCTATATCGATGACGGTTCGCAGGAGAAGGTAAAACGTCTTAGGGGTGTTCTTAACTCTGTTCATCCTGTAGCCTTGTCGGCAACTCGTTCGCTCATAGCAAGGAATTACCGCGAATTAACTATTCTTCATACTGACAATTTCGGCGATGTTCTTCAACTTGAGGTTGGTGCACTGCTTGTCGGCAAAATTATCCAGCATCATAAGCAGGAGTACAACTTTAAAAGGGGAGAGGAGAAAGGATATTTTGAGTTCGGGGGATCTACAATCGTACAGCTGTTTAAAAAGGGAATTGTCATACCTGACGGGGACATCATGGAAAACTCTTCCAAGAAAATTGAAGTACTGGTCAGGATGGGAGAAAAGGTAGGTACCTCCTCCTGAAAGATTGTATATAGTCTTTACTATTTATAGCTGTAAGGCATGAAAAAATCCAGTGTTTATCTGATAAATCTTCTTTTAATCCAGTCACTGTTAATATTGTCATCAGGGACCGGAGCCCAGGTGGCAGACAAGTTCTTTAACCCCAATGATCTTACTATTACAGGTGTATATTATTATCCCGAACACTGGGATCCTCAGCAATGGGAAAGAGATTTCAGCAACATGTCGAAGATGGGATTTGAATTCACACATTTTGCTGAGTTTGCCTGGGCTCAGCTCGAACCGGAGGAGGGCAGGTATGATTTCGCTTGGCTGGATAAGGCACTTGATCTTGCGGCGAAGTATAACCTTAAAGTCGTAATGTGCACTTCGACGGCTACACCACCGGTATGGCTCGTGAGGAAGCACCCGGAAGTGCTTCAGACTGAGGAGAGTGGAGTCAGGATGGATCACGGAGGCCGGCAGCATGCGACTTTTTCAAGCAACTACTACAGGATGTACTCCCTTAAAATGGTTGAACAGCTTGCAAAAAGATACGGTAGAGATGCCAGGGTGATAGGCTGGCAGCTTGATAATGAACCCAGGAGATTTATAGACTATGGACCTGATGCTTTGCTTAGGTTCAGGAAATGGCTGCAGGACCGATACCGTACCATCGACTCGCTTAATGCAGTATGGGGCACGAATTTCTGGAGTCAGAAATATTCGCATTTCGACGAGATAAATATCCCTTTGCATTCACAATGGGGAATGAACCTTAACCAGAGACTTGATCATTATCGCTTTGCTGATTTCGAGACTGCATCTTTCCTCGATGAACAGGCAAAAGTTATACGCAGATATGCATCCCCGGCACAGTGGATAACATCCAATTATATCCCGATGTATGACGTCGGTTATATCGGCATGTCAAAAGAGCTCGACTTTGTCTCATATACGAGATATATGGTCTATGGAGGGGATAAAGGTATTGGTGCTGAAGGTTACAGGGTTGGAGAGTATTCAAGGATTGCAATGGCAAACGATTTTTTCAGGCCGCTTAACGGGTATTACGGGGTAATGGAGCTGCAACCCGGACAGGTTAACTGGGGAAGAATAAACCCACAACCCCTTCCGGGAGCAGTAAGAATGTGGTTATGGCATGTATTCGCGGGCGGAAGCAAGTATGCCTGTACTTACAGGTACCGGGCTCCTCTTTACGGATATGAACAGTACCATTATGGAATTGTAGGAACAGATGGTATCACCCCCACACCGGGAGGACTTGAATATAGCCGGTTTATTAAAGAAATAGGTGAACTCAGGAAATATTACGACCCGGCGGCAAAACCGCCCGATGACTACCTGTCCAGGAAGTCGGCAATTCTCGTGAATGCAGATAACATAATGGCCATCAACCTGAACAGGCAGACCTCTGAATGGAACACTGAAGGGCATATTTTAAAGTACTATAAAGCTTTAAAATCTGTTGGTGCACCGGTCGATTTCATTCACGACAGCGCTGATTTTTCCGTTTATAAGACCCTTGTGGTTCCATCATACCAGCTTATGGATCAAAAACTGATTGATAAGCTTACGGCTTACGCCATCAACGGGGGAAACCTTATTCTGACCTGCCGCACGGGGCTTATGGACAGGAATGCACACCTGTGGGAAGCCAGGTTTTATCAGCCTGTTTATAAGCTTATCGGTGCATCAATCGAGTCATATGACCTGCCGATGCCGCATTCGCCGGTAAAGATCAGGTCAGGGTCGGGTGTTTATGAATGGACAAGCTGGGGTGACCTGATAAAGCCATATAATGGTACGGAAACAATTGCAACCTATTCAGGGACATTTTATTCGGGAACTCCTGCCGTCGTGTCACATAATCTTGGTAAGGGAACTGTCACTTATGCTGGTGTGGACACGGAAACAGGAGAATTTGAAAAAATCCTTATTGCCGGTATGTTAAAGAAACACGGTGTAAGGGTGGAAAGCTATCCTGAAGGGATTATTGTCGAGTATCGCGACGGCTTCGGGATCGCAGTAAACTATTCTGATAAGCCTTATATGTTTGCACTTCCCTCAAAATCAAGGATAATAATTGGAAAAAACCCGGTAAAGACAGCGGATGTGCTTGTATGGAAATATTAACCGTACTGTTCTCTGGCAGCCGGGTATATAAACATTTATTTCCTTGTTCCGGAGTTTTTAGCGGCAGCTTCCATCAGGAGGTAGAATGCCTGGGCTTCGGGTGAAAAATAGCTTCTGTCGAAGTTTGGACATCCGCAGACATCATGTATATATCCAAGGTAATCGACCCTTTCATTTGCCGCACAGCGCATCAGTTCGGCCTTTCCAAGGTAACTTTTTTCAAGGAAGCCTTCTTTTACACCTCTGAAAATAGAATAAGCAAGCATTTGTGATAGGTTTACTTCAATAAATGTCTCAGGTTTGTTTACCACATCATGAAAAGTACCATCGGGATTCATGAATTGTAAACATCCGTCTATCAGTTCTTTTGTGTACTCTGCCAGTTTAATCTTTTCTTCACGCATATTGTCGGGCAGCATTCCGATAACCCTGCAAAATCCAGCAGCCGACCATCCGTTTCCGGTTCCCCAGAAATCTTCGCGCCTGAATGAATGGTTTTCGTAGTCGTAAATATGAGAGTATAAATGTGCTTTTGGATTGTACAGGTACCGGCGCCATCCTTCAATTTGTTTCAAGGCTTCTTTGTATTCTCCGCAGGCGGCAAGGAAAGGTGGCAGCATATAGTTAGCATCACTCATAATCCACTTTGCAGGTTCCTGAGTATGGAACAATATGCCTTCAGGTGTTTTATGCACTGATTTGTGAAATACTTCAAGCATCTCTTCAGCACCTTTTTTGAAGACGGGATCCCCGGTTTTTACAGCCGCAAACAACACCACCTCGCCGACGCTTGAGCAATCTGTTATTGGACCGTTACCCTTTAAAACTGAAAACCTTCCATTTTCCTGCCTTAGAATTGCTCCGCGGGCAAATGCAATTGCGAGATCCTCTTCTCCCATTTCCAGGAAAGCCTGGCCAACTGTTCCCTGTTCCCAGTCATACCGCTGCATGCCAAGAGCCGCAATCTTCACTCTTTCGATCCTTTCTTCCCTCGATTGTGGTTTCCCGTTAAACAAAGTACCTGGTTTATCATATCTCTTTTTGTTACCATTGCCGTAGCAACTGCTCAATAAAGCTGAACCCACCAAACCTCCGGTATTCTTTAGAAAGTTTCTGCGGGAACGATTGTCTGAATTGTACATAATGAAAAAGGAAGTTGGTTAATGATCTTATTTCCAGAAGCAGGCTTTAAAACAAAGTTAGGGATTTAACATTGTGTCAATAAACACAATTTAATATTAAATGCAGCCGGTTGATACCCAATGAGAATTTGAACTGGTGATAGTGTGAGTGTGAGAGTGAACACATTTCCTCTGTCATTTCCGGCTACCCGGTATATCTGTTCATTCCACCTAAATGCTCAAAATCATAGAACCGTGATTTAAATCATTCATCCTTAAGAATATCCACGGGCCTGACCTTCACTGCTCTGATGATCTGATAAGTAATGGTTGCGAGAGCAACAAAGACAATAATCATGGTAGCAGATAGAAACTCCCAAATCTGGATACTGAATTTATTTGCTCCCGGGAGGGCAGTGTACACATAAAATGCAAGCGGCCACGCGATTATTACTGAAAAGATCATTAACCTTACAAATCCTGAGGAGAGTGTGTAATAAAGCTCTCCGAATGAAAAACCCAGCATTTTCCGTATTCCAACCTCTTTCATTTTTCTTCGGGTAAAGAACAGGACTAGCCCGAACAAACCAATTGAAGAAATTATAATTGTCAGCAGTGCAATGAATCCACAAATTTTCCGGAATGCCTTAAAAGCTACAACTGCCCCTTCATTCTCCACAAGATTCCGAATATTCTGAAATTCAAAGGCATCCTCTGGAAAGAACTGCCCAAATTCATCCCGGATGATCTTCATTGCCGCTTTTTCCTTACCTCTGGCAAACCTGACAGAATATATGGCATCGCTGGTAATTGCATTGGGAACCAGCCTGTACATGTGAGGCTCAATGGGGCTGTATGCTGAAAAAACTATGTAATCTTTTATTACACCTATTATTTCTACGTCCTTATTATAGAGTTTAATATGTTTCCCGATTATATCGTTCTCACCGATCAGCCTGGCTGCTGTCTCATTTACAAGGCATTTATTACCGTCAGCAGGAAAATCTATTGAAAAATTCCTCCCGTTTATGATTTTTAGGTTGAATGTAGGTACAAAATCATAGCTGACATTGCTGAACCTCACAAATACCCTCTGGTTGGGATCGGAACCAATCAGGTTCAAATCGTCTCCGCCTGGCAGAATGAAGGGGATATAGTCAGAAACACAGACATCCGCTATCTCCGAATGCTGGAGAAGCCGTTCACGGAGTGTTTCAATGGTTCCCTTCTTGTTGGTGACGATATTTGCAAAAGCAATATTTTCGGAATCAAACCCAAGATCCATTGTAAGCATGTAATTGGTCTGCCGGTAAACAATGAAGCTGAGAACAAGCATAAATACAGAGATGCTAAACTGGATGGTCATCAGTAATTTTTTGAGACTGAATCCATTGGATTTTTCATCTACATACTTTTGCTTGAGTGCAGCCACCGGATTAAAATTTGATATGACATATGCAGGATGTATGCCTGACAGATATCCGGTTATAAAAGTTACAAGGATTATCAGAGTTAAAAGTCTCCAGTTTCCGGTCACACCGGTCAGCAGGTCTGCCCCCAGGAATTTATTTAATAATGGATAGGATAGTTGTGCTATCAGCAGTCCGATTGCTGCTGCAATGAATGAAAGTGTCAAAGCCTCGGCGATGAACTGGAACCAAAGTCGTTTCCTTTCGAACCCAACCGCTTTTTTTATTGATATTTCCCTGAAACGGGTTGAGGCATTGGCTGTCTGGAGATTAATAAAATTTATGGACGACAGAAGGAGAATGAGAATTGATATGAACGAAAACAAGGTAATTGCAATGTTAATCTTAGTCTCAAAAAAGGGATTTGTGTGAAGCTTTGAAAGTGGCCTGAGGTAAGGATGGTGTTCTTTCCTGTATTCTTTAAGCGCAGAATAAATTTTGTCGTCAACGGATTTTGAGGTAGTGTTTGGTTTTAACAGTACATATGTGTAAAAGGAATAACCCCAATAGTCTGTTTCATAGTTTGTCCAGTTTGTCAGGGTTTTAAACATCGACATGGGAATGATAAAAGCGGGTCTCCATGTCGACCTTTCAGGGATATCCTCATAGACACCGGTTACGGTAAAAGTAACTTTATTTTCACCATAAACCTGTTTCCCAAGGGCATCACATGAAGGGAAAAGTCTTTTTGCCAGGGTCCGTGAAAGTACAATGGAATTAGGCTGTAATAGAGCTTTTCCCATTTCTCCTGCCACGAAGTTAAAGGTCAGTATGTCGAATACAGATTGATCCGAATAATAGCCATACCGGGTCATAAACTGATTATTCTTGTCTGGCGAAAGAAAAACGCCGTTCTTGTTATTGTCACCGACATCATGCAAGAGGGCTATCTTTTCAATTTCAGGCAGGCCTGTCAGGTCATGTCTGCTTAAAGCGGGAGCCACGCTCCATGTATGCTTCACAATATTTTCAGGTTGGTCCATGAAAAGCTGCAGACGGTAGATCCTGTCATAATTTGAGTTCTGCTTATCCCAGCTAAGCTCACCGTTAATGAACTGGCTCAGAAGAATAAAGACTGCATATCCGATAGCAAGGTTGGCCAGGATAATCGAGTAAAATATCTTTTCCCTGGCGATCCTTCTGATGAGAATCTTAAAGTATTGTGTTATCATCTTTTTGTTTTTTCAGGTTAATAAATAAGGATGTTTAAAATCAGAGCGCTGGCTCGAACACTTTATCAATTCGTTCCATGACCATCTGCCCATCAAAGAGGTGGACCACTCTGTGCGCTCTTTCAGCATGATCTGCGGAGTGAGTAACCATGACAATCGTCGTTCCTTCCGAATTCATTTGTTCAAGCATCTGCATAACCTGTTCGCCGTTGCTGGAATCAAGATTCCCGGTAGGCTCATCGGCAAGGATCAGCTTCGGGCGCGTTATCAATGCCCGTGCGATGGCTACTCGTTGCTGTTGCCCTCCTGAAAGTTGCCTGGGGAAATGATTTTTGCGATGGCCCATACTCATAAATTCCAGGATCTCTCCAACCATGTTTCTTCTATTTGAAAGGGGAACATTCAAAGCGATCAATGGCAGTTCCACATTCTCGTACACATTTAGCTCATCAATCAGGTTAAAGCTTTGAAATATGAAACCGATATTGCCTTTCCGGAGATTGGCACTTTCGCGTTCGCTGAACCCTGTTACTTCAATGCCGTCGAAATAGTATTCTCCAGAGTTTGCATTATCAAGTAAACCGAGAATATTCAGAAGGGTCGACTTCCCGCAACCTGAAGGACCCATAATGGCGACAAACTCACCTTTTTTTACCTCTAGATTAATATTGAAAAGAGCTGTAGTTTCAACCATTTCGGTTTTAAAGACCTTCGATAGATTTACTGTTCGTATCATTTTTGATTTTATTATGGATTTTACTTTAGAAATTCTGAATGTTTGGCGACAAAAAAGTCATTTTTCACAGTTCTCTGTTGATAATTATTGATTAATCTTATTTTAGTCCCTCCGTATTCAACTGTCCATCCTTGCACCTGGAACCGGAACATTCTTTTTTCTCCAGCATTCAATTGAACTGTCCTGGACCATATTGATAATCCAATTGACAAAGCTTGCCCTTCCTGAGAATGCATGAATTCTTTCAAATGCAATCCAAAATGTCTCCTGCATAATGTTTTCGGCTATGGCAGTATCTTCGACAATATTCAGGCTAATATTGAATAATACCTTGTAAAGCTTATTATAAATCTGCAACTGTGCCTTCAGATCCCCTGCTTTACAAGATTCTAGAAGATCTTTCTGCAAGTTGTCTTTGCAGGCGGATAAGATTAATGAATTCATTTTTCCGCATTTTGATGAACCTGAACCCGGGGAAGAAAAAAAATTTGTCCCTTCCATTCTGGGACCGGGAATCTTTATTGAATTTCTTGGTGTAATCATTGAAGTTATTTTTACCTGCATATCCTAAAAGCGTGCCAGTTTCTTATTTATAAGATAATTAGCTGTTTAGCTATATGCTCT
Source organism: Bacteroidales bacterium (assembly GCA_035541795.1). Taxonomy (GTDB): domain Bacteria; phylum Bacteroidota; class Bacteroidia; order Bacteroidales; family VadinHA17; genus LD21. The sequence continues at coordinate 423,594 of DATKMR010000001.1, forward strand.
GTTTTTACAAGTAAAATTTTTTTACATTATCTGGTGTAATTTTTTTACTTTTAAAGAAGTTTTTAAAGCTTATGAAGAAGTCCAACCTGCTTATAATCGACGATAACAAGGAAATTCTGAAGGCATTGCAGTTTTTACTTGCAGCGGAATTTGATTTCATAAAAGTGATTTCCAATCCTGGCCAGATACACAGTGAACTGGAAAGAACACAGTTCGATGTCGTTTTGCTGGATATGAATTTTAAATCAGGTATTAATACTGGAAACGAAGGATTATTCTGGTTGCAGGAGATTAAAAAAAGATCACCACAAACCGAAGTCGTAATGATAACAGCATATGGTGACGTTGAGCTTGCTGTAAAATCACTTCGTGAAGGTGCTTTTGATTTTATAATAAAGCCATGGGATAACGATAAATTAAAGGCAACTCTCAACGCTGCCTGCCGGCTGAAAGATTCGAATACTCAGCTTGTAAACCTGAAAATAAAGGAATCGCTGTTAAAACAGGTCGCCAACAGAAGCAAACCTATGGTTGTAGGGAAATCTCGTGCCATGAAGGAAATTATGACACTGGTAAAAAAAGTTGCTGACACAGATGCTAATGTTCTGATAACAGGTGAGAATGGCACAGGGAAAGAATTGATCGCCAGGGAGATTCATAATCAATCGAACCGGTCAGGAGAGTTGTTTGTTCTTGTTGATCTTTCATCTCTGTCGGAGACATTATTTGAAAGTGAACTATTCGGTCACAAGAAAGGAGCCTTTACGAATGCATATGAGGATAAAACCGGCAGATTTGCGATGGCAGACAAAGGAACATTATTCCTCGATGAAATAGGAAATCTTCCGGTCAATATGCAGTCAAAGATACTTACGGTTCTGCAAACCCGGCTGGTATCACCGGTGGGTTCAAATCTCCAGGTTCCCGTCGATTTCAGATTGATAAGCGCTACAAACAAAAGCCTGAAGGAGATGCTGGCGAACAATACCTTCAGGCAGGATCTTCTTTATCGGATGAACACTATAACAATACATCTTCCTCCGCTTCGTGAAAGGACTGAAGACATTGAAGATATTGCGAATCATTATTTAAAGGTTTACTGCAGGAAGTATAATAAACCGGACCTTGAACTGAGCCCCGAAGCTCTGCTTAAGCTGACGAAAAATCCCTGGTACGGAAACATCAGGGAGTTACAGCATACAATAGAAAAAGCTGTAATTCTGGCAGATGGAAACAAGCTTAAGGCAGGCGATTTCATTTTCTTTGAAGATGAGGTAATACTTCCCGACCAGGTTGAAACACTTGAGGAGATGGAAAAAAAGATGATCATCAGCACTCTGAAGAAGAATGGATTCAGCCAGAACATTACAGCGGAACAACTTGGAATAACAAGGCAGACCCTGTATAATAAGCTTAAAAAATATGGTATCTGAGAAGTTTCTGCAAAAACGATCCCGCCTGATAATTCTATTATTATGTATAATTTCATTTATAGCGGCCGGATTCTTTTTCGGACATTCCGACTATGTTTTTGCTTCCATCCTTCTGCTGGCAGGATTGATCAGCGCCTCGCTGTTGCATAAGATATATGATTCATCGAATGAGGTCATCAGCTTCTTTTTCGATTCACTTCGTAACGATGATACTGCACTTCAGTTCCCTGTTAAGAATGTGAATTCTTCTTTAAAAAAACTCTATCATAGCATGAATCTCCTTAATGATCATTTTAAGGAAATCAGACTTCGAAATGAATATAACGAGACTTATTATAAAACAATCATCCAAAATGCTTCAGCAGGGCTGGTCGTGATAAACAACTATAATGTCATTGAATTAATTAACAAAGTCGCCTGCAATTACGCCGGCATTTCATCCGATTCTAAAAATCCTGACCTTCTGAAAATAAAACATCCGGACTTTTATAAGGCAGTCTGTAATCTCAAACCAGGTGAACATATCACTTACAGGAATCTGTTATCCGGTAATCTTCAGCTGCTCTCTTTCAGGGCCACGACAATTAAAAGGAACGAAGCTGAATTAAAGCTTGTGTCGATTCAGGACATCAGGTATGAACTTGAATCCAGGGAGGTGGAGTCTTACAGGAAACTTATTAATGTGCTTACGCATGAAATAATGAACCTTCTTACACCGCTGACTACTGTAGCCAAGGAGTTGTACTCGATGTTCCATAACAAAAATGAAGAAGATTCCCCTGAGATAAATGATGAAAAGCTGATAAAGACTACAATGAATGGACTGTTGCTGATTGATGAACAGACAAACGGCGTTTTGAATTTTATAAATAACTACCGTAAAATTTCCAAGCTGCCCAAACCGGTTTTTGCTGCTATCGATACCAACGAATGGAAAGAACAGCTGATGATTGTTTTTGACACTAAAATGAAGGAGAACTATATCTCATTTTCAATTGTTGTAGATAAATCTCTGAAAAGCTTTACTGGGGATAAGAGACTTATTAACCAGGTAATAATAAACCTAATTAACAACGCTTTTGATGCCGTGCTGGAGATTCCGGACGGAAGGATTATAGAGATCCACTTGATGAAAACTAAATATGATAAGATCCAGATAAAACTGACCAATAACGGGCCATTGATCCCGCCGAACCTTCAGGAAAAGATTTTTGTACCCTTCTTTACCGGCAAAGTCAATGGATCAGGAATAGGGTTAAGTATATCCCAGGAAATCATGAAATTACATAATGGGTCAATAGTTGTGGTATCTAACGAGAAAGAAATGACGAATTTCATTGTTGAATTCTGAACAGACCTTCTACTTAAGTCCTGAAGGAAAAAGTGAGTGCTGTCACTTTCGCACCGACCCTTCGGTCAGCATTTTCGGCTCCTGCTATCCCTCTCACTCTCACTCTTTTTCTGTCTACCTGCTCCACGAACCGGCAGATTCGGCGGACGCTGTACCGGCGCGGTCCAAAGTTGCAACCCGTTAATAAACAGATCGCAGTAAGTATTCCTTAACACTATCGATCAACAGCACACCAGATCAATTATTGGTGTGAGATGCAGCGCCAATTCTTTCTCCCATTTTAACTGAAGTTTCATATCCCTTTGCCGTGTTGATTAAAATATCTTTATCAACGCTGATTTTACTTTTTTCAAACAGCAATACTATCGTTGAGCCTCCAAATTTAAAGTAGCCTTTCTCTTCCCCTTTCATTACGGAACTTCCCTTATAAGTTTGTACGATGCTTCCTGCCATAGTGGCACCGACTTCGGTCATAATAACATCACCAAACAAAGGATTTGAGATAATTGTATATTCTCTTTTATTGAGGCAGAATATTTCAGCCTTTTTACGTAAAGCAATCGGGCTGACTGAATAATAGTCACCTTCAATCTTTTTATCCGGCTTCAAATTTCCACTGACCGGGAAATGGAAACGATGGTAATCGACCGGCGCCAGCCTGATGATAAGAAGGGTACCATCACGGTACTTTTGTGCAAGAACATCATTATCCAAAAAGGAAGACACATCAAAACGGAATCCTTTTATTATAAAATCAGCGGTACCGATTTCTGAATATGCCATGATTTTACCATCTGCCGGTGATACAACAATATTAAAGCTGGTATCAACAGGTCTTGCATTATCCTTTAGTTTCCGGGTAAAGAAATCGTTAAAATTCTTAAACTCCTGTTCCTGAACACAGCCCATATCAATATTAAAACCTTCAATAAAGGGGCGTATTTTTTTAGATGATGAAGTGCGATCCATCATTTTGCCGTAAATGGACGAAACCAGCTTTCGTTTTGCAAGCGTCCACAAGGTTGCTTCACCTACAGGATTGTTATACAACCATACCAGCCACTTTTCACCGGCCACCTTTTCAGTTATTAATTGGCCGCTCTCCCTTTCATAATATTGAATTGGGTCCTGTTTAGGCGCTGGAAGGAAAGCAATGATGAAAATTATTGAAAGCAACAACAAAATGATGCCTGACCTCTTTTTAGCCTTTGTAATTTTCATGCCCGCTAAGCTTGCCTTGAAAAGCAAAAATAATTCAATGTCCCTTAATTTATCCCATTTCCCCTTAATCAATAAAATCTTAGTGTGCTCGCTCTCACTCTCACACCCCCTCTGTTTTGGTACCCCGAACTGACGAAAGTTGCAACCAGATGAATGAGGTCTTTAGCTTAAGAAGTGCTTCGACAAATCCAACTTTTAATTGAGACGGATAATAGCAAAACCAACAATCCAATCATAATGAATATACTTAATGTTAAGTACAATGTATTTTCAATTTCCGCATTCATGAACATTTATGCAAACTGCTGATTTTCATTATGGAAAATGCATTTATGATCAAAATATTTGTTAATTTGCACATATGCTGTTAACAAAACTTCATATTCCTTCTGCCGGAAATAATATAGTTCATCGATCAGAAATTTATGAGAAATTAAATACAGGGCTATATCGGAAACTAATTCTCATTTCCGCTCCTGCCGGATTTGGCAAAACAACAGCTGTTTGTGACTGGATTAATCTGAATAAGATCCCTGCAGCCTGGTTTTCTCTCGACGATGGTGATAATGACCTGTCAGATTTTTTAATTTATGTAATTTCAGGAATTCAAAGCATTCATAAAGAATTCGGACAAAACATCTTAAAGCTGTTAAATTCACCCAACAGACCATCTGTTGAATCACTTGCCAGCCTGTTGATAAACGAAATACTCAATATCAGTAAAAACTTTTTGCTGGTACTCGACGACTTTCACCTGATTAAGAGTAACGAGGTATTAAAGTTAGTAACTTATTTATTAGAGCATATTCCCGGTAATATCCATATTGTAATCCTGACCCGTTCAGACCCTGCACTATCTGTTTCAAGGTTAAGGAGTCAGCACCAATTGGTTGAATTACGGTCCTCAGACCTGAGTTTTTCAGCAAATGATATTTCATTGCTGTTCAACAAAAAACTAAAATTAGGTTTATCTCTTGATGATGTTTATTTTCTCGAATCCAAAACCGAAGGCTGGATTGCGGGCCTGCAACTGACAGCACTATCTATGCAGGGCAGTGAAGATGTATCAGGATTTATTCAGGAGTTTAAAGGAGATACCCGCTATATTATGGATTATCTCATGGAGGAGGTGTTAAAAATCCAGACAGATGACATCAAGGAATTTTTGCTGCAAACCTCTATATTGGAGCAAATGTCTGCGTCTTTATGCAACGCTGTTTTGAACAGAAATGACAGCCAGTTGATACTTGAGGCATTGGAAAAAAACAACATGTTTATTATTCCGCTTGATGGCGAGAGAACCTGGTACAGGTACCATCACCTTTTTGCAGAATTATTAAAACTGAGGCTTCATCTGAGAGAAAAGGAAACCGTTATAGAACTTCATAGTAAAGCAAGCAGGTGGTTTAAAATTAATTCAATGCCCCTTCTGGCAATTGATCATGCAATTAAGTCGGATGATTTCGAAATGAGTATGATGTTTCTTGGAGAGGAAGCTGAGGCATTGTGGAAGAACGGACATCACGCTGCCATAATGAAATACGGTGATCTGTTGCCCGATGAATTAATTAAACGGAATGCTGATTTTTGCTTATACTATGCATGGATTTTGGTTATTACTGGTCAGATTCAGAAAGCAGAACCTTTTTTAGCCAGTGCTGAAAAAATTACTATTCAGATAATTAATGATAAAAACTCATCTGATGATGTTGTCAGGAATAAAAAGAAATTATTGGGAAAAATATCCGTTGCATTTGCCTACATGAATTCATTGCTGTCACGTTCCGATAAAATTTTTGAATATAGCAAAACCGCCATGGAAAACCTCTCGGAAGATGACCCTTTGTGGTATAGCTGGGGATGGTACTCAATCGGTATTGCGGATCTTTTCCATGATAATTTAGAGGGAAGTATTAAAGCTTTTGAGAATGCTTTGGAGTACGGAAAAAAATCAGGGAACATCTATCTCATTTCTACAGTAGGGAGCAGGTTATCAGCCCTTGAATCAAGAATGGGACTTTACACATCGTCATATGAGAAGTGCGCCGATCTTTTATCCTATATGAAAGAAAGTGGTTATGCCCCGGTAACAAAATCGGTAAGCTCTTTTGCCGGGCTTTATGCATGCATGGCAGGCATTGAATCTATGCGTACAGATTTTGATGATGCACTTGAAAACATAAAAACGGCCTATGACCTATGCAAAAACGAAGCAGATAACTCTTTTAAAGTCTTTACGATAGTAGTTTATTCACTCACTTTATACGGACGCGGCGACATAGCCGGGGTCAAAAACATGCTCAGTGAGGCCGACAATATTCTGCGAAAGAATATAATATTTCCCACCTCTATGGCGATGTATATTGCCATGAAAGGGTTAATCCTTATTGAAGATAATGACCTTGAAAAAGCCAACAGGTTGTATATTGAAAATGAAATACACTTTGATAATAAATTGTCCTATTCAGATGAATTCGCATATTATTCATATGCTCTTTTACTGATAACAGAAATGAAACTTCCGGAGGCAGAGATTCTTCTCTCAAACTTACTGGCAATGGCAAAGGCTGCAAACAGGACGGAGAGAATAATTGAAGCTAAAGTCATATATTCTATCCTTTATAAAGCCAAAGGCAAGATAAAAGAAGCCATTAATACACTTTTTGAAGCATTGGAATTTGCTGCCATTGATAATATACTGATGTCTTTTATTCTTTTTCATTCCAGGATAAGTGACTTACTGAAAGAGGTTTACAGAATACAGGCACACACAGTAACAAATATCCCTAAAAAGTTGACCGACAAGCTTAAGCTAGCTACAGAAAAGAGAGAAAAGTTTATCAGGAATAATTCAGGGTCCGGGTTAAGCGACCGCGAACTTGAAGCACTACACCTTATTGCTGAAGATCTGTCGAACCAGGAGATTGCCGATAAATTATTTATTTCATTAAATACTGTAAAAACACATATAAAGAATATTTACATGAAGTTAGAGGTTGATTCCAGGAATCAGGCTGTAACTAAAGCGAAGGAGTCTGGAATAATTTAGCTTCTTTGCCATTTCATTTTTACCTGTCAGATCTTTCCATAAAAATCACCCTTCCAAATCACCCCGAAGGGTGATTTTTTTTTGTTGTGTACCCCTGACCTTTGCTGAGACTTAATCAATTAAAATATGACAGGCAAAATTAAACTGACAATTCAAGGACATCTTGACAAGAAATGGAAGAACAGCTTTGAAGGGTTTGAAATTAATTATGAAAGATATAATACCATCCTTAAAGGAAATATTAAGGACGAAGCTCATCTGCACGGGGTTTTAAATCAAATCAGAGATTTAAACCTTAAGCTTATTTCAGTTAACCCTGACGCACCCTGCAACTAAGAAGCACTTATTAAAATTAAAAACTATGAAAAAATTACTTCTAACGGCAACCGTGATTACAATGTTATCTGCAATTGTATTCTGCCAGACGGAAAAGAAAGATTCAACTTTTAGACGCCAGTCTGTCGGAAGTTCACTATTCCTCCTTGGTAATTTAACACCTGGAGATCCACCCTGTTTTCTTCAATTGACCTATGGCTACCAGCCAACTAAAAAAGATGTAATAATTGTTGATGCTATTACATGGACCTATTATGAACCACTGGGCACTTATCCCGATTCAAAGGTACTGTACCCTGGTAAGGTGAGAGCCTGGGGAGTAGGATTAGGTTACCAGAGATTCCTGTGGAAGAAATTGTTTACCACTGTTGAAGCAACACCTTTTCTTCAGCAATTCTACGACCAGAGTAATACTAAAATCCAGAAGGGTTTTCAATTGTATCTTCAATTTATCCTGGGATACCGTATTGAATTCTTTAAGAAGCGTCTCTACATAGAACCTGCTTATGCTATCAAATATTGGCCTGTTAATACCAACTTTCCTGCATCCTTTGCAGCTATTGAAGGTGGAGCACCTAAATATAAATGCGAGCCCAGCATGAATTTTGGCTTCAGATTCTGATTGGATAGTGTGTGAATGAGAATTAAAATAAAATTAGAAAATCATGAAAATGGAAATAATTAAAAAGTATGGCTTTGCAATTTCAATTATTGCATTTCCCATAATGCTGCTAACAGGGTTTTTAATGCACCCTGATCTCCTGAAGTTAGAAGCACTTGAAACAGTTGGACAGCTGGTCGGAAGATTTCATAATCATCCGATGTATCACATCGGACATTTCATTGTAATGTTTGCAGTACCGGTAATAATGATATCGCTGATTAGTTTTATGAACGTATTGCAGGGGACAGGCAGACAATTAGGGTTTCTTGGTGGAATTATAGGATTATTCGGAGCATTCATCCTGGCTGTAGATAAAGGAGCTTTATGCCTGGTTCTGTCAGCATTCGACACATTGCCGGAAACCCGGTTCAGGGAATTTGTCCCATTTCTGAGTGTTATTGTGAACAAGGCAGGCCTGCTATGGGTGGTTTGGTTGTTACCACTGTTGCCGATAGGTGCTGCAATACAGGCATTCGGGCTAATGAAAGAAAGATTTATCAGCAGATGGCAAGGAATATGCATTGTTGTCGGACTCTTGCTCCTGAATAATCCGGATATAGAGTTTATTAGCTCTATCGGTGCTCTTTTAATGTGCGCAGGTTATATTCCATGGGGTGTAAGAATACTACGGGGCAGGATGAAATGTTCGTCGACTGCCTGCCCTATATATGACACAAAAAAAGATAAGGACTTCAAATGTAAACAACCATGTGGATAGTTATAGGAATAATTTCCATTTGGGCGATAGTGAAACGAAGATCAAACACAAAGCGCCTGGAATTTAAATGATTAAGCGACTCAAGAATCGGAATGTCTTATAAAAAACAGATGGTTAAATTACTCCTTAAAATTTTATTATGAAAAAGGTCCTCTTTTCGATTATATGTTTTCTTCTGATGCGTTCAGGTTTTGGACAATCAACCCATCCGGAATTTTATTTTGGACAAACTCCTCCAGGGGATGAACCGCAGATATTTGCTCCAATGATTATATCATTGCCAAATAGAAGAGAAACAAAAATAGTTTTCTCCCCGGATAACAGAAAATGCTTGATTGGAATTGGCATAGGTGGAACATTTAAAATATTGTATTCAAACTATGTCAATGGAAACTGGACAGAACCAAAGCCAGCCGACTTCATAACTATAGACCGCGCTATTGAGCCATTTTTCTCGCCGGACGGTCAGCAAATCCTTTTTACCAGCCATGCCGATATTTATGTATCTGACCTGGTAAATCAACTATGGACGGCACCAGTTAAACTCGATCCTCCGGTGAATACAATAGCGGAAGAGTATCACCCGACGGTCACTTTAAAAAGAGCACTTTATTTTTGTTCAATGCGTGAAAATCCAAAAGGTGAGATTTTTCGTTCAAAATATGAAAATGATAAATATTCTGCTGTTGAAAAGCTTGATACAATAATTAATTCCCGATATGGAGCATGGGATCCCTTTATTTCCCCGGATGAAAGTTATATCATATTTTCATCAACTCGCCCTGATGGCTATGGCAAAGAGGATCAATACATAAGTTATAATAGAAATGGCGTTTGGACTGCTCCTCAAAACCTGGGGCCACTTATTAACAGTGATAAAATAGAATATGGTTCATATATAAGCCCTGATGGTAAATATTATTTTTTCAGCAGGCCAGCTGGCTGGGGACCAGATGTTCCGGCAGATATCTATTGGGTAAAGGCAGATTTTATTGAGTTGCTGCGTAAAACTGATATTATCAATAAATAAATATCCAGGCTTGACATCCTAACGCTCTAACCATGGCGCTGTCAGGATAAATGTAACAGGACTCATCACTTAAACATAATTGATATGAAACGACAAATTATACTGACAATATTTCTGATTTCTGTTTTTTTTGGCGCAAAGGCTCAAACTGATTTTAATATAGATAGTTTATTAAATCAGTATGTTTTATCATCATCAGATAAGGATGCCGGAATACTTGTCGGTGTTATTGATTGCAGAACAGACCTGATAAAAACATTTTCAAAAGGGTCAATTGACAAGGGAAACGATTTAAGGCTGGTGTGTCCGGGTTCAAAACCTGCTCTTAGCTATTTAATCCTGAAAAACGGATTAAATATTCAATCAACGATTGATAAGTGGTTTCCACCGGAACAAGGTTATCAAAAGTCTGACAAAATCACTATTAAAATGCTGCTCTCAAATACCAGCGGGATCAATGATTATGTTGGATTGCTATTCAACTGTAAGCAGGCCGGCAATGCTCAATTCACCGTTGATACTGCATATAAGAATAAAGAATTGGCATTTGACCCGGGTGTTTCTGTTTTATATTCAAACACAGGTTTTAATATGGCCGGGATTATTTTAGAAAAAGAAACAGGGAAAACTGTCAATGAATTATTATCACAGCGGTTTAAGAATATCTCACCGTCGATAAGGATGGATGATGGTAAAGGTAATTATCCAAAAGGTTACATGAATCCCTGGCCATATCATTATAGTTTATCGGCATATTCCGGTGGTATTATAGGCACAATTGAAGATTACTTAAGGATGATGTCGTATATAAGTAAACAACCGGAATTTAAAACGATGACAGATTGGGTAAAGGCTATAAATGGTTGGAAATATGGCCTGGGAATCGAGGGTGAAGGGGATAAAATTTTATACCCGGGTAATTCTGGTGCAAACTTATCGTGGTTTACAAAGATTGATTCGAAAATTATATATGTTCATACTGCAAATGATTTGGATAATGATAAGTTTCAGGGATTCGTAAACAGCCTGATTCCACTACTGATGAAACTTTAAAATGCATTGTGCCAGAAAAAAAGGCAAAAGAAGTGTGAGTGTGAGTCCTCCTTCGCTTAAACCTCGGAGGACAAAGTGTGAGTTTTGAGAACCGAACCCCGATTTATCGGGGTGAGCTCGACGAACGAAGTGAGTCAAAAAAGAGATGAGAGTGTTCGTGATTGCTCTCGCACTCGCTCTCACTCTCACTCTTTTTCTGTACCCCGAACGGTTAAAAGTTGCAACCATATGACAGATATTTATAATGGAGATTGGTGTTTGTTTACACCAATATTTCTCTGATTAATGATTGTTATCATGTTGTTTACATCCATGGGTTCTGCCTGATTGATTTCCAAGTCTGACTCAATGATGTCTGTTCTGGTAGTAACACAAAATAAGCTGGAGAAGCCAGTTGTTCTGACCAGGCTCTGCTGGAGTTAATTGACCTCCTTAAGCTGGTTGTATTTATTTGTTATCATGTATCTTATATTCCTGTACTTCTGACCGGCCAAAAGTGATAAAGGCTACTGGCTTTTGCACTGAACAGAAAGAGACGGTAGAAATTAATACCGTCCTCTAAATTTGAAAAAAAGGACAATTATCAACAAGGATTTATTATTTTTAGTTTTTTATCATAAGATGCCAAAAGATAACCGATTAGAGCAATGGGTTGAAGATTATACAAGAGATCTGTATTCCTGGGCCTTTCATAAAGTTTCAGATACCGAACTTGCAAAAGACCTGGTCCAGGATACATTTTTGGCTGCTGCAGAGAAAATCGAATCTTTTAAAGGAGATAGTTCACCAAAAACATGGTTGTTTGCTATTCTGAACTACAAAATAATTGATCATTACAGAAGAAAAGTTAATCAACCGATCCTTTTAGATACTCAGTCCTTTTCAACTTTTTTTGATGACGAAGGTTCATGGAAACCAGAAATGAGACCCAAAGATTGGGATTATGAAGATACAGAGCTTCTTGATAATCCTGAATTCAATGAAATATTAAGTAGATGTCTCGGAGAGTTACCTGAGATGTGGAATGCTACGATCAGACTTAAATATATTTTAGGAAAGAATGGAGAAGAAATCAGTCAGGAACTTGGAATTACTCCTACTAATCTCTGGCAGATAATACACAGAGCAAAAGTACAACTCAGGAATTGTGTTGAGAATGGATGGTTAAATAATTGAGGTAAAGTGAAAAAATTAATGAATAAATTGTTTCTGTCATGTCTCAAAGCAACTGAACTTATTGAGAAAAAACTTCTATTTAAGCTTTCAGTCCAGGAACGAGTACAGCTAAAAATTCATAAAATGATGTGTGATGCCTGTACTTTATTTGAAAAACAAAGCAATACTTTAGGTAAAGCTATATCAGAATCATCAAAAAAAGAGAACGTAACAATTGATGTGAATAATCTTAAAAAAGATATTTTAAAAAAGATCGGGGAACCTGAATAACTTTCATCATGCCTGCTGACCATTCTCATTCAATATCAAACTATTACTTTCAGCTTTCTCATGAACCCAGTACTGTCAAAAGAGCTTTCAGGACTTCTATAATAGTTGGAATAGTTTTAAACTTCATTAATCATTATCAGAACTTTGTTTCACTAACATTTAAGGATATTAATCCCATAATGGTTGTTCTTACCTTCCTGGTCCCCTATTTAGTTTCAACATTCTCCTCGGTTGCTTCAAACAGCAGTTTGAAGCCAGGGAAAATTTCCTCTATTGATGGTTTGCTCCAATGCAAGAACTGTAAAATGGTGAATTTCAAAGCTAAAATAGGAGATGAAATCGAGGAGTGTGGAAATTGCCACAAGAAAACAAAGTGGAGACCTTTAACAATAATTTCAACTGAAAAGAACGAGTCTGATATGCTGAAGAGTCTGGCTCTCTTTGCACGCCATAATCCACAGCCGCTATTCAGAGTCGATGAATCAGGAATTATTACTGGCGCTAACCCTTCGTCTGAAATACTTTTTAAAAAAGAAACTCTTAATGGCGAAAATATTAAAACTCTTATCTCTGAATTGTCTGCTCTGGATATATCAAGGATAATTAGAAATAATGAAAAAGTAAACTATACGATAATAATTGAAGACCGCATTTTTGATCTGACAATAAAAGGGATCAGTTCATTAAGTACATTAAATATTTACGCAAATGAGATCACTCAGATTATAATGGCTGAAAATAAAATAAAAGAACAAGCACGCAACATAAGTGACAGTATAGTATATGCAAGCCGGATTCAAATGGCCCTTCTGCCTGAAGAAAAAATTCTTAAATCAATCTTCCCTGAATGTTTTGTATTTTATAAACCCAAAAATGTGGTTAGCGGAGATTTTTACTGGGCTAATGAGTTGGGAGATCTAAAATTTGCCGCCGTTGCTGATTGTACTGGTCATGGTGTCCCTGGTGCATTTATGAGCATGTTGGGAATCTCTTTACTCAATGAAATAATTCTCAGAGAACACGTTACTGATCCAGGTGATATACTAAATATTCTTCGGGAAAGAATTATCTTATCACTTTCATCCGGATCTAACAAGGCTGATGTTAAAGATGGAATGGATATATCACTGGCTGTCATAAACACTAAAACAAAAACTTTGCTTTTTTCTGGTGCATTTAATCCAATGTATATCTGCCGTAACGGAAAGTTACTTGTGCTCGAAGCAGACAGAATGCCGGTCGGGAAACATTTTGTCGAGTATTCTCCCTTTTCTGTTAAGATAGAGAAAGTAATGCCAGGGGATAGGTTCTTCTTGTTTTCCGATGGATTTAAAGACCAATTCGGTGGGGTTAATAATAAGAAGTTTTCATCAGGAAAATTTAAAGATTTTATTATCGAAACCGACAATCTTCCATTTGATAAGATTTTTGATTCCCTTCAAAATAGGTTCGATTCGTGGAAGCTTGATAAAGAGCAAGTTGATGATGTACTGGTAATGGGAATTAAAATTGATAGATAGTATTAGCTTATACCCTTTTCTATAACTGTTCGTCCTTGTGAACATAAAAGAAACATTTAATAATAAAGCCGCCATCTTAACTCACTGTTAATAAATGGCTTAATCTCCTGAGGATAATTTTCTTTTGTAAATTTCAGATTCATCTTGTCAGGTTCTGTCATCATTACCGACTACTTGATTAAATAAAAAGAATTCAAGTAATAACTCTTAAAAAGATCAAGATGAAAACAGTAAAATCAATTCTAATCAGTGCAGTACTATTCTTGTTAGTGACAGTGTCTGCATTGGCTCAGTCTGAAGCAAAAGTAATCGCAGTAGTTAACAAAGCTGACTGGTGCTCGGTTTGTAAGGCAAACGGAGACAGGGCTATGGCAGCATTTATGTCAAATAATAAAGACATGGCTATTCTCTTTCTGGGAAACAATGTAACAGATGATAAGACTGAAGAGAAATCGGCTGAAGAACTGAAAAAATACGGGCTAGATAAAGAAATGGCAAAACATACAGGAACAGGAGTTGCCTATTTCTTTAATGCTAAATCCAAAAAACTAATAAAAGAGATCAGCATTGCAGAACCCGACAACAAACTTGCTGAGGCGTTAGCCTTTGCTAAGAAGGGTGCAAATTAATCAGTCCAGCTTATTCATTAAGAAGGCGATATCATGAAGATTTCGCCTTTTTTTGTCAGTATTATTACCTAAGCTCGACTATTAATAAAACAGAAGAAAATAAATCATTTATAAACAAAAACAAATTTATTAAAACAATGAAAACAAAAATTTCACAAGCAGTAATTGGTGGTATCGTGGCCACTTTAGCAATGACTATGGTAATGTTTTTAGCTCCCTATATGGGCTTACCAAAAATGAATGCAGCGGCCATGTTATCGATGATGATGGGAGTCCCTGTTTTAATTGGCTGGGGATTACACTTTATGATTGGAATCGTTTTCGCACTGGCATTTTTATTCCTTTTTGTTCCGATTCTAAAGAAAGTGAAGAGCAGAGTTGTAAAGGGAGTCATTTTCGGTTTATCGGTGTTTATCTTCGCTCAGTTGATGATGGCAGTAATGAGTTTAATATTTGGCGGAATGAATTCTCCTTCTGGAAGTATGGTGCTAATTTTAACTGGTGGAATTATCGGTCATGTTATTTATGGTATCGTAGTTTCAATTTTTGCAGGAGCTGATTAAAACGCCATTAAATTTTTATATCATCTTTTAAATTTTAAACCCTGCAAATGATTACTTTGTAGGGTAACTTTTTTGCTGATTAATTAAATCTGATCTTTTAAATACTTTATATCAATTTAAAACCAAAACAATGAAGATTAAGCTATTCTTCCTAGTACTTGTTTTTTCAATATGTTCTGCAAAATTTCTGATGGCTCAGGATGGAAAGATCGCAACACCTTCTGACACTCTAATTGTTCTTTGGTCAAGCGGAGATGCGGATGTCGCTGAGAAAGCCTGCCTGATGTATGCTCATGCAGCAAAAAAATTCAACTGGTTCAGGGAGGTTATATTAGTTGTTTGGGGTCCCTCAGAAAAACTTCTAGCAGAGGATTCAAAATTGAAAGATAAAATTGCTTCTATGAAGAAAGATGGGGTAATCATCGAAGCATGTGTTGCCTGCTCCAATATGTATGGTGTAACAAATGATTTAAAGGTTTGTGAGGTTGATGTCAAGGGGATGGGTGTTCCTCTTACACATTATTTAAAGAGAGGTTATAAGATTGTTTCTTATTGATTAGTTTTATATTGATACTTCCTTATTTTAACATAACCAATGGTTCCAATTTGTATTATTCTTCAATAATCTAAATCTATTACCATTTTAACATGTCCAAGGAAGATTATCCAATTTTGCAGACAGTGTGATATCTTGCAAGGTTTCTTGCTAGATTTTTGGGATAAAGTGCAAAAAACGGTCACATTGACCACCTGGCGCCGGAGCAAAGTGGTCAGATTAGCCGGCGTATGAGGTTACACGAATAGTCATTAACAACACATTGGTTGCAACTCTGCCAAAAAACCTGATTTTCTGATTTGAAAAGTTGCAACCCTCCCAATAAAAAAGTCAGAACATCTCATCCGTAGAATTAATGAGGTTTTCAGAAGGTCATAAAAAAAGAAAAGAGGTCGATTTTGACCTCTTGTCCCGTTGGAGTACCCGGAGCGGGACTTGAACCCGCACAACCGCAATGGTCACAGGATTTTAAGTCCTGCGTGTCTACCATTCCACCATCCGGGCATTATTATAGTCTGGTAGATATTAAGTATGCAAATATATTATAAAGAACTCAAAACTCTTATTCGGATGGTGGAATGGCCTCCCCTGCAGTCTGGCTCCTTCGCTAAAACAGCCCACAGGGCTGTTTCTTAACGCTCGGTCCTACCATCCGGGCTTATAATATACTTAGTAGACAATTAATCTGAGTGCAAATTTATAAAGATTTTCATAAGTCCCTCTCCTGAAGGAGAGGGATTAGGGTGAGGCATTTCATTTCCAAGGAATGGTGGAATGGTCCGCACTTCTTTGCCGGCTAAAGTCTCAGCTTACCGGATGCCGGCATCTCAATCACACAGTCTCCAGATTCTCACGTATCAGGGTCATACTGCCAGGAGTAACAAAAAAATAAAGTCCCCCTTCATGTGAAGAGGGACCTGATCTGTGATATTTTATTCAAAAAAGCTCAGCACTATTTGTTATCAAGCAGCACAGGTGCACCGAGTCCAGCCTTTTCAAGCTCTTTCAGCTGTGTCTGAGCATCTCCTGCAACAACATAATACATTTTCGATGGGTCGATAAATTTTTTCACTACCTCGAGTTGCTTCTCCGGTGTGAGGTTCTTCAGATATGCCTCTTCCGTCTTTACATAGTCGGCCGGAAGGTTATATGAACTCACGTTATTGAGGTAGTCTACAAGGCTGCCCAGTGTCTCAAACCTTCTTGCATTTGCCTTCATCAGGCCCGAAATCGTAAAATCGATATACTCTTTTGGCATCACCTGGCGGTATTTTTCCATTTCCGTCTTGAAGATGTTTACCGATTCGAGCGTGGCATTGGTCCTGACCCTTGATGAAGCAACAAAGTAGCCGTAGTTGCTGAATCCATTCACTGAAGAGTAAGCGCCATACGTGAAACCTTTCTGTTCCCTGATTATCTGCATCCACAAACCTGCTATTGATGCTTCCCTGGCCCCGAGCTTGTAGTTCGCAACAAGCAACGGATAGAAGTCAGCATTCGTTCTGGCAAGTGAGGGAGTGCCTATTGATATAACCGACTGCTTCGCACCTGGCACATCGACGAAGTATATTTTTGCCTGGTCAGGGGCAGCAGGAACAGAAATTTCAGGAGCCCTGACGACTTTCGACTGCCATTTTTTGTTTAATGAAGAAAGGGCATTTTCGACTCTTTGCCTGTCGACATCACCCGCAATCAGGAAATGGCTTATTGAAGGTGAGAAATAGTTTGAATAAAATTCCCTGCAATCGTTTATGGTAATCGTCGGAACAGAAACAATGGTGCCTGCGACATCCGATGCCAGTACACTTTTACCGAACATAAGCTTATTCAGAGTACTTGATGAAAGGTAATCGGGACTTGCCGCATTCCGTTTGATATTATTCAGTATTCTCGAGCTCGCGAGACCGAACTGTTCTTCATCCCAACGTGGTTCGAGTAGAATTTCCTCAACAATCGAAAGTGTCTTTTCAAAGTTTCTTGAAAGAGTGCTGACATCAACGGAAATATCCTCATTTGAAGCAGAAACCCTTATACTGGCTCCAAGCAGGCCGATAGCTTCCTCAAGTTGTTCAGGAGTTTTATTTCTAGTCCCTTCGTTCATGACGGTCGCAACCATATTGGCCAGACCTTCCTTGCCCAGCGCATCACGCATATGGCCGCCTTCAATTACAATGGAATACTGCACCAACGGAAGTTCAGACTGCTTTATCCCCCATATCTTAAGACCGTCAGGTAGTGAGCCTGTCCACAATGACGGAATCTTGATTTCCGGATCAGTACCGGCTTTGGGCATTACCGAACGGTCGAATCTGGTTTTGGATTTAGCTACAGGTTCATTCGTTCCTGATTCTGTTTTTATCTGGGCCGCATTTTTAACATCTTCCTCCTTGATACCTGCGTTTACAGAGCCTTCTGCCGCAAGCTTAACATCGCCCTTTGGTACGAAGCTTGTCTCCACAAAATTCTTGCCCCTTATATATTTATTATAGGCTGCCTTGATATCAGACATTGTAACTGCTTCAGTGTTTTTCAGGTCTTTTTTGTAAAATTCAGGATCTCCTGTATTCATTGTGTACTCAGCCAGTGAAAATGCTTTACCCTGAACGCTGGCGAAAGAATTGAAGAACCTTGTCTCGTAACCGGCCTTGATCCTTGTTATGTCTTCTTCCGTGAACCCGTCTTTCTCAAATTTCTGCAGCCCCTCAAAGACTGCCTTTTCAACATCGGTCAGGCTTACACCAGGGTTTGCAGTTACGGAAATTGTGAAGGACCCGGCTAATTCCTGGGCCATGTTCCTTGCCATTACACGCGACGTAAGCTTCTTTTCCTTTACCAGTATCGTGTAAAGAGGAGCCTTTTTTGAGTTTGCAAGAAGTTCTCCCAGGAAGCTGAGGGCATACATGTCTTTTGAATATCTCTCGGGTGCCGGGAACACGATAGTAAGCTGAGGAGCTTTTGCAAAGTTATCTTCATGGTACAGTCTTACAGTCGAGCTAAGGGTGACAGGCATAGGTTTTCTTTTATCAATTGCAACGCCTGCAGGCAATTCTCCAAAGTATTTTTCAACGAGGGCCCTGGTCTCAGCCTTCTCAAAATCACCTGATATCACCAGGAATGCATTATTCGGGGAATAGAATTTATGATGAAAAGATTTTACATCCTCGATGCTGGCATTTACCAGGTCCTGCATGCTCCCGATAACGTCCCAGCTGTAAGGATGCCCTTTTGGATAAAGGTTTTTAAGGATAAGCATCTGATTGAACCCATAGGGAGCATTGTCATAGCTCTGTCGTTTTTCATTCATTACAACATCCTGCTGGTTGGCGAGATTACTTTTTGTAATTGCATTTTCAAGAAAGCCCATCCTGTCTGATTCCATCCACAATGCCAGTTCAAGATAGTTTTTCGGCAGGACCTCGAAGTAGTTTGTCCTGTCCTGGTTTGTGCTTCCATTGAATGTGCCGCCGGCATTGCTTATGTTCTTGACGAACTCGCCCCTCGGAAGGTTTTCTGATTCCTGGAACATCATATGTTCAAAGAGATGTGCATAACCGGTTTTTCCTTCCGTTTCACGGCTTGAGCCAACATGATAATAAATTGCAACCGCGACGATGGGATCGGATTTGTCCTGGTGCAGTATAACCGTGAGGCCATTCTGCAGCCTGTATTTTTCAACGGGTATTGAAAAGTTGTCAGTAGGTTTGGCCTGACTGCGGCCAAATGTTGTAAATGCCATAATCGTGAGTAATGACAGGATAAGTTTTTTCATATTCAATTTGGTTAATTTCCACCGGGGATAATTGTTTCGAATTTAAAACAAATTGATGAGAGGCTGCATGATATAACAATTTTTAACAGCACGAGGAAGGGTAGGGCAGGAGGGGGCCAAAGATATTCAAGGTAATGTTTGCAGATAAAAAAAAATTCTTATTTTTGCCGGGAATTCGCGGGAGTAGCTCAGTTGGTAGAGCATAACCTTGCCAAGGTTAGGGTCGCGGGTTCGAGTCCCGTCTCCCGCTCAGGCAAAGCCGCCACTTGAAAAAGTGGCGGCTTTTATGTTTAGAAGGGCCGACTCATGCTTGCATGAAGGAGGCCCGGATAAACATAAAAGCAAGGGCGACAGCCCGGCGGCTTTGCCTGAAAGCGACCCCGCAGAGAGTCCGTCCGGACCTTCAGAGCCTGGACAATCCCATCAGACAGAAACAGTTACTGCCTGATTTATCTGGTTGCAATCACGACATTGTCGTGATTGCAACGACCGTACCTTAAACATGATCTTGACATGCTGGAATGTACGTCATTAAAAATACATGTCTTTGTGAGTCACAAAGTGACGAAGCAACCAAGTCATCACGGAAGCATTATTGTTTTTTTAATAAGGATAAAAAGATCCGAAAACACTTTATTAACAAAAATTATTTTCACGTTGTTAATAAAAAGGATCCGATAATATTTGGAATTAGTCTAAATAAATATAAATTTGCTTCGCTATCTGAAAGTTGATCAGGTAGCGGAGAGAGTTCCACTCCGTTGGCTGGAACTAAAAAAGTGACCAACATGGCAACAAAAGCAACCGCAAAAAAAGCTGCACCTGCAAAAAAAGCTGCTGCAAGTGCATCTAAAGCGAAGCCGAAAGGCAAAAAGTAAGCAAACATAAAAAAGAGCCCCGCGGGAAACGACGGGGCTTGACTTTTTATCACTTTCAGTATTATTTATTCATCGGTCCCCAGCTTGTGAGAATATCATTCTCCATCCTCAGCCAGGTATTTTTATACTCCCATTCCTCCCTGACAAGACTTCCCTCAAAAGTCTTGTTGATTTTTACAGGCACTCCCCAGCTGTCTTTAACCATGTCGCCCGTCATTCCTTTCCAGATCTTGCCGGCAAAGAGCAGCTTCGCAAGACTTGACCCATATTTGTTCAGGAGATAGTTCATCCTGTCAGACTTTTCATTTTCCTGGTTATCCTGGACCGGCTGAACCTGCTGATTGTTATCCTGCGATACAACCTGGTTCTGGTTGGCCTGATTTGTAACGGATTCATAACTCAGTGAAGCGTCCCTCCTGAAAATATATCCCTCGTCGTCACCCGATGTAACCCGGAGATATGTGCTGTCGGACCCCAGAACATTTACCACGGTCCCGGCCTGTAAAACCACAATTACAGAGGTGAGGTCATCCTTGTTTCCAAACAGCCTGCTTGCCGATTTCAAAGTTGCTGTCTGGATTTGCTTGCTGCCGGCCCTGTGATTGCCTTCAAGATTCTGCAGCACATCAGTCTTGTCAGACTGTGCGTTTAGCATTACATGCAATAAAAAGGCCGCCAGAATAAAAAAGTATCTTTTCATATTGTGTTTTTTTAGATTGCTCAAAAATTATACCATACTGAAACTTCAATGAAAAGTTCAAATATCAAAGTTACCCTGCAACAATGAAATAAACGTGAAGCCGGAGATTAAATTTTTCCAGGGGCAGTCATTCACACTTCCTGATTATCATCAACCCGTCCCTTACAGGAAGTATAATATTCTCAATCCCCTTTTCCCTTGTTATCATTTCGTTGAAAGAAATAATCCCTCTTGTCTGCTGGTCCCTCGTATTAATGTCGAGGGTCTTGCCTCCCCATAATACATTATCGGCAAGTATATATCCTCCAGGTTCGACCTTGTCAATTACCATTCTGAAATATTCGCAGTACTCCCTTTTGTCACCATCGATGAAAACTAGCCCGAATTGCATATCAAGACCAGGAACCAGGTCCTGTGCCTTCCCAATGAGCTGAAGAATCTTTTTCCCGACGCCGGCCCTGATAAAATATTCCCTGCTGAAATCTGCCAGTTCATCGTTGCACTCGATTGTTACCAGCCGACCTTCTTCGCGGAGTCCTCTGGCAAGACTGATAGCCGAATATCCCGTATATGTACCAATTTCCAGGATGTTTAAAGGATTGATCATCTTGGCAAGGAGTTCAAGCAGTTTACCCTGGATATGGCCGGAGGTCATGTTTGGATTTACAAACTTCAGGTAAGTCTGCCTGTAGAGATCTTCCAGGATGGGATCTTCTTTCGATGAATGCCTGAGTATATAATCTTCAGTTTCCCTGTCCATGGTCACCGGTAAATTAAGGTTGAAAGGCTCTCTTTCCGGAATACATCATTTGCAGTCTCCATAATCTGAGAAGCGGTTATCCTGTCGATTTTTCTGCATAGCTCTTCAAGAGTATCGATCCTGTTATAGAGGAAAATACTTTTTCCGAGAGATAGCATCAGGCTCTCATGATGTTCAAATCCCCTGGCGATATAGCCTTTCATCTGGGTTTTAGCCTTGGAAAGCTGCACGACTCCCATTTTTTTTGTTTTTATCCTTTCCAGTTCCCTGATTGTCGCTGCTATGCTCTTTTCCAGGTTTTGTTTATCTGTGCCGAAATAGATTGAAAAGACACCCGTCTGGTGGTAAGGATTGTAGTTGGACTCAATGTTGTATGCAAAGCCTTTTCTTTCCCTCAGCGACATATTCAGCCTGGAGTTAAGTCCGGGGCCGCCTAGTATATTATTGAGAAGAGTCATGCTGAATCTCCTTTCATCGTCGTGCTTGTAGGCAATATTGCCAATGATGCAGTGCGACTGCCAGGTTTCAAGTTTACGCTCAATAGTAACGGGTTCATATTTCCACTTCTCCTGAGGTTTTTTCCCTGAAATTCTTGGAGGAACATGTGAGAAGTATTTTGTGAAGAGCCTTTTAATTTTTATTTCATCAATGTTGCCAACGGAGCAAAATACCATCCTGTCGGTGAAGTAATTGTTTTTTATGAAGGTAATTATCTTGCGCTGGCTGAATTTTCTTACTGTTTCGGGTGTTCCAAGTATATTCCTTCCGATGGCCTGATCGCGGAAAATCACTTCTTCAAATTCATCAAAAATCAGCTCGGCAGGGTTATCTTTATATGAATTTATCTCTTCGAGTATTACCTCCTTCTCCTTGATTATCTCCTTTGAAGGATATTCCGAATGGAAAGCAATATCAGCAATCAGTTCCATAGCTCTTTCATAGTCACCGTTCAGAAATGATGCATGAACCGCGGTCTCCTCCTTGGTAGTGTAACCGTTAAGCTCACCGCCCACTTCCTCGAGCCTGCAAAGGATATGGTAAGCTTTCCGGTGGCTGGTGCCCTTGAAAAGCATATGCTCGATGAAATGGGCTATCCCGTGTTCCACCGGAGCCTCGTCGGCCGATCCGGCATTGATTATCAGGCCACAATGGCCCACGGCGCCTGGGATACGGTGGTGAATAAGCCTGATCCCGTTGGAGAGCTCAAGAATGACTTTGTTCATTAACTGATTAAGATAAGGTGCCAAAGGTAATCATAGGTAAAATGATTACAAACAGAAAATAATTAGGTAAAGTATTTGTGAAAAACGATTTGCATTTTATATTTGCAGTCCCAAACTGAGGTGCCATAGCTCAGTAGGTAGAGCAACGGACTGAAAATCCGTGTGTCCGTGGTTCGATTCCACGTGGCACCACTTCAAAAAGAGTGAGAGTGAGAGCGAGTGTGAGACGAACTTTCACTCTCTCTCTTTTTGTCAGGTACCTATACCCGCAGGCAGACCGAAACTGACATACTCCTCTCTGTCTTATCTCAATTACGGATACGAGGAGTCACCGAAAACGCCTGAACTTACCTGTCTAACACATTATAGTTTTAATGCTTTGATCCTCAGTACGATTTTTTAATCGACCATTTAAAAATCATTTTATATATTTGGAGCGGAGATTCTATGCTCTAAAGACCTGACATTAATTTTTAGATATTCCGGATTTGAATACCTTACTGCAAGGTTGGACTAAAGAATTTCGCCAAGAAAGGATATTCCCTCGTTATCACCTGGGGATTTGCTTTGCTCTGGTCCTTCTTATGCATGCTGAAGTTTTTTCCCAGAACAATATCTGGTTCAAAAAACTGGCTGTCGAAGACGGGCTTTCCCATAACTCGGTCTATTCACTTTTCCAGGACAGGGAGGGGTTTGTCTGGATCGGAACCAAAAATGGCCTTAACTGCTATGACGGGTACACGTTCAGAATTTACGACATAAACTTCAATGACAGTACAGCGATTTCAAACGCCTGGGTCAATGTAATATTCCAGGATAAAGACGGATATATCTGGATCGGAACCGAGGGGGGAGGAGTAAACCGGATCAACAAAAGAACCGGAAAGGTCGACAAGTTTGTCACTGTCCCTGGTGATACAAACAGTCTCACCAGTAATTATGTTTATGGAATAGCCGAAGACAAAAGCTCCAACATCTGGATCGGTACCCTTGAGGGTGTAAGCGTCCTGGACGCATCAAGGAAGAGCTTCACGAATTACAGGAACAAACCTTCCGATCCTCATTCCCTGGCGTCGAATGACATTTATGATCTGGTGATTGACAACAAAGAAAGGATATGGGTTGCAACTTATGGCGGGGGACTGAATCTTTTCGACAGGAAAACCAACGGGTTCATCAGCTACAGGCATAACAAAAAGGACAATTTTTCTATTTCGGGAGATACAGTCTGGCAAGTCAGACCCGACAGGTTTGATGATAATGTTCTGTGGATCTCAACATATTCGGGGCTTAACAGGATGGTAATCGATAATGGCACATTTAACAGGTACGATTTCAGCTCCGGGAAACAAATGACTGCAGCCGAGAAAAAATGCCAGCCATTGATAATGGATGTAAAGGGAAGATTATGGATTGGCACAGATGAAAAAGGCATATATTGTCTTAATTCAAAGACCTTTGAAATTCAGCATTTTGAGAACAACCCGCTGGATCGTAACAGTCTCGGCGACAATTCCATTCTCTCGATTCTCGAAGATAAATCGGGATTAATCTGGGTCGGGACAAGAAATTCAGGTTTAAGCCTCCTTAATGAAACACGTTTCAGGAACCTGAAAAGGGATATTC
This sequence comes from Bacteroidales bacterium, assembly GCA_035541795.1. Classification (GTDB taxonomy): domain Bacteria; phylum Bacteroidota; class Bacteroidia; order Bacteroidales; family VadinHA17; genus LD21. Next base: position 448,119 of record DATKMR010000001.1, read on the forward strand.
CGGCCCTTGTTGGCAAAAATGTATATTCCTTCTCGGAAGATGGGAAGTTCATGTGGATCGGTACCGATAAGGGGTTATTCAGGTACGACAGCGAATCACATAATATCCGGCAGGTTAATTTTATAAATGAAGCATACCAGGAGAAGGACAAATGGATATATTGTGTTTTGCGTGACAAGGATGGAGATATTTGGGTTGGGACAAAAAATGCGGGGTTGCATCTTGTTACCAAAAACTCGCTGAAATTTGAAAGCTTTTATACTGATGCAGAGGATACCACTACAATAAGCGGTAACGACATATTGTGCATTAATCAGGATCATAACGGGCTGATCTGGATAGGAACAAACAGGAACGGCCTTAACAGCTATGATAAAAAAACAGGAAGATTCAGGAGATATAAGTTCGATGCTCTAAGGAAAAATTCCATATCAGGAAACAGTGTCTGGGATATCTGCCCTGATAACCGGAACAACCTCTGGATAGGAATGAATGGAACAGGACTTGACAAAATTGACCTTGGCACCGGGGAGGTCAGAAAATATCAGAATGATCCTTTGGATTCAACAACTATCGACGATGATTATGTCAGGTATCTTTATTTATATCATGATACGATCTTGTGCATCGGTACTTACAGCGGAGGACTGAACCTGTTAAACCTTACAAATGACGAGATCAGACATATTAGGAGGGAAGACGGATTACCCAGTAATGCAGTCCTGGCAATTTGTGAGGATACAGATAATATCTTATGGCTCAGTTCCGACAACGGGCTGTCGCAATATAATCCCCTGACGGGGAAAATAAGGAATTTTGCAAGGGAGAACGGCCTGTCGGATATTGAGTACCATGCGGGAGCGGTATTCAGGGACAGTAAGGGTATTATATATTTCGGAGGAACCGACGGTTTGACATATTTTGATCCGCACAGTATTGTTGAGAAAGCATTTAAACCTGATGTAAGGATTGTTGATTTCAGGATAGAAAACCAGAATCAGTCAAATAAATCAAAGTCAACACCGAGCCTGAGCTATGTGATCAGGGATACGATTATCCTGAATTATCTGCAGAACTCCTTTACAATAAAATACAGTTCCATGCTTTTCTCCTTCCCGGGGAAAAATCAATATATGCATATCCTGGAAGGATTTGAGAAAAAATGGAGCAGCCCGCGATCCGCAAACTCGCAAAACTACTCCAACCTTAAGCCCGGTAAATATTTTTTCAGGATAAAAGGTTCAAATTACGACGGGGTATGGAGTGACACTGAAACCAGTCTTTGCATTATTATCAGGCCACCGTTATGGGAAACACTCTGGTTCCGGTTCCTCTGCCTTGGCGGTTCCCTGATGCTGGTTTACCTGATAATACTTATCAGGGAAAGATCTCTGAGGAGGAACCAGGAAGTAATGGCCGAGAAGATAAGGGAAAACACTATTGAGATAAGAAAACAAAGCGATGAACTAAGGGCTCAACGCGATTTGGCCATCCAGCAAAAATCTGTCATTGAATCGCAGAATATCGAACTCGATAAGCACAGGACCGGGTTGGAGCAGCTGGTTCATGAGAGGACCGCGGAACTTGAACTGGCGAGGGTGAAGGCTGAAGAATCAGACAGGCTGAAGTCTGCCTTTATTGCCAATATGTCGCATGAGATCAGGACTCCAATGAATGCTATTATAGGATTGTCAGGGCTGCTGAATAGTGAAGATTTAAGTACCGAAGACAGGGAGGAATTCATCAGGATCATAATTAACAACGGGAACAGCCTGCTCCGTCTGATTGACGATATACTTGATGTTTCGATTATCGAGTCGGGAAAGCTTGATCTCAGGATCGTGAGATGCAACATAAACGATATCTTTTCCGAGCTTCACAGGGTTTTCCTGAATAAAATGAGAACCACGTATGAAAAGGAACTCAGCCTCAGGTTTCTTATCAGCCCCGGGCAGCAGCTATACCTCGATACTGATCCGGTTAGGTTCACTCAAATTATCTCCAACCTTATTGACAACTCAATCAAGTTTACGGAAGCCGGTTCGGTAGTTTTCGGCTATGATTCTCCAGGTAGTGCCTCGGAAGAGGTAAGGTTCTTTGTCAGGGATACCGGTATCGGCCTCTCCCCTGAGCAGGTTGAAAAACTATTCTTAAGATTCAGCAGGGTCAATAATTCATACAAGAAAATCTACCGGGGTACAGGTCTGGGCCTGAGCATATGTAAAAGCCTTGTTGAGATGCTTGGCGGAAGGATTTGGGTTGAATCTGAACCCGGAAAGGGCTCTGAATTCAACTTCACAATCCCTTATAACCGCAACAGTAAAAGCGACGGTAAGCTGTAAATAAGCTTTATTTGTTCAGGTTTTTAATCTTTTGAAGGTTAATTTTTCCCCCAATCTTTCCTGATAAAACTCAATTCAGTTAACTTTGCGGCTCTGTCGGCATTCTCAGGCGCCAGACAAAGCAATTAGGATTATTAAAATGAACGAATCCGGCAAGAAAAGATACCTGTTCACCAGGAACGTAGACGCATTTCTGACCGATATCCATCATGGTTTCAAGTTTACTATTCAATTCTTCAGGGAAGTTGTCAGAAAACCATTTTACTTCAGGGAGACTGTCAATCAATGCTTTGAGATTGGCATTAGATCCCTGGGTCTGATTACCATCACCGGTTTTATTGTTGGTTTTGTTTTTGTAAAGCAATCCAGGCCTTCGCTTGAGTCCTTTGGTGCGACCTCCTGGCTGCCCTCATTAATGGGAATTGCATCGGTAAGGGCACTTGGTCCGCTTGTGACAGCACTGATCGCTGCGGGTAAAGTCGGCTCAGGTATAGGTGCTGAGCTGGGATCCATGAAGGTTACTGAACAGATAGATGCTATGGAGGTTTCGGCCATCAACCCGTTTAAATACCTCGTAGTGACAAGGGTGGTGGCATCGACTGTCGGGATTTTCATGCTGGCCCTGTACTGTGACGCTGTCACACTGCTCGGATCGTATATGAATATAAACTCAGTTGAGGGGATAAGCATGCAGAGCTTCCTTCATAATGCTTTCAGTTCAATCAGCTTTCTTGATCTTTTCACCAATATCATTAAGGCGGTGACTTACGGTTTTACAATAGGCATTGTCGGCTGCTATAAGGGTTTTAATGCCACGCAGGGAACACGCGGTGTGGGAATGGCGGCCAACCAGGCTGTTGTACTTTCAATTTTCCTGATTTTTCTCGAGGAATTCATTATTGTACAGATCGTTAACTGGATCAGATATTTGTAGCTATGAGAAGTTCTGACACAGATATGCTGGTTGACAAGTCGGAAACAGTGATCCTGATTAATGACCTGTATAAGTCATTTGAGGATCTCGAGGTTCTAGATGGCATTGATCTTAAGCTCCACAAACGCGAGAACCTGACTGTCCTGGGAAGATCGGGTTCAGGGAAATCGGTCCTTCTAAAAATAATAGTGGGACTGCTCAGGCCAGACAAGGGGGAGGTATTTGTACTTGGAAAGAATGTTGAAAGGCTCAGTACCTACGAATTGAATTCGCTGAGATTGCGTATAGGCTTTTCATTCCAGAGCAGTGCATTGTACGACAGCATGAATGTGTACCAGAACCTGGCATTCCCCCTTACCATGAATATTAAAGGACTGGCAAGGAAAGAAGTGCAGGATTCAGTCGAAGAGGTGCTCGGTGCCGTTGCGCTTTCGGATAAAATCTACCAGATGCCCGCTGAGCTCTCAGGGGGCCAGCGCAAGAGAATAGGTATAGCGAGGGCCCTGATCACAAAACCGGAGATAATGCTGTATGACGAACCTACCTCCGGGCTGGACCCGATAACAAGCGTCGAGATAATCGACCTTATAAATGAAGTGCAGCGCAGGTACAATACAAGCTCAATAATTATCACACACGACCTTACCTGCGCGAAAAACGCCGGTAACAGGATCGCAATGCTTGCTGAGGGCAGGTTCCTCCGTGTAGGAAATTTTGATGAAGTCTTTGCGAGCGAGGATGAAAGAATAAGAGGATTCTATAATTACAATTTTATACAGTAGAATATGAACGAATCAAGTCATAAGCACTCTGTTGTGGTAGGACTATTTGTGCTTCTCGGTCTGGCAATCCTGGTCGGGGGGGTACTCCTGATAGGCAACCTTAACAGGTCGCTGCAGAGCCGTATCAAGCTGATATCCTGCTTTGACGATGTTAACGGCCTTCAGAAAGGCAATTATGTCTGGTTCTCAGGTGTCAGGATTGGCACGGTAAAAAGTCTCCGGCTGAGAAGTGCAACAGGCGTTGAAGTGGTAATGGATATAGATGCAAAAGTGAGGCAGTTTATCTACAAGGATTCACGCGTAAAGCTGGGAAGCGACGGTTTTATCGGCAACAGGATACTGATTATTTTCGGGGGAACGCCGGTTGCCTCGATGGTCCAGGAAGGAGATACGCTCAGGTTTGAGAAAACATTGTCGACCGACGACCTGGTAGGAACTCTCCAGGCAAACAACGAGAATCTGAAAGCAATAACAAGCGATTTTAAGATCATCAGCAGGAAGATGGCTGAGGGGGAAGGAACCCTGGGAAAGCTCCTCAATGATGATTCTTTTTACAATAACATGAATTCCGTGGCCACATCCCTTAATGCTGCATCATCAAGGGCACAGGAGCTGATCAGTGCACTTGCAGATTTCAGTTCAGGACTTAAAAAGAATGGGACGCTGGCTCATGAACTGACATCTGATACCGCTGTTTTCAGATCCTTAAAGGCCTCCGTGTTAAAACTAAGGATGATTACCGATACTGCTTCGGACGTAATAAATCATCTTAAGGCAGCAGAGAACAACCCGAAAACACCTGTCGGTGTACTGACACGGGATGAAAAAGCAGGGACAGATCTCAGGGAAACTATCTCCAACCTTCAGAAAAGCACCATAAAGCTTAATGAGGACCTGGAAGGTCTGCAGCATTCTTTCCCGCTGAAGCACTACTTCAAAAAGAAGGAAAAAGCGGTGAAATGAAACTGCCTCACAGCTGTCTGATAAAATGAAAATCAGGAGGGTAAACAGATATTCAACCCGTTTATTCGAAGCAATACTGAAGCTTCTGCCACAGCTTGACCAGTCATGCCCCTTGCCATCTGAAGGCGATATCAGGAGCATTATCGGGAACAGGGACATTCGCCTCGTTGTGGCAGAAATGGATGATAAATCCGTGGCGGGTATGCTTACAATGGCAAGTTACAGGATCCCGTCGGGCAGGAAGTTCTGGATCGACGATGTAATTGTTGATGAAGATCACCGTGGGATGAAGATTGGAAGGGACCTAATGATGTTTGCAATAGCCATGGCAAAATCGGAGGGGGCAAAATCCATTGACCTTACATCAAGGCCTTTCAGGAAAGCTGCCAACCAGCTGTATTCCGACCTCGGCTTTAAACGACGCGAGACAAATGTTTACAGGCTGAGCCTTGACTGAAGCCATGTGATTGCCAAAATCCTTTTCCCGGTGCAATGAAGGTTTTCCTGCCTTTCAGGATAGACTCTGCCGGTATACTTTTCCTATAATTGGTAATCTCATTGTTTTATTTGACTCCGCTCATTATATTTGTTAAGAGCCGTGTGGGCAGAAGGCCTCCTGCCGCACAGCATAATTCAATTTTGTCATCAAATTTCAAGATTATGAAAAGCAGTATCGTTATGAAGGTGGTTATTAAACTGTTTTCCTTACAGTTGGGGAAGAGTAAAATCAAAATCCTGTTACCAGCATTTATTCTCGGGTTTACTTTCTGCCTGGATATCAATGCACAGGATATAATCAGGCTCAGGAGCGGGAAAGAGATGAAAGTAACCATTGTGAATGAAGCATCCGACATAATCAGGTACCGCGAATTTGATGACCCATCCGGACCTGTTTACTCCGTGAAACGCGATCAGGTCGAGTCAATCCAGTACAAAAAGGGAAGCAAACCGGCAGCTGGTAACAACAAGGAGCAGCAGGGGCCGGGAAGATTTTCAAAAAACGAGCAGACCGGGGTAGCGACCGGAAAACTGACTGTAAAAAAAAGATATGTATTACAGGATGGGAAGATCGTCTCGCCAAGGAATGTGAAATTGATGATGGAAGATTATCCTGAAGCGGCTGTTCTGTACGAAAAAGGGTGGAAAAAATGTAACATGAGCAATTCATGCGCCTTTGGTGTGATGATCACCAGCCTCACGACAACCATAATTTCAAACGGGAAAAAAGATAAGGATGCTGCTTTCAGGACATCTGCGATCGGGCTCGGGATTGACGGTGGTTTCATTATTGCAGCAATAATCCTGGCTACGACCGGTAAAAAAGAGATCAGGCAGGCAGTATCGATCTACAATTCAAAAACGGAGAAACCTCTGACCCTTAATTTTGATTTCGGTATACAGAGAAACGGCATAGGAGTGAGGATAAGGTTCTGAGCCTCACCTCTCGAGCTGAATACCTTTCATCAGCTTGTAGTACATATTGTAGGCGACCCCCACGTTGGCATAGGCTCCTTGCCACCCCACGGTGAGCCTCCTCTTATCAGTAACGGGCACCACATAAAAGTAGGAATAGCCCGTGTTGCTGTCCTTATCAATATGCTGTTCCTTTATGTTAACCGACCTGTAACCGACACGTGTGCTGAGTGAAATCCTTTTCGTGATGAGCCAGTCCAGACCGACAGCACAATGATAACCCAGGCCGACACACAGGGATGTCTTGTACTCCTTGTCAACCAGGGTAATGTGCCCCCGCATGAATGACACATCCAGTCCTGGTTCCAGAATTGCGGCCAATGTTCTTTTGTGGTTAAGAGTATGGCCGGCATCAATAGTGATATTGTAATAGAACATTCCCAGCTTAATCTCTTCAAGGCCATTGATATTGGTGGTTGATGCACTTATTGCATCGGAGGGTGTAATCATCAGCTGAAGCTCGTCGCCCATCCAGAATCTCCCGGAGTTACCGATAACGAAATTTACTTTAAGGTTTAGCGGGATGGAAACCGGGTTTCCGCCAATCGTTGCCTTGGAGTCAAGTGCCCAGTATCTCCAGAACTTAAGAAGGAGGTCTCCGGGTGTCTTCATAAAATAATCGACCGTTGGCTCTATACCGATCCTGACGACCTTCATCTTGCCGGCGTTCTCAATTGGCTTGACAGGTTTCCCGTTATCCTGGCCGGCCTGGGAATAATCTGCCACAATACCGTTACTGTAATGTATGCTGAGAATATCGCTGACAAAAACCGAATATATTGCTGGCGATGCTGCCTGTCCCGGTTTCCTGTATTTCACTTCAGTATTGTTTTTCTCTACAATAACTGCAGGTATGATATCACCTGATTTGACAAAAATCGTATCCTGTGCTGCAATTGTTCCTGAGAAAAGGAGGAACATAACAAGGTGGAGAAGCTTCGTTTTCATTGAGAATGGATGTTAAGATGACCCCGTTAGATTCATCATAAATATAAACAACCTTTTTTATTATTTTTATGAATTAATTCTCGAATTGGCATGAAAAGGTATTACCTGGTTGCAACGGCAATCCTGTTGGTGGGGATGGGCTGCAGGGCACAGACATGGCAGAATGAAGATTCCCTGGCCCGGAAATATCTCAATCTCCGGAAGTTCGACTCGGCGCTTTATCATGTAAATGAAGCAGCCGCACTTTTCAGGGGTACCTCAGGTGAGGATGATCCAGCCTATGCTCCTATCCTGAGGAGACTGTCTGTCGCCCAGTATTACCTTGGAAATTATAAGAAAGCGAAATACTTTATCCTTAAGGAGGTTGCTCTCAGGGAAAACATCAAAAACAGGGATGAGCAGGAATATATCAAATGCCTTGAAACAGCATCGGTCATCTGCCGGAAAGCGGGCGCCTATGAGGATGCTCTTACGCAAATTAAGAAGGCAGCAGATAAAGCGGCGGTGCTCTTCGACAGCGAGGGTCCGCTGTATGCCAATGTTCTTTATTACTACGCCGGCGTTTATCACGACATGGGAAGCTCAGTAAATGACATGGTTTACCTGAGGCAGGAGCTGAAGTACCTTCAGAAGGCCGGAGAGATCTACCACAGGTATGAGGATAAGAATGAAAATGAATATATAATAAATAAATCGGACCAGGCAGCCTGGAACAATAACGTGGGCAACTCACCTGTGTCCGAATCGCTTTATCTCGAGGTTGCCGGCATGTGCTCGAAACAATATGGCAGTGAAAGTGCAGGTTATGCTGCAGCCCTGAATAATCTTGGAGTACAATATTATAATACAGGCAACTTTAAACAGGCCGAGAAATACCTTGTCGAGGCGGCCGACATGTATAAAAAAGGATCTTTGGCCGGTGGAATGCAGGACGCAATCTGCCTGAACAATCTTGGCGCATTGTACCACGATATAGGAAATTACAGGATAGCAGAAAACCTGATAAAGCAATCTGGAGAAATGATGAAGAGAGCCAGGTTGCAGAACAGCCCCGAGTATGCGATGATTTTCAATAACCTGGCATCAATAGATATCTCCCGGCAGTACTATGCCAGCCCGGAAAACAAGAACAATCAAATGATCGCGGAAGCCGGGCGAAGTCTTGACAAAGCTGACTCGATATTTAAAATCAATTGTCAGAAGCCACACCCATACTGGTATTCACTGATTATCAACCAGGCAATCTGGTATAACCTGACAGGAGATAAGAAGAGGTCCTCGGATATCATGAATAACCTGACATATGATGCCAACATGACCATGAGGGTCGTTGCGATGATGAACAAAATGACCTACTCGGGAAAGCTGCCTTCGGACCAGGGATGGACCATGGGGCCGGAACCGGTTATGATACCGGTAAGGATAAAACTTATTGATGAGGTACAGGCCTCCAACATGAACAATAACTCCTCGGGGAGCAGCGATGCGTTTACGAGGGCCCTGCTCAGGCTGATCATGGGAAAGGCAAATAATATTAAAAAGGCCGTGGGACCATATCACCCTGCCTATGCTGAAATGTTAAAGTCACTTATCCTTGTTTACAGTTCGGTTGATGACCTGAAAACCGAAGAAGAGCTGACTCTCGAATACATGGATGTGATCAATCACCGGACACTCCAGGATTTCTCTTTCCTTTCGGAGAATGAGAAGGAGATGTACTACCAGACACGTCTCCCCGATGTACATTCGTTCACGGCATACTCTCTGTCGCGCAAGAGAACCAATCCTTTGATTACAAGGTACACCTATAACAATATCCTTCTTAATAAGGGTCTTATGCTTAAGTCGAGCACGGCCATGAGAGTTGCCATACTTAACAGCAATAACCCTGAGCTGCTTAAGGAATATGACCAGTGGATAAGCCTGCAGAAGCAGATATCCACCCTGTATTCAACTCCGGTCGAAATGCGGACTACCGATGTGACCATACTTGAAAAACAGGCAAATGAACTTGAAAAGTCACTTGTTGCAAGTTCTCAGGATTTCAGCGAGTACAGGAAAGGGTTGCAGGTAACCTGGGAGGATGTGAAGAAAAGCCTTAAGTCTGATGAAGCTGCAATCGAGTTTACAGATTTTAAAAAGAGGGAGAGGGATGGGGGAGATGCTGTTTACTACTGTGCCCTGATAGTTAAAGCCGGTTCGGAATATCCCGAGATGATCAGGCTGTTCAATGAGGATCAGCTCAAAGCTATCCTGAACACCGGTAAAGAGACCGGTATTAATGATATAAACCAGGTTTACGGAACCAGGGCCAGACAGGATGAAAGACTTTTTGACCTTATATGGAAGCCGCTGGAACAAATGCTTGCCGGGATAAAAAATGTTTATATCTCACCGTCGGGTCTGCTGAACAAGGTATCTTTCCCGGCAATCAGTAAAGGCATGGATGTATTTCTATGCGATCTTTACAATATCCAGATCAAGGGAAGTACCGGCAATATTGCATCACAGAATATCTTTGCCTCCAACAGACAGCCGTCCGCTCTTGTCTTCGGAGGCATTCAGTACAGCAATTCAAGGGAGGAATCGGACGTCTGGAACTACCTGAAGGGTACAAAGAACGAAGGTGATGCGGTAGAACATATCCTCGAGGATGGTCATGTTGCAGTAAAATACCTGACGGGGAACAATGCAACCGAAACATTCTTTAAGCAGAATGCGGGATCGTACAATATACTGCACCTGGCTACACACGGATTCTTTTTTGGAGACCCCAATACCGTACGGTTTGAAGAAAAGAAGCAGGAGGTTGAATACGGTGAAGTCACCTTCAGGGGCACCACACGTGCTTATGGTGTAAACAGCTTCGTTAACAATGAGAATCCGTTGATGAGATCGGGATTAGTGCTTGCCGGCGCAAACGACGTCTGGAAAAAAACCGAACAAAGCGGTTCCGACGATGGAGTTCTTACTGCCCAGGAAGTGACTCAGGTGGATATGAGGAAAAGCGACCTTGTCGTTCTTTCGGCTTGTGAAACAGGCCTTGGAGATATTAAAGGAGAGGAGGGGGTTTACGGCCTGCAAAGGGCATTGAAAATGGCAGGGGTGAAATACATAATCATGAGCCTCTGGAGCATACCCGATAATGAGACTGTTGAGTTCATGAAGACATTCTATGTCAACCTTCTGGCAGATAAGGACATAAGGAATGCCTTCTACAAGACCCAGAAGGAAATGAGATCAAAATATGACCCGTATTACTGGGCCGCTTTCGTACTGCTCGAGTAAGTATCAGGCAATTCTGATGCCGACAACTACTATGTCGTCTATCTGTGGAAGGTCGCCTTTCCAATCGTCGAGACTCTTTTCAAGTATCTCTTTCTGGTTTTCTGGAGGCGATCCGGATATTGAGAGAAGCAATTCCTTCAGTCTTTTTGATTTGAATTTTTTCCCGTCAGGACCACCAAACTGATCCTCATAGCCGTCGGAATAAAGATAGAAGGTATCACCTCTTTCTATCCTTACCTGATGCTTCCTGAAACCCTGCATGTTTTCATAAAACCCTACAGGCATTTTATCGGCGGGAATCTCTGATACGTCGCCATTCCTTATCATGATCAGCGGATTATAGGCACCGGCATACTCAAGGATATTCTCCTTTGAATTTATGCTTACAAGTGCCATGTCCATGCCATCACGGGCTTCACCTGAAGCACCGTGCTGCTGCAGGGCCTGTATCACCTTCTCCCTTAGCTGGCTCAGGATTTCATCCGGCGAAGTTATATTGTCCTTGTTTACGATCTCATTCAGGAATGCCACTCCGAGCATGCTCATAAAAGCACCTGGGACTCCATGACCGGTACAGTCTGCAGCTGTATATATTGTCTTGTCACCTACCTTGCTGATCCAGTAGAAATCACCGCTGACAATATTCAAAGGCCTGAAAAGTACAAAGCTGTCGGGGAAGAGTTCATTGCGAACTTTCTCGGAAGGAAGTACAGCCGTTTGAATTCTCATTGCATATCTTATGCTGTCCTCTATCTCTTTTTTCTGGTGAACAATTTCATCTTTCTGCCTTACAATCTCAGCGGTCCTCTCGGTTATTATACCTTCAAGCCGTATATTCTCACGCTTCAGACGGTAAGAGTACAGCCTCGCGAACATCCAGAAAAGGACCAGTGCTGCAAAACCATAAGCAAAATATGCGGGCCAGGTCCGGTACCAGGGCGGCAGGATGGTGAAGCTGAATGTTGCAGTATCACTTTCAGTACCATATATATTTCTGGCTTTCACTTCGAAGGAATAGCTTCCCTCTTTCAGGTTAGTGAAAGCCTGAAAGTTTTCGCGGCTCCAGCTGCTCCATTTATCGCTCCTGCCTTTCATCCTTGAAAGGTAGGATGTCTTACCCGGATACTCATAGAATGAAGCAGCGTACTCGATCCTCAGTGAGTTGTCCTGATATCCGACGGTTGGTGCCGCACCCGGGGACTGCATTGAGGTAATCCGTATGAGACCACCGGATTTTTCATAAGCCGTTCCGAGGAACAGGGCCGAATCATGGTCGGTAAGTGTTATCTTTCTTACCAGGCAGGGGTAACGCAGGTCGTAGTTTTTATCCGAATTTTCATCATAGCGGTAGAGACCTTCCGTTGTTCCAATCCAGCTTATACCGTTTCCCTCAGGGTAAATTGTAGTGATTTTGCCGGCATCCATTCCTTTAAACGGGCGGTCGACATACCTGTTACTGTCGTTTTTGTCGAAATATGCCAGGTTATTATCAATGCAAGCCCAGATTTTGTTCTGAGTCTCTTTCAACGAAGACACCGATTCTCCGGGATACTTCGGAAATTCATTGAAGGGAGAGAAGAACCCCTTGACGAACTTGCTGTTGTTTTTAAGAGAGTCGGGAAGTGATTCCCTGACAATATTTTCATCGGTAAAACCATATATCCCATGGCCGGTTTCAAAAAGGATGTTTTTCCCCAGGTTAACCGGAGTCACTGAACCTTCAGGCAGACCGTCCTGTTGTCTGAATGATTCGGTGCCCAATAATATACCCTTCTCTATTTTCAATCTGACAACACCATTGTACCTTGTACCCAGCCATACCAGCGCATCGCCTTTCCCGGATCCTTTTTCAGCTGCAATGGCAAGGATATCTTCACCTTTAATCTGCAGGCTCCCAATCTCCCTGAACGGTGGGTCGCAGGAATATGTTCGCAACCCTTTTAACCCACCGGCAAACAGCAGGTTAAGCGGTTTATAAAAACAAAGAGCATAGGCTTCGTCAGGGTCGATTATTTTTACAAAAGAGCCTGAGATGGCAAAAACGCCTTCATCGGTTGCAGCTACGAGGGTTCCCCGGGCATCGGCAACGCTTCTCACAGCGGAATGAATACCCGGAACGGCGGAAAACTTCTCAAACTGAGGCTCCTCCCTGAACAACCCATTAGTTGTCCCTGTATATAGAAGACCCCTGGATCTGATGACACAGGTAATTCCTCCTTTAATTCCGGATCTTTCGTCCAGTATCATAAGAGGCGAATTAACCTCGATCCTGCTGATGCCGTTATTCAGTGCGGCCCAGAGGTTTTTCCCGCTGTCGAGAATCATATCCCTGACCTCGTTATCGGGCAGTCCTTTAGCCGTATTCATGACAGACAGGACAATACCTGTACTGTCGAAAATAACTATTCCATCGTGTATTGTCCCGACTGCAAATTGTCCATCGCCTGTAACGCAACCGGTTGTAATGATAGCCCTGTTCAGAATGTCATCAGGGGCTGCCTGAAACCTGGTGAATTGCTCAGCGCCGTTTGATCCGGTCATCAGCCAAAACCCTTTTCCCCTTGTTCCAATGAGAACCTTGTCCTTCGATTTTCCGAAAGGCAGCATAAGGAAGATGCCTGTAGTGTCAAATACATCACTCCCTTTGATCTTCACAAGGCTGCTGTCTGCAAGTTTCATAAGCCCGTGTCCTCTCTGCCTGACATAAAACTTATTATTCACTACAAATGAAGTATGGAAAGAAGATTCAGGATTAATGGTACTGATCCTGCCGTTCCTGTACAGGAAAAGTTTCATCTCGGATTGGAACACAACCCCTCCGCTGAATGCATGAACCTTCCAGATATTTGTGAAGTTCAGATCCCCAGGTTTAAGGGAACCGGCAAGGGAATGATATTTCAGTTCCCCTTTTTTATCAGGGACGAAAAATCCAAAATCATCCTGCGATCCTGTATAGATGATACCGTTTGAATCCACTGCCATTGAAAGAATCCATGTCTCCCTGGCTGTCGGGTAAGACTTCCAGGATGACCCGTCGAATTCCATCAGCTTGAAGCTGTTGGCTGCATAGATAACCCCTCTTCTGTCCTGGCATATTGCAGAATTTGAGGGATGGAAATCCCGGCCATATTCTTTTGTTGTGAAGTTGGAAACCGGGTATATGCCTGATTGCGGGCTTGCGGTCGCGGATACAAGAACAGCAAGTACAGCCAGGATCAGGTTATGTTTCATAGGTCTCGGTTTCTTTGGTCCGCCCCTGAGGGAACAACCTTTTTATTTTACTCCGAATTTTTTATCTAGCCAGGGTTTGAGCTGCTCATAGGATACCTTCCCATAAAATTCATTTATATAAGCTCCCACGTCGTTAATTTTTTCACTGGCAGTTTTGCCTTTTATTTCACTGAGAATTACCTCTGTTTCCTTTGCGAGCTGGTTCATTTCGGGGAAGATGAGGTCAAACTCGCCGATAAATACAGATTCATTGCCCTTGTGGTAATAAAGCCTGATCGAGGTGTTGTCGGCGCTGGGAATTGGATTTCCATCAACTGTAAAAAGTGACTTCTTATCAATTATCAGGCTGTCGCCCGAGAAGCTGAGCTTTTTATTTATATCCTCATTTTTGTACCTGTATCTCAGGAAAAAGAAGTGATCATTATCCATCGGGAAGGTGCTCCTGTCTATTATGGTACTTTCCCGTTCAAGAACCACGTACCTGCCGGAGAAATGATTGCTGAGATCGGCGCTCATCGATAGCGAACCACCTCTTGAACTTATGTTGTACATTGAAGGGAGGTAGTTCGATTTTATTGTTGACAGATCGTGGTTCCTGCTTGTTATAACAACCCTTCCCTTCTGTGCATTTATGACCGCTGCTGTCGCATCATCAGTTTTGAAAAGAAGGTCCTCCTTTTCAGAAAAAACTGTCCCTGTTTCAAGTGAAACATTTCGCTCCCTTATAAGGATGGATCCATTGACCCTGATTACCTTGAAATCGTTCTGTGCCCTGAGAGGTACCAGAATGAGAAAAAAGAAGATGATTGTTATTATCGCCTGTTTCATATGAGTTGATTTTATTTGAACAAATGGTACGGGATTAATGCCCCCAATGAGTCTGACGGCAAAAATCATACCTTTTACACATCCCGAACAAATATAAAAAAATGGGATGAGAAAATTTATGTAAAACGGCAGGCTTGTTACTCTATGCCTTAAGAATTGTTTCGATATCGAATTTCTTCATCTTCATGAAAGCGGCCACAACACGTTTTGACCTGTCTGGGTCGCTCATGAGTGAGGAAAGAACGGAAGGGATGATCTGCCACGAAACACCAAAGGGATCCCTGAGCCACCCGCACATGCTTTCCTTTCCCTCTTTTGTAAAGCTGTTCCACAGGAAGTCAATCTCTTCCTGGGTATCACATTCGATTACAAAGGAGATTCCTTCATTGAAGGTGAAATTCTGGGTCAAAGAGCTTTCCATTATTGCAAATGTCTGATCGTTGAGCCGGAACTGGCCATGCTTTATGTTCCCAACGACATCGCCTTCTCCTTCCTCATAACCTGCAAGGAACTTAACGGAGGAGTTGCTGAACAGCGAGGTGTAAAATTCAACCGCCATCCTTGCTTTTCCATTCATTGCCCCGGTCAGCATCAATGCAGGAACAAACTTCCTGTCCGGTTCCTGTATGCTGCCTGTTGTAAGCTGCCACGAAACACCGTACCTGTCAATTACCCAGCCGTATTTCTTACTCCAGGGATATATATCGAGTGGCATCAGTACGCTGCCGCCATTGACAAGCAGGGTCCAGACACGTTCTATCTCATTTATATCGGGTAGCGAAGTATAAAACGAGACCGAAGGATTTATTTTAAAAAGAGGTCCGCCGTTTAAAAGCATGAATCTCTGGTTTGACATACGGAGCATGACAACGAGTCCGTTATCGGATTCGATTTCTGATTCGCCGAATACTGAAGCATAAAATCCGGCGGCCTCTCTTGCGGTACCGTCAAGCCAGAGGCAAGGATAGATTTCTTTTTTCATTTTTAAATTCAGAATGCATATCCCAGGTGCATGGAAAGAGGTACACATACGCCTGCATTTCTGGGATAAAGGTTGCCATTTGAAAAATGAGAGATATGAAACTCAACACTAAACTTTCTTTCTTTCCCGGTAAAAAATCCTGCCCCCATGAAATCCTGGAAAGTAAAATTACCTCCAAGCTCCTGCTTGTCGAGCATTTTTGTTGAAATATATGTTGGGCCGGCAAGCGAATAAAGAAGGTAGAAATCAGCAGGTTTAGAATGTACAAGGGTCCATCTGAAAAGCGGAAAGGCCGAAATCGTGATGAATTCCTCTCCTTCATTTTTGCCCTTCCAGAATCCCATGCTGGTTCCCCAGTCGAAGGAGAAAATTTTCCGGCCATGGAAGATATTGCGAAGGTAGCTGATACTGAATCCCTGCTGAACGTAGGCATCTCCAAGCCAGAAGAGAGGAAATTTTTCATTTGCAAAGGTCCTGTTTATTCCATACCCGGGGAAATTATTTGCATACCCTGCCTGTATCATCTGTTTCGGGAATTTATACCCGGCTTTATTTTTTTCCGCGACCTTTTCATCCGAAAGTGTATGCATCATGTAACTGAAACCGGTCGACAGATATGATGTTGACGGCTGCTTGTGATCCTTGTTCCCCGGAGAATATACAAGGCTGAGCATCAGCTTCCAGTTATCATTGATGCTGTATTTGATTCCTCCTCCCATGAGCGGGTACGCATATGTCGTGTTTTTGACAACAGTATTCCCCATATTGTCCCTGATTCCATGACGGGT
This sequence comes from Bacteroidales bacterium, assembly GCA_035541795.1. Classification (GTDB taxonomy): domain Bacteria; phylum Bacteroidota; class Bacteroidia; order Bacteroidales; family VadinHA17; genus LD21. The sequence continues at coordinate 464,678 of DATKMR010000001.1, forward strand.
GATTATTCCAAGGCCGCCTTCACCATAAATCATAAAACGGTCCGACAAGGGAAGCTGTGGTTTAATCGTGGCACCTGCGACATTCATCCAAAGTGATTTTTTCTCATCAAGTGATGTAAGCCCGTTGGTATAAGTGTATTTTACCCATAATACGGGGCGCATGTAGGAGAGCTGGGCGGAGAGATATTTATTGAACTGGTGTCCGGCCATTATTATCCTGACCGCTACATGAGGCACATTCACCGAGCGGTATGTATAACCTGGCTCAAGGCTTGATGACCCGAAAGGATAGTTTATGTAGCCAACATTTACCTCAATGTATGAATCGTTGAAAACGGCAGGTATCTGAGCCCTGTCGCGCTGACCGGAGGCTGTCAGTGAAGTAATCAGGAACGCGGAACTGAAAATTGCTTTCGCAAAATTTGATATCTGTATCATATCCTTCAATTGGTATCATTGATGGTCTGCAAGATACTATTTTTAAGGATTAAAGCAGAGGGAAGCTACCACTTCAGCGATAAGCCCACCTGGTTTCCTGTCTGTATCAGGTTGATCTCAGGCTTTTTATATCCGGGATAACCGACCTTGCCATACCTGCCGGGGTGGGTCCTGTTATAATTGCTTACCACCTGCCTGCCGCTGAAGTAACCAAGCAAGGCGCCGACAAAAACATCGGAGGCCCAGTGTTCGTGTTCAATAAGCCTTGTTACTCCCACGAGTGAAGCTGTGGAGTAACACAGTATGGGGATTACCTCTGTGTCCTTGTACTGTGTGGCAAAGACCGTGGCTATGGCGAATGCCTCTGAGGTATGTCCAGATGGGAATGAGTCAAATTCATAAATGGGCTTTTTACCGAGCAGCCAGTTGATCTGGGAGAATGGTCCATACCATTCACCTGCAGGATCATGGCTGTAGCTATATGCCCCTTTCGGTCTTTCCCTCCCTGTAAAGGTCTTGATCAGCCTTGTCCATGCGCCGGTCGTTATCATGGCCTGGGTAGCCAGAAGGCTTGTCTCAAAACCTTTGGGCCTGTTGAACATTGCGCTTACAGCTGCAACACCGCCTACGAGATAATATCCATACCTGTTCCCGAATTCGGTTATTACAGGAGAGGCTTCTTTAATCCACAGGTGGTGCTGCTTCTGGGTTCTTGCCCAGGCATCAATTTTCCCGTCGAGGGTGAAAAGAATACCTGTAATTCCGGCAGCTGCCCCTACTTCGATCCACTCTTTTTTGCCAAAGTGGAAAGGGGCCGTGAACTGCTCACGGAAGTCTGTCATGAGCGACGGAAAATATCCTTTCTGCGAATGGAACGAGAAAATGCTGTCGGTCGTGTAAAAACTTGTTTTTGCAGCTGAATAACTTTCGCTTACCTGGGGGCCCATAGCCCGGATCACTGACTTTTTGACTGATGATTCAGGGTTATCGGGTGCGATCCCTGCTACCCTGGACATGCAAATAAAAGTTACCAGGCACAGGAGTATGAGTTTCCCTGACAAATTCTTCAGTTTAGAATCGGGTGACATTGAAGGGTGTTTATCATTAGAACAGATCATGTTAATCTTTGATCAAGATTTGTGCCATTTTTTTCAACGAATACGAAACACCAATATCGATTGTCGAAGTGTTGTGGCCCTTGTTCGGGTACTGTGTCCCAAGATTCGAGACATGCCTCATCCCCGTCCGTAATTCGATCCTGATCCTGCCAGCAGAATATCCGCCACCAATCGCCACCACATCCGAAAAGGCAAACCCACCGGCCAGCCGTTCAGTTGTTTTATCAACATACAGCGGACCTGTGCTGATAAGGAAAAATGCGCAGAAGACAGAATTGAAATTGTACCTTGGAAGGAACCCGAAGTTTACAGTGTATTCGTGGATGGTCCTCATGGCACCATATATCGTACGTAATTCAAGGTAGTCGGGTCCGTATGCCGATTCAGTAACATAATCGGGACGCAAAAGCCTTTGTCTAGCAATGTAAACGGAAGGTTCAACCAATAGCTCAAGACTCCATTTGCCGGGGTGAAAAGGATAATACAACTGCATCTTGTATCCATTGGTCCGGCGATAGTAAACCGGGTCATTAAATGGGAAAAACTGCTGTGATCCAAGCGCGTAGTCAAAACCCACCCGCATGATTTTTTGTCCGGATGCCTGGGGGAACTGGCTGAATAACAGTGCCGAAATAACACATGTTCTGATCAGGTGTTTTATTATCCGGCCATTATTCCGGTGTGGCAGCCATTTCCAGGCAACTATGGATGTCATACTAGTACTAAATTGAGGATAAATATATAAGTAACAATTAAGAAGATAAATTATTTAGGAAAAAATATTCCAGGTCTTAATAATCCGGGCGTCACCTGGTTTATTTCTTTTTACCTGTATCAGGCCGGCATGTATTTTGAAACGGGAAAATAATTTTGAACATTTGCAGACAGGCAGGGTTAATTCGAAAAGATAAAAATGGCTGTAAAGACTTTCTATTCCTCCATGCTTACTTTTATTGCTGGTAATGATGCTTTAAACCGCGAACTTGTTTCGACATGGCTTATAGTTATGGTCGCCGTATCCGCAGCATGTTTCATCATAAGCGAGCTTACCGCTAATTACAGCCAGGTTGACAAAGTCTGGAGCATTCTGCCGGGAGTTTATTCCATAATCACACTGACATATTCAGCAACGCCAAGGCTGATTATTATGTCTGTCCTGGTTTTTACATGGGGGTTTCGATTAAGCTATAATTTTTACAGGAAGGGGGGGTACAATATTATCCCCTGGAAAGGTGAGGAGGATTACAGGTGGAAGGTTCTCCGGAATTACCCTGCCCTGAAAGGACGGCTCAGGTTTGGCTTGTTTAACCTGTTTTTCATTTCATTTTACCAGAACCTCCTTATCATGTTATTTTCAAGTCCGCTCCTGGTAGCTGCTGCCGGCAAGGGCAGAAATCTGAATATTGCCGATGCCCTGTCTGCCGTATTAATGCTTGGGTTTATAATTCTTGAAGCATTATCAGATAACCAGCTTTTCAGCTTTTACCAGATGAAGAAAAAGGCTGTTCCGGTGAATGGCAAATTCTCCGGATCGCTTGCCGGAGGCTTTATGAAAGATGGAATGTGGCAATATGTCCGCCACCCGAACTTTGCATCTGAACAAATGATCTGGATCAGCTTTTATTTCTTCAGTGTTGCGGCAACAGGCAATATTCTTGTCTGGACAGTCATCGGCCCTGTTCTCCTGGGGCTGCTGTTTTTTGGCAGCAGTGAATTCACCGAAAAGATAAGCAGCAGAAAATACCCTGGTTATGAAGAGTATAAAAAAGCTGTTCCCAGGTTCGTCCCCAGGTTATTTAAAGGTTCTTCAGGTAATTGATGCTGTCTTTGAATGTGCTGAAATCCATTTCGACAAAAATATTCTGAACACCTGCCAGCTTCAGATTTGCGAAAAATTCCTTCCAGTCGACGACTCCCTGTCCTATCGCTACCTGTTTATTTGTTTCTTTTGACCAGTCGGCGAGATGAGCTGAAATGAATCTCCCCGGATACTTCCTGAAATAGTCAACCGCCTTATAGCCGACACTGATAACGGCAACCTGGAACTGCATGCCAACATATTCCTTATCGAGAGTCTTCATCAGCTCATCGTAGATAAGCTTTCCTTCCAGTTCCTTGAATTCCATATGATGGTTATGATAACCCAGACGCAGTCCTGCGTTTTTGACAACAACACCCATTTTGTTCATTTCATCGGCGCATTTGAGCCAGTCGGTAAGTTTTGCATCTTCCGGGAGACCAAAACTCGAGACTATCATTTGTTTCTGCCCCGATTCCTGTGCAAACTTTATTCTTTCATTCAGGCTCAGTCTGAGCTCATCCATGCCATAATGGGAGCTCTCCCAGATCATTTCCGAATCGTTTATTATTTTTTTCATCTCTTTGGCGGAATACTTCATCAGGGGTCCGAATCCAAGGTCCTTATATCCAGGAGGGGAGCACATTTCCAGGCTTTGATACCCAAGCTGGGCCACAGTTTTGAGTGTTCCCTGGAAGTCCTTGCCGAGGTTTTCCCTGACGATCCAGGTCTGAAAACCGATCGGTATCTTCACGGTTTTAGGCAACTCAGAGATGCCATGGCTCAACGGAAAACGCGAAATGAGCATGGCTGAGCCCAGACCCATCGCGCTCTTGCTTAGAAAGTTTCTTCTGGAGATATTTTTCATGAGAGTTCTGATTTAAGTTAATGATAAGGTTAGTCTCATCAAATTTACTAAAATGATAATCAACTCAACACTGAGGATGCATGTTTGACAGCTGTTTTTTAGGGTCTTTCGGCCCGGGTTCCTGCATAGCTTCATCTCCTGGTTCAGAGGATTCACAGTCCGAAAATCCAGCCTTGACTGATTTTGAATGATTTTACTTACCATCCTGATTAAATTGCAGCAGGATGTCGGGTTCTGAATAATGTTCAGCAAACTGATGACAGTGTTTAAAAATGTTAAAATAAATGGCAGATGCCTTTTAAAAACTACCTTTGAACATGTTTCAGGCAGGAGGTATCACTATCAGCATGAGTTACAGATCGCTTAAAGCTCATCAATCAGGAATATTGTCCGGAGAAGCACAGCGCAATTATATCTAAAACCAAATATCAAGTATGCTTTCAGGTAGAATTTTTAAAACACTGTTCGTTTGCATTATTTCCGTATCGTTAATATCGTGCGGGAAAAAGAAGACCGGGCAGCAGGATCAGGGAAGGATGGGCAACATTATCGCCAACATTGAAGGTTTCGTTGTACGGCCGTCAAATCTCGATCAGACAATCTCGGTCTCAGGAACATTGAAGCCTTTCGAGGAGACGAACCTGATGCCGGAAATGTCAGGCAGGGTGGTCGCGATTAATCTAGAAGAGGGAAAATTTGTCAGGCAGGGTTCTCTTCTTGTCAAGATCTTTGATGAGGATCTTCAGGCACAGCTGCATAAAGCCCAGGCACAGTTGCTGATAGCACAGCAGATATCAGAAAGGCAGGGTGAGCTTGTTAAAGTCAACGGCATCAGCCAGACCGATTTTGACCAGTCGGTTCTGCAGGTAAATTCAATAAAAGCAGATATTGAGGTGTTAAAGGCCCAGATAAGAAAGAGTGAGATAAGGGCACCTTACGATGGTGTTATCGGCTTACGAAATATAAGCATCGGTGCACAGGTTACTCCAGGAACCTCTGTTGCAATAATCAGATCAGAGAAGCAGCTGAAGCTTGATTTCAGTGTTCCTGAGAAGTACAGTGCCCAGGTAAGACCGGGGACAAAGATATATTTCACCATCCAGAGTGAAACCAGAAAATTCGAAGCCTCCGTCATGGCCACGGAAGAGGGCATTGATGCCTCAACGAGGGTGCTGAAGGTAAGGTCGCTTGTAAATGTCGATACTCCATCCCTTCTCCCGGGTACATTTGCAACTGTGGAAGTTGCCTTAAAGCAGGAAAAGGGAGCTCTCATGATCCCGACACAATCAATTATTCCAAGGGAGAAGGACAAGCAGCTTATTGTTGCCAAAGCCGGAAAGGCAAAGTTCATGACTGTAATTACATCGGTCAGACAGGATTCAATGATCGAGGTGGTGAGAGGACTAAATCCCGGCGACACCGTTGTTACAACAGGGATTCTTTTTATCAAGACTGGTTCAAATCTTAAGTTTTCACGGGTTAAATAGAGTATCATGACATTTTCAGAAATTGCCCTCCGGAGACCCGTTGGATCGGTTGTAATCAGCCTGGTTATTGTCCTGTTCGGGATCGTGGGCTACACCTATCTTGGAGTCAGGCTATACCCGGCAATAGACCCGCCGGTAATAAACGTTTCAACTTCATACACCGGAGCAAATGCCGATGTTATAGAATCACAGATTACCGAACCGCTTGAAAAATCGCTGAACGGGATCGAGGGCGTGAAGTCCATATCATCTTCATCATCCACAGGTTCAAGCAATATAACGGTCGAGTTCAATGTGGGAGCTGACCTCGAAAAGGCCGCAAACGATGTCCGCGACAAGACTTCCCAGGCGGCCCGTTTTCTCCCTCTCGATATTGATGCTCCCCCTGTGGTTTCAAAAGCTGATGCCAACAGCGACCCTATCATTACCCTGGCAGTGCAAAGCACTACAATGAATGCCCTCGAACTGGGGGAATATGCCGAGAATGTTCTCCAGGAAAAGCTTCAGACTATCCCGGGAGTCAGCTCGGTTATGCTTTTCGGCCAGAAGAGGACCGCCATGAGACTCTGGTTCAATCCCGATAAAATGACGGCCTATAACCTTACGGCTTCAGATGTTGACAATGCTCTCAGGAGAGAAAATGTAGAAATGCCAAGCGGCAAACTGACTGGTAAGACCACGGAGGTGATTGTAAATACAATGGGAAGGCTGACAACTGAAGACGATTTCAATAACCTGATCATCAAGCAGACAAACGACCAGATTGTAAGATTCAGCGATATCGGTGAGGCCGTACTCGGCCCGCAGGATGTCGAGGTTTCTGTAAAGCTGAATGGAGGAGACGGGATATCCCTCGCACTTATTCCCCTGCCTGGTGCAAACCACATCCAGATAGCCGATGAATTCTACAAGCGCTTTGAGGAAATAAAAAAGACCTTGCCTCACGGCCTGAGCCTTTATATAGGATATGACAAGTCAAAATTTGTACGCCAGTCGGTGCACGACGTTCTCGAGACATTGTTTATTGCCATTATCCTTGTTGTGTTCATCGTTTTCATCTTCTTCAGGAACTGGATAATAGCATTACGTCCTTTAATTGATATACCGGTCTCACTTATAGGCTCATTCTTCATAATGTACATTTTCGGGTTTACCGTGAATGTGCTGACGTTGCTTGCAATTGTTCTTGCGACCGGACTTGTGGTCGACGACGGGATCGTGGTTACGGAGAATATTTTCAAGAAGATCGAACAGGGAATGGATAAATGGTCAGCTGCTCTTGCCGGGACCAGGGAAATTTTCTTTGTGGTCATTGCCACATCGCTTACGCTTGCAGTAGTATTTATTCCTGTAATCTTCCTGTCGGGATTTACCGGCAGGCTCTTCAGGGAGTTCGGTATCGTAATTGCAGGCGCGGTGCTGATTTCAGCTCTTGTCTCCCTTACTCTTACCCCGGTGCTTAACGTTAAACTGAGCGGCAAGGCAGGGAAGCACGGCAGGTTTTACATTGCCACGGAACCATTTTTCCAGGGACTGGAATCGGGATACAGAAGGCTGCTCGGCTGGTTCATGAAAAGGAAATGGATTTCAGCAGTTATTCTTGGAGTTTCCCTAATCATGATACTTCTGCTCTTTAAATCGCTGAAAACGGAACTTGCACCACTCGAGGATCATAGCATTATCAGGGTTTCAATCACCCAGCCTGAGGGAACAGGGTTCGATTTTACCTACAATCTCCTTGATCGTATCTCTGACAGCCTCAAGGCAAAAGTACCTGAGATAAGGTTGCTTTTTGCCAGGGTGGGCGGAGGTTTTGGAGGCGGTGGGAACAATAATGGGAGCATTCAGCTGTTCCTCACAGAACCGAATGAAAGGAAAGCTTCACAGCAGCAGATCAATGACAGGCTGCCTGCCATCTTTAATAAATTCAGGGAGGCCAGGATCATCCCCAACCAGGAGCAGACGATATCTACATCACTGGCTGCAGGTTCACAGCTCCCGGTCCAGTTTGTCCTTCAGAACCTTGATTTCAGCAAACTGCAGGATGTGCTGCCTAAGTTTCTGGATGAAGCCAGGAAAGATCCGGTTTTCGGGAACGTTGATGCAAACCTGAAATTCAACAAACCTGAAGTCAATATTACAATCAACAGGATAAAAGCCACCGACCTCGGTGTAAACGCAATCGATATTTCAAATACGCTTAATCTCGCTCTCAGCGGACGCAGGTACGGCTATTTTCTCAAAAAGGAAAAGCAGTATTATGTCGTGGGCCAGGTTGAGCGTTCTGAAAGAAATAAGCCTGCCGACATCAGCTCACTGTATGTCAGGAACAACGCGGGGAGTATGATTCAGCTTGACAACCTTGTTAACCTCGATGAGGCGAGCAGGCCCCCGACACTGTACCATTTCAACAGGTACAAGTCGGCAACCGTTTCTGCTTCTCTGGCACCGGGCAAGACTCTTGGTGAAGGGATTGCCTCAATGCAAAGGATTGCAGGCCAGCTGCTGGATAACTCATTTGAAACCTCCCTGCTGGGACCTTCACGGGACTTTGCCGAGAGCAGCTCCAATACATCGTTCGCCCTGTTGCTTGCACTCGTGCTCATTTATCTTATTCTTGCCGCGCAGTTTGAAAGCTTCAGGGATCCGTTCATTATAATGCTTACCGTACCACTAGCCATCGCGGGAGCCTTGTTCTCATTATGGGCATTTGGCATGACTCTTAATATCTTTTCGGAAATCGGGATGATCATGCTGGTCGGTCTTGTCACCAAGAACGGTATCCTGATCGTTGAGTGGGCGAACCAGAAGAGGAAGGCCGGGCTCTCGAAAGCAGAGGCAGCATTTGAGGCGGCTGTTGCCAGGTTACGTCCTATTCTTATGACATCGCTCGCTACTATCTTCGGTGCATTGCCCATTGCCCTGGCTCTCGGCGCAGGTGCACAGAGCAGGAAACCGCTTGGAGTTGTAATTGTATTCGGACTTCTTTTTGCCCTTATATTCACACTTTTTGTAATACCGGCAATGTACACGATCATGTCGGGTAAAAAAGATCAGCCGGGTGCCGTAAAACTGGAAGCCCGGGAAATTAAAACCGCTTAAATGAATATCAGATATTTTATACTCCCCCTGGTACTCTTCCTGTCGCCTGTTATTGCAGCGGGCCAGGAAAAAATATCCGCAGAGGATGCGGTAGGAATAGCTCTCAAGAACAATTATGATATTCTTGTGGCCAGGAACTCGTCAGACATCTCGCGGATCAACAACACTGCCGGAAATGCAGGGATGCTCCCTACAGTTGCTGTTACAACAACGGATAACTACTCATACAGCAATGTGGATCAGAAATATTCAACCGGAACAACGATTCAATCGCCCGATGCTCATGCAAACTCCCTCAACTCAAACCTTGCACTAAACTGGACCCTGTTTGACGGAGGGAAAATGTTCGTTACAAAAAACAAGCTTAATGAGATACAGTCTCTCGGTGATATACAGTTCCGGGACCAGGTGCAGCAGACAGTTTATAACGTAATCGTTGCGTACTATGATGTTGTGCGGGAGAAGCAACAGCTGGCGTCGATAGAAGAGGTAATCAAGGCAAACCAGACCATGGTAAACATACTTCAGACCAGTTTTGGAGCCGGTTTGTCGGCAAAAACCAACCTTCTCCAGTCACAGATTGACCTTAATGTCTATCGCGAGAATGCCATTAACCAGAAAGCTGTCATAATAGCCTCGAAGAGACTGCTGAACCAGCTGCTTTCCAGGGATCCCGACACGCCGGTTGAAGTCGCAGATTCAATAACATTGAATTATGTTCCCGACAGGGAAGAGTTCAAACGCAGGCTGCTGACCACCAATACCAGCATCCTGATGCTCCAGAAAGAGGTGGATATCGCTCAACTGAGCATCCAGGAACTGAGAGCCATGCTCCTGCCGAGGCTTTCCATGAATGCTGCATTTAACTACCTGTACAGCAATAATTCAGCCAACAACCTTACAAGGAACCAGACATACGGTCCCCAGGTTGGCGGCACATTGACGATACCAATCTTCCAGGCCGGAAACGCGGTGAGACAGATAAAGGTATCCAGGGTTCAACTGCAGACAACCCAATATGACCTGGAAAGTGTAAAGCTGCAGGTAACCAATTCTCTGCAGAATTCCCTCACCGCTTTCGATTACCAGTTGCAGCTTCTAGAGATTGAGAAAAGCAATTCAGAGCTTGCAAAGGAAAACCTTTCAATCACGATGGAACGGCTCAGGCTTGGTCAGACAACCTCGCTGGAGCTGCACCAGGCCCAGGAAAGCTATGTGAACTCACTTACAAGGCTCACGAACTTTAAATACTTTTTAAAGGTCGCCGAGACCAAGCTCAAGCAGATCATGTCAGAACTTTAAAACTTGTACAATGAAAAAACATGCGTTTCTTTTAGTGATTCTTTTAGGTGCCTCTGCACTGGTCAGGGGGCAGCAGGATATTGAAGGTGGAAAGGATCCCGCCCTTTTCAACAGGATGCCTAATCATCACATATCAGATTTTACCGAGAACCAGTTCGATAAATATGAATTCAGGATCAGCGACGGGAAGACTCAGGTTGTTGAAGGTCACCTCCTGAAGGTTAACTACGACATCAACGATAATGCTCCTGCTGTCAGTGGCATCCAGGTGGTGAGGAACTATACAAATGCAGTGAAAAAAATCGGCGGGCAGATCGTATATGAATGGGAGGACGGGGGATACCAGTGTTCAGTGATGAAAGTGGTGAAAAACAACCTTGAAGCCTGGGCCTATGTCGAATCGGCTGGAAATGGAATGTACAAGGTTGTTGTTGTGGAAAAGCAGCTGATGAACCAGGATGTTGTTGCAGATGCGGCAAGTATGGCAAAAACGATCAGCGAAACTGGAAAGGTCGCCATTTACGGGATCCATTTTGATTTCGGTAAATCCACTCTCAAACCCGAATCCCAATCCACCCTGCAGCAGATTAAGAAACTACTTGATTCCGACCCGTCTCTTAAGCTCTATGTCGTAGGGCATACTGATAACGTAGGGGATTTTGATTCCAATATCAAACTTTCAAACGAGAGGGCAGGTACAGTTGTAAACGCACTTACGACTCAATACGGAATTAATCAATCAAGGCTAAAAGCCTGGGGTGACGGTGCCACTGCCCCGGTTGCGACCAATGGTACGGAAGAGGGCAGGGCCCTGAACCGCAGGGTTGAACTGGTTAAACAGTAATAAATTACCTGAGAAGGAGAACATTTGTTCCATGTTCACGGCGGATCACAAGCAGTCCGCCGTTTTTCATTTTTATCCATTCATAACCTTCCCCTGAGGCAGATTCCGGAAGCGGCTTTGAATCGAGCATGACTGAGGATGGTTTCTGCCTGAGCCTGATCCTTTCGGTCCCGGCGGCGGACCAGTTCCTGTAGAACAGGATCACTTTATTCGTATCGGGGGTCTCAAAGTTAAGACCGTAAAACTTCTTCAGGCTGCCTTTATAATCAGCCTGCCGGATGACACCTGTAGTGGAAAGGATATGATCGGCATCGCCGGGTGCAAGAACAGGCGATGCATCCATTGCCCTCAGAAAATGCCTGACATAGTCGCCGTACCCGTCAGTGAGCCAGGGCTCATCACCCGGGTAGCAGTTTCTGCCGTCGTCACCTACCGCGTAAGTTGCCCAGCTTAATTCCCTCACCGCGTTCGGGTATAATGAACTGTCGCCGGTAAGACTGACATAAAGAATCTCATCTGCTGCCTGGCGCGAGGAATGACTGTTCCCGGGCATCTGGTACACAGTCTGTTCGTTGGTAACAGTGACACCGTATTTTTTCCATTTGTCGTTGGCAAAGTTTTTATGAACCCAGTCAATTATTCCTTTCACATCGCTCTTCCAGCCGGGGAAATACTGATTATGCTCCATGATGAACCTGGCAAAGGTCATTGCATTTATCTGGGTATCACTCCACCAGTCAACATCTTCAAAGAACGGTCCCCATTTATTATTCTTAAGCGGGTAATTCTTCATCCAGTTCAGTAGTTTGTTGAAGGCTGCCATGTAAGCAACTGTATCTCCTTTTTTCATTGCCACCAGGTCGAGAAACAGCTGCATGGTTGGGGTCCAGTTGGTTGTGTAACCAGCAGTATCGATCCAGGTACCGGTAAAATCATGGTACCTCAGGAGTTCGGTATTTCCTGTATAGGCGTTGACCTTGAAAGGCAGCGGAGAGTAATTCTCATTTCCTTCCCTGGTTTTCGACGCGAGGGTATTTGCAATCTTTACAGCGGCTTCAAGGTAAAGCTTGTTCTCCCCGACATTATACCCGGGGGTCATCCTGAAAAGGTGAACAAGCTCGAGGCCAAAGGAACCTGCCTTATCGGGCTGAAGCACATCCCTGCCGGATCTCATGTCGCCGTCGTACAATCCCGAGTAGATATATGTATTGTACGGAAACGGCAGATCGGGCCATTTGCAGCCGGAAGGGGAAAAACCATGGGTGAGGTAGTAATCGGCAATGAAACACATATTTGCCTTTATTCTTTCATTCCCTGTATAGGCATAAAGCAACCTCCACGACGAGAGCGCCATGGCAAACTGGTCACCGCCTATCCCCCTGGGGTCATTGAACGCCGGGTTCCATACCTGGTGGTTCATATAATACGGCAATCCGTTCGGGTCAGTACGGATATTGTCCCAGAATTTCCAGACCATCATTATGGCTTTGTTAAAAGCCTTTGCGGGATCATCACTGTACCATGGAATGATTTTTCCATCGCTTCCGGTCCTGATGCGATGATAGATCAGCATCTCACTGTCCTGGCCGTTGATGTTCTGAATTAAAACTGAAATAATACAGGATAAAAACACTCTTGCCTTCATTTGCTCCGTTTTTATCAAAGATAATAAAGTAACCACCTGTTGAGAGTCGGCTACAGGTCAAATTTGAATTTGAACCTGATACCAATTGACGGTGAATTGGGAAGACTCAGGTAAGAAAACCTTTTAACAATATCCACCCTGAGAACCCTGAAAATATTTGAACAGCCGATGCTGGCCTCTATGTAAGGTTTTTTCTCGAGCGTATAGGTAAGGGGTACCCCGTTCACATCGGTGGGATACCTGAAGAGGTTATTGTTCAGGTTGGGGTCATTATTGTTTGATACACCACCGTAAAGGACTTTCAGCGTGGCAACTTCCCTGAGCCGGAATTTCTTAAGTAAAGGTATCTTGTTGAAGAAAAACCCGTTAAACGAATGATCTATATTAAGTGCGGCATATTTGTCACTTACAAACTCCAGGAAGTTCATCATGTTATAGGAAAACCTGTCGTAGATATATGTTTGATTGGCATTGTGGATGAAGAGATACGGGTAAGGCACCGTACCGAAGATCTTCCCGGCTTCAAACTGGACATCTGAATATCCCACAATTGAAAAGTAGAACCTCCTGCTTACCGAGAACCGGACCTTCTGGTAGTCATAATCGTTCCCGATTTTTTTATTACCCACCGTGTAATTTAGCTCCAGGACCGGTGATTTGGATGGTACCGGATCGCGATAGAGTTTTCCCTGGTAGAATTCTTCATTTGGAGCATACCTCAGGTTAAGATATGCCTCCGAAATATTTATCCGTGTAAACTCCCTTATAGACGATGTGTCGCTTCCGATGAAATGAAGGTTTCCCCCAGTTGACTGCTTTGTCAGCTGGTAACCGATAGTATATGAAAAATGATCGGGGAGCTCATTCAGGTATTCTGTCAGGAATGTCCTGTTGTAATAAATCTTGTCGTTCAGTCCCCTTCTGAATGACAGGAAGAAGTTGTCGGGTGCATAGTATTCAGTGGCCATCCCCGGGATACTTGTATCGAACTTATAGCTGACCTTCAGTGAATTTACCGGGAAATGATAAATAGTCGTGTGTGGTATCGAATAGGTGGCAGTCAGGTTGTATTTCGTTAATCCGTCGCGGAAGCCATAGGCAATAAATGAGTCAAAATATATGCTGTTACTGAAGGCAGGTGTGGTCCGTCCCCCGAATCTTAACCTGTATCCTTCAACAGGGTTATAGCTAAGGAAAGAACCAACGGGCCCGAATTCGACTTTCCGGCGTGTATAGAAGCTTGTTGTAAGAAGCATAATGAGGTCCATCTTGCGCCTGAAGCTGGGTATCGTTTTTATGGTATCAACCAATGAGTAGATATTCTTTTCAAAGGATTTAAGCGGCGGATTCCTGACTGTCTCCCAGTAACCGGGACTTTTTTTTGTCATATCCTCCCTTTTTTCGACCAGCTGACCTTTGAAGACAGAATCGGGAATAGGCTCGTTTATTGTATAATCGTTATATGAGACTGATCTTTCTCCGAGGATGCCGGGCAGCTTCGGTGTAAGGCCGAAATCGATCAAAATATCATCCTGGGTGAGTATCCAGGCTTTATCCTGTACCTTGCTGAAAGTCTGGTTAATCCTTACGTCTTTTATCCAGTCGATGTTGATACCCTTGTTGAAGCTGATGTCCAGCTTTTTTATTGCACAGGAGGAATCGTAAGTAATGAAGAGGAACCCGTGAAACATGAAGTCGGCCTTGTTTCTCGGCTCGAAGAACATTCTTATACATTTTGTCCCCTCCACATCTGAAGTGTCCTGAATGAAAAACCGGTAGAAAGCCGGTGCCGAGCTGGCGATAGGGCTAAGGAATTTATTTGTCAGGAAGAAAATTTCGTTATCGTAGATATTGATATTCTGGTACATGTACCTCAAATATGCATTGATACCGCCCGGATCGATATACTCGTTGAAGTTTATCGTCTTTTCAGCGTTGATGATCTCTTTTGTGGACCTTGGATTACGCCGGTAATAAAAATCAGATTCAGTTTCCTGCAGGAACAGCGGGAGGTTTTTTCTCCCGTCCTGTCGTGTTGTATCGAGGTTGTCGAATATAAAGCTGAAATCTTTGAACAGGCCGATATTCTTTGCATTGTTACCGATATTACTTACTGCAAAGACAATCTTATCGTATTTCCCGAATTTATAGAAACCGAGGTTTTCCTTCCTGTTCAGATCCTTATTCCTGATTACCCTTTCAATCAGGTCGACCGAAGGGTTATTTTTGTTCCGGTAGCTTTTTTTGGCCGGTTTGACCACGACCTCGTTAAGCATTATCGAAGAAGGGGTCATTGAAGCATTGACCGTCTGTCTCTTTCCCGGAACAATCACTCTTTCTTCATCCTCGTATCCAAGAAAGTCAAACCTGAGCTTATAGGATGTCTGGCTGGTGATTATTGAATACTTCCCTTTGGCATCGGTGATTGTGCCCACTGTAGTATTTTCAAGCGAGACAGCGACACCCGCCATCGGCTCTCTGGTGACCGCATCAGTTACTGTTCCGCTGAGTGCCGTATTTACGGAAGTCTGCCCATCAGCTCTTTTAGGAAATGTTATTAAGAGGAAGAGAATTAAACAGACCTTGAACGTTTTACCTGATAGGATATCGTCTTCCATCAGTCAGAAAATATAACACATTACAATATTAATCATTAATAAGACAAGCGTGAAGCCATAATTGTTCCCGGCAGGTCATACCGGATGAAAAGAAAATATTGATACCCTCAAAGGACCAAACCCGGTTTTAAAACGGGGAAGAGAGGATGAAATTGCATTAAAAACCGGAATGCAGAGTTAATCAGTGGCCAAGGTGCAGGAGCATTCCTGCTGCCACATAGCCGAAATATACTCCGAGAAGGCACAGGGCCACACCCATGCTGTACACAATACCATTGATTATTTTCAGGTTAATGTGCTTCCGGAACCTTGTTATAAGGTAGGCAAGTAGATAAAACCATAATATGCTGCCCAGGGATAGCGAGAATGCGTAAATGACACTTATAATAAGGGGGAAATGCCGCGGCAGGACTACATTCTCTTTCTTTTGTATCTCGATGTTATGTGACCTGATCTGTTCCATGGTGGAGCTGTGAAAGACGAGCGAGTCTTTGACTTTACCGTTTTCCATAATATTGATCTCTCTTACATTTTTGTTGATTATCGTGTCGAGACCACCTGTATTAAGACCCAGAGCCGAAACGAATGAGATCACGAAGAATGATGTGGTGAGCCACCCGAAAAAGAGGGTGGGATTGAGGAAGTTTATCATGAAGCCGGTATAAAAGCCATTCGCTTCCTTTTTCGTGGCTATCGCCCCGGGAATTGCCGGGGACCCGATATTTTCGGGGTCCACTTTTGTCTTAATCACTTTGTACCCTGTATATATGATAAAAAGTGCACCGGCACAAAGAATATACGGAATAAGCGGCTTATACAGCGTGTATAGCTTGGTGAGGCCGAAGAACGCCACCAGCACGTAAAAAAAATCTGCAAATGATGCTCCTACCGTTATCTGGTTGCAACATTTTCTTTTTCCCTTGAAAGCATTTGAAGTAATAAGTATGCTTATGGGTCCGGCTATTGGCATGGAGAAAACAAACCCGGCCACAATTCCGGCAATAGCCATTATGATTATTATCTGTGTCATTTACCTCCGGGCTATTTTATACCACGATCGTAGTTTTCAGCCGCAGTATGCAGATCCGCCTCTGTATCGATCTCGGTGCAATAGTACTCGCTGCAGTCGATGGCGTAAATCTCTTCTCCCGACCTTACAAACTCCTCGAAAGCCACTTCATAAAAGATATTAACCATTTTCTCATCAGCAACTTTTTTATCAAGGATTTTATAAAGCAAAGGGAGAGATTCCCTGCTAAACAGTTCAATGCCGATAGATTCGCCGGCCGCTTCAGCCGGTTTGACGATTTTGCTTATTTCGAGCACCCTCATCTGACCGTCGGCCCTGACTTTGATCTCTTCATCGCCCAGGGCATGTTTCTTTAATGCCAGGCAATTCCTGTGGCCAGAGTTTATCAGTTTCCCAGGAATGCGGTGGTCGAAGACAATATCGCTGTCCATCATAAGCATGTCATCATCCATCACCGAATTCCTGGCGAGCCAAAGGGAATATATGTTGTTTGTGGAAGCGTATAAATTATTGTGGATATAAGTGAAGCTGACCTCTTTAAACCTGTTGGTCAGAAATAGTTTTATCTGTTCTTCAAGGTACCCGGTAACTATGGCAATATCCCTGATGTTATTATGCAGGATGTTTTCTATGGCTCTTTCAAGAATGCATTTGTCACCTACCTTCAGCAGGCACTTCGGAGTATTGTCGGTCAGTGGCCTGAGGCGTGATGCAATTCCGGCTGCCAGTATCAGGGCTTTCATGCTTTTCCTGTATTGAATTTTCTGTCAATGCCGAGCTGGAGCACTATCAGGATAATCGCAAGCAGGTTGAAGAACCCGATAACGATCCAGAAATATATGTCAAACCTGTTGATGAGTGAACAGATTATCATTGTGGATATCTTGGCCGTTGGTCCCATCAGGACCCAGAACCTCATTATCAGGCTGTTCTTTTTAAAATACTCCTCTGGGCTCGACTCAATTTGTCTCCCGAACCTGTTCCGTGCTACAATTCGCGATTGTACGTAAGAATACTTGATATAAATATAAATAATTGCCCTGTCGAACCACTTGCCCCTCACCCCGCTTAGCATAGCATATTCATCCCTGAAAACCTGGAGCCCTTCATTAAATGTATTTTGCCTCGAGAGAACGCTGTCGAGGAACCTTGTCCGGTGATAATCGACGAGGACCTCCTGGAAGATTATGCTCACGGCCGATATGATAATCAGTATAATGAAATCGGAATTACTGATTTGGGAACCTTTATATCCAAGTGTCAATCCTGAAAAAATCAGTACGGCCACTATGTAATCGGCAATTCCATCAATAATCCGTCCAGCTGCCGTGCCATTCTTCTTCAGCCTTGCCAGCTGGCCGTCGGCACAATCGAAAACATTGAAAAGGAAGTAGAAGGCTGCACCCATCTGCAAACCTGCCGGGGTTCCGGTAAAATAGAAACATGCCCCGGCAGCCCCCATAATTATGGCAAAAAATGTGAGATTGTTAGGTGTAATTGCAGTCGGGTAAATAAGTTTTACCAGCAAAAAAGCGAGGGGCCTGTAAATCCAGACATCGAGCAGCTCCTCTACTTCAGGCATTTTGAGTGAGCTTTTATATTCCTTCAGCCAGCTCATGCTTTCTTATAGGTCCTCATGAATGATTTTATCAGGGAAACCAGCCTGTAGTTCTGAAAACGTGTCCCTATTGTGATCCTGGCATGACTGTTGAGTACCTCCTCGTTCATGAATTTAATGACGAAATTTTTCTTTTTCAGATAGGCGTCGAGAGGTTCCTTGATTTCAGGGGGTATTTTCACAAGGATAAAATTGGCATATGACCTGTATGCCTTGAATCCGGGAAGCTTGTTGAGTTCCGTGAAGTACATGTTCATGTCGGAATTCATCTGTTTCCTGATCCTGGAATAGTATCTCGGTGAGTCGAGCGCTTTGATTGCAATCCTTTCGGAGAGCCTGTTAAAGCCAAGGTACCTGTTGTTGACCAGTGTCATCCTGCTGTTATTGTTACCGATTACAGCATAGCCGGTCCGGATTCCCGCGAGGGCATAGTATTTTGAAAACGTCCTGATAATTATAACATGAGGATATTTTTTCGTAAGGTCGCCCGGATTAAGGTTGTAGTCGGGATCAAACTGTGAGTAGGCCTCATCAAGAATTACGACACTCTCATTGATGTTATCAAGGATATGATGCAGTTCTTCTACCGATAAACGATTGCCCGTAGGGTTATTGGGTGAACTGACAAGGACAAGCTTGGGCTTATGTTCCCTGTACAAGGAGATCATCCCTTCAATGTCGTACCTGAAGGAGTCACCGTCCTCGACAATCGGATAAATAATATTGGTGCCTTCAGCCTCTTCGGCGATTTTCTGGTAATACCACCATGAGTGGGAAGGGATCATAATCTTGTCGCCCCTCTCGAGGAAGCACTGGACCGCCTGTTTAAGTATATCTTCACTGCCGTACCCGACGAGGATGTTCTTTTCATCGGTCCCGTAATCCTTCGCGAGTCTCTCCGACAGGGCGCTTTTCACCCCCCTGGAGAAATCGCGTGAGTAGCAATTGAAGATTCCGTCGCCCCTTGACCAGAAGACCGAGTAACATGAAGGGGCCGGACCATACTGGTTTTCATTCCTGTCAAGATAAATTTTCCTGATGTGTTTAGATTCCATGGCTTTCAGAATAAAGAACCCTAAAATTAAGACTTTATATATTACAGTATTCGCATTTGCATGACAAATTATGAAACCGGCAGGAAATTAGCCAGGATGGTTTGCCACATGCCCGGTTGAGGTTTAAACAGCTGCAAATCAGAAGGAATGGAGACAAAACTGCCATTGGCAGGTATTCCGGGATCAGCGGTTCAGACCTGAAAATGCTTTGATTTATATGCGACTGTGATTTATCAGGACAGCATTTCGCCTGAAAAAGGGACCGTGCCTGGTTTGTCGACCCTGATAGGGAAAATAATTATTGGTATGCCGAATTTGAAGAACCTTTTCTGAATGGCAAATATAGTATGGTTGTGAAGGAGCTTTGAAAGATAAAACTGTCTTGAAAATACAAGCTGCCCACCGAAGAAGGCGGCTCCGGAGAGTCTGGGCCTCAGTCTTTTGACTATCCTGTAAACCTCATCAACAGGGTCAGTTCCGATTGTCCAGATGCTTTTCCCGTACATCCCGAACTGGTTCGCAACTTTAACATACTTTTCCCCGTCGTCCTTTACATGGTGCTTGAAATGCTCAAGCTCCTCCACACCCCTGTAAATCTTAGTATTGATAACACCGATCCGTATAAAGACAAAATTACTGTAAACACCCTTGAAGTTTTCAAGTATCCTGAGGAAGGTATAAAGACCCGTTCCTCCGAATCCGCTGACAAGTATGATTGCTGTCCTGCCCTCTTTTCTGAACTTGATTTTCTGCCCGTTGGTTTCCTTGCAGGGCTTTTGTCCGATCAGCTTTTCTATCTCTGTATATGCACTGAGCCTGAGCTTCTGAAGCTTCACGGCAACATCAAAATAGTGTCTTTTGATATTCAGTGCGAGAAATACCAGTACACCGGTTATGAGGAGGGTGATCCAGCCGCCCTGCCTGAACTTGAGTATTATTACCGAGATGAGGATGAATGAAGTGAGAACAAGGCCGATCCCGTTAACCGCCAGCTTTCTTTTCCAGTGATCCTGTTTGCCACGTGTGATCCACCAGTGCTTGACCATCCCCACCTGAGAGATCGTGAAAGTAATGAACACGTTTATACTGTAGAGAATTACCAGCAGTGCCACCGATCCTTTTGACAGGACCATCAGGACAATGGAGGCCGTTCCCATCAGCAGCACCCCGTTCATTGAAACGAGCCTGTCGCTGAGGGTTGCGAACTTCTTGGGAAGCCAGTGATCAATTGCCATATTAGCCATGATCCTGGGCCCGTCAATGAAGCCTGTTTGTGCGGCTACGAATAAAAGTGCAGCTTCAGACAGGAGAGTAATAAGTATGAAGGCTTCGGAAAAGAAGCCGCCCCATCCCCTGGTCAGGTTGTCGAGAAGGACGGCATTGAGTGTCTTGTGAGTGTCAAGCTGGACATTGAAAAGCATGTAACATATCATCAGGCCGAGAACCATGAAGGAAAGCGATGCGGCCATCAGGAACATTGTTTTTCGTGCCGTGGCTACTTTGGGCTCCCTCAGGATGGGCATGCCGTTGCTCACGGCTTCGATGCCTGTATATGTTCCTGCACCCATGCTGTAAGCTCTCAGTATAATGAAGAAAGTGGCAAAGAACCCGAACTGGTTAACGGTAGAGCTGATCTGGTGCGTTGTCTGTGCGGCTACGGCAGTAAAATTTGATGCATGAATGAATATACCGTAGAGTATCGCACCCACGTGGGTGGTTATGAAAATTATGAAAATGGGCGTGAGCGAAAGCACCGACTCCTTAACACCCCGTAGGTTAATCAGTATCAGGAAACATACCCCGGCTAGTCCGAAATAAAGTTTATATGGCTGCCATTCGGCGGGGAAATAGCTGAATATCGCGTCGGCGCCGCTGGAGACGGAAAGTGTGATCGTAAGAACATAGTCTATAATGAGCGCAGATCCTGAAATCATCCCGGTAACGGGTGACAGAAGCTTGCTGCCAACTAGATATCCGCCTCCTCCATGCGGAAAAAGCTTCACGATCTGATTGTAGCTCGAGCTGATAATAAAAATTGTAAAGACGGTCCCCAGCGCGACAAAAATAGCCAGGCTCGGATGTCCCTGGAGATTCCTGAATGCCTCCTCTGGCCCGTAGCATGATGAGGATATGCCATCGGCACCGAGCCCTATCCAGGCAAAAAAAGCTATCAGGGAAAGCTTGTGAAAGATGCCCTTATCCTGGATGGCTTTCGCCCTGCCGATAAAAGTATTTTTTAGTTTTTCACCGAAAGTAAGGCTCGTACTGCTGTAGTTATTCATAGGTCCAACTTCACGAATTTCATTGATCTGCCTTACAGGTTTTATGTCAATATTCACCAACCGGCAAATAAATTGCGCAAAAGTATCACACCGCTTATAAACAGATTATAAAGAAGTGCCCAATATATATAAAGAAAATATAAAGATATACCCGGGTGTGGAAAGTCTTTTTTCCATTTGTTAATTTATGTGATTGATATACAGTATGTAACATTTGTTTCAGTAAAAATCCCGGCAATATCTCCATTATATATAAAATCTTTATGTGCAAGGCGGGAATCTTTATAAGGTCCTTATGAGCCCGGGCGTACTTTTGACGCGATAAGTTCCGCGACGTTTGAATTTGAAGTGTTACTGATAATTTTATTAAAGATGGACTTAAAAACTCTGGGTGAAATTGCGATGTTCCTGGTACTGCTGGCAGGCGTGTTTTTTGCCGGCAATATTCTCAGGAAAATAATTGAGAGACTTTTTCACATTCACCTGATCTGAACCCTCTCCAGGTTTTTCAATATTGGCGTTTCAGGAATCATTCACTGCCTGATAATCAGTCCTGAACAGTTCCCATGGTAAGGCGATAATAATTCACTGGTGTATCATCGAAATGAAAACTAACAGGTTCATTCATTTAATCGTTTTGATTCTTTCTGTTGATTTAAATGCCGTTGCGCAACAGGCAAAAGAGGTTGTAAAAATTCCTTTTGACGGAATTGATGCAACCTGGCAGAACGGCAGCGACAGGCGTGATTCATCTGTTTTCAGGAACATGAAGTATTTCGTTCCTGGGGTTATGGTGGATATTAACTACACCTATTCGTTCAGTAACCCGATCGATAACACGGTTGTCGGCTCCACTGCGCTGGCAAGGGATAACGAGATTGAACTCTCAGCCTTACATTTCGGAGGTGATCTTATGTTCGGGAATGCCAGGGCAAGGTTCATGACACAGTTCGGAACACGTTCAATTGTAGTCCCCCGAAACGATGTCAGCCCTTACAGGGGTCAGTATTCCCTTGATAATGCTTACCGTTACCTGAGCGAAGCAAACGTGGGTTACCATTTTAATGTATGGTACGGCATCAATATCGATGTCGGATTATTTATGTCCTATATCGGTCTGAATTCTTATTACCAGGCTGAAAACTGGGAGTACCAGGCCTCGTTCACATCGGATAATACCCCGTGGTTTTTTAATGGTATACGGTTGCAGATTTTCCCTTCAAAGTACCTGAAAATTGAGCCATGGATAATAAATGGATGGCAGAGCTATGGTAAATTCAACAGCATGCCGGGGCTTGGTACAAACATAACCTGGGAGCCTTCAGGAAACCTCAAGATGCTCACAAACGACTATTTTGGAACTGATGCAGGAGGGCTTCCTGGCAGGAAAAGATTCCATTCGGACAACAGCCTGCTGTTCCGGTACTATGAAAATCCTGCCTCAGAAGGAATCAGAAGAGCCGCATTTTCATTTACCTGGGACATCGGCTTTGAAAAAGGGGCAGGTGTTAACGGGTTCAAAAATGGTGACAGCCTTCGTGGCCCGGCCCAGTATTTTGTAAGTGCCATGTTCTATAACCGGGTGTGGTTCGCAAAAAACAAACTTGCCTGGACAATAGGAGGTGGTGTGATGACGAATCCCGGCAGATACCTTGTCCTTTACCCGACAGGACAGGCCAGCCCGCTTCCCGACCCGAACGATCCCACAAGAACGGAAGGTTTGTTCCCTTTCAGTGCAAATCCCGGTGACAGGTTTACTGGCTGGGATTGTTCAACAAACATCGATTTCATGCCGAATCAAAGCTTCACGTTCAGGATCGAATTTGTACACAGGTCATCAAATGTTCCATACTTTGCCGGAAGAGGAGGTGTTACCTCCCAGACAGGCTACTCCACCACAATTCTGGATCCTTCCTGGCGACCCGACCTCGTAAAGTCGGAGAACAGGATTATCTTTGCATTACTATTCAGGATCTGAAATAAGACTGATATACTGTTTTATTGAAAAAAAGCTGTGAAAACTTTAATCACCAAATTATCACTCATTGCGCTGCCTCTGGCAGGGCATCCTGTCACAACCGGGTCATCCACTTCCAGAGGCTATGTTATAGGTGGGATTATTGCATTCTTTATCCTGGGGTACCTGGTATATACATTGATGAAACCGGAAAAATTCTGATGCTGCTACTTTGACCAAAGAATGACTGTAATATGGATGAAGTCCTCCAGATTGTGATTTTCCTGGCAATTGTTGTCGCAGTGGCACCATTTCTAGGAACATTTATGGCTAAGGTCTTCATGGATGAAAAACACCTGATGAAGCCTGTTTTCGGATGGCTTGAGAAACTTGTTTACAGGCTGGCCGCAGTTGACTCCAATGATGAGATGAACTGGAAGAGGTATGCCGGCGCGCTCCTGTTGTTTAACCTGGCCGGGTTCATTTTCCTTTACCTGTTACTGGTACTCCAGGCTTACCTCCCGCTTAATCCCCAGAGACTGCCGAATTTATCGTGGCATCTTGCATTTAACACTGCCGTCAGTTTTGTAACGAATACAAACTGGCAGTCATACAGCGGAGAGAACACTCTTGGCTACCTGGTGCAGATGCTTGGTCTTACCGTACAGAATTTTGTGAGTGCTGCTACGGGAATTTCGGTTGCCGTGGCTCTCATCAGGGGACTGACACGGAAGACATCTGATACTTTAGGCAATTTCTGGGTCGATATTACAAGGAGCATAGTATATATCCTGCTTCCAATGTCGATATTTCTTTCAATTGTCCTGATCGGGCAGGGAGTGGTCCAGACTTTTTCACATTATGTTACAGCAACGCCTCTGCAGGGAGGCACCCAGCTGATTCCCCTGGGTCCTGCCGCATCACAAATTGCCATAAAGCAGATTGGGACGAACGGCGGGGGCTTTTTTGGGGCAAACAGCTCACACCCGTTTGAAAATCCCACACCATTTACAAACTTCCTCGAGATGGTGGCACTGATATTAATTCCTGCAGGACTTGTTTTTACTTATGGGAACTATGCAAAATCAAGAAGGCAGGCGTGGGCAATTTTTGGAGTGATGTTGATCCTTCTTGTAACAGGACTTACCATATCGCTGATTTCTGAATACGGGCATAACCCGGTTTTAAACGTTTCAGGCAGCATGGAAGGCAAGGAGACCCGATTTGGTGTCGCGAACAGTGTGCTGTATTCTGTAATTACCAGTGCAACATCGTGTGGTGCGGTGAACAGCATGCATGACAGCCTTTCACCGCTCTCCGGGATGGTGGCAATGTTCAACATGATGCTTGGTGAAATTATCTTCGGCGGTGTCGGTTCGGGGTTGTACGGGATCATTGTCTTTGTCCTCCTGACAGTATTTATTGCAGGACTGATGGTAGGCCGCACACCTGAGCTGCTTGGAAAGAAAGTTGAGGCTTTTGAAGTGAAGATGACTATAATTGCTGTTCTCGCTCCATCGGTCATTATAAAACTGTTTACCGCCGTTGCCTGTTCAATCCCGGCAGGCCTGGCCGGTCTGAACAATAACGGACCTCACGGCTTTTCCGAAATACTCTATGCATTCAGTTCAGCTGCAGGAAACAATGGCAGCGCGTTTGGCGGACTGAATTCAAATACTGTCTTTTACAATGTGATGCTCGGAACCGGAATGATAGTGGGACGATTCGGGGTGATTATTCCTGTACTGGCTATCGCCGGCCATATGGCAAGAAAGAAGATCACACCTGTTTCTTCAGGAACCTTCAGGACCGATACGGGTCTTTTTGTGGTTCTTCTGACAGGAGTCATATTGATCGTGGGAGGACTGACATTTTTCCCGCCTCTTGCCCTGGGACCTTTAGTGGAGCATCTGCTGATGCATTCAGGAGTAACCTTTTAAAAATCAACAGATGGCAACCCGGAATACACAGCGAATGTTTACCCGAAAGATCGTCCTGCAGGCTTTGAAGGATTCGGTCACCAAGCTGAACCCGGCGGTACTAATCAAAAACCCTGTGATTTTCATTGTTGCCATCGGCTCGGTGATCACTACTGCCGTTGTTGTTTCAGATATCCTGGGTCGTCAGTTTTCAGCATTCAATGTCCAGATAACAATCTGGCTCTGGTTTACCGTACTATTTGCGAATTTCGCGGAAGCGGTTGCAGAGGGACGCGGCAAGGCACAGGCTGAGAGCCTGAGGAGCAGCCGCACCCAAACCAAGGCGAGGCTGGTTGCCAGTTCAGGTGAAGAGAATGTAGCTGCCACCGAACTCAGAAAAGGTGATATTGTGATTTGTGAATCGGGTGATATTATACCTGCCGACGGTGATGTTATTGAGGGTATTGCAAGTGTTGATGAATCAGCAATTACGGGTGAATCGGCACCGGTTATACGTGAGAGCGGCGGTGACCGTTGTGCTGTGACCGGGGGTACCAGGGTTATCAGCGACCGGATACTGATCAGGATCACCTCCGAGCAGGGAAATACCTTTCTCGACAGGATGATCTCACTGGTTGAAGGGGCAAAGAGGCAAAAGACCCCGAACGAAATTGCACTTATAATTTTACTTTCAGGCCTGACAATCATCTTCCTTATTGTTGTAATTGCGATGCCGGCTTATTTTGGATACAGCCTGAAAGCCTCGGGCCTGTCTCAAAATCACAATCTCTCCCTGCCGGTGCTGATCTCCCTGCTGGTTTGCCTTATTCCTACAACAATAGGAGGCTTACTCAGTGCCATAGGTATAAGCGGGATGGACAGGCTGTTGAGGAAAAATGTCATTGCCACCAGCGGCAAAGCCATCGAAGCGGCAGGTGATACGGATGTCCTGCTACTCGACAAAACGGGAACCATTACCCTTGGAAACAGGATGGCCACCGATTTTATACCTGCAAAGGGTATCCCGAGTGAGCGTCTTGCCGATGCCGCCCAGCTGGCTTCCCTTGCAGATGAAACTCCCGAGGGAAGATCGGTTGTTGTGCTTGCAAAGGAGAGGTATAACATCAGGGCTCGCGAGATGCAGCCTCTTGGAACTGTTTTCGTTCCATTCACTGCCCAGACAAGAATGAGCGGGATAGATCTCAGGGGACAGGACGGTCAGCTGAGATCCATCCGCAAAGGTGCCGCCGGGGCCATCAAGAAATTCATAGAGGATAATAACGGGTTCTTCCCGAAATCCATCGAAGAGACCGTGACAGATCTTTCAAGGCACGGGGCCACACCCCTTGTCGTTGCCGAAAACAACCAGGTACTTGGCGTCATTCATCTTAAGGATATAGTTAAGGGCGGAATAAAGCAACGGTTTGCCCAGCTCAGGAAAATGGGTATCCGCACAGTCATGATTACGGGTGATAATCATCTTACCGCCGCCGCCATTGCTGCCGAAGCCGGCGTGGATGATTTCCTGGCTGAAGCAAAGCCTGAAGACAAGCTCTTCAGGATAAGAGAGGAACAGGCAAACGGACATCTGGTCGGAATGATTGGAGACGGAACAAACGACGCACCGGCACTTGCCCAGGCAGATGTCGGACTGGCAATGAATACGGGGACACAGGCGGCCCGTGAAGCAGGCAATATGGTTGATCTCGACAGCAATCCGACAAAGCTGATTGAAGTCGTGGAAACAGGGAAGCAACTGCTTATGACAAGGGGAGCCCTTACAACTTTCAGTATTGCGAATGATGTTGCAAAGTATTTTGCCATCATCCCGGCAATAGCATCTGTCCTTTACGTCAGCGCATCAGGCGTTTCACCCCTGGCAGTCCTGAATATAATGAAGCTCAGGACACCCGAGAGTGCAATACTGAGCGCGGTAATTTTTAACGCACTGATTATTATTGCCCTTATACCACTGGCCCTCAAAGGTGTCAAATACAGGCCCGTTTCTGCAAACAAGGTGCTTACAAGAAATATCCTTGTTTACGGCGTGGGCGGAATAATTGTTCCATTCATAGGAATTAAGTTTATTGATATGTTCCTTTCATTTATAAATCTGATATAGCGGCTTGACTTTTAACACGATGAATGACAATGAAAAGGCTGGCAATTACAGCATTTAGGTTCTTGATGGTGATGACCCTTCTGACAGGTGTCGTTTATGTGGTTTTAATAACGGCTGCCGGCCAGCTGTTATTTCCTGCAAAATCTAACGGCAGCCTGGTAATGAAAAACGGCAGGGTAGCAGGCTCGGAGCTTATTGGACAGAACTTCGACAGTGCTGCTTATTTCTGGTCGAGGCCTTCCTCGGTTTTCTATAATGCTGTTCCGTCGGGTGGATCCAATCTTGGTCCGACAAGCGATTCCCTCAGGAAGGTTGTTGCCTGCAGGAGAACGAATTTTTCAGTTATGAATATGGTACCCGATACGGTCGGGGTTCCCAGGGAGATGATATTCTCATCGGCAAGCGGGCTGGATCCGCATATTTCACCGTCGGCGGCATTGCTTCAGGTGAACAGGATAGCCAGAGCCCGAAACCTGAATGATAAACAACGCGAACAGGTGTTGAGCCTGATTAAGAATCTGACAGAGGACCGGCAGTTTCACCTGTTGGGTGAGCGAAGGATCAACGTTTTTCTCTTAAATTTAAGTCTCGATAAGATTCAATGAACGATCCGGACGACAACAGGCCCGATCCCGATGAAATCCTTGCTTCAATTAAAAGAGACGATGAGCGGAGCAGGAAGGGGAAACTGAAGATCTTCTTCGGCATGTGTGCCGGTGTGGGGAAAACTTTCTCGATGCTTGAATCGGCACAGATTGACAAGACCAAGGGCAAGGATATCATAATCGGGTATATTGAGACCCATGGACGGCCTGATACCCAGGCGCTTTTAAAGGGTTTTGAAATCATTCCGCGAAAGAAAATAGAATACAAGGGGACAAATCTTGAGGACCTTGATATTGAAAGTATCCTGGCCCGCAATCCTGATATAATTATAATAGATGAGCTGGCTCATACAAACGCCCCCGGATGCAGGCACCTGAAAAGATACCAGGATATTTTGGATATTCTCGACAGCGGAATAGATGTCTATACGACTCTTAACGTTCAGCACCTTGAGAGCAGGGCTGATACTGTCTCACAGATTACCGGGATAATTGTCAGGGAGACCCTTCCCGATGAAGTCTTCGAAAAAGCCGATGAGGTTGAACTGGTCGACATCACTCCCGATGAGCTGCTCCAGAGGTTTGCAGATGGAAAGGTTTATACCCCTGAAAGGTCGGCAGAGGCAATAAGGAATTTCTTTAAAAAAGGCAATATTACCGCCCTGCGCGAAATGTCGCTCAGGCTTGTCGCCGACAGGGTCGATAAGCAGGTCAAGACTTACATGCAGGCGAACAGGATCCGGGGTCCTTGGAAGTCGGGGATGCATTTACTCGTGGTGATCGGTCCGAGCCCGCATTCGGCAAAACTTTTAAGGTGGGCAAAAAACCTCTCATATACCATGGGTGCCACCCTTCTTGCACTCTATGTTGAATCGCCAAAAAAACTGGCGCAGGTGCAGAAGGAACAGCTGAATAAGAATATCGGGCTTGCAAAACAGCTGGGTGCTGACTTCATTACATCATCCGGGGAGGATATTGTAAAGGTCATTCTTGAAACGGCAAGAAGGGAGAATATCACGCATATTGTAATTGGCAAGCCAAGAAATCTTAACCTGGTTTCATATTTTGTACTCGGGAACCTTGTAAGCAGGCTGATTAAGGATTCGGGGAATATAGATGTCTATGTTGTCGGATCGAGTCAGCACGACGACAGCCAGTACATGAAGTATTTTGGCATAAAAGGTTTTACCTCAGGGGTATCACAGTACCTCCTGGCTTCCTTTTTCACCATTCTCACAGCCACGGTTTTTTATCCGTTCAAGGAATATATTGGATACCAGGTAGTCTCATTCGCATTTCTTTTCACTATTTCAACGCTTGCCTTATTTGTCGGTATAGGACCCGTACTCCTGGCTGCAGCCTTAAGTGCGGTAATCTGGGATTATTTTTTCATCCCGCCTTCGTTCACATTGCATGTCGATAAGGTAGAGGATGTCCTGATGCTCCTTATGTATTTTATTATTGCAATTGTGGGAGGTATAATGACCTCAAGGGTGCGGCGGCAGGAGAGGATGACCCGCGAAAGAGAGCTGAGAACCAATGCCCTTTACCAGCTCACCAGGGAATTGTCGATGACCTCAGGCATCCAGGAGGTAATAAAGACATCTGTCAAATTTATCGAAAAGTATTCACGGTTTGAATGTGCAATTATTCTGCAATCGGGCAATAATGTGCTTGAAAAGGATAAGAATCACCAGAGTAAGTTCGGGCTCAATACTTCCGATCTCAGTATTGCTGAGTGGGCATTTCAGCACTCAAGGGAAGCAGGCAGGTTCACTGATACGCTGCCATCCTCCCAGTTTACTTTCTATCCTTTGACCGGAAATAAGCTGAGACTTGGTGTTGTGGTGATCAGGCAGGACAGATATTTAAGAGGTGATGAAGAGGCATTCTGGAACGCATACAGGACGCAGATTTCAAACGCCCTCGAAAGGGAGTTCCTGAATGATGTGGCCAGGAGGGCATCAATCCTCGATGAATCGGATAAGCTGTACAAAAGCATATTCAATTCAATATCCCATGAATTCAGGATACCGGTTGCCACAATAATGGGCGCCTCCGACACACTGTTATCAGGTATTGAAGACAGGGAGGCAAACAGCCGGCTTTACAACGAGATTAACAAGGCATCGAGAAGGCTTAACCGCCTGATAGAAAACCTCCTGAATATGTCAAGACTGGAATCGGGAAGAATCACAATCAAGCCCGACTGGTATGACGTGAATGACCTTGCAAACAAGGTCATTGAAACACTAAGGGAAGAGCTTTCGGCCTATAACCTGGAGGTGAATATCCAGGAAGATATTCCGCTTGTCAGGATCGATTTCGGACTCGTGGAGCAGGTCCTGCACAACCTTGTTCTTAATGCCACCCAGTACTCAAAGCCCGATACCACGATAAGGATCAAGATGTATCACGATCACGATAGTCTTGTACTTCAGGTGATGGACAGGGGCCCTGGATTTCCGCCTGCAGAGATATCGAATGTCTTTAATAAATTCTACAGGATTGAAGGCAGCCATCCTGGAGGGACAGGGCTTGGCCTCTCTATAGTAAAAGGATTTGTTGAGGCACATAACGGGACGGTCACAATTGAAAACAGGAAGAATGGTGGTTCCAAAATCACAGTCAAGATCCCCACTGAGGTCCTGGATGTAAACAAAACACTATATTAGGGGTAAATTGGAGACAAATAATAACATACTGATTATCGATGATGAGGTCCAGATAAGGAGACTTCTGGAAATCACGCTTAACCTGAACGGGTATAAGGTTTCAGAAGCCTCGACTGCCAAGGAAGGCATTTCGGCCGCCGCCACGCATAACCCTTCGCTGATCCTGCTCGACCTCAGCCTTCCCGATGAGGACGGGCTCGTGGTATTGAAAAAAATGAGGGAGTGGTACATGAACCCGGTAATAATATTATCTGTCCGGAATTCGGAGGAAGACATAATCAAAGCACTCGACAGCGGCGCAAATGATTACCTGACAAAACCCTTCAGGACCGGCGAGCTGCTTGCAAGGATCAGGTCAGCCCTCAGGATATCAAGTGAAGCAACCGGCACACTGTCTGTTATGGAATTCGGTTCGCTTTCTATCGACCTTGCAGGGCACGTGGTACGAAAGGAAAATAACGTTTTAAAACTTACATCAACAGAGTTTACGCTCCTTGCACTTATGGCAAAAAATGCAGGCAAGGTGCTGACACACCAGTACCTCCTTAAGGAAGTGTGGGGGCATGGCTACTCGGACCAGACTCAATATCTGAGGGTTTTTGTTGCCCAGCTGAGAAAGAAGATAGAGGACGATCCGTCACATCCGTCACTGATTATCACCGAACCCGCAATAGGTTACAGATTCGGGGAATGAAGAACCTATTTTGAGACGATTGCAGTTAGTTCCCGCTGCCGTATAGCAGGGATAAGCTCCTTGTTGGTGATCCTGAATTTTTCAGGCTTTGCCGGAGGAACAACGTAAATCTGCGTTCCTGCATCCAGTCCCTTTTCAACGACCGTGAATTTATCGTTCGACGCTCCAAGAAGTACTACTCTCTTTGTACCGCTTTTTGTATAGACAAACGGAATGCTGTCGGCACCTGCCTGGATACATTCAGTAGGGATATAAACAGCACCGGGAATCGACTTTACAAGTATCTTATTGCTGGTTGTCATCGAAGGGCGCAGTTCCGGGTTAGTCCCGTCGAGCCTGATCTGCGTCTCGAACATCTTGGCATCAGAGTTAGGAAGCTCCTCTCCGACGTTGGCAATACTAATGATTTTCCCCTTGTAGGTTTTTCCCTGCAACGCATCGATCCCAACATCCGTTGTCATGCCTGTTTTTATATTGGCAACCTCGATTTCCGAAACATAAATTTTTGAGAGCATAACCGAAAGATCGGGAAGCGTGGCGACAACCATATCGAAAATATTCAACGATGATCCGGTCTTGGTTTTTGATCCGAGCATATTCTTTTTATAGATCACCATGCCTGGTGATGGAGCCTTGATGGTAAAGCCTGCAAGGTATTCCTGCAGGTCTTTGACCAGCTTTTCTTTCCTGGTTACAGTCTGCTTCACCTGGTTTATGTCGGCAAGTGTCTGGGCGGCTTTCAGATCATAGGTTTTACGCAGCTGCTCAAGTGCCCTTTTCTGTTTGTCGAGATCAAGCTGTGCCTTTCTGATTGTTGCAGGTGGTTCATATTTTGACTCATCCAGTACAATCCTGGCTTCCTCAACCGAGTACGTCTGGTTCTTAATATCGTCGCGCAGTGATGTAAGCGTAACAGTCGTGTCGAGGATCTTAAGTTCCAGATTTGCAGTGAGAGTAGACAGGTTCTGATATTCATCCTTCAGGGTATTGTCATAGTTGGTCCTGTCGAGCTGGGCGACGTAATCGCCGGCATTGACAATTGTCCCTTCAGGCACCAGGTCCTGTATTTTGAGATCAAGGTTCCTCATATCCATTCCCCTGCCCGGGCCCCCGCCAGGTTGCTGATTGAGAACCGGGCCCTTAATCTCGACCGATTTTTCAGCAATCAGTTCTCCCGATGCGTTGACGGTAACCTCAAATTTCCCGGAAAGGGCTTTCGTGTAAAGACTTACATTCTTACCTGCCGATACCGCACGGTTGAAAATTATAAGCCCGATTACTGCTCCCAGCACCACGATGCCGGAAATGATTAATGATCGTTTCATCTGGTACGACTGTATTGTTACCGAATTTTGTCAAAATATTGACGGTCTGAAATTACTGATTACTTCCGACTTATAGACAAACCTTGTGCGCCGTTTATTCCTTAAAAATAGTTAAGTTTGATTCTGACATAAATGAACAAATGTTGTATGGAGAAAATAATTGTAAGTGAAGCAGGTGATGAGGATCGTGACTGGACGGCCAGGTTGATTGCTTCATCGGAGCCGTGGATTTCTCTGGGAATAACTCTCGAAAACAGCATGAAATTCTGCCACGATAAGGAATATATGGTATTCATCGCAAGACTGGCAGGGGAACCCTGCGGGGCCATGGTGATACATCCCCGGGGCATGGCAAGCTCTCCATACCTCAAATCGATCGTGGTCGAAAGCAGGTTCAGAAGCAAGGGTGTGGGAAGCGCACTTCTTGAACACGCGGAAGGATATTTCCGCGAATCTTTCAGGCATTTCTTTATGTGCGTTTCATCATTTAACCCGAGGGCCAAAGCTCTTTATGAGAAACTGGGATATAAGCAAGTAGGGGAGCTCAAGGACTATATCCTTGAAGGCGAGTCAGAACTTATAATGCATAAAAGAATACGATGAAAGGCAGCAGGAATCCGTGGAGGATTGTTACAATGCTTTGTGCAACGGCTACTGCAGGTTACATAGCAAGGGTCAATGTATCGACAGCAGGTCCGCTATTGATGAAGGAGTTTGGACTATCGCAGGTGGCGATGGGCAGAATCTTCAGTGCATTTCTCCTTGGCTATGCGCTGTGCCAGGTTCCGGCCGGCGCCATGGCCGACAGGTGGGGTGCAAAGAAGGTGCTGACAATTGCCGCGTGGTTCTGGGTTCTCTTTACACTGTTGCAGACTGTGGTCGGGCTTGGCTTTTTGCAGGCGTCGGCAGGTGCATCGGTTATTCTCTTCATGGTAATCAGGTTCCTCCTGGGTATTTCGGCTTCGCCTGCATACCCCGGAGCGGCGCAAGGGGTTTCAGGCTGGGTGCTGCCCCACCAGCAGGGGAGGGCTAACGGCATCGTGATTGCGTCAATAGGACTTGGTTCTGCAATTGCACCGCCACTTGTTTCAAATGTTATGGTTCACTGGGGCTGGAGAATAGCCATGATCGTATCGGCCGTTCCGGCATTGATAATTGCCCTTGTATGGCTGAAGATCAAGGAACCACCTAAGGTCAATACCATTCGGCAGGAGGAAAATCTTACCGGGGAGGACAGGCTTTCCGGTAACAGGGGCAACCTGAAATCGCCCTCGTTTATCCTGTTAACACTCAGCTATACGCTCCAGGGTTATGTCGGATATATCTTCGTTTCATGGTTTTATATTTACCTTGTCCAGGAAAGGCACTTCGGACTCCTGAGCGGAGCATGGATGAGCAGCCTTCCCTGGATACTTTCTATCATTTCCATTCCTCTGGGAGGATATATATCCGACAGGCTCGCGGCGGGTAAACCGGGACCGGTGAAGGGAAGGCGGATAATACCGGTTACAGGTATGGTTCTGTCAGGACTTCTGATTTCAGTTGGTGCCCACACGGGCAGCGCTGTAATGGCAGCCATTTCACTTGCGTTTGCAACAGCTCTTATCCTCTGCGTCGAAGGTCCTTTCTGGACAATGATGATGAGAATCTCCGGAAAGAACAGCGGAACTGCAGGTGGAATCATGAATATGGGAAGCAATATCGGAGGACTGATTTCCCCGGCACTGACTCCCATTATAGCCGCTTCAATCGGCTGGGAAAATGCCCTTCATGTTGCAGCGGTGCTGGCAATAGCAGGAGGACTTGTCTGGCTCCGGATAAAGCCGGCTATTTCCTGATCATCTGGAAAAGTTTCACAATCTCCTCAACAGAGACGTGTCTTCCATAGGGAGTCCTTCTGAAGCTCTCCACATGCACCACCTTTTTAGCGTGTTCATCGCCATAGAATTTTACCAGGCAATCGCGTTCAGCCTGCGAAACAGGTTCAGCCTGGTCGGCCAGGAACTTGAGCCTGGCTTCCTTGCCCTGTGGTACCTTGTCGAGCTCGCCCCTTGTCCAGGGGAGCCAGTCGAAGAACTGCGATTCATGCGCCGACATCGAATAAACTTTCTGGTCGAAGACCTGGTCAATGTCAACGGCAAATTCAGGAGTAGAAAAGCCCGGGTACAGGAAAACAGGGTTTTTCTTTATAGGGGGGGTGTCTGGTGCAACATTCGGAACTATCACCATGTACGACGCATCCTGGACAAGAATGCTGGTGTACCTGTGATCGGGATGGTAGTCATCAGGTGGCGGACCTATCACGATATCGGCATTGAACTTCCTGATTTCACGTATTACTTTAAGCCTGTTTTCGAGGGTTGGCATGAGCTCGCCATCGTGGTTGTCGAGGACATCATATTCCACGCCAAACCGCTTGCCTGCTTCGGCAGCCTCCTTCATCCTGATTTTTGCAAGTGCCCCTCCGCCCATTGATTCATGGCCGGCGTCACCATTGGTCATTGAGACAAATTTGACCTTGCATCCAAGCTTTTCAAAAAGGATAGCAGTGCCTCCAAATGTTTCATCGCAGTCGTCGGGGTGAGCGCCGAACACGATTATTCTCAGCGGTGCCTCCTGTGCCGTGCAGGCTGCAATCACACAGGAGAGGAGAAGGGCAAGAAATAAATGTTTTTTCATAGGATCTGGCTTTAGAATTAACAAATTTATCCTTTTGGAACCATACTTCAAAGAGAAAAGAAAAACCCTGATGATATTCTTCAGCAGGGTTTTAAAGGTATAAAACATGAAGTACTATTCCTTCTTTTTCTGGAACAGGGTAAATCTTAATCCGACATTAGCTGAAACAGATGAGAAAGGCATCGAAACCTTTGTCTGTTCAGACGGTTTTGAAGTATCCTGCTGGGCCAGCGGATTAATGCTCTTTACATAGTTAGTCTGTATCTGTGAAACAGTCTGGTTGGGAAGCAGGTTCTCAGAGTTGCTGATATACTTTGTAAGATTCGACTGTGAAGGATACCAGGTAAGGTTGATTATGTTCAGTTCAGTGTAGAAATCAAGTTTTTCAGACAGCTTCCAGTTCATTCCGATAGCGGCCTGGTAACCCAGAGCCATTCCATTCTTGTAGACCCACGTCCTGGTTTCATTGTACGTTCCACCATCATTCACGCTGTAATATGCCTCATTCTTTGTCATCTGCGGGAAGCCTAAGACAAGTCCGAACCTTCCGTAAGGTGCGGCCTTACCGAAGCCTGCTGAAAAGACAAAGGACGGATTCAGGAAAACTCCCCTGGCATGGGTATCGTAGAAGTCGCTGTCGACCCAGTTATAACCCGAATATTTATAAAGCGTGTAGGATGATGTCTTGTACTTGTTGCCGATTAGGTACTGACCACCTAGATCGAACATGAAATTCTCGTTAAATTTGTAACCGACAGCAACAGAAAAGGATGGGCCCGCACCATAAGATCCTTTTACCGACTTTGAAGAACCTGTCGATGCATTTCCTCCGGTATAATCATATGTACTTGAAGCCTGGTCGCCAAGAACATTTGTCCCGGCCGGGAGCCCGTAGGTTCCTCCTGCGCGGATATAAAATCCCTGGGCAAGAACTGAACCTGTCATTGTTGTTACTAATGATAAAAGTAAGATCGTTTTTTTCATTATCTGAAGTTATTTGTTCGTTAATTTGTCAAAGGATCATCTAATGAGGTCCGGTTGAAATCTTAGATTATAACAACCTGCCTGATTATTTGTTCATTATTATGGATCTGGAAATTCTTAATTTAGTGTCCACTATCATGATTAAAAAACACTAATAAACAAGCCGTGATTATGCATACCGAGAAGCACTTTACATCCTCTGATCTTATTAAAGACATCGTAATAGGAATGTCTGACGGACTTACAGTTCCCTTTGCCCTTGCCGCGGGGCTCAGTGGTGCCGTATCGAGCAACGGAATTATCATCACCGCCGGTATGGCCGAGATCGTGGCAGGCTCAATCGCAATGGGGCTGGGCGGTTATCTGGCAGGACGCACGGAGTCTGATCATTACAAATCCGAACTGGCACGGGAACATGACGAGGTGGAAAGGTTGCCCGATCACGAGATGCAGGAAGTGAGGGATGTCTTTATGGAGTATGGGATCAGCCCGGCGCTTCAGGACCAGATGGCTCTCGAGTTAAGCAGGGACAAGAAAAAATGGGTCGACTTCATGATGCGCTTCGAGCTTGGAATGGAAGAACCTGATGAAAAGCGGGCATCAAAAAGTGCTTTTAACATTGGACTTTCTTATATCATTGGCGGCATAGTTCCTCTTACAGGATATTTCATAGCTTCAACACCGCACCAGGGGCTCCTTATCTCTTCTGCAGTAACTGTCGTTTTACTGTTTGTTTTCGGTTATGTTAAAACCAGGCTGACAGGGACAAAGCCGCTGCTTGGAGCCCTGAAGACAGTGCTCATCGGTGTGCTTGCTGCGGGAGCTGCATTCTATATTGCAAAACTGATATCCTGAAGATTATTGTTATACAATTGCAACCTCTTCCCTGGTGGACCTGCTCATCCTGTATTTATAAGCTCCTTTGAATACAATCGGGAAGATAAAAAGGGTAAGTGTTGTCGCTGTAACCAGGCCACCGATTACAACAATGGCCAGAGGTTTCGAAGATTCAGAACCTATGCCGGTTGAGATGGCTGCAGGAAATAGACCTATGGCTGCCAGCAAAGCGGTCATCGCAACGGGCCTGATCCTTGCTATAACACCTGTCCTTATCGCAGTGTCGAGCTCCATCTTCTCGTGCAGATTCTTCTTGAACTTTGAAAGGAGTATGACATTATTCTGGATCGATATACCAAAGAGTGCAATAAATCCTATACCGGCAGATATGCAGAAATTGGTTGAGGTAATATGAAGTGCCAGTATGCCTCCCACAATGGCAAACGGAACGCTTACAAGAATCAGGCCGGCATCGAGAACATTCCCATAGAGTATGAAAAGTATCAGGAATATTACAATAAGGCTGATCGGAACGACCAGACTAAGCTGCCTTGAAGCCCTTTGCTGGTTTTCAAAATCGCCTTCCCAGGAGATGGTATATCCCTTGGGAAGCTTAATAGCCTCGTTAACTTTCTTCTGGGCTTCCCTGACGGTTGAACCCATATCACGTCCCCTTGCAGAAAACTTGAGTGCAATGAAACGCTGGTTATTATCCCTGAATATCAGGATGGGGCCTGTTACCTTTCTTATGGTTGCTATTTCCTTTATTGGAATCTGGGTTCCTGATAAAGTGGGAACCAGGAGATTTCCTATCTCCTCGTCTGTCGTTCTGAATTCCGGCTTATACCGTATCCTGATATCGAATTTCCTGTAGCCTTCATAAAAGGTTGAAGCAGCCTTTCCACCGATTGCCATTTCGATCACTGCCTGGCAGTCGGCTGTTGCAACATTGTAAAGAGCCATCTTGTTCTCATCCAGCTCGATCCTGTACTCGGGCTGACCAATGTTCCTGATGAGGCCCAGGTCGGCAACGCCTCTTATATCTTTCATTATATTATAAACGCTGTCGGCTTTCTGGTCAAGAATATCCAGATTATCGCCGTATATTTTTACTGCAAGCGAACCTTTTACACCCGATACTGCTTCTTCAACGTTGTCCTGGATGGGCTGGGAGAAATTGAAATCTATTCCAGGGTATTTTGAAAGCTTCTGTACCATCCTGTTAATAAGATCCTCCCTGTTTTTCTTCAGTTCCATCTTCCTAGTGTGGTAAATATCTACATGGAACTCGATGTTGTAGAAGCCGGTTGGGTCCGTACCATCGTTTGGCCTGCCTGTCTGCGACAAAACCTGTTTCACTTCAGGGAACGACATGAAAATGTGCCGCATATCCTCCGAAATCTTGACCGACTCGCTAAGCGAAACGCTCATTGGTAATGAGGCTCTGACATAAATCGCACCCTCGTTCAGTTGCGGAAGGAATTCTGTACCAAGGAATTTAAATGAAAAGAAAGTAAGTGCCAACACGACACCTGAGGCAATGAGTGCGATTCTTTTGTTAGCATAGATAATATCGAATACCCTGGTGGTAATTTTCATCACGAATGCCAGGAACGGGTTATTCTTCTCCCTTACGTTCTTATTAAAAAGATAACTCGACATTACCGGGGCCAGGGTTAAGGCAAATATCAGGGCGCCAAGAAGCGCGAACCCGAGTGTATACGCGAGAGGCGAAAACATCTTGCCTTCCACTTTCTGGAACGAGAAAATGGGCATCAGAGCCGTGATGATTATAAGCTTTGAAATCAGTATCGATTTTCCCATCTCGGCGCCGGTGTCCTTTATCAGTCCAAGTTTTGAAATCCGGTTAAACCGTGTCATCCCTATCTCTTCCGCCTTTCTGTCGAGCGCCACAAAAATTCCTTCCACCATAACCACCGCACCATCGATAATGATGCCGAAGTCAATAGCTCCCATCGATAACAGGTTGGCCGACATGCCTTTAAGTTTAAGGCATATGAACGCGAAGAGCAGGGCGAGAGGTATTATAAGTGAAACTACCAGTGTTGTTCTCCAGTCGGCCATGAAAAGCAGAACGATGACCGTGACGAATATTATTCCTTCAATAAGGTTATGCAGCACAGTGTGAGTTGCATAGTGAATCAGGTCCTCACGGTTATAGAAGGTAACCATTTTTACATCTGACGGCAGAATTTTATTGTTCAGGTCGTTTATTTTTGCTTTAACCTTCTGGATTACTTCTGATGGATTCTGGCCTTTTCTCATAAGGATTATGCCTTCAATCACATCGGACTTGTCATTTATTCCAACCTGCCCCAGCCTCGGGAGGTTCGATTCCTGAACTGTTGCTACATTCTTGACAAGGAGAGGAGAACCATTTATATTCTTTATCACTATGTCGCCTATCTCGGAGAATTTATCAAGAACCCCGATTCCACGCACCACATAAGCCTGGGTGTTATGCTCAATCACATCCCCTCCCACGTTGATATTGCTCCTGTTAACTGCCTGGTAGACCTCGAGCGGGGTTATATCATATTTTGCAAGGAGATTAGGGTCAACCTGAATTTCATATGTTTTGACCTCACCACCGAAACTGACTACGTCGGCTACACCCTGGATCGACCTGATCTGGCGCTCTATCACCCAGTCCTGGATAGTCTTGAGCTCCCTGATGCTCCTGGAGTTGCTCCTGAGTGTGTACCTGAAGACTTCGGATGTCGGTCCGGAAGGAGGTTCGACCTCCGCCTTTATTCCTTCAGGGAGATCGACGTTCATCAGGAGGTTGTTAACCTGTTGACGTGCAAATGCATCGTCAACATTATCATCAAAAACTACGTAAACCACCGAGAGCCCGAAGAGCGTAATAGATCTGACGTCAGTCTTCTTCTGCGCCGAATTCATTTCGATCTCGATCGGAATTGTCACATATCTTTCAATCTCCTCGGCACTTCTTCCAGACCATTGGGTAATGATTATGATTTCAGTATTAGTGACATCAGGAAAAGCTTCCACCGGGGTACGGAGATAACTTATAATACCCCAGATGACGATAATGGAAATGCTGAAGAAGATGATAAACCTGTTCTTCAGCGAAAATGCTATAATATTCTTAATAAACCTGTTCATTGCAATCTGGGTCGCCTGTTACTGATTGAGGGCATTATATATCAGGAGCTGCCGGTTAACTATTACAGCGTCGCCGTTGTTCAGGCCTGACCGCACGTAAGTTTCCGAACTGTTTGATGAGACTACATCCAGGAGCCTGGTCTCGACGTCACATTTGTTCCTGTATACAAGCGCCCAGTACTGATTCCTTTCGAAAATGACAGCCGCTGACGGAACAGCAAGCATTTTTTCGTTGGTTTCCTGGTAGACCATAGCGGCTGCAAACATTTCTGGCTTCAGAAGGTAATCGTCGTTAGCAAGCTGAATCTGGACCTTCATTGTCTTATTGTCGGGGTCGAGAACATTGTAGATCTTGTCAATTTTTCCATAAAATTTCTTACCGGGGTAGGAGATGGTACTGACCTCAACTTTCTCGTCCACAGTAATGCTCGCAATATCAGATTCATATACGTTAGCGAGAACCCATACCTTCCTGAGATCGGATATTGTGAAGAGGTTCGATGAGTTATCTGGCCTTATCTGCATGCTGGCATTTACAAATTTCTCAACGATAAATCCCGATACAGGTGCTTTTACAATATAGTCAGATTGTGTTCCTGATCCATAAATGGAAAGTATAGTCGATGCTCTCCTGAATTCCGACTTTGCTTTTTCAAGTTCATTTCGTGATGCTGTGAATTCTTTCTCCGATAAAATGCCGCTGTGGTATAGGTCCGAATCGGCGGCAAATGATTTTTCAGAGGTTTGAAGATTGGCTTTTGC
The DNA here is from genome assembly GCA_035541795.1 of Bacteroidales bacterium. Taxonomy (GTDB): domain Bacteria; phylum Bacteroidota; class Bacteroidia; order Bacteroidales; family VadinHA17; genus LD21. The sequence continues at coordinate 505,592 of DATKMR010000001.1, forward strand.
CGTATTTAAGTCGTTTTCGGCCGAGGCCATTTCTGAGCTTCGTATGACTGCCAGAACCTGTCCTTTCTGTACATAAGTGCCAAGGGAAACCCTTACTTCAGTAACCACCCCGCTTACGAGCGGATAAATCCTTACCACCTTGTCCTGGTCGAACGTGATCTTGCCTAAAAGTTTAAGTTCATTAAAAACCGGCTTCACCCTTACAGTGTCGAACCAGACCTGGCTCATCAGACTATCGGGGATGCAGAATCTGGTCTCGGCAGTTCCTGACACCCTTGACCTCGTCCGGCCACATCCTGTGATCAGAAGCACGATAATTAGAATAAACAGGGAATTCTTCATTTCCGGGAGTATGAAATTAATTGGTGAATATCTCTTTTCCAACAGCAAAATTCAGATTTTCAATTGAATTGATCCGGTTGAACATAAGTGTATTACACTGGACAACATTGGTTTTATAAGCTTCATAGTAATCGAGAAATTCTATCAGGCTGATATTCTTTTTCTCATAATTTCTCAGCATTTCCTTGTTCATGGTTTCCAGATCCTCGAGGAATTTACTGTCGAACTTTTCATAAAGCCTGTCAGTTTCGACAGCACCGGCGTAAGCACTTATAACATCAGCTTTTACCTGGTCCTCGGCAGAGAGAACCTTATATTTACTGTTTTCGATATCAAATTTTGCACTTTTTATATTTCCCTGGTTCCTGTCGAACAAAGGAAGGTCGAACTGAAGCCCCACGTAATTATAGTTATGAAAATATCCCCCGTTCCTGTCCCATCCTCCTGAAACTGTCATGTCGGGTACCGAAAGAGCCTTCTGGTAGGCCAGGTTAAGATTACTGTATGCAAGGTCGGTCCGTGCGACTTTCAGATCATACCTGCACTGATATGCAGTGTCGACCAGCAGGCTGAGCTTTACACTATCGGGCTGAAAATTTGTAACCAGTTCATTTTTGATAACTGGTTCATAAAAAATGCCGGATGTATGCATGAGTATATTGAAGTCAGTCTGAGCAGAAATCATCTCGGTTGTATAACCAAGTTTTTCATTTTCAAGTGAAAACAGTGAAGCTTTGATCCTGAGGACTTCTTTTTTTGAAATCAGTCCCTTACCCTCTTCCGATCCGTATGCTGCGGAAAGCCTGTTAAGAGATGCAATTTCCCTGTCGTACATGCTCAGGGTCCTCTCAAGGTAATAAATATTGAAGAACCTGCTGTGAAGGGTGTATCTCAGGGTGCGCAGAAGGTCAAAATACAACTGCTCTTCCTTCATCGCCCCGGTTTCGGCAAGCAGTATCTTCTTGTCCCTTTTACCGGCGAGCAGGAAGAGTTTCTGAACCTGTATCTCCATCTCACCCCGGTCGGAAAAGTCAAACCACTGCCGGGTATTCATCGACTTGTAATAAGGATTAAAAATGTTTTGGGTAATGCTGAAGTTCGGGTTTCTGAATAGCCTGGCCTGGATAACCTGTGCCCGCGCTGAACCAACATTGCACTTTTCTGCAAGCAGGGAAAGGTTACCCTTGATAAAGAGGCTGTCGGCACCGGATAAAGAAACAGAGATGGTATCCTTGAAGTTTTCCTGACTGTATGAGATACCCGGGGGTAAAAAGAATACCACTGCAATCAAGAGTTTTTTGAAGTACATAGAATTATGTTTGATATTTGCCTAACATGTTTATAATCAGGATTCCAGTGTAAATTGTTTAATATTGACGATGCAAAGTAAACCTGATTAGGCTATCAATTGTTCAGGAAATATTGATTTTAACTAAACTTTAACTCCGGATTTCTAAAACCCGTTCAGCTTCATGGTAACAGTAGGAACCAGAAGCAGGAATCCGAGTAAAATCAGGATCAGCAGAACGGGCAATACCCATTTGAGCCATTTAACATATGGGACCCTTGCCATACCAAGAACTCCCATCAGGACACCGGAAGTGGGCGCGATCATATCGGTAAAACCTGCACCGAACTGGAACGCCATTATCGTAGCCTGGCGGGTAAGACCAACAATGTCTGAGAACTCCGCCATAATAGGAATTGTGAGGGCCGCCTTGGCTGAACCTGAAGTTATAACAAGATTGAGGAGCGACTGGAAGAGATACATCAGCGTGATTGCCGAAAGATGACTCGCACCATGCAGTGTGCCGGAAAGGCTGTTGAGAACGGTATCGATTATCTGGCCGTCGGTCAGAATCGCAATTATCCCGCCGGCAAAGCCGACAACGAGCGAGGCAGATACAATATCCCTGACACCCTCGACAAAAAGTTTAGTGATCTCCCCTGGTTTCTTTGACGCAGCAAATCCGGCAGCTATGCCCATCGCAAGGAAGAGGGCGGCTATTTCCATGATATACCACTCATAGCCCAGCACACCGACGACAAGGTAAATCATTGTGAAAGCCAGGATATTCAGCACGAAAAAGTGAAGTGACCTGCGCAGGGAAACTACGCTTGAAATGATAAACAAACCGGCCAGCACAGGCAAAACAGGGGATGAGAACCTGGAAAGTCCGAAACTGAGTGTCGTGGATGGATATTTTACCGCAAAGATTATGAGGACAACAGCCACGGCAGCGGCAGTAATCCAGGCCGACAGCGGGGTTTTATACCGGATCTGATCAACATGTGCATTTCCCTTGGATCTCCAGTATTCATCAGCTTCATACATCGGACTCCTTGAAGGATCCTTCCTGATCCTTGAAGCATAAACGAGAACCAGGATAATTCCTGCAGCGGTGATCACGGCCCAGCAGAAAGTCCTGTATTCTATTCCTGTAAAAAGGGGAACACTGGCCAGCCCCTGTGCTATGCCGACAGTAAAAGGATTAAGAATTGCCGCGGCAAAACCTATATGTGCGGCAAAGTAACATAACCCGATTCCCACAATCGAATCGTAACCCATTGAAATTGCAAGTGGGACGAAAATGACTGAGAAAGCAATTGTCTCCTCGCTCATCCCGAAGAGGGCACCAAACAGGCTGAAAAGAATCATTACCAGGGTGATTATGATATTGTTAACACCGAGGAATTTTACCGGTCCGAATTTTTCCATTTCACGGGTGAACCCAAGAAAGGCAAAGATCCCCACGTCAATGGCTTTTGTATCGTTGAGGACCCAGAATGCTCCGCCTACCATGAGGATGAAGACAATAATATGCGACATATTGACAAAGCCCTTGTAAAATGCAGAGAAAATCTGCCAGGTCTGGGGTTGTTTTTCGACATAATGAAAAGACCCGTTTACAATAACGCTCCTTTCTATGCCGTTTACCATCACCGGTTTACGGTCGTACCTTCCTCCGGGTATGATCCATGTGAGTACTGCCGCGAAAATAACTATGCTGAAAACTATTACCAGGTTGTGGGGAACGGAGAATCTGAATTTCATATTTCAATTACTGGTTTTCACGAAAATACAAATTTGTTTTATCGCTCGTGAAGGCTCTTTGATAAAAGTTTTGCTTCAATGATTCAATACTTTAAATTTGCCTGTAAAGTAAACCGCCTGCAAAATGATCCTGATTAAAAACGTCACATTGTACTCTCCCGATAAAACCGGGAAGAGGGATATACTTACCGGGGGCCATACGATCCTGTCGGTATCGGAAGGAATAAATGCTGATGACCTCCCTGGGATTGAAATATTCGATGGATCAGGATTGAACGCGGTTCCCGGCCTCATCGACAATCATGTCCATATTGCCGGGGCAGGCGGGGAGGGCGGGCCTTCGACACGGACAGCCGAACTGAAGCTTTCGGAAATGTACTCTGCCGGTGTAACGACAGTTATTGGCTGCCTGGGAACCGATGGACTGACACGATCTGTCGAGTCTGTCTTGATGAAGGCCAAGGCTCTGCGGGCAGAGGGAGCGTCGGCATGGATCCTGACCGGGGCATACCAGGTGCCTGCCCCGAGCATTACCGGCGATATCGGGCGCGACATAGCAGTCATTGACGAGGTGATCGGTGCCGGAGAAATTGCTCTTTCCGATCACAGGAGCTCATGCCCGACTACAGACGAACTCATCCGGCTCACCGCGCTCGCGAGGGTGGGAGGGATGCTTGGCGGAAAAGCAGGCATTGTGAATATTCACCTTGGAGATGCAAAGGATCCTTTCGGACCTATACATGAAGCTGTTGCAAAAAGCGAGCTCAGGTACACCCAGTTCCTCCCTACCCATTGTAACAGGAACGATTATATTTTTGAAGACTCAAAGGAATATGGGAAAAAAGGATACGTCGATATTACAACCAGCTCCTATCCCTACTTCCCCGACGAAGAGGTTAAGCCGTCGAAGGCACTAAAGCTTCTGCTCGGGGCAGGCGTTCCCATTGAACATATAACGTTTTCGTCAGACTCGTGCGGATCACTTCCCGGATTTGATGACCAGGGAAGACTGGTAAAGCTTGAAACAGGCCTGCCGTCCTCAAACCTGAGGGAACTGGCTGATGCAGTTCTGGATGAAAAAATACCCCTGGAAACTGCAGTTAAGGTCCTGACATCGAGCCCTGCCACTATATTGAAGCTAAAAAGCAAAGGCTTTATTGCTGAAAACATGGATGCAGACATTCTTTTCCTGGATGAGAGGATGAGCATGGTTCACCTGCTGTCGATGGGGAAATGGGTTGTCAGGGACAGGGTTGTGGTCAGAAAAGGCGTTTACGAAAAATAATATTATTCCAGGGAGAATTTCTGCCCGGGAAGATAGACGCTCAGCTGAAGTCCCTCTGTTCCGATGAGACCGTTATTAACTTTCTTTTCCTTCAGGGGATTCCTGATCACTATCACCTGGTTGTTCCCGGTAACCTCAGCCTCTTTCCCGTCGGTTATAATTGCCGTGGATTCGTCTATCCCGATACATACCTCTTCAGGGTTCTCGATTGATACTGAAATCAGCCTGTTGAGACGCTGGCGCTTGATAAAATGCTGATCTACTATCGCATTTTGCAGGAAGCCCATGCCCCCGGTTATTTGCATATTGCTTTCCTCGATGGTCGGGTATCTCGATTCCAGCCCGGGATGCTTCATCTGGTTTCCAGTGATCATCTTCCTGCTCATGACAGCAGCTCCCGCGCTGGTGCCGGAGATGACTGCCCCGTTGTGCCATGCTTCCATGATGGCATCCATTACAGGAGTGTTCCTCACGATATCCATGAACCGTTCCTGGTCACCCCCTCCAATAAATATCAGTCTTGCTTTCCTCAGTGAATCGAGCTTGTCGGCGGGAGGAACCTCTCCTTTCTTAAAGTTAAATGCAGGCATTACTGTGACACCGGTACTGTCAAAATCGTGGCGGGTCCAGATTATGGAGCTGTCGGGTTCGGCGCTGGCCATGGGAAGGATAAACATGTAGCCTGAATTTTTTATTCCCGACAGGTCAACAAGCTCCCTCATCATTGCCAGACTTTTATTTCCGCCACCTATGATAAAAAGCTTGCCGTTTGCCTTCGGTTGCTTAGGTGAGCATCCGGATAATAAAAATAAAATAACCATCATTAATATTGCCGGGTTCCATTTTGTTCTCACCATAATCTTTACTTATTTCTTACATAAACTGTTCATGCGGATGTTTTAAAAATACAAAAAGAAATCAAATGAATTTCTTAATTTTAGAAAGAGTTTAACATTGAACACTGCACATCTCTTTTCAATAACCAAAATCCCATACCATGAAAAAAATTCTGTTAAGTTTTGTAATTCTTGCACTTATACCCTTTATAGCATTTTCCCAGGGCAGGTTCAACGGCCTGGATATGAACATGGGAAACCTGTTCAGGCTTTCCGACGCTAAAACACGTTCTGTCAGCCCCGAGAATTTTACAGGCGAAAAGGGTAAGGCAGGAATGGCTGACCCTGCAAACAGGGATAAGAAAAATGCTGCAAACGCTTCCAGCGCCGCACGCGACCTGGGACCTGGCTGGAAAATCAACCCATTCATCAGGATCAAGCCCGGGGAAACATTCACCATGGCTGAGATAAACGGCCCGGGTGCAATACAGCATATCTGGATGACACCGACAGGAAACTGGAGATATTCCATACTGAGGATTTACTGGGATGATGAAACCGAACCTTCAGTGGAATGCCCGGTAGGTGATTTTTTCTGCATGGGATGGCTCAAGTACTCCCCTCTTGCATCGCTGGCGGTCTGTGTAAATCCCGGGAGTGCCTTTAACTGTTACTGGATCATGCCGTTCAGGAAAAAGTGCAGGATGACAATGGAAAACATCGACGAAACGGAGACCATGTCGCTCTATTACCAGGTAGATTACACGCTTACTGAGGTTCCGGAGGATGCAGGATATTTCCACGCACAGTTCAGGAGATCCAACCCCGATGAGACATCAATCTATACAATCGCCGACGGAATCAAGGGCAAAGGTCAGTATGTGGGAGTCTATATGGCCATGGGCGTTCATAATAATGGCTGGTGGGGTGAAGGTGAGATAAAATTCTACATGGATGGTGATTCACAGTTCCCGACCATCTGCGGAACCGGAACCGAGGACTATTTTTGCGGGTCGTACGACTTTGATACAAACAGGAAGAACAATGCCGGTGTCGATGAATCTGATTACACGGTTTTCTGTACCCCTTATTCAGGTCTTCACCAGGTGATTAAAGGTGACGGGCATTATGATGTTATGCAACGCTTCGGCCTTTACCGCTGGCACATCATGGATCCAATAAGATTTGACAAGGATCTGAAAGTGACAATACAGGACCTGGGATGGCATAAAGGGGGGAGGTACCTGGCACAGAAATCGGATATTGCTTCTGTTTGTTTCTGGTACCAGTCCGAACCGCATGCAAAGTTTCCAAAACTCCCCGACTGGAGAGGTCTTGAAGTAAACTAAAGTATAAGATCATATGAAAAATTTTGTACGGTATATGCCGCTGATCGCGGCCGGGTTGATTGTTACAGCTGTTTCATGTTCATCGGGGAAGCATGACTTATCACCGGATAAACACCAGTACAACGGGTACTACGAAGGCAGGAACCTCGACAGGATAGCGTTCCCGATAGGAGGCATCGGTGCCGGGATGTTCTGTCTCGAAGGAACGGGCGGGATATCGCACATGTCTGTCAGGAACAAACCCGATATCTATAATGAACCTTGCATGTTTGCTGCAATTTCCGTCAGGGGGTTTGAGAACGGAACCAAGGTAATCGAGGGCCCTGTTCCGGACTGGAAAAAATTCGGTCAGCCGGGGTCAGGCAACGGCTCCGAAGGAACGACTTACGGGCTTCCGCGGTTCGATGAAGCCAGATTCATCGCCAGGTTTCCTTTTGCATCCATAGAACTGCACGATGCTGATCTCCCTCTCGAGATAAAACTGACAGGATGGAGCCCCTTCATTCCTACTGACCAGGATAACTCAAGCCTGCCTGCCGGAGCTTTTGAATATACTTTCAAAAACACAGGGTCATCACCAGTTGAGGCAGTATTTTCTTACAGTGCAAGAAACTTCATGAGTCAACCGGATGGCAAAAACTCGATTAAGCAGGCCTCAGACGGCTTTGTGCTGTCCGAGGAGGGGGTCAGGGACAAACCAGAGACGAAGGGATGGTTTTCTGTTTATTCAAACGATCCCTCGACTATTATCGATTACTGCTGGTTCAGGGGAGGCTGGTGGGACCCCCTTACAATGGCATGGAAGACCATAAAGAACTGCGCGACGCGGAACAGCCCGCCGGTGAGTCAGAATGCACCGGGGGCCACCCTGTTTGTCCCATTCACCCTGCCGGCAGGCGGGACAAAGACTGTAAGGGTAATGTTTACATGGTATGTCCCTGACAGCAACCTGAAATACGGAGAGGAAGATAAAAGCAGGATGAAGAAGGAGTGTTCGGGGAAGGATTGTTGTACGGGATCTCCCTTTTATAAACCCTGGTACTCGGGTAAATTCAGGAACATTGAGGAAGTCTCGGCATTCTGGCAGACTAATTATGATGATCTCAGGAAGAAATCGGAACTCTTCAGCAATTCATTCTATTCCCAGACCTTACCACCGGAGGTTATTGAAGCCGTTGCTGCAAATCTTACGATCTTAAAGTCACCGACAGTGCTACGACAGACTGATGGCAGGCTATGGAGCTGGGAAGGGTGCGGCGACAGCTGGGGATGCTGTGCCGGATCGTGCGAGCATGTCTGGAATTATGCCCAGGCAATCTGCCATCTCTTCCCTGTGCTGGAAAGGAGCCTCAGGGAGACTGAATATACATCAAGCCAGGATTCAAGCGGACATCAGACATTCAGGTCAGCACTTCCGGTCAGACCAGTTGCCAATAATTTCTATGCCGCATCTGACGGCCAGCTCGGGGGTATTATGAAAATGTACCGCGACTGGAGGATAAGCGGAAACACGGAATGGCTGAAAAAAATGTACCCGCTGGTGGTCAGGAGCATGAACTATTGCATTGCTACATGGGATCCACGTCTTACCGGAACACTTGAGGAACCGCATCACAATACGTACGATATCGAATTCTGGGGGCCTGATGGAATGTGCACCGGGTTCTACCTTGGTGCATTAAAGTCAATGGCACTCATGGGAAAAGCACTTGGAGAGGATGTTTCCAGGTATGAGAAATTGTATGCTAAAGGAAGGATGGCAATGGAAAACGAGCTCTTCAATGGCGAATATTTCTTCCAGAAGGTAAGATGGAAAGACCTAAAGGCAGCTAATCCCGAGATAGCTATGAATGATCAGGGGAACAATGTTCCGCCGGAAGAAAAGGAAAGGTTCATGAAAGAAGGACCCAAATACCAGTATGGTACAGGGTGCCTGTCTGACGGGGTTCTCGGTGCCTGGATCGGGGCAGTTTGCGGTATAGATAATATCATTGATTCATCGAAGATTGCCAGCCACCTCAATTCTGTTTTCAGGTACAATTTTGTCCGTGATCTAAGCAACCATTCAAACCCGCAAAGACCCGCCTATGCCCTTGGGAAAGAGGGTGGTCTTATCCTCTGTACCTGGCCAAAGGGTGGTGCCCTGTCGATTCCGTTCCCATACAGCGACGAGGTATGGACCGGTTATGAGTACCAGGTGGCATCGCATCTGATGCTTATCGGGGAACCGGAAAAAGGTCTTGAAATCGTCAGGACGTGCCGCGACCGTTATGACGGGAAAGTCAGAAATCCATTCGATGAATATGAGTGCGGCCACTGGTATGCCAGGGCTATGTCGAGCTATGGATTGCTGCAGGGTCTTACGGGAGTAAGGTACGATGCTGTCAGTCAGGAATTGTATATCGATTCGCGGGTTGGAGACTTCAACAGCTTTCTTGCAACTGAAACGGGGTTCGGAAATGTCGGTCTGAAAGATGGCAAGCCTTTCCTGAAGGTCGAGTATGGCGAGATACCTGTAAAAAGCTATTCTGTAAAAAAGAGGGTGCCGTAAGACACCCTCTTTATACCTGCTATTATTTCAGCTCCTTTATTCCCATGTTCCAGAGGGTGAACCCGTAGAGATCGGTATATTGTTCTATTGTCTTGCTTACGGGAGTTCCGGCACCATGCCCGGCCCTGGTTTCAATCCTGATAAGAACCGGATTTGCCCCTTTCTGTCCGGCCTGGAGATTAGCTGCAAACTTAAAGGAATGAGCCGGCACAACCCTGTCGTCGTGATCGCCGGTGGTAACCAGTGTGGCAGGGTATTCAACACCTTCCTTTACATTGTGGACAGGTGAGTAATGCAAAAGATATCCGAACATCTCCCTGCTGTCTTCGGCGGTACCATAATCGTACGCCCAGCCGGCACCCGCGGTAAATTTGTTATACCTGAGCATATCCATCACACCAACAGCCGGGAGGGCAACCTTCATAAGATCAGGTCTCTGTGTCATAACTGCACCAACCAGGAGACCCCCGTTTGATCCTCCCCTTATGGCGAGATAATCGTGTGATGTGTACCTGTTGTTAACAAGGTATTCGCCTGCTGCTATGAAATCGTCGAAAACATTCTGCTTATTCATTCTGGTTCCGGCCAGGTGCCATTTTTCACCGTATTCCCCGCCTCCCCTTATATTCGGAACAGCGTAGATACCCCCGAGCTCGAGCCAGACGGCAACAGATACGGAAAATCCGGGGGTTTCGGAGATGTTAAAGCCACCGTAACCGTAGAGGATGCACGGGTTCTTACCATTCTTCTCTAGGCCTTTCCTGTATGTGATTATCATCGGGATCCTTGTCCCGTCCTTGGAATTATAAAATACCTGTTCGGAAGTGTATTTTGAACCGTCAAAGCTTATGGCAGGTTTCTTGTACACGGTGCTTTCTCCGGTTTTTGGATCCAGCTTATATATGGATGCCGGTGTAATGTAATTGGTGAACGTGAAATAAATATTCTTATAGGTTTTCTTGCCACCGAAACCGGAAGCGGAACCTATATCCGGCAGCCTGATCTCCCGGATAAGCTTGCCTTTCAGGTCGTACTGAAGCACTTTGGATATGGCATCAACCATGTAATGAGCAAAGATATAGCCTGATCCTGTCGAGGCTTCCAGTACATTAGTTGTCTCGGCAATAAGGTCTTTCCAGTTCTTGCTTGAAGGATCAGCGGCGGAGACAGTCACAATCTTCTTGTTGGGAGCATTAAGGTTTGTGCTGATCAGCAGCTGATCGCCTTCATTGTCAAGTATGTAGGAGTCGGAGTTAAAATTATCGACTACTGTAACAAATTTACCTCCGGGCTTGCTGAGATCTTTTATATATAGCTCATTCCCGGTTGTGGAATTAGCGGCAGTTACAATCAGGAACCTCTGGTCCTCGGATATTCCTGCACCGACATACCTTCTTTTTACATCTGCACCGAATATAACCTTATCGCCCGACTGTTTTGTCCCGAGCTTATGAAAGTAGAGCTTATGATGATCGGTCATTTCTGAGAGCTGGCTTCCTTTCGGCCTGTCGTAGCTCGAATAATAAAATCCTTCGTTACCCTGCCATTCTATGCCGCTGAATTTGACATCCTTCAAAGTATCGCCGACGATTGCCCTTGTTGAAGTATTCATTACAATAATTTTTCTCCAGTCCGAACCTCCCTCGGAGATAGAATACCCCATCAGGCTGCCATCGTGGGAGAAACCGATTTCACCAAGCGAAATGGTGCCATCGGCTGAAAACTTATTCGGATCGATGAAAATTTCCGGTTCCCGGCCCTCTTTTTGCCTGTATAGGACAAACTGGTTCTGAAGACCGTCGTTCTTGAAGAAATACGTGTATTCACCTTCAATGAAGGGAGCCTGGAATTTTTCAAAATTCCACATTTCCGTCAGTTTCTTCTTTATCTGGTCGCGGTAAGGAATTTTTTCAAGATAGCCGAATGTCAGGACGTTCTGGGCCTTCACCCATTCAGCTGTTTCGGCTGATCTGTCATCTTCCAGCCACCTGTAGGGATCCGGTACGGGTGTCCCGAAAATTGTATCGATGGTATTGCCTTTCCTGGTCACAGGGTAGTCGGGACGGTGTCCTTTTTCACCCGTGCATGAGATAATGGACAGCATCATTAAAATTAAAATGTGATTTTTCATCCTGCTGGATTTTTGATTGTTTATTTTGTTGATATTATTTTCCTGAATTGGTAACAAATGCAATGCTCCTGCTGTCGGGCGACCACGAAGGTGTATTGATTGTTCCCTGTCCGCCGTAAAGATAAGCAATAACCCTTGGAGAACCCGTCCCGTTAACGGGCATGAGCCTGAGCATGCATTTTTTATAGGCAGGATGACCGTTAACGTCGATATCGACAGGGAAGGAGAGGAATGCTATCCATTTCCCGTCAGGAGAAATGTGAGGGAACCAGTTATTATATTCATCGAAAGTTACCTGTTCCTTGCCCGAGCCGTCGGGTTTCATTCTCCAGAGCTGCATGGTCCCTGAGGCACTTCCGTTGTAGTAAACATACCTGCCGTCGGGTGAAAATTCACAGCCGTCCACATGTTCCCCTGTTTTTGTACTTGTCAGAGCGGTTTCCCTTCCACCATCAATAGAGTTCTTATAGATATTGAAGGTCTTGCTTCCCTCCCTGATGGCAACATAAACCACCTCCTTGTTATTCGGATTCCAGCCATGGAAATAGGATGGTGTCTTGTCTGATATCATCTTTGGCTCACCGCCGGTCAGAGGCAGGTAATAAACTGTCGAACCGTACCCGGGCATTCCCTCGCGGTGACTGCTGATTGCAAGAAGCTTGCCGTCGAAGGAAATTCCGTGATCATTGTTATTGTGATTGGCTGAGCCGGTGTTAAGTTTTTCAAGGGTGCCGCCCGATACAGGAATGGTAAACAGCAGGCCATCCATGTTGAACAATATCTTTTTGCCGTCAGGCATCCAGTTGGGTGCCTCGAAACGTCCGGTTTTTTCAAGTATTACCTTTCTTTTGCCATCGAAGACATTCATAAGTTCGAGGCGGCATCCAAGGTATCCGTATTTATCGGGGTTATAATTATCTGCAACGGGCCTGTCGATTCTCACGTTCCAGACATGCGCCTCTTCAGTAACCGAGGTATCGTGTGAGCAGATAAAAAGTCCTGCAAGAACTTCATCGGGCATATCTTCCACAACCTTTGATCCAACCAGCTGTAATGGCTCACCGGCATGTGCGGCTCTCATTGTTACGGTACTTCCTGATCTTTCGAGCTGGATTACCGAATAACCTGCCTTCGGGGCACGTATCTCATCTTCAGGGTCCCTCATGAGCGCTCCCTTAAGCTCCCTCCATTGCAGTACAGTGAGCCCGTCTCCATGCAGAGTGGCGGATACATGGACGGAGTTGTCATCGGTTGATGTTCTTACCATCCATCCGATCTTCCTGTGTGGATTTTTTCCTTCGCCGGCAAATTCAAAATTTGCGGTGAGGATGAAGTCTCCCTTTATCCTGTTATACAGGTACCTGAACTCATCCCTGCCAAACCAGATATTATATCCCGACCCTTTCAGGGAATAAACCTGGTCGGCCCCGTCATATGTTGCGGATCCTTTTATTGAAGGATTGCCAATATCGGCAGTGTTTTCAAATGCTCCGACTTTTAAAGGCTGGGCAGATACTGTACTGATTAACATGATGAAGACAAAAATGGTTAGTAATTTCATAATAGTGTGGTTATTATTCAATAAAAAAATGGAACGCGATTGAAAGTTATACAATCCGTTCCAATTTTAAAAAATGCTTTAGAGCTACTTTATATTTAGTATTTGATATTGTAGAACATTGCTATGATTTTTGTCCACGTGGATGCGGTCAACATCCTTTTAACCGAAACGGATATTTTCTGGATGAACGCACCTATCTTGTATCTTGAAGCTGGGTTTTTGCATTCTACTATCTTAACCAGTTTTGCTGCAAGTTTTTCGGGCTTACCCCCATTCGTCTCATCCCGCTCTATATTAGCAAGGGCATTCGCATAATTGTCCCTGTAAGGGTCGCCTTCCCCGGTGGGAGCCAGGAATCCCTGCCTGTTTTTCGTGTTGTTTGTGTTAAAGTCGCCGGGATTGATCACTATTACCTTAATCCTGAACCGGAGCAGTTCTGCCCTGAGGGCCTCCGAGAATCCTTCAATAGCGAATTTCGATGCCGAATAGTAAGGCTGGAAGGGAAGTCCCATCAGGCCGCCGATGGAGCTGAAATTAATTATTCTTCCGCCCTGCTGCTTCCTCATTACCGGAAGGACGGCCCTGGTAACCCGTACCATCCCGAGGAAATTAGTATCCATTATCAGCCTGACATGCTCCATAGGTGAGGTTTCACAGGGTCCGCCGATATGCATGCCGGCATTATTTATCAAAACGTCGATTCGCCCTTCCCTGCTTACAATTGTATCCACAGCTTCTTTTACAGAGTCCTCCTTTGTGAGGTCCATCTTGAGCACGTTTACTTTTGGATCGGTCTCACAGTCTCTCCTGACCGTGCCGTAGACAGTATGTCCTCTTTCGGCCAGAAGGGATGCAGCAGCCCTGCCAAACCCTGTTGAAACACCGGTGATAAGGATTACTTTTTTCATGGGTTTAAGTTTAATACAGTTAAAAACAAGAATTATAAGCCATTAATTTGAAGGAGCAGCTGGCCTATCCCTGGAAAATTTACCGGACTAAATTATACCAAGCTTCCTTGAAATCTTAGAAATCTTCTCTACGGCAGTATCTACCTGTTTATGGGTATGTGTTGCCATCAGTGAGAACCTTATCAGTGAATCCTCCTTTGGAACAGCAGGGGACACGACGGGGTTGACAAATACACCCTCACCCAGAAGCAGCTGGGTAAGCTTTAAGGCTTTGATATCATCGCGGATAAACAGCGGGATGATCGGGGATTCCGATTTGCCCGTATTGAAACCAATTGATTTGAAGTTTTCAAGTGCATAATTCGTGACCTCCCAAAGATGTGCTATCCTTTCGGGCTCCGATTCCATGATGTTCAGTGCTTCCAGAACTGAAGCAGCCGAGGCAGGAGTCATGCTTGCACTGAAGATATAGGACCTGGAATTATGTTTTATGAAGTTAATAACTTCCTTGTCGGCTGCAATGAAGCCACCGAGGGATGCAAGTGATTTCGAGAAGGTCCCCATAATAAGGTCCACCTTTTTCGTCAGGCCGAAGTGTGATGCAGTACCTGATCCGTTCTTCCCGATTACACCGATAGAATGGGCATCGTCAACCATCACGCTGGCGTTGTACTTTTCGGCGAGTTTAACAATCTCCGGAAGTTTTGCAATATCGCCCTCCATTGAAAAAATTCCATCCACAACAATCATCTTGATGCTCTCAGGCTCACATTTCCTGAGCTTTGACTCGAGCGCCTTCATGTCGTTATGGGCAAATTTCAGGACTTTTGAAAACGAGAGCCTGCTGCCTTCAATTATCGATGCATGATCGAGCTCATCGAGAAGCAGGTAATCCCTCCTTCCTGCAAGAACCGATACCACGCCCAGGTTCACCTGGAACCCCGTGCTGTAGCAAAGAGCCCCGTCTTTTCCTACAAGCTTTGCCAGCCTGTGTTCAAGTTCGATATGGATGTCGAGAGTTCCGTTAAGAAACCTTGATCCCGCACACCCGGTACCATATTTATCAATGGCTTTTTTTGCAGCCTCCTTGATCCTGGGATGATTGGTCAGGCCGAGGTAGCTGTTTGAACCGAACATTAAAACATCCTTCCCGTTAATCTTGACTACAGTGTCCTGATCAGATTCTATTTCCCTGAAATAAGGGTAGATGCCGGCCTTCATGGCCTTCTGAGGTGCATCGTACTTTGAAAGTTTGTCCTGTAAAAGTCCCACTTTGATAGTTTTTCTTTGAAGGTGCAAATATATTGAAAAAGGTTAGAATTGCATGTTATTCAGCACTAAATCGGGATTAATTTTCAAGGGTTGAGGCCCGAAATAAGTATTATTACCTATTTTTAGCGCACGCGGCGATTATTTTTAAACCATTTGGTGAAATTAATAAATGAATTTTTATGACCCGGTTGTATGATTTTTCACTGGTGATTTTATTCAGTACAGCAGTTCTTGTATTTATTGTTCTCTTTTTTGTTTCCGCACCCTATGGCAAATTCATGAGGAAGGGGTGGGGCTCGGCAATAAAATCGAAGTGGGCATGGATGATCATGGAACTGCCGTCCCCGGTACTGATGGCATATTTTTTCTTAACCTGCCGCCATATCGGGTTGATCCATGTCATCTTTATACTTCTCTGGCTTTCACATTATATTCACAGGACATTTATTTACCCGTTCCGCCAGTCGGGCCATGATAAGCCTTATCCGGTCTCGGTGGTGTCGATGGCATTTGTTTTTAACTGTTTCAACGGCTTTGTGAATGGTTATGCTGCATTCAGGTATATCGGATACCCGTCGGCGTGGATCGGAAGCTGGCAGTTTATTGCAGGTTGCGCGATTTTCATAGCAGGTTTTGTGATAAACAAAATGTCGGACGAAAGACTCAGGGCAATGAGAAGGGACAATCCGGATGAATATGTTATGCCGGAAGGATGGCTTTTTAATTATATCTCATCGCCCCATTATTTTGGAGAGATTCTCGAGTGGGCCGGATGGGCAGTGATGACCTTCTCCCTTGCAGGTCTGGCATTTGCAGTGTTTACTTTCGCCAATCTTTTCCCCAGGGCATGGGCTTCACACAAGTGGTACATGGCAAGGTTCAGCAACTACCCGGTCAACAGGAAAGCGGTAATTCCTTTTATTATATGAAAAAAAATAAAAAAACTTTCATTCGCTCTTGGAAAGTATTGAATCAGAATTTATTTTTGCGGCACAAATCAAGAAGTTAAAACCAGTATGGACGACGGCCCGGCGAATATTATTGTTTAATCCTGATACCGAAGGGATACCCGTACCGTAAAAGTACCTCCTTCCGTATCGAAAAGAAAGGAGGTTCACATGACTGCCTACACAACATTTTACCTTAGCGGAGTAATTGGTAAAGAAGCATTCGATGTTGATGGCGATGCCGTTGGTATCATCAGGGATCTTCTTATCAATTCAATTCCCGGGGGCCCCAATGATTCAGGAAGACAGATAGTATCGGGTGTCAAGCTCAAAACCGGCAAGGAAACAGGGTTCTTTTCGTTTCAGCACTTTACGGTTCTTAAAGAGAGAGAGCGTATTGGCGTGACATGCACCTCGCTCGTAAAGCTTCCGGAGGAAGAGGTTCTCAATGGCATGTTGCTTGTTGAGAATATGCTCGACAAGCAAATAGTTGACATGAACGGGCATAAGCTTGTAAGGGTTAATGACGTCAGGCTTGTAAGGCTGTCGCAGGGAACATACCCGCTGGCTGTTGACATAGGAATTGAGGGACTGCTCAGGCGACTCGGGGTGGCGGGCGTAATGAAGAAATTCCTGACGCTGTTCAATGTCAGCATTCCCGCAAAGTTCATTCTCTGGGATGATGTGCAGGCTATCGATTTCTCAAATCTCAATATTAAGCTTTCAAAAAGCTATTCAAAGCTTCATACCCTTCACCCTTCCGACCTGGCCGATATCCTGGAGGACCTTGGGAAAAAGACAAGTATGACGGTATTTACATCCCTCGATGAAGAAAAGGCTGCAGATGTGCTCGAGGAACTTGAATCGCATGCCCAGGTGCATATCGTCGAAAACCTTCCTGTTGAGAAAGCGGCCGATGTCCTTGAAAAAATGCCCGCCGATGAGGTCGCCGACATACTCGATGAACTCGAGGACGACAAGGCGGAGATGCTCCTTAAAGAAATGGAAGCTGAATCTTCAAAGGAGGTAAGGGAACTTCTGGAATACGACGATGATATGGTGGGAAGCCTTATGACAACTGATTATCTTTCATACCACCCGTCAAGAACTGTAGATGATATCCTGCGCGAACTGAGAGAGAAGAAGCCTGAACAGGCTGAACTTTATAACCTCTTTGTGACAGATTCGGACGATGAACTGATTGGCTCCTTCACCCTGCGCGACCTGGTTATTGCGAGCCCTGGAACCCATATCGAAAAGATCATGAAGAGCGACCCTGTCTTTCTTTATGATGAACAGGATATTGACGATATAGCCGAGACAGTCTCGAAGTATAACCTTCTTGCCGTGCCGGTTGTGGACCAGACGAACCACCTTGAAGGAATGGTTGTCGTAGACGATGTCGTTGAGGACCTCGCAAATAAAAGAAGAACCAGGAAAAGAAAATAGATCAGGTCATGCTCAGGGAAAAATTTCCATTCAAAAGGTATTTCAGGCAGTTCCTGATTTTCCTTGCTATACTCGGTCCGGGAATAATTACCGGCAGCGTGGATAACGATGCCGGCGGTATAACTACCTATTCTCTTGCAGGAGCAATTTATGGCTATGGTCTTATCTGGACACTCATACCTTCATTTGTAGTGCTTGTTGTCATCCAGGAGATGAACGCAAGGATGGGGATCGTAACAGGGAAAGGACTCGCGGATCTCATAAGGGAGAACGCCGGCATAAAGATTACATTTTTCATATTCTTAGGCCTTCTCCTTTCTGGCATAGGGAATACTGCAACCGAATTTGCGGGAGTGGCAGGATCTATGGAGGTCTTCGGTGTAAGCAAGTATATCTCCGTCCCTATTGTGGCGGTCCTTGTCTGGATACTTGTTGTAAAAGGTACCTACAAAATTGCAGAAAGGATATTCCTCATCTTCAGCGTATCACTGCTTACCTATGTTGTCTCTGCCGTGATGGGACATCCCGACTGGAGTGAAATCGGGAAGGCGATTGTACATCCTAAAATGGAAATGAACACCCAGGGACTTGCAATGGTTATAGGGCTGGTCGGTACTACAATAGCTCCCTGGATGCAGTTCTACATGCAATCGTCAGTTATTGAAAAGGGACTCAAGATACAGAATTACGGATATACCCTGGTCGATATTGTGGTGGGATGTATTGTAACGGTTGTAGTGGCGTTTTTCATCATGGTCGCATGTGCATCGACCCTGCATCCCAACGGAATTCAGATAAATGAAGCCAAGGATGCTGCACTGTCACTCAAACCCCTTGCCGGCAACCTCGCTTCACAGGTCTTTGCCTTCGGACTATTCATAGCATCAATCTTTTCAGCAACAATTCTACCTCTGGCTACCGCGTTCTTCGTTTGCGAAGCATTCGGTTTTGAAGCCGGCCTCGATAAAGAGTGGAACGAAGCGAAGGAATTCTACATTCTCTATACCGGCACACTCGTTATTTCGGCTATTATAATTCTTATTCCCGGGGCACCGATGATCACAATTTCGCTGTGGTCGCAGGTCATTAACGGGATTCTTCTGCCAGTGGTTCTTGTAAGTATGATGCTACTGATCAACAAGAAGAAGATCATGGGGACGTACATTAACGGGACAACAAAGAATGTAATCGGCTGGGGTACTGTCGTAATCCTCACAGGGCTGACTGTGGCGCTTCTCATTATGCCTCTGTTTAATAAATAGGAATCAGAATTTAGCCTGTACTTGCCATTACCTGATGATGGAAGCCATTTCATTTAAATTTTTTAATTTTGAAGAGGTGAATTTTACTTATCCAACCTGTCAAAATTACTGCAATCGTGATGAACAGAGGAGCGTTTAGTTTCATTTTGCTGGCTTTAATAATATCAACATTATCATTTGTTTCCGACAGGAATTCAAGGCGTGTCTCCATTCCCTTGCCTTCAAGGAGAAGCGGAACAGCTATAATTCTTACCGGGGCCGCCGCAAGGATCCCACAGGAAGCCGCCCTTCTCGAGGAATTATATAACAGGGGATTGCTCAGGAACGTTGTTTTTATCTCAGGAGTGAGCTCGGGAGCACTTAATGCTGTCGCTCTTAATGCAATACTTAGCGGCAAAATGACATGGGCCGAATACAGGAAAATTCTTTTCAGCATACATAACAGCGATATTTTTACCCAGGGGGAGAAGAGGAAGCTTCCTGTGAATACTGAACCGGAGAGAAAATTCCTGACGGAAGTATTTGAGAAGAAGCTTGGCTATCACAGCATTGGTGACCTCAAAATACCGACTTCGGTCTCCTTTACTGAGCTGAAGCATATCGAGTTCAGGAGGGAAGTCTTCAGGATTTGCAGCAGGAAAATAAACAATGAAACCGATACAACCCTGAATCTTGTTGATATCCTGATGGCATCCACTGCATTTCCTATCGCTTTCCCGCCAGCAAGGATAAGGAACTCGAAGACTATTCCCGACGCGGAATATATCGATGGCGGAGTAGGAGAGGATCATGTCCCGTTCAGGGCACTTTTCGAATTTGAGCAGAAGCGCGGCATGGGGGTTGAAAAGGTTTTTATAATCAGCCGCAAGAGCGACAGCATACCTGCTGTAAGCGAGGAGCTGAAGGTACTTGGAATTAACGACAAGGGGATATTCGACAAAATGGGCGTCTCGATGGATAATATTCTGCAGCGCGGGATATACAGGAGACTAATAGCTTATTCGGAGCTGCACCCCGAAATGATTAGGAGGACATGGATATGGGTTCCTGATTTCAGGGAGAGCTTCCTGATGTTCAATTTCGACAAGCTCCAGGAACAATACCAGGTCACCTCTGCCTGGGCAAAGACCCACGACCCGGAGCCTATAGGAAATTTCCTGCTGCCATACCTTCTTTTAAAGAAGGGAGAATACTCGAATAACTATTGATTATTGAATATCTTTATCGCGAAGAGTAACCAATTCCCGTCACCATGAAGTATAATTCCAACCCATGGCATTCTATTGAGACAGGCAACGATGCCCCGGCATTCGTCAGAAGTGTCATTGAAATCCCCAAATGGTCGAAGGGCAAGTACGAGCTTGACAAGGGATCAGGCCTTCTTAAGCTCGACAGGGTGCTGTTCTCATCGGTTCATTATCCTGCCAACTACGGTTTTATTCCCCAGACTTACTGCGACGATCACGACCCGCTCGACATACTTGTAATATGCTCTATTGATGTGTATCCCATGTGCATAGTCGAAGCCAGGGTTATCGGTGCAATGGAGATGATCGACGAGCTTGAGAAAGATGCCAAGATAATCGCAGTTGCAAGAAACGATATGTCGGTAAATCATATCACCGAACTTGATGAACTCCCGCCTCATACACTTGTTGAACTCAAAAGGTTCTTCGAGGATTACAAGAAGGAAGAGCATAAAAATGTTACGGTGGAGCGGTTTATTCAAAGAGAGAAAGCTTACGAAATTATAAACGACAGCATAAAACTGTACTGGGAAAACAGGGACAAGCTCCTTAAGTAGTGAATTGTGATCGGAGACGGCATCCGGCAACCGGCAACCGGCATCCGGCGGCCGGCAAACTTAAACCTCAAACCTCAAACCTTAAATGTCATTTGGATATTTTGAATCGACCGGTTATAAGAGCCCTGAGAGAAAGAAAAGCTTCCTGAACTGGCTGTGCAGGGACAACTGGCTCTTCTTTTTTTTCGGTTACGGGAAGATAGTCTTCCGGACCAGGAATGAAGCAAGAAGCGGCAGGTACGGTGACAGGGAATGGTCCGATTCATCTTTCGAGATTTTCAGGTTGCTCGAAAGGCTGGGCGGCAGGTTTGATATTGAGGGGATGGAAAACATCAACAAGACCGAGGGACCTGTCGTTTTTCTCAGCAACCACATGAGCACACTCGAAACAATGATTTTACCCTCGATCATTCGTCCACACCGTGAAGTAACATTCGTTGTAAAGGAGAGTCTCGTCCGGCACCCGCTTTTCATGGATGTGATGAAATCGCGCAACCCAATCGTCGTAGGGAGAACCGACCCGAGAAAGGACTTTGAGACCGTTATGAATGAGGGCCCTGAACTTCTTGCCAGAGGAACCTCAATAATTATTTTTCCGCAGAGCACGAGAAGTGAAGTCTTTGTACCCTCAGAGTTCAATTCACTTGGAGTGAAGCTTGCAAAAAAAGCAGGTGTGCCTGTAGTTCCTGTCGCTATTAAAACCGATTTCTGGGGGAATGGAAAAATAATAAAGGAGATAGGCAAACTCGATCATACTAAGACAATCCACATTAAATTCACTGAACCATTGATGATTACCGGTAACGGTAAAGACGAAAATCAAAAGGTTATCAGCTTCATCGAAGAGAACCTCAAAGAGTGGAACGCCACCCGCTAAGGGGACTCGGTCTTTTTCCTGCACAGACCTGAAAATATTTTTTAAGTGTATATATTACAGTTAAAAAATTATTAGATTTGTATGTAATGTGGTTTAATGTGAAATAACCTATCAGTTTTAAATATCCCGACAAACCTTTAACCAACCTGAGATAAATGCAATCATTAGACTGGATCGTACTGCTGGTTTTCAGCTTTGTACTTATGGCCATTGTGGTATGGGTACTCAAGCGTAAAGATGATACATCATCTGATTATTTTCTTTCCGGCCGGAGTGAAACCTGGCTTGCAATTGGGGCGGCGATATTTGCCGCGAATATCGGATCGGAACACCTGGTAGGACTTGCAGGTTCGGGAGCGGAAAGCGGAATGGCTATGGCTCACTGGGAGATGCACGGATGGATGATACTTATCCTGGGCTGGGTATTTGTGCCATTCTATGCAAGAAGCAGGGTATTCACAATGCCGGAATTTTTGTCGTTAAGATATAACAGGGGTGCAAGTTCATTCCTTTCAATAATAACATTAATAGGTTATGTCCTGACGAAAGTCTCAGTTACCGCTTACACTGGTGGTATTTTTCTCAAGACTGTCTTCGGTATCGAGAGCATTGGCAATATTGACTTCTTCTGGATAGCTGCCATAGGGCTTGTACTTGTTACCGGACTGTTCACTGTCCTGGGTGGAATGAGGGGGATCATGATGATCTCGGTTATTCAGACTCCGATATTGCTTGGTGGTGCGCTTACGATCCTTATCCTCGGATTGATGAAGCTTGGTGGGGGCGGATTGTTTGCAGGATGGCACGAGATGGTAAAATATACCGATCATGTTAACCCGATCTATATGCACCTTACACGTCCGGTGACTGATCCTAAATTCCCTGGAGTCGGAGTCTTCGTAGGAGCTGCCATAATTGGCTTCTGGTACTGGTGCACCGATCAGCATATCGTACAGCGTGCTCTTACAGCCAAGAACCTGACCCAGGCAAGAAGGGGATCAATATTTGCAGGTTACCTGAAGATTTCTCCTGTTTTCCTTTTCCTTATACCCGGGATGATTGCTGCCGTTCTGAGGGCAAAGGGCCTCGTAATGTTTGATGGTAACGACAAGGCATATGGTAGCCTTGTGACATACCTCCTTCCGATGGGAATAAAGGGTCTCGTTGTTGTTGGGTTCGTGGCTGCACTTATGACTTCACTGGCTGCACATTTCAATTCATCCGCAACATTATTCACAATTGACTTCTATAAGAAATACAAACCCGACACCAGCGAGCATAAGCTTGTCTGGATTGGAAGGCTGGCAACAATTTCTGTTGTCGTTCTCGGTCTGGTCTGGATCCCCATGATGAAGGGCCTGGGGGCAGTGCTCTACGAGTACCTTCAGAATGTCCAGTCGCTCATAGCACCTGCCATTGCTGCGGTATTCCTCCTGGGTGTCTTCAACAAGTGGATTACACCCAAGGCAGGGCAGTGGGGACTTATCATCGGGTTCTCCCTTGGAATGTTCAGATTGTTGCTGCTGGTATTCAAGCCCGCATTCCTGCAGCCTCTTATTGACATCAACTGGCTGCACTTTGAAATATTCCTGTTCCTCTTTACAATGGCACTCATGTTCGGAATAAGCTTCTTTACACCAAAGCCCGACCAGGCCAGTATCCAGGGTATAACTTTCTTCTCGAGGACACCCGAACAGATAGCCGAATCGAAAGCAAGCTGGAGCAAGTGGGATGTGGTCAACTCTGTCGCTGTGCTGGGAATATGTATTGCTTTTTATATTTACTTCTGGTAGGAGGATTGAAATCTAACATTTAATAAGATGACTATCAATTTTAATAGGATGGAGGTCTGGTTCATCACGGGGAGCCAGCATCTTTACGGTACTGAGACACTTAAGCAGGTAGGCAGGGATTCTACGGAAATCGCGGCATACCTTGGCAAAACTGAAAAATCGGGGGTGAAGATTGTTTTCAAGCCGGTTCTTACAACACCGTCGCAGATTTACGAATTGATTCTTGCGGCGAACAACAGCCCATCATGTATAGGGTTGATAGCCTGGATGCATACTTTTTCGCCGGCAAAGATGTGGATAAACGGGCTCAGTATCCTGAACAAGCCGATGCTCCATCTTCACACCCAGCTGAACAGGGACATACCCTGGGATTCGATAGATATGGATTTCATGAATCTGAATCAGTCTGCACATGGCGACAGGGAGTTCGGCTTTATAAATACCCGCATGAGGCTGGACAGAAAGGTTGTGGTGGGGCATTATAAGGATAATGAAACCACAGCCCGGATTTCTGTATGGATAAGGGCCGCAGCTGCCCTGAACGACGCACGGATGATGAAGGTTGCACGGTTTGGCGATAACATGAGGGACGTGGCGGTCACTGAAGGAAATAAGGTCAGCGCCCAGATGAAACTTGGTTACTCCGTGTACGGGTACGGTGTCGGCGACCTTGTGGCTTGTATAAACAGCGTTAAGGACACGCAGGTGAAAAAGCTGATAGGCCGGTACGGGGATGAATTCAGGATGACAAAAGCTGTCGCGGGATCAGATACGCTGAAAGAGGCGGCAAGGATAGAAGCGGGTCTGGAAAATTTTCTTACTGCAGGCGGCTTCTCGGCCTTTACAACCACATTCGAGGATCTTCACGGATTGAAACAGCTGCCGGGCATTGCCGTACAGCACCTGATGGCAAAAGGGTACGGCTTCGGCGCCGAAGGCGACTGGAAAACCGCGGCTCTCGTCAGATCAATGAAGGTAATGTCGGAAGGTCTCAGGGGAGGAACATCCTTCATGGAGGACTATACATATCATTTTGATCCCAAGGGGATGAGGGTTCTTGGTGCCCACATGCTCGAGGTTTGTCCGTCAATAGCCCAGGAAAAGGCGGCTGTTGAGGTCCATCCTCTTTCAATTGGCGGAAAGGGCGACCCGGCAAGACTGGTTTTCAAGGCAGCGACGGGGAATGCAATCAACGCCTCGCTGATAGACCTTGGCAACAGGTTCAGAATGATCGTCAATGAAGTAGAGGTGGTCAAATGCCCAGATATGCCAAGGCTGCCTGTTGCCAGCGTTCTCTGGAACCCTATGCCCGATCTTAAGAGAGCCGCTGCTGCCTGGATCTATGCCGGTGGCGCACATCATACAGGATTCAGCACTGCCATTGATGCTGAATATATTGTAGATTTTTCCGCGATGGCGGGAATTGAATTTGTGAATATCGGTAAGGACTTTGATATGACTTCATTCAGGAACGAACTCAGGTGGAACGAGGTGTACTATCATTTTGCCAAGGGTATCGGTTAGTGCCGATGCCGGAAGGCGTGGACCCGAGGCGCAATTTCGGAGAGATAAAAGATGACCTACAATGACATTCCAAGGCATCTTGCCGCTGTCGATTGTATCATCTTCGGATACGATATAATCGACAAGGAGATAAAGCTGCTCCTGGTAAGAAGGAACTTTGAACCGGCGAAGGGACTTTGGTCGCTTGCCGGAGGTTTTGTCATGGATGATGAAAGCCTCGATGAAGCTGCCTCACGGATTCTGTTTAACCTCACAGGCCTGAGAAACGTCTTTCCCGAACAGTCGTACACATTCGGAAACCGGGAAAGGGATCCGGGTGCAAGGGTCATCTCCACATCATATTATGCCCTGATCAAAATACTTGATATTGACCACAGCATCGGGGGAAATAAAGATGCTGAATGGTTTCCGATCTCAGGTCTTCCTCAACTGATTTTCGATCACGATGAAATGGTAAGGAAGGCACTTGCCTGCCTCAGGAGACAGGTTAAGATTAACCCGGTCGGATTTGAACTGCTGCCTGAAAAATTCACGATGGTACAGCTCCAGGATCTTTATGAAGCAATCTACCAGAGAAAGATCGACAAGCGTAATTTCAGGAAGAAGATCGTTTCAATGAAGCTTCTTGAAAAGCTTGATGAGAAGGAGAAGCTCACTTCAAAGAAAGGGGCATTTTATTACAGGTTTATCAAGGAGGAATATGAGAACCAGAAGCGGAATGGTTTTTATTTCAACCTCGACATTGGAAAATAAAAAACAGATATATGCTTGAAAAGCTGAAAGAACGTGTTTATCTCGCCAATATCGATCTCGTTGAAAAAGGTCTTGTGATCCAAACATGGGGCAACGCGAGCGGGCGGGATCCGGATTCGGGATTTATCGTGATAAAGCCCTCCGGTGTTGCATACGACAGAATGACACCCGACGATATGGTCGTTTTATCGGCCGACGGGAAAAAGATCGAGGGTAGCCACAAGCCTTCAACTGATACTCCGACGCACATTGAGCTTTACAGAGCCTTTGAAGGCATGGGCGGCATTGTACATACTCACTCCACGTATGCAACTTCCTGGGCACAGGCCGGAAAAGAGATCCCTCCCTTCGGGACAACTCATGCCGATCATTACCACGGGTCGGTGCCATGTACCAGGAAGATGTCAGGGAAAGAGATCATTAAAGATTACGAGGCTAACACCGGGAAAGTGATAATTGAGAAGCTGAATGAGAGTGGCCCGGCCGAAGTATCATCAATTCTTGTTCATTCGCATGGGCCTTTCTCCTGGGGCAATGATCCTGAAACGGCTGTCTGCAATGCCGTTGCCCTCGAGGAGATAGCAAGAATGGCCTTCTATACCGTGCTGCTTGGCAGGACAGAGCCAATTGACGGTACCCTGCTCGACAAGCATTATTTCAGGAAGCACGGTAAGGGTGCTTATTATGGCCAGAAGTAATGTCCGTTTGAGATTATGGACCAGGTGAATTTTTGATCAGAGTCAGTTCAGGAAAAATTTATTATATGGATGACAAATATGTTATAGGAGTTGACTACGGAACCGACTCGGTGAGGTCGGTAATTGTCAATGCCATGAACGGGACGACTGCAGGAAGTGCGGTTTTTGAATATCCCAGGTGGAAGAAGGGCCTCTGTTGCGATCCGTCCATTAACAGGTTCAGGCAGCACCCGCTCGATTATATCGAAGGGCTTGAAAGATCTGTTGCCGGGGCGCTGGAGGGCCTGGGCAGCGAAATCAGACGCAATATATCAGGTATAACCGTTGATACAACCGGATCAACTCCCGTTGCTGTTGACAGGCGGGGAACCCCCCTGTCGCTCACTGAGGGGTTTGAGGATGATCCCGATGCCATGTTCATACTGTGGAAGGATCATACCGCTGTAGAAGAAGCTGCTGAAATAAACAGGCTCGCGAAAGAATGGGGCGGTGAGGATTTTACAAAATTTGAAGGAGGGATATACTCATCGGAATGGTTCTGGTCCAAGATCCTGCACGTGATCAGGCATAATAAAAAAATCAGGGATAATGCATGGTCGTGGGTGGAACATTGCGACTGGATACCAGCTCTTCTGACCGGGAATACCGATCCACTTGTTTTAAAAAGAAGCAGGTGCGCTGCTGGTCATAAAGCCATGTGGCATAAAAGCTTCAACGGGCTGCCGGGGAGAGAATTCCTTGAAAAGCTAGATCCTTCACTGGGTCAGCTGCGCGGAAGGCTCTATTCCGAGACATTTGCATGCGATACAGCAGCCGGGACAATCTCCAAGGAATGGGCGTCACGGCTTGGTCTTCCTTCAGGTGTGGTAATTGGTGCCGGGGCATTTGATGCTCACCTGGGAGCCGTAGGAGGTGAAATTTCGCAATATAATCTTGTGAAGGTGATGGGTACCTCAACATGCGACATGTTAATTGCCCCGCCCGACAAGAAGGGTGAAAGGCTTGTTTCGGGAATTTGCGGACAGGTTGACGGTTCGATAGTTCCGGGAATGCTTGGCCTGGAAGCCGGACAATCGGCGTTCGGTGATATCTACGCATGGTTCTCAAAGCTCCTGATGTGGCCGGCCGAGGAAATACTGCCCGGAGTAAGCTGGCTGGACGGTAATGTAAGGGAAAAGCTGGTGTCGGAGATTTCAGAAAAGATAATTTCATTGCTGAGCGACCGTGCAGTGAAAATTCCTGTCGGTGAAAGTGCAGTGCTGGCACTCGACTGGATGAATGGCAGAAGGACCCCCGATGCAAACCAGGCCCTGAAGGGTGCTATTACCGGACTGTCGCTGGGGTCTGATGCCCCAAGGATTTTCAGGGCTCTTGTGGAAGCAACTGCTTTCGGCTCGAGGATGATAAACGAAAGGTTCATCTCAGAAGGAGTAAGGATCGATGGTGTTATAGCGCTGGGGGGCGTCGCCAAGAAAAACCCGTTCGTTATGCAGACCGTGTGCGATGTGCTTGATGTTCCCATAAAGATTGCCAGGTCGGACCAGACGTGTGCACTCGGATCAGCCATGGCCGCGGCCGTAGCAGCAGGGATCCACCCCGATATACCCGCGGCACAAAAAGCGATGGGCGCAGGATTCGAGAAGGAATACAGGCCCGATCCTGAGAATGCCCTGCTGTATAAAAAATTATATCTCAGGTATAAAAAAATGGGGGCATTTGTTGAGAATGAACTGACAAATAAATAATATAAATGAAAATGAGAATACCAGGCTTGCTAATTGTTGTTTCACTTCTTTCGCTTACCGGCCTTTATGCCCAGAAAGAAAATATTACCGTCAATCAGCTTGTAATAATTGCTAACGATCCGGGGCCGGTCATCAGCAAGGATATTTATGGTCATTTTTCAGAGCATCTCGGAGGATGCATCTACGGGGGAATCTGGGTCGGACGTGACTCCAGGATCCCGAATACGGACGGCATAAGGAATGATGTGATCGCTGCCCTGAAAGAAATGAAGATCCCTGTACTGAGATGGCCGGGCGGCTGTTTTGCAGATACTTATCACTGGAAAGACGGGATCGGTCCCCAGGCCGGCCGTGCCTCCATAATAAACACTAACTGGGGAGGGGTGACAGAGAATAATTCATTTGGCACCCACGAGTTCATGAAGCTCACGGAACTTATCGGCTGTGATGCATATATAACGGGAAATGTTGGATCAGGTACCGTCAGGGAAATGGCCGAATGGGTTGAATACATCACATCAGGGGCCGAGAGCCCGATGACAAAAATCAGGAAGGATAATGGCCGGAAGCTTCCATGGAAAGTCAAGTACTGGGGGATTGGAAACGAGACCTGGGGTTGCGGCGGTAGCATGACGGCAGAATACTATTCAAATATCATGAGGCAGTACTCAACATACCTGAGGGATTTTCCCGGGAACAGCCTCTACAGGATCACCTGCGGTGCAAGCGATAATAATTACGGCTGGACAGAGACACTGATGAAGGACCCTGATACCAGGGGGATGTTCCAGGGAATTTCACTTCATTACTATTCTGTCCCCGGGGGCTGGGATTCAAAGAATTCGGCAACCAGATTCTCGGAAGCAGACTGGTTCGAGACTTTCAGGCTGAACTTCCAGATGGACAACCTGATTACCGGCCATTCGGCAATAATGGACAGGTACGATCCTGAAAAAAGAATCGGCCTCGTTGTTGACGAATGGGGTAACTGGTTCAGGGTGGAACCCGGCACAAACCCCTCGTTCCTTTACCAGCAGAATACAATGCGCGATGCTATCACCGCAGCGATCCATCTTAATATCTTCAACCAGCATGCCGACAGGGTAAAGGTTGCCAATATTGCCCAGACAGTGAATGTTCTTCAGGCAGTTATCCTTACACACGAAGACAGGATGGTGCTTACGCCGACTTACCACGTTTTCAGGATGTTCAGCGTGCACCAGGAGGCAAGGCTCCTCAGGACCGGGCTGAAATGCGAGGATTATGTAAACGGAACGAATCACATTCCTTCTGTCAGCGCTTCCGCATCAATTGATAAAGAAGGGAAGGTCCATATTTCACTTGCAAACCTTAACCCGTCCAAATCAATAACAATCGACATACCGGTGATAGGCGATACATTCGGAAATGCAAAAGGAGAAATTCTGACCGCACCGGAAATGAACGCGCTCAACAGCTTTGATAAGCCTGATTATGTCAGGCCGGCAGCATTTACCGGATTCACCCTCAGGCAGGGGGGGCTCACTGTAACCCTGCCGTCAAAATCGGTCGTTGTTCTTGAACTTACAAAGTAATCTTTATGAAGGCCTGCTCAAAATATATTCCTGCACTGGTACTTACCATTTTCCTGGCCGGCAGTTGCTCGCGGAAGGAGACAGGAGGTGATTATCCCATTAAGCCGGTACCTTTTACTTCGGTCAGGCTGACCGATGATTTCTGGGCGCCGAGGATAAGGAAAAATGCAGAGATAACAATTCCAATCGCATTTGGTTACTGCGGTTCCACAGGCCGGATAAAGAATTTTGAAGTTGCAGGAAAGCTTGATACCGGGAAGTTCAGGACGATCTATCCTTTTGACGATTCGGATGTTTATAAAATCATTGAAGGAGCAAGCTATTCCCTGCAGACATTCCCCGACCCGAAACTGGATGCATTTCTTGACACGCTTATCTATAAAATTGGCAAGGCGCAGGAGCCCGACGGATATCTTTACACGAACAGGACAATTGCCGAGATGCATGGGGGGAAAGGGCTGCATCCCTGGGCAAATAAAAAAAGATGGCTGAACGATTCGGTCAGCAGCCACGAGCTGTACAACCTCGGGCATCTTTACGAGGCTGCAGTGGCTCATTTCCAGGCAACAGGAAAAAGGTCGCTTCTTGATATAGCACTGAAATCAGCCGACCTGGTAAACCGCGATTTCGGCTGGGACAGGTGTCGGGTTTATCCCGGCCACCAGGTCATCGAACTCGGCCTTGTCAAGCTTTACAGGGTGACTGGAGATAAAAAGTATCTCGACCTTGCAAAATTTTTCCTGGATGTCCGGGGTCCGGGAGGACAGCAGTACAACCAGGCCGATCTGAAGCCGGTTGATCAGACGAGGGCAGAGGGCCATGCAGTAAGGGCAACATACATGTATTCAGGGATGGCCGATGTGGCCGCACTGGTGAACGACAGGCAATACCTTGATGCCATCACAAGAATATGGGAGGACCTTGTCTTTACAAAAATGTACATTACCGGCGGCATCGGGGCCACCGGAGGAAACGAAGGTTTCTCCAGCCCCTATGTTCTTCCGAATATGACAGCATACTGCGAAACTTGTGCATCGATTGGAGATATATTCTTTAATCAAAGGTTATTTCTTCTTCACGGTGAATCAAAATATTACGATATCCTTGAAAAAACGCTGTATAACTCTATGCTATCAGGGGTCTCGCTTTCTGCAGACAGGTTCTTTTACCCTAATCCCCTGTCTTCAGCAGGGCAGCACGAGAGAAGCGCATGGTTCGGTTGTGCATGCTGTCCTTCCAACGTCTGCAGGTTTATCCCGGCTGTGCCTGGCTATATTTATGCCGTGACAGATAAGGATCTGTACGTCAACCTTTTTATCTCCGATTCCGCTGAGTTTAATATCGGCAATGAAAAAATCAGGATCAGGCAGCAATCGGGATTTCCCTGGAACGGGAAAGTCACCCTCGACCTGAATCCGGAGAAAGAGAAAAAGTTCATATTGAGAGTGAGGCTGCCAGGATGGGCTGTTAATGAAGCTATTGCCGGTAACCTCTACAGGTTTGCCGACCAGGGCAGCGGGAGTTTTATGGTAGCTCTTAACGGTACTGCGCAGGAGATAAAAATGAACGATGGTTACGCTGTCTTTGAAAAGAAATGGAAGAAAGGCGACCGCCTCGAGATTAATTTCCCGATGCCAGTAAGAAAGGTAGTGGCAGGTGATTCCCTTAAAGATGATGCAGGCAAAGTGGCTATCCAGCGAGGACCGGTCATTTATTGTACCGAATGGCCCGATAATAACGATGGTAAAGTACTTAATCTGGTGCTTAACAGGAATGCCGGATTTTCTGCGGAATATGACGATAAGCTTCTTGGAGGCACAGAAATAATACGGACAACCGGTCACCAGACAAGAAGGAACCTGGACGGAAGGATTGAATCGCTGCAGGATGAACCCTTATTGCTAATTCCCTATGCATTCTGGAATAACAGGGGTGCTGGCGAGATGAATGTCTGGCTGCCCGTAAGCGACAGTGTTTCAATTCCCTTGCCGGCACCGACAATTGCTTACCGGAGCAAGGTCACAGCCAGTAAAACCACGAAATCCCTTAACCTGGTCAGGGACCAGGTAATGCCATTGAATTCTGCTGATCAGAATTCAGGATATTATCACTGGTGGCCCGATACTAATAAATGGGAATGGGTCCAGTACGACTTTGACAGGATCGAAACGATCTCAAAATCCAAGGTCTACTGGTTTGACGATTCTCCGGACGGCGGTTGCAGGATTCCCGACGAATGGAAAATTATGTACAGCTCGGGTAACCAATGGAAGCCGGTGAAGGAAATTTCACCGTACAGGATCACAAAGAATGCTTGGGATTCGGTCGGCTTTAAACCGGTGACTACAGGCTCAGTGCGGATCATGGTGAAGCTGAAAAAGAACTATTCTTCGGGTATTCATGAATGGGTTATTGAATAAAAGCTGACACAGGACTAAACTATTTATCTGAAATAAAATGAAAAAGACAATGACTTTCATTCTCGGCCTCCTTCTCATAGCAGGCTGCGGCAGGGGACCTTCAAAACTGGAATTACCGTCCCTTATCGGCGATAATATGCTGGTCCAGCAGAAAACAAATGTTGCAATATGGGGCAGGGCGCTGAAGGGAAGCACAATTCACATCGCGCCATCGTGGACCAATGAATATATTGCTAAAGCAGGCGATGATAAACTCTGGAAAGTAATGATTCCGTCCCCTGAAGCAGGGGGACCTTATACTTTGAAGATATCAGCCTCCGATACGACTGTCACAATCAATAATATTCTCAGCGGTGATGTCTGGTTCTGTTCCGGTCAGTCGAATATGGAAATGCCGATGGAAGGCTGGCCGCCTAATGATACAATTATGTTCTCCGCCAGGACAATTGCGGAAGCAAATATTCCTGATATCAGGCTGTTTATTGTCCAGCGCAGGGTATCGGGTGAACCGCTCGACAATTGCACCGGGAAGTGGATGATCTGCACGCCCGAAAATGTTAAGCAGTTCAGTGCCACGGGGTTTTTCTTCGGGTTGAAGCTTCATAATGAGCTGAAACAACCGGTCGGCCTCATCG
Source organism: Bacteroidales bacterium (assembly GCA_035541795.1). Taxonomy (GTDB): domain Bacteria; phylum Bacteroidota; class Bacteroidia; order Bacteroidales; family VadinHA17; genus LD21. Next base: position 538,363 of record DATKMR010000001.1, read on the forward strand.
AATCATCGTGGGGAGGAACACCATCGGAGGCATGGACTTCGGCAGGAGCCCTTGAGGGTGCCGGGGAATTTGTTCAGCAGATGAAAGAAATAAAAGAGTCTGCGCCTCTTATCTCAACTTACCAGGCCTGGCTGGCAGGTCATAGGCAGCAGGAGATCAAACCGGGGGACGATAAATACAGCGACCTTGACTTTAACGATAAAATGGTCCCAGCAGTGTCATTTGACGATAGCAGCTGGCCGGTAATGAACCTGCCTGAACTTTTTGAAACAGCGATCGGTGACTTTGACGGGGCGGTCTGGTTCAGGAAAATGCTTGAGATCCCGGCTTCACTTGCAGGAAAGGATCTTTTGCTTTCTCTCGGCCCGGTCGATGACATGGACCGCACATGGTTCAACGGGGAGGTCGTCGGTTCGACAATGATAAGCGGTGCATGGCAGGTTGACAGGAACTACAGGATTCCCGGAAAGCTTGTCACGAAAGGCACGAACGTGATTTCGGTAAGGGTCCTGGATACCGGGGGCGGCGGTGGTATCTATGGGAAGAAAGGATCGATGAAGCTTACCGTTGCCGGTACAAAACAGGCTGTTGCCGATATTGAGGGTGAATGGAAATACCAGCCTGTTGCCGAGCTGGCAGATGGAAAATTTTACCTGTTCGACCCTGTTAAAAATGATTATTTTGCTCAGAAAAAACCTGTTTCAATAGGCCCCGGTTCGCCGGCTTCGCTCTATAATGGAATGGTAAACCCCGTGAAGGAGTATAAAATAAAAGGGGCCATATGGTACCAGGGAGAAGCAAATGTGGGTAGGGCCGGCCAGTACGCCAGGATATTTCCTCTTATGATCAGGAACTGGCGGGAGACATGGAACGAAGGAGAATTCCCGTTCTATTTTGTCCAGATCGCACCATATATATATTCCGGCATTGATTCAACGGAGCTGGCCCCTTTGCGCGAGGCGCAGACGAAAGCGCTGGAACTGCCCAAAACCGGTATGGTGGTAACCCTCGATGTTGCCACGGTTAACAACATTCACCCCCCCTTCAAAAAAGATGTCGGCGAAAGGCTCGCTAACCTTGCCCTGGTGAATGATTATGGGAAAAAGGCTGCCGTGGCAGGGCCGAAGCTTAAATCGCTTGTAAGAGACGGAAGGATAATTAAAGTCAGTTTCGAGAACACAGGTTCAGGACTGAAAGCGGCGAAGCAGCCATTGACGGGATTTGAACTCGCCGGCAGGGATAAGAAATTCGGAAAGGCCCATGCCACTATTGTCAAAGACCAGGTTTGGGTCGATCTTCCTGGGATAAAGGAGCCGTGCTTTGTGAGATATTGCTGGAGAAATGGGGATGTTGCGACCCTGTTTGGAGGTGATGGCTTGCCGGCCGAACAGTTCAGTGCAGGATTAGAAAAATGAGCATATAAAATTGAAATGATGAGAAAAGGATTCTGTTATTTATCTGTAATGGCCGCAGCGCTTTTCCTGATTACGGCTTGTAAAATGACAACAAAAAATAAATCAATGATCACCAGGGAATTAATCGGAAATTATAAAGGCAAGGATGTTTACCAGCTTACACTTGTCAATAAGCAGGGAAATACAATTAAGCTGTCTAACTTCGGAGCCAGGATCACCTGGATTGAGGTACCTGACAGGAATGGCAGGAAGGAAAATGTAACATTCGGTTACGACACTTTCGATGGTATGGTAAATGGTGATCCCTACTTCGGCGCAGTTGTGGGCAGATACGCGAACAGGATCGCAAAGGGAAAATTCACACTGTCGGGAAAGGAGTACAGCCTGGCACTGAACAACGGACCAAATTCACTCCACGGCGGGCCCGGTGGATGGCACAGTGTCGTCTGGGATTGTCCACCAAGCAGCGAGGTGACAAAGTATCCGACCGTGTGCTTTACCTATCACAGCCAGGATATGGAGGAAGGCTATCCCGGGAATATGAATACCGGGGTTACCTATACCTGGACCGATGACAATGAAATCATCATCGATTATACCTGCACCACTGATAAAAAGACTGTCCTCAATATCACCAACCACGCTTATTTCAATCTTCACGGGGCAGGGAACGGTGATATCCTGGATCATGAGCTGATGATAAGGGCAGAAAGGTTCGTGGCTGTCGATTCAACTCTTATTCCGACAGGTGAGCTGCGTCATGTGGAAGGTACGCCATTTGATTTCATAACGCCCCATAAGGTTGGTGAAAGGATAGGAGCCGCATATGATCAGCTTAAGCTTGGCAAGGGATATGACCATACATTTGTTCTGAATAATGACCAGCCGGTTGACGCTTCCGTGTACGATTCTTCGACCGGGAGGCTGATGGAAGTAATGACCGACCAGCCGGGCGTACAGTTTTATTGCGGTAACTTTCTTGACGGGAAAGCTGTCGGACATGGGAACAAGCCCTATATCTTCAGGTCAGGGCTGTGCCTTGAATCGGGTCACTACCCGGATAGCCCGAACCACCCGGATTTTCCTTCAACGGTACTGAATCAGGGTGACAAATTCACTTCCCGCACCATATACAGGTTTTCTGTTAAATAAATTGCTTTTTCAGGTTACATCGCGGTCCAATATATCTGTTTAAGATGAAAAAAATATTCACAGTTCTTTTCCTTCTGGATGCGGCATTGATGTTAAATGCCCAGCAGGCAGTCAACCAGATGCCTTTCATGAACAATAATCTATCTGCCGAAGAAAGGGTCAATGACCTGGTATCAAGAATGACACTTCAGGAGAAAGCCGACCAGCTGCTTTACACTGCACCAGCAATACCCAGGCTCGGTATTCCTGCATATACCTGGTGGAACGAAGCACTTCACGGAGTAGCCAGGGCCGGCTATGCGACTGTCTTTCCGCAGGCACTCACCGTGGCCGGCTCGTGGGATGAGACACTACTGCTGAACATAGCAAATGCTATTTCGGATGAGGCACGGGCGAAATACCATGAATTCAGAAGGAGGGGAGAAACAGGTATCTACCAGGGACTGACATTCTGGTCGCCAAACATTAATATTTTTCGCGATCCAAGATGGGGCCGGGGTCATGAGACTTACGGGGAGGACCCGTACCTGACAGGGAGGCTCGGATTTGAATTTGTCAGAGGTATGCAGGGGGATGATCCGAAATACCTTAAAACAGTCGCAACTGCTAAACACTACGCAGTACATTCCGGTCCCGAATCCCTCAGGCATGTATTTAATGCAAAGGTGAGCGAGTCAGATCTCAGGGAGACTTACCTACCGGCATTCAGAACACTGGTTGTTGATGGCGGGGTTTATTCGGTGATGGGTGCCTACAACAGGTTCAGGGATTTCCCCTGCTGCGCCAATCCCGTTCTGTACGGCATACTGAGGAACGAATGGGGCTTCAAAGGTTATGTAGTGTCGGATTGCTGGGCAATATCCGACTTCTATAATTTTACAAAATACGCCAAAGATCCTGCCGAAGCAGCGGCACAGGCCGTAAAGGCCGGAACGGACCTGGAATGCGGTGCCGATTACAAGCATCTTGTGGAGGCTGTCAGCCGCGGACTTCTCGCGGAAAAGGATATCGATATTGCTGTTAAAAGGATATTTACCGCCCGGTTCAGGCTTGGCATGTTCGACCCCGATGCAATGGTACCTTATGCCTGCATACCGTATTATGCCAATTGTTCAGATTACAATAATTCGCTTTCGAGGCAGGCCGCGAGGGAGTCGGTCGTCCTGCTGAAGAACCAGGGAAATATACTGCCACTCAGGAAGGACCTTGGGACAATTGCAGTGATAGGGCCCAACGCGGACAATTTCGAGTCCCTCATAGGTAATTATAACGGTATCCCCAGGGACCCGGTAACTATCCTGAAGGGCATAACTTCAAAAGTGAGCCCCGATACCAGAGTAATATATGCCGAGGGTAGCGATCTCGCGGAAGGGATCCACAACCTTGCCGTGATTCCTTCAAGGTACCTCCAGACAGCCGATGGCAGGCAGGGTGCTTACGGCGAATATTTTAAAAACCGTGACATGAAAGGTGAACCTGCTTTTTCAAGGGTCGATGACAATATTGATTTTTACTGGGAGCAGCTATCCCCGAGGTATGATCTTCCTGATGATGATTTCGGTGTGAGATGGACCACTTTTCTCGTGCCGCCGGAATCTGGCACATATTACCTTGGAACATGGGCTGCGTCAGGTTATCAGCTCTTTATGGACGGGGAGAAGAAGATTGAAGCAAGGACCGAACATGAAGCCGGCTTTATCGAGTTTAAGGCGGACCTGCAGGCAGGAAGAAAATATAAGATCGAGATTTTGTACAGGAACTATTCCGGCGATGCCGACATGAAGCTGGTATGGGCAAGACCAGGTACCGACAGGCTGAAGAAAGCTGTTGAGGCAGCAGGCCGGGCCGATGCAGTTGTTCTTGTGCTGGGACTCTCGCACCGGCTTGAAGGAGAAGAGATGCCCATTAAAATTGACGGATTTTCAGGTGGGGACAGGACAAGTCTTGATCTCCCGGCAGAGCAGGAGAAGCTCTTCGATGCTGTAATCGCCCTTGGCAAGCCGGTGATAGTTGTTCTTTCAAGCGGTGGTGCCCTGTCTGTCAATAAAGAGCAGGAAAAGGCAGCAGCCATCCTTCTGGCAGGATACGGAGGGCAGCAGGGTGGAAATGCAGTTGCCGATGTTATCTTCGGTGATTATAACCCTGCCGGCAGACTTCCGGTAACGTACTACAAATCGGTCAGCCAGATACCGGCTTTCGAGAACTATGACATGAAAGGCAAGACGTACAGGTATTTTTCAGAAGAGCCTCTATATCCTTTCGGGTACGGGCTCAGCTATACCACATTCAGCTACAATGACCTTAAGATAGCCGGCAGGGCCAATGCAGGCGATACGGTTAAGGTAAGGGTGACAATCACAAATACAGGGAAGACTGAGGGTGAAGAGGTGGCCGAGCTTTACCTGACTGTTGAAAAGGGATCGACACCAAGACCGATAAGGCAGCTTGAAGGATTCAGAAGGATAAATCTTAAACCCGGCGAATCGAAAGAAGTGACCTTTACTCTGCTGCCAAGGCAGTTCTCAATTATAAACAGCAACGGAAAAAGGGTTATTGAACCGGGTTATTTCACCATTTCGGCAGGAGGAAAGCAGCCTGGCTTCAAAGGTTATCTCGACCCGCAATTTACACAGGTGGTGACAGGAAGGATAAGGCTGACCGGCAAGGAAGTGTCATTTTCAAATTAGTAAAAGTAAAATCCCCGGTTAAGTTGCGGAATACTCATTAGGATACAAATTGACTTTGATATCTCAATTGTTTAATTATTTTTGTTTGAAATAAACAATTCAGCATGCCAGAGGAAAATGCGCTGCTCAGAAAAAGAGTGAACCTCTTTGATGGTGTCTCTTTTGTAGCCGGGTCTATGATCGGATCCGGTATTTTTATTGTAAGTGCCGACATTGCACGCAATGTGGGGTCACCCGGGTGGCTGATTATGGTATGGCTGATAACCGGCCTTATCACAGTTATTGGCGCACTGAGCTATGGTGAGCTTGCGGCAATGATGCCGAACGTCGGGGGCCAGTATGTTTATCTCAGAGAGGCATATCATCCGCTCGTCGGGTTCCTTTTCGGTTGGACAACATTTGTTGTCATTCAGTGCGGCTCGATTGCAGCAGTCGCGGTTGGCTTTGCCAAGTTCAGCGGGGTACTCCTTCCGTGGATAGCGGATACAAATATCCTGGTACATATCGGACCCCTAAAGATTTCCAGCACACAGGTTGTTGCCATGGCCTCCATCCTTCTTCTTACCTGGATCAATACCAGAGGAATTGTTACAGGGAAGACTGTTCAGAATATTTTTTCATCAACGAAGGTTATTGCCCTGGTAGGGTTTATCCTTGTGGGGCTGCTTGTTACTCGGGCAACCGGCGCATGGCAGATCAACCGGGAGGTTTTCTGGAATGCCAGTAAAGTGGGGCTGCATAATGAGATCATCCCGTTAGCCGGTTACGGCCTGATAATTGCTGTCGGAACCGCCCTGGTCGGCTCCCTGTTCTCAGCCGATGCATGGTATAATGTAACCTACATTTCCGGTGAAGTTATTAACCCCCGGAAAGTGGTTCCTCTGAGTCTCCTGTTCGGTACCGTGCTCGTTTGTGTCCTCTACATGCTTGCAAACTACGTTTATATACGTTTCCTGCCACTGCATGGCACTCCCGGCGGAGTTGACGTTATGTCGAGGGGGATCCAGTATGCTGCCGACGACAGGGTTGCGACATCAGCCTTAAGCCTTGTGGTGGGCGACTACGCCGCGATAATCATGGCCGTTTTCATCATGATCAGCACAATGGGATGCAATAACGGGCTGGTCATCGCCGGTCCCAGGGTTTACTATGCCATGGCAAAAGACGGGCTTTTCTTTAAAAAAGTGGGAGACCTCAATAAAAAAGGCGTTCCGGGTTTTGCAATTGTGATCCAGGGAATCTGGGCAATTATCCTGTGCCTGTCGGGAACCTACGGCGACCTTCTCGATTATGTGATCTTCGCGGTACTTATATTTTTCACTCTGACAATTCTCGCGATCTTCATACTGAGAATCCGGAAGCCTGAGATCGAGCGCCCGTACAAGGCTTTCGGATACCCGGTTATTCCGGCAATTTATATTTTGACAACGCTTTCAATCAGTATAATCCTCCTGGTCTACAAGCCCAATTACACCCTCCCTGGTCTTGGACTTGTTCTTCTGGGTATACCTATTTTTTACATCTGGCATACTAAAAACAAAAAGGCTGCGGCCCTGAATTCGAAAACTCAGGCCTGATTTTTGCAGGGATGTCCCTGGTATGACTTTTGAAACCTGATTCTTAGGAATACGTTTAAAGGATATATTCTGCTTCTATGATAAAGGAAAAACCTTTAAAGCATCTGCTGATGATGCTTTCGGTTATATCTTTTGCCATTCTTGCTTTCCCGGCATGCGTGAGGCACAATTATTCCCTTCTTGACCCGGATACTGCCGGTAAATTAACCCTTTATACCACCGCTGATGGTTTGCCTTCAAATGAAGTTAGCGACATTGAACCTGACAGCAAGGGAAACCTCTGGTTCAGCTTTCCAGGCAACGGCATGGCAAAGCTGAACGATGTTGGCTGGAGCTTTTATACTTCAGGCCCGACACCTCTGCTGAACAATTCGGTTACCGTGCTGGCAGAATCTGGATCGGGTTCTATGCTGATCGGAACCACCGACGGCCTCTCCATACTCTCCATATCAAACGTATGGAGCTCCTTCACCGATCCCTCCGTCGTCACCCTGGATGTTTCAGCAATAAAGGTTGCATCCAACGGATGGATTTGGCTTGGCACCCAGAACAAGGGATTCTATGTAAATACGGGTTCAGGCTTCAACCGGAGCAACTTCTTCCAGGGTGCTGCAATCCATGCAATCGAGGAAGGAGATTCCGGTAATATTTATCTCGGTACAGATAACGGCATCATTAAATACAACGGGTCAGCCTATTCAACCATAAACCTGAGTGAAGGTCTTCCTGCACAGAAGGTGAAATCCTTGCGATTCGACAGCCGGGAGAGACTCTGGATCGGGACTGACGGTGGATACAGGGCCGCCTGGATTGACAAAAGCGGCATACATAAGCTTGACCTTATGACAGGATCGGACTCCGTTACCGTCACTTCAATTCACGAGGACAGGAGAGGCTGGATCTGGTTCGCCACGGAAGGTAACGGCGTTATAAGGTACAACGGCATACTGCCATATTCATATAAGGAATTCAATGGCTTCCCCGAAAACAAGGTAAACTGCATAGGCGAGGACAAGTACGGGGATCTCTGGTTCGGGCTTGGGACCAAAGGAGTCGTAAAATATACCTTACCCATCGGAAAATAGCATTATGAAACGCTGGTGGCCTAATATTCATCTGATTGTGCTGGCAATGTCGGCAACATTGATTAAAGCCCAGGATACCGGGCAGGCCAGGGATAAGTATGTACTCCTGACGACACCTTATAATGAACGTCAGCTGACCCTCTACCGCGGACAGCTGATGGTCGATGCCGGGTATAAATTTGCAGTCAGATCCGTCTCGTACGACGAAAATGGCAGCAGGCAGTTGCTTACCAATAATGGCTCAGGTTCGGTTTATCATTATTATTATACCGACATCAGGTACGGAATAACCGATTTTGTTGAGATTGGTGCCGAAACAAATTATATCAGGCACGGGATCAGGACACAAACGGAAAGATATGTTTCAACTTCAGCGGCAGGAACGACAGATGTCACTCTAAATAATATTCAGGAAATAAGGGGAATGGGTGACATTCTGCTTCTCCTGTCTTTAAGGCCTCCGCTAAAATTCAAATGGTTTGACCTGAGCCTTACCGGCGGGATCTTTCTCCCTTCTTCAAAATATAAGCCTGAAATGCCATCCAATACTGTCACAAGTGCAGTGGCCAACACTTTTGTGATAAATTCGTATTCGAGGTACGCAAACGGATACGGGGTGCCTGTTTACCTTGTTTCAGGGGCATTCAAGGCAGTATTCAGAAAATTTACCTTTGAAACGGATTTCACATTCAGGACCCCGTTGAAAGAAGGAACAAGCATTCGGTGGACCAGCACCCTTGAAAACTCAAAAATTGCATACACCGACAAGAGCTATACATACCTGGCAAGCAACGAGTACAATCTGAATGCTGCCCTGCATTACCAGGTCGCCGGATGGCTGGAAGTTTACCTCAATGGAAACGGATTGAAGACTAAGGGAGGATGGACGGAGTACTGGGGCAATAAATATGCCAACAGGGAGACGCTGCTTGTAAATGTCGAACCCTCTTTCGAGATCCAGATCTCACCACGCCTGAGAATCTGCCAGGTTGCGGGATTTCCCGTATCAGGTAAAAACTCCGACGCGTCATTTTACATGTTCACTTCAATCAGGTTCAGCGATTTTCTTCGATGAAGATGGAAACGAAATCGGTACATATAAAAGCTCTCCTTGCCATTTGCCTTGGTCTGCCGATAACCATACTTTCGGGTCAGACTGAAAAGCTAATTGTGCCGTCGGACCTTAAGCAACAGACAGTGGTTACAGAACCCGTGACACTCAGGAAGGGATTTCTGCGTGCAGGAATTATCATAAATTACCGTGTCGCCGACAAGTATTTTGACAATGACAGGAACAAGCAATACTATCTTAATTCCCAGTGGGGTACAAAAGCCGCCTATAACCTTACACTTCAATACGGCTTCACCGACAGGTTCGAGGCTGATCTTGTAACAGATTATATGAGAAATAAAGTGAGCACAACATCTGTCGAAATAGTACCAGGCACAAACAGTTCGGTCACATCCGTGACAAAACAGCTTGGAACGGGTCTTGGTGATACCCACCTCGGAGCGAAGTACCAGATTGTTCCCGAAAAGCAGTACAGGATTTCCCTTACAGGCCTCATTGATGTTTCCCTGCCTACAGGAGAGAAAAACCCTACAAATATCCGCAGTGCCACTAAATATGACCTTCCTGTCGGGAACGGAGCCGGCGCCGTTGCGGGTGAAATCTTTGCAAGGACGACAGTGTATCCTTATTCCTTTTCAACCTATATCAAGTACTACTATAATTTTGAAGGTTCGAAGAAACTGGCTGCCACCGACCTGGCCGAGACACGCTTCAAGTTTGGCAACAGGATAGAAGCAGGGTTAAGCGCTTATATCCATCTCAATGAATGGATCGTTTTTGCCAACGATTTCAGTTTCTACCACGAAGCTGAAGGCTGGGCCGGAAGAATAAACTCCATAACTATACCCGAATCGTGGGCAGCTGTTTATGCACCCGACCTCGTTTTCCAGGTAAGGAGGGTAAGGGTCGGCGAATCAATTTCCATACCGTTAATCGGCCGCAACGTGCCTGCCGATCCCCTGTTTATAATTTCCCTGCAGTATGTCTTCTGATAAGATCCATCCGAAGACCGGGAAAACCGCGTTTTACCCGTGGCTGGTCATTGTTGGCATTGCAGCATTTCTGGGTTCATGTGTCACCCCGTCCATCAGGGTAACCGAAGAACAGAACTCAGGCGACAGGACCTTTAATGAGCACAGGTATCCCGAAGCTATAGGTCATTATACAAAAATGCTTGAAGCCAGTGCTATGCTGGGCATCTACCGTAACAAAGCGATGGAGGGAGAGGTATGCAGGAAAATTGCAAACGGCTATGAAATGCTGGGAAAGTACAATGACGCCCTTGCATATGTACGAAAAGCTCTTGTTCTCGACAGTACCTCGAAGAACATTCCGGGTATGACAGAGGACTACAGGCACGTGGGGTCGGTCCATGTCTACATGGGTTGTTACCACGACGCAATAAGCTCGCTGAAGAAATCGCTGGAGCTGGGCAAGGGTATGGAATCAAGCCTTAAAAGCCCGCAACGCCTGCTTATTGCAGAGGCATCGCTTTCTCTCGGACAACTATATTCCGTTCTGGGAAAGAGCCAGCCTGCTTTTGATTATACATTGAAAGCCATCGGGATATTCAGGGATTGCAATGATGAAAGAGGTGTGAGCGAAGCATCACTTACACTCGCGAGCCTCGATGCTGACCAGGGCAACTACAGGGATGCAAGGAAACTGGTGGATGAATCCCTTACCATGGCAACTGCCCTTGGGCTGGGAACTGCAAGGCAGCACCAGCTTATGGCTTCAGTTGAATCATCAGAGGGCGATTACCAGGACGCTCTGAAGCACCAGGAGAAGGCCCTCGAGGAAGCTGATAAAGCTGGAATTGCAGGTCAGATAACATGGGCGACAATCGGCCTGGGAGATATTTACAGCCAGGTGGGCGATATGAAGCGGGCATCGAGATATTATATGCAGGCCAACGGGAATGGTGATACCGGCAGCCTTGAATCAGAGAGTATCCGCGCATCAATCGGGATGAGGATGGGAGATCTTGCCGCAGCGGGCAGATATTTTTCATCCCAGGGATCATCCTCCGGGCGGGCAATATCGTCACTGAGAATTGCAGAAATGATGACCACGCAATCAAAAACCGATTCGGCACTTATAATGCTTGACCAGGCTTATTCAGGGTTCAGAGCTTCACGAAATATACAGGGGATGACAAATGTAAGGGTCCTGAAAGGCAGGATACTTGTTGATAAAGGAAATCTCAGGCAGGCCGGTCTTGTGCTTGACTCGGCACTGTCGGCAGGCGATCTGCCGGATTCAAAATGGCAGGCATATTTTCAGAAGGGGAGGTTGTCAGAGAAGATGAATGACGATGATAAAGCAATTGAATACTATTTCAGGGCAGTAGAGATAATCGAGCGGATGCGGGGCAGCCTTGCATCGGAAGAATTCAGGAGTTCATTCATCAACAACAAGAGAGATGTCTACGACAAGCTGATTCTCCTGTTGTTCAGGAAGAACAGGATCAGCGAGGCTTTCAGGGTTTCTGAACAGGACAGGGCCAGGTCATTTTATGATATCCTTGCAGGAAAAAAGATTGGATTCAGGGGCTCGGTTGAAGGGAATATTGCAATGAGGGAGCAGGATATGAGAATGGAGATACAGAAACTCTACAGGCTTATCAGGAAGAGTGAGGAAGAAGATTCTTCCTCGGCTCCGGCTTTCAGATCAGAGATCAGCCACCTCAGGCAGGAACTTGCTGACAACCAGGTTGAGTATGATAAGATTCTTGATAAGATCAGGCATGGCGAGCCATCCTATAATGAGATGATAAGCGCAGATCCGGTAAACGCAGCTGACCTCCAGAAGGTACTTGATAATAAGAGCGCCGCCCTTGTTTACTGGATCAGCGATGAGAAGATAATCCTCTGGATAATCACGCCTGGCGATATTTATTGCACCTCGGTAACAATAGACTATGGTTCTCTTTCAGAACTGATTGGTAAAACCAGGAGTGCAATTGAAGGAAATGACATTGTAAAATCGGCCGCGGGACTGAAAAGCCTTTACAATATTCTTATTCATCCGGCAGAGGACAGGATAAAGCAGTTTACCAGCCTGGTGATCATCCCCAACGGACCGCTGCATTTTCTTCCTTTCCAAGCTCTTATCTCCGGTACGGGTGAGTATCTGGTTCAGCGATACAATATTATTTATTCTCCCTCGGCCGGTGTTCAGATCCTGTGTTCAGGCCATCAGTCTGCCCATGGATCGAAATTTTTCGGCACTGCTCTTGCAGATATTTCAGTTGGCGGAAAGCCCGGGCTGCCGGGTACCGAGATGGAGCTGAACAAAATACTCCCGCTGTTCCGGGCAAGGCTTTCAGCCTTTGGAAAAGATGCGACCGAGACCTTTGTAAAGAAAAACGCGGGTAATTTCGATTTTATTCATTTCGCAACGCATGGCAGCTGCAACTTCAGCCAACCCCTTTATTCCTGTCTCTATTTTCCGCAGGGACCCGACGATGACGGTAAGCTGAATGTGTACGAAGTCCTTGAGATGAACCTGAATGCAAAAATGGTCACTTTAAGCGCATGCGAAACCGGCCTTGGCAACCTCAGCCAGGGTGATGAGCTCGTAGGATTGAGCCGGGCATTCCTGTTCGCCGGATCGTCCTCGGTAGTCGTAAGCCTATGGGCCGTAGCCGACTACCCGACTTCATTGCTCATGTCATCCTTTTACAGGAACCTGAAGGATCATCCTGCCCAGGAAGCCCTTACGATGGCACAAAGAGAGATCATGAAACTTTTCCCACAGCCATTGTACTGGTCTCCTTTCATATTGATTGGCAATGGTTCGGTAACGGCAGATTAGTATATTTGGGAATGAATCTGCCATCAGAGTTTACGGACCGGATAAATTTCCAGCCAGGTATTAATGCCGGTGATCTCATAAGGGCATTGGAGAAACCTTCCCCTGTAAGCATCAGGATCAACAGGGCCAAATGGCAGAAAGAGCCTGAAGAGGCTGAATCAGTTCCCTGGTGCACTGATGCCTGGTACCTTGAAAAACGACCGTCTTTCACCCTCGATCCTCTCTTTCATTCGGGATGCTACTACCCGCAGGAAGCATCGGGTATGTTTACAGGCGAGGCATTCAGGCAGGTTACACATGGACTTTCAGACCTGAGGGTTCTAGATCTGTGCGGTGCCCCGGGGGGCAAAAGCACACACCTTGCTTCACTTATCGGAAACAACGGAGTTCTTGTTGCAAATGAAGTGATCAGGCAGAGGGCATCAGTTCTTTCGGCAAACCTGACCAGATGGGGATTACCGGGTGTGATTGTCTCATCAAACGATCCATCTTCCTTTTCACGCCTTGCAGGTTATTTTGACGTCATACTCGTGGATGCCCCCTGTTCAGGAGAAGGAATGTTCAGGGACCAGGCAGCGGTTTCGGAGTGGACCCCGGCAAACACCCGCCTCTGTTGTGAAAGACAGCGAAGGATACTTATGGACATCTGGCCGTCGCTTAAGGAGGGAGGATTCCTGATTTACAGCACCTGTACCTTTAATCCCGCGGAAAATGAGGAGAATATTAAATGGCTTCTTGAGAACAGGAGTGGCGAAAGCACGGCCCTGGACCTGTCGGGCTTCGGAGGTATCGTGCAGGTTAAGCTGAATGGGGTTACAGGTTATGGATTTTATCCCGACAGGATAAAAGGAGAAGGGTTTTTTCTAAGCGTGATAAAGAAGACAGAAGAGACAAAAGGAGTCTATAAGACACAAAAAGGCAGGCCCACATTGAAGGAAAACAGGAAAGTCGCGGGAAAGCTGCTTTCAGTCCAGCCACCGCTGGCGCTCCAGCTGAATAACCGGGTTTATGCCGTTCCACTTGGCCCGGATGAGTATTTAATGCTAAGCTCGGTACTGAAAATCATCAGGACCGGAACCTGCCTGTGCGAATTGAAAGGTGAAGAGATCGTTCCATCGCATGAACTGGCTCTCTCGGTCATTCTTTCCAGGGCTGCTTACACTCAATCTGAACTGTCTGCCGATGAAGCTGTAGCTTATCTCAGAAAAGAAAATGTCCCATCCTCACACATGGAAAATGGCTGGAATCTGTTGAAATATAGAGATGTTCCAATCGGCTTTGCCAAGGTCATCGGGACGAGGATGAATAACTACTTCCCGGTGGAATGGAGGATCAGGATGAACCCCTCTTCAGCCGCGGGAGAGATTGTAAAATGGAAGTGAAGTATTTGCCTGTGTGATCTTTATTCATTTTTCTTAACTTTATTCCGCTAAAGGAGACGAGGATGAAGAGAGTTATTTCTTTTTCAATATTGATAATCATGCTGCTCACGGGTTGCGGTAAGCACAGCAAGTATGAAGGTGTGGCATTCGAGGAGAAAAACCCACGCGACTGGGAAAACCCTGCGCTGCCAGGGCTCAACAGGGAGGCCCCGCATGCCACGATGATCAGTTTTCCCGACGAAGCCTCAGCAGTTGCCGGCGTAAAGGAAAACTCACCGTTTTACGCGAGCCTTGACGGAACATGGAAATTTCACTTTTCAAAGACACCCGAAGAACGACCGTTCTGGTTCTTCCGTGATGATTACGATATCAGCGACTGGGATGATATGATTGTTCCCTCAAACTGGCAGCTGAAAGGTTATGATCCTCCGATTTATTCCAACATTGTTTACCCGTTTAAGCCTGACCCGCCAAGGATACCTCACGAAGTCAACACCGTAGGTTCCTATAAAAGAAATTTCTCGGTACCGTCGGGATGGGAAGGGAAAGAAATATTCCTTCAGTTCGGTGCCGTAAGTTCATTCTTCTACGTATGGGTGAATGGCCGGATGGCTGGTTTCAGCAAGGACAGCAAGACACCTGCCGAGTTCGACATCACAAAACTCATCAGGAAGGGAACCAATACTCTGTCAGTTGAAGTTTACCGCTGGTGCGATGGCAGTTACCTCGAGGACCAGGACTTCTGGCGCATGAGCGGTATCCAGAGAACGGTATTCCTTCACGCCCGTCCAGAAACCTATATAGCTGATTTCTTCGCAAAGGGAGATCTTGAAAATAACTATTCCGACGGTAAGCTCGGCCTGGATGTCCGTGTACTCACTAAAGAAATACGAGACAAACCGGGAATGATTGTTGAAGCTTCCTTATTTGACGGTGGAAATAAAATCCTGGTGGAGACGGGAAAAGCTGTTCCTGATACAGGGGGCATATGCGACGTTATGCTATCAGGCGTTGTCAGGTCAGTCAGGAAATGGTCAGCGGAGACTCCCAGCCTGTACACCCTTGTTATTGCCCTGAAGGACGAAAATGGTAAAATAGCCGAATGTGTAAGCGCCAGGGTTGGCTTCAGGAAGGTGGAGATCGTAAATTCGCAGCTTCTTGTAAACGGCGTGCCAGTTTACCTCAAAGGTGTCAATATGCACGAACATCATGATGTGACGGGACATGTGATTGATGAGGCAACTATCATTAAGGATATCAGGACGATGAAGATCTTTAATATAAACGCCATGCGGACATGCCATTACCCGCAGCAGGAGCTCTGGTACCAGATGTGCGACAAATACGGGCTTTACCTTATCGATGAAGCTGATATCGAATCTCACGGGATCGGATACAATAAAGACGTTACACTTGCCGATAAGCCCGGGTGGGCTGCATCGCACCTCGACAGGATGCAGAGAATGGTTGAGCGGGATAAGAATCATCCTTCGGTAATAATCTGGTCGATGGGAAATGAGGCAGGCGACGGGCACAACTTTCTCAACGGGTACAGGTGGATTAAGCAAAGGGATAATTCAAGACCCGTCCAGTATGAAAGGGCAGAGCAGCTCACGAATACGACCGAGAGGCACACCGACATCTGGTGCCCCATGTACGCCAGGATAGAATATCTTGAAAACTATGCAAAAGATCCGAAAAACGACAGGCCGCTAATAATGTGTGAGTATGCCCACGCGATGGGTAACAGCACGGGTAACCTGCAGGATTACTGGGATGTAATTGAAAAATATCCGGAGCTGCAGGGAGGGTTTATATGGGACTGGGTGGACCAGGGTCTGCTGAAGACAAATGAGGCAGGTGAAAAATTCTGGGCTTATGGCGGTGACTTCGGACCGGAAGGCATACGGAGTGACGGTAATTTTAATATTAACGGCCTGGTCTGGCCCGACAGAACTCCACATCCCGGACTTTACGAGGTGAAGAAGGTCTACCAGTATATCGGCTTTGAACCGTATGATCTTAAATCCGGTATAATAAAGATCAGGAACAAGTACGGTTTTGTTTCATTGTCGGGGTTCAACTTCGACTGGGAGGTGACCTGCGACGGTGTTGTGGTTCAGTCAGGCAAGCTCAACATACCATCAACTCCTCCGGGAAAAGAATCGCTTGTCCAGGTTCCGTTCAGGAGAATTGAACCGCTGCCGGGGTCAGAGTATTACCTGAACCTGAGGGCTTCCAGGGTGGATGAGTGGAACCTGGTCCCTGAGGGAAATGTGTACGCTACCGGGCAGTTCAGGCTGCCGTTCCACTCCGGGAACAGGGCAGGGGAAACTGAAAAGCTTGCCCTCCTGCAGACAAGCACGAAGGACAGGAAACTTGAAGTTGCCGGCGAGAGCATGAAGCTGATTTTTGATCTTGGGAAAGGATCACTCGAATCATTTGCATACAGGGGAAAAGAGATTTTCCTGAAAGGACCCGAACCCGATTTCTGGCGTCCTCCGACCGACAACGATTACGGTTACAGGGGCGATCAGCTTCTGGCAGTCTGGAAGAAGGCAGGAGAAAGGCTGAAAGTGACCAGGGCAGAGATCACGCAACCCGAGATGGGCAAGGTAGTGGTAACATTCAGGTATGATATCGCCGGTCTTTCAGGTGAAAAAATTGCAGGCTATTCTACTGTCTATACAATACTGGGTTCAGGCGACCTAATTGTAAAAAACTCGATCTCAAAAGTAAGTTCAAAGATACCTGAGCTGCCAAGGATGGGAATGCAGATGCAGCTCCCGACCGAGTTAAATAACCTGAAATGGTATGGCAGGGGACCACATGAAAACTACTGCGACAGATGTACCTCGGCCGAGGTGGGATTGTACGAAAGTACCGTGGGGGACCAGTATGTTCCGTACATCAGGCCACAGGAAAATGGCTATAAGACCGATACCAGGTGGCTCGCGCTTACCGACGAAAACGGTACGGGGATACTCGTTACAGGTGATCCACTCTTCTGCTTTGCAGCCCTGCACAATATTCATGATGACTTCGAATCTCCTGGAAAGATCGGCCAGTACAGGAAAGATGCCAGGACTGCAAATACCCATACCACCAACGTCAAGCCCCGCGATCTTGTTAACCTGAATGTCGACCTTGGTCAGATGGGTGTTGGAGGTGACGATTCATGGGGTGCCGAAATTCATAAGAAGTACAGGCTTCTGGCCGATAAATATGAGTACACTTTCCGTCTAAGACCAATCAGCAGGGAGGATGATATTCAGAAGATCACGAAATCGGGATATCAGGAAAAATGAACGGTTAATACATCCTACCTGATCTCTTCATAAAAATACGCTTCCATCCGCTCAGCATCGTCCCATGTAAATATTTTACGCTGGCGGTTCAGGAAGTAATAGTTCAGCATCGCAAAATCGCCTGCACACATTGTTGTATGGACAAAAAGGAAGAAGGAAAGGCTCCACTTCCAGAGTCCGGGCAGGTAGAGAATCAGGAAACTTGCCGCAAGGGTTATCATCAGGAAAGGTACCAGGGCGACAAGGATAAATTTCTTTCTTGTTACCACATGCCTGTGGGCCGTTACGTAAAAAATGAACTGTTTGAGGTCCATGCCGGCCTTTATCCTCCTGGCCCCTGATAAAAAGTAGGGAATGACGTGAAGACCTTCGTGAACGGGAATGACAAGAACAGGAAATACAATCATTCCAAGTACGGAATGAAGGAATATCCTCCGGTACTCAAATGAGTGAGCGACATTTATCCTGAGGGTCAGAGCCAGGCCAAGTTCGACGATGCAGACGGTCCAGAAGAAGAGCGTGATCGTGCTTTTCCTCTTCAGATAATCAATTACAAAACCTGCTATTTCACTGTATTGCAATGTCAGGAGATGCCTGTACCTGCTATGATCATCCAGCTCTTCGGGATCCATCTTAACTTTTGTTTTGATGACAAATTTACCTATTTGAAATAATTAAATGACTTATTGGTCAAAATTAGGGATGAGAACGGTATGGAACGGAAATTGCATTATAGCATCAATGTTATAATTTGATATTTTTGCTGAAAGCAGTAATTGAAGAACCTGCCGTTTATATTGATCTTTTTCCTTCTTTCGCATGCTGCCTTTGCACAGAAGGATTCATTAAGGCATCGTAACGATACCCTGCCCGACAGGTTTTATATCCTCCAAAAGGTAAACAGGAACGGCGAGACTCTCCCTGAAATGGAGATCAAGGAAGTTGAGATTACACCCAGGAAGACGGGCCGGATCGCATTCCAGTACTGGCGGTACGAAAGGCTGGTATATAATATTAAAGTCGTGTATCCCTATGCGCTGATTGTAAGGAACAAGCTTAATGAAGTGAATGGTGAACTGGAAAAGATAAATGGTGATCGAGAAAGGAAAGAGTATATAAAAGGGGTTGAGAAAAAAGTCTTCAAGGATTATGAGGGACGCATGCGCGACCTTACGATGAGCCAGGGAAAAATCCTGATAAAGCTTATCGACAGGGAAACCAATAATACTTCATTCGAACTGATAAGAGATTACCGCGGGAAGTTCACAGCCGCGTTCTGGCAGGGCATTGCCAGGATATGCGGCACCAATCTTAAGGAAGAATACGATCCCGATGGAGAGGATGCACTTATTGAAAAAATTGTTACCGAGATCGAAGCAGGCAGGCTTTGATCAGGCTTTTGCCAGCTCGATGAGTGCCTTAACCGTATTTTCTGCCCCCAGTGCAATCTCCGAAATTGTAGCATCGAGCATATAGCAGGGGCTGGTGACTATCTTGTTTTTTATATCAATTACAATTTCGCCGCTTTTAGTTTCGGTGTGTTTCCCGCCCATTGCCTGGATGTCAATAGAGGTTGAGTGGTCATCGCCGATAGTCACTTCCACTTTACCAAGGATTCGTGTAATGAGCACTGGTGAAATGCAAAGGGCCCCTATCGGCTTACCTGAGGCATGAGTCTCCCTGACGACTTTCTCAACCACCTTGTCGATCTTCATACCTACCCCGTCAATCGCGTATGAGCAAAGGTTTTTTGCCACTCCGAATCCCCCGGGAAAGACCAGCGCATCGAAATCTGCAACCCGGTAATCGATGAGCTGGCTGATTTTCCCCCTGGCTATCCTTGCTGCTTCTACCAGAACATTTCTCGACTCCTTCATTTCGGCACCCGTAAGATGATCTATCACGTGATGCTGCATCACATTCGGGGCAAATATCTGGTAAGTGCCGCCATTTTTATCAATTGCGAGGAGAGTAGAAACAGCCTCCTGTATCTCTGCCCCGTCATAAACCCCGCACCCTGCCAATACGACTGCAAACTTCATAGTTTATTTTCCTTTATTAATTTTAACGGATGTATAAAATTACGAAATTTACTTATAGATCATGAAACGGACTTTCGTTGCCACAAGGGTTGATGCAGGAGAAAACCTGAAAAAGCTGCTGAACCATCTTGCTGAAGAGCTGCGCGGTGAGTCGGTAAAATGGGTTGAGCCTTCGAGAATGCATATTACACTGGCATTTGTGGGCGAAACCTCGGAGGAGATGATAAGGGATATCTCAGCGATGCTGGCAAAAAAGCTTGGGGGACTGGAACCTTTCACCTTCTCATTAGAGGGACTGGGTGTCTTCAGGAGTATCAGCGACCCGCGTGCAGTTTGGGCAGGAATCAGGGATGATGGAAAGCTGGGAATACTCCACGAAGCTGTCAGGTCGGGCCTGTCCGGGATTGATATACCTGTGGAAGATCGCGGGTTCACTCCTCACCTAACACTTGGACGGATCAAATGGCTGAAGAACAGGAAGACGCTTGAAAGGCTGATCTCAGAATACAGGGAGGTTCAGTTCCAGGATGTCCGCGTATCAGAGGTTATTTTCTACGAGAGCATCCTGCAGCCGGCAGGTCCATTGTATATCCCGATCAAGATATTCAGGCTGTCAGAATGAGCCGTGCATTTTAATTTATGAAGAACAATATTCTCCGCCCTTTTCCCTTACTTCAAACCCCTTTACCGTTCAGGATGATTATGCCGGTATAAATTATGATCTTGAGATCGAGTGACAGGCTCATATTTTCGAGATAAAGAAGGTCATATTCAAGACGCTGGACCATCTGGTCCACATCCGACGCGTAGCCGTATTTTACCTGTCCCCACGATGTTATCCCCGGCTTTACTTTCAGCAATCTCCTGTAATGGGGTGCCTTTGCCACTATCTGGTCGATATAGAACTGCCTTTCCGGCCGTGGTCCCACAAGCGACATTTCTCCCTTCAGCACATTGAAAAGGTTTGGAATCTCATCGAGCCTGTGCCTTCTCATAAACCTGCCAATCTTTGTGACTCTCTGATCGGCACTGCTTGAAAGAAGGGGTTCGCCTTTCTCAGCCTCCTTTAACATTGACCTCAGCTTATAAATAGTAAATGGCTTCCCGTTCTTCCCGATACGCTCCTGCCTGTAAATTACGGGTCCGGGACCAGAAAGCCTGATCAGGACAGCCAGCACGGCTATCAGCGGGCTAAGGATTATCAGTCCTGCGAGTGAAATTATATAATCTGAAAGCTGTTTCAGGTTTGCCTGCCATACCGGCATAAGCCGGTTTGATACCTCAAGGAACGGGGTGCCGTATATCGCGGTATGCTCAACCCTGCCCGTGAGGATATCCTTCATCGATGGGATCGCTTTAACAGTAACATCAGAATAGTTCAGCATACCGGTTATCTTCCCGGTCATCTCGTGCTCGTTTCCCTCGATGGCAATTATCACCTCCTCGATTCCGTTAGTGCGGATAATCTCGGGCAGGTCGTCAATTGTGCCCAGGCATCCCAGGGAGTCGGCTATTTTACCATTGTTGCCTCCCTGAAGCCTGACATACCCGCAAATCAGGCTGCCCGAAGGGATTTTTTCCTCCTTGATCCTTCTGAAAGTCTCAAGCGCGAGCCCGTTCGACCCGATAATGAGGGTCCTGTATCCGAGCTGCCCCCTGTGTACCTTTCCGGCCGTGATGCTCGTGATAGTCAGCCTGGGAACATATGTCAGGACAAACTGCAGGAAGAAATATATGATGAAGATATTGAAATACTGGTTGTTATTGCTTATGAATCCCTGCATAAGCAGTATGAAGAAAATAACCATTGCACCAGCCAGCGTAACCGACAGTGAATAGACAAGCTCCATCAGGCGTGATCTCTTTAACGAGAAAGTGTGAAAACCAGTAAGCAAATATGCAATGGTCCAGACCAGGGGCAGGAAAACCAGCCACCTTATGAAGAGCAATCCCTTCAAGATATCCTCCTCTCCCGGTAGCCTGTCCCTTATGATGCACAACAATACCCACGCCACAGCTGAAAAAATAAAATCGCAGGCCGCATAGCTGAATGATGTCAGGCTCTTTCTCATTTTATTTGTAATGGTCTCAGGTTTATTGAATTAACCCTGGCTTTTCAGAAGTTTGTATTGTGAAAGATATTATTAATTTGTCTAACCTCCATAAGAAAACATGTTTTATATTTACCGGCAGTAATGGTAACAGACAACGGATGACTGACTCATTCGAGGCAAAAGGATTAAGGAAAAAGCTTGTAGAAGGGCTGAGGCAGAAAGGAATAACCGACGAGGAGGTATTGAGGGCAATCGACATGGTGCCAAGGCACTGTTTTATGGATCCTGCTTTCCTGAATCATGCATACGTCGACAAGGCTTTCCCTATCTCTTCGGGGCAGACGATCTCACAACCATACACGGTTGCGGTACAGACGGCACTCCTTCAGGTTAAAAAGCGCGACAAAGTGCTTGAAGTCGGTACAGGTTCGGGCTACCAGGCAGCGGTTCTTGCCGAGATGGGAGTGAAGGTCTATACCATTGAAAGATTCAGGGACCTTTATAATAAGGCACAAAGGATTGTTAATTCGCTTGGATATAATATTCATTTCTTTTACGGCGACGGCTATGAAGGGAAGGAGCAATATGGCCCTTACGACGCTATCCTTATAACCGCTGCGGCACCGGAAGTTCCGGATAAGCTGTTACAGCAGCTGAAGACCGGGGGAAGACTCGTGGTGCCTCTTGGTGCCGGTGAAGTACAGGAAATGACGGTGATCAGGAGAACCGGAGATGCGATATTCGAGACAACATCTCATGGTTCATTTTTGTTTGTCCCTATGCTGAAGGGGACCGTTAACTGAAAAAAACCGGGAAATGGAGATATACAGGATGGTCTTTTCACCGATCGAGGTGAATACTTATATACTTGCCGGCAGATCGGGTGAATGCGCGATTATAGATTGTGGCTGCTATACTGCTGAAGAATTTGAAAAGCTCAGCGACTTTATTAAATCAAAGAACCTGGAGCCCGTGCTGCTTCTCAATACCCACTGCCACCTCGATCA
This sequence comes from Bacteroidales bacterium, assembly GCA_035541795.1. Taxonomy (GTDB): domain Bacteria; phylum Bacteroidota; class Bacteroidia; order Bacteroidales; family VadinHA17; genus LD21. The sequence goes on from DATKMR010000001.1 coordinate 560,963, forward strand.
TCTTTTCGGTAATCATTTCGTGTTTTCTTCTTTCGGGATTAAACCAAGATTTCACAGGCTCGATGAGTATAACAGGATTGGTTCCCCGCAACATGCCATGAGATGGGGTCTAGTGATGGATGAACCCCCGGCAGCCGGATCCTACATTGAGCATGGAGATATTATTTCATCCGGCAGCATAAGCCTGAAGGCCTTGTTGGTCCCGGGACATACAACCGGCAGCCTTGCATTTTATTCTGAGCAGGATGCCTGCGTTTTTACGGGTGATGCCCTTTTTGCAGGCAGCATTGGGAGATCAGATCTTCCGGGAGGCGATTACCTGACATTGCTCGACAGTATCCGTAATAACCTGCTTACGCTTCCGCCTGATACAGTTGTCTATCCTGGTCATGGGCAGGAGACATCAGTCGGACGTGAAAAAATGGTCAATCCCTACCTGGCATAAACCATGCTTTTTTTCATGTTTTCCACGAATTCTTTTAGTAATTTCGCATCATCTTTAACGCAAATCAGGTATATAATCTAATTTCATAAGTTCCATGTTATCAGATAAATTCGTTAGACGTCACATAGGACCGGGAGAAAAGGACCTTCCAAAGATGTTAAGCACAATAGGGGTAAGCACGCTCGATGAGCTTATTGAAAAAACGGTGCCTGAAACACTCAGACTTAAGAAGCCCCCGAGGCTACCGCATCCGATGACTGAATATGAATACCTGGGCCATCTGAGGTCGATAGGTGCGAAGAACAGGATTTTCCGCTCGTTTATTGGCCAGGGCTACTATGGTGTGGCTCCGCTTTCGGTTATAGTAAGGAACGTCCTTGAAAATCCTTCATGGTACACCTCCTATACTCCATACCAGGCCGAGATTTCACAGGGAAGGCTTGAAGCGCTTCTCAATTTCCAGACGATGGTAATAAGCCTCTCAGGGATGGAGATTGCTAATGCTTCGCTCCTTGATGAACCCACCGCGGCTGCGGAAGCGATGATTATGATGTTCAATGCCCGGTCGAGGGCAGCGGTGAAGGCCGGTGCAAACCGGTTCTTTGTGGATGATGATATTTTCCATCAGACCCTCGATCTTCTGAAGACCCGTTCACAACCGCTGGGCATCGATCTGGTTACAGGAAGCTATGTAAACTTCACTTTCGATGAGTCTGTTTTCGGTGCACTTGTCCAGTATCCTGCTGCTTCAGGACAGCTCAGGGATTATAAAGATTTTGCTTCAAGGGCACATGCTGCCGGAGCACTCCTGGGCGTTGCCGCAGACCTGTTGAGCCTCGCTATACTGACCCCTCCGGGGGAATGGGGCGCGGATATCGTTGTCGGATCAAACCAGAGAATGGGTTTACCAATGGGTTTCGGCGGACCACATGCGGGCTATTTTGCGACGAGGGATGAGCTTAAACGCAGCATGCCGGGCAGGATAATCGGGGTGTCGGTGGATTCGAACGGCAACCAGGCTCTGAGAATGTCACTCCAGACAAGGGAGCAGCATATAAAACGTGAGAGGGCCACTTCCAATATCTGCACCGCACAGGCTCTCCTGGCAACAATGTCGGGTATGTACGCGCAGTATCACGGACCTGAAGGGCTGAAGGAAATCGCCGACACGATTCATAAATCGGCCGGCACAGTTGCCTATATACTGGCCACCCTGGGCTTCAGGCAGCAATATACCCAGTTCTTCGACACGGTGAAGGTCTCTCTTCCCGATGGGATCTCTGTCGAAGATATAGAGAAGGAAGCACTTTCAAAGGGAATGAATTTCTGGTACCCGGGCGATAATTCAGTTTCTATCACGGTTGATGAACTGACAACGCTCAGGGATATTAATGATATAGGTGCCGTTTTTGCCAGGGTTGCTGGCAAAAAGTCTGAGGAGAACAAATCCTACTGCAAGTGTCATGCAATCGAGGATAGATTTCTCAGAAAGTCGGAAATCCTCAGGGAACCATGCTTCAATATATATCACAGCGAAACTGAGATGATGCGCTATATCAAGATGCTTGAGCGGAAGGATTTCTCCCTTACAAACTGCATGATACCCCTCGGTTCCTGCACCATGAAGCTCAATCCCGCAACGTCTATGTTCGCACTGAGCTGGCCCGAGTTCGCAAATATTCACCCGTTTGCACCGGCCGACCAGGCCGGTGGCTATTACCAGCTGATGAACGAGCTTGGAGAAGCCCTGAAGGAGATTACCGGTTTTTCTGCAATATCTTTCCAACCCAATTCCGGCGCGGCAGGTGAATATGCAGGGTTGCTTGTTATCAGGGAATATCATAAGAGCCGCGGTGAAAGCCACAGGAACATAGCCCTTATACCATCATCCGCACATGGCACCAACCCCGCAAGTGCAGCCATGGCTGGAATGCAGGTGGTAGTCGTGGAATGCGACGATAAAGGGAACATAAATGTGGAAGACCTGCGCAGGAAGGCTGCCGAGTTCAGAGACAGGCTCTCTGCTTTCATGATCACTTACCCTTCAACCCATGGAGTATTCGAGGCTGCGGTTCGGGAAATGACAGATATTGTTCATGAGAACGGTGGAATGGTGTACATGGACGGTGCAAACATGAATGCACAGGTCGGACTTACAAGCCCGGGATTCATAGGCGCAGATGTCTGTCACCTGAACCTTCACAAGACGTTTGCAATTCCTCACGGGGGAGGCGGACCAGGAATGGGGCCAATCCTCTCAAACGATAAGCTTGCCGAGTTTATGCCTTCCCATCCTGTTGTCAGAACAGGAGGCAGCCATGGTACCACGGCTGTTGCCGGTGCACCGTTTGGAAGCGCGCATATTTTGACAATATCACACGCTTATGTAATGATGATGGGCACCGAGGGCCTTACCGAGGCAACCAGGTATGCGATCCTGAATGCAAATTATGTTTCGGCCGCATTAAAAGGCATCTATAACACACTTTATTGCGGAAGTAACGGCACAGTGGCCCATGAACTGATCCTCGATTGCAGGAATTTTAAAAACGAGTCGGGGATAACCGAAGCCGACATTGCAAAAAGATTGATGGATTTTGGATTTCATGCACCGACACTATCCTTCCCGGTTCACGGAACTCTCATGGTGGAGCCTACCGAATCGGAATCCCTTTCAGAACTGGATAAGTTCATTGATGCTCTGAAGACAATATGGAACGAGATAGCTGAAGTGAAGAACGGCAAGGCAGACAGGGAAGATAATGTGCTTCATAATGCCCCGCACACGGCAAGGGAAGTGACGGCAACCGAATGGAAACATAAATACCCCAGGGAAAAAGCAGCCTATCCGCTCCGGTGGGTGGCTGAAAACAAATTCTGGCCCTCCGTCGGCAGGGTTGATGACGGGTACGGCGACCGCAACCTGGTTTGTACCTGTGCTCCAATCGATTCCTACAGGATGGATACATTCAGGATGTGAAACTCATGGTCAGGATATCCCAAGCTCTAGCAGTTTTCTGGATTCTGATACCCCTGTTATCCTCATGTTCACCGGGAAGCAGGCATGAAAAAAAGATGATAAGACTTATAACCCTCGATCCCGGACATTTCCATGCGGCCCTGGTACAGAAATCAATGTACCCTCAGGTATCTGCAGATGTTCATGTTTATGCCCCTGAGGGAGATGACCTGAAAGAGCATCTTTCAAGGATTGGTTCATATAATTCAAGGCCATCTGAACCGACTCACTGGAATGAGATCGTCTATTCGGGGAAGGACTTTTTCGGGAAAATGTTATCCGGCAAAAAAGGTAATGTTGTTGTGCTGGCTGGAAATAATGAAAAGAAAGCCACATATATCCGGCAATCGGTTGATGCAGGCTTTAACGTCATCTCGGATAAGCCCATGATCATCAGGGCCAGCGATTTTCCGGCCCTTGAGAAGTGCTTCGGCACTGCCCGGGAAAAGCATACGGTCCTTTTAGATATCATGACCGAGCGTTACGAGATTGCAACAATACTCCAGCGGTCCTTATCGCTCGATACCATGCTTTTCGGGAACCTGACTAACGGGTCGGAAAATGACCCCGCGGTGTCCAAAATAAGTGTCCATCATTTCTCAAAAATCATTTCGGGAGTACCAGTAAGGAGACCGGCATGGTATTTCGATACCGGTCAGCAGGGTGAAGGCATTGTGGACGTAACCACCCACCTTGTCGACCTTATTCAGTGGGAATGTTTTCCCGAAAAAATTCTCGGCAGGAAGGATGTATCAATAGCATCGGCAAGAAGATGGTCCACGAACCTCACTGCCGAAGAATTCAGGTCAGTTACCGGGCTCGGCAAATACCCCGGATTCCTTTCGGGGCAGGTCGAAAATGACACACTTAAGGTTTTTTCAAACGGCGAATTCACCTATTGCCTCAATGGTATCTGGGCCAGGGTTTCGGTGGAATGGCATTTCAAAGCTCCCGGAGACGGGGGGGATACTCATTTTTCAATTATGAAAGGATCGAAATGCAGCCTTACAATAAAACAGGGTGCAGAGGAAAATTTCATTCCGACTCTCTACCTGGAGGTCAGGGACGGGGAAAATTCAGGCAGGACCGGGAACATCCTCGACAAAGCACTTTCGCGCCTGCCTTATGAAGGGCTTTCAGCCGAAAAGATCAGCGGCACTGAATTCAGGATTAATATTCCTGCCCGGTACAGGGTCGGTCATGAAGAGCATTTTGCGCAGGTCATGGCAAAATTCCTTGGCTACATGGAGGATGGAAGGATACCGGAATGGGAGGAGGCTGCAATGATCACAAAGTACTATACAACCACTTCGGCGCTGGACCTGGCAATGAAATCAAATCAGCTTACAGGCTTTGTTAAAAAAGATCCTCGATAACCATTGAATAGAAGTCGGTGAGGGAAATACCAGCAGCTTTTGCCTGCTGGGGTACCAGGCTCTCTTCGGTCATGCCAGGCACCGTGTTGATCTCGAGGAAGAGGGGTTTGTTCCTTACTACAATGAAATCCACCCTTACAATACCTCTGCAGTCGAGCAGGTCATATATGACTGAGCTGAGCCTCTGGATCTCTTCCGTAATCTTGTCATCCATTTTGGCGGGTGTCACCTCTTCCGACCGGCCGGGTGTGTATTTTGCCTCGTAGTCGAAAAATTCATTCTTGCTTATTATCTCCGTTACAGGCAGGACGAGCTTCCTGTTCTTTGACTTGACCACCCCACATGCCACTTCCCTTCCTTCCATGAATGACTCAATCATTACAGTGTCGCTCTCACCGAATGCCTTCTCAACTGCCGGCAAAAATTCACTTTCACTTTTTATTTTCGATACCCCCACGCTTGAACCGCTGTCGTTGGGTTTGACAAAGCACGGCAGACCTGTTTTATGAAGGATAGCCTTTGCATTTATCTCCTCACCTTTTTTTATCATTTCCGCTTCAGCCATCGCAATTCCGTACTCCTTGAGGAATGCCTTTGTTGCCTGCTTATTAAATGTAAGCGCAGAGGAAAAGACCCCGCAGGTTGTGTACTTGATTCCAAGCATATCGAAATAGCCCTGCAAAAGCCCGTTTTCACCGGGCTTGCCGTGGATTGCAATAAAAACGGCATCAAATCTTATTATATCATCACCGACCTTCAGCGTGAAGTTGTTCTTGTCGATGTTGAAATACCTTCCCTTCTGATCCTCCCAGAACCAGTTGGTGCCCCTTATCATAATTACATAAGTATTGTAAAGCTTCGACAGTGCATCCTTTACACCGTCAGCGCTCCTTACGGAAACCTCGAATTCTGATGAATCGCCACCTGCAACAATCGCTATGTTTCTCATACCTTTGATCGGATTATATTTCAAAATTAATATAATTCCCGGTTCCGGATGCAAATCGGTTTACCGGTAAAAGGGAGAGCCTTGCCGTTGATTTTCATGCATACACGGAATAGAAATGGAATTTATCTGGGTGATATATTACCTTTACAATGAATTTTAAAACTTATTAAAATGAAAAAAGGTTGTTTAGTTGCAATAGGAATAGCAGCAGTATTCGGGTTCTTTATTCTCATGATAGTCCTTTGGGGCGTCAGGTCGTATAACCAGATGGTAACTATGAACCAGGCTGTGGAAGCCCAGTGGGGTAATGTCGAAACCTCCTACCAGAGAAGGATGGACCTCATACCTAACTTTGTAAACACTGTAAAAGGTGCCGCCAATTTCGAACAGCAGACCCTTACACAGGTCATCGAAGCAAGGGCAAAGGCAACACAGATCAAGATCGATGCATCGAAGCTAACCGAACAGAATCTTTCTCAGTTCATGCAGGCACAGGGTGAAGTGAGCTCGGCACTTAACAAGCTTATGGCGGTCGCTGAAGCATACCCTACACTGACAGCAACTCAGAACTACCGCGATCTGCAGGTAACTCTCGAGGGCACTGAAAACCGTATTGCAACGGAACGCAGGAAATTTAACGAAGTGGCCCAGTCGTACAACAGCTATAAAAAGAGATTTCCGCAAAACGTTCTCGCCGGGATGTTTGGCTTCCAGGATAAGCCGTACTTTAAATCCCTGGAGGGAGCTGAAAAAGCACCGGAAGTTAAATTCTGAGGATCAGGCTTATGAAGGCTTCATCTTTCTTTTCAAAGGAACAGCAATCGAAGATCGTCGAGGCAATAAAGGAAGCCGAGAATGAATCATCGGGCGAGGTGAGGGTGCACATAGAGACCAGGTGTCATGGCGACGTGCTCGACCGTGCCGCCTGGATCTTCGGTAAGCTGGGTATGCACAAGACGAAAGAACGCAACGGCGTACTCTTTTACCTGGCAGTCAGGGACCGGAAGTTTGCTGTAATAGGCGACGCGGGTATAAATGCAAAGGTGCCTGAAGGATTTTGGGATGATGTCAAAGAGTTGATGGCAAAGAGATTTGCGGAAGGAAAATTCACTGAGGGTCTTTCCGAAGGTATAATCCTTGCGGGTGATCACCTTAAGAAGCATTTTCCTCATCAGAAAGACGACATAAACGAACTTAGCGATGAAATATCATTCGACAAACCATAGGAGGAGATTTGCTATGATTAGGAAAAATTCCGGCAGGGCAGCAATGGCATTGGCTTTCCTGTTGTTAACCGGGATGCTTTACGCACAAGGCATTCCTGAAAGACCCTCTCCTCCGCGACTGGTAAACGACTTTGCCGGTCTGTTGGGCGGAAACGAGATCAGGATGCTTGAGAACAAGCTTGTTGACTTTGATGATTCAACATCCACGCAGATTGCGATTGTGATTGTAAACGATTTTGCAGGTTATGAAAAAGAAGAATATGCACAGCGCCTGGGCGAAAAATGGGGTATCGGACAGAAGGGTAAAAACAACGGGCTGGTTATTGTTGTAAAACCAAAAACGGCTGAATCGAGAGGTGAAGTCTTCATCAAGCCGGGATACGGTGCAGAAGGTGCCGTTCCCGACCTAATATGTGCTAAGATCGTCGATAACGAAATACTTCCCGCGTTCAGGAACGGCAATTACTACAAGGGGCTCGATAAGGCAACCGGCACCATTATTTCACTGTTAAGAGGCGAATTCACAGCCGACCAGTACAGCAGGAGATCACATTCCGATATCAAGCGCAGCGCTCCTGTCGCACTCTTCATAATCTTTTTCGTCATTATGACGATCCTCAGGGGAATAGGCCGCTCCAACAACAGTAACCTCAGCAGGGGAAGCGGTCTGCCGTTCTGGCTGCTTCTATCCATGATGAATTCCGGAAGAGGTGCATCCGGCGGAAGCTGGGGTGGTTTTTCAGGTGGAGGCGGAGGCGGAGGCGGTTTCGGGGGATTCGGAGGAGGAAGCTTTGGCGGCGGCGGGGCAGGCGGTTCGTGGTAGATCCTAGTAATTATCCCTCGACGAGATATAGGTCCGCCATTTTTCTATAAGTGCTTTCATATCGTCCGGAAGTTCTGAATCAAATGAAAGACGTTTCCTGCTAACGGGATGGTCGAATGACAATGATTTGGCATGGAGGGCCTGGCGCGGGAGAATCTCGAAACAGTTCCTGACAAACTGCTGGTACCTGGTGAAAGTGGTACCTTTAAGTATCCTGTCACCGCCATACTCATCGTCATTGAAAAGAGGGTGCCGGATATGACTGAAATGTACCCTTATCTGGTGGGTTCTTCCTGTCTCCAGCTTGCATTCAACAACTGAAATGTAACCAAGCTCTTCCACCACCTTGTAATGCGTCACCGCATGCTTTCCGGAACTGCCGTCCTGGAAGACATGCATTATCTTCCTGTCTTTCGGATTTCTGCCAACATTGCCGGTGATCGTTCCTACCGGAGGTACAGGTATTCCCCATACAATGGCAATATATTTCCTGTCTGTTGTCCTGTCGAAAAACTGTTTTGCAAGCCTGTTGTGTGCATATTCATTTTTCGCGACTACCAGTATGCCCGATGTGTCCTTATCGATTCGGTGCACCAGCCCGGGTCTCAACTCCCCCGTCCGGAAGAGTGGCAGGTCCCTGAAGTGCCACATTAGCGCATTTACAAGTGTCCCAGTATAGTTGCCGTAAGCAGGATGCACAACCATCCCGGCATCCTTATTCACGACGATTACATCATCATCCTCGTACACGATGTTAAGAGGGATGTTTTCGGGAATAAGCTCGATCTCACGCGGTGGGTTAGGTAGAACGATCTGGATCACATCGCCCGGCTTGACCCTGTAATTCGGTTTTGCAGCAGCATTATTTACCAGGATATTGCCTGCATTTGCCGCACTCTGAACCCTCGACCTGGAAGTATTTTCGAGCCGTGAGGTAATATATTTGTCGATACGGAGAAGTGACTGGCCTGCATCAACCTTGAAGCGGAAGTGCTCGAACAGCTCCTGCTGATCAAATATTTCCTCTTCGCTCACCATTATTTCGATTTTATGAGGCGGCTGAAACCGATGGGCCTTTTGCCATCATAGCTTATGACAATATATATGCCCGGAGAGAGAGAAGAGATATCCATCTGTCCGGTATATTGCTTCCTGATAAGCTCCCTGCCCTGGAGATCCCTGATTACAATTACCGGGTCGGTAACAATCCCGTCTTCTCCGAACTGCAATGTGATGCGATCGGCGGCCGGGTTTGGCCAGAGTTTGATTTTGCCGGAGGGATAAGAAATATCGGATATCCCTGTTGTGGTTCTCCGGGGACCGAAAACAGGCCTTATCATTACGCTGCCGGCTGCCTGCGAACTGTTCCAGTTACCATTAAGAAAATAAAACTGCCTCCCGTTATTGGGCGTATTAAGGTCGAACCCGGCATTCAGGAATGTCTCGGTGGTTTGCTGCCAGCCTACATAGTATGTCCCTGTGACCTTTACCGGGCTCGTGAGGTAATAGGTGTTGAAACCGTTCAGTCCCGGTCCCTGGCTCACGGTCAGGTTCTGCTCACCGCCAATTTCATTACCCGGTGTGCCGTTATTGTCATCCCAGACCATCAGGTTGAAATTCGTATAATTCGAGTTCTGGTAGCTCTGGTTGAAACAGATCATAATACCGCGCAGTGAGTCGGCTGCATAAACAGAATAACGATAGGCGACCATTGCATTCCTGGAGCCCAGCCCGTTTATTCCGTAACCTGCCTCCGCGGTACCATCGTCGTACGCATAATAATCTGAGAACCTCTGGAAATATGTAATGGTATCATTGGCTTTGCTGTCGAAAACATCGGTTGTGAGATATGATTTTATCCTGAAAAGACCCGAATCGGGATTTGTCGTGCTGAAAGTGTAAATGAGGGGACCGCTGAACATGACAGGTGACAATGGAGCAATGTTAGCAGCTCCACCTGAGACGGAGTAAACCACCGTTTTGTCATACATGTCATATATCTCGAAGTTTCTCGTGACGTTCCTTGTTATGGTGTTGTTATTGAAATAGTTGATTGCAATCCCCGATCCCATTTCCGATAGAAAAAACCGGGTGAATTGTTTCCATGGCATTGACTCATAGGTGTTGAGAACGCTCCTTACGGGCTTTGTCATTGCAACATCATGCATAATTGTGTCGGCGTAGTTCCTGTTTTTCCCAAGGAGAATATAATCTACATTCCACTGGTCGCAGTTTCCCATCATCGCCTGGTCGGTTCCGTAAGAGCTCAGGCTTGCATAATTGATGAATCGGAACATGAATCCTTTCTCGAGAAAACGCGGGTCTGTAATTCTGATTATTGCTGACCTGAATGTATCTGTAGTGGTGAATGGCGCTTTCCAGACCGAGGTCCACGCCAGGTCAGAAGGAGAATAAAACTGGACAATAAGGCTGTCGCTTAATTCTGGCATGTCGGCCAATCCGCCGGGCTCATAAAGGAAGCTCAGGTATATGCTGTCTGAAGGATTATATTTCAGGTTGATTGGCTGGGATGTCAGGTGATCGGCTTCAAACACTGAAGGGGATGCATCGGGATACAGACTCCCAGTGTTATCGAGAACATCGAATGTGGCGACGCCCTGAGTGCGCTGGTTCGCAGTGTAAGTATTGTTTATCATCACATAGGCATCCTGCCAGCGGGTGCTGTCTGGCAGCAGTCCCTGCTGAGCAAAATCGTCAAAGAATGGCAGTTCAATTGTGTCGGCAAGAAGAAAAGCCTTCCTGGTGTATCTCTTTTCCCAGGCTTTTTTTACCTGTGGATTTGAATAAAGGCCGGTTATGACCTCCTGGCAGAATAGTGTGGCTGATCCGGCAAAGAAGAGAAAAAGTATAAAAACTCTTTTCACCATGCCGTAGGTTATTTTATGTCTTTATTTATCCCGAGCGAATCCCTTCGGGAGACGAGAGTTGAGTCGACCGGCAGTTTGGCAGAATCAACTGTAAGCCAAAGGTATATTGCAGAACCCAGCTGGAGGGTTGCCGATTCGCTGAAATCGGGATTCTGTTTGAATACAAATGCATTCACGGAATCCAGTCCCGATACAATAGTACTGTCATAAACGAAGGTGCCCAGGTTCATGGATGAAGACAGTATCTCATTTTTTGCGGCAGTCAGATTCATTCCAATCAGGTTGGGCACGGCAGCCCTTTTGTTGCTAAGACCTTTGCCCAGCACCAGGTCGATCACTGATCCTTTCCGGATAAATTCTCCGGGTTTTACTTCCTGCCCGTTATGCAGCTGTTTCAGCACGAAATCGACCGACAGATCCGGAATATAAAATCTCTGGCCAATCTCAAGTCCCGCTGTCCCCATGACGGCAATGGCCTGTCTTTTCGGAAGACCTACAAGATCGGGGGCCGCAACCATTTCGGGGTTGATGGCATTAATGGTCAGGTTTATTCTTCTCCATTTTTTCACCCTGAATCCGGCAGGAGGTGTCTGGCCCGCGATACAACCCGGTCCTACCGCTGAAGTATAGACCGAATCTATAATTACATATTTTAACCTGCTCTTCCTGGCCAGCCTGGCTGTTTCTGACCTGGTCCTTCCATGGAAATCAGGGACCACCCTCGACTGGCCGTGTCTTGTATACAGGTTGAGCCAGATGAGCAGCAGGATTAGTATTCCCACTAAAATCACGGCTGCCAGGCCAAGGTGTTTTGCAAAAACCCTGGTCACGAGGAAGTTCTTTAAACTCATAGAAGGTCGGTTCAACAGTTATACTAACGCAAAGGTAAAGATAAAATTATATTAGGGAAGGGCTGTCAGAGTGCAGCTTCCCGTGAATGATCAACAACATTGTAAAGCGTGTCTCTTTCAACCGGCGTGTATCCGGCATCCCTGATTAGCCTTGTCATTTCATCACCGGTCATCGAAGGTTTCAATTCATCCGAGCCCGCCATCGAGTATATCCTTGTAGTATCGTCGATGGTTCCATCCATGTCGTCGGCTCCGAATGAGAGGCTGATCTGGGCAATCTCCCTCCCTGCCATTGGCCAGTATGCCTTAATATGCGGTATATTATCGAGATAGATTCTCGAAACGGCATAGTTTCTCAGGTCCTCGAGTGTGCTTACCTCACCGAGGAAAGACATGCTGTTGTTTTCTTTCCTGTATTTTAACGGGATAAAAGCATTGAATCCGTGAGTGCGGTCCTGCAGTTGCCTCAGCCGGTCCATATGATCGATCCTGTGCGCGTAGGTTTCGAGGTGGCCGTAGAGCATGGTCGCATTCGACGGGATACCCAGCCGGTGTGCCGTTTCGTGTATGGTCAGCCACATGATTGATGAAGCTTTTTCATCACAAATGTTTTTACGGATGCTTTCATCAAAAATTTCGGCGCCACCCCCGGGGATGGAATCAAGGCCGTATTCTTTAAGAACCTTCAGCCCATCCTCAATCTTAAGCCCTGCCTTTGTAATCATATAGTCGAGCTCTATGGCGGTGAATGCCTTTACATGCAGGGAAGGCCTGTGCTGCTTAATCCTGCGGATAAGCGATCCGTAATAGTGCAGATCATGACCTGGGTGCACACCCCCGACAATGTGAACTTCAGTAACCGGTTTATCATCGTATTTTCTGACGACTTCCATCATCTGATCAATGCTGTATTCCCAGCTCTCAGGATCGCCATCGGGCTTATGGTATGAGCAGAATCTGCAGTTGTAAACACATTTATTGGTAGGCTCAATATGGAAGTTCCTGTTATAATAAACCTTATATCCGTTGTGTCTTCTCCTGACAATGCCTGAAAGAACACCCAGGAGCGGGAGATCGGCTTTCCTGTAAAGAAACAGGCCTTCCTCAGGTGTTATTCTTATGCCCTCCATTACCTTCGTTGAAATATTCTTCAGCGCAGGCTCATCTATATAATCAAGAAATTCTTTCATGATTTTTCAGATATCAAAAGTATCAATAATTCTTTCTTATATAAATCAAAAGGGTGCCTTAACAATAAGACACCCTCTATTATCTTGAAAGAAATTTTCTTATTTCAGTTTCAGCTCAGTTGAGACGGTAAGTTTTTTTCTTCCTTTGGCCCTGCGGGTCGAAAGAACTCTTCTGCCGTTTGCTGTAGACATTCTCTCTCTGAAGCCGTGCTTGTTTACCCTCTTCTTCCTGGATGGCTGGAATGTTCTTTTCATTGTATCCTGTTTTAATTATTATCTCGCTATTTTGAGAATGCAAAGGTAGTATTTTTTTCCAATTACAAAACCGGAGGCATCTTTTTTTGTATTAATTCAAGCGGGCAGGTAAACAATCTGTTTGGTTTCAAAGAAGCTTTCGCTGAAATAGTTGTGGATATCCACTACCTCGACCAGTTTTTTGTATCGTTGCAGTTCCTCTGCCAGGTTTCCGCCTTTAAGGCAGATTATCCCGTTCGGGAGACTGTTAAACCCTCCCGGCCTTACCCTGCCGGCAGTAAGCTTTACAAGGCCGGGAAACGAGGTGACAGCCCTGCATACAACAAAATCAAATAAACCTTTAATTTCTTCTGCCCTTGTCCACAGCGGAAAAACATTTGACAGTGAAAGCCTTTCCGCAACTTCATTGACAACCTTTATCTTTTTCGCGATGGAATCGACCAGGGTGAATTTAACTTCAGGGAAAAGAATTGCCAGTGGTATTCCCGGGAAGCCACCACCTGTTCCGATGTCGAGTATCTCTGTATTTGCGGAAAAGCTGATTATCATTGATATAGCCAGTGAATGAAGTACATGACGGACATAAAAGTTTTCCATGTCTTTCCTGGAGATGACATTGATTTTATTGTTCCAATCCTCATACAGCGGCAGGAGGCGGTCAAACTTAGCTTTCTGTTCCCCGGTAAGGGCAGGAAAATATTTCTCGACTATTTCAGGCATCAGTGGTTACCTGTCTTGTTCAGGATATTGTAAAGAAGGGTTTTCGCCCTGAAAAGCTGGGCTTTAACAGTACCAATCGGAAGATCCAGTTCACCGGAGATCTCTTCATAGGAGTATTCCCTGAAGTACCTGAGCTCGATAAGCTTCCTGTACCGTGGCTTCAGCTGGCTGACAATTTCTCTCAGGGCATTTATCTTCTGCTGATTTATCAATGCCTCTTCAGGGTCGGGCGTATCGGATTGGATATTGATGGTAAAGTTATCCATATCCTCGTCCTGGGCATGATCGACGATAGAAGGGGAGGCCTGCTTTTTCCTGATGAAGTCGATGCAGTTATTTGTCGCGATCTTGAAAAGCCAGGTGCTGAATGCAAAATTGGGAGTATATGATTCAAGATTTCTGAACGCCTTGCCAAATGCCTCGATCGTAAGATCTTCAGCATCAGAACCGTTATTTACCATCTTGAGGAGCATAAAATAAATGGAATCACGGTACCTGTTAAGAAGTGAAGCAAAGGCCTTTTCGTTGCCCTGCCTGGCCTGCTCAACAAGAACAAGGTCCTGTTTTGCCTTGTCGGATAGTTCCTGGTTCATTTCCATGAAGTTCGGGCCGATCGGTTACGAAAAGTACTTAAATAGAGTGATATATTGATCAGCGGAGAGAATAAATCAAACAGGAAAGATGTAAAAAACAAGCCGGGTTCCCTGAATTTCTTTGCGGCCAGCCGGAATATGACCAGCTGGATAATTATCCTGGTTCCAAGTATACCTGTCACCCAGGGCCATAGATAAAGAAAGCACAGCAGGACAACTGACAGAGTGAAGAAGATAACCCTGGAGAGAGGTTCGGCGACCAGAAGTATCTTATCGCGTAATTTGTAATACCTGCCTGTTGTAAGGTGCCTCTGTTTCTGTTTTACCCAGCCTGTAAAATCCCTTGCGGCAACAGACCTTGTATGCGAATCTTCCCTGAATTCAACACAGGTGGTCCCGGCAGTGGCGTTGGAATTAACGAAAAGATCATCATCGCCTGAAATGATATGGTTATGCGATCCAAACCCCTTGTTCCTGAAGAAGACCTGCCTGTTCCAGGCAAGGTTCCTTCCGACACCCATGTATGGAACGCCCCTGATCGCCATCCCCAGGTACTGCATCGCAATAAAAGAGGTGTCGTACCGGATGTAGTTGTTGAGCAATCCCTTTCCTCTCAGATAGCCGCCATAGCCAAGTACAAATTCAATCCCGGGGGTGAACCCTGAAACCATTCCTGCCAGCCACTTGTCCGATCCGGGCTTGCAGTCAGCATCGGTAAAAAGCAACAAATCGCTGGCAGCCGCCTTGATACCAATGAACTGGGCAAATTTTTTGCTGTGGGTGAATTTTGGATCCTTGTTTATCGATGAGATCTTAAGATTGGGATATTTAAGCAGCATATCGCCCAGTACGTTATCCGTCTCATCTTCTGAACAATCATTCACCACAATCACTTCAAACGACGGATAGTCCTGTTCGAGGACCGCAGGCAGGAACATCCTGAGATTTTCAGCCTCATTCCTGGCACAGATAATGACTGAAACAGGCCGTGACTGGTCTTCTCCGGGATGGCCTTTATAAGTAACCACAGACAGATAGAACCACAGGTAATAGAAAAGCTGCACAGTAAAGACCACGCACATCACCACGAACAGCACAAGGAAAATCACATCATTGACCGAATTCATCCTTTTTCACTTAGTGGCAGCAATTTGAAAAAGATAATCGGAACCTCAAAAGAATTTTTTCAACAATATCCGGATATTTGGAACACGCTGCAAAAATCAGGACTTTGATTTTGGGGCATGAATCAAAAAACTACCTTTGTGCATCCCCGGTTTTAATCTATGTTTACCATCAGGGCAAAAGATAAAGAATGTAAGGCGAGAACAGGTGTGCTCACAACAGCCCATGGCGACATACTGACCCCTGTCTTTATGCCTGTTGGAACGGGTGCAACCGTTAAGGGGGTGCTGCAGCGCGACCTCGCGGGTGAGATGGATGCCAGGATAATACTCGGGAACACCTATCATCTTTACCTGAGGCCGGGAACGGAAATACTGAAATCGGCAGGCGGGCTTCATAAGTTCATGAATTGGGACAGGGCTTTACTCACCGACAGCGGTGGCTACCAGGTTTTTTCCCTTTCGGGAATCAGGCAGTTAAGCACCGACGGGGTAACATTCCGATCGCATATTGATGGTTCAAAACATCTTTTCACCCCCGAGAATACCATAGATATTCAGAGGATTATCGGGGCCGACATAATGATGGCACTTGATGAATGCACTCCTTGGCCATGTGAATACAAGGCCGCAAAAAAATCGATGTACCTTACCCATCAGTGGCTCGACAGGGCAATAGCCCGTTACAGGGAAACCGGTCCCTCATGGGGTCATAACCAGTACCTCTTCCCGATAATACAGGGCAGTACCTTTGGCGACCTCAGGAAGGAATCCGCAGAAAAGGCGGCAGCTTCGGGAATGGAGGGTATGGCAATAGGGGGTCTGTCGGTCGGCGAACCGGCTGAAGAAATGTACGGGATGATTGAGGTTGTAAATGCCATACTTCCTGAGGAAAAACCACGTTACCTGATGGGAGTGGGTACCCCGGCCAATATCCTGGAGTCTATTGAAAGGGGAGTCGACATGTTCGATTGCGTTATGCCCACCAGGAACGGCAGGAACGGGATGTTATTTACCACCGGAGGGATTATTAATATCAGGAACAACAAGTGGGCAAACGACTTTTCACCGATAGATAACGGATGCCCGTCGTATGTGAGTCGCACCTATTCCAAAGCCTACCTGAGGCACCTGGTCATCTCGGGTGAAATGCTGGGTGCCCAGATTGCGAGTATGCATAACATTGCATTTTATCTGTATCTTGTGGCCGAAGCCAGGAAAAAGATTGAGGATGGTGATTTTCTGAAATGGAAAAAGGAAGTTTTAACAAAGCTTTCAGGGCGGCTGTAGAGGAGCTTAGGATTAAGCTTATCGACGTCTACATCATGAGGAAATTCCTCGGGACGTTTATCTTTTCTCTTGCACTTATAATGACGGTCGCCGTTGTATTCGACGTCGCTGAGAAGCTCGACGACTTCATGGAAAAGAATGCTCCACTGCGGGCTATAATTTTCGACTACTACCTGAACTTCATCCCATATTTTGCAATACTGTTTTCCCCTTTGTTCGTGTTTATATCTGTAATTTTCTTTACCTCGAGAATGGCGGTAAATACGGAAATTATTGCAATCCTCAACAGCGGGATGAGTTTCAGGAGGATGATGTGGCCATATTTCCTCTCCTCACTGGTAATAGCAATTTTCTGCTTCTTCCTCACAAATTTTGTTATACCGCACTCCAATTCAATCAGGATAGATTTTGAGGATAAGTATTCAAGAAACTCGAGACTTCGAAAGGGCGTTGTTTTCAATTTTCACAGGCAGGTGTATCCAAGGGTGTATATGTATATGGGGAACTACAAACCCGATGTTCAGACCGGCATCAACTTCACGCTTGAAAAGTTCGATGAAAGCGGTAAGCTGGTCTCCAAGCTAACCGCTGCCAGGGTTACCTGGGATACGACCCGGCGCAAGTGGAGCGCATGGACATACTTTATAAGGGACCTTGGCGGAGATTCCGAAAGGATCACACGTGGTGTTAAAATTGATACCACTCTCACAATCAAGCCCCAGGACTTTGCTAGGGACCCGGAGTTCGTTGGCACAATGACATACCGGGAGCTTAACGAATATATCGACCTGTTAAGGCTCCAGGGATCAGATGAACTTAAGCTGTTCCTCCTCGAAAAACACAGGCGGATTGCAAACCCGTTTGCAGTTTTCATCCTGACCCTGATCGGTGTCTCACTCTCATCACAGAAGGTCAGGGGAGGCATAGGCATGCAGATTGGTATCGGTGTCGGACTGAGCTTCTCCTATATCCTGTTCATGCAGTTCGCTTCCCAGTTCAGCCTGAAAGGCAACCTTAACCCAATGATGGCAGAATGGATTCCCAACATTCTCTACCTGTTTATCGCGCTCTTTCTCTACAGGATAGCTCCGAAATAAGGCTTAAGCTGCAGATATTTAGCTTATTGACTGAAAATGATAAATGTCTTTCTTTTAGAGGAACAAATTCTTTAACATTGTAGCCCTTAAAACCGGTACGATTTTTTAATTAATCATGACATGCATTTAAGCTTAATCTTCCTCCAGAGCTTGCGCTGGAAAAAGATGAAGGAGAGTAAATTTTAAGACTAAACAAAAAATCATTCAGATGGCACTCGACAAGAAGATCCGGGAGTTGCAGGAGAAACGCGAAAAAGTTCTCCTTGGCGGCGGTGAGCAGGCTATAGAAAAACAAAAAGCCCTTGGCAAGAGAACCGCACGTGAGCGTATAATGACACTGCTCGATGAAGGTTCATTTAATGAGTACGACCTCTTTGTCGAGCACGACGCCCGCGACTTCGACATGGATAAAAAATCACTCCCGAGCGACGGGGTGATAATAGGAACGGGAACAATTTATGGCGCCCCTGTCGCAATATTTGCCCAGGACTTTACAGTGGCAGGAGGATCACTTGGACTCATGCATTCGAGGAAGATCACAAAGATAATGGACCATGCTCTCAAGATGAGGATGCCACTTATCGGGATCAACGACTCGGGTGGTGCGAGGATACAGGAAGGGGTAAACTCGCTTGCCGGGTATGGTGAAATATTCTTCAGGAACACTCTCTCGAGCGGTGTTATACCGCAGATATCGGTTATCCTTGGCCCCTGTGCAGGTGGAGCAGTCTATTCCCCGGCACTCACCGATTTCGTCTTCGTCGTCGACAATATATCGAAGATGTTCATTACCGGGCCGGAAGTTATCAAGACGGTGCTGGGAGAGGAGATTTCGATGGAGGACCTTGGCGGAGCAAGGGTGCACAGCGAGATAACCGGGAATGCACATTTCTTCTCATTGAGCGAAGATGAATGCTTTGAACAGATAAAGAAGCTTATCACATTTATCCCATGGAACAATTCCAGGAAAGCCAGGATGTTTGAACCGGCAGAGCCAAGGAAAGAGTTCAACATCGAAAAAATAGTGCCTGAGGATCCGACGTTACCGTACGACGTTAAGGATGTTATAAGGGCAATAACCGACAATTCCGATTTTTTTGAAATACAGGAACTCTATGCAAAGAATATGGTAATCGGTTTCGGCAGGATGGGTGGCAGAACCATAGGTTTTGTAGCTAACCAGCCGCTCGAAATGGCTGGGGTGCTCGATGTTGACTCATCCGACAAAGCCGCCAGGTTCATCAGGTATTGCGATGCCTTCAATATTCCGATCATAACGCTCGTTGATCTCCCCGGTTATCTTCCTGGCGTTGACCAGGAGCATGCCGGTGTTATACGTCACGGGGCAAAGGTTCTTTACGCGTACAGCGAGGCTACTGTCCCGAAGCTTACTGTAATTCTGAGAAAAGCATACGGCGGCGGTTATATCGCTATGTCGTCGCGTCATCTCAGGGCCGATTTTGTTTTTGCATGGCCCACAGCCGAGATTGCCGTAATGGGTCCTGAAGGAGCTGCCAATATTATTTTCAGGAAGGAAATTACCTCCTCAAAGGATCCTGACGAAATGAGAAAGAGGAAAGTTGAGGAATACAAGGAAAAGTTTGCAAACCCGTATGTTGCTGCATCACGTGGGTATGTCGATGCAGTTATTGAACCCTCGGAGACAAGAAAGATCCTTCTCCATTCAATAGAAGTATCCGAACACAAGGAGATTTCGATGCCCGCAAAGAAACATGGAATTCCGCCGTTCTGATTTATGAAAGCCAAAGTGTTATGAAAGAGAATTTTAAATCACTGAATATCAACTCAACCCTGTACAAAACAAGGCTGAGCAGGAAGTTCGAGAACAGGAAACCATATTCCATTGCTGACCAGGGCCTGGTCCGGAGTTTCATACCCGGTACTATTACAGATGTTCTTGTAAAGGAAGGTCAGCCGGTTAAAAAGGGAGACGAAATAGTTGTGCTCGATGCCATGAAAATGCGGAACAGGCTCAAATCTGCGATCGACGGGGTTGTCAGGAAAATAAACGTTTCCAGGGGAGACCGGGTACCGAAAGGTGCCTGCCTTGTGGAGATAGGATAACGGTTCAGAGTATTCCTGAATAAACGACGTATTTACTGATATCGTCAGGTATGCCGGGCTTTCCGGCAAAAATACCATATACGGCTGAACCGCTTCCCGACATAGAGCTGTAAATGGCTCCCTGCTTGTACAATGCCTCCTTCAGCTCCCTGATAACAGGATACTTTGGAAAAACAGTTTTCTCAAAATCATTACCTATTCTATCTCTCCAGCGGTTCATCCCGGCATTATAAGATGATACCAGGCTATCCTCTCTCCTGGAAACCATACAGCCTTCAAATGCATCGCGCGTGCTGACATGGATATCCGGCTTAAGGATAATGAGATGCAACCCGTCGGGCTGCTTGTCCACAGGTGTCAATATTTCACCTCTTCCCTCTGCAAAACATGGCTGATCATATATAAAGAACGGGCAATCGCTTCCAAGCTCAAGGGCAGCTTTCTTCAATTCCTCTTCCTTCAGCCTGAAGCAAAAGTACCGGTTGAGCACCTTCAGAAATGCAGCTGCATCGGAAGACCCGCCTCCAAGACCCGCCCCTGATGGAATAATCTTGTGGAGATGAATCCTGATAAATGGAATATCGCAATATTCCCTCATCTTCCTGAGAGCCTTTATTACAAGGTTATCTTCCGGGTCCGAATACACGGCGATCCCTGTGCAGGCGAGCTCATCCTCCTTAACCGGCTGTTCAGGAACAACAAATTCAAGCGCATCGCATAACCTGACAGGATAAAAGACGGTCTCAAGATTATGATAGCCATCGTCTCTCTTGCCGGTTATCCTTAACCCTATGTTTATCTTCGCTCTCGGAAAAATTACCATCAGCCGTTATTTGATGTAAAAGTACCCAATCCGGTTGAAATACCTCCTCATTTTCTGCCAGGTGGCTTTTCAACAAGTTTTTAACAGTTGCTGTTTGAAATAAAAATCAGACTGCGCGGGCAGAGGATATATCCAGATTCATACCTTTGAGAATGTCGCTGCAGCAGTGAGTGAATCTGGTCAGGCGATTGTAATTCAGAAATATGCGTTAGATGGCAAAACAAAGGACAGGAGCCAGGCCGGTGATCCCTCAGCTTCCCGATTTCGGGAAAGTGCCTCCTCAGGCACTTGATATGGAAGAGGCAGTTCTCGGGGCATTGATGCTCGAAAAAGAGGCTGTGATAACCATTGTTGACATTCTGAGGCCTGAAAGCTTTTACAGGGAGGCTCATCAGAAGATTTTTGCGGCAATCAGGGATGTCTCAGCAAGGGAGATACCTGTTGACATTTTTACAGTCACAGAAGAGTTGCGGGCTACGGGAGAGCTTGATAGTATAGGCGGGCCGGTTTACCTAACACAGCTTACCACAAGGGTTGTATCGGCTGCACACGTGGAATTCCATGCCAGGATTGTTGCCCAGAAATACATTCAGCGGGAACTTATCAGGGTCTCTACGGAGATACAGACCAGGTCGTTCGACGACACCTATGATATCACTGAGCTTCTCGATTTCTCGGAAGATGCTATCTTCCAGATAGCGGAAGGAAACATAAAGAAGGAAGTTGCACCTATAAACGAGGTTATAAAGGAGGCAATCACTGAAATAGAGAATGCAGGTAAGAGGGAAGATGCCCTCGTTGGAACACCATCCGGTTTCACAAAGCTCGACAGGCTCACTTCTGGCTGGCAGAAGGCGGAGCTTACAATCGTGGCTGCCAGGCCTTCGATGGGCAAGACGGCGTTTGCACTTACCATGGCCCGGAACATGGCGATCGACCATGGGAAAAGAGTTGCAATTTTCTCATGCGAAATGTCTTCAATCCAGCTTGTTAACAGGCTTATTATTTCAGAGACTGATATCGCCGGCGACAAGATCAAGAACGGCCGCCTTACCGAGGAGGAATGGAAACAGCTCGATTCAAGGATCAAGAAGCTGGTACAGGCTCCTATTTTTATTGACGACACTCCTGCAATTACGATTACTGAACTCAGGGCAAAATGCAGGCGCCTTATGGCACAGCATAAACTCGATGTCGTAATAATCGACTACCTGCAGCTCATGACAGGACCTGCTAATTCGGGCAGCCGCGAACAGGAAGTAAGCAATATCTCGCGGTCGCTGAAGAGCATCGCGAAGGAGCTCAATGTACCTGTAATAGCACTTTCGCAGCTTAACAGGTCGGCCGAGCTCAGGGGCGGTCTGAAAAGACCCCAGCTTTCCGACCTGAGAGAATCAGGAGCTATCGAACAGGATGCCGACATGGTTGTCTTTATCCACAGGCAGGATAAATTCGGCATACTTACCTTCGAAGACGGTTCATCGACAAAAGGGATTGCCGAGATCATTCTCGCCAAGAACAGGAACGGCCCCGTCGATGACGTAAGGCTGAAGTTCAGGGAAGAAAAGGCTATGTTTATCGACCTCGAGGACTTCGAGACAGATGATGAAGTAACAGCTACACCTGCACGGCAGAGCATGACATTCGGTTCAAAGATGAACCACGACAATTTCAGGAAGCTTGGAGGCGGTTTCGACAATGAATCTGGAGATTTTCCCGAACCTCCTTTTGCATAGCCCTTAGTTCAGCCGCAATACAAGCTTTATTCCCGCCGAGTTGTAGCCCAGGTTCCTGAAACCTGCATATACTCCAAGCTCGCCGATCAGAAGAACCTCGCTGATGCTGTAGCCGATCTCGGTGTAGGCTTCATGATTCTGCGTCAGGAGTGATGAAAGTATAAGATTCTCCCGCATCAGGGTCTTGCTGATTCCCGGTATCAGCTTAACCAGCAGGTATGGAGTCGTGTACTTAAGGTGAAGTTCGGAGTACATGCCCGGAGTACTGAGCGAATAAAACCGTGGCAGCATGAATGCATCCTCGTAATCCTTTACCATCACGGGAAATGGCTGGCTGTTGAAATGATTGAAATCAATGAAGCTGAATCCTGTCTTGTTAAGGAAAGTACCCGCCCGGAATCTCCACCTGAATTCGCTGAACGCCCCTACACTTTTCCTCTTGAATACTTCAACCCTCACCTGGTCGTAGCTCAGCAAATTCGGCGAGAACCTGCTGAAATCATTTACACCATGCTTCCAGGAGAAGGAAAATGTCGGCCAGTCAGAACCCTGCGGGATTCTTGAGCCGCCCCTCATCATATACCTCTGTTGAGGAGTGTACTGGACAGTGAACAAAATCTCACCATGCCTGTGATCCCTCAGATCATAGAATGAACCAGGTGGAATGCTGGAAAGGTATTCGTTAACCGGGTAATTGGCGGTATATTGTTTAGATGTTTTTATAATGGTAAAGTCAGTGGTATTGGCCAGCATCTTCCTGTTCTCGTAGCCTGCCTGTATATCAAGGCTCAACCCGTTGGATATCTCGGTTTTATACCCGATTGTCAGGTAGCCGGCCGAGTATAGTTTCAGGTAGTTTGATTCGAGAAAAAGTGTTGTCACGGTATTTACCAGCGGACTAATCCCGCTGCTCCCGTTGAGGTCCCGGCTAGTCTGACCGGTCCTGAAATAGAACATCCTGTTTCCATTCACGGCACCAAACTGTCCGTTAACCTTCCACATGAAGTTCTCCCTGCTGAAGGCGTACTGAAAGGTGGGGTAAATACCAAGCCTGAACTTTTTGTCAAATGTCTTGTTCAGCCTGAAATCCATGCCATATACAAAACCATCCACGGTATTGAAGCTGAAATTCCTGAGATTCAGCAAACCGCTTGTTGAAAAACGTAATCCTGTAGTATCAGACCATGTATGCCCCAGCGCTATGCCGCTCAACACACTTCCGCCTTTTTTCTGTTTTGCTACCGGCATTCCGAGGGTATCTTTCTTAACTTCGGTGAGATTCAGCTTCCCCTTAAGGCTGTCGGCCGACCTGATACTCTTTATTTCATCTGCCGATAAAGGGATCGGGCGGATGCCTGCCCAGTAGGAACTGTCCTTCCTGCCTGCATCCTTTTCTATTACATAGGTCGTTTTTTCCTTGACCTCAAGGTTATTTTTCACACTGTCGGGCAGCACCTCTTTTGCCTGCTTGTCGAAAAGTGATGAGAGCTTTACCATGTCATGGTTCGACAGCTCTTTCTTTGAAAGAATGTTCTCGATCTGCCTGGTTGTTTTAGTCTTGGTGGTGTCTTTGGAAGTGATAACTGTTGATGTCCCGGAGCTGAATTCACCAAGACCCTCGGGCTTCTTCAGCTTCTTATTCAGGTTTACCTCCCTGTACTTTATCGAGCTTCCGTAGCCTGCATCACCCTTGATGCCCAGGATCGAGATGTTCACATCGAATTTGTCGCTGACAGGCAGCCATACATTCTCCTCGACTGGGATAAAAAGCTGCTGGATCCTGATATTGCCGGCAATATTGTCGTTCTGAAGATCAACACTGTAAAGGCACCATAATTCTTCAATGATATAGATAGTTCCTTCAAAAAGTTGCTGGCTCTTTCTTTTTGGTTTTACCTCAATCTTGTCGACATAATATTGCCCCTGCGCCGAGACACCGGCATAATGGAACTTGTAGTGGAAAAACGCTTCGGGAGAAAGGGGGGAGATAAACATCCCGTTAAGGACAGGTTCATAGAAGCTTGCCCTGATGAAATCCATAGGGGATATTTCATTGCCCTCTTCCGGAAAGGTGCTCTGCGAAGAGATTACATGCTGGTTGTACTTGTCCGGGGCTCTGAATTCGATCTCATTGAATGACTCCATCAGGTATGTATCCCCTTCTTTCATAACGATGTTTGTGCTGTTCCCTGAACTGTTCCTGGCTTCCACCTTCATCTGTCGCTGTATAATCTTCGGAATTCTTCTCAGGAGAAGATTGCCTTTCAGGTACACATCGGCCTTGTAGGATTCAACCTGGTTCATGTAATAGGGAGCCAGCCCGATAACTTTTCTCATGATGCCGTAGGCCGGATCCTCGCCAGAAGCCGTTATCCTTACTTCCGGTATCTCGTAGGTCTGGACCTGGAGGACAATATCGATCCGGATAACGTTCTTCGCAACGGTTATGTTCCTTATATCAGGTTCATAACCCAGGCTCTGATAGATAACCGTGTATTTTCCATCCGGGAGCCTTATCTCGTAATCACCCCTTGTATTGGCTGTCGTTCCCTGGCTTAGTTCCCTGATATATACGGTTGCATAAGGAATTGGTGCACCCTGGGTATCTTTAATCGTCCCCTTCAGGTTTTGTGAAAAGAGGTTTGATGAGAGGACTATTGCCAGCGCAACGGAAAATATTATCCTGGTGTGAAGGAATTCTCTCTTCATCTGGTTTTGCCGGCTACGATGATAACTATTTCGCCTTTCGGCGGGTTCCCGCGATAATGGGCCGACAGTATTTCAAGCGAACCCCTCCTGTTTTCTTCATGCAGCTTGCTGATCTCACGTGAAACGCAGGCTTTCCTTTCGGGTCCGAATACCATGGACATCTCGTCGAGAGCTTTAACCAGCCTGAAAGGCGATTCGTAAAAAATCATGGTTCTTTGCTCTTCACTAAGCACCTCGAGTTTCTTCTGCCTTCCTTTTTTCTGTGGAAGGAAGCCCTCGAAGCAGAACCTGTCGCAGGGCAGGCCCGAATTTACAAGAGCGGGAACAAATGCCGTTGCCCCCGGGAGGGTCTCCACCTCAATATCCTTTTCGAGGCAGGTCCTTACAAGCAGGAAACCAGGATCAGATATTCCCGGCGTTCCTGCGTCAGAAACAAGTGCCACATTCAATCCGGCTGCAATCCTCCGGCTGACGGCTTCAACACTCTTGTGCTCGTTGAACATATGATGCGACTGAAGCGGAGTATGAATGTCGTAATGGCTGAGCAGCTTGGATGCCTGCCTGGTATCTTCGGCAAGTACCAGGTCAGCTTCCTTCAGAACTTCAAGGGCTCTGAGAGTGATATCTTTGAAGTTTCCGACGGGTGTCGGGACAAGAATAAGCTTAGCCATTTTCAGGAAATTTTCTTTTAACAATTTCGAGCAGGTGAGAAATGGCTTCGGTTTCCCTTGAGTCCCCGGTATAACTCATTATAATTGCTTTTGCATCCTGTAGACTTTCTGCCTTGTTAAGCTTGCTGACAGCCTCCTCGTAAGCCGCCGCATCTCCCCTGAAAATTTCCCTGATAAAAAGAAATCTTTCATTCATCCTGATGGCTGTCGATATGTCCGGAAGAGGGATGGATTTTATAACCGTGGAGATATCATTTGCCTTTCTTAAAGATCCATGTGCTTCGCTGTCATCATCCTTTACTTCGTCAGCTTCAGGGGGCTTGCCTGCGGCCAGCGAGAAATCGCCTACATTGACAGGTTCCGGCGCAGGTTCGTGTATTCTTTCTTCCACGACCTCCGGCTTAGCTTCCCCCTTGTCGACCGGCCTTAGCTTTTCTATAATCTCACAGGCATACCGGCACTTCGATTTTACAATCTCCACCTGAAGGGCAGGAACACCGGGATAGTTGCTGAAATCGTCGACAATATCGCCTATCTCCTTCAGGTCTTTTATAATTATGTCGATGTTCGAGCTGAAATCCATACCATTATTATTAATAAAACAAACCATTTTCTTTATTTTGTAAAAGTAACGAATATTCTGAAAGCGTTCGCGCCGGATGAGTTACAATTTGATTAATCTCACAGATACACAGCTGGATGGAATTTATTGAAAGTCCGGAAGGAAGCAGGCAGGGCAGGGGTTCTGTTGAACTTATTACCGGTTCGATGTTTTCGGGTAAAACGGAAGAGCTGATAAGACGGCTGAGGAGAGCCCAGTTCGCCGGCCTTAAGGTTGAGATTTTCAAGCCATCCATCGATAACAGGTATTCCGAAACAAAGGTTGTCTCTCACGATGAAAAGTCGATCAGCTCGACCCCGGTCGAAAATGCAGCATCGATTCTCCTCCTTGCCTCGGGTTGTGATGTGATTGGAATTGACGAGGCCCAGTTTTTTGACAATTCAATAATTGAAGTCTGTAACAAGCTGGCTGATAGTGGCGTCAGGATTGTAGTGGCAGGGCTGGATATGGATTATACTGGAAAGCCTTTCGGACCGATGCCGGCATTGCTGTCAATTGCCGAGTTTGTAACAAAAGTCCACGCTATCTGTACCAGGTGCGGAAATCTTGCTCAGTACTCATACAGGAAATCATCTGAAGAACAACAGGTTCTGCTGGGTGAAATGGACAAGTACGAACCCTTGTGCAGGAACTGCTATAATTTAGCCCACGGGAAGTAATACCGAAATTAAATGATCGCTTCCGACATTGCAAAGATTACCGGCGGCAGGCTTTATGGCTCGCCAGGTCTGCCGGTTACCGGCCTGCTGACCGACAGCCGGCAGGTAACCTATACAGGTGGTCTGGCCTTTGTTGCGATCCGCGGAAGAAATCACGACGGCCATAAATTCATCCCCCGGCTTTACGGGAGGGGAATAAAAATATTCATTGCCGAGAACCTCCCTGAACAAATGACCGGCTTCACGGAAACAGCTTTTATATTGGTAAAATCGTCGGTTAAAGCACTCCAGGATATAGCGTCGTACCGGAGGCACCAGTTCAGAGGAATGGTAATTGCAGTTACCGGGAGTGCCGGGAAAACTGTTGTCAAGGAATGGCTTGCCGACATTATGGGATCGTTTACTTCCGTCATAAGAAGCCCGAAAAGCTTCAATTCTCAGGTCGGCGTTCCTCTTTCAGTTTGGAAACTGGATGAACAATATAATACCGGAATCTTCGAGGCAGGCATTTCACAGCCAGGAGAAATGAAGAGACTGAGGGATATCATCGACCCGGATATCGGTGTGATAACCAATATCGGCGATGCTCATGGTGAGAATTTCAGCAGCCCGGAAGAAAAAGCATCAGAAAAGCTTGTGCTCTTCGAAAAGTGCAGGAAGATAATCTATTGCATGGATTACCCTGTTCTTGATAAGCTCATCAGAAAAGAAAAAAAATTCAGCGGAAAGGAAATTGTCAGCTGGTCCTTCCAAAACAAGAATGCCGTTTTCAAAGTTTCAAGGTCGGAAATCCCGGGAGGTAAAACTGCACTTAAAATTACCTCAGCAACCGCTGAGTATGATCTTTCCGTTCCCTTTACCGACAGGGCATCTGTAGAAAATGCATGCACTGTTGCGGTGACGTGCCTGGCTGTTTTGGTGCCCGATGCAGTGATCAGAACTGGTTTGGCAACACTGACAGCCGTTGCGATGAGGATGGAGATCAAGAGCGGTATTAACGGGTGTTCCCTGATAGAAGATTACTACAATTCAGATCCTGGCTCGCTTGGAATGGCAATTGAATACCTTGTCTCGAAGAGCGGCAGCAGGAAAGCTCTGATCCTGTCTGATTTTATCCAGAGCGGCAGGGATGAAAGTGAACTGTACGGTGAGGTTGCACGACTTGTCAGCAATGCAGGCATTGAAAAATTTATCGGCATAGGCGAAGTCATAATGAGAAACGGCAGGCTCTTTCCAGCTGGCAGCAGATTTTACAGGACAACCGGTGATTTTATACTGCATTTCCCGTTCAGGGAGTTCAGCAATGAAACAATTCTCCTCAAAGGGGCCAGGATTTTCGAGTTTGAAAAAATCGGCATGCTCCTCGAAAAGCAGGTTCACCAGACACTGCTTGAGATAAACCTCGATAATATTTCGCATAATCTCAATACTTTCAGGCAACACCTTAATAAAGGTACCCGTATCATGGCGATGATAAAAGCCTTTGCTTATGGTGCCGGACCGACAGAGATTGCCTTGCTGCTGGAATACCATGGTATAGACTATCTTGCTGTGGCATTTGCAGATGAGGGAGTTAGCCTTCGCGAAGCCGGTGTCTCCCTTCCCGTGGTTGTGATGAACCCTGAAGAGTCAGCCTTCGGACTGATGATCAAATACAACCTTGAGCCTGAACTCTACAGCCTTTCGTTGCTTGGAAAGTTCGGGGAGGCGGCTTCAAGGCACGGGGCGTTCCAGTTTCCCGTTCATATAAAGATCGATTCAGGGATGCACCGGCTGGGATTTATGCCTGAAGAGACGGATATGCTGATTAGTGAAATCAGGAAAAGCAGCTCGATAAAGGTTGCATCGGTGTTTTCGCATCTTGCTGCCAGCGAGGATCCTGCGCTTGACAGTTTTACAAGGAAGCAGGCAACATTATTCGAATCTGTTTCCGGCAGGATCAGGGATTCAATAGGATACAGCTTCCTCAGGCACATTCTGAATTCTGCAGGTATTGTAAGATTCCCGGAATTCCAGTTTGAAATGGTACGGCCCGGTATCGGCATCTATGGTGTTAACGGACCTGACGGGCTCGATCTTAAGCCGGCAGGCAGGTATGTCACGCGAATATCACAGCTTAAACTGATTCCCCCCGGGGAACCTGTCGGATACGGATGCACGGATGTTTCGGGTTTGGAAAGGCTCATTGCAATTCTCCCGGTCGGGTACGCAGATGGCCTCGACAGAAAACTTGGCAGGCAAAGGGGAAGTTTCTTTATAGCAGGCAGGCGGGTGCCTATAATAGGCAATATCTGCATGGATATGTGTATGGCCGATGTAACAGGACTTGAGGTGAGCGAAGGCGATGAGGCTGAAATATTTGGCAGGCATATTAAAGTTGAAGAGGTAGCCGCGTGGTGCGATACCATACCTTATGAAGTTCTCACATCCATACCTTCACGGGTAAAAAGAGTCTTTTACAGGGAGTAATATTAACCGAGGTCGCTGATCCGCTCGAGTTTCGGGTTGTCGAGTATCATTATTTTCCTTCCCTCTATTGAAATAATTTCTTCAGTTGCAAGGTTTGAAAGAGTGCGTATGGCATTCGAGGTAGTCATATTCGAGAGATTCGCAATATCTTCCCTCGACAGGTATGCATTTAATGTCAATCCGTCAGTTTCAAAGCCGTAAGTATCCCTGAGAACAATGAGCGACTCTGCAAGCCTGCCCCTGATGTGCTTCTGTGTAAGCGATACTGTCCTGTTATTCGAAAAAGCCAGCTCCTCCGAAATCAGCTTCATAAACTTAAGAGCCAGGTCGGGATTTCTCTTTAGCATTTTAACAACACAGTCCTTTTCAAGGATACATATCGAAGAATCCTCTATCGCGACGGCAGAGGCATAATATGTATTATCTGAAAACAGTGCCCTGTAGCTCAGAAAACCAAGGGGCCTTATCATTTTCAAAATCTGTTCCCTTCCCCCGACACCTTCCTTGAAAATCTTCACTTTTCCCGAAGCCAGGCATATCAGACCATGCGGTTTTTCTCCTTCCTTAACCAGCACCTCTCCTTTCCTGTAGCTGGCATAAGTGTGATGTTGAACCAGGATCTCTTTTTCTTTCTGTGCAAGGGATTTAAAAACTGAGTGATGACCTTCCAGACAGTACTCTATTTGCTGATTCCTGTATTGCATCTGCGCTGCTTGTATGAGATATCAAAGGTAACAAGGATTTAATTTAAAAAAATGAATTAACATTTTTTAACATACTAAAACACAGGCACTTGTAAGTGTCGGTAATGTGTTTTTACCAGTATTTTGCAACCAGGGGCATTCTCCTTCCTGCGCCGAAAGCTTTTGACGAAATCCGGAGTATGGGCGGGGCCTGGTATCTCTTGTATTCATTCGAGTTTATCATCCTTATCACCCTTTCGACCATGGTACGGTCAAATCCTGATCTGATAATCTCCGAAAAGGGTTTTTGCATTTCTATGTAAAGGTGCAGAATCTTGTCGAGCGTGCCGTACTCGGGAAGTGAATCAGTATCAAACTGGCCGGGCCTCAGTTCGGCTGAAGGTGCTTTGTCAATAATGTTTCGCGGTATGATCTCTTCTTCCAGGTTTATATATTCGGCAAGCCTGTAAACATCAGTCTTGTACACATCGCCGATAACGGAAAGTCCGCCGGCCATATCACCATAAAGGGTACCGTAACCAACAGCGGCCTCACTTTTATTCGATGTATTAAGCAGGATATGGCCGAATTTATTGGAATATGCCATCAGCAAAATAGCCCTGACCCTTGCCTGTATGTTTTCCTCAGTCACGTCTGATGGCAGACCGCTGAACAGCGGAGAGAGCGATTCCTCAAACGCCGAAAAAGGCTTTTCAATGCTGATAATTTCATACTTAACTCCCAGGTTCTCTGCCAGCCTGACTGCATCAGTTACCGAATGATCCGACGAATACCTCGACGGCAGAAGCAATGCTTTCATATTTTCACTGCCCAGTGCTTTTGCAGCAAGGGAGAGCACAACTGCCGAGTCGATGCCACCCGACAGGCCGACTACAGCCTTGCTGAAATTCATTTTGCCGAAATAATCCCTGATACCGGTAATTAATGCTTTATAGATGAGTTCAGTATCTGATGGCCTCGGGGGCAGAGCCTGGAGCTGTTTTGAGAAGGCCATGCCGGTATCGAATGTGACCATGCATTCTTCAAAATAGGGGAGCTGCATCACAACTTCACCTGCATTGTTTACTACCAGCGACCCCCCGTGAAAGATCAGTTCAGTATTTGCGCCGGTCTGGTTAACGTCTATCACCGGTCTGCCGTATTTCTTAGCCTTGCCTATGAAAATATTGTTTCTCGTTTCAATCCTTGAATATGAAAAAGGCGAGGCAGAAATATTGATGACAAAATCGGTATTCAGCTTTACAAGCTCTTCAATAGGGGAAACAGAATATAGCCTGGACTTTTCAAATTCATTTTCGAACGGCTGTTCATCCCACAGATCCTCGCAAATTGTAATGCCAATCTTCATGGAGCCGAGCGTGAACACATGGAATGATTTCTCAGGTTCAAAGTACCTGTATTCGTCAAATATATCATAGGTGGGCAGGAGGGCTTTTTTCGAAGTGAAAACAATTTTTCCCTCTGATAGAACCAATGCTGCATTGTACAGCTTTTTCCCCTCCTTGTTGGTGTTCAGAACCGGTACGCCTACTATGGCGCTTATGCCTGTGCACTCTGCTGCAATATTTTCTACGGCCTCTGCGCATTTTTTAACAAAGTCGGAATGATCGAGAAGGTCAAGAGGCGGATAGCCGGTTACCGAGAGTTCTGAAAAGACCACAAGGTCGGAGCCTTCCTGCCTGGCTTTCTTAACTGCATTACAGATCAGCTCCGCGTTCCTGGCAAAGTTACCTACATGATAATTGAGCTGTGCTATGCTTATTTTCATAATAACCCGGTTAGAAGTTGACTCCCAGCCTGAACCTTATTATATTCTGTGCAATATGATCCTTCGGTTGCTTTTCCCGGTCACGGGTAATGTCGATGAAGTTGTTTTCATACCCTATCCCCAGTAATAACGCGGTATTTCCTCCCAGAGAGTATTCAATGCCCGTGGTGATATGATATGATAATGTGAAGAAATTGACTTCCCTGGTGGCGATCCCCTTTGAAACAGACAGTGACGGAATATCCACCCTGGAGTTAATCATTATTTTAGGATCAAACCCTGCATCGGTGAAAAAAGTAACGTAGCCGATCTGGTTTGATTCAAATTTAAGACCCAGCGGGATATCGATGTACTGTAACTTGTAGTTTATCACCTGTCCGGGGTTCACAATACTGGTGTAGTTATTGAAATACATCGTTATGGTATCTGAATGATGAAGGTTTCCTCCCGATATCATTAGCGACAGCCCGGTGGAGAAAGAGTAGTTCTTTGAAAAATATTTGTTGCAGGCCACACCGAAGTTGAATCCGGCCCTTGATCCTTCATTGACCGTCATTTTTGTATCGGATGAGAACCATGTAATAAGCGGATCGGCAAATATGCCAAACCTTATATTTTGTGCCCCTTCCTGTGCAAGGAGCTTCCCTGCCGGTAGGCTTGCTAAAAGTACAGCAATTGCTGCCATTAATCTTTTCATCATGTACCCTTTGTCAAAGTCAATTTTGTCGCGATGTCTTTTATGCCTGTAAAAATAACAAATAATAAGTGAAGTTATTGTACGTTCTGATCTGTTGGCAGTTTGTGTCAGAGTATATAATTTTACATGATTTTAATTCTTTATGATGAGACGAGCGATATTTTATACCCTTCTGGCACTTTCAATTCTGACAACAGGCGTATCGTGCCGCAGAAACATTTACAAGGCGGACATTAAGAATGTAAATGTTTCCTTGGAGGTGAAACGGCTTGAAAAGGATCTTTTTACAATTAACCCGGCCCGTCTCAGGGATAGTTTGAGCTACCTGGAGAGCAGGTACGACGGGTTCCTGAAATTTTTCGGATATGTAATTAATATAGGTGAAGCCGGCGATTCATCGTGGATAGCCGGTTTGACAAGCTTCTGTACCAACAAGGGTAATAATGAACTCTACCAGTTCACCCTCGGCATCTTTCCCGACATTAAGTGGATAGAAAAAGATGTCACAGAAGCTTTCAGGCGTTATCATTTCTTCTTCCCATCCAAAAAAATCCCAGCAGTATATACTTGTATAACAGGGTTCAATAACAGTATTATTGTCGGCGATTCGGCCCTGGGAATCAGTCTCGACAAGTACCTTGGGCCCGACAACAGTTTTTACCGCCGGCTCGAGGTATATAGATACCAGCTGGCCAAAATGAATCCCGGGAACATACTTCCCGACTGCATTTATGGCTGGGTGTCTACAGAATGGAGTTTTTCAGGCACCGGTTACCTGCAGAACAATTCACTGGCCGATATGATTCATGAAGGGAAAATCCTCTTCATTGTAAAGCTAATGATGCCGGGCATACCTGATGACAGGTTATTTGGATTTACACCAGGGCAGGTTAAGTTCTGTCGTGATAACGAGGGACGGATGTGGCAGTACCTTGTGGAGCACAATCTTTTATTCTCGTCAGACATGCTGATAAGGAAGAAGCTCACCGGAGAGGCTCCCTTCACAACATATTTCAGTTCAGAGTCGCCAGGCAGGGCCGCTGTGTGGCTCGGTTTCAGGATTGTGGAATCGTACATGGAAAAGAACAGGGATATTACCCCTGGAATGCTGATGGATGAGAAGGATGTTCAGCTTATTCTTGAAAAATCGAGGTACAGGCCGTCAGCCGGAAAATAAAAAAGGGTGCTCTGAAACACCCTTTTATTCCTTGTAAAAATTGATACTACTCCGGATGAATTGCCTCAACCGGGCACACATCTGCGCAAGCTCCGCAATCGGTGCAGATATCCGGATTTATTTTGTAGATGTCACCTTCAGATATCGCTTCTACCGGACACTCGTCGATGCATGTTCCGCAAGCAGTACAATCGTCATTAATTTTGTAAGCCATTTCTTTTATTTTTTTAATAACAATGAGGGTACAAAAGTACCTATTTTTTTTTAAAAAATATAACTTATTGAAAAAAGGCGAAATTTTTGAAGGGGCCGGTCAGGTTTCTTTTAAAAAATTGACAGCTAGCCATGTCAGGTTGGCGACCCCTGTCTCAAGTCCCTCCTCGTCGAGATCAAAATCGGCGGTATGCAGGTTCCTTACAGGGCCTCCTTTTTTCCTGATGCCTGTCCTGTAGTAAAGTGAAGGGAAGGCTTCAGTAAAGAATGCAAAGTCTTCGGAACTCATTCTTATATCAAACATCTCAACCTTATCCTTACCCAGGAGCTCCTCGGAAAACCTTATGGCCCT
This sequence comes from Bacteroidales bacterium, assembly GCA_035541795.1. Lineage (GTDB taxonomy): Bacteria > Bacteroidota > Bacteroidia > Bacteroidales > VadinHA17 > LD21. The sequence goes on from DATKMR010000001.1 coordinate 595,494, forward strand.
TGCCGTAAGTGATTCGTCATTTACAAGAACAGGGTAACCATGCCCGATCTTCACATCAATTCTGACCCCATATTGCCTTGCGGTATCAGAGGCAATCGTGCTGATCAATTTCTTTGCCTCGTCCCTCCATTCTTCATTAAATGTTCTGAATGTGCCTGCAATCTCCACCTTTTCCGGGATTACATTTGTGGCCCCGTCACCTATTATCCTTCCTATTCCAAGTACTGTTGGTACCTCTTTTTCCTCCTTCAGTGAAATAATAGTTTCCTTGAGCCGTGTTATCAGCTTTGAGGCAATATATATCTGGTCTGTCGATGCACCGGGCAGCGCGGCATGACCTCCCTTTCCGGAGATGGTAATATAGATCTCATCGCTTGAGGCCATATACCTTCCGGCCTTGTATCCGACCTTACCCGATTCCAGTTCGGGAAGCCCGTGCTGTGCAATGACAATGTCCGGCCTGGGATTATCCAGGGCACCAGATTCGATCATCAGTTTTGCACCTCCGGGAACAAGTTCCTCCCCCGGCTGAAAAATGAGGAGAATTTTACCCTTAAGATGATCCCTGAGGTTAGACAAAATCCTGGCCGAGCCCAGCAACATCGCCATGTGTGCATCATGGCCGCAGGCGTGCATTATCCCCGGCGTTTTACTTGCATAGCTGACCTCGTTTTTCTCATTTACAGGGAGGGCGTCCATTTCGGCCCTCAAGGCAATTATCCTATCACCGCGGAAAGCCCCCGTAATCTCCCCGATTATACCGTTACCGGCAATATTATTTCTGAATGGTATATCATTATTTTTCAGATAGTTACAGATATACGATGCCGTTTCGGTTTCCCTGAATGATAATTCGGGATTCATATGAAGATGCCTTCGCGCCAGGATGACCTCCTGCTTTAATTCAGCGGCCATCTTCAGGATGCTATCCTTTAACTTGTCAGCCATATTTTAAAAATCGAGACTGAAGGAAAGATAAAAAATCTTTGGAAGAATATACTGGTTTTCGACACCCCATGCCCAGTCTGCCCTTAAGAAATACCCGAGTACCTGGGCTCTTGCACCAAACCCGAATCCTCCCACTACCGGGCTCCTGTTCGTATCGAGGTTGACCTCAACAGGGCCGTTCTTGATGACCTGGTTAGCCCATGCATTCTGGCTGTCCCATGGCGACTTGCCCGACCAGGCGCTGCCGATGTCCCCGAAGCCGACCACCTGGAGGCTGTTCAGAAAATTTGATTTAAGGGCATGCCCTGCAATATACCTTACAAATGGCCATCTGATCTCGCTGTTTATAAGGGCAAAGCTCGTTCCGTTACGGATATTCTGCCTGAAACCCCTCATGTTTGTGGCGAGTGCCTGGAACCCGTAATTATATCTTGTACTAACAGGTATTGACTGATCGAACATTGTGGTGCCTCCAAACAGATTTCCCATCCAGTTATCAACACCGCCGAGGTAGTAGATGAGCCTTGTCGAGCCATATGAAGTGCTGCATGCAAACCTGTTGGCCCAGATCAGCTCCCTCGAAATTTTCGTATAGTGCCTGAAATCAGCCCCAAGAACCACCATATCGGTCCTCTTCTGAATCTGGTTATAGAATTCAGCCCATATCTTGAACCTTGTCCCGTAGAGGATATTAATACTTTTCTTGCGGGTATTGTCGTAAATCACTTCTCCTTTCAATCCTACCCAGTGCCTGGTTACATCCGGCTTATTGAGCGACTGAACATCTGTAGACAGAGTCACATACCTGTCCTGCCGGTAAAATACTGTTCCTTTAAGTGCAAGAACTGGTGAAAGGGGCCTGGACCACGACATGTAAAAATTATCACTGTGTATCTTGAAGAGGGAGGTATCTGTTGAGCTGCTGAAGGTCTGGCGGTGGTAAATGAACTGCTTGTCAAACTTTCCTTTGAGATTCTCAACACTCAGGAGGTATTCATTGCTGTCGAAATTACCTGCAAACCTGAATCCTCCGGTTATCTTATAATTTTCAAACAAATCAAGCACTCCTATCCTGGTCAGCATATTAATTCCGGGATTAAAATATGGCGCGCCGCCATTATAAGCCTGGTATGAGTTATTGAGGAAGCTGAAATCGATCTGCGTGGCAATGTAATTGTTATAGAACGACGGCTGGTATATCCTGGAAAGAGGAAGAACCAGTCCGCCTGTATCGAGATCTATGTTCATATAGTCCTTTCGCCACAGCTGTTCAAAATAATTTTGCTTCTCTTTTTCAAAAATGTAATGATTTATGTCGATCGGTTCATTCTTGACGTAGTACTCATAAAGCGGTTTTTTAAGGGTGTCGCGGCGCTTTTTATCCTCTGTAATAAGCCATTGCCTGAGGTGTTCAATACTGTCAGCCTTATGAAGGAACCTTACCTGTTCCTTCCTGTAATCGGTAGTCTTCATATCCCTGGCCGAAACAGACCCCTGTTCCTGGCCTCTTCTTACCAGGAATTTTCCCTTGTTGAAGATCACTTCGCCGTAGGAATCTGAGTTAGACACTATATCGTGGTTAAGTATGTCGGTACTGTAGTTGGTAACCGGAACCGACTTAATATGATAGCTGTAGTGGGTGGCAGTATCGATGAAGCTGATCGCACTGTCGAACCTTGCTGAATACCTGTTTACGACCCCGTTGGTATTTCCAAGGTAGGAGAGGGAGGTTTTACTTGTGCTTATAGCCTGTAACCTGTTGGTATACATTCCTTCATTGAGTCGTGTCAGGTTGCCGGGTCTTTTTTCAATGTCGTAAAGGAAGAGATCAAATGTGGGAGAGATCCTTTCATATGGGTCCCCTGTGTTTTTAAGAGTATCACTGAGCCTGTTCGACGAGAAAAGAATCTGCGTTGATGAGTTCTTCAGGTATGTCGGATGAAGATCATCTGCAACATCCCTTGTTATCTGATCGTTGGTCCCGGAAGCAATATTGTGAATGTAGATGTCGGTAATTCCGTCCTTAACGGCCGAGAAAACGAGCTTATCTCCCTCAGGGGAATATGAAAAATCGAGGACCTTATCGAAATATAGCAGGAGCCTGTTCTCTGTCTTCCTCTCTGCAGTGCGGTAGAAATAGAGACGAAGGTTTGACTTTTCCTCGTTTATGAAAGTAAGTATCTTCCCGTTGGGATGCCAGGATATTACAGGGTAAGTATTATCGGTCTTGTGTTCATATTTCGGATCGGTCCTGAAAATAACCCGGCTTTTCCCGGTAGCCTGGTCGTAAAGCCAGATTCTTTTTCTCCCCCAGTCGTTCGTAACCCAGGCAATATACTTATTATCGGGGCTTATCCTTACTTCCTGGATCAGCCTGTCTTTCTTAGGTTTCTTAAGAGCTCCTGAATTGCCGGGCGCAGCAATACTGTCGTCTGAAAATTCCTTTGCATAATATGATCTCCATTCTTTTTCGAGGTCTTTGAGTTTTTGCCCGATTATGTAAAGAAACCCGTCATTCACATTTTTGTATATCTTGGTCAGGTAGACAATGTTGGGTATAAGCGGATCGCCGTACTGTTTTGCTATGAATCTCCAGAATGACATCCCTGCATACGCGGCGTCTTCATATTCAAGATGAGTGATATTCTTGTACCTGCCGCTCCTGAAACCGTCCTTAACCCTGTCTTCGGCTGTATTGTCCCAGCCAAAGGCAACATAATTCACCAGGCCGTTCATGTACCATTCCGGTGTCGCAAAGGATGTGGAGCTTGTGGTACGGTCCTTTACATCGGCGTTTGAAATCATCTCATTTACTATAACCTGAACTATGGAGGAGGCAATCTGCTTTTCATATGCGACATGATCACCCTCGTAGTAGAGCTGTACCTTGTTTTTGATGATCCTGCTGTAACCTCCCAGGTTGTAATCTTCGTCGCCGAAAGTGACAAGTCCTATATTCGACTGCTTGTATTCTGCCTGCTTGTTGTATATGATGAATATAAGCCTTTTGTTGAGAGTGTAATCGAAGTACTCCTCAACCTCCTTCAGCTTGCCGGCTGCATATTTGGCGGTGAATTTAGCCAGGTCATTGCCCTCTTCCTTGAAGTAACAGTCAAAATCATCGAACCTGTAGAAGGACCAGAAATAATCGTAATACTGTACGCGGTTTTTGCCGAAAGTCATCTGCAACCCGTTGTAGAACTGTCCCTTCATCTGAACAGGAATGATGAAAACAATGAAAAAGAATATCAGCCTGCTGATAGATTTTCTGATCATTATACGGGACAAATTACTAACCTTCATCCTCACAAAATCTGTTCCAAAACACGGAGGAGAGACAAAACTAAGATATTCTCAAATAAATAATGACAAATCTGCCAATTTTATTGTTCCGGTGAAATTTTGTACCAAACTGCATAATATATTTACAATTTTGCAGTTTGTGTAATTTTGCATTTTACCAGGAAAGCCTACGCATGAAGAGATATATGAAAAATAACGCATTTATTTTGCTGTTGTTACTTACAGGTTCATCCGCTTTGGCGCAGCCGCAGATGAAACTTGAATCCAATGAGCATGATTTCGGGGTATTCAGGGAAGAGGATGGAAAGAGAGAGTACACCTTCATGGTTTTAAATTCCGGGACCGAACCGCTTGTTATACAGAATATTGTTGCGTCATGCGGATGTACGACACCCAGCTGGACAAAATCGCCGGTGGCACCAGGTGCGGAAGGAAAGATAACAGCCGTTTATGATCCTTTTAACAGGCCGGGCCCTTTCAGGAAGACTCTTACGGTTTATTCAAACTCGGGACCTTCACCTTTAATTCTCACTCTTAAAGGAGAGGTTAAAGGCAAGCCAAGGACCGAGCAGGATTATTACCCATGGCAGGTTGGCCAGATCAGGTTGTCGGGGAACAGCATATTTTTCCCGGATGTTCATAACGATGAGAAACGCATCAGGGTGCTGCCTTTTATAAATACGGGACTTTCGCAGGTAAAGATCGAATTTGAAAATGTCCCGGCCTATATGGAGCTTAGTACTGTTCCACGAACAATCAAACCCGGAGGCAGGGGACTTATCGAATGCGTCTTCTATGGCAGCAGGGCCGGCAAATGGGGTTTTGTCAATGACGAGATCAGAATAAAAATAAACGGAACGGCTGAATCTTCTCCGCTCATGATCCAGGCTCTTATTATGGAGGATTTCTCGAAGCTGTCGAAATATGATCGGATGAACCCTCCGGTACTAAAACTGGAGACAAACAAGATCGATCTGGGAACAGTTGTGGCAGGTTCCTTAGAGGAGGTTGAGTTCCCCTTTGTAAATGCAGGGAAGAGAGATTTGATTATCAGAACTGTATGGGGATCATCAACTTGTTTCAGGATTAGCAATGGTGATAATCTTACAATTCCTGCCGGTGGCAAAAACTCGGTGAAGGCCGAATTCAGTACAGAAAAGCTTTCAGGCAAGGTATCACGCATGCTCTATATATTTTCAAACGACCCTGCTAACCCGAAGATGATCGTGTCGGTTGTTGCAGATATAAGTCCGTTAAAGACAAAGAAGGTCAAATAATCAACCGGAATTTTTTTAATTGACTAAATAATAGCTCTGTTCAGGTCACTTTATTAAATTTGCACTGTTTTTATTTTCGGCCTGATTTTTGAGCTGGTGGTGCAACCAATTCTTATAAAGTGTTGTTATATACAATGATCAGTACAGTTTAATAAACTCGGAACAGATAAATATCAAATATTCATTATTATTCAGTATGAAAAGAACAGCTTTAGTAATTTTGTCAATCCTGCTGAGTGCAATGGCCTTCAGCCAGCCGATGATGCAGGTATCAACCAGCGAACACGACTTTGGACAATTCAAGGAAGAGGCTGGCAGGCAGACATATAATTTTGCAGTCAGGAATACCGGTGACGCACCGCTGGTTATTCAGAATATTACTGCGTCGTGCGGGTGCACGACGCCCGACTGGACCAAATCTCCAATCCCTCCAAAAGGTACGGGGATGATTACTGCGATTTACGACCCGGCCAACAGGCCAGGCGTTTTCAATAAAACTCTTACGGTTTATACAAATGCAAAGCCTGAAGTTATAGTGCTTGTAATAAAGGGTGAAGTTATTCCCAGGGAGAAAACAGTAGAAGAGCTTTTTATCTGGCCCGTAGACTCTGTCAGGTTTGAAAGCAACCACCTTGCATTTACCAAAATGGCCAAGAATGAAGTCAGAACCAGAACGATGGGAGTCATAAATACCTCGAAGGAAACGAAAACTCTTGAATTCGAAGGGATGCCGGAACATCTTTCGCTGAAAGCCAATCCTGCCGAACTTAAACCGGGCCAGAAGGGTATTATTGAAGGAGTCTGGGATGCCAACAAGGATACAAGGTATGGAACACAGACCGATATGGTAAGGGTAAAGATCAACGGGAAGCTCCAGGAGAATGCATATTTCGTGACATCAGCCACACTTATTGAAGATTTCTCGAAACTTTCAAAGGCCGAACTTGAAAATGCCCCGATTTTCAGGATTGAAAAAAATTCCGTTGACATAGGCACAATGGACCCGCAGACAACAAAAGAGGTAGTCTTCAATTTCACCAACGGGGGCAGAAGGGACCTTATAATCAGGTATATCAAACCGACCTGCGGATGTACTGCAATACAGCAGGGCGGACCCTCAAATATCAGGCCCGGTGAAAGTGGCACGATAAGGGCCACCTTCAATTCCGGCAGCTATAAAGGCAAGGTCGTTAAAGTAATTTATGTTTATACAAATGATCCGGAGAACTCGGAAGTGGCTCTGACTTTCAACGCTGAAGTTGGCCAGAATGATGTTCAGAAATAGCATATTGTAATAAGAGTTATATCAATATTGAGAGGGCGTTGCAGGTAATCTGGCGCCCTTTTATTATTTTTGACTGACAATAATTTAATGCTGGAAGAGGATAAATTCAAAAGCGCCCTTAATGTTCAGAAAGGGATTACACAGCCACCGGCCGTGAACCCGCAATTCCTGAATAAAGCCGGGAAGACCAGGAAAAAAAAGTACTCTGCCGGGGAATATGTTAACGGCATCCTTTCTGGAAACAGGACCATCCTTAGCCAGGCAATCACCCTTCTTGAGAGTTCAAACGCTCATCATTTTGACACTGCACAGGAAGTGATAGAAGAATGCCTTCACCATGGTACAGGGTCGATAAGGATAGGGATAACAGGCGTGCCTGGTGCAGGGAAAAGCACTTTCATCGAATCATTCGGAAAACTGCTGACAGGGTCGGGAAGAAAAGTTGCAGTTCTGGCTATCGATCCAAGCAGTACACGTACAAGGGGCAGCATACTTGGCGATAAGACAAGGATGGAAAGCCTGGGTGTAGATCCCAATGCATTTATCAGGCCATCGCCGGCTGCAGGAACGCTTGGAGGAGTCGCCAGGAAGACTCGCGAAACAATTATACTCTGCGAAGCTGCAGGATTCGATACCATAATCGTCGAAACAGTGGGTGTGGGGCAATCCGAAACTGCCGTTTCATCTATGGTCGATTTTTTCCTGCTGATTATGCTGGCCGGGGCAGGTGACGAACTACAGGGTATGAAGAGGGGAATAATGGAAATGGCCGATCTCATAGCAATTAACAAGGCTGACGGGGACAATAAAATCAGGGCCGAAAAAGCTGCAATAGAATTCCGTAATGCACTTCATCTTTTCCCGCATTCATCCTCGGGCTGGTCGCCCAGGGTGATGACCTGTTCAGCACTTGAACGGCTTTGCATCGATAATGTCTGGGGAATGATCTCAGAATATGTGTCTATGACCAGGGCTTCGGGTTATTTTGAAGAGAGACGAAAGGAACAGGCAATCATGAGGATGCATGATACCATTCTTGAACAGCTGAAGAATTCATTCTACAATAATGAAGAGATAAAGAGGATGAGCGCCAGTCTTGAGAGCCAGCTTCGTGAAGGTCTGATAACCTCGTACAAGGCTGCCTGGGACATGCTCAATAAGTATTTTAAAAGATGCCCCTGATAATATTTAAAATATATCTTTGACACGGCATATTATTGATTATTAGATAAAATCCAAATTGAACCAAATGAAAAAACTGTTACTTTTTTCTGTTATTGCAGCCTTCCTGGCTGCGTGCAGCACAACACCCAAAGAACCCCATTATACCCTTAAAGGTAAAATCAAAGGAGCCGACAGCACCCAGTTCTATCTCAGCAGAAGGACCGCTGGTAAATTTGTGAAATTCGATTCAGCCACTGTTGTAAAAGGTGAGTTTACTTTCACCGGCGGTAAGGTTAACTTTCCTGAAATGGTGTACTTTCTTACAAAAGACAACAGGAACGGACTTACCTTCTTCCTCGAAAATTCTGATATCACAATTGACGGTTCCCTGGATACTCTCTACAAGGCCAAGATTACCGGGTCGAAGGCCCAGCATGAATACGATTCTGCTAAGGCTTTAATCGAGCCGATTGAGAAAAAATACTCAGCACTTTATGAGATTTACCAGGCAGCCCAGAAAGCTGGCAGAAAATCCACCACCGACAGTATCGAAAAGGTGTTTGACGATCTGCAGAAGGAGAGTTCCGGTATTCAGAAAGAGTTTATAAAAAACAGCCCGAAATCATATGCCTCACCAACCCTGCTTAAGATGCTTAGCTATGAAATGGAAGCAGATGAGATTGAAAGCCTTATCAAGGGCCTTGATACTACCTTACAGAAAACCCTGGTTGTGAAGGACCTTATAGCGCATATTGCGGTTATGAAAACCGTCGCTATAGGCCAGAAAGCTCCTGACTTCACCCTGGATGACCCCGACGGGAAGCCTGTACCACTCTTCTCTAAAGTTGGTAAAACCAAACTTCTCCTGGTCGATTTCTGGGCTTCATGGTGCGGACCATGCCGCCACGAAAACCCCAATGTGGTCAAGGTGTGGAAGGAATTTCATAAGATGGGATTCGACGTATTCAGTGTATCGCTCGACAGGCCAGGTGATAAGGATGGCTGGACGAATGCAATTAAGAATGATCAGCTAACCTGGACACATGTCTCGGACCTTAAGTACTGGGATTGCTCTGCAGCAAAACTTTATGCCGTAAATGCTATACCTTCAAACTTCCTGCTCGATAAAAACGGGATAATTATTGCTAAAAATGTGACCGGAGATAAGCTTCGTGATAAGGTAAAAGAAGAACTTTCAAAGAAGTAGGAATATATTTATATGAAAGAGGGTACCTGTCCGGTACCCTTTTTTTATTCCGTGTCAGCGTTCTTTCGTTCCTCAAGAATAAACCCTGTACCTCTTACTGTCCTGATATCTATGCCTGTATCGTCGGAGACATATTTTCTCAGCCTGCTGATAAAGACATCCATGCTCCTTCCGAGAAAGTAGTCATCCTCTCCCCAAATTTCAGTGAGGATATCCTCACGTGCCAGTATTTTATTCTTGTTGAGGATAAAATATCTCAGAAGCTGGGCCTCCTTCAGCGTCAGCTTTTCCTTCTTTTTCCCGCAGATCAGCTCAAGGGTATTGAACCTCAGAACTGTGCTTGATATATGGTATTCGTCATTCACTGATGAGTAGGCTCTTTTCAGGATGTTGTTCAGCCTCAGGATAAGAACCTCAGGATCGAAGGGCTTGGTAATGTAATCATCAGCGCCAAGCTTGAGACCTTTTACAATATCTTCCTTAAGGCTCTTTGCTGTCAGGAAGATGAATGGCATATCACTGCTCGACTGCCTGATTTTCTCGGCAAGGGTAAATCCGTCCATTTCCGGCATCATCACGTCAAGAACACAGATATCAGGCTTATCGGCATTGAATTTTTCCCAGGCTTCTTTGCCATCGCGTGCCAGGTTGACTTCAAATCCACTGATTGTTATGTATTGTGAAAGGATATTTCCAAAATCCCTGTCATCTTCTGCAATAAGTACTTTCATTGGTCACCCGTAAGTTAATATGGCATTGTTATAGTAAAGATACTACCTTTTCCCGGTTTACTGGAAACTGTTACATCTCCTCCATGTGATTCGGCAATTCTTTTCACATAATATAGCCCGAGCCCGAGCCCTTTTGTCTTGTGAATATTTCCCTGGGATACACGGTAGAACTTGTCAAATATATGCTTTTGTTCCGATTTTTCAATTCCAACACCGTTGTCGGTAATACTGATGCTGAAAAACTCCCTGTCGCGGCTTGCCTCAACGTTTATCTTCGGTTCCTTGTCGGAGTATTTGACAGCATTGGTGAGCAGATTGTTGATCATGGTGGTGAAATAAACCAGGTCAATGTCGGCTCTTAGTCCCTGCAGGTCATATTTCTGCTCTATGCCGGCACAATTACCGCAGCCGGTTTTAAAGCTTTCCACAATATCCTTCAGCAGGTCTTCAATCTCGACAGTCTTCTTCTCGAGCTGGAACTGGGTTCTTTCCCACATGCTGATCTCAAGAATCAGGTTAATAAGCTGATTCAGGTGCACGCTCTGCTTGCCGATCAGCTTTGCGGTCTCCAGCACCTTATCACTGTCGGTCCTGATCCTTTCAATCTCAAGTGTCTTTCCGGCAACCGTAATTGTCGAAAGAGGAGTTTTAAGCTCGTGGGTCATGTTGTTTATGAAATCGGTCTTCAGGTTTGAGAGGCGCTTTTCTTCCATGAGGTTCCTGTATGTTACCAGGAAGATTATGACAACAACAATAATACTGAATGCACTCAGGAGGAGATACACGGTCATACTCCTGAGAACGAGGGCCTGCTTGTGCGAGAAATCGATGTAATAATCGAAATTCAGGCTGTAATAATTGCGTTCCCTGAAAAAATTGTTTACAAGGATCCTCGGTTTTATTTTTGCCACGTGCGGGGGAGAAATTTTTTCGACACCCTGTTTCATCTTAACGAAATCGGGACTGCTGTAAATATCGAGCTTGGAACCGAAATCAAGCAGCTGCAGCGAATTTATCTCGATTTTATATTTAAAGTCACTCTCGAAACCCTGTTTCTTAAAATAATCCGACAGGTAGGTACTGAGGCCCTGGAGTTCATTGAGGATTTTAGTGACCCCCTCGAAGACTTCTTTTTTCAGTGATGCAAGATCCGAATCATTCAGTGTCTTCCCGTTATTAATCTCCTTGCTCCACACATCCTGGGCATATTTGTCAATAAGGTCCAACGCATTATCAAAGCCGTCGGTATGGCTTGCCCGCCTCAGCTGATCCATGGCTTCTCTGGATAATGTCTTGTATTTCAGATCGAACATTACATCTTTTTCTTTCCAGATATCCTTTATAATGAAGAATTGTACCATGACCAGTACAATTATTGATATAATGCCCGAAATCAAAACGTAGTCTTTCTTTTTCATTGACACTGATTATATGGTATAAAATTATTCATTTTACCCTTATCATACCAAATGGGCCACCAGATTAACCCTGCGTTAACCCTGCATTAACATGACAGGTGCTGAAGGCGTTGTAATTTTACATTGTAAACTTAAACCAGGGAGGCAGTCATGAAAAAAAGTATTTTATTAACCTTTTCCTTGATGGTAGCAGTCTGTCTGTCGTTTCAGCATCTGAATGGTCAGGAGAAGACACAGGAACAGAAAGAGAAGGATGAAAAACTTCGGATGGCTATTGAGGCACAGAAAAAAGCAATTGCCGATCAGAAAAAGGCATTTGATCTTCAGCAGCTTGAATTTGATAAGAGTTTGCAGGATGCCAACGAAGCCGTTGACAAGACCACAGGTACCATAAGCGTTATAGGCAGGAGTAAGCCCAGGATAAGCAGGGATTTCAGCAGCCACTCATACTTTGTGACACCCGATGCAAATTTTAGCGGTAATGGGTTCTTTTTCAATAACGGGGGGGATGGCGAGAGGACCACATGGGATTTTTCCAAGTATGTAAAGGAGGCTACTTTTTCGAAGCAGTATTCCTTCGATGTTGAGAACAGTGCCGAATCGGTGGTAATGATGGTGATGGGCGATTGCAAGGAAGGTGAGATCAGGGTTAAAATAATTATGCCGGGCGGAAAGGTTTACTCAGACATACTGATTGATGAATCGGGTAATCTCAACTGGAGAAAGTCCTTTACAATCTCTGATACCGAGAACAAGGATAAAGCCGGTGAATGGCTCTTCAAGATTGAAGCTACAAAAGCAACGGGTTCATTCAAAATCTCACTTCAGACCTATTAACTTTCATTCCTGAAAAGAGGGTGTCCCGAACAGGCACCCTTTTTTTATGCCCAGCTGTCAGACGATGGCCCCCTCATCCTGAAAGACTTCGAAAAAGTCGAATCATGTTCAGGATCCCAGAGCTTGTTGATTATAAATTCCCCTGTCTTATTATTGAAATAACCCAGTATATGTTTTGGTGAGATGGTATAGATAAGTTCGTCATTGTCGCCATAATATGGCTTTGTTATTGTCATTACCTCCTCGATACCGGTATCGAACTCATTGGAAATACGGGTGTATTTGTCGTATGTCACTTTCGGGATGGCAATAATCATCGTGTAGGAGCCATAGTCCTTTCTCTGAAAAAGAAAATATGTCACTTCAATGGGTTCTGCAGGATTTACCCTGTCGGTGGAATGTGGCAGCTGATTCTCGAAGATGAAGCCCTCGTGCATTATATTCTCGGCTATGATCTTCTCTTTTGTGTTATGAAGGAAGAAGTAGCAGTTCCCGTATTCATTCAGGAGCGCTGCCAGTATCTCTCCTTTATTCTTCATTCAGCAGTGATATAATGAAAAGCAACCAAATTTAGCTTATATTATTTTATTTACAACACTTATCCCTGTTGTAATGTTATATATTAAATTTGTGGCGTTTCCGGTCAGAAATGAAAAAAACAGTTAAATATCTTTTTATCCTGCTGCTTGTTTCATGTGCCGGTCCTTCCGGATCAGGAAAAATGGACGTGATAACAGTAAGCATTGCCCCTTTCAGGTACTTTGTTGAAGCCATAGCCGGCAGCGATTACGATGTAAATATAATGGTCCCTTCATCTGCCGACCCCCATGTTTACGAACCTGTCCCGGGTCAGGTAACACAGCTGAGCAGGTCCGCTGCATACGTGAGTAACGGGTACCTTGGATTTGAAATTACCTGGCTCGACAGGTTTTATGAATCGAATCCCGGAATGAAGAAAGTATCTCTGGCAAATAATATTACCCTGATCGAGGCTGAGGAACACCACTCACCAGGAACTGAAGGTGCCGATCCGCATTACTGGTCCTCACCAAAATCAGCATATGCTATGGCAGCAACCGTAAGGGACCTTTTGTGCTCGCTGAAGCCCGACAGCTGTAAAAAATATGAAAGGAATTACTCGGTACTTATCGATACAATAAAATCACTCGACGAAAAGGCAACGAGGCTGTTTTCAGGTTACAGGGGCAGGTCCTTCATGATTTTTCACCCCGCGCTTGCATACCTGGCACGTGACTATAACCTTGCTGAGATCGCGGTGGAGAATGAGGGAAAGGAACCTTCTCCCTCGTCAATGAAAAGGCTCATAGATGAGGCAAAAGAGAAAAAAATAAAGATAATTTTCATTCAGAAAGGGTTCGATACCAAAAACGCCGGGGCAATCGCGGCCGAAACAGGCGCGGAACTGGTTGCTCTTGATCCCCTGGGGGATAACTGGGCCGCGGAGGAATCAGCTATTCTGGATGCTGTTCACGGGAGTCTGGTAAAAAGTTCAATCTAGATGGCATTTCTTTTCAAGATCAAATCACTTACGGCAGGGTACGATGAACACGTTGTACTCGACAATATTGATTTTACTGTCAGCGAAAACGACTTTATCGGAGTCATAGGTCCTAACGGAGGGGGTAAAACTACACTTCTGAAGATAATTCTGGGTTTGCTGAAACCAATCTCGGGAAGCGTCGAATTCAACGAACCTCTTCTGAAACGAAGCAGGATCGGCTACCTTCCTCAGATGTCAGCCGGCGATAATTCATTCCCTGTCACGGTAACAGACGTTATCCTTTCCGGACTCATGATCGAGAAGGGCGTGGCCGGGCGAATGTCAGCTGAAGACAGGAAGAAGGCATCGGCAGTAATCTCCGACCTTGGCCTTGAGAAGATAAAAGCCAAACCGCTTACGCAGCTCTCCGGCGGACAGCTGCAAAGAGTTTTCCTGGGCAGGGCAATTATAGGTGCCCCCAGGCTTCTCCTTCTCGACGAGCCGGATAATTTTGTCGACACATCGTTTGAACTCGATTTCTATGAGAAGCTGCATGAACTGAACGAGCGGATGGGCATTCTCATGGTTTCACATGATGTAGGCACAATCTCTTCACATGTCAAATCATTTGCCTGCGTCAACAGGAAGCTTCATTACCATCCTTCTCCTGAAATTACAAATGAGCAGCTTTCGGAGTACAACTGCCCCATCCAGCTTGTCACCCACGGGAGGGTTCCACATACAGTTTTACAAAAACACGAATGATGGCAGGTTCGATCTTTCAATACGATTTTGTGATAAAAGGCCTGCTCGGTGCCATATTCGCAAGCATAACTGCAGGAATAGCCGGAACTTATATAGTATCGCGAAGGCTCGTTTTCCTGAGCGGAGGAATAACACATGCCTCCTTCGGGGGTATAGGAATAGGGTATTTTACAGGCATCAGCCCTATACTGGGAGCCGCTGTATTTGCAGTAATGTCGGCTCTTGGAATTGAATTTCTGTCTGTAAATCAGAAGATAAGGGAGGATTCCGCGATAGGGATATTATGGGCGCTTGGAATGGCCATAGGAATAATTTTTATCTACCTGACACCTGGCTATACACCGAACCTGATGAGCTATCTTTTCGGCAGTATACTTACTGTAACCAACGCCGATATCATTGCCCTCGGGATACTTTCAATAGTCCTGATAATCTATTTCGCGGTATTCTACAGGACGATCCTGTATATCTCTTTCGATGAAGGCTATGCCCGGACATATTCCTCATACGTGGATGTTTTCAAATATGTCACCATTTCACTGATGGCCATAACTATTGTGATGAACATCAGGATGGCAGGCGTAGTGCTGGTTATCTCTTTGCTGACAATCCCTCCGAATATTGCGATGATTTTCACCAAACGTTACAAAAGGATTATCATCTGGTCAGTCGTGACCGGGTTCGCGGGAACGGCGGCAGGGTACTATGTATCCTTCGTGGCGGGAATTCCTCCCGGGGCCACAATTATCTTTGCACTTGTCCTGTTGTGGGTGCTATGCAAGCTGACCTTCACACTCGTGAGGAAACTTAAACTGGTATGATTTGTTAGATATAAAAGAGAACAAGATGAAATATGATATTATTGTAATCGGAAGCGGCCCCGGGGGATATGTTGCAGCTATAAGGGCATCACAGCTGAAAATGAAGGTTATTGTTGTTGAGAAGGCTGAGATCGGCGGAATTTGTCTTAACTGGGGTTGTATCCCTACCAAATCGCTGCTGAAAAGTGCCCAGGTTTTTGAATATATCAGGCATGCTGCCGATTATGGTGTAACGGTATCCGGAGACGTGAAGCCCGACTTCAGTGCAATTGTGAGGAGGAGCAGGTCTGTTGCCGAAGGTATGAGCAAGGGTGTACAGTTCCTTTTTAAGAAGAACAATATTGAACAGATCAAAGGCACCGGAAGGCTTGCTGGAAACGGCGAAGTGGAAGTGACCGACAGCGACGGGCAGAATACCAGGATTTCAGCAAATCATATCATTATTGCCACAGGGGCAAGATCCAAGGAACTTCCAAACCTGAGGCAGGACGGCAAGAAAATCATAGGATACCGTGAGGCAATGACCCTGCCTTCGCAGCCTTCAAGCATGATCGTTGTAGGATCGGGAGCCATCGGGAGCGAATTCGCAAATTTCTACCAGTCAATAGGCACCGATGTGACTCTTGTTGAATTCCTGCCGAGGATCGTTCCGAATGAGGATGAGGAGGTTTCTAAACAGCTCGAAAGATCTTTTAAAAAGATGAAGATGAAGATTCTCACTGGGTCGACCGTGGAATCGGCGGACACTTCAGGAGAAAAATGCAGGGTCACTGTAAAAACACCAAAGGGAAATGAAGTCATCGTGGCTGATATCGTCTTGTCGGCTGTCGGGGTTGCCACAAACATTGAGGGAATAGGCCTTGAGGAAACAGGGGTCACAACCGATAAGGGCAAGATAATTGTTGATGACTTTTACAGGACATCGGTACCGGGAATCTACGCTATCGGCGATGTGGTTAAAGGGCCGGCCCTTGCTCATGTGGCATCGGCTGAGGCAATCGCATGCGTTGAAAAGATAGCAGGACTTGATGTGCATCCTGTCGACTATTCAAATATCCCTGCCTGTACCTACACGACTCCCGAAATTGCATCCTGCGGGTTAACCGAACAGGCTGCACGGGATGCAGGCTACGAGATAAAAGTCGGGAAATTTCCATATACGGCATCGGGAAAGGCAAGCGCGGCGGGTGAGAAAGATGGCTTCATCAAGCTGATTTTTGATGCAGGTTATGGTGAGCTTCTTGGCGCCCATATGATTGGTCATAATGTCACAGAAATGATAGCGGAGATAGTTGTGGCCCGCAACCTGGAGACCACGGCTCATGAAATCATCAAGTCTGTTCATCCCCATCCGACAATGTCAGAGGCCATTATGGAGGCCGCAGCAGCTGCCTACGGGGAGGTAATTCACCTGTAACGCAACCTTTTCGGGTGTCTTTTCATCATTGATTTGAGATAATACTGGTTTTTAAGCCGGAATTTATTATATTTATATCCCTTTCAGGAGAAATCCGTGAGCGATATAAAGAATATAATAAAAGGCTGTCTTGCCGGAGACAGAAGGGACCAGGAGCTTCTGTACAGGCGCCATTCAGCAAAACTGTATGCTGTTTGCCTCCAGTATTCAGGCAATGACGAAGAAGCCAGGGATATTCTTCAGGAGGGGTTTATCAAGATTTTTGAGAACCTCCGGAACTATAAGCATGAAGGTTCTTTCGAAGGATGGATGAGAAAGATTGTAGTTAATACGGCCCTTGAAAAATTCAGGAGCAGGCATAACCTCTTCAGGGTTGACGACATTGATACAATATCAGAACCCGAAGCGGACCCTGATACCGAAGATTATTCGGGACTGGAAGCGATGGAACTTCTCTTTATCATAAGGGAGCTGCCACCAAAATACAGGATGGTCTTCAATCTATATGCGATCGAAGGCTATTCACACAAGGAAATTGGCGACATGCTGAATATTTCTGAAGGAACATCAAAATCAAACCTTTCGAGGGCCAGGATCATACTTCAGAGAAAAGTCGGAACTTATACAGGTATAAGAAGGAAGGCAATAAATGGCTGATCATTATTCAAATATTGATCTTGTTTTCAGAAATGGCCTAAGGGAGTTCGAGGTACTGCCTCCTTCGGATGCGTGGGATGGAATTCGTCCTCCACTGAGGAAAAAGAGCGAGGCTGCCATGTATCTTAAAGCTGCTGCAATTGCAGGTTTCCTGGTTGGCGGCAGTACCCTGGCATGGTTCCTTTCGGGATCACTCCGCGATGATTTCAATGGCCCCGCGATAACACTGAACCAGGATTTCAGGCCCGAAGGCAAATACATCTATTCCGCGAAAAAAGGGAGCTTCATACACAATATTGCCGCAGTATCGTCAGGTGCCGGTGAAACGGAGGGCATAAATACTGACGGGTTCACTGCCGGGTCAGAAGTACAGAAGGATTCCGGGATATCGCCTGTTGCGGTAACAGGGTCATTCCTCCAGGCAGGCATGGGAGAGGATAAATTTATTATCCGCCCGTTGCTGAAGTCAGCACCCATTGCTGCCTTGCCTGAGATTAATGAAAAATCGTTTATTTACGCCCCGAACGACCAGTCATCTGCCGCAACCCTTAAAGGCAGGTGGAGCCTCGGTGCCTTCATGACACCGGCTTACTATTCAAAGTTCCTTATTCAGGGGAACGCCTTTGATAAATCGCTTGCATCTTCTGAGAATTCAGCATTATCCTATTCGGGCGGTATGTCCGTGGCATATAAGTTCAATAAACGGTTCAGCGTGCAGATGGGAGTATATTACAACTCGCTGAACCAGCAGATCGACGAGGTCAAATCATATGCGGGTTTCACCTCCCTTTACAGCGCCAAAGGGTTTGGATTTTCAGTCGAAACATCTAACGGAACAATAATATCGGGTAATAAGGACATCTATCTTGCCAATAACGGAACATCGTCGAAAGTGAGCAGCTACCTTGCGGGCGATAATTTTGATCCCGCAAAGGCAGGACTGAGCTATATCAGCAATTCGATCCTTCAGAACTTCAACTATCTTGAAGTTCCTTTCCTGGTCAGATACAAGGTCATTGACAGGTCGCTGGGTATGAACGTGATCGGGGGTTTCTCCTACAACCAGCTACTGAATAACTCGGCTTATGCCCTTGCCAATGGCAATAAATACCTTATCGGGAGTACTGACGGGATATTGCCGGTCACACTATCGGGTTCCTTCGGACTTGGAATGGAGTACAGTTTTTCGGGCCACCTTTCCTTCAGCTTAGAGCCAACCCTGAGATACTTCCTGACACCCATGAGCAGCCAGTCAAGCTCTTCGGTTCATCCCTATACCTTCGGTATTTTCTCGGGCCTCTCCTGGCGATTCTGACTTTAATCCATCCTTCGGCAGTCATTGACCCAACTTGGAGATTGGGTTATGCTCTCTTCACGGGTAAAAACATTACCTTTGCATTCTGATTTTAAAACAACTTTGAAGGTGAATATTCTGAACAGGAAAGCTGCGGTGGTAATAATTATCACAATGTTCGTGGCAGGAGCCGGGCTTGTCGCAATTCTGGGTTTTAGTAACCTTTCGCCTGCTGTGTCCGGCAAACCAACGGGTACAGGAAATCCTTCGTATGTATATAAACTACCCGACAGCATGTTTTTTGCCGGTGAAAGAATGCCTCTTGAGAATATCGATACGCGTGAAAGCCTTGAACGTGAGATAATAACCACGGCTTACAGGCATTCATCAACAATTCTTATCATAAAGAAAAGCCACAGGTTCTTCCCGTTGATTGAAAAGATACTTGCACAGAACGGGATACCCGATGACTTCAAATACCTGGTAGCAGCCGAATCCGACATGCTGAACCAGGTCTCCCCGGCAGGGGCAACCGGATTCTGGCAGATAATGGCTGAGACAGGGAAGGAGCAGGGCCTGGAGATAAACAACGAGGTTGATGAGAGGTACAATCTCGAGAAAGCCACAAAGTTTGCATGCGACTTCTTCCGAAAGTCGTACGACAGGTACGGGAACTGGACTCTCGCAGCAGCTTCGTACGACGGAGGGAGAAACGCCATCGATGAGCAGATTTCAATACAGAGGGAAAAAAATTATTATGACCTTTTACTGGCAGATGAAACTGCAAGGTATATTTTCAGGGTCGTGGCATATAAAATTATTATGAACGACCCGGCAGCCTATGGCTTTGAACTTACTGAAAAGGATTACTATCCCGAATTGAAGTTTACGGAGATCAGGATTGATTCGGGAGTTTCCGATTTTACCTCCTTTGCAAGGTCTTTCGGGACGAACTATAAGAATCTGAAAATGATGAACCCCTGGCTGAGAAAGCCATATCTCACAAACAGGTCAAGAAAATCCTACCTGATTAAAATTCCTGAGAAAGGCAGCAGGGGAACAGGCTTCTACGAGAACAATAAATAAGAAGGTCGCTCCAGGATACGATGGAAGATGAATTGAAGGTATTTGGTGCCAGGGTACATAACCTGAAGAATATCGATGTTACGATACCGAGGAACAAGCTTGTTGTGATAACCGGCCTCAGCGGCAGCGGAAAGTCATCTCTTGCATTCGATACAATTTATGCCGAGGGCCAGAGACGTTACATGGAAACCCTTTCAGCTTATGCACGACAGTTCCTGGGTGGGATGGAACGACCCGATGTTGATAAGATAACAGGTCTAAGCCCCGTCATATCGATAGAACAGAAAACAACAAATAAAAACCCAAGGTCGACGGTAGGGACCATCACAGAGATTTACGACTTTCTCAGGCTTCTTTATGCAAGGGCGGCCGATGCCTACTCGTATGCCTCGGGCGAAAAAATGGTTAAATACACCGATGAGCAGATCCTTGACCTGGTAAAAACTCGGTTTGAAGGTAAAAAGGTTTATTTTCTTTCTCCTGTAGTAAAAGGCAGGAAAGGCCATTACAAGGAGCTTTTTGAGCAATTCAGGAGAAAAGGTTTCCTGAGCGTTAGGATCAACGGTGAGATAAAAGAGCTGGTACCCGGGATGAAGCTCGACAGGTACAAGACCCATTTCATCGAACTGGTCATTGATAAATTCAGGGTCGGGGATGTCACCGACAAAAGGCTTCACGATTCGGTACTGTTGTCACTCGACCAGGGAGAGGGGGTAATGATAGTTCTCGATTCCTCCTCGGATGACCTCAGGTATTTCAGCAGGCACCTGATGTGCCCGGTGACTGGCATTTCCTACAATGAACCCGCCCCGCATACATTCTCCTTTAATTCACCACAGGGTGCCTGTCCCCATTGCAACGGACTGGGGGAAATATCGAGCATAGACCCCGACAAGATCATGCCCGATAAATCGCTGAGCATCAGGAAAGGGGGAATAGAACCCCTTGGAAAATACAAGAATACCTGGATATTCTGGCAGGTAGAGGCTATTGCCGAAAAGAACGGATTCACACTCGATACCCCGGTCGGTGAAATCCCCGAAGAGGCCCTTAATAAAATACTCTATGGCTCCGATGAGGTGCTTAAACTGTCGAATACGCCGTTGGGCATGACCTCGAACTACTTCCTGACATTCGAGGGAGTTGTAAACTTCATTGGCAATATGGAGGTCGTCAACGGGCAGAAGAACGTGACAAAGATCCGTGACCAGTATGTTCAGTACCAGGTATGCCCCGACTGCAATGGCACGAGGCTCAGGAAAGAGGCACTGTGGTTCAGGATTGGCGAAAAGAATATCGGAGAGCTGTCGGCCATGGATATCAGGGAACTGAGTTCCTTCCTGTCCGGCGTTGAGGATATGATGAGTGAAAGGCAGAAAAAAATTGCTGCCGAGATTCTGAAAGAAATCAGGTCAAGGCTCGGGTTCCTGCTTGACGTGGGACTGGAGTATCTTTCACTCAACAGAGGTGCACGGACTCTCTCGGGCGGGGAAAGCCAGAGGATAAGGCTGGCAACCCAGATCGGATCCAGGCTGGTAAACGTACTTTATATTCTCGATGAGCCAAGCATCGGACTCCACCAGAGGGACAACAGGAGGCTGATCAACGCTCTTAAGCTGTTGCGCGATGCCGGCAATTCGGTTATCGTGGTGGAGCATGATAAGGAGATGATCACCTCGTCGGATTATATCGTTGATGTAGGACCCGGGGCAGGAGTCCACGGGGGGGAGATCGTGGCGGAGGGAAGTCCCGTGGATTTCAGGGGATGCGATACACTTACGGCAAGCTACCTGAACAACTGCAGACGCCTTGAAGTGCCTAAAAAGAGAAGGAAAGGCAATGGAAAGACATTAACCATCCTTGGTGCATCGGGTCATAACCTGAAAGATGTGGATGTGATGTTCCCGCTGGGAACTTTTATCTGTGTTACCGGGGTTTCAGGAAGCGGAAAATCTTCTCTGATTAACCAGACACTCCATCCTGCATTGGCTCGCAAATACCATAATTCAGGTAAAACACCCCTGGCATACAGGGATATGAACGGCCTTGAGAATATAGATAAGGTTATCGAGGTGAGCCAGGCCCCAATAGGAAAGACACCCAGGTCAAATCCTGCTACATATACTGGAGTTTTTACAGATATAAGGAACCTCTTTGCCCAGACAACCGAGGCGAAAATACGAGGATTCGGACCGGGCCGATTTTCATTTAATGTAAAGGGAGGAAGGTGCGAGGGTTGCGAAGGCGCAGGAATGAAGACCATCGAAATGAACTTCCTGCCCGATGTCTATGTCCATTGCCCCGAATGCAACGGTAAGCGGTATAACCGTGAAACACTCGAAGTAAAATACAAAGGTCAGTCAATCAGCGATGTGCTGGAGATGACTGTCGATATGGCTGTCGATTTTTTCTCAAACGTTCCGTCGATTTACCATAAGATTAAGACACTTCAGGATGTCGGTTTGGGTTATATAAGGATCGGTCAGCAGTCAACCACCCTTTCAGGAGGCGAATCGCAGCGTGTGAAGCTGGCAACGGAGCTGGCAAGACGCGATACCGGCAAGACATTGTATATCCTCGATGAACCAACAACGGGCCTTCATTTCGAGGACGTAAGGGTTCTGATGGAAGTGCTTGGAAAGCTTGTCGACAGGGGAAATACCGTTATTGTTATTGAACACAACATGGATGTGATCAAGATGGCTGATTATATTATCGATCTTGGAAAAGAAGGCGGACGTGATGGGGGGAAGCTGCTCTTTGCCGGGACACCTGAAAAACTCACCGGGTGTAAGGATAGCTATACCGGAATTTTTCTGGAGCCCGAACTCAAGGCATAAGAAATTAATTATATTTGATATTCTTTAACAAAACAGGACTTACAATGGAGAAACCTGCAGATCTTATTAAAGATGCGTTTGAACAGAAAACATGGCATGAAATTCATACTACCGATTCCTGGAGAGTTTTCAAGATCCTTTCAGAACTTGTAGAGGGATTTGAAAAGCTTGCCAGGATAGGACCCTGCGTATCAATATTCGGCTCTGCCCGCACTCACTATAACGACAAGTACTATAAGCTTGCCGAGGAGATAGCATTCCAGCTGACGCGTAAAGGCTATGGTATCATCACCGGGGGCGGACCCGGGATTATGGAGGCTGCCAACAAGGGTGCAAACAGGGGGAAAGGGAAATCCGTCGGTATTAACATTGACCTGCCATTCGAACAGAAGCCTAACCCTTATATAGATCCCGATAAGCTTATAACTTTCGATCATTTTTTCGTGAGAAAGGTTATGTTCATGAAGTACGCCCAGGGATTTATTGTTCTCCCTGGCGGTTTTGGGACATTCGATGAGCTTTTTGAAGCAATAACGCTTATTCAGACCCGGAAAATCGGAAAATTCCCGATAATTCTTGTTGGTAAAAAATACTGGAAAGGTCTGATGGACTGGATCAAAGAAGTAATGCTGGAGGAAGAACATAATATTTCTCCCGATGATCTTAATCTTTTCAAGATTGTGGATACAACCGATGAGGCTGTCGAAGTGATAGACAAATTCTACTCAAGGTACCTGCTGAGCCCGAACTTCTGATATTAATGTGAGAAAGCATTTTCTCATCTTCCAGACTTTTATTCTGTTATCCCTGAATGTTTTTCCTCAGGCGGAAGTGACTGTTGATTGCCCTGTCCTGTGGGGTGCAGGACGATATAGTAAAGTCACGGTCACTGTCACATTCGTTGTCGGTGGATTTGCCCGCCTTACTCACGATTACCCTGAAGGATTTAATGCATTGCCTGTGAAGAATTCAAGGTGCGATCTGGACTGGAGCGGTGACCGGCTTAATGCTGTAATGATGAATATAAAGCCTGGCGAAAAGATTGTATTCTCCTACTTTGTTATGCCGGAAACAGGGATGGAAGGAAGCTTTACAATCCAGGGTAAGCTGGTTACCATCTCCGGCAGCAGTGAACGAAAGGAGATAAGGCTCGATGATAAGAAAATTGATATTTCAGGAACCGGCGGCATTCTTCCTGGAGAGATGAAGGAGAATGTTCCCGGGCCGGAGCTTAACGGAACCGCTTCTTCAGGGGTTCATCACGGGAAAGAGAAAAAGGATGTAACTTACAGAATACAGCTTTCGGCATCTTCCAGGATGACCGGGATTCAGAAAATAAGAAAGGACTTCAGCCTTGGCAGTGAGATCAAAGTTTATGTTGTCCATACCGGAAAAACCTACAAGTACCAGGCGGGGGATTTTTCAGATTTTGAAAGTGCTGCCGAATACCTGGAAAAGCTGAAGGAGAACGGCACTAAAGATGCATTTATCATTGCATGGTCGGGGGGCAGGCAGACAGATATAAAGCCAGCCCGGGATACCAGGTGATCACTTCTTTCGCATCCTGTCCATCTCGCGGGTAGCATCCTTGCGCTTTAGAGTTTCCCTTTTGTCATATTCCTTCTTGCCACGCGAAAGTGCAATCTCTACCTTCGCCAGTCCCCTTTCCGTAATGAAAAGAGCTATTGGGACAATTGTCAGCCCGGTCTCCTTTACTTTACGTTCAAGTTTCTTCAGCTCGCGTCCGGTAAGCAGAAGCTTGCGCTCCCTGAGCGGAACATGATTATTCAGGTTACCCCACCAGTATTCCGATATATGCATCCCGATAACGTACAGCTCCCCCTTTATGAACTGGCAATATGAATCCCCGATAGTTGCCTTGCCTTCCCTGATAGATTTGATCTCTGTACCTCTGAGTACGATGCCGGCAACAAACTTCTCGATGAATTCAAATTCATGAGAGGCTTTTTTATTCTTTATTGAAATATTGCCGGTCCCGCCTTTCATTATCTGATTTACGCGAAGAAATGAAAATAGATCCTGTCAATTACAGAAGTCAGGGCTATTGCACCACCTATATACAGTTCGGTAATAACAATGAAATTGGCAACCAGCATTGGCACTCTCTTATGCGCGGGAGTGTTGAGCAGCGACTCACCGGTCAGCCATATGGTCCGTAGCCCGTAAAGCGAAAGAATATTCACAAAGGCAAGCGATTCGAACAGGAGGCTGACCACCTGGCACAGGAAGAAGGGAATCATGGTGTAAACCAGTATTTTAAAGGACCATGAATAATCGGCCTGCAGGTCAAGAGCTTTTGCGATCTCCCGGAAAACCAGTGCAGAGAGATAGACAAGAATAAGATCCAGGATAACGAATTTTAAGGATAAAAATATTGAGTACACCGGCTGCAGTGTGACATTGGCAAAAAATACCGAACCCAGGAAGGAACATATTGCAACTATCACCAAAAGAGGGAAAAACAGGTTGTTACGAATGTGTCTGATCGAATGAGATTGGCCGGGGATCTCTGCAAGTACCTTCGACGGGGAAATGACTGAAATCCATATCTGCCTTAAGAAAAACTTGTAATCCATTGCAATAGGTCTTTTGGTGCCCGGCAAAATTAATTATTTTTATCATTAACTTGTTCAGGAAGGCATATCCTTTATACCTGTGACGAATAATGAGATTCAATACGACCTGCTGGTAATAACCGGGGCAACAGCTTCAGGAAAGACGGCTATTGCTGCACAGGTGGCCTCAAGGCTCAATGGTGAAATAATCAGTGCTGATTCGCGGCAGGTTTACCGAAGGATGGACATCGGTACCGGTAAGGACCTGAAAGATTATATCGTGGACGGTAAGCCTGTTCCTGTTCACCTGCTGGATATTGCCGAGCCCGGCTATAAATATAATGTGTTTGAATATCAGCGCGATTTTCTAAAGGTTTATTCGGACCTTAAGCGAAGAGATGTGTTCCCCGTTGTATGCGGTGGTTCGGGAATGTACATCGACAGTATCATCTCAGGCTACCGGCTTCTTGAAGTTCCACCTGATCACGCGCTCAGGCAGGAGCTTGAAGGCAGGACCCTCGGGGAACTGACCAGGATACTCGGTGAATATAAAACGCTTCACAATGTTACTGATATTGACACCCCTAAAAGGGCTATAAGGGCAATCGAGATTGAGAGATATTACAGGTCTTCCGGGGTGTCAGCCAAATCGTTCCCTGAACTTAAAACCCTGGTGACAGGAATTTTGTACGACAGGGACAGCAGGAGGCGAAGGATCTCCGGCCGGCTAGGGGAGAGGCTTGCAAACGGAATGATTGAAGAGGTAAGAAAGCTGAAAGAGGAGGGTATCGGGAGTGAGTCCCTTATTTATTACGGGCTTGAATATAAATATATTACTTATTACCTAGACGGACGGATAGGCTACGATGAAATGGTCCGCACCCTGGAGACAGAAATACATCGGTTTGCAAAACGCCAGATGACCTGGTTCAGGGGAATGGAACGCAAAGGCATCAAGATCCACTGGATAGACGGAAACCTGCCGGTGGATCAGAAGTCGGACCTGATTTTGAACCTCCTGAAAAAGGTTATTACTTCTTAAGATAATTATCCAGCCATTCAAAAAATTCGTGCTGCCAGATTACCGCGTTCTGTGGCCTGGTTACCCAATGACATTCATCCTCAAAGAACAGCAGCTTTGATGGTATGCCCCGCATCCTGGCAGCTGTAAATGCTTCAAGACTTTGAGTGTACGGTATTCTGAAATCATTGGCCCCTGTAATTATAAGTATCGGGGTGTCCCACTTATCAACCCTGAGATGTGGTGAGAATTTCATGCTCTGATTATTGGTCCAGTATGGTCCCCCGCAGTCAAATCCCGGGAACCAAAGCTCTTCGGTGGCACCGTATTCGCTAACGAAATCGAATACACCGCAGTGGGAGATAAATACCCTGAACCTCTTGTTGTGCACCCCTGCCAGGTAGAATACGGAGGTGCCGCCGTAGCTGGCCCCGACCGCTCCCATGCTCTGTTTGTCAACGTAAGGTTCCTTTGCCATCGCATCGGTGGCATCAAGATAATCCTGGATGTTTTTACCACCCCAGTCGCCTGATATCTCCTCCTTCCACGGCTGTCCGAACCCGACGACACCCCTCCTGTTGGGAGCATAAACAATATATCCTTTAGCTGCCATCATCTGGAAATTCCACCTGTACGACCAGAACTGGTCCAGAGCGCTCTGCGGTCCCCCCTCGCAGAATAACAGGGCAGGGTATTTCTTCGATGCATCGAAGTCGGGAGGATAAACAACCCACATCTGCAGATCCTGGTTGTCTTTTGTCCTGGTATGCTTTTCCTCCACCTTACCCATCTTTATAAAGTCGTAGATGTACTTGTTTATATCCGAGATCTTCTTTACGGCACCGGTTTTGAGATCAACAGAAGCCAATTCAGCTGCCATCGACATTGATGTCACCTGTGCTACCATAACGCCTGAGGCCAGGTTCACTGGGCCAAGGTTATGGACACCCTCGGTGACCTTTACCACAGCACCGCTC
Organism: Bacteroidales bacterium; assembly: GCA_035541795.1. GTDB lineage: Bacteria > Bacteroidota > Bacteroidia > Bacteroidales > VadinHA17 > LD21. The sequence continues at coordinate 622,619 of DATKMR010000001.1, forward strand.
CTGACATCCGTTTTGAATATCTGTTTTGTTCCGAAATGATCGCATGAGAAATAAAGTGTGCCATTGTCTGCCCAGGTAATTCCTTCAACATCAAAGAGCCAGCCTTTTGTCAGCCATTCCCTTTTCCCTTCCTTAATATTATAAATAAAGATACGATCAAGATCGGCTTCATAGCCGTTTCTCTCCATGCTCTGATATGCGATCATTGAGCCGTCGGGTGAGAATACAGGATACCTGTCATAACCCATGTTGCCTTCCGAAATATTGACTTCCTTGTCATTTGTGACATCATAGAGATAGATATCGGAGTTAGTGCTTATGGCATCCTCCTTTCCCGAGAGCCTTTTCGTGGTATATGCTATATATTTCCCGTCGGGGCTCCACGAGATTTCGCCTTCATCAAAATATGGCGACAGCGGTGATTCAAACCGCTGATCCTTCATAATGTCCTTCTCATCCGATACTGCCTGTCCATTGAAAGATGCTACAAAAAGGTGGGAGTAGGAATAATCGCTCCAGTAATTCCAGTGCCTGAACATCAGGTCGTTGATGATTCTTACCTTGGCCTTTGGAAGGTTGTACTTTTCATTTGCAGTCTGGTCGAGCTTGACCCTCCTTGTGAAATAGATCTTATCTCCTGCAGGGGAGAAGCTGAATATCTCAAATTCGGAAAGACCTGTCACTTCCGTCTGGCCCGATCCGTCGGGGTTCATTATCCATATACCGCCTTTTTTTTCGAAAGCCAGCTTTTTACCACCATCTATCCATTGCGGGGATGACCCGCCGTCCGTTGTTAGCTGAACGGCGTCACCGCCTGCTGCAGGTATCCTGAAAAGGTTGGTTATCCTGTTTTCGGTGGGGAGATCGTACCTGGTAGCGGCATAAACAACTGTCGAACCATCGGGTGACAGTGAAAATCCGCCCAGCCGGGTGAATTTCCACATCATTTCCGGTGTCATTACACCACCGGCTTTTTCCTGATCTGTGAGTGCAACACTGAACTCTGCAGCCTTCGGGGCGAGGGTAACAGGTTTCTCATGCTTGCATGAGATGAAGGCAGGTAACAGCAGCGACAGAAGCAGTAAGATCCTGGTTTTCATAGGAATAGTTTGAAAATATTAATATTAGTTGGATTTTTTAAGGACTTCCATAATCTTTACTTTCAGCTCATCGTATAGTTCTGGATTATCCTTGAGTATCTGCTTAACGGCATCCCTTCCCTGGCCGATCTTGGTATCTCCATAGCTGAACCATGATCCGCTTTTCTTTATGATTTCAAAATCGGTGCCAAGGTCGACAATTTCACCCAGCTGTGAGATACCCTCCCCGTAAAGAATGTCGAAGTCGGCCTTCCTGAACGGTGGAGCAAGCTTGTTTTTAACTATTTTAACCCTGGTACGGTTTCCGATTATTTCTTCCCCGTCTTTCAGCTGATTTGTCTTTCGTATATCGAGGCGTACCGAAGCATAGAATTTCAGGGCATTTCCGCCGGTTGTTGTCTCGGGGTTACCGAACATTACACCGATCTTTTCCCTTAACTGGTTTATGAAAATACAGGCTGTATTTGTCTTGTTTATATTGGCGGTCAGCTTCCTGAGAGCCTGTGACATGAGCCTGGCCTGCAGTCCCATTTTTGAGTCACCCATCTCACCCTCAATCTCGGCCTTTGGTGTAAGGGCCGCGACTGAATCGATAACAATTATATCAAGAGCGCCCGACCTGATAAGATGGTCAGCTATTTCCAGCGCCTGTTCACCATTATCGGGCTGGGAGATAAGCAGGTTCTCAACATCTACACCAAGTTTCTCGGCATAGTTCCTGTCGAATGCATGCTCCGCGTCAATTATTGCTGCTATACCGCCGTTTTTCTGGGCTTCGGCTATCGCGTGAATTGCCAGAGTGGTCTTTCCTGATGCTTCAGGACCATATATTTCAATAACCCTTCCCCTGGGCAGGCCTCCGATTCCCAGCGCTGCATCGAGACCAATTGATCCGGTCGAGATAATCTGAACATTGTCGACTGCATGGTCGCCAAGTTTCATAATTGTTCCTCTTCCGAAGTCTTTCTCGATTTTACCCAGGGTGACCTCAAGGGCTTTAAGTTTTTCCTTGTTGAGTTCTTTCTTTTCGTTGCTCATGCTCTTATTTTTTATTGTCATAAAGTTTAAATATCTGTGATGAATGATTTGCGGTATCTACCCTGGATATTATTTTCTCAATAATTCCCTTTTCGTCAATTATAAAAGTGCTTCTTATCACGCCGGTTACTGTCTTTCCATACATTTTCTTTTCACCGTAGGCACCATAAAGTCCGAGGATCTGTTTCCCGGGATCGGCAATAAGCGGAAAGGGAAGCCTGAATTTTTCCCTGAAGCCCTTGTGAGATTTTTCAGTATCCGGACTTACCCCGATAACAACAAAACCGCGCCTGACGAGCTCGTCATGATTATCCCTCAGGTTGCATGCTTCATTAGTGCATCCCGGGGTATTGTCCCTTGGGTAAAAATAGAGGACAACCTTCTTTCCTTTTAGCTGAGCAAGATCTATAAGATTACCATCATCGCCCGTACCTTTGAAGAGTGGTGCAGGCATTCCTTCTTTCAGATGTGTCATGCAGCCGATATTTTGTTATTAATCGTAAAATTACGAAGTTTGAACTGTTATTCTAATAAATTTTACCCAATTGTTATTAACAACAATTAATCCGGTCAGGGGTTCAGGTGAATTTATTTATATATCATAATATCAGGTATTTGCAGGAATGAAAAGATGCCCAGGAAATATTGGTTCGACTCTTTGCACCACGGCAGCCATGGTGCTGTCATTCCTGCTGGTAACGACTGCTGCTTCGGGTCAGAAAGTGACCCGCCAGTCGGCTCTGAACAGCTATATGAGTAAGGACTTTGCTTCGGCCTACAGCCAGTTCAGCGAGCTTCTGGCGATGTACCCTGCCGATCCGTTGTACAAGTATTATTGCGGTTCGTCGCTGGTTGAGCTGCAGAAAGAGCCATCTAAGGCTGCCATGCTGCTGAATGATGCCCTGAACGGATCGGGAGTGATTAGGACAGTACCGGCCGATTGTTATTTCTACCTGGGAAGGGCACTGCAGATGGCTGGCAGATACCACGAGGCAGTTGACGCTTTCAGTTTGTTTGCCTCGGCAGCCGGCAAGAAGGTTTCGAAGGACATGAAAGTCCAGGATTATATAAAACAATGTAATGATGGAAGGGGAGGCATAGAACAAGAGCCGGCCGAAACAAAGCCGGCAGCTGCCAGGATCGCTGCCGATTCATTAGCCGTTAAGCAGGTGACAGAGAAAGGAGTTACTGTCCTTCCTGCTGAATTTGATAAGATGCTCGGGGATATTCTTGATTCAAAATACAGGGAAGACTCAGTAGCGAAGCTGGGAAAGACCGCACCCATGGTTACCATCCCGGTAAAGGATACATCGGATAGCCGGCCGGCAGCTCAGGAAGGTGTTTTAAGAATGGCATATGACAGTACAAAGAAAGATACCGTAGCGGTAAAGTCCGTTCCACAATCCGGCGAAATTCCCGTCTTTTCAGAATTCTCTATTGAAACAGCAGCGCCTCCGGGAAAAGATGATAAGGTGGCTATTGACCCCGAAACTCCAGGTGGGCTTATATACAGGATACAGCTTGCAGTATTCAGGAACCCGGTTGCTCTGTCATTCTTCAGGGGAATAACTCCGGTACAGGGGTTCAGGAATCCCTCGACCGGCGTAACAACATATTATGCAGGCAGGTTCAGGCGAAATACAGATGCCAGCCAGTCGCTGACGCAGGTGAGGTCACATGGATTCAAAGATGCCTTTATCGTGTCGCTGATGGATAAAAAACAGGTATCTGCCGACAGGGCCGCCGTCCTTGAAAAGGAATGGGGTACGAAGCCGTTATACTCAATCAGGAAGCAGGCAGCCGATCAGCCACAGGACACCGTACCGCAAACACTTGTTTTCAGGGTTGCAGTCAGGCGATCGGTCAAGCCTCTTCCTGAGGACCAGGCTGAAGCGATGCGAAAAATGGCCGGGAACAAAGGCTTTGACCTGGTTAATCCCGAACCCAGGCTGTTTATATATCTTGTAGGACGGTTCCTGTCATATACTACCGCATCGGAGTATGCCGATCTCCTTGTTCTGAACGGGTACAAGGATGCCAGGGTGACTGCATGGAGCGGCAGGAAGGAAATACCTGTTGAAACAGCCCGCCGGCTGTACGACCAGCACAAGTAAGTTTTTCAGCGGCTCACTGCTTTCCTGCGCCTGAGTTTTATGATTGCTGAATCGAGCAGGGCAAGCGCAAGTATTCCTAACGGGATATAAACCAATGCCCTGGGTATGCTGGCTTCCGGAAGGATGTTTCTTGATGGGAGAAGCTGGCTGATAACACCGGAGATCTTATCGATATATACGGCCATCTGGCTTTTTTCACTGCTGCCTGTCAGAAGCGCAATGATTATGAGTGACACAAAGATCAGCCCGAATGCAGCAGGTACCACGATGCTTCGTATCCTTTCCTTTCTCCTTGCCGACGGCAGGGGCTCCAGCCTTACCGAGGCCATTACCCTGTCTGTAAAGCCGTCGGATGCTTTTTCAACACGTTGGGGAGTGATTAAATCTCTCAGATGATCCATCTCCATTTCTTCATTTATCCTCATGACATACTGTATTTTTCTTTTCAGCATTCACAATAATTTCACTCATTTTCTGTCTCGCCCTGAATAACCTGACCTTCACATTCTGCCTGCTAAGCCCGGTCACCTGCGATATCTTTTCCGTATCCATCTCTTCATAGTAGAATAGCGTTATAATTGCCCGGTCCTCCTCATTGAGATTCTGAAGGGCGAAAGCGACCAGCGACCTTTTGTATTCTTCAATCGCCGCATCCTCATCGTGAATCACAGAAAGGAAATCCGCCGCGTCGGCAGGGAACTCCTGGATTGACAATATCTTCTCCCTGCGTTTCCTGATCAGGGATATTGATGAGTTATAAACGATCCTGTAAAGCCAGGTCGAAAAGGTGCTGTTCATCTTAAAACCTTCAAGCGACCTGTAGGCTTTAAGGAATGAATCCTGCGCGATCTCTTCTGCATCTTCCCTGTTTCCTGAGATCCTCAAAGCAAGGTTGAAAACATTATCCTTATGCCTGTCGACCAGGTGGGTGAAAGCGTTGACCTTGCCGCCGAGTACCTGTTCTATATAATATATGTCCCCTTTGTAATCCATTCTGCCCGTTTGACGCAGAAAGTTACTAATCGGTTACCTGTTATCTGAAAATTATTTTTAAAATTCTTGTAACCGATCGTCAGCAACCTGTGTCTAAAGGACAAAAATAGAGTATTAACTTAAAAACATGAAAAGATGGAAGGCGTAATTATTTCAATAGCATTTTTTGCATCTGTGCTTGGGATTGTGTACCTCTTTTACACTACCAGGAACAAGGAAAGAATGGCTCTGATCGAGAAAGGTGCTGATGCATCTCTCTTTAACACCGGTAAGGAAAAGGGAACTGGCTGGAGCAAGTTCACCCTTAAGATCGGCATGCTCTCAATTGGTGTGGCCCTTGGCATTATCTGCGGAGCAGTGCTCACACAGGCAGGCATACTGTACGACGGGGCGAATTACACTTCAATGATTTTCCTGTTCGGCGGTCTGTCGCTCGTTCTTTATTATCTGATAGACCGGAAAACAAGGTGATAACCTGTTAGCAGATATCACAGGAAAAGAGGTCCGGGGGCCTCTTTTTTTTGTTATTTTTGTTCCTGTAAAAATGATGAGGTTATGCTGTTTTTAAAGGACCCTGCCGTATGGCTGAAAGATTTTTTCATCGGTGCAGGTTTAACCTATGGTGTTTCCGCATTTCTCAGTACGCTTTCGCTGATAATACTGATCACTTTACTCAGCTGGATAGCCAACATTGTTGCTAAGACCATTATCAGGACAATTGTTCTCAGGGTTGTCAGGAGGTCAAAATCGCAGTGGGACGACATATTCTACGAGCAGAAGGTCTTCACGAGGCTTTCTCATTTTGCTCCCGCACTGGTAATCTGGTTTACATCGCGATGGGCACTCAGGTCATCTGTATTCTGGCTTTCGATGGTTCACTACCTGAACTACATTTACATGCTTTCAATCGGCATGGTGGTGGTCCTTTCATTTATAGAAGCCTGGAACAAAATATACGAGACTCTTCCCATTTCGAAGGACAGGAGCATAAAAGGTTACATTCAGCTGGTGAAGATAATGGTGGCAGTCTTCTTTCTGCTGCTGATGATCTCTGTTGTATTCAAGACCGATATAAGCAAGATAATAACAGGACTGGGTGCCATTGCGGCAATTCTGATCATCGTTTTCAAGGATACACTCCTTGGTCTTGTCGGCAGCATCCAGCTGTCGGTTAACAAGATGCTTAAGGTGGGAGACTGGATAACAATGCCGGCAAGGGATGTCGACGGAGTTGTTACCGATATGTCGCTGAACACCGTAAAGGTCCAGAATTTTGATAAAACCATAATCACTATCCCGACCTACGCCCTTGTTTCAGAATCGTTCCAGAACTGGACCGGTATGGAAGTCTCGGGTGTAAGGCAGATAAAGGGACCGCTGTTCATCGATATGCGCAGTATCCGGTTCATTGACGACAGGCTTAAGGAAAAGCTGTCGGGGTACCCCGCACTCATTGATTATATTGAAATGCATCAGGCTAGGAAAGAGAATGCAGGGCAGGAGAAACCCTTCTTCGACACTTCCAGGATCACGAACCTCGGACTGTTCAGGTTTTATGCAGAGGAATATCTCAGGTCGCACCCGATGATAGACAACAAAAATACCATAATGCTGCGTCACAGGACCCCGACAGGAAACGGTCTGCCGGTACAGGTTTATGCCTACAGCGCAAACAATGAATTCGTTAAATATGAACACCTTCAGTCAGAGATATTCGAACACTTCTATGCAATACTTAACGAGTTCGGCCTGAGGGTATATCAGCAGCCAACCGGCGACGACATCCTCGAACTCACCGAAAGAAGAATTTAACAGAACCAATAATCGGGATATATGTCAGATCATAACAGGAAGATAACTGAATTCATCCTTAAAGGCATAGATGAGAAGCCTGTAATCGCAAGGGATGATATATTCTGGGATTCTCTTAGGAAAACCGGTACCCAGCTTTGGCTCGATACGGGTGACATGGAGGAGGCCGAATCGAACTGGACGGCGGAGATGAGCGCCCTGACAACCAATAACACCCTTATCAATAATGAGATCCAGAAGGGAATCTATGATGATTTCATATCTGAGGCAAAGCCTCTTGTAAGTGGTCTGCCCGGGGATGAAAAAGTGCGTGAGATTGCATTTATCCTTAATGCAAGGCACGGAATGAGACTGGCGAAGAGGTTCGGAGGTTCGGTAAGCGTTGAGCTTCATACTGATACTGCCCACGACCTTAAGGCAATTGAATATTACGGCAAGAGATACCATGAAATTAATCCTCAGCAGTTTATAGTCAAGGTACCTTACACGGCAACCGGATTGCTTGGTGCCCGAATCCTAAGAAATGCCGGGATAAGAATTAATTTCACCCTCGAGTTTTCGGCCCGCGAAAATGTCCTGGTTACGATGGTTGCCAGGCCCGATTACCTGAATGTCTTCCTGGGAAGGATAGGAGCATACATGGTCAGCAACAAGCTTGGCGACGGATCCGGGGCAGGAGAGATGGCCGTATTGTCGACCCAGAGGTGGGTCACAAAACTTTCTAAGCTGAATCCCTGGCCGACAAGGCTGATTGCCGCCAGCCTTAGGAATTTCGGACAGCTGGAGCTGCTTGCCGGAACCGATGTTTACACAATGCCTCCTAAAGTTGCATCGGCAGGCAGGGCAAGTCTCAGCGGAAATTTCTCCTGCAGGCTCAATGAGAATTATATGGTCGATATGAATGAAGCGGCAAAAGGCACAGGTGTTGAGAAGTTCTGGGAAGTTGATGGAAAGGTCGAGAAGCTTGCCCTGGAACTTTCGGCCAGGGTTCCGGGTTCAGGCGATGAACTTGTTGAAAGGGTCCATGAAGCCGGATGCGGAGACATGTTTCCTTTACTCTCAGCCGAAGAATATGAAAGGATCGACAGGGAGGGTAAAATCCCTGTTTTCACGACATGGGAGGAAAAAATACGAAAGGGCCTGATTGCACCGGATACTCTTCTTACGCTTGCAGGACTGGCTTCATTCACGTCTGACCAGGCGATGCTCGACAGGAGGATCAGGGATATTATTGGCTGAATCAGCTCCCTCTCTGCCTTCTGATCTCGTATAGGATTATTCCCGAGGCGACCGATACATTCAGCGAAGCAATTTTACCTGCCATTGGAATACTGACTTTCCGGTCAGCCTCTGATAGAAGTTCCCTGCTGATGCCACGGTCCTCCGATCCCATTACCACAAGAACTGGACCGGTGAGGTCATTCATAAAGAGATCTGAACCGTTTTTTTCGTCAGCACATATCAACTTCAGGCCGGATTCCTTAAGGAACTGTGCTGTTTTCAGGAGGCTTCGCTCCCTGCAAACAGGAAAGGTGTGAAGGGCCCCGGCAGAGGTCTTGACAGCATCGGCTGTGATCCTGGCTGACCCTCTTTCCGGTATTATTATTGCATGGGCTCCCAGGCAGTCGGCAGTTCTGACAATTGCTCCGAAATTCCTGACATCAGATACACCATCGAGCATTATCAGGAATGGGTCTTCCCCTTTTTCGTAGATCGAAGGAAGAATATTGTCGATATGCTGGAATTCAATCAGCGAAAGCCATGCTATTATGCCCTGGTGATTTTTTCTTGTCTGAAGGTTCAGCCTCTCTTCAGGAACCACCTGGTATCCTATCCCGTTTTCCCGGACAGCTACCATCAGTTCGTGATAAAGCGCACCCTGCATGCCTTCCCTGACGAGGAGGCGGTCGATCTGCCTTCCGGCTTTGATAGCTTCAATCACGGGTCTGAGACCAAAAATATAATCAGTTTCCTTTGGCATATCTTATTGTAAATCGGACGGGTTGTCGAGCCTGAATACTATTCCTCTTCGCCATGCAAGAACGGCTTTATCCCAGTAGCTCACCGATGTTTCACTCCTGTCGATCGAGTACTCGTTGTCGGAGAATATATTGTCTCTTTTCCTGAAATTAAACTCGAGAAATTCTTCCCTGACACTATATGAAGTACCCCACGATGACTTGACAAGCTCTTTCCTGTAACCCCATGTCTCACCGTCAGGAGATTTGTACATCCGGTCGGGAGGCCCGTAAATCATGTAGATCATCCCACGATCGGTTCTCCATCCTTCCTTGTATGAGGTGAAATAATAGTTGGCATACAATATCCGTGTATAATAAATCCTGATAAGTTCCCTTGACTTTTCCACATTTCCACCGCATTTGAGCCAGAATCCGTCAAGTGCAACCTTGGGTTTCGGGTTTGATTTAAGATCAGACATCTCATCCTCCGATGCAAGGTAGCACAGAGGCTCAATCATCTGTTCGGGCGATGTCATGCCTGGAAACTCTGCACCGAAATTGAGAAATGTGTAACCTTCATTATGGTTCTTACCTACAGAACAGAGGTAGATTCCCTTCCTCGGAAACATCAGCGGCAATGTATCAGAATAGCTCAGCGCCACAACCGTATCGGGCTTGACCGGCCCTGGCTTTTCTGGAAGCACCGTCGTTGGAGGATAAGGAAATTCGAGGTAGGGTTTGTAAACGGAAATAAAGAGGCTGTCGGGCCTGGGACCACCATAAACAAGATTGAAGAATTCTCCCTTCCTTACCATAGGTTTGAGCAGCTCGTTTTTCAGAATATGCCCCCTGGCGTAAAAATTGTACCTGCTGAATGCCGAGGTAGTATTGAAAGGGACGAATGCCTGAACCATAATTTGTCTTATGTTATCCTTGATCTTGACCTCGGCCATATATTCACATCCCTTTTCGACTTTAAGGGGAAGCTTATACAGATATTCAAGTCTAGATTTTTCTCTTGGAATATCAAGCGTCACAAGGGCTGTGTCGCTTATTGCCATGCCATGGGTCAGGTTAAAGAGCTTTACACCCACCGTTACCATCGCCATCGGGATGCCGGAGGAGTTGGCCTCGTTGAAATACAGGTCGTTGCTGAAAAATTTTACCGACAATTCGGATTTATCGTCTGTCTCATTGAACACGCTGTACCTGGGGTTCATTGCAGTCTTCAGCGGGTTGTACAGGTAAGAAAGATCCTTTGTATCCGCAGGAGGCTTCTGAATAGTGCACGCGACCATTGCAGCAATTAAGAAAATTATAGCTGCAATGCTGGCTCTTATTACCGTTCTGATGATCATTCCTTAAAATTAGTAAACTTTTTATTGCGGGCAAATCTCCCAGTGAATCTGCGCCCTGCACAGCTCTGTATTATCAACGGTCCTGATCACCGAATGATTGCACAAAGCCTCATTATTTTTGCCGGCCGATGTCGCTATGATTATCTCTTCACCTATTCTCGATTCGGCAAGATAGTTTATCTCTATGAAGGAGGGATTGTGTTTCTGCCTGAATTCCAGGTCGTATGAATCTGTTATCCATTCAAGGTACTTGACATTATTCACATGCAGGTTTATGTCCAGGTCACTTATGGCAACCCTATATGCCTGCGAATGCACAGCATCACCCGCCACGGGCCCGACCTTTGAAGCGTTTCCCGATATTGCGCTTTTTACAGGGAATCCTTCATTGAAATGAGAGAGAACCGAATCGGGTCTCTGAACCCTTCTCGACGTCCTGTCGACAACCAGCCACGAAGATGATCCCAGCGCCACGGATTCGCCATGCGAATCTGTCACCTCAAAGTCCCTCAGGGCAAAGAGCTTGTCGGTTCCCCTTGGCCAGGTTTTTACATCGATCGACTCGCCCCAGGAGGGCCAGTATATCACTTTAACGGCAATCCTTGACAATACCCAGAACCTGTTCTCTTTCAGGAGATCATCCTTGCCGAACCTCAGAAGCTCGGCATGTTCGGAAGCAATATCCTGCAGGTAGTTGAAAAGAGAATGAGGGCTCAACTTTCCGTTAAAGCCCATTTCATATACAGGAATCCTGTACTTCTTTGAGAATTCAAGCTGTTCCATTACTGGTTATCTTTTAAAAATGTTTCCAGTTCGGCTGTATAATCGCCCCAGAGTGTCATTTTCTGGCTAAGTTTCTTCTTCAGGTCATTGTATTTATTGAAAAGATCCACTGTAATCTCCTGAACATTTGCAGGATCAGAAAGCCTACGGTCAAGCCCGGCAATTTCCTTCTCAAGAGCTTCAATATCATTTTCGATATCTTCAACTCTCCTGGTAAGTCTCCTGGCATTTTTTTCAAACTCCTTTTTCTCTATATATTTTTTCTTGTTATCTGAATCTTTTGTACCGGACCTTTCGGATGCCATCAGTATATCTTTCCTTTCCAGCTCCTTCAGACTCTCGATCTTCTTCCTGCGCAGGAAATCGTAGATACCGCCTATGTTCTCCTTTATCTTCTTTTTCCTGAACTCATAAACCTTTCCGACAAGGCCGTCGAGGAAGTCCCTGTCATGAGACACTACAATAAGTGTTCCATCATATTTTGAGAGAGCCTGCTTCAGAATATCCTTCGACCTCATGTCGAGGTGATTTGTCGGCTCATCAAGCACAAGCAGGTTATAAGGCTCCAGCAGAAGCCTGACAAGGGCAAGCCTTGACCTTTCGCCTCCCGACAGCACCTTGACCTTCTTATCGATATCCTCACCGCGGAAGAGGAAAGCGGCCAGAAGATCCCTTAGCTTTGACCGGATATCTCCTTTGGCCACGTTGTCTATTGTCTGGAACACGGTAATATTTTCATCGAGAAGTTCATCCTGGTTCTGGGCGAAGTAGCCTGTTTTTACATTGTGCCCGGTTTTAATATTTGCACCGGCGGAGAGTTCACCGATAATGATCCTCGAAAATGTTGTTTTGCCTTCACCGTTCCTTCCGACAAAGGCTACTTTCTCACCTCTTTCGATTGTAAAATCGACGTTGTCGAGCACAGTATGATCGTCATATGAGAAAGAAAGCTGGTCAGCCGCCACTACCACTGAACCCGAGCGTGGCGCCGGGGCAAACCTTATGTTAATTGTACTGGTATCCTCTTCATCGACCTCTATCCTCTCAACCTTGTCGAGCTGTTTTATCTTCGACTGCACTTGCACGGCCTTCGTGGCCTTATACCTGAATCTTTCAATGAATTTTTCTGTGTCCCCGATCATCTTCTGCTGGTTCCTGAATGCGGCAAGCTGCTGCTCCCTTCTTTCTTTCCTCAGTTCGACAAATTTTGACCAGGGAACCCTGTAGTCGTAGATCTTGCCCAATGAAATTTCTATCGTTCTCCTGGTTACATTATCCAGAAAAGCGCGGTCGTGCGATACCACAATAACCGCACCCTGGTAGGCCGAAAGAAAAGATTCGATCCATTGGATTGATTCGATGTCGAGGTGATTTGTAGGCTCATCGAGTAAAAAAAGTGACGGTTTCCGGAGAAGGAGCTTTGCAAGTTCCACCCTCATGCGCCATCCCCCGCTAAGCTCACTCGTGGGTCTGTCGAATTCATCCCTATCAAAGCCCAGTCCCATCAGGGTTTGTTCAGTCTCACCCATATAATTGTCGCCTCCGAGAATCCTGTACCTCTCCTCTGCCACTGTCAGGTGATCACAAAGCCTGAGGTAATCGTCAGATTCGTAATCCTTCCTGTCTGAGATCTCGCGTGTTACCTTAACAATCTCTTCCGACAGTCCGGATAGTTCTGAAAAGGCAGCCAGTACTTCATTCAGGACGGATGTAGTATCGCTTACCTTCATCTGCTGGGGAAGGTAACCTATAGTAAAGTCTTTCGGAGCTTCTATCTTGCCCGATGTCGCATTCTGCAGGCCGGCAATTATCCTCAGAAGGGTGGATTTTCCTGCCCCGTTTTTTCCTGCCAGCCCAATCCTGTCACCCTGGTTGATAAGGAATGATATATCCGTGAGAAGATCAAAGCTGCCGAAGGAAACTGATATGTTCTGTACGGAAAGCATCAGCTGAAATTTCGAAGGGCAAATATATGAAATGGTTTGTGTAACTTTGCGGCTCCCCTGTCTTAAGTTAATCCTGGAATTGTCAACAGGCTCATTTCCAGGTTAATCTGAAGCAACAGGTGGAGCAGCTGCAGAAGTTTAAAAGATTTGAAAGTGGGAAGGAAGAAAAATTTACCAGTACTTGAGAGGGTTTTGATCACCGATATTGGCGCTGAGGGAAATGCCGTTGCCAGGGTTGACGGCCAGGTGGTTTTTGTGCCGATGCTTGTCCCGGGCGATGTTGCCGATATCAGGGTGATAAGGAAGAGGAAGAAATTCATGGAGGGCCTGCCCTTGAAATTCCATGAGTATTCCGGCATGCGCATAGAGCCGGTCTGCAGGCATTTCGGAATATGCGGGGGGTGCAAATGGCAGCATCTTCCCTACAGTGAGCAGCTGAAATGGAAAATGCGGCAGGTCTCAGACAATTTATCCAGGATAGGAGGGATTGATCTCCCAGAAATAATGCCGGTACTCGGGTCGGAGAATAGGTACTGTTACAGGAACAAGCTTGAATTTACCTTCTCGAACAGGAAATGGCTGACAAGGGAGGAGATTGAATCGGGAGAAGTGGCTGAACACAAAAATGCTCTTGGGTTCCATATTCCCGGTCTGTTTGACAAGGTGCTGGATATTGAGTTCTGCCACTTGCAGGATGAACCGGTCAATGCCATCAGGAATGAGATTAGCAGGTATTCGTCGGAAAACGGTCTCGAGTTTTTTGACCTGAGGGAACAGAAAGGTCTGCTGAGAAACCTGATTGTCAGGAATACGTTAAGCGGTGAAATCATGGTAATCGTCGTATTCTTTTACGACGATCCTGAAAAAAGGAAAAATCTTCTTGATCATATTGCTTCGGAGTTTCCAGCAATAACTTCCCTGATGTACATAATAAATCCAAAAAAGAACGATTCAATAAGCGACCTAGGAGCAGAACTGTACAAAGGCAAGGATCATCTTGTTGAGCATATGGACGGGCTTAAATTCAGGGTGGGACCGAAATCCTTCTACCAGACTAACAGCCGGCAGGGAGAAAGGCTTTACAGGGTAGTCAGGGATTTTGCCGCACTTAAAGGTGATGAAACTGTTTATGATCTTTACACCGGAACCGGCACAATTGCAAATTATGTAGCCAGATCCGCATCAAAGGTCATTGGAATTGAATACGTTGCGGAAGCTATTGCTGATGCCAGGCAGAATTCAGGAATTAATGGCATTTCTAACACCATTTTCTTTACCGGAGATATCAAAAATATCCTTACCGGCAGCTTCATGAATGAGAACGGGGCGCCGGATGTTATAATTACTGACCCGCCCAGGGCAGGAATGCATGAGGATGTCGTAAGAGTAGTTCTTTCTTCGTTGGCCGGGAGAATTGTATATGTGAGCTGTAATCCGGCAACACAGGCCCGTGACCTTAAAATCCTTGATGAAAAATACAGGGTCGAAGCGGTCCAGCCGGTCGATATGTTTCCCCAGACGCATCATATTGAGAACGTTGTCCTCCTTATTAAAAGATAATTCGGCCATTTTAAACCTTCAACTCTTCAACCCGGAAACTCCCAACTCATTCATTTTTTAATGTATATTTAAGGTCTGATTGAGTTATTGCGTTGATGGAGGAGAGTGTTCGGGATAATGCTGACCTTTTATCGAAGGGCGATTACCAGGGTCTTACCGACCATTTGGCCAGCCTGAGATATGCCTGGATGATTCAACAGGCTCTTCTTCCGGCCGGGGATGTGCTTGGTGGATTGCTTACCGATCATTTTGTTCTGTTCCTCCCGCGCGATATCGTAAGCGGCGATTTTTACTATGCCTGGGCAGATAACGGATTTATATGCGTGGCTGCAGGCGACTGCACAGGACATGGCGTACCCGGCGCATTGATGAGCATACTGGGTATAAGCTTTCTGAACGAGATTTTCCAGTGTGGCGTCAGGCATAAGGCCAACAGGGTTCTTAATATGATGCGTGAGAAGGTAATGAAAGCCCTTCATCAGACCGGCGATCTCTCAACGACAAAAGACAGTATCGATATCGGTATTTGTATAATTGATAAATCTTCGGGAAAGATGCAATATGCCGGTGCAAACAGGCCATTGATACGGATACGGAACGGCGAGATTACGGAATTCAGGCCCGACCTGATGACAATTGGGGTGGCACCACTGCGTGAAGTTGCCTTTACAAACAATATAATCGACCTGAAGAAAGGTGACATGTTCTATCTTTTTTCCGATGGATTCACCGACCAGTTCGGGGCCGTGACAAATAAGAAGTTCAAGCACGCGAACTTCAGGAAGCTTCTCGAGTCAGTCTCTGACCTCAGTCCTTCGGAGCAGAAAAATACCCTGGAGAAAGCTTTTTATGAATGGAAAGGGGAAGAGCCTCAGGTTGATGACGTACTGATATTCGGATTCAAAATATAACAGCTGATACCATGATAAAGCTCTCAGCATTCAGGATAAGGAATTTCAGATCAATAGTCGATACCGGGTGGCAGAACCTTTCTCCCGACAATATTACATGCCTGATCGGACAGAATGAATCGGGTAAAACATCACTGCTTGAAGGATTGCGGGCGTTTTATACGGGTACGATTACAGAGGATGTTCTGAGGAGCGACCTTACATTGCCTGAAATTACCTGCAGGTTCAGCATTGAGAAGGGATGGCTGCTGAAAGTAACAGACAACCCCGGCCCGGAGATGAAGGAACTACTTTCCGGTCTTGACCATATTGAACTTTCAAGAACATGGCAGGCCGACTTTTCGTCACTTATAAAGGTCAGCGGTGAAATTAGCGGGTACCTCGATTCGCTTGAAAATGCCTGGAGGCTTTATCTCGACCAGGTAAAAACCAAGCTGGAAGAAGAAGTCGATGAGATCAGGCAGCTCGACGAATCACTTTCCGGTCTGGAGGAGAGAAGATCGGGTCTTGAATTGAAGATAGGCAGTGAAACCAGGTCAGGAATTGGTTTCCGGCTCTTCAGGAAGAAGGAGGCGGAAACACCGGCTGCCTCAGTACCCGGTTGGCAGGAGCTGAAGAAAGAACTCGCCGAAGTAAACAGGAAAGCCGAGGAGATTAAGAAGGATTTAAAGGATAAGGATTCCCTGAGGAGGGCCGGATTGAAATACATAGCGCTGAGAGATAATCTTGAAAAGCTTGAGGGCACACTGGCGGAACTCTCATTCAAGCTCGAGGAACACCACCAGAAACTGACTCTTCTCCTCCTTCCTGAGCCGGAGCATGAGGATCCGGACTGGAACCTGGTACTTGAAGATTACCGTAAAACCAGGAAGCTCAGGGATGAGGTATCATCGGAACTTGATACCCACGTGGCCCTCAGTGCTTACATTATGGAGGGCAATCCGGAGGAAGTGGCCGAAAAGATGGTATCCGATACGATCCATACCTACAGGTCGAACTATACCAGCGAGATGCTGGGCAATAAGTACTTTGAGTACTGTCCTGTAATTGAGCTGTTTGAAGATTTCGGGAGCCTGCTGCCGAACAGGATAGATATGGAAGATATCGTTGCAGGTAATGAACAGGTGGAAGGATACAAGGCGGCACGAAACTTTCTTACAATAGCGAAGCTTGATTATACTTTCTTCCAGCAGCAGTCGAGCAGGATACTGAAACAGAAAATTGAAAACCTCAATCACTCGCTTACCGTCAACTTCCAGGATTTCTGGCAGCAGTCGATAGGCCGCAACAATAAGATACGGATTCAGTTTGAGCTCGATCATTACAATTCCTCATTCGGGGATAAAGCAGGAAAGCCTTACCTCGAATTTTGGATCAAGGATGAGGGTGAGAGACTCTATCCCAAGCAGAGAAGCCGTGGAGTAAGGTGGTTTTTGTCATTTTATATGGAGCTGAAGGCTTCGGCCAGCAAATCTGATAAGCACATGGTGCTCCTGGTGGACGAACCGGGAGTGAGTCTTCATGCCAGGGCACAGGAGGATGTTCTGAAAGTCTTTGAGGATATCAAGGACCGTATCCAGATTATTTATACCACACATTCACCTCATCTTGTTGACATTAACAAGCTTCACAGGGTACTGGCCCTGCAGAGAGACGATGTCGACAGCATGAGGAGCAATACAAGGATACTTGATCCGCTAAGGCTGTCCGCTGCCTCGCCCGACACCCTGACACCGCTCAGGAGCATTATGGGTAATCCTCTTTCAGGAGAAGGATATTCATCAGAAAGGCTGAATCTTATCGTTAATGACGTCGGTACGTTTTATTTTCTCACTGCAGTACTGCAGATAACAGGCTATTCCGGCAAAGTGAGCCTGATCCCGTCAACGGATGTCTCTACTATTCCTCTCATGTGCAACATTATGATGGGGTGGGGGCTTCGTTTTGCGGTAATTCTTTTCAGCAACGAGGATGAGAAGAAAATGGAGGAGCTGCTCAACCAGAGCATCTTCAGGACTGAAGAGAATGGCAATGAACTAATCAAGAGGATGGGTGATGCATTCCTGAACGCCGAGGATATGCTTTCGACCCTTGACTTCAAAACACATATCCTTGGGAGCAGGGAAGGCATTACCGTATCAAATTCGGTTTATCTTAAGGAGAAGGAGTTGCCAAGGAACTTCCTTTTAAGCCGGTTCCTTTCACAGGTAAAGTCTGGAACACTTACCATCAGGAATCTTGATGAAGAGAGTGTTGAGAATTTCAGGAACTTTACGGCAATGGTAAAGGGGCTGAAATAAAAATCAATATATTTTGTGCTTTAGGCATGTTTTTTTACTTTTGTCCCGCTCACACCGGGAGTGATGGGTGATCCTCCTTCGCCAGGGCTACGGCGGACGAAGGTGGCTGAATGAAATTGGAGAGATGGGTGAGTGGCTTAAACCAGCAGTTTGCTAAACTGCCGTATGGGTAACTGTACCGGGGGTTCGAATCCCCCTCTCTCCGCAAAG
The DNA here is from genome assembly GCA_035541795.1 of Bacteroidales bacterium. Lineage (GTDB taxonomy): Bacteria > Bacteroidota > Bacteroidia > Bacteroidales > VadinHA17 > LD21. The sequence goes on from DATKMR010000001.1 coordinate 640,705, forward strand.
CTTTAATGACCCCGCCAACAGCGGGGTTTTTCGTTTGGCGAACACCCGTTGAAAGCTTGCTTTCAAAAGGGTGTGAGACAAATGAAAAATGACCCGTCAGGGTCATTAAAGCTTTGCAGGGAACCCCCAAAGGGATCATGAGCGAAGCGAATAATCCCAAACACCACGGCAAGCTGACTCATGAACTCACCCCCAGCCCCTCTCTCCTTCGCAGAGAGGGGAGAAAAACCTGCTCCGCGGGGTCTGTATTGACGGTGCAGGGAACTCCAACAGGGATCACCGAAGGTAATCCCATGAACTCACCCCACGCCCCCTTTCTCCACCGGATGGCTGAAAGTAGGGGAGTGAAAACCAGGCACCCGGTTCGCGTGGTCCGTTTTGCCGGTACCACGAGACATACCATTTTTTGTAAGTGGTAAATTTCATTCAATTACCAATTATAATTAACTTAGCAGCCTTAAAAATTTAAATTGTTTCCATTGGCACATTTGACGGTGCAAGGCATTTGATTTAAAATTTAAAGCAATCGTGGATGAACAGAGTCAAGGTAAGAGATATTTTTCTGAGCGATGAGAAATTCTTCCTGATATCAGGTCCCTGCGTCATTGAAGAAGAATCGGTAATGATGAAGGCGGGTGAGACCCTCAGGAGGCTTTCTGATAAATATAATATGCCGGTGATCTACAAGTCATCCTTCATGAAGGATAACAGGAGCTCGGTTGATTTTTTTGCGGGTCCCGGCCTTGATGAGGGACTGAAAATGCTTGAGAGGGTGAAAAATACCTTCGGCCTTCCTGTTCTTTCTGATATACATTACCCCGATCAGATTAAGGCGGCAGCCGACGTACTCGATATCATCCAGATACCGGCTTACCTGTGTATGCAGACCATTCTAGTTGTTGAGGCGGCCAAAAGCGGCAAGGCGGTTAATATCAAGCACGGGCAGTTTATAGCGCCCGAGAACATGGGAAAGGTGGTGAAGAAAATTGAATCGCAGGGCAATCATGATATTATCGTGACGGAGAGAGGCTATACCTTCGGATACAACGATCTTGTTGTTGATCCTAGAAGCTTCCACGACATGCGTAAATTCGGCTATCCTGTTGTGTTCGATATCACTCACAGTATCCGCAAATACGGTATTCCCAGCTCGGATCCTAAAGGAGGCATGAGGGAGTATCTCCCTGTTCTTTCCAGGGCCGGTGTGGCAGCTGGTGTTGACGGTATCTTTATCGAGGTTCATCCTGATCCGCCATGCGCGAAATGCGATGCGGCAAGCCAGCTGTATCTCGATACGCTGGAAGAGTTTCTGAAACCTCTTATAGATCTTCATAACACAGAAAAAAAATACCGACTTTAATCAGAAAAATATATGGAACTATTTCTTGATTCAATTAAAATTGATGAAGTAAACGAAGCCAACAAGCTCGGCTTTCTCGATGGACTGACAACAACACCGACATTCATGCACAGGGAAGGCATTAAGGATGTTGATGCTGCCATACTGAGCCTTTCAAAGCTGGTAAAGGTCCTTATGGTTGAAGCCCTGGGCGACACTGCTGAAGAGGTTGTAAAGGAAGCTGAAAGACAGCTTGCACTTGGTCTCGACAGGGACAGGATCGTTTTTAAGATCCCGATGTCAATGGAAGGGGTTAGGGCCTGCAAAATGCTCGTGGATAAAGGGCTCAAGGTTAACCTTCATCTTGTTTATACCTTGCAGCAGGCCTACCTGGCATTTGCTGCCGGCGCAACATATGTTTGTATTCTTGTCGGGAGAATGCAGGACCAGGGTCAGGACGCACTGGGACTTGTTGAACAGTGTGTTAAGACCGTGGAAAAATATAATTACAAGACTAAAATCATGTTCTCATCCGTGAGGAATGTTGAGCATGTAAAGGATGCCCTCCGCCTTGGTGCCCATAACTGTACCATTCCGTGGAGCATAATGAAGCAGCTGCCACACAACCATTTTACCGATATCGGGATTAAACAGTTCGTTCAGCATACCGAGCTTCTGACAATCAAGGCATCTGACCTTGTGGTTACGGAAAATGTGCTTATAGATTATAATGCCACTGTGCTTGAAGGTCTTATCATGATGACCAATTCAAAGCTGGGCGCAATAATTATTCTCGACGGTAAAAAGAAGATTTACAGGATCTTCACCGACGGTGATCTCAGGAGGCTGTTAAGAGCCGACAACAGCTCCATCCTTCATAAGAAATTCAGCGAGATCGGGTCAAATTCACCAAAGTCGGTCGATATTACAACATCACTGAATGATGTCATTGCGCTCTTCAGGTCTTCAGAAGTGGATAACCTTGTTGTAGTTGACGGTGATAAGCCTGTGGGCCTGATCGATATCCAGGATGTTCTGAAATGGATATAGAACAGATTTTCTCTGGCATTGGAGGCACATTTCTCTCTTCACGCGAAGAGATGGAGAAGGCTGTCTTAAATACAAAAGCCTTCATTTTCGACTGGGACGGGGTTTTCAATAACGGGATGAAGAACGGCGATGCGGGTAGCCCCTTTTCCGAGGTCGATTCCATGGGCATAAACCTGATGAGATTCAGCTTCTGGTTGAGGACCGGGACCATACCTTACTGTTACATCATTACGGGTATGACTAATCAGACTGCCATAAGCTTCGCAAAAAGAGAGCATTTCGACGGCATAGTGATGAACCTTAAGAAAAAGAAGCTCGCACTTGATGCAATCTGCCGGATAAGGGCCATTTCACCCAGGGAAGTTGCTTTCGTTTATGATGATGTGATTGATTTGGAAACCGCAAAAGAGACCGGTTTGTCATTTTATGTATCCAGGTCATCGAACCCTCTGCTCAACAGCTTCGTAAAGGATAACGCTATTTGTGACTATATCACGGCATCTCCGGGCGGTAACCACGCTCTCAGGGAAATAACTGAGCTTGTAACAGGGTTGTCGGGGAATTACCGGCAGACCATGGAATCAAGAATAGTCTTTTCAAAGGACTACGAAGAGTACCTTAAAGCAAGGGAGAAAATAATAACAGATTCAGATATCAGCTTATGAACCGGCAGTAATTACAACTGCTACATTCTCCTGAACCAGTCCATGATCTTTTTCCTGTCAACATGCTGCTGCCAATCAGGCCCGTAGGCATGTTTCCACATGTGTTCCAGCTTTATTGAAATGTCGGCCATGTCGCTGATCTGCTTCTCAGTCAGTTTGGCTGATATGTTAGCAGGAAGATCGATCGAATGCTTCACAAGCATGGCCCTGAACTCTTTCACATCTTCGCCATAGACATCTTCAAGCTGGTTGAAAGCAATACAGTTTGCGATGCCATGATGATATCCCAGAATATAGGAAAGCCCGTAAGAAAGGGCATGACAAACTCCCACTTCGCTGTAACCGATGCTCAGTCCGCCGAAATATGAGGCTACCATTAGCTTTTCATCAGCCTCCTCGCGGGTCAGGTTATCATTCAGGAAGACCTCGCGGCAAAGTACCTGCGACTGTATTGCATATGAATCGCTTATCGCGTTTTTATTTGTTCCGTTAAGTGATTCAACGTTATGGATATATGCATCCATCCCGGTATAGAACCTTTGATTTTTTGGTGCATCATGAATGAGTTCCGGGTCGAGGATTATGAGATCAAAAGGGGTGAACTCTCCTTTGATACCCAGTTTTTTCTCCGGGCCTGTCAGTACAGCGGTCATGGATACCTCGGCACCCGTTCCCGATAATGTTGGAATTCCGACATGAAAAACTGCATTGTTCTTTGCAAGGTTGAGCCCCTGGTATTTTGATGCTGGCCCCTCATTGGTAAGCATGACTGAAATTGCCTTGGCATAATCCATTACGCTTCCTCCGCCTAAGCCAACAATTGCTGAAGGAGGCTGTTTCCCGCCATTCAGGATCTCATCCCTGATTTTATCTACCATGGCAGTTTTTGGCTCTTCATCGACATTTACCCAGATCAACCTGTCGGCATCTTTTAGCGGGACCCTTTTAGCAAGCGGTTTGCCCCTGAAGCAGTCATCAACAAGGATGACAACGTAAGAACCGGCATCTTTTCTTTCCAGGTCGAGAATGTCACCGAGCTGGTTAAAACTTCCTTTTCCAAAAGCACATTTGGGAACCGTCTTAATTATCCTGTACATTTTACAGAGCTTAAATTTCTTAACCTGAGTCTAGTTATTAAAGGCTGCCTTAAAGGCCCTGTCAAGCTTGTCCATAAGGACCTTCATCTCTTCATCTGTCCACATTATCCTGATCTGTATGGAGATCAGTCTCGACATTATTGCGTCTGATGCCGGAGTCTTCAGAATGGAGTAGTCCTGTGGCGTTTTGGACAGGGTAACCGGGAGACGGGCAGCTGTGCTGAGCTGCTTCACATGATTCCAGTTTTTGAAGTAGTGGTAGTTGTTGTCGTACCAGTAGGCATAGCTCACCGATTGCTTGTCAAATTCCTTAAGCAGTTTCCTTGTCATCTGCTCATTTTCGAGGAAGAAATCGAGGAAGGTTGCGCTGTCACCGCTTTTATCAGGAATTGTCCTGAAGGTGACCTGTTTGTAGTTTGAGAGGAATTTTTCAAGCCTGGCTTTGTTGGCGCGCTGTTTTTCGAGGATGAAAGGCAGCTTCCTGAACTGGGCCAGGCCAATGGCTGCATGCAGTTCACTAATCCTGTAGTTCGTACCTATTATATTATGAGGTTCAGCACCCCTGTTATTCCCGGTATGAGTGTGGCCATGATCGGCATGTTGTGAAGCGGTATCATAAACGGCCCGGTCGTTGGTAATAATTGCACCGCCTTCAGCTGCCGAAACGATCTTGAAGAAGTCGAAGGAATAGACTGCAACCTTACCGAATGTTCCCAGCATTTTACCCTTGTAGGATGCACCCAGGGCCTGGGCCGTATCCTCTATTAGTATGAGATTGTTCTTATTGCAGAAATCTGTTATCTCATCGATCCTGGCCATTGAGCCGCACATGTGCACCACTATCACAGCCTTTGTCCGGGGTGTCAATGTCGCTTTTATAGTGCCGACCGTCAGGCAGAGAGTTTCGTCTATGTCGGCAAAAACAGGAATTGCACCGGCATGAAGAACGGCTTCGACAGGTGCAATGAAAGTAAATGTGGGTACAATAACTTCATCACCTACACCTATGCCGCATGCTGCCAGGGCAAGATTATCGGCAGTTGTTCCGCTTGTGGTGAGATGAGCAAATTTCACCCCGTGATATGCTGCAAGTTCCTGCTCGAAAGTCCTGGCCTTCCATATTCCATTTCTCTGTTCGTCGTGGTTGTAGCGGAAGAGGATGCCTGTATTAAGAACATCCATCACCTCTCTTTTTTCTTCTTCACCGAAAAGTTCTGTGCCTGGCATGGTATTGATTTTTAAAATTGATGCTGCAAATGTAAAAAAACCTGACTAAACTTATTCTCCGATCGACCAGTAATTAACATTTCTGTACAGCATACAGCGGCTCCGGTCACGGGTTAATACCTTTAGGAACGGGGTGAAACGGAGAGGGTGGAGGCAGAGAATAATTTTATGAATACGAACAAGTTATCTTTATTTAAATTAAATTTGAATCCGGATAATATCTACTGCATTTGAATTTTACTGTTAAAAACCCGGTTTAAAAAAAGATTATTAATTTTTTTAGTTGGACGAAGAAAAAATTTTATATATTTGCGCCGGAATTTAACAATTAATGTGACGCTAAGAAGTTAATTCACAAATTTCTTTAAATAAAACGAAGTATTAAAAGGTTAGAAAAATGAAGAACAGAATTTTATTAGGTCTTGCAGCTCTGGCAATGGTTGCATTCCTTTCAAGTTGCGGAAAAGAGCCTGTTGAACAGGAGAAAGCTGTTACTGCAGCTATCGACAGTGCAAAAGTATTACAGGCTGATGTTTATGTACCTGCTGAATTTGCAGCAGTTCAGGATTCAATGAAAGCTATCACAGCTGCAGTTGAAGTTCAGAAATCAAAGCTTTTCAAGAAATTTGGTCCGATCAAAGTTAAGCTTGATGAATCTCTTGCTCTTGCTAAGAAAGTAGCAGCTGACGCAGTTTCTAAGAAGGAAGAAGTTAAGAAGCAGGTTGAAGGTCTTCTTGCTGATACCAAGAAAGTAGCTGAAGATAATGCAAAACTTTTCAAAAGAGCTCCGAGAGGAAAAGAAGGTGCTCAGGTTCTCGAGCAGATCAAAACTGAATTAGCTACATGCGAAACTGCTTGCACCGATGCACAGGGTCTGTATGACAAGGGTGCCTATATGGACGCTTTCAACAAGATCTCAGCTGCAAAAGCTTCAGAAGATAAAATCAATGAAGAACTGACTACAGCTATAACAAAAGCTGGTGGTAAAGTAGTTAAACCGGTTGTTAAGAAGTAATCTACTTTCAATTCAAAAATAAAAATATCCCCGGGAAATCCCCGGGGATTTTTTTAAGGAGCAGGTGATGACGAGAAGTGTTGTGAAGAGAGTTATTGTTGCGGCAGCAGTTATTATTGTTGTCGTATTACTGGGACTGCTCCTGTTAAACTCGGTTCCTGAACCACCGGTCAGGGACGTGACCGAAGCCAGGGAAGCCCTTGCAAAGGCAAACAGCAACAGGGCAGGAACTTATTCAAGAAAAATATTTGCCGAAGCCAAAGCTGCATACGATTCCGCGATGGCTAACTGGCGAAAGGAAAACAAGCGGATCATCTTCTTCCGGAACTATTCAAAAGTTAAAGCCTTCGCCAGGCTTTCTGAAAAGAGGTCTCTCGAATCGACCGAATCATCAATTACAAGCAGTGAAACCCTCAAAGCACAGCTCAGGGATAAGATCGATTCGCTGAATGGGACGGAAGCTTCAATTGACAACCTGTTTGGCAGGTATCCTCTGCCTTCGGAAATCAGGACACGAATATCGAACGGCAAAATGCTCCTCACTGAGGGTATAGTGGCTTTTAATAAGGGTCAGTACCTTCCGGCCAGCAGGAAAATAAATGAGGCTGAATACCTTCTGACAACGGTTTATGAGTCTTCAAAAGATGATCTGAAAAACTATTTCAGGTCATATTCCCTCTGGAAAAAATGGGTACAGAATGCAATCAACGATTCAAGAAAGAACGACACATATACCATAATTGTCGATAAATTTTCAAAGAAGTGCTATGTATATCTTTCAGGCACAAAGAAATATGAATTCGATGCCGAACTGGGAAGAAACTGGGTCGGGAACAAGCACAGGATGGGAGATAAGGCTACTCCTGAAGGGAACTATAAGATTATCACAAAAATGCAGGGGAAGGATACTCCGTACCATAAGGCTCTTGCAATAGATTATCCGAATAATGATGATATTGAAAAATTTAAGAGCGATCTTGCAAAGGGAAATATACCGTCTTACAGCAGGATAGGTGGCGGTATTGAGATTCATGGTGGCGGGGGAAGAGGCGTTGACTGGACCGAGGGCTGTATTGCCCTTACGGATAATGAGATTGACCTTGTTTATAACATCGTTAAAGTGGGAACACCGGTAACGATCGTCGGATCGTTAAAAAATATTGATGAAGTTCTTACCAACTGACGTTCAGTTATGGAAAGTGAAGAAATACTGACCCCGCTGCCTCAGCCTGAAATTAAGGGAAAGAGCGAGCTTTACCAGCTGGTGGAAGGCTTTTTTAAACGGATCTTCTTAAACACTTTCCTCAGGAAGACATTGAAAATAATATCTGTTACCATCCTTGTAATCCTGTCAGTATTCTTTATATTCTCACTTTTTGTATATATAATTCCGGGTATTACTGAGTTTTCATTTACCCACGGATCCGTAACCAAAAACGATTCGGAGCTGCGGAGTGATAAACAGTACAAGGCTCACATAGCTGCCCTTGGCAAGGATGTCCAGAAAATCTCCAGGAAGTTTGCCGCCTATACACCCGGACAATCCTACCTGGTGATCAATACCACCGACAACAGGTTCTCGCTGTACCGCAACAAAAAGCTTATCAGGGAAGGGTTTTGCAGCTCGGGCAGCTATACTCACCTGACATCTGCCGAAGGAACACGTCATTGGATATTCAAGACACCAAAAGGCAAATTCTGGATTCAGCAGAAGATAACGAAACCATTATGGAAAAGACCCGACTGGTCTTTTGTTGAAGAAGGTCTCCCGATACCCTCGCCTGATGACCCTTCACGATATGAGATGGGTGTACTGGGAGATTATGCGATGAGCCTTGGCGACGGGTACCTGATCCATGGCACAATATACAAGAGGTTCCTTGGCATGCCTGTAACACACGGATGCGTGCGGTTGAACGATGATGATCTTGAAGCAATTTTCAAGACACTCAGCCTCGGGTCAAAAGTGTATATATTCTGACGATTACAGACCGGGAAATGGAAGCTGAAACAACTGTTGAATCAGGAAGAAAAAGGATCTGGATATGGATTCTGCCTGGATTATTCCTTGCATTTACGGCTTATTATGCAACCATGTGCGTTATAAGTTCCTCTCGAAGGGTAAGGGAAATAAACTCCCTCTACGGCTATAAACCCGGTGAAAAGAACAATATCGACATCAGGCTGTTCACCGATTCGGCATTTATAAAGCTGAACCGTGAGAAAGCATATTACCAGTCGAGGAATCTTCTTGCCGAGAGAGATTCTATCTATCTTTCACTTAATCTTCCCGATAGTGCCGCTTATCTCGAGATAAACGGTGTCACGGTTCATACTTCACGTCTCGAAAAGTTCAGCTTGTGCAAGGCCATGACAGGAGCCGATGAATATGCCGTTTCATCAATGCTTTCGATGCCGCTTACAATAAAAGCGAGCCGTTCCACAATACAAAAAGAACCGGTCATGCTCAAAATTGCCCCTAAGGATACAAGCGAATATAAGCCGGACATCCTTCCCGACACAACAAATTCCGCACCGGTAAATTACTACCTCGAGATGGATAACGGCTTCAGGATTTACGTTTATGAGTCGGAAAGCTCAGGCATGATCGACAGGCTTAAATTTGACATTGATGACAGGCTGAAAAATTCCTGGACCATTCTTAAAAGCATTGCCACATTTAAAGTGCCTGAATACCACCCGTCAATCAGGCTTAGAATGAAAAAAGCAGATGCCAGGATCATCTATAGGGCATTGCCTGTACATGGCCAGATTGCCCTGTTCTGGTAGATAATCCGTTTACACTCTTTTTTCAGCCTTTCCTTCCTACATATCGAAAAAAAGAGTAGGTTTGAGGTAACCACTACTTCAAACGGAAATTTCTATGGGACGCTTTACTGGAATTATAGGTATAATAATTATTCTCGGTCTTGCATATCTTTGGTCAAATAACAGGAAGGCAATCAACTACAGGCTTGTCATTACGGGACTGCTCCTTCAGCTTGTCCTGGCTGTCTTCATCCTGAAGGTGCCACTCGGCCAGGAAATCTTTGCATGGCTTGGTAAGGCAATAAACAAGCTTCTCGATTTTTCCAGGGAGGGCGGTTATTTCGTGTTTGGCGACCTCACAAAAGTGACTGACATTCTGCCTGCGGAAATAGTAAAAAAAGGAATATTCCTCTTTATCCTTCTTCCGACTATAATTTTTGTATGCGTGCTGGTATCAATGGCCTACCATGTTGGTCTGATGCAGAGAATAGTCGCGGTCATTGCCAGGTTCGTACACTGGGCAATGAGGGTGAGCGGGAGCGAGGCGCTTTCCAACGTGGCAAGTGCCTTTGTGGGACAGGTTGAAGCACAGATAATGATAAGACCCTATCTGTCGGGGATGACCAAATCGGAGCTCCTTGCCTCAATGACCGGAAGCATGGCCTGTATCGCCGGAGGTGTAATGGCCGTTTATATCTCCATGGGTGTCCCTGCCTCATATCTGTTAGCGGCCAGCCTTATGGCTGCACCCGGCGCCCTGGTTATTTCGAAGATAGTTTTCCCCGAAACAGAACAATCGGAAACAAAGGGAGTTGTTAAGCTTGAAGTGAAGAAAGAGCATGCTAACATTATGGACGCCATTGCACATGGTGCAAGCGACGGGATGAAAGTTTCAATAAACGTGATAGCAATGCTGATCGGTGTTATAGCGCTTATCGCGCTGATCGATGCATTGCTTGGTTACTTCGGGCACTTCCTGGGGTGGATAGGCGTTTCACTGAATGCCATCGGCCTCGATGTAAATCACCTGAAACTGAAAGATGTTGTCGGTGCCCTCTTCTCTCTTATTGCAGTCGTTATGGGAGTGCCTTTCAAGGAAGCCCTTCCGGTGGGCTCCCTGATGGGAACCAAGATGGTGGTTAACGAATTCGTAGCCTATTCCGACCTGTCGCCGATGATCCAGCACGGGATACTAAGCGGAAGATCGGTAATCATTGCAAGCTTTGCACTTTGCGGTTTTGCAAATTTCAGCTCTGTTGCAATCCAGATAGGTGGTATAGGTGCCCTTGCGCCTGAACGGAAAGCTGACCTTGCAAGGCTGGGGCTGAAAGCTATGATTTGCGGAACAATGGCATCATATATATCAGCCAGCCTTGCCGGCGTACTGGTTTAACAGGTGAATCTTTCCGGTAAAAATATTCTGCTGACAGGTGGCACTTCCGGCCTTGGCCTGGAAACTGCCGCTATCCTGGCTTCTGAAGGAGCTTATGTGACCGCACTCGGCAGGACGCTGAAAGGCTCATTTCCAGAGAGTCCGAATTACCGGTTTCTCGCGACAGATTTTTCTGACCTGGAGGAAGTCAGGAGAACTTTGTATCTCATGAAGGGGGAGGGCATCCGCTTCGATATTGTCATCAATAACGCAGGGGTGCTTACTTCGCCCGATTATATTGTCACTTCCCAGGGTAATGAATATTCGTTCCAGGTCAATTTCCTGTCACATCTTCTGGTCAATGAGTTCATATTAAGGGAAGGCATGTACAATGAGAATCCGCTTGTTATGGTGGTTACATCGCCCGTTTACAGGTTAACCGGACCAGGGTATGTCTTTCCGGAACGAGCCGGGTTTAAAGCCTTCAGAACATATTCTGAAACAAAGTACTACCTTCTTCTCATCGGGGATTTTCTCAGAAAGCGATATCCCTCCTCAGGTTTGAGTTTCGCAGCTTTCGATCCGGGTACTTTCGGGTCAGGAATTTGCAGGATGCAGCACAGATGGTTCAGGATCATGTATGCCATTGGTAATGTTGTGCTTAAAAGTCCCGCTAAAGTTGCTTCGAGACTATGTGAGGTATTAGAGAGGGGGGAGTACGGATTCAATACGGTGTTTTCGGTGCATGGCCATCAAAGAGTTTTTTCTCCTGCTGAACCAGGAAATGCTGACAGATTTATGGAAGAATGTTTCACGAGGATCGCGTGACGATTCCTATTCCCGGTTTTTCATCCAGAGTAACCTTGCCATCAACAATCCTTACCCCATCATAGGGATCATTGCTGATCAGCAAGTTCCCGTCAAGATCGCACCAGTCGGCAAGAGGGGAAAGCTGTGCGGCGGCAGATACTGCACATGATGTCTCAGTCATACAGCCGATCATTACTTTCATTCCCATGGTTCTGGCGGTCTTCATCATGTTATATGCAGCTCTCAGCCCCCCGCACTTCATGAGCTTTACATTAACACCTGAATATACATCCCTGTACTTCAGGAGATCCTCGAGGTTCTGAATTCCTTCATCCCCGACAATTGTAAGAGGGCTTCTGTTTTTAAGCCACGCGATATCGTCGGCCTGCTCCTTTGGCATTGGCTGCTCGAGGAAGATCACCCCCTTACCCTTAAGCCATCCGGCCATCTCAAGGGCGTAGTTTCTGTCCTTCCATCCCTGGTTCACATCTGCACATATCGGCTTGTCTGTGCATGATCTTATTACCTCTACCATCTCCCTGTCGTTATCCTTTCCGAGCTTTACTTTCAGTACCTTATAAGGAGAAGCTTCTGCAACCTTCTGCCTGACAATTTCGGGCTTATCTATGCCAATAGTGAAGCTCGTGTTCGGAGTTTTTGCAGGATTTAGTCCTAAAAGCCTGTAAACAGGCTGACCGGTAATCTTGCCTACCAGGTCGTGCAGGGCAATGTCAACTGATGCTTTTGCCGCATGATTTCCCGGCACCAGGCTCTCAATATAATCGAGGATATCCTCAAGCAGAAAAGGACTCGTGAAGGAGGATAGATCAACCGATGAAAGGAATTTCATCACAGACTCTTGGCTCTCGCCGAGATACGGTGGCATTGATGCCTCACCGAACCCCGTTAAGCCGTTGAACTCTATGGTTGTCAGTACAGCCGGTGTTGTCGTTCTTGAACTTGTAGCCAGATTGAATGAATGCCTGAGCTGCAGTGTATAGGGCCTGAACTGCAGCCTGAGTTTGCCCTCTTCCAAAGGAAGGCTCTTTCCTTCGAAAAGACTTTTGTAAATGCTGGTACCGCTCATCAGTGCGCCTCCTGCTGCAAGGCCGCCCATCTTTAAAAACTCCCTCTTTTTCATATTTCTTAAAAATACCAGTTGTGATCCGACAATTTCCTGATTCCACGGTCATTCCCGGCTCCGGTAATCCTCCTGGCCGCAATGAAGGAATTGTATCTGTACCGGCTGAAATTTTTTCTCGCTGAATCGAGGCTGTTGATTTTTACCATCCCCGATTCGTTTATATACTCGGCATTTCCAATGTACATCCCTACATGGGTGGGCCTGACGGGGATTTTCCCCTTTGGTCCGAAAAACAGCAGGTCTCCCTTTTCAAGTTCACCCAGGTTTTTGTAGTTCTTAATCTCCAGCCCGTGCCTCACCTGGAGCGATGCATCGCGGGCCAGGATAGTTCCGTTCAGGTAATATACCGTCTTGACAAACCCGCTGCAATCCAGTCCCCTTACCGACGTTCCACCCCATAAATATGGTGTACCCAGTAGTTCCAGGGCAGTTTTTATAAGACTGCCTGGTTCGGCCCTTGCATTTTTTGCCCATTCCTGAAGGTTAGCACAATCTTTTTCAGGCAAAAAGCCTTTTCTTCCGTCGGGCAAAATGACCCTGAAATATCCTTTTTCCTGCCCGTCTGATTCCGCGATCGAACCTGCAACAATGTCGGAAACTTCCGCCCGGTCCCCGGGAGAGGCAATTACATCCCCGAAACGTGACAAAAAGATTATTCTTTGTGAACTCTTCCATTTCATGAATTCAGCACGCGACAGCAAGACAACAGCATCCGCATCTACCCACCCTATGTAAGAATCAGGTGTCTGAATCCTGTACCAGTCCTCGCCAGGCGACAATATCCTGACCGGAGTGCCCAGCAGTGCCTGCGAAACCAGTTCCATTTCATGACCAGGATGCATACGAATGTTACAGACACTAACATTGATGATGCCCCATGGCTTATCAGATTTCGTTGTGTCGGGAATGAGCCTCAGGCTGTCTGTATAACTTATCTTCCTGGACTTAAGGTATTCAGCGATCCTGCTTTTTATCTCGCTTTCGGAAGTCTCGCCCGAGACAACTGTTTTACACCCCGACTGATATACAGCTATTGAACAGATTCCTTCCCTGTGATCAGGGATAAGTGTTTTTACTAGTGAGTCCACCTCACTTGTATAATTTGTATAACCTGAATGCGAAGCGCATCCTGGCAGCAGGAACAGAATGGCAGCAAGTTTCAGAAGGTCCTTTATCGGGAGAAGTTTCATGATATTATGCCTTTACTGGTTCAGGTATTTGATCGTCATATTGTAATCCCACTTGTCGAAATACAGGTTGCCACCCTTCCATTCCACTTCTCCACGCTGGAAATCATATGGCTCACTTCTCAAATACTTTTTCGGAGGATAGAGTGTTCCAGAGATCCCGTCGTTGATTATAAGCCTGTAAGGATCAATGCCACAGGTATAAAATTCTCTCGTGGAAGTATCGCCTGAATACTGAAGCTTGTGTTCTACATCGACCGGAACCCATCCTGGTCCTTCATAATAGACCTCGCACCAGTCATGAAGGTTTTTGAATCCTGGCTGCATGTTCCATCCGCTCTGCCATCTGCATGGTATTCCCTTATAGCGTAACATCGACATGAAAAGCAAAGTCTGCATACCGCAGTCGCCCCTCAGATGGGAAATTACGTAGCCCGGAATATCCGGCATAATAGAGTATTCCATTGCTCCGGTCCAGGGTACACTGTTGTTGAACCAGCTAAAAATTTTTCTTACGATCTGGTCCGGGCTTGTCTCTTTTCCTGCAATGCTGTCTGCCAGGGTCCTGACCTTCGGGGAAAAATTTATCTGGGGTGGCTGCTCGGCCGTGTACTTCTTAAAGATGCTTGAATTCCTGTTATATGGTTTCACCGCGAATGGGACAAAATACTGGCCAAAGGATATGTAAGTGTATGCTATCCTGAAAGTGACCGGCTTACCTTTTTCAGCTTTCCCTTCAAGGTATAAGGTTTTATGGGTGCAGGAATCGGGGGCCAGGATAAAATTCTCATTCGATGAGCCGGTGAGATAAACATCCTTCTGCCTGGGGTTATTCTCCTTTGGAAACGGAAGCCAGCACCTTACTGTTTCCCCATCCGGGACCGCATCGGGGCAGACCGTAAGCGTGTACACAACTTCCATCTTTAAAGGTTCGACAGGGGTGGATGACCCGGCTGATTCCCTGATTATCTTTTCCGACATCCGTTTCCTTGTTACCAGTTCCTCCGAATGCGACATGAGAGAATCGGTCTCATGCCTGTGCTGATGAAAGCTTATCAGTCTTACAAGGTTTGAAGCGGCACGGTTAAAATATCTTTTTTCACCTTCAAGCAACCTGTATTCAAGCCACCCGTCAGATTCCCATTTTTTAAGGTTCTCATTTACTTCCGGCCAGGGTAATAAAACAGAAAGCTTTTTTATGATAGTGTCTTCTTTAAGCGGGAAATCAAGGGGAATCCTGCAAGCAATATCCTTCAGAGAGTCGGCTTTCCATTGTATTCCCGGATCGGTCGTGTGACTCCTGACGGAATCGGCCATATGCACTGCCTTTTTCAGGTTTCCTTTATTAATATCCAGTGAAATGTTTTTCAGCACGTTATCATAGTTACTGACAACGATCCTGCATCCCTGGGAGGATATAATAAGTATGACTATCAAAAGTCCCGTCAATTTCATTTTAATTGATTTGATTGATAAAGATAAGCAAATGTAAAAAAGAAAAACCGCATGGTTCCGGCCATGCGGTTCATTATTTTCTGAACGTTTACCTGAGTCTCAGACCCTCACTGTCAGGAGCTGATCCATCCTGACCGCTTTCAGAATGTTTATGCTCATGTTCATGGTGATGATGCTTTTCGCAGGTGCTTCCCCTGTCGGTAAGCTCACCGTTAATGTATTGCATTACATTTTCCTCGGGTGATCCCTCGCAGCCTCTAATGATCTCTATGCCCGCCTTGTCCAGCTTTTTAATGGCACCTCCTCCGATCCCTGAAGAAAGAATTACACTGACACCCATCTCAGCAAGCACCGTGGCTATACCGGATTTACAGCCGCTACCCTGGAACGAGGGAATTTTATCTACAGCTGAGATTTTTTTGTCTGAGATCGTGTAGATGCTGAACTGGTCAGACTTTCCAAAATGGCCATGGATGCGGTCATTGCTGGTAACAGGAATGGCAATTTTCATATTTCTTTAAAGTTGCGTTGTTGTTATTCTGAACTCAGGTTTTTTATTGATGGTCTTCTTAACAAGGCATAATTCAGCGGCATTTATAACGGCATCCCTGTATTTCCCGGGAAAGCCTTGCGGCAGCCTGATATCGAGATTTATTCCTGAAGGAACCCTTTTGTCTTCTCCATATTCAAGTGTCTGGACAATTGTTATGCCTTTGGGATCGAGTTGCCTCTTCTCACAAAAGGATTTAACATAAATACCTGCACAGGTGCCTATTGAAGCAAGAAACAGGTCGAATGGTGCGGGTGAAGAATCCAGTCCGCCGTTGTCGGCAGGCTGATCAGTGTTTATCGTGTGCCCGTTGACGAGTGCCGAAACTACCTTACCTTCTCCCATTGTTATTAGTATCTCATTCATATTTGTGGTTTGTTGATTCAGCCGCAAATTTAAAAACATATCGAAATATATCAATATGTTATTATGTAAGAAATGCTATTTTTTAAACAGGTGATGCATATTAAATGTTCAAATCGTGGGAGTCTTAATACGGTGATGTGAACCGTGAACGGTTACGGTTGCTACAGGCCGGCAATGGAACGGGACCAGGAAAGCCGAAAAAAAAGGTGCCCTGAGAGAGCACCCCTTCAAATATATTGCGTTGATTTAGTGAGGGCCCCCATGTTCCATGCGGAAGTTATAGTCTATCCCTACTGCTATATAGTCTACAATATTCTTTGCAAAGTTCATGCTGTGCAATGCGTCGACCAGTGTCTTAAGAGCCGTTTTTGCAGGATCAAGCAGTGCACTCAGGTTGGTTGTTGTACCATCATCGAAAGTTATTTTGATATCCCTGCTGTGACAGAATGAGCCATCGGTAGCTGAACTGTCGGTTATTGCTGCACCGGCATGCTGCTGCAGAACGCCGTTCAGGTAGACCTGTATTGAATCCAGTCCGGCACCCCTTCTTATTTCAACATTCCCGATTGTGAGAATATATAACCCTTCCCTGTGCCTGAAATCCGGTCCGGGGCCCATGCCATAAGGTAACTGAACAGGCTGGGCAAAGATAGTGGTCTCTTTCATCAGCACTGTGCCATCTTTTGAAAGATTGAATGTCTTTGTGGTTGTATCGTTGGCAAGTGCATCAGTGGTTGTTAGCGAATATCCGTTCGGGAAGGTATAAGCAGAAGTACTGCTGTTTGAAGTTGTGTTGGCTGTTGCAGAGATCTGCATGTTGCCAAGGTTCGTGGTATCGAGTGTGAAGCCGGCTGTAAGCCTGTAATTATACAGATTTGTATAGTTGAAGTAATAGTAATAGTCTGAAGCTTTTATCGAGAAATCATTTGCCAGTGTGGTGTCGGCAGGATTGAAGTCGCGAAGGAATCTCGGGTGAAAAACAAGCTTCTGTGGAAGGTTGACAATCATCATGGCGCTTGTCCCTGTTTTCACGAACATCTTATGAGGAATGAAGAAGTTCCATGTGCTTAGCAGGTCAGGCTTGTAGTCATATATACCTGCCACACTTTCAAGAGTAACGCTGTCGGTATACGTCGTCTCGGATTTCAGGGCTGCAGAATTTGCGTTCAGGATCTCATATCCTTTGGTGGTAGAAATTGTACTCACAGCATTGTTTACTGCAGTGACACCGGTACTAAGTGACATCTTCAGAGTACTGCTTGTGAGTGAATCAGATTTAGTGCAGCTGGCTGCAGCTATTGCCAGTACCGCTCCCATAATTAACAATAGTCTTTTCATAATTTCCCTTTTAATATATTTCAGTCTTTTATTTTAGTAAACCGGTTCTTCAAGAAAACTGTTCAATATTAAAACCGGCAAAATGAAAGTTTGATGAATTTCAGAAAAAAATGTAAGAAATGTTCATTTCCTGATTGTAATATGTTTGATATCACGTATATACATATTTAGAAAAATCAGGTTCAACCTGGAAAAACATCATGGATGCTTTACTGAACGAGGAAATGGATGAAATTGGTTTGTAAAAGAATTATAAATGTCATCATTTCTCTAGTACTAAAAAGTTTAAATTTGGCTGCCCGATGATGATATCTTTTACAATGCCGGTCAGATCATCCTTAATACTAGCAGGAAGGAGCTTCTTTGCTATATTCCAATTGTTACTTTTCCAGGTAATTTTTAGTAGTCTGTCGGGCCAGGCTGTCAATACGATCCCAAAAGGAAAGGTCCCTGTGCATCAGGTCGATATAACTGATATTCTCAGAATCGGGCACGGATCAAAACATGATTCCGACAGTACTTCAGACCGTGGGAAAGGCCCTTTCATTTCTGTTATCCCGGTCGTGGGATATGGAAGAAACACCGGTATTACGGGAGTACTTTCCTCGAGTACAACATTCTATTCGGATACGGCAAGGAAAAGAATGTCGAGGATTCAATTCAATGCCAACTACTCTCAATATCACCAGTATTGGTTTACACTTTTGAACAATGTATTTTTTGACGACAGGAAGCTTCACCTTTTTGGCGATATAAGATACTATAAGTTCCCGACCCAGACCTACGGCCTTGGTCCGTTCAGTAAAAATGCGCATGAGATACACATTGATTATTCTTACCTGCGGTTCTGGGAGACCGTATTTATTGAACTCGGAACAAATTTTTACGTAGGAGCAGGGTATAACCTTGATTATCACTGGAACATTAAGGCTGATACTGTAAAAACGACCGAGATGGATCAGTTTCTCGAATATCAGAAGGGCCATTCATCTCTCTCATCGGGTGTGTCGGTCAACCTGCTCTACGACAGCAGGAAGAACTCGGTCAATCCTAAAGGCGGTTCGTATATAAATATCCAGGTCAGGCACAACCTGAAATTCCTTGGAAGCGACCAGAACTGGCAGGTACTTCTTGTCGATCTGAGAAAGTATTTCAGGCTTCCGGGGTCGTCAGATAATATTCTCGCTTTCTGGAGTTATAATAATGTTGTACTGTCAGGCATCGCACCATATCTTGACCTTCCAAGTATTGGCTGGGACAGCTATTCCAATACAGGCAGGGGGTATGTACCGGGCAGGTACACCGGACGGGTATTGCTTTACATGGAGTCGGAATATCGTTTCAGGCTCATGAGGAACGGGCTTCTTGGCGGGGTGGTGTATGGAAATGTAGGCTCAATTCCGGCGAAAGTCCCGAAAGAGATGGCGCCTCTTATTCCTGGTGGCGGATTAGGGCTCAGGATAAAGATAAATAAACACTCCGACACCAACCTGGCAGTCGATTACAGCTTCGGACTGAGAAAGTCACGCGGCTTCACATTTAACCTTGGGGAGATGTTTTGAAGAGGTTACTTCTGGTCCTGGCCCGTTTTACCGAAAGGTGATTTGACATAGAAATTAAAGCTCATTCCGATATCAGCCCAGGGGCCGCCTGAACTGTATGGTTTAAGATATCCCCAGTCTGAACTGCTGTTGAAATATTCGAGTTTTTCAGTTCTTTTAATCCGGTATCCTGCCCTTGCACTAAACAGGATCCTTTTACCCGCTGCATATTCAAGACCTGCTGCAAAATGCGGTACGACAATACCTGTACTTGAGACATCCCTGTAATCCTTGCTGACAATTTTTACCGATCCATGCAGACCGAATGACATATCTGCTCCTGCTTCGGCAACAGCCAGCAGGTTCTTCCTGTGGTTAATGGCATATCCGTAATAGATCATTACCGATGTGATAACCTCATTCAGCTTTATTACATTATTGCCGGTTCCATCGCTTGCATGAAGAACACTCCCGATCCTCCTGATCCTCACCTCATCGCCGAACCAGTGTCTTGCCAGTCCGCCCAGGGCGCTTACCATCTTAAATGTAACAGGGAAGGTATAACTCCTGCCATCAATCGTGGCGCCGGGATTTCCGGTCGAATATCGCCAGGCGTCAAGAATATTGTCCCAGGTATAAGGTGCTGAATATTCTCCTGAAATGCCAATGCTGAAGCGAATCGTTTTCATGGTCCCGGCCATTTCAAGCGCTGCCTGGTCTGCCGCATTAACCTCGTTACCGGGCTGGGTATAATCGGCAATAATCCCGCTGGCATAGTGAATGCTGCGGATATCGCTTATGAATACTGAATAGATCGCTTTGCTTTGCGCATTACCGGGTTTACTGTACTTAATCTCGTTTTTGTTCTTTTCTGTTATTACTGCTGGTATGATCTCACCGCTTTTTACGAAAATCGTATCCTGTGCACAGATTGTTCCGAAAAAAAAGAACATAAAAAATGTCAGCCTGATCTTCATATTATCCGCGATTAAATGAATATCTGCAAAGTCTTTATGAATTTCTTGTGATACCATATTGATTTCTGAAAGTCTCCATATGCTCGGCGCTTTCCCTTACCAGTCTCTGAACTGCCAATCCATGCTGCAGGTCAGGTACCAGCAGCTCGTTTGCATTATCAATAAGGAATACATAATGGGCATGAATCATCGAACGAAGCCACCCGGGAGGAACATGCCCTGAAGGGAAGCTTGTAACAGGATTATAGTTGCTCCCTGTCATCACCCTGTTCAAGGTTCCGGAATCCTCAAGATAATATTCATAGTAATCAGGTGTATTCGATGAAAACCTCAACGATCCCTTTTCACCGTAGATATCCATTGAAAGCGTGTCACCGGTTCCTGAACTTATTCGGCTGGCAGAGACTGTCCCCGCTGCCCCGGTAACAGGATCGGTGAGAAAAACAGAACTGAACAGATCCGTCTCAGGCACGACATCGCCGAAGCTTCCTGCCTGGATTGCCCCGGCTATCCTCAGGTTTTCATTCAGGAACGCGACTACAAGGCTCATCGCATGTGAACCCAGGTCAGCCATGGCACCGCCTTCAGGAGCCGGCGCAAGCCTTGTCTTTCTCTTGTCGCGGTATCCCTTCCTCAGGTAATCGCCATGATAATATCTCACCTCGAAATGTAACGGTCTGCCAAATATGCCGCTTCTCCATTGCTTAAGTGCGGACCTGAAGGATGAATTAAACAGGTACTGAAACCCTGTCTGGAATCTCACCCGGGGATAAGCCAGGGTCATACCTTCGATAATATTTTCCTCTTCCTTTGATGCGCAGACCGGTTTTTCGATATAAATCCTGCTGACATTCTTCATTTCAAGCGCTTTCTCAAGATGAGGAACATGAACAACATTCGGCCCCAGGATATATATTGTATTTATGTTTTCATTATTTGTAAATTCGTCGAGCGAGGAATGCCCCCTGAAACCGTATCTTGAAGCAAAAGCCGACCTTGAAAGAACTGACTGTGAACAAACAGATTCCAACGAAACTTCAGGAGCATCTTCATAATAAAAAGGAAGTGCGCTAATTGCAAACGCGTGGGATCTTGCGATGCCACCGGCACCTATAAATCCGATTTTGATTTTCTCAGAAGCCATATACTGATAATAATTGTGAGTCTGTATCACTAAAGATAGTTACAGATAATAAGAAAAGAAAATTTTCAGGCGACAGGGTGGCATCATCCCGGGTGACACCGCTTTTACATTATTCACATAACAGTATTTTGAGTAACTTGTCTTCAGTATTCTTGTATGGCACTATATTTCTAATAAAGCTAAAACCTTAATGAAGTAATATGAATCTCCTTAGCATCACTGACAACGGGACCATCGAGTGGTTGCTCGAAGAGGAAAACCCTTCAGTCAGGTATTTCACCCTTACCACCTTGCTGGGGAAGGACCATAATGACAGAGAAGCAGTCAATGCCAGGTCGGCAATTATGAAGTCAGGGATAGTACCCGGAATTCTCAGGGCCCAGGGTGAAGGAGGAACCTGGGAAGTTCCGGCCCGGTTTTATACCGGGAAGTACCGGAGTACAGTTTGGCAGCTGATCATACTTGCAGAAATGGGAGCGGACGGGAGTGATCCGCGGATCAAGAAAGCCTGTGAATTTATACTTGAAAACTCGCGCGACAGGGAGAGTTCAGGTTTCTCACTGAACATGAGCGTAAAATCAGGCGGAGGGAGGCACAGTGAGGTAATACCATGCCTGACCGGTAATATGATCTGGAGCCTGCTCAGGCTAGGATTCAAAAACGATAAGCGCGTTCACGACGGGATTGAATGGATATGCAGGTACCAGCGATGTGATGATGGTGGAGTCGCTCCCCCGGCTGAATGGCCATACGACAGGTTCGAAATATGCTGGGGGAAGCATACATGCTTCATGGGTGTGGTAAAATCGCTTAAGGCTCTGTCGGCAATTGAAGAAAATGACAGGCCGGGGACAGTAAAAGAGAAGATCAGGATGCTGTCGGAGTTCCTGCTTATGCATAATATTTATAAAAAGAGCCATGAACCTGGGTCAGTTTCAAAACCAGGCTGGCTGAGGCTCGGATTTCCGCTGATGTATCAAACTGATATACTTGAAATTCTTGATATTCTTACCGACCTGCGAATTCACGATTCAAGAATGAATGAGGCACTGGAAAAACTGAAATCGCTTCAGGACGGACAGGGTAGATGGAAATTGCAGAATACATTCAACGGCAAAATGATTAAGGATATTGAAATGAAAGGCGAACAATCGAAGTGGATAACATTAAGAGCACTTAAGGTATTATCTAAACAACCGGTATGATTACTCACAGACAGTTCATTGATAAAGCGGTTGGAATTCTCAAAACTGATGAAAATGTTATCGGTCTTGCTATCGGAGGTTCATGGCTGACAGGTGACATCGATGAGTATTCTGACCTTGACCTGGTTCTTGTCGCGAGAGACAAAATCTATGAAGATAAAGGAAGAATGTTGGGTTACGCGAGGAAACTGGGAAAACTCCTGGCTGGTTTCACTGGTGAACATGTAGGTGAACCAAGGCTGCTGGTATGCCTTTATGATGAACCTCTGCTTCACATCGACATTAAGTTTGTGACCCTTGAAGAGTTTTCAAAGAGAGTTGAGGACCCGGTGGTACTCTTTGAAAGAGAAAACCAGCTGAGTTCATGCATATCAGGCACCGGATCAGAATATCCATACCCTGATTTCCAGTGGATCGAGGATCGTTTCTGGATTTGGGTTCATTATATCCTGGCAAAAATCGGGAGGGGCGAATACCTTGAAGCCTTCGATTCATTCAGCTTCCTGAGAGGTATTGTGCTGGGGCCCCTGATCCATATTAAAAACGGGAACCTGCCAAGAACCGTGAGAAAGGCAGAATCAGCAATCGGCAAAGAGGATCTCAGGAAGCTTCTGCTTACAGTTCCAACATACGAAAAATCAGGATTGATGAACAGCCTGGGGGAGTCAGTAAATCTTTACAGGGCGCTAAGATCAGAGCTTTTCGACAGTACCGTGCGTCTGCAGGTGGAAACGGAGAGGAGGGTAATGGAGTATTTTAATGAGATTGATACCTGAATAGGCATGGAAAGGAAGAATCGCCAGGTCCGGAAGTATAATCCTGGTTATTAAAGAAAAACAAAAGAGCTTTGAATGAATATAATATCAACCTGAGAGCATATGAAGAATGTTTATATTGAGCTTACTGACACCGATGATGTGAAAATTCTGTTCAATGTGCTGCATATTGCATGGATCGAACCGGGGAAGAACGGTACTGTCCTCAAATCAAACCTCGTGAACTATTCCATCCCAAAAAAGGTGAAAGAATCGTACGATGAGATAAAATCCATGATTATGGCTTTAAATTCCTGAATTGTCTTTACCGATTGACCCTCATCCGGGTCTTCAGTATGCTGAGATATCCGGGCAAAATATATTTGACTTATATAGATATTCTATAGTAATTTTGATTATTTCCTTTGTTAAAGATCTGTCAGAGGTTATAATACAAACCATTATTATAAATTCTTTATGCTCCACGATAGTTAAATAAGCCGATTATTTAATATCATTAGGTATGAAGAAAATTAAAGCCGGTTTCTGGCTGGTAGTACTTCAGCGAACCATGCTTGCAATAACATGGTGCATTATTCCCGGATTTTCAACCTTTGGACAGGATCTGCTGAGACTGAAAGATGGCACTGAATTCAGAGTTAATATAATCGAAGATGGCAAAGACTCTGTAAAGTACCGTGAGTATGGAAACGATTTGAGCCCTCTTTATATATTATCTAAAGAATATATTGATGTAATAAAATTCGAAAGCCGGAGAAAAGCTTTTACGGTCGGGAGGAGAAGCACGAAAAAAGAAGAGCCGTCAACCACTGGTGAAAACATCGCATTTATAAACCTGAACCAGACGGATACTGCAAAATACCTTTCCTTTAATAATGGTGATGTTTACCTTGGAGGTAATAAACTTATGAGGATTGAGGTCAGAACCCTGATGGAAGACAATCCAGGGTCGTTAAAAACATATAATAATTCATGTAAAGTACATGATCTCGGTCGGTATTTCGCGGTACCTGCCTTAATAAGCCTTCTTGGTGCTGAGTTCCTCTGGCTTGCTCATTCGCATCATGCAATTACTTCACTGGAAATCGGTGGAGCTCTTCTCGTACCGGCTTCTCTTGTATTGCACAATGGTAACAGGAAATTAAAAAAAGCCATTAATGAGTATAACCTATCCGCCGGAAAACCTGGAACATGCAGGATCGGGGCGGGTATACAGAATAAAAGTATCTGCTTTAGGGTGGAATTTTAGATCTGATCCTTTCCTGGTTTAAATTTCAACCGATTTTTAAAATACCAGAAATTCCAGGTCATATTAAGTAAGATATATGGTCCTTTGAGATTTATACGTCCGATATCACCATCTGTCCTATTTGAAACAGTATAATAACTTAAAAAGTCATTTTTTGAGATGTTGCACCCAAGTCTTATGTTGAATGTAAATCTATCAGAGATAACCAAGTCTAATCCGGCTGCCAATCGGGGGCTTACAGGTACAGCTTCATCAAGAATATTGCTGTAAGCAATGCTCCCTAATTTAAGATTCCCGCTGAGAAAGTAAATATCTATTCCTGTAGCAATTACGATAAAAACTGTCTTCTTAAGGTTTAAGGAATGGCTGAAATCAACTATGTCGGATAATATATAGTTATTCAGCCTGATCATATTTTCCCCGTTATTTTCTGATCCGTACACGTATTTAGGTAAATATGTTATTCCCAGGCCGTTTGTTAAGCTGTTCCTTTTACTCTGGCCAAAAAACATGGTGAATTTAAAATATACCGGTAGAGCGAACCTGTTCCCTTCCAGACCGGTACCACTTTTTGTATTGCTTTTCCAGAGCTTCAGGACGTCATCATCATTGTTCCTTGTTAAAAGTTCAATGCCTGATTCAAGTGAAAAAACTATTGAGTTTTTCCTGGAGGTTTTTTCTTCAGCTTTATGGATTTCAGCGTTTTCATCATAATCTATTCTGGTATAATCTGCGACTATGTGATTTTTATAATGAATGCTTCGGATATCAGCAACGAAGACAGTATATAAGCCTGAAGAGTCCGGTTGATCTTTTTTCTTATATACAATTTCAGTATTATCTTTGCTGATAATATACGCAATGATAGGTTTGCCTCTTTTTACATAGATTGTATCCTGGGCAACCAGTACACCTGATAAGGATGTTATAAACAGGATCAATAACCTGAGTCTCATGGTACCCTGTTTGTTTCATGACCTGCCAGGTAACAAATTTACATAGAATATCTCACTGTGAGCAGGCAAATAGATTCTTTTTAATGAAAAAAGAGCTGATTCTTAGCGTGTTTACTTTATGTTGTCTGGCTGAATGCTTTTCCCAGCCCTGGGCAAGATATGAGGCATTATGGAATAAATCCCTGGTTGAAGGGAAGCTTGACTCGGCACTTTATTACGCGAATGAAACCTGGGCAATAATGCGTGGTAAAGTTGGTGAAAACAGCCTTCAGTACGCCTCGCTGATGCATAATCTTGCCGACCTCCATTTTAATCTGGGCAGTTATAGAAAAGCAAGATATTTTATCAAAAAGGAAATGGATATCCTGGAATCACTTAATCGGAGGGATGACCAGGAGTATATTGACTGCCTTGAAACGGCTTCTGTTATTTCCAGGAAAGCAGGTTACTTCGAGGATGCTTTGGCACAGATAAAAAATGCAGAAAAGAAAGTTCTTGAAAGTCATAGCAATGACGACCCGTCATACGCGGAAGTTCTTTATTACTATTCAGCTATATATCATGATATTGGATGCACCCGTAATGATGTATCCTACTTGAGTAAGGAACTGGATTATCTTAAAAGTGCCGAGATTATATATCAGAAAAACAAAGATTTAACAGAGAATTATCTGATAAATCAATGTGATCAGGCATCCTGCTGCTATAATTTAGGAAACATCCCACTCGCGGAGACAAAGCTAAAGGAAGCAGTGGAAAAGAGTAAGAAAATATTTGGACAGGGTAGCACTGCTTACGCAGCAATGTTAAATAATCTTTCAGTTGTATATTATAATCTTGGGAACTATAAGCTTTGTGAAAAATTCCTGCTGGAGGCTCTGAATATATATAAAAAGACAGGTGCGAAGACAAACAAATCAGCCGCGATATGTTATAGTAACCTTGGTGCCCTTTATTCAGATATTGGCAATTATAGCGTGGCACTGGAGTTTATAGGCAAAGCTAAAAAGCTGTTTGAGGATGAATCACAGTTCGAAAATCCGGCATATGCATTAATACTTAACAATATTGCATCTGTTTCAATACTGGAAGAATATTATGCGTTATCGGGTGACAAGAATAACAATCGCCTGGCCGATACCGGGAAAATGCTGTCGGAGGCTGATTCAATTTTTTCAATAAGCTGCCTGAAATCAAATTATGCTGAACAAATAATTAACAAGAATCTGACATCCTGGTATGGGATGACCGGAAATAAAGACAGGATACTTCAGACGATTTCCGATTATGTAATTGACGGGCAATTGACAGACAAGGTTATTGTATGGATTAACAAGATGAGCTTTTCCAATAAACTACCACACGATAATCCGGGCAGAAATGGACCAGAACCCCTGCTGATATCTGTCGATATCCAGCTTCTGGGCGATGCAGCCCGGATGTCATCAGGAGATAATCCAATGCCAATCCTGACAAAATGGACGTTTGGGGAAGGGGATAATCTGAAAAAAGCACTTGGACCCTACCATCCTGCCTATATTAACATGTTAAGATTCCTGATCGGGCTTTATAATGGTGCTGAAAACTTTAAATCTGAGGAGGAACTGATGCTGGGTTATTTAAACGCTATTAATCATAATACTCAGCAGGATTTTACATTTCTTGCTGAAAGTGAAAAGGAACTTTATTATCAGATGAGACTTCGCGATATCAGTTCCTTTACAGCTTATTCTTTACGCAGAAAAACATCCAACCCATCAATTACGGGGTACACGTATGATAATATTCTTATCAATAAGGGCCTGATGCTAAAGTCAAGCACGGCGATGCGCTTTTCAATCCTTAACAGTAACAACCCTGTGCTTCTTAAAAAGTACGATGACTGGATTGCACTCCAGAAAGAGATTTCGGCACTATATTCCACCCCTGTTTCAATGAGATCAAAAAATGTGAAGGACCTTGAGCATAAGGCCGATTCCCTTGAAAAGTCATTGTCTGAAAGTTCACGGGATTACAGCGATTTCAGGAGAGGACTTCAGGTCAAATGGGAGGATGTCAAAAGAAACCTCAAACCTGATGAGGCAGCAATTGAATTTACCGATTTCAGGAGGAAAGAAGTAAACGGAGGAAATAAAGTAATTTATGCAGCCCTGGTACTTAAGTCGAACTCCGACTATCCTGAAATGATCAAGCTTTTCGATGAAGAGCAGCTTAATATGATTATTAATACCGCATTCGCGAATGATATTTCAAAAATCAACAATATATACGGTACTGCCGTTAAACAAGATTCAAGGCTTTACAATCTGATCTGGAAACCTGTTGAGCCTTTTCTCATTGGCGTCAAGAAAGTATATATCTCACCATCAGGACTCCTTAATAAAATATCCTTTCCTGCTCTAAGCAAAGACAAGGATGTTTACCTGTGCGATGAGTATGAAATACAGGTAAAAGGCAGCACGGGTAGTATTGTAAACAGGGATAACCATCCAGGTAATGGTAAGCCGACGGCACTCGTGTTCGGTGGGATTGAGTATAGCCCGGTTAAATCTGAAACGGATGTCTGGCCTTATCTGACCGGGACTAAAATCGAAGGAGATACAATCAAGCATATACTTGAAGAAGGAAAGGTTTATGTGCAGTACCTCACGGGCACCAATGCGACGGAGACATATTTCAAGCAAAATGCACCTAACTATTCAATTCTGCATCTTGCGACACACGGTTTTTTCTTTTCCGATCCTTCAGAAATCAGGTTCGTGGGGAAAAAAGAAAACATTGAATATGGAGCGATATCTTTCAGGGGTACAAACGCTACATATGGTGTAGCACGTTTTGTCAACAATGATAACCCGCTCATGCGGTCAGGCCTTGTTCTTGCAGATGCCAATGATGTATGGGTAAAACCGAGTATGGAGAAAACTGACGATGGAGTCCTGACGGCACAAGAGGTAACACAACTCGATTTGAGGAAAATTGATCTTGTGGTTCTGTCCGCGTGCGAATCCGGGTTAGGGGATATTAAAAAAGATGACGAGGTATATGGGCTGCAGAGATCATTTAAAATGGCCGGGGCAAAATGTATTTTAATGAGTCTCTGGCAGATACCTGATAAAGAAACTGTTGAATTCATGAGCAGGTTTTATAGCCACCTGCTTATTTCAAAGGACATCACGAGTTCATTTTATATGACCCAGAAAGAGATGAGGAAAATTTATGACCCGTATTACTGGGGTGCGTTCGTTTTACTGGACTAATAACTGTCTTCTGCATCTGGCTAACGCTCAGGTGCATTACATGATTAATGATTCAGCGTAGTGATATTGTTATCCGGGTTCCCGGGCTACGGACTCTTGGGGTTTACAATCAGAAAAACGCCCACCACGCCTGAGGTGTGAGGCAAGGCTTAAGTGTGAGTGTGAGAGTGAGGTTTGGGGAAAAAGAGTGAGAGCGATCGCTCGTTTCACACTCGCTCTCGCTCTCACTCTTTTTTGTCGGGGTGGCCAGACTCGAACTGACGACCCTCTGGTCCCAAACCAGATGCGCTACCAACTGCGCCACACCCCGTTTCTATCACCCTTGGCTAATCCGGAAAGGATCAGCTTTTGGCGACGCAAAAATATAACGACTTTTTTAATTATCATACATTACCCGGAAATAATTGAACATAAGGACCGGAAGCTACATGTTTTTAAAATAAAAAAACGAACTTTGAATTATTACCCAATAAATCTGAAAAACAGAAATCATGAAAAGAAATTTTAAATCAGCCATCACGGCAGTGCTTGCCTTATTGGTATCAGCAGCAATGATTATGCCTGCATCAGCACAAAAAAAGGACAAGAAGAACAAACACAAAGAGGAAGTCAAAGCACTTTCGGGATACCTGCTTAAATACAACTTCCCTGATGGTAAACCGCTCGTTTACTCTACAATTACAAAGGTCGACCAGGAAATGGACATGAATGGATCGCAGATGCAGGTAAATGTTGCAGTTAACCTTGTTTGCTCAGTTACCGCAAACGGGAAGGACGGGGAAAACCTCAGGCTGAATGTGAAGCTTGATACTCTCAGCCAGACTATGGATTCGCCTATGGGATCAAGTGGTGGCTTAATAAACGATGTCGCCGGCAAATCTTTCGGAATGACTGTGGCACCTTCAGGTAAAGTGATTGATCTGAAGGAGGCGGAAAAGATAACCTATACAGTAGAGGGCCAGGAAAACAATATATCCCAGAATTTTATTAATTATTTTCCTGTCATGCAGTCAAAAGAGCTGAACCCCGGCGATACCTGGACCGTCAATGATTCGATAACCAGCAAGGCAGTTTCAATGACGACCAAGCAGGTTTTCAAAGCTGACTATAAATTTGAAGGAATGGTGAACCTCGATGGCACAGATTGCGCAAAAATTACATCTGTGATCACGGGGACACGAGAGCAGAAAGGCGAGAACATGGGCATGGACATCCTGATAAAAGGTACATTTACCGGTACCTCTGAACTGTTTTTTGCTGTAAAAGAAGGTTATATTATTAAGGAATCTTCAAACAACAAGCTTTCAGGTAACATTGAAATCAGCGGAGGGCAGAACATGTCAATGCCACTCACTGCAACAACCGTCAGTACAAGAACTCTGAAGAAATAGGATACTACCGCGATACCGAAATAACTATACCGGATACCGGCTCCTTACCCTCGGTGGTCACGGAACCATATCCGGTATATTCTTTCTTATCGGTAAACAGCTGGATATAGTAAAGACCTTCCTTCCCGAATGAGACAGGGATCCTGTAAGTATCGCCCGACCGGAATTTCTTCAGATCCCAGGGAGCGCTGTTTAAAACATTCTCCTTTGTGTAATCGCTGTAGCTGCCTGTTCTAAGGAGCTGCCTGGCAGTCATTGGTGATGGAAAATCCTCCCTGTAGATTGTCATGAAATAGAGAAAACCATTTCCGCCTGTGTTTACAGTGATATAACCTGTCTCGCCAGGTTTTAGCTGTTCCGGAACATCGCTGAATTCAAGATACCTGTCAATAAACTCCTCATTATATCTGAATTCTCCCTCACTGATGAAATAGCCCAGGCCAACGAAATTGTGTGACTTGTTAATATCGTTCTTTTTGTGTCCGTCGTACGGTGCTTTTTCCTTCATAAACGATTCATGCCCCTGCTTCATCAGGTCCGCAACTGTTGAATAGGAATGGCTGAATTCCATGCTGGACCCCTGCGAGTATGCATTTTCTGATACATGATCATGCCCTCCGGCCCTGGCATACCTTAAATATGGCTTTTCTCCTGCGAGGTTCCAGTGAGACATATAACCGTTCTCGGCAGCTTCCCTGCACTGTTTATTGGCAACCCTCGAGGCAAGAATATCCAGCTTTACCGGGCCGGCTTTGTACCTTGCCCTGCTCTTGTTTATAAGTACAACCTGGTTCAGTTTTACCCTCAGCACCTCATCATTGTCCCTGAATTCTGAGAGCCTCTTCTCACCGTCATTAAGCTTTTTATAATACTCAAAGCTATTACTATCCTCCTGTCCCGTAAGAGAAAGGCCCGGCAGGATGACAAGAATGCAGAAAAACAATATTCCAAAAATTGATTTCATTTCAGGTGAACATTTTTTCGGGCGATATGTTTATTGTTTAAAATTAGGCTAAAACGATGAATAAGCTCAAAATATTCCTGATGTTTTTAATGACAATGCCGGTGATGATGATTTCTGCCCAGAACTCAGGTTTTTATGGATTCAAGGTGAAAACACTTGAAGGTGGAACATTTGATTTCTCAACACTGAAAGGGAAAAAGGTTCTGATAGTCAATACAGCATCGAAATGTGGTTTTACGCCTCAGTATAAAGATCTTGAGGAACTTTATACCCGTTTTGGAGGTGAAAAATTCGTCATTATCGGTTTCCCGGCAAATAATTTTGCCAACCAGGAACCCGGCACACCTTCTGAAATCAAGGAGTTCTGTACCAGGAACTATGGAGTGACATTTCCCATGATGGAGAAAATTTCGGTAAAGGGCAATGATATTGCTCCTCTCTACCAGTGGCTTACTTCAAAGTCAAAGAATGGGGTAATGGATTCGGAGGTGAAATGGAATTTCCAGAAATATCTTATTGATGAGAATGGAAATCTGAAAGATGTAGCCTATTCAAAAGAGAACCCGTTATCGGAAAGAATAGTTGCATGGGTATCTGCTAAATAGTTTTCATTGAGGGGGTTTTGTTTGAGATCGTCCCGGAGGGGGAAACCCCGATGGGACGATTTTTTATGACCGGAGCTCCCTGACTTCCGGCTTCCCGTTTACAGGATATAAGGGATAAACATTTTTGAAACCTTCATGTAATTCCTGTACTCCTCACCGAATTTTGCTGTCATCTCCCTTTCTTCTATCCTTGCGGTTAGCCAGAGTGCAATAAGATTTATTGCACCCAGGGCCAGAAGGAGCGGCCGGGGATTCTTCAGCATTATCCCGGTACCCAGGAGCAGAAGCGACAGGTACAGGGGGTGCCTGATGTACCTGTAAAGACCATTTGTTACAAGAACCGATGTGTTCTCAAAATTACCCCCCTGGGGTTTACCTATCCTTTTCAGAAGCATGAAACCTGCAAATGCAAAATATATTGAAGAGAGCAGGAGTACCCATGAAGCTGTCTGGGAAATCGAAAACGGGTCTCTGAACCATATCCTGAAATTCAGGAGCGTCATTATAAATATGCTCTCAAAGGCAAAAAATCTTGCAATTCCGTGATACCTTCCATGCTTAATCGAGAGAAACCATGAAAAGACCATGATTGCCAGAGTTCCGGCAATCAGTACCGGGATATTAATATCGCCTTGCAATTTCATTTATCGGAGCATTTTTCGTTGACTTTTTTCAGGTAGTTCATGACTTCAGCCTGTGAATTGACAGGCTCTTTGCCTTTTTCAACAAATTCGTTTGACATTGTCAGGTCAATCTTTCTTGCTTTTGTATTGTCGCTCCATTGTATTTCAAATATCTTCTTGATTTCATTCTTGATTGACTTGTCGAAAATGGGGCAGGTCACTTCAACCCTGTGGTCGAGGTTCCTTGGCATGAGGTCGGCAGATGAAATGTAAACTTCCTCGTTACCACCGTTGTAGAATATCATATACCTGGAATGCTCTAGGAACCTGTCTACAATGCCAACGGCTTTTATGTTCTCGCTCAGACCCTTGATCCCGGGAACCAGAGACATCATGCCCCTTACTATGATCTTAATTGTCACTCCTGCCTGGCTCGCCTCGTATAGCTGGTTAATTGTTTCCGCATCGGTTATGTTATTAAGCTTCAGGTGGATATAAGCCTTCCGGCCAGCCAGTGCATTCTGAGTTTCATTCTCGATCAGGAATGTGACCCTGTTTCGTAAAGAGAATGGAGATAGAACAAGGTGGTAGTAATTATCCTTCCTGTAGTTCATGCTGAAAAAATTGAAAGCCTTGACCACCTCGTTGGTAATCTTCTTATTGGATGTAAGCAGGAGGAGATCGGTGTAAACACGGGCCGTATCTTCGTTGAAGTTCCCTGTTCCGACGGCCGCAAATCTCTGTATGATTCCGTCTTTTTCTCTGGCTATCAGGCATAACTTTGAATGAACTTTTAGTCCAGGCACACCATAGATAACCTTGACCCCCTCTTCTAGGAGCCTGTTGCCCCAGTGAATATTAGCCTCCTCATCGAACCTTGCCTGCAGCTCTACAACTGTTGTAACATCCTTGCCGTTCCTGACCGCGTTAAGCAGGGCATTTACAACGCTTGAATTCCTTGCAAGCCTGTAAAGTGTAATCTGGATGGAGGTGACATAAGGATCGATGGAAGCTTCCCTTAGCAGGTCGAGGAAATTATCAAACGGATAGTAAGGGAAGTGAAGCAGGATGTCTTTCTTCTTAATGGAGGCCAGAATGCTTTTTCCGGGGTTTATGTCACGGTGCTGGACAGGAATAACAGGGTCGAAATAGAATTTTTTCTTTCCAAGCTTTGGGAAGTTCATGAAGTCCTTGGAGTTATGGTACCTGTCGCTGGGAATTATCACGTCATCCGGGCCTATATTCAGCATCCTGGAAAAGAAATTAAGCTGGTCCTTCGGCATCTTCCGGTCGTAGATAAATCTTACCGGCGTGCCCCATTTCCTTTGCTGCAGGCTGCGTGAAAGCTTATCGATATAAGTCTCGGAGATATCATCTGCAATTTCAAGCTCGGCATCCTTCGTCAGCTTTATTGAATAGGCGGAGAGATCGTCAAAATCGAAAATGAAGAAGACCTCCTTAAGCCCGTACCTGATGATATCGTCGAGATAGATCACAAACTTATCTTCACCTTTTTCGGGCAGGACGACAAAGCGCGGCAGTACTTTTGCCGGGATCTCAAGAAGGCAGAACCTTTTCTTCTGCCCCTCCTTCTTTGCCAGGGTAATTGCAAGAAATATTGCATCATCGGTCAGGTTAGGAAGCTGCGAGTCTTTATCGATCATTACCGGCATCAGCCTTGTCCTTACCTCTTTCTGGAAGTAAGTCTGGACAAAGGCTGCCTGTTCTTCATTGAGCCCGGTCTCATTTATGAGATGAATTTTCTGCTTGTCGAGTTCGGCCAGCAAACCGGAGTAGATCTTTTCAAACCTGTCGGCCTGAGCAAGTACAATCTCCTGTATTTTTTTCAGGGTTGACTTTGGGTTATAGCCAAGAATATTAAACGCCTTTGACCCAAAAAGAGAAAGCCTTTTGAGTGTAGCGACCCGGACTCTGAAGTATTCGTCGAGGTTATTTGAATAGATACCCATGAACTTGAATCTCTCGAGGAGGGGAATATCCTTATTTTCAGCTTCCTGGAGGACACGCTCATTGAATGAAAGCCAGCTTATCTCTTTTGGAACAAATGTCTTGCTCATAATATTTTCTTTGGTTCAAAGGACAGTTCGATTGTCCCTGATGATGGCCTGATATCCGACCAGATCATAATATTGAATGTAATGCTAACTATACCGCTTTTTGCTATGGAATCGGCTTGACCCCTGGCATAATAGGAGGCAAGGCTGCTGAAATTCGGATTATGCCCGAAAAACGTTACGGTCTCTGTTTCCTCGCCAATGCCTTTAAGTATCTCCATAACCACTTCGTGGTTGAATCTCGAATATATCTGGCTTTTCAGAATTATCTCCTCAGGTTTTATTCCATATTCCCCTGCAAATACCAGTGCAGTTTCAAAAGCACGGAAAGCGGGGCTTGTGATGAGGATTCCGGGGTTAGATATTCTCTCCCTGAGCTTCCTTGCCATGAACCTGCTAATGTTCTTACCCTTCGTTGTCAGGGACCTTTCAAAATCTGGAATTCCATCAGCGCCTTCCTCGGCCTGGCCATGGCGCATAAGTATAATTCTTTTCATAATCAGCAGATTTGGTAATCAGGACCCGAAGCTGGTTCCCATGTCCCTCGCCTGTTTTAACATGGGATGTGAAGGGTCGACAAGCCTTGTCTTTCCGGCAACCTCACTTAGTGGAACCGACCCGATACCGCAATTTACCTGCGCAACCATTTTCCCATAATCCATCTCAGCAATCATGTTGGCTGCAGTAGCCCCGAACCTAGAAGCCAGTATCCTGTCCATCGGAGATGGCGATCCGCCGCGCTGTATGTATCCCAGCACTGTCTCCCTTGTTTCCAGCCCGGTCATTTCGTTTATTCTTCTAGCGATATAATGACCCGGAGATTCTTTTTTTGACGGGACCTCAATTCCTTCGGCCACGACAACAATTGAATATGGTTTGTTACCCTCGGCCCTTTCCATAAGATAATCAGATATTTTTTCCTCACTGTACGGGATTTCAGGGATAAGAATCACATCGCCTCCCCCGGCAATACCTGAATAGAGGGCCAGCCAACCAGCGTTATGCCCCATGAGCTCAATTACCATTATCCTCTTATGTGAGTTTGCCGTTGAATGGAGCCTGTCAATGGCCTCGGCTGCAATATTGACTGCCGAGTCAAATCCGAATGTTGCATCAGTTCCCCATACGTCATTGTCAATAGTTTTGGGTATTCCCACCACATTCAATCCCTCCTCGGAAAGAAGGTAAGCAGTCTTAAGTGTTCCGTTCCCTCCGATACAAACCAGGCAGTCGAGGCCCATCTGCTCATAATGCTCTTTAATAAGAACAGGTTTGCTCAGCTCTTTTTTCCCTTTATCCCTCTTAAATGGCTTTTCACGCGAGGTTCCGAGAATGGTGCCGCCCAGCGTCAGTATGCCAGAGAGAGCACTTTCAGTAAGTTCGGAATACTCTTTGTTTATCATTCCGGTGAAGCCATCGCTTATGCCGATAACTTCCATGCCATATTTTACGATGGCCGTTTTACCGACACCGCGGATTGCGGCATTGATTCCCGGACAATCGCCGCCGGCAGTCAGGATGCCGATTCTCTGAGGTCGCTTGTTCTTTCCCATACATTTATCATTTTTCCCGAAGGTCAGCATGAACTGCGGGAAATGGTTTTCTATTCAAATTTATCAAAATATCGTCAATCTGTTGATTTAGTTCAGTCAACATCGAAGGTAGTAACAGGGATGCGGATTTTTGTTACAAAATAGTTAAGATGAAGATTACGAGAACAGAATTAGTTAAATTTACGCTTATGGAACCGGCTTCAGACAGAGTGAGGGAGATTAAGCCAGTGCTTTCAGCATATATAACAGGGGCTCTTACCCTGCTGAAGCGAGATGCAGTGCCCGACGAAGAGGCAGTTCATGACGTGCGTGTACTGATGAAAAAATGCCGGTCCATTATGAAGCTGGTCTCTTTTCAGGTTAAACCTGAAGTTTTTAAAAACGAATACCTGATATTTCGCGATACCGGCAGGGCACTTACGGCATTCCGCGAATCATCAGTTCACAGGAAAACCCTCAGGAACCTTAAAAAGATCCACAGGGAGCTCTTCGCCCGTCTCGAAGGAAATGAGAAGATCGCTGCCCTGCTTACGGCAAAGGAGCCTCACATGACCCCTTCGCAGGAGGTAATAGCATCACTGGGCGAGACAATCAAAATCCTCACCAGGACCTCCTTCAGGGTAAGGTTCATGACATTGAATAATCCCTCCAATGAACGCCTGCTCGAAGGACTGCAGAAAAGCTATGAAACCGTCTGCGCGGATTATATAATGTGCAGGAACAGCCCAAAGTCGTCCTCGCTGCACAGGATGCGCAAAAGGGTGAAGGATCTTCTTTACCAGCTGTATTTTTTCAGGCCGCTCAACCCTTCAAGGATAAAGGGTGTTGAGAAGAGGCTCGATCTAATAGCTCAAAACCTGGGATTGTACAACGATCATTCACAACTGCTTGACGCGATTGGTTATATGGATGCAGAAGTGAAAAACGCCGATCTGGATGAACTGATGATAGTGGTACGGAACAGCCAGGATAAATACCTGTTAAAAGTATGGCCGGTGGCATACAGGATGTTCTGCCCCGGCCAGGATATTACAGGTATACTTGGTATCGGATCCCTTTCTCCAGGTACCAGTGATATTCCCCATCCCCTGTTATCAGGTGAAAATGATCTGTGAGCCCTCGCCCCCGGCCAGCCCGTAGAACTCGCCTACCGTGAGGACACCTGATACATGCTCGCAGAGATCCTCTTTTTTAAACTTGAACATATCCATAGCAAGCTTGCATGCATAGATCTTGCCTCCGCCGGCAGTTATCAGGTCGAGGAATTCACTTACCGGTGGAATATCAAGCTTTTCCATTTCACTCTTCATCATCCACGATGTAAATGATTCCATCCCGGGAATAACACCAAGAAGGGTTGGCATTCTCAATCCGCCAGGCAGCCTGAGGGCCGGATTGCCGACTACTGCAGTATGGAGCTTATCCATCCTGCTTTTTACAATCGCATCGAGACCGAAAAATGTAAAGAAAATATTGGTCTCAATTCCTTCCATTACGGCCCCGTTGCCGAGGACCAGTGTTGCATATACATCTTCTATCGCGCCTTTGGCACAGATGATGTTTACCTTCTTGATCGGGAAATTTTGTACGTCGCTCATAGCTTAAAGGGTTTTAGATTAAACACAACTGGCGGGTTTGGGAATACCACCAATCTTTGTAGCTTTTTTAAGAGGTGCTCCGGGAAAGAGCTGGTAAAATGTTTTTACATCGATTACACCCGAGTGGTTTATGCTCCTTATGGAAAGAGCTTCCCCACCAAGATGACGTTTGCGGAGATAGTCGATGATTGCAAAATGCTGGTCGGTAAGGACAACACCTTCTTCTTTTGCAATTTCCGCAGCAATCTCCCTTGTCCATTGCGAAGGATTGGTAAAGTAACCTTCCTCATTCACTTCTACAGTTACACCTGCATAAATTTTCTGTGCCATAGTCAAATTATATTATTATAGTTATTGTTTCCGGATATTCTGTTCATTTATTTTCGTAAGGAAAGCCATTATGAATCCTATACTTTTTCTTACCTGCGGCTTATTCAGTTCCTTTATCATCCTCCAGACCGAGTATTCTTCAATTTCCTCTGTCTTAATCTCACTCAGCGCGACCGATATAGCACCTAGCTTTTCCAGGAATCCTTTGTCGGCAAGCTTGAAAAGAGTGTCAGCAACAGGAACGAGATTGCCGGATAACTTCATGATATCTTCCCTCGGGTACCGCGAGACAATTGTATCCGTTGCAACTGAAAGCTGATTAAGTATTTCAAAATAACCTTTCTGTTCCAGTTCATGGAACTTATTAATTCCATCAAGCCCGGCCTGTCTTACTATCGGGGCAAGATCCTTCATAAGGTCGTTGAGGCTCTCTATCGTCTCGAGGACCATCCCAAGGTTGTCGATGTTCCTTATCAGCCTTATCACCAGGGTTCGAACCGCATCTCCGTCAAGTTCAATTCCGGCATTGTCGAGCTGGTTTACCATATCCCTGAATACATCCTTTCCTATGACGGCAACATCATCGACCAGGTCGTTGACAGCTTCACGGCTCTGTCTCTGGATGGCTGTCTCCTCGAGAAGGAGATCAAGCTTGCGGTTGATCTCGTCTATTTGTTCCTGTAAATCTTTATCAGGCATACTTTCCTCCTTAATCTATTTTCTTGCCAGCCATTGTCATGTGGGTATCGATCGGCATCTCCTTGCCTTTAAGCAGGATGTGCCAGTATATCCATCGGAAGATCAGCTTGCCGTAATGATTTAGCCTGCTTTCCTTGAGAAGACTGAAAGGGCCGATCCCCGGGAAAGGGAAATAACCTGGAAGCGGCTCTGTATCGTAATTGAAATCGATAAGTGCCCCTTTTCCGTGACCGGTTTCTATGTAGCAGTTGGAGTGGCCGTCAAACCTGGCTGTGAATGGCCTTCCTTCGATGTAGCAAAGCAGATTTTCCGTAAGTATTTCCGACTGGAAATGGACCACCGAACCCGCTTTTGATGTCGGGAAATTACCAGCATCGCCCAGTACGAAAATATTCTCAAAAGAAACTGACTGCAATGTGTGCTTATCAGCTTTTACAAAGCCGAATTCATCTCCGATTCCGCTTTTCATGATTGCAGGGTCCCCGTTGTGCAGCGGGATAGTGACGAGGCAGTCAAATGCAACCTCTCTTCCTCCGAAATCCCTGATCACCTTTGATTTGTTGTCGACCTCGCCCAGGAAGAAATCCGTGACCATGGTGATATTCTTGCTTTCAAGTAGGCTGCCAAGCAGTCTTGATGAACGGGGCTTGGTAAATGCGCCGGAGAGCGGTGTTACATAAGTGATATTGACCTTGTCTCGCATTCCCCTTTCGGTGAAAAATGCGTCAGCGAAAAAAGAAAATTCAAGGGGGGCCACCGGGCATTTAATTGGATTATCTGCTATATCAATTACAAGATTTCCGCCATCCCATGTCTTAAAAAACCGCGCGAGTGCTTCAGCTCCCTCTATCGTGTAGAAATCAAAAATGTTTTTATGCCACAGCTCGCCTTTCAGTCCTGGAGTCTCATCAGGCCGGATGCGCGTACCGGTGGCTACGATAAGTACATCATATCCAATGACTTCACCATTTGCAAGGATTACCTTATTGACCGGTGCGTCGATCCTGTCGATGGCCTGGTAGACAGAATCAACACCTACAGGCAGGAAGTTCTGCTTTGGCTTTACAACATCAGCTCTCTTGTAATATCCAAATGGAATAAAAAGGAATCCCGGCTGATAATAGTGATTTTTGTCCTGGTCAATTACAGTTATCTTCCAGTCTTCACGAGGGAGCTCCTTTCTCATCTTATTAGCCATCATGGTACCTCCTGTGCCGGCACCCAGAATAAGTAGTTTTTTCATTTTAAAAACTTCTGTTAATTAAATAACAGAACAAATATAGAAATATTTATATATAAATATGTATGAAGTTGAAAAAGTTTTCTGATGATATTTAGCATCTCGGGGGGGCCGGTTCCACGTAATGAAGGTTATAAGGGAACCGCGATTGTTATCTTCAAAAATATCAGGTAATCAGCTGACTGTAAAAAACTCCCTCAGGTTAAGGTTTTCTATTCCGCAGTGGTCCTTATGACAGAACTCATTTGTCGTTTTATCATATTTGTAATCCTTACCCCATTCCTTATAATGAACGGATATCTCCCGGATCGCCTTTATAATATATCTTATTTCACTGTCGGTCGTTGTTGGATGAAGCGATAATCTTATCCACCCCGGTTTGAGGGACAGGTCACCCGCTTCAATGAGGTCTGTTATTTCCTTTGAAAGAGTCATATCGACGTGAAGCAGGTAATGCCCGTAAGTTCCGGCGCATGAGCAGCCGCCCCTTGCCTGGATGCCGTACCTGTCGTTCAGGAGGATCGTTATAAGGTTATGATGTATTCCTTCGATATAGAACGAGAAGATCCCGAGCCGGTCCTTTATGTTTTCAGCAAGAATATGCAATCCACGTACTTTCGAGAGCCCTCTGAATGTAAGGTTTACCTGTTCCGATTCCCTAAGGTATATCTTTTCAGGATCCATGGATTCCTTAAGACTGATGGCCATCGCGGCTTTCATAGCCTGTATGAATCCAGGGGTTCCCCCGTCTTCTTTCTTTTCGATATCAGTAATAAAGCTATGCCCTCCCCACCTGTTTGTCCACTTTACCGTACCTCCGCCGGGATTGTCGGGGGTTATGTTTTTATACAGTTCTTTATTGAAAATCAGAACACCAGGGGTGCCAGGGCCGCCCAGAAATTTGTGGGGAGAAAAGAAAATGGCATCCAGTCTCTGTGATTGTTTACCGGGATGCATATCGATCTTGACATATGGGGCAGAAGCTGCAAAATCTACGAAGCAGTAACCATTATGCTCGTGCATTATTTCTGCCAGTTCATAAAAGGGAGGCGCGTAACCGGTAACATTGGAACATGCGGAAAATGAGCCAATCAGCAGGGGACGGTCCCTGTACTTAACAATTTCCTTCCTCAGTGAACCAGGATCAACAGTGAGATCTTCTTTTGGTTCCAGCACAACGACGTCGGCAACTGTCTCCTGCCACGAGGTATGGTTGGAATGATGTTCTATGTGTGTAAGAAAGATAACAGGTCTTTTTTCGGGAGGCAGTTGCCTGCACATATTCACGATGCCATTACCGGAATAGCAGTACCTTTTTGCCTGTTCAGGAATTTTGAGCCCCAAAATTCTCTGGAGCTTTACTATCGCCGAAGTCATTCCTGTTCCTGAAAAAATGATCAGGTCTTCATCGCTGGCATTTACATGTTTTTTTACATAATGCTGTGCGTACTCATATGCCCTGGTCATCGTCTCACCTGTTGCCGAAGCTTCGGAATGAGTGTTTCCAATAAGAGGCCCTGCCACATCGGACAGGCGTTTTTCTATTGGCCTGTAAAACCTGCCGCTTGCTATCCAGTCGGCGTACACAAGTTTCTTCAGACCATAAGGAGTTTTTATCTTCTTGTTGATGCCGGTTATATTATTCCGGAAGGCTGAAAAATATTTTTCGAGTTCTGTCATGGGAATGGTAAAATTCTTCAATGCAAAATTACAAATACCTCATATAAAACGTCACGATATATATCATATAGCTTTTCCCTGAGTTTTTCGATATGTAATTCGCTTTGCAGCACAATAATAATTATCTATATTCGGTCTATAATTAATCCTTAATATGAATTTCTATGAAAAAGTGTTTATTCCTGATTTTTATTGCATTGGCAACTATAAATCTGACAGCGCAGACAACAAAACAGAAGCACAATCCTGAAGGCAAGTGGGAGTTTGAAGCGCCATCTGCACCCGGTGGATATACTTCAGGCGTTGTTGAGGTGACCAAAACTGACAGCAAGCTCACAGCCACAATGTCATTTTCGGGTAATGATTATAAATTTCCTGTCGACCAGGTGAAATTTGAAAATGACACACTGAAGATCAACCTGAACGTCGATGGTACCGATGTGAATATCAGGATAAAGTTTGAAGAACCGGATAAGTTGTCGGGAGTGGCTGTCACAAATGACGGGGAGATTCCGCTTACCCTTACACGTTCAAAAGGAAAATAAGCCTTCAATCGCTGTGAATAATAGCTTATGACTTCCAGAAAAGCCGGGTACCTGGTCAGACTTGTATTCTCCTTCCAGGTTATCTTCCTTCTTGGATCAGCGCAGGCTGAGTGCCAGCCTGCCTGGTATTTTCAATGGAATCTTTTAAAGGGGGATGCAGCCGATTACCTGATCGGGGCAAGCTCCGGCGAACAGGCATATAATACAATCGCTGACCTTTCGGATTACAACAGGATCAGGAAACCGGACGAGTTCACAGGTACGCTCTTCGAAGCCGGATATATCGCTGATAAGTTGAAAAGCTATGGCCTTGAAGATGTCAACATAGAGCGACTTGGCAAGGCTTCTGTATACAATCCTGTTAAAGGGGAACTTTGGGAAATATCACCGGGACTCGATAAGATTGCAGATGTG
Source organism: Bacteroidales bacterium (assembly GCA_035541795.1). GTDB lineage: Bacteria > Bacteroidota > Bacteroidia > Bacteroidales > VadinHA17 > LD21. The sequence continues at coordinate 682,911 of DATKMR010000001.1, forward strand.
AAAGACCTTCCTTTCACTCTTTATCCAGGGAGCCCTGACGGTGATACTGAAGGTAACCTGGTATATATTAATGATGCCTTCAACAGTTCAGGCGATCACCCTGAACTCTCCGGGAAGGTTGTGCTTACACCTTTACGGCCCGACGTGATAAACAGAAGGGTACACGGGAAAAATGTCAGGGGGATAATTTCTTATTATTCGCCACGACCACTGGAAGACAAATTGATGATACCCGATTCAAAGGGCGGGGGTTTTACTCATGGAGTGGCCTCTGAAATTTTCCAGTTTTCAATATCACCAAGGGATGGAGAGATCCTGAAGGCAAGGCTGCTGAAAGGGGAGTCAATAAGAGTCCGGGCCTCTGTTTCGGCGAGGACCGAGACAATCGATATCCAGGTTCCAACCTGCTGTATAAAGGGGACCGACCCCGGTGCGGGTGAAATAATTATCTCGGCTCACCTCTTTGAGGGATACTCACACGAGGGGGCCAATGATAATATCAGCGGTGCTGCCGCTATTCTCGAAGTGGCAAGGGTCATCAGCACTTCAATATCCAGGGGCAGGCTCGAACGGCCTAAAAGGACAATCAGGTTTATCTGGGTCCCGGAATATTCAGGTTCAATCCGATGGGTCAATGCACACAGGGAAATAATCAATAGGTCGCTGTGCGATATAAACCTCGATATGGTGGGCCTTTCGATCAGCAAGTATAAAAGCTTTTTTGTGCTTCACCGTACAAGCTTCGGAAATGCACATTATGTAAATGATGTTCTTGAAAACTTCTACAGGTATGTTGGAGAGACCAACCAGATGAATTCCGTTATAAGCGGTTCGACCTTTTTCAAAAGAATTGTCGCTCCTTCAGGTACCGACGATCCATTTTACTACCAGGTTGAATCCAGTTCAGGCGGGTCGGATCATGATGTATTCAATGACTGGGGAGTCCGTGTCCCGGGCGTCCTGCTGATTACATGGCCCGACCCATTCTACCATACCTCGCTCGACAGGACTGACAAGATAGATCCTACCCAGCTGAAACGAGTTGTTTTTATAACTGCCGCTTCAGCTTATTCAATTGCCTCAGCGGGCGAAAGGGAGGCTATTGGCATCAGCGGCGAAGTCTACGGAAATTCGGTAAAAAGGATAGGGTACCAGGTTACCAGGGCACTCGACGAGATAAATACCAGTGATGCTAAGGATCTTTATACTGTTCTGAGACGGTGTCTTTCAAACTTAAAAGGGACATCCCTCGGGGAGATTATGACTTTAAACTCGGTGACCCAGCTTTCACCAGGGAGCCAATCCCTTGAATCGGTTATAAAAGAATATGCTTCCTCCGTTAATCTGCTGTCCGAATCCGCAGCGCATAACCTTGTAAAAACTGCATCCCTGAAAATCATTGAATCGGGAGGGACGTTTTCTGACCTTAAGCCGACCCGAGAGGAGAAGATCGCAATGACTCTTGTTCCCCGCATTGTTGCTGATCCCAGGGATACCGGATATGAGGGCTATAATAAAAAGATTGACGGACTGCCTGAAGAAATAACAGGAAAGTACAGCATTTCGGGACTCGAGGATCCGTTCGAAGCTGCGGGGTGCATTAACGGCAGGAACAGTATTCTTGACATACGCGATCTGCTGAATGCGCAGAAAAAATCTGAAACGAGCCTGACCGGACTTATGAATTTCTTTTACAGGTTACAGGCGGCAGGATTTATCAAGTTGTAAAACGGACTTGAATGAGAATACTGAAACATTTTCAAACCCCCGGGGCAAAACTTGTACTTGTGATGGCAATTGCATTGATACCACAAGCCTGTCTCAGCCAGTACCCTGCCAATTATACCCACAACCTGCTGCCTGCCAATGTAATGGACCATATCGTCAGCTCGTCTTCCGGGGAACTCGCAATGAAGCATATCAACCACCTGGCACCTTATACCAGGCCACGCAGTAGTAACGAGTTTCCGGCAAATTTCGGCGAGAGCAATTATATCGTATCACAGCTTGGAGAATTTGGTATTAAGAATTCGAGGGTGGATACTGCAGGAGCGACCAATGCATGGAGAGCCATCGAGGGCAATATATGGGAAGTCAGCCCGGGCGGATCGAAAATTGCTGATATTACTGATGTGCCTGAGATGCTGGTCGAAGGAAGTGTTAGTACATCTTTAAGGGCAGATCTTATTTGGGCAGGAGAGGGAGATGAGGAGTTTTTTACGACCCATATCCAGGATATAAAAGGCAAAATCATCGTTACATCAGCAATGCCTTATGTGGTTCAGCCTAGGGCCGTTGCTGCAGGGGCCGTGGGCATTATCAGTTTTTTCTCAGGAAGAACCCTTGATGATCCCGTCCAGGTTCCCAATACCACGATTGCGCCACAGGGTTTTGCATTTCTTATTCCTCCCAGGGAAGGTGTATTATTGCGCGACAGGCTGGTCAGGAAGGAGAAAATTGAAGTGGAAGTCAAGGTAAAAACAAGTTTTGAAAAGGCTGATTTTCTCGTTCCCACATGCCTTATCCAGGGCACCGATACAACTGCCGGTGAAATTATTTTTACCGCTCACCTGTTCGAGGGTTTCGTCAAGATGGGTGCAAATGATAACATGTCAGGCTCTGCTGTTATTCTGGAGACCGCTCACCTGTTGAACGACCTGATAGCACAGGGAAAAATACCCCGCCCGCTGAGAAGCATCAGGTTCCTGTGGGTCCCTGAATTCAGCGGCACTATACCATGGGTCAATTCACACCTGGCAGAGGTAAAAAGGGCAGTTTGTGACCTGAATATTGATATGGCGGGAATACGACTTCGTGCTAATAAGAGCTTTTTCTGCCTTAACCGTTCAGGTTATTCAACCGCTAATCCTGCAAATGATGTGATGGAGAGCTGTTTCAGGTATGTCGGCGAATCAAATGTTGAAGGTATTACTGATGGCCTTGGACGCAGGGGGTTCAGCAGGCGGATCATTTCCCCGACAGGCACTGATGATCCGTTTTACTACCGCATAATGTCACTTCACGGATCGTCTGACAATGCGGTATTCAACGGATGGGGAGTCGGAGTTCCAGGACTTAAGATGATTACCTGGCCCGACGGCTACTATCACAGTTCTGAAGACAATCCGGATAAATGCGATCCCACACAGCTCAGACGTGCCGTTGTGATTGCAGCTTCGGGTGCCTATATACTTGCCTCAGGCGATAAAGAGGTGAATACTCGGATTGCCGGTGAGATGTACTCTGAGGCAATAGTGCGCCTTGGTATTCAGCTAAACAAGGCTTCGGATATGATTTTGAAAGCTGGCGCTGAAAATCTGCAGGCAAGTTATAAGAGGGCAATGTGGAACCTTGAAGGATTTGCCGCGGGGGAGAAATCAGCACTCGAAAGAATAAGGCAGATAACCGTCAACGATGAAGTTCTTCTTCTCACAGGAAAGCTAATTGATTTGCTTGATGATGAAGTCGGGAAGCAAAAGGCGGCTTTACGCGAATTAATGCTGGCCAGGTGCAGGCAGCTGGGCCTGCCTCCGGTTGTAATTAAGCTTGACAGTGATGAAAAGAATGCATTAAAGATAATTCCTCATAAGACTCACCTTGCCGAAACTATGGGGTATGGAGGCGAAAAGGAATACACCGGTAAGCTCCCGGGTTCTTTTTTAAAAGATCATCAATATAAAGGCATTGTAAACCAGGATGAAGTGGCCGGGCTGGCCGACAGGAAAAGAAGCCTGCTTGAGATAAAAAAGATCGTCGATGCCGAATTCGAGCATGAGTCACCGCTCGCGGACATAATTAATTTTTTCGCCGTCCTGAAAGAGTCAGGCCTGGCTGACTATTAATTTTCCAATAAGCGGGGGCACAATACCTAAGTATAAATACTACCATCCAAATAGGCTTTAACTCTATTTCCTCCTCGCTGGCTCTCAGCTATTTTTGTGTTAAACGATTCACATAACCATGGTCCGATGGAGGAAATGGAAAGCCTTTATAATCAGCTTTTAAAAGATGTCAGGTTTGTAGAAGGACTGAATGCATGCATGAATTGTGGTGTTTGCACTGCAATCTGTCCTGCAGCTGAGTTTTATAATTACGATCCAAGGAAGATAATCGACGAGGTGCAGGATGGAAATGAAGAAGCAATTGAGGAGTTGCTGAAATCTGATTCCATCTGGTACTGCGGAGAGTGCATGTCGTGCAAGACCAGGTGTCCCAGAGGCAATACACCGGGGCTTGTAATAATGGCATTAAGGGCTCTTTCACAGGAGCTTGGCTATTTTGTAGAATCAGAAAAAGGCCGCCAGCAGCTTGCCATTAAGAGGACAGTCGGGGAATGGATACTTAATACAGGATATTGTGTTTATCTCGACGGGATCAGCACTGAGCTTCACCCTGAGCAGGGTCCGGTATGGGAGTGGGTTCAGGATAACAGGGAAGGACTGCTCAAACGGCTTGGTGGAAACTACAAAGGTGACGGCCCTGGAATATTAAGAAAAATCCCACAGGAAACACTTGATGAGCTGAAAAAGATATTTGAGGTTACGGGCGGCCTGGCGAGGTATGAAAAAATAGAATCTTTTTCGAAGAAGAAAGCCGGGGAAATGAACCTGGATCTGGATGAAACGATGGACAATGAGTATTTCAGGAATATTTATAAAACAAACAGCGGTTCTCATACACGTAAGTTTTAGGAAAGATGAAACAGGAGGGCAAAGCGGCAATCTGGAAGGAGTACCAGAAGGAGATAGCGGACGATAAATTCTTTTACGTCAGGAGCTGTATCAGGCAGAATTTTTTCCCGGGATCTGAAGTTACATTCCTCAGAATACTGAGGGACGAACTTAAGAAGGATGTTTATGAACACCCGTGTCATACGACCTGTTCTGGAATTGGCTACCATGGCGATGTTGTCCCTGTTGAGACGGCTATGACTGTAGTTGCCAGGCAATTTGCCCTGATGACCGAAGCAGGCTATGAAAACTATATTCCATCCTGCATCACATCTTTCGGGCTTTATACAGAGATAATAGATACCTGGCATCATTTCCCCGAAATAGAGGAAAGAGTAAGGGAAAACCTCAGGAAAGCCACAGGCAGGGAGTTCAGGATTCCCGTAAACCTGGCTCATGCCAGCGATGTGATCTACAAGTTCAGGAAAGAGATCGGCGATAAGGCAAAATATAAGCTGATCAATAAGAATACTGGCGCTCCTCTTAAAGTGGTTGAACATATAGGTTGTCATTATGCCAAAATGTTCCCTTCAAAAGGTGTCGGGGGAGCCGAGTACCCCTACGTGCTGGCCGGGATGATTGAAGAGTGGGGTGGTGAGGTAATTGACTATCCCGAGAGAAGGCACTGCTGTGGATTCGGGTTCAGGCAATACCTGGTGCAATCAAACCGGGGATACTCGGTGGCCTGCTCGCAGACCAAGTTCGAATCAATGAAACCATACCAGCCCGACATGATCATAACCAATTGCCCGGGATGCCCCATGTTCCTCGACAGATGGCAGTATGTTATAAAAGAAATGGAGGGTGTGACTTACGGGAAGAATGATGAAGGAATACCGGTTTTTACTTACGAGGAAGTAGCCGGACTTGTACTTGGCTATGATCCATGGGACCTGGGATTACAGATGCACCAGACTGCGGTGGAACCATTGCTCGACAAACTTGGAATCGAGTATTCCCCCGAGGCGAAATTCAGCCTTGAAAAGAATAAGACCGGTGCGGGAAGGAAAACTGTTTTTGCTTTATAATATGAGCGGGCGTGTTGTGGTAATTGGTGGCGGGGTCGCCGGAATGGAAGCTGCAGGGCAGCTTGCAAAAGCCGGTATTGAAGTGAGTCTTGTGGAAAAAAATGCTGTAACCGGCGGCCACTTAACCGACTGGTTCAGGCTCTTCCCCGACAGGCGCGACAGCAAAGAAGTTAAAAGATATCTAGATGAAATGGTCTCCACGAAGGACATAACCATAAATACCGGCACCACAATTGAAGAATTCAGCCGCCACAGGGGTAATTTTTCACTGAGGACGAGCTCTGGCGAGTGCATTAAAGCCGATGCGGTTATTGTATCAACAGGGTTTGACCTTTTCAACAGTTCGAAGAAGGAGGAGTACGGCTACGGCATATACGACAATGTTATTTCTTCTGCTGATCTGGAGATGCTTTTCAGGAAGAATGAAATAAAAATGCTTAACGGCACGGTTCCGAAAAGGATAGGAATTGTCCATTGTGTGGGTTCGAGGGATGAAAAGGTCGGCAACCTGTACTGCTCAAAGCTCTGCTGTGTAACTGCGGTAAAGCAGGCCATCGAGATTCGTGAGCATCTTCCTGAATGCGAGGTTTTTTGTTTCTACATGGATATAAGGATGGGTGGAGCCCACTATGAAGAGCTTTACCGTGAAGCTCAGGAAGAATGGAAGGTAAACTTCATACGCGGAAAAGTATCTGAAGCAAGCGAAACCATCGAAGGCCGGATTCTTGTCAAGGTTGAGGATACACTGGCAGGCAGGCCCCTGAAGATGGAAGTTGATATGCTTGTTCTGATGGCCGGGATGGAGATATCAGAAGGGGGAAAAGCAATTGCTGACCTCACGGGACTCAAGAGGGGTGATAACAGGTTTTTCGCACCTACTGATCATCATTTTGCAAACAACAGGAGCAATATCGAGGGAGTTTTTTATGCCGGAACCTGCACTGCCCCGATGAACATAACTGAAACAATCTCACATGCCAGGGCTGCCGCCGCGGAGGTTATAAATTATCTTGGAAGAAAGGGTAACTGAGATGGAAAAATTCGGGTACACCATATCCAGGCCAAGGGTAATTGACTATGATTCCAACGACAGGAAGGTTGCGTCGTATATACTCGAAAGGGAGAACAGTTTCAGGTTGTGTATCGAATGCGGGGGTTGCTCGGCAACATGCACAACTGGCAAACACACCTCCTTCAGCCTGCGCGAATTGCACATCCTTCTGAAGAGAGGTGAAAATGAGAAACCGAGGGATAAGCTGAATGAATGCATGCTTTGCGGTAAATGCATTCTCGTCTGCCCGCGGGGGGTAAATACCAGGAATGTAATTTTTCTTGCAAAAGAAGCTTTCAGAAAGCCGGACGCACATGCAATTTGATCCCTTTATAATACCCTTCAACCTGGGTCTGTACTTCATAATCATCTATTGTGTAGTAAGATGCACGATCTGGTTCAGGGAGTTATCCAGGGCCGATAAGCTCAGGCTCCAGAGAGGATTTTTCGGGAGATCATTCGGGGCAAGCATAAAGGAGATATTTCTTGAAAGTCTCATACACAGGAAAATCATGAAGAGAAACCCGAGGCTCGGGTATATGCATATGAGCCTGGCATTCGGATGGTTTCTGCTTATCCTTTTCGGCACGATTGAGGCTGATTTTTTCGGCCAGCATCACCTTAATCCTCCATATAAGGCAATATTTTTCAGGTTCTTCAACCCCGATCACGGTACATCTGGATTTGCAGCAGCGTACTCTTTCCTGATGGATTTCCTGCTTCTTTTTATCCTTTCAGGTCTCCTGCTTGCAGTGCTGAAAAGGTTTACGCCAGGGGTCGTGGGTATGAAGAAAACGACAAAGCTTAAAGTAGCTGATAAGATAGCACTTACATCACTCTGGCTCATATTCCCAAGCAGGCTAATGGCTGAAAGCCTGACATGCAGTGCACACGATTCCGGCAGTTTCCTGACAGGTACCCTGGGGTCGCTGTTTGCAGGCTTCCTTCCGGCACATCAGCTGGCTTATCCATTCTGGTGGCTTTATTCACTTTCGCTCGGATCCTTTTTCTTCCTCCTTCCTCTCACCAGGTACATGCATATACCAACAGAACTTTTCCTAATCTTCATGAGAAATTCAGGGATAAGGACAGGTGATAAATCAGGATCATTCTCCGAGGTCCAGGTTCATTCGTGTTCCTCGTGCGGCATATGTATCGACAAGTGCCAGATGGCACAATGCGCAGGAATCACGAATATCCAGCCTGCTTACCTGATGAAAGCAATCAGGAATGACCTCAATGCCTGCGAGATCGCGCATAACTGCCTGATGTGCGGTCGCTGCGAGGAGGCATGCCCTGTGGGTATAGAAATGGCATCGATAAGGATGATCCAGCGCCGGGAGGGAGAGAAAGCCGGGTATATAAGAAGCAACTGGGGAGGTTATTACAGACAGCGGCAGGCACAGGTATTAAAAAAGCCGAATGAACTGGCTGCTTATGGCTACCTGCCCGACCGTAACAGCAGGAAAGCGGATGTAATATATTTTGCGGGCTGCATGACACATCTCACCCCCGGGATCAAAAATTCTATGATGAAAATATTCAGGGCAGCTGATGAGAATGTATTTTTTATGGACCGGGATGGCGGAGTTTGCTGCGGGAGGCCCCTGATGCTGTCAGGCCAGGAGAAGGAAGCCAGGGAGCTGATAAACTTCAATTCGGAGGTGATCTGGAAGTCGGGAGCATCTGTACTGGTTACCTCGTGTCCCATCTGCTACAAGGTTTTCAGGGAAAGTTATTATCTCGATGTCGAGGTCCTTCACCATTCCCAGTACATAATGAACCTGATTGAAGATGGCTCCATCAGGCTGAATTATTCAAATAAAAACATTGCATACCACGACCCGTGTGAGCTTGGGAGAGGATCAGGAATTTATGATGAACCAAGAAAGGTGATCGGGCATGTTGCTCACCTGCAGAAAACACGTGAGGAAGGAAAGGATGCACTATGCTGTGGTGGCAGCCTGGGAAATATCAGGATCGGCAGGAGAGGCAGGGACCTTATTGCGTCGGATGCCATAAGGCGATTAACTGCAGGAAATCCTGACATAGTTGCAACGGCATGCCCTTTGTGTAAAAAGACCCTTTCAGCCCAGACAAATACTAAAGTTGCCGACATTGCTGAGATTTTTGCAGCCGAAATATCTGATATTCAGAAGAAAATGAATAAATCTTCCGGACTGAACATCAGGGAGCTCGTTGATATTTCTCTCCGCTGAATATTAAAATTCCCTGAAGGAATCTTTTAAAATCTTTCACTTTCAAAAAAACAAATTTTATTTTCGGGATATTAAAAATATTTCGGTTTATTTTGACGTTTGTTTCATGACATGGTAAAGAATGCATAACAACCGGGTGTTGTTTTAATTCAGGAGTACGATGAGAACGAACTGGACCATTTTAATAATAGCAATAATAATATTGTCGGTTTTTGCAGCATGTAACAATTCAGGATCAACAGGCACAAAGGGTGAAAAGATTGTGCAGGAGGCTGACGGGACAATTTCACTTAAGCTTGAAAAGGCAGCTCTGTACAATTGTGAATCGAACCCCGCGAACAATACCGCTGAATGGAGCTTTGTAGTATCAAAGGCAGGAACATACAAGGTATGGCTTTCAACTGCAACAACCGATTCCATGAACCTGAGATACAACAGCCCGGTTAAAATTAATCTCCAGGATGAAAGGCTTGAAGTCCGTCCGGTAGGGAATAAGATTGTGCTGAATGCCAGTGAAGTTAAGTACCCGTATTTCAGAGCGGATTCTTATATGGGCACTTTTTATATTGAGCAGCCGGGAGAATACAGCATACAGGTGATTAATGAAAAAGTAATTGCATCGGACAAAACCGAGGAGACTGATAAAAACACTGCCAATACCAGGCTGATGTCGGTGATCCTGACACCTATGACAAGGTAGTTCTACCTGTTCTCAATCCATTTTCTTGCGTTAACGAACGCCTGCATCCATGGCGTCACCTCATCTTTTTTCCTGTCGGGAGGATAATATCCGCACTGCCATGGAAAGAAGGCTCTTTCGAGATGTGGCATCATCACAAGGTGCCGCCCGTCATCCGAGCACAGCCCGGCTACATCATACTCCGATCCGTTGGGATTTCCAGGGTACCGGTGACTGCTGAACTTCATTGTGATATTGTATTTGCTTTCCTCATAAGGCAGTGAGAATCTGCCCTCGCCATGGGCGACCCAGATACCAAGTTCCATTCCCGACATATTGCCGAGCATTACGGAATGGTTAGGGGTGATTTTAACGTTTAGAAATGATGATTCAAACTTATGACTTGCGTTCAGGAGCAGCTTGGGCATCTCCTTGTGGTCGGGGTAAATCAGGCCGAGCTCAGCCATAACCTGGCAGCCGTTGCAGACACCAAGTGAAAGTGTGTCCTTCCTGCTGTAGAAAGCCTCCAGTGCTTTCGCTGCCTTGTCATTGTACCTGAAAGCACCTGCCCACCCCTTCGCGGAACCCAATACATCTGAGTTGGAGAAGCCTCCAACGAAGACTATCATCTTCAGGTCCCCGAGGGTCTCCCTGCCGCTTATAAGATCTGTCATGTGAACATCCCTGACATCAAAGCCGGCTAGCCATAGCGCATATGCCATCTCCCTATCGCCATTCACTCCCTTCTCCCGGATGATTGCCGCTTTTACCCCGCTCTTTTTCCTTCTTTCGGGTGATATGCCCAGCGACCTGAATGTTCCTGCGAATCCCTCCATTGAGAAGGAGAGACCATTACTTTTGTAATTTCTGTACCTCTCCAGGGCATGCTCTACACCACATTGTTTTCTGTCGAGCAGCCACGATGACCTGAACCATGTATCCCTCATTTTGTCAATGTCGAAATCCAGCGATAGATCACCGTTTGCAACAAGCAGCTCTCTCCCGACAATAGGATGTCCGATTGAAAAGTATGATATACCGCTTTCCAGCAGCACTTCAGCCACTTCATCCTCATCTTTTACCTGGATGAGTAAACCGGGATTCTGGCTGAACAGTACCTTCACAGTATCATCTTCATCAAGAGCCGTCAGGTTCACCGTAATGCCACCGGTAGTATTGGAAAAACACATCTCGAGAAGTGCCGTGATCATCCCACCTGCGGAGATATCATGACCCGCAATTATCAGGTCCTTATCGACCAGGTGCTGAATTGTATTAAAGACCTCGGCGAAATATCCTGTATCCGTCACTGTCGGTGCTTCATTGCCTACTTTGCCCATAACCTGGGCAAAACAGCTGCCGCCAAGTTTATAACTGTCGCGGCTCATATCGATATACAAAATGCTTGTATATGGGTCGTTCACGATTACAGGCTCAACGATCTTCCTGATGTCGGTAACCTCGCCCGCGGCTGAAATAATCACTGTTCCGGGAGATAAGACTACCTGGTCGGGATATTTCTGGGTCATCGAAAGACTGTCTTTCCCGGTTGGTATGTTAATTTCGAGGCCGGTGGCAAATCTACCGGCGGCATCCACCGCTTCATAAAGCCTGGCATCCTCGCCGTTGTTCTTACACGGCCACATCCAGTTGGCCGAAAGGGAAATACCCTTAAGACCACCTCTTACAGGGGCCCATATAATATTCGTCAGAGCCTCAGCAATTGAAAGGATAGAACCTGCCGAAGGACTAATAAGACCGGCTGCCGGAGCATGTCCGATGGAAGTAGCCATCCCGGATTTTCCACGATAGTCGAGTGTAATGGCGCCAAGGTTGTTTAGCGGCAGCTGAAGAGGCCCTGCGCATTGCTGTTTCGCGAGACGGCCGGTAACCGACCTGTCAACCTTATTTGTCAGCCAGTCCTTGCATGCAACCTCCTCAAGCTGGAGAACCATCATCAGGTATTCTTCAATCCTGTCGTTACTGTATGTTATATTGCTGAATTGAAGAGGTATTGAACTGTCGGTCATCACAGTACGTGGAGGGTTACCCAGCAAAGCGTCCACTTGCAGGTCGATGGGTTTTTCCCCTGTGGCAGGATTGATAAAAGTGAATTGATGATCACCGGTTATTTCACCTATTATATAGAACGGGGCCCTTTCCCTCTCTGCAACCTGCCTGAGCATTTCAGCATCCTTTTTCCTGAGGACAAGGCCCATTCTTTCCTGGGATTCATTCCCGATAATCTCCTTTGCCGAAAGTGTCGGATCACCGACAGGCAGCTTGCTTATGTCGATCTTTCCACCCGTCGCCTCGACAAGCTCTGACAGGCAATTAAGGTGTCCCCCGGCACCATGGTCGTGTATTGAGACAATTGAATTGTTGTCACTTTCGCAAAGAGCCCTTATAGCGTTGTAAACCCTTTTCTGCATCTCCGGGTTTGCCCTCTGTACGGCATTCAGCTCAATTGAGCTTTCATAATGTCCGGTATCAACAGATGATACAGCTCCTCCGCCCATCCCGATCCTGTAATTGTCGCCTCCAAGGAGTATAACCAGGTCACCTTTTTCAGGGGTATCCTTAACGCTGTCCTTTTTCTTGCCGAGCCCGATACCTCCGGCAAGCATGATGACCTTATCGAATCCTAAAGACTTAAAATCTGAAAAATGCTCGAAGGTCAGAAGCGAGCCGCATATAAGAGGTTGCCCGAATTTATTACCGAAGTCGCTGGCACCATTGGATGCCTTTATTAGAATATCTTCCGGGGTCTGGTACAACCATTTCCTGGCGGGATTGATTTTTTCCCATGGTCGGTCATCTGCGGTTCTTGGATATGATGTCATGTAGACTGCAGTGCCGGCAATGGGAAACGCTCCTTTGCCCCCTGCAATCCTGTCGCGTATTTCACCTCCGGTTCCCGTGGAAGCACCGTTGAATGGCTCTACGGTTGTAGGAAAATTATGCGTTTCGGCTTTCATTGAAAGCACAGATTCGAACTCTTTGACGTTAAAATAATCAGGTTTGTCCTGCGTGGCGGGAGCAAACTGCTCGACCACCGGTCCCTGAAGAAAAGCACAGTTGTCCTTGTAAGCCGATAACACCCTGTTCCTGTTCAGATGAGTGGTGTTTTTTATCATCTGGAAGAGGGTTGATTCCTTCTCGACTCCGTCCACAACAAAGATGCCATTGAATATTTTATGACGGCAGTGTTCTGAGTTAACCTGAGAGAAGCCGAATACTTCGCTATCTGTAAGCTTCCTTCCCAGTGACTCGGAAAGATCTTCGAGGTACTTAATCTCATCTTCGCTCAGTGCCAGTCCCTCCTTGCTGTTGTACACGGCTATATTTTCAATTTCGATAACCGGTTCAGCGTCATGATGAATAGTAAAAATATCCTGATCGAGGCCATTATATATGGCTTGAAGCATAGGGTCGTATTCAGGTCTTGCAGACTGAACAGGAAAATATTCCTCGATCCTGGTGATCCCGGTGATTCCCATATTCTGGGTAATCTCCACCGCATTCGTGCTCCAGGGAGTTATCATTTCTTTTCTTGGACCAATAAAATTTCCTGTTACCGGTCCGTCGCCGGCAAGCCTGGCCTGTCCAAAGAGCCAGCCCAGCTTGCCTGTTTCCACGTCAGTCAGCCTTGCTGATGCACCGACTGAAATAATATTGCCCTGCCTGTTTTCGAAAAAGATGATCATCATTATTGAGTTGCCGGGTTAAAAATCACCATTTTTATATAGAATAAAAAAACTATTTATTAACCGATGCCCCCTTCATTACCACCAACCTCATAGTTAAATGTTCATTAATCGAACGAAGCAGTACTATTTCAGGCCGCTTCTCTGCAATAATGCCTCAATTGATGGCTCCCTGCCCCTGAACCTTTTATAAAGGTCCATGGGTTTTTCGGTTCCGCCTTTTTCGAGGATATTTTTTCTGAACGAGGCTGCAACCTCGCTGTTGAAAATCCCTTTTTCCCTGAAGTACCAGAAAGCGTCTGCGTCAAGAACCTCGGCCCATTTGTATCCATAGTAGCCCGAGGCATATCCTCCGCCAAAAAGGTGGGTGAATGAGCAGCTTACATTCGCTGAACCGACCGCCGGGAACATATCTGTCCTTTTCAGGACCTCACCTTCAATATCCTCAACCCTTCCTGGATAAGGCGAAGACATTGAGTGCCAGGCCATGTCGAGGAAAGCAAACCCGAGCTGTCTTTCGCAGGCATATCCTTCATTGAAGGTCGAAGCTTCCTGTATACGCTTTACAATTTCGTAAGGAATCCTTTCCCCTGTACGGTAATGAATTGCCCAGCTCTCCAGCCATTCGCGCTCAAATGCAAAGTTTTCCATGAACTGTGAAGGGAGTTCAACAAAATCGCGTGCGACATTCGTCCCGGAAACACTTTCATAAGTGCAGTCAGAAAGAATGGCATGCAGTGAATGCCCGAACTCGTGCAGGAATGTAGTCAGTTCGGTGAATGTGAGCAGTGACGGACTTGCGGATGTCGGCCTGCCGAAATTTGTCACTATTGAAACCAACGGCCTGATATCTTTGCCATGTTCTTTTCTTTGTTCCCTGTAACATGTCATCCAAGCCCCTCCGCTCTTTCCCTGCCTCGGGTGAAAATCGGCGTAGAAGAGGGCCTTGAAATTACCGTCTGTGCCGATAACCTGCCAAGTTCTTACTTCGGGGTGATACAATGGAATTTTGGTGTCGGGTACGAAGCTCAGCCCATAGAGCTTTCCTGCCAGTGAAAAGACGGCATTTATCACCTGTTCAAGGCTGAAATAGGGCCTGAGAACTTCATCATCAATGTCAAATTTCGATTTCTTAAGCTTTTCGGAAAAATATGCCCAGTCCCATCTTTCAACCTGGCCGGTATGACCGTTCAGCTTTGCATAGTTCAGGATGTTATCATAATCTCTCCTGGCAGCCGGATGGGAGGAGGAATATAATTCTTCAAGGAATGAGCTGACTTTCTGCCTCGTATCGGCCATGCGATCAACAAGGGCAAGATCGGCATAAGTTTCGTAACCGAGGAGAGATGCAATTTCAAGGCGCAGGTTGACAATCCTGATTACGAGATCACGGTTGTCCCTCTCATTACCATGATAGGCCCTTGATGTATATGCCCTGAACATTTTTTCCCTTAAATCCCTCCTCGCTGAATACTGCATAAACGGAATATAGCTTGGAAAGTGGAGCGTGAAAACCCATCCATCCTTTTTTCTTGTTTCTGCCTCATGCATGGCAGCTTCCTTCACGAGCACGGGAAGACCTTCAAGATCGTTAATGTCAGTAAGATGAAGCTCATATGCATTTGTCTCTTCAAGCACATTCTCTTCAAACTTAAGCCCTGCCGTAGACAGCTCTTCGGAGATTTCCCTGAACCTTTTCTTCTTTTCTTCATCAAGTGCTGCTCCGCCAAGGACAAAACTTTTATACTTCCTGTCGAGCAGGGTCCTCTGCTCCGGGCTGAGTGACTCTTTCTCCCGTGAATCATAAACTTTTTTTATCCTCTCAAAAAGTTTCTGATTCAGAGTTATGTCATTCGAGAACCTTGCCAGGAGCGGTGATATATCGCGGGCGGCAGCCTGCAGCTCCGGTGAGGTTTCAGCGCTGTTCAGGTTGTACAGAACTGATGCAACCCTGCCAACCTTCTCACCGCAATACTCAAGCGACTCAACTGTATTGAAAAAATCAGGGGTTTCCCCGTTCCCTGCAATGAGATCAATTTCAGCCAGGGCTTCTTTAATTGCCTCTTCAGCAGCGGGTCTGAAGTGCCCAGGTTTTATCTGGTCAAAGGGTGGCGCTCCGAAAGGAGTGTTCCATTCCTGCAGCAATGGATTTTTGGTTTCACTTTTATTCATCATCCTCATCAGCGTTCGTTGATGTTACGAATCTGGAAGGGTAGGGGGTATTGCCCCTGGCACTGAACCATAATATCCTGTTGAGCAGGTCATCGTCGCCGGTATCTGTACCATCGTATTCCGGTCGCATGCTCGCCCTGGCATAGTGAAGTGCCTTTCCTGAAAGGGAGGTAAGACCCGGGTTCATTTCATCGAGCGGAATATTATTGTTCACATACCTGTAAGCCGACAGGTCCGGCTCATTATTAAAGCACTCTTTCATAGTAACTGCAATGGCGTCCTGGATATTCATCGGCGGAAGTCCGAGAATCTGTTCAATTGTTCTTACCACGCTAGGCTGTGAATAGTATGTATGGATAGTCTTTTTTAACCTCGAATATGGACTTATCACTGCCCCTTCAGTTCTGAATGCCGATACATGATCCCATCCGTTTTGTGAATCATCCTCGATTACGAAAACGACAGTATTTTGCCAGAACCTGCTTTCGCTGATTGCCTGGATGATCATGCCAAGGGCAAGGTCATTGTCGGCGACCATTGCACGTGGCGTGGGCGACCCCGGCCTTGTACCGGCTGTATGGTCATTCGGCAGCGCCATAATCATGAGATCAGGCAACTGGTCACCATCCATCTTTTCGAATCCCTTCAGTTCCTTGATGAATGCATCAGCCCTCATGATGTCGGGAAATTCATGATTCCCATATGACGGATAGGTGGGTGAAAGAATCGGTCTCACGGGGTCAATGGTCGTGACATTGCTGAATTCAACCTTCTGCCCCGATATAAATGAGCTATATACTTCTTTCCATGTTGTAGGATTTGGAAAATGAGGCGATGAAGCTTCGCCATAGATTCTGACCTTCTTGCCATGCTTCAGCGCATTGTCCCACAGAAATCCTGTCGGTGCATATACCAGCGCATCGGTCTGAACATGCGCATAGCTCCTGAACCAGGCCTTCATATTCTTTTCTATATAATCGGTAACAATTGAAGCATCTGTCCACTGATGACCTTCAGCCGAGCATTTACCCGATACGTTCAGGTTATCAAGCAACTGGAACTCATTCACAATCTTGTGAATATTAGGAGTGATTTTCCGTCCGAAGATACATATGGTAGAATCACCGTTGCCCTGCTTAACATCACCAAGGACCTGGTCGTATGTCCTGTTCTCTTTAATAATATATAAGACATGCCTGAACAACGAAGGTTCGCCTATCCTCTCAGGAACTGGGACCGGTGCAATCCCCTTACGGGGTTCAAGTCTTGCCGACAGTGCCCTTGAGAGATTGTTCAGTGCAACTACGGTGTCGGTGTAGGACTTAAGATCGCCGGTCGACGGAGCCCTTATTACTGAGATTGAAGCGGACATCCTGTGGGAGTTATATAGCTTGTTTCCGGTGTTTTTATCCCTGACAAAGCTTGTAACACCTGCCCCCTCAAGATTTGAAACATAGAGCACTCCTGTCGTCGATATAGTTACTGATGACGGATAAGCGCCGGTGGGGATAAACCCGGATATCCTGCTTGAAGGGAGCTTCGACTTTGAGCAGGCTTTTGATCCGAGCGATATGACCGCGATCGCATTGTCGAGCCCGTTTGCAACGTAGAGGGTTTTTTCATTGTTTGAAAGGCAAAGGCCATTTGGGGAGTCACCGAAATATGGATTTATTTCAGGCTCGAGCCTCACGCTGACAGTCTCAGTGACTTCATCTTTCCTGGTATCGATAACGCTTACATCATCACTGTTCGAGTTGGTAACATAAACAAACCTTCCCTTCGAGTCGCTGATGATATCATTCGAATGCAGCCCTGTAATTATTTGTTTCAGGATTTTTCCATCGTCCGGAGAAATAACTGCCACGCTGCTTTCGCGTGTTGATCCTCCCTTATTGTTATCGACTTTTGCCAGACCCCAGGGCACGCCGGCTACTTCCCTGTCATTCTCATCAGGAGTGCCACCGGCCCAGTTGGTAACGTACAGTTTGCCTGATGCCATCGTTATACCGTATGGTGCAACACCCGGAGTCATAATCCACGAAGTATCGCGGGTATCGATATTCTGCTTAATAAGCCGGTTGCATCCGTTAAGCACAACGTAAATATATTCCCCGGAAGCTTCCCGGCTGAATATGAATTCATTCGGAAGTGCCAGGATTGCTGGTGGTATTGTCCTGTACTCATAGAGTTTCGACACCGCCGCTTTTGCACCATTCCATTGGGCACAGACTACATATGACGTAGAATTCTTCCCGGTGGTGCTCCAGAAAATCTCAAGTCCGTTATTCCCTTCATGCCATCTTATGCCAGAATAGGTATTCATTCCTCCCATCAGATCAGCATAGCTGTTATTGGTAAAGGTGAAGACCTTCTCGTTTGTCTTGGTCCTGAGAATCATAATGCTGGTCCTTTCCTCTATCGCCAGCCATTTTCCGTCGGGTGAAAGGGCAGCATCGAGCGAATGGTTTTCAAGATTTTCAAACCCGAAGATAACATGCCAACCTGCCGGGTTGATAATCCTGTCCCATGATAATTGATACGGCCTTTGACTGCCGTCCGAAGGTGTGAATTTTATGTTTTGTGAATTTGTAACCAGTGATAGCGAAAGCAGCGTAATGCACAATATATACTTCATCTGTTCTTGTTTTTCAGGAAGGGACAAAATTCATGATAAAATTGTACAGAATCAAGTTAAAAAATCATTAAAAAATAAAAAGGGACCCGCATGGAGTCCCTTTATTTCAGAACGGAAGATCGCTTAATTCTTCATTTTCAGGGGGAAAATCGTCGATCGACGGCGCCTTTGTTTCACCCTGTTCCCTTGCAGGGCCGGTGGTTCTTTCAATTTTCCAGGCATCGAGATTGGTAAAATAATTCACCCTCCCATCGCGTTCCCACCTGTTGCCTCTTATGTTAAAGGCAATCCTTACTTCATCCTGCAGAAAAGACTCATTGATAAGATCGCACTTGTCCTGTACAAGCTGGAACTTTATAAAATCAATAAATACAGCTCCTCCACCTGTCTCTTTTTTTTCTATGACAAATTCGCGTTTCCTGAATTTGTCACTGACCTGTACGACAGGCATCACTTCTACGACTTTTCCAGTTATTTCGTAAGCCATTTCTTATGTTTCTGTTACGACTATTTTCTCAATTTTGTCGCCTTTGTGGATCTTATCGATTATATCGAGACCGTCGACGACCTTTCCAAAGCATGTATGCTGCCTGTCGAGGTGTTTTGTATTCGTCCGGCCATGGCAGATGAAGAACTGCGAACCTCCGGTATTTCTTCCGGCATGGGCCATTGAAAGAACACCACGGTCGTGATACTGGTTATCGCCGTTCAGTTCACACTTGATGCTGTAACCTGGTCCGCCTGTTCCCACCCTGGGGTCATCCATATCTTTTGAGTAAGGACAGCCTCCCTGGATCACGAAATCGGGGATAACCCTGTGAAAAGCAAGCCCGTCGTAAAATCCTTCTCCTGCCAGCCTGACAAAATTGGCAACGGTACCGGGGGCGTCTTTCTCAAAGAATTCCACCTTCATAACCCCTTTGGGGGTGTGTATTTCGGCATGTTTCATTCTTACTTCTTCTGCTTTACAATTTCAAGAAGCTCGACATCGAAAATAAGAGTTGAATAGGGCTTTAACACTTCGCTGGCCTGGTTCGGACCATATCCGAGGTCATAAGGAATATAAAGCGTGAATTTTGAACCGACAGGCATAAGCTGAAGTCCTTCAACCCATCCTTTTATAACACCACCAAGCATAAATTCTGCAGGCTTGCCCCTGTCGACCGATGAGTCGAATTTCTGACCATTTATCAGTGTCCCGGTATAATTAACCCTTACTACATCCTGTGAAGTCGGTTTAGCACCTGTTCCCATCTTGATAACCTTATACTGTAATCCGGAAGGGGTCACAATCACTCCTGGTTTTTCCTTGTTGGCTTTCAGGAATGAGTCGCCCTGCTCAATAAGGCCCTTGTATTTTATTTTATTCAGTTCTGCTTCTTTCTGTTGTTTTGCCTTTTCTCTTTTATTCATAACACTAATGATATAACCCCTCGAAGATGTATTATCAAGGAAGGCCTTGCCGGCAGCAGCTTCTTTCATTCCCTTTGCAATCAGTTCAGGGCTGAGAACAATGCTGTCCTGTTTAAGTGAATTAAAGATGTTTACCCCGAATGCATAGGATAGGGAGTCAAGCTCGGTCGTTACCTTACTGCTGGTAATCGGATTTTTACCGCAGGAAACGAGTACAACAACGATACACAAAAGAAGCAACTGTTTGATTTTCATGTCTGATGTTTTAAATTAAATTTCCGCAAAGATAACATTTTGAAAATATGAACAGGGATTGATAACCTATTTTAAAGTTTTTTTAACTGCCCTCAGCACTTCCCTCTTGCCGGGGGGGCCCTTGAGCAGCTCGATGCTGAAACCACTTGCCTTAAGTGCTCTCTTTACAGAACCTTTAACTGAATATGTAACAAGAACTCCTGGTTCGTTCAGCGAGCAGGCTATCTTCCTGAAGAGAGCTTCATCCCACATCTCGGGTTGCTTCTCCGGGCCAAATGCATCAAAATATACAAGGTCGAAAAAACCCGGGATCTCGTCGGTCACGAAGTCGGACATGATTTTCGTAAGAATGAAGTAATCGTTTAATTGCGTCTGCCTGTTCCATTCAGCAGAGTGAATAAGCTTTGAAAGCATTACTCCGTCATTTCCCGCAAAGGACGAATGGTTGAGTGCCGAAAGGATACCATCATCGAGGGGATATTTTTCTATGGCAGTATAGTTCACTCTTCTCTTTTCCGAAACAGAGCGCATCAGGGTAAGAAGTGCATTCAGCCCCGTTCCCAGCCCGATTTCAAGGATATTAAGCGGATTGGCCCTGCAGAATTCATAGCCGTTCCTGATAAAAACAATCATCGATTCATTCACGGCCCCGTTTACCGAGTGGTAATGTTCATTTAGCAGCGGAACAAACAATGTATGTGATCCATCGGAGGTTTCGGTGAGTCGTAGGTCAGTTTTGTCCATAGATATTATGCAGGGAGAATTTGATAAGATCACAAAGATAAGAGATTACAGATGCAGACCTATCACGAGAACATCATCCACCTGGCTCCTGTCGCCCATCCATTTTATAAAGGTATTGTCAAGAATTTCCTTCTGGAGGTCCATCGGTTTATAATGGTTCCTGAGGAGAAGGTCCTGGAAATGCTTATACATGAATTTTCTTCCCCTGGGACCACCAAACTGATCGGCGTACCCGTCAGAAAAAATATAGAGCAGGTCACCCTTGCGGGTTTCTATCGAATGATTGGTGAAAGGCACAATAGTGGTTACATGGATCCCGATCGGCATCCTGTCGCCGTTATACTTTGTCAGGTTGTTATCCCTGATAAGATAGAGCGGGTTGTTGGCACCCGCATAATCAATCCTGCTGTTCTCGCTGTCGATGATTATAAAGGCTATATCCATGCCATCGCGGGCTTCACCTGTTATGCCTTTCTGCTTTAGTGTATTTATTACTTCATCACGCAGAAAGTCGAGCACCTGTGCCGCCGAAGAGGGCGATGACGTGTGCAGTACCTCATCCAGAAAAACATGACCGAGCATACTCATCAGGGCACCGGGCACTCCATGCCCTGTGCAGTCAGCGGCTGCAATGTATGTTTTCCCCTCTTTTTTCATTCCCCAGTAAAAATCACCGCTTATGATATCCTTTGGCTTATAAAGGATGAAATTGTCTACTCCCATTTCGGTGATAAAATCGGGAGGGGGAAGAACTGCATTCTGGATCCGGCTCGCGTACTGTATGCTGTCGGTAATAGCCTGATTTTTCTGTTCGATAATGTCCTTCTGCTGCGATATCTTATCATTTCTTTCAATTATTTCCGCATTGCTGAGTGCAAGATCATTATTGACCCTTTCAACCTCTTTTTTGCTCTCCTCAAGTTTGATATTCTTCTTCCTCGAACTCAGAAGGCCTCCAAGTATTGAAATTGCCACAAGGAACAGGAGTATTCCTATACCCAATGCCATCTTCTTGTACTGTTTCT
Organism: Bacteroidales bacterium; assembly: GCA_035541795.1. Lineage (GTDB taxonomy): Bacteria > Bacteroidota > Bacteroidia > Bacteroidales > VadinHA17 > LD21. The sequence goes on from DATKMR010000001.1 coordinate 704,569, forward strand.
GCTTATCAGCGAGTATTTCCTGCCTGTTCTTCTCCGTTTCGAGGAGCTTATTCGACTGGATGAGCACTAGCGATGAATCTGCCTTGACTTTCAGCAGGAGACTGTCGTTTATTTTCTGCTGCTCAAGCGACCTGACCTCCTGCTCGCGCACAACCAGTCTCGAATGCTCCCTTTCGAGAACAATTGTCTGTGAAAGTCTTTCCTTTTCTGATCTGTCAAGCTCCTTCTGTTTTAACAGCAACTTAAGTTCCTTGTCGCGCCTTTCCGATTCTGCGTTAAGGTTTTTCAGGGCAAGTTCCTGTATCTCCTGGTCAGCAACGTCGAGCTTTATCCTTTGCTCGACCGCATCATAATAATCGTACCTGTCTTTCCGGTTCTTCTCTCTCACCCTGTTTTCAAATGCCAGTGAATCACGTATCGAGAGGTACCTCTCATAATAGGCCAGTGCCTTTACAAAGTCATTTCCTCCCTCCATCACCGATGACCACGTCCTGTAACAATCCTGCAATACCTCTGTCGCCGATGACTTCCTTGCTGATTCCACGCAGTCCTGGCAATAAAGGTCAGCATGATAAAAATCTTTCTGTTTAAAGTATATGATTGCAAGGTAATGCTCGATTGCCGCTTTATCACCGGTATTTCCTGAACGACCGGCCAACATCAGTGCTTTGTTGAAGTACTCAAGGCTTTCGTTTTTCTTACCCAGGTTCTGAAAACAAATGGCTATGTTGGTGCAGATGTTAATGAGCAGGGTTGTCTCACCCGGGGTCCCCGATAGACTCTCGCTTTTTTTAAAATCTACCAGGGCCTCTACAAAATTACCCTGCCTGAAAAGATTATATCCCAGGTTATTATAAACGGATGCCTGTCCGCTGGTATCATTCAAGGACCGGTACCTGACCAGCAGGCTGTTGTATGTTTCGGCAGCCTGGTTGTATTTTGAAGCCCTCGTATAAAGTGAAGCTAGTTTTTCGAGGCACCTGGCCATTCCGTCTGACCGATTGTCCTTCTGAAAATAGTGGAGGGCCGCCGAGTACCATTCGGCTGAGAGTGAATCCTGGGGCAGGAGGAACCACGATTTTGCTGCAGATTCTGCAGCATCGGCCATGTTGATCTCATGGTCCTTCGGAAGAAAGGAAAACTGTTGTTCCGAATATTGTGCTGCCTTATCATATATCTCTTTCTCAAAATACTTCCCGGCAACGATTTTCAGAATTCCCGATTCGCTCAGCCTGTCGCCCATCTTGTCATAAACTGAGTTTGCCCTCAGGTAATAGAAAAGCATTTCATCCCAGTTTGCCAGCCTGTTGTACAACGATCCGAGAAGTTCATAATCCCTGGCTTCGATCAGCCTGAAACCGGCCGATACTGCAAGGTTTAGTGACTTCTCCACACTTGCTTTCGAACTGTCGTTATTCCCTTTCCTGAACCATACGAATGCCTCATTCAGAAGTTCGGATGCCCTTACAGAATCAGCCAGCCTCCTCTGTTTCAGCTCAGATTTTACCGACAGGGAATCCTGTCCACCGGCTTGCCGGGCAAATATGCCCGCGAGGATAATTACAATTACTGAAGAAAAAAATCTTTTCATCAGTTAAATGTATAGGTTAATCCGAACTGGGCAAATCTGCCGCTCTGAGGGTTATACGGCAGGGGGGTATTCATTACGGAATATGGAAGGCCACCGTATTTTTCATTGAATACATTAGTGATCTTGACAAAAGCATGAAGATTATTTCCCACGAGATAATCAGCAACCACATCCATTGTATAAAACCCCGATTTGTCTTTCGACAGCTTGTCGTATAATGTCCTGACGGGTATGAACACTCTCAGCCAGCTCGATTCCCAGATACTGGAAAACTGAAGGTAAAGTCTCTTGCCCGGCTGCGCCGATATCTTCAGCTGTCCGTAGTGCTGGGGCAGAAGTTTAAAGTTGGCAAGGTAGCTTTCGGCAATCTGTACAAGGTTTGGAAAAGTATCGGACGATCTTGAAAAGGAAAGGCTCATCTCGGCAGACAGGTGGATCCTTGTGACAAGGTCGGAAAATTTGAATGTGGCCTGCAGGCCGTACAGCCTCGAAACGGCATTATGATTGTTGCTCTTTGTCAGAACATACGAGCTGTCGGACCGGATGATAGCAAGAGGGAGGTCAAGATCCTTCAGGTAAACGGTCCTGTTCATAATGAGGTTCCTTATCTCGTTATAATAAACTGAAATATCGAGGTTGACCTTCCTGCCAAGTTTCCTGCTAACACCCAGCTCGACTGACATATATTTTTCCGGTTCCAGGTCGGGATTCGGGATGACCAGGTAAGTGAGACTGTCGTAATTTGCTCCGGATCGGTATGCCAGCGATTGCCAGGCCATTGATGAGGGAGGAGCTTTAAAAGCATACCCAACCGATCCCCTGAAGGTGCTCTTATGACTGATTGTCCACTGCGCCGCCAGCCTGGGATTGATGTACAAGCCGTAATTTGAATGGTCATCGGCCCTCAGTCCACCCATTATTCTCACAGAGCCCATGGAATAGTAGACCTGTGCAAAGATTGAGGTATTATAGAAAACAATGGGATTAAGACCGAATTTTCCGGCGACCGAATCTGTCATATCCAGGGTTTTGCTGAAGGCTTTATACGATCCTGTTCTGAAAGGTGTATCAAGGAAATTTGTCTGTGGCAGGTTACCTGAAAACTGCAGTGATGCCCCTGCCATAACCTCGAGCTTCCCCGCAGGCTTTATATTGAATATCTGTTCAATCAGCAGGTCATCACCTGCAGAAAACCTGTACACCCTGTCGGTGTATCCCAGAAAAGTGACACCCAGGCTGGAATTGTTATCCATTGTGTATTTCAGGTTCGAGATATTGGTTGTGGTCGAGAAGCGGTTTGTCCAGTCACGGTTATAGCTGATGGTTGCGGAGTTGATTTTTTCCGCCCAGTAATTCTCAGGATCATTGTACTTGAACAGGTAAGTCGACTGGCCAAGAGAGCTGTGTGAATGACGATACATTGAGTTGAATGAGATGCTCAGACCCCTGTACTTCAGGTTAAACCCGAGCAGATTGCTGCCCGAAGGCATATCCTGGATATCGGGCTGGGTCAGCGATCCTTCGTAGTTACCAGGATAGTTCCGGGAAATAAACAGGGAAGGGCTGATCCCGTTCGACCGTAGAAGGGACTCGGTTATATCGACCGGCTGGTACACCTTCGTCCCGATAATATATGTCATACCCTTTTCCTGGAGATAGTTAAGAGGATTATACACGCTGCTGTAACCCTTTGTATTGTTGAGGTCCTCAACTTCATTCAGACCGCCGTAAAAAGTATACTGAAGAATATTTTTGTTTTTTCCCGCTTTTCCTCCTACCATGAAATCGGTATTCCTGAAATAATTCTCACCGACACTCACGTCACCGAGCACAAAAGAACCTTCACCAGCCTCCCTTGTAATGATATTGATGACACCCGAAACTGCATCGGCCCCGTAAATTGCAGCTGCCGGTCCGTAAATTACCTCGATCCGCTCAGCCTGCCTCACCGGCAGCTGGGCAAGGATCGGCATGCCTGTCACTGCGGTAGGCTTGACAGGTAGGCCATTGATAAGAATCAGGGTATACAGGTTTCCTGTCAGTCCTCGAAGCTGAAATGTCTCACCCAGCTCTCCTGAACCAGGCTGGGAAACCCTCATTCCGGGAAGGTTCCTGAGAACGTCGATAAGGGTATAATAGTGATTCTTCAATATCTCCTGCCTTGTAACAACATGAATAGTAATAGGAAGCTCCTCTATCTTTTTTGAGCTCCTGCTCGCAGATATGACATTCATCGAGACGGTGTCTTCGTGGAAGAACAGGTCCCCGGCAGAAAGTCTTTCAATACCTATACCGCCTGATTTTTCAGTTTTTTCCTGGCCGTTAAGCAGAGTTAGAGCCTGTGAAACCAGTATTAATATGAAAACCAGTTTCTTCATCTGTCCTGTGATTCTATAAATTTACTAAAAACCGGTCACATGAATCCTTAAGTTAAATTAAAAGTATGCTGTGACCTTTTTTACAAAATGCACTTTGGCAGGATTTTTGAATTTTTTTCAGGAATTTTGAATACCGGACGTCCAAATAATTTAGCTTTGACCCTACGGTTCAATAAAAATATAATATAAAAAATACAAGTATGGAAAAGAAACGCACAAGAAGAGATTTTCTTAGGATTTCTGCGGCAGGTGCAGTTGGCGCGGTCGTCCTTTCAAAATCCTCATTCGGAAGAACACCCTCGGCCGGTCCTTCCGGCAGCAGATTAGCCGGTGTAACCGATCCTAAAAGTTTCGGTATCGGACTTCAGCTCTATTCTATAAGGGAAGAACTGGCAAAAGATGTACCTGGTACCCTGAAAAAGGTATCGGATATCGGGTACAAATATCTTGAACTAGCCGACTATGCAAACGGTAAATTCTATGGCTATGAACCTGCAGCATTTAAAAAGCTTACCGATAGTCTTGGCCTGGTTATCATCAGCAGCCACACGCAGGTGGAAGGTGCAGGCATCACTCTCGATAACGCCAGGAAGATGGCAGAGGACCATGCAAAGATAGGTGCAAAATACTGCATCCAGCCCTGGGTAGTGGAGGAGATGAGAAAGCCTGTCTCAACATGGGAAAGAATGGCTGACAACTGGAACAAGATCGGAAAAATAATGAAGGAACACGGACTCCAGTTCGGTTATCATAACCACAACTTTGAGTTTGCGACAATCGAAGGCAAGGTTCCTTACTATGATATCCTTCTGAAGAATCTTGACAAGGATCTGGTAACAATGGAGATTGATCTTTTCTGGGCGACCAAGGCCGGCCAGGATCCAGTCGAGATGTTCAAAAAATATCCGGGAAGATTCCAGCTTTTCCACCTCAAGGACATGTACACGAAGCAGAGTCCGTTCTTTGATGTTATCAAAGATGATATCGCACCTGTGGGAGCCGGTGTGATTGACTTTAAAAAGATACTCGAATACAAGGATCTTGCAGGGATGAAATACAAAATCGTGGAACAGGATCAGGGTAAGGGAGGAGTTCCCACATCGATCCAGGATATCACAACAAGCATGAAGAATTTAACTACAAAGATACTTGTTAAGTAACCTGTTAGGGTTCAGAATATTAAAAGGAGGGTGTTTAGAAGCACCCTCTTTTTTTAACATGCCATCTCCCCGGCATTTTTCTTGGCCGATAAAAGATTATAGGCACCTTTTACCACAACTTTTAAAGTTTTCAGGTCGAACCCTTCAGGGAGCCCAATCTCCGTAAATCCATCCTCGCTGACACCTTTGGTTACCTGTACCATCCGGTATTCAGTCATGGCATTTCCCTTCTCCTCCTTGTTCCTGACAAAAACGAAGATATACTCCTTATCATCAAAACTTACTACGGCATCGGATGGGACGGCAGTAACATTTTTTCCTGAAAGTTCAACCACTGCATTTACGTACATGCCCGGGAGGACATTCCTGCACCCGCTATGAACGAGGGCGTAAACCTTGTATGTCTTATCCTCGTTGACAGATCTCGCTGTCTGGTAGATTTCGGCATCATGCCCCTCGGTTTCATTATTGATAAAGAACCTGACTTTCTGCCCTTTTTCCACCTTGCTGGCATCCTTCTCAAAGAGAGAGAGTTCGAGATACAGCATCTCTGTATTTACAACCTCAAAAAGCACGTCGGTGGGTGATATGGATTTGCCGTTGTTTACGTTAACCGCCCTTACGAAGCCATTGATTGGTGAGACCAGTGCAACTGATCTTGATATATTATCTTCCTTCAGGGTTGAAGGATCGAGCCCTATCAGGGCAAGCTTCTGCTCCAGGGCAGAAAGCTGGACTTTGAGGGTCCTGTATTCAGTTGTAACCTGCTGGAGGTTCTTCTCGGAGTACACATCTTCCTTAAAAAGCTCCGTATGCCTTTTAAATTCAGCCTCCGCGTATTCAAGCTTGTTTTTTGTTTCAAGGTAGCTCTCCTCAATATTGACGAACTCCTGGTTCTCTACCAGTGCAAGCGTCTGGCCCTTTGAGACGCTGCTCCCGGGGATCAGGCTGGTACTTTTAATGAATCCTCCAAGAGGTGCAGAGACTGACACAAAATTCTGTGGAGGCACAGCTACTTTCCCGTTCACCTTGATAGTACTGAAAAGATCACGCTGCTCCACCCGAGAGGTATCAACCCCGGCAAGCTTAATCTGGTCGCTTCTCATTTCAACAATGTCTTCGGGAAGCATTTCTGTCTTTTCGGCGGCATTTTTATTGCTGCCGTTGCCGCTGCCGGTGCAGGCCGCAAGGAGCCCGGCAAGGATAAGACAAGTGATGGTATGGGTTATATTTCTGTTCTGCATGGGGATTGATATTAAAATATTTTGCCTGTTATAGATTCGATATTCATCGCCGTTTGATTGAGGCCGTTAAGCGCGTCGAGGTAACTTTGTTTTATCTCTATTCCACGGTTCAGGTTGAGTATATATTCGAGATAATCCATCGCGCCTGCTTTATAGCTTCTTGTCGACTGTTCAATTATCAGCTCCGCTTCGTTCAGGGCCTGTTTTTCATAATACTCTACACTGCCTGAGTATTTTTTGTATTCATCGAGAAGCGAGAGATACTCATCACTGATGGATTTCGAATAATAATCAGCCTGTATTTCAGCCGATTTCTGGTTTAAAGCGGCAGCTTTTGCCTTTGAAGCATACGGGATAAACCATAAGGGCACTGAAATTCCCGCCTGGACTCCTGAAAACCTGTCACCCGATCCGAAATTTACCGGTGCTCCATTTACATCCTGCGTCCCGATTATGGACTGGTTAAAATAACCGATCGTGAAATCGGGCATCAGCCGGCTTCTCTCGACCGCCTTCCGGATCCTTGAAACTTCAACCTGCTGCCTAATATACCCGAGTGCAGGATTCAATGCTATACCCGAAGTATCTGCCACAACAGGAACACGTGCCCTGTGAAGGACCGTATCGGATGGGAGTATGTCATCACCGGAATTAAGTAGCGTGTGGAACTTCCTCGAGGTTATGCCGATGTCGGAGACAATCTGGTGCAGCCTGTTCTTGACTTCCATGCTCTGAGACCGGGCATTAATCATTTCAAGACGGTTGGTTTCACCCGAGATGGCCCTTAGCTCCGCGGCTCTCAGGAACCCTGTAAAGAGACTGTCCTGGTACCTGAGAAGCCTGTACTTCGTGTACAGGTAAGCCAGTTCCCAGTACACCTGTTTTACCTGTGTGGCGACATCGTTCCTCGATCCCTTCAATTGCCATTCGCTGCTCGAAGTATTCGCTTTTGCAAGTCTTGCCTGGTTGATGTACAGAGAAGGGAAAGCAATTGATTGTGATACAGAAATATTATTATCCCTGTTGATGGAATTCATCTGCCCTCGCTCGTATCCTATGCTTGTCTTCCCTATATCCCATGATGCACTCTCAAGAGTTTTCTGAACATTTACAGCAACCGAGGAGGACTTTAGCTGAAGGTTGTTTTCCAGGGCAAGTTTCACTGCCTCACTTTCGCTGATATGCTTCACCCCCTGTGCATTGACATATCCGGCAGTCACAAAGCTCAGGACCATTAACATAACCGCTAAAGCTGAACCATTTGCTGTCTTCCGCCTGGTACTGAACCTGATCTTACCGGTATTGAATGCAACATAAAATACGGGAAGAACGATCAGTGTCAGCAGGGTGGATGTCAGCAGCCCGCCGATAACGACCGTTGCAAGGGGCTTTTGAACTTCCGCGCCGGGAGATGTCGAAACGGCCATTGGGATGAATCCTAGCGATGCAACGGTGGCGGTCATTATTACGGGACGGAGGCGGGTGTTAAGACCCTTGAGCACCCTCCTGGTTATATCGGAGATTCCTTCTTTTTCGAGCCTGTTGAATTCGGCGATAAGCACGATCCCGTTAAGAACTGCCACACCGAACAGAGCGATAAATCCAACACCGGCTGATATTGAGAAATTCATCCCGCGGATCCATAAAGCAAAAACCCCGCCTATGGCAGCCATTGGAACGGCGGAATATATCAGGAGAGTCTCCTTTATTGATTTAAATGTGAAATACAACAGGATAAAGATAAGCAGGAGTGCCACCGGAACTGCAATAAGCAATCTTGACTTGGCAGCCTGGAGATTCTGAAACTGGCCGCCGTAGGTTACATAGTATCCACTCGGGAGCCTGATGTTATGATCGATCTTATCAGAAACCTCCGCGATTACACTTTCCACATCCCTGCCCCTGACATTGAATCCTATGGTTATGCGTCGCTTTGTATCCTCCCTTGAGACCTGTGCCGGACCCGATTTTATCTCAATCGTGGCTATCTGGTCGAAAGGTATCTGCCCGCCGCCCGGCAGGCTAACCGATAAGTCCCTCACATCCTCAATGCTCTGCCGGTAGTCCTTGTCGAGTCTTACAACCAGTGCAAACCTTTTTTCACCGTCGTAAACAACCCCGGCCTGGCTCCCGGCAAATGCGGCTCTAAGTATCCTGTTGGCTTCACCGACCGACAAACCATACTGAGAAAGCCTGTCACGGTCCCACGTGACCTGGATCTGTGCGAGGCCGGTGACTTTTTCAACATTGATATCTTCAACACCTTTGATACTGGTAATCAGCTTTTCAACAGATGATGCATTGTCGGCAAGCACATTCAGATCATCCCCGAATATTTTCACGGCCACATCCTGCTTTGAACCCGTCATAAGCTCGTTGAAGCGCATCTGTATAGGTTGCTGAAACTCAAATTTGACACCTGCAAGTGTAACGAGCTTATCTTCCATTTTTGATACAAGCTCTTCCCTTGTCGACGCCGATGTCCACTGATCCTTGTCCTTTAATGTAATGATATAATCGCCCGTTTCCATTGGTGTCGGATCGGTGGGTATTTCACCTGATCCGATTTTGCAGGCCAGGTGCTTTATCTCGGGGAAGCTGCTGAGAAGAAGCTTGTTGGCTTTCTTCACCATATCTATTGTGTGGGTGAGCGAGCCTCCCTGAAGGGTAATGACTCCTGCGGCCAGGTCGCCTTCTTCAAGCTGCGGGATGAATTCCCCTCCAAGTTCACTGAAGATAAACAACGCGAAAAGGAAGAGCGCGATGGCAGAAACTGAGACTAGCCTTTTATGATTCAGAGAGTATTCTATCAGCGGATGGAACCCCTTGTGAAGTTTTTCCATCAGCCTGTCCGAAAAGTTCTTTTTCCTGCCGGGAGTCCTGTCGAGGAAGAGGGCCGATGCCACCGGGACCCATGTTAGTGACAGTATGGCGGCTCCAATAAGTGCAAATGTTACAACCTGTGCCATCGGCCTGAACATCTTGCCTTCGATGCCCACAAGGGCAATCACTGGAAGATATACAATCAGGATAATTATCTGTCCGAATGTCGCCGAACTCATCATCCTGCTGGCTGACTGGAACACGTTTGTATCCATTTCATCCCGGGTGAGGGGAGTGTTTCGCAGCGGGTCGTAGCAGGTGACATAAATCCTGTACACCACGCTTTCCACTATTATCACCGCCCCGTCGACGATAAGGCCGAAGTCGATTGCCCCGAGGCTCATCAGGTTGCCCGACACTCCAAATATTCCCATCAGCGAAATTGCGAAGAGCATCGACAGGGGGATAACTGATGCTACAATCAGCCCGGCACGGTAATCGCCGAGCAGAAGTACAAGGATAAAAATCACTATAAGCGCTCCTTCAATGAGGTTTCGTGATACGGTACCTATTGCACGGCCGACGAGATCGGAACGGTTCAGGTAAGGTTCGATGGTAACACCCTCGGGCAGCGACTTCTGGACGGAAGCTATTCTCGCAGTAACATTATCTATCACCTTATGGGCATTTGCACCTTTGAGCATCATCACCACTCCCCCGACCGCTTCTGTTGTGTCGACGACAAAAGCGCCGTACCTCGTTGCTTTGCCAAAGTTGACGGAAGCAATATCACGAATCAGCACCGGGATACCCGATGAGTTTGTTTTGACAACGATTTTTTCAATATCCTCAAGTGATCTCACCAGGCCTATACCCCTTATGAAATAGGCGTTCGGACTCTTGTCGATGTATGCACTTCCGGTATTCTCATTGTTTTTTTCAAGGGCTTCAAATAAGTCGGTAAGCGTGAGATTCATTCCCCTCAGCCTTCCGGGGTTCACGGCGATCTCATATTCTTTTACAATTCCTCCATAGCTGTTAATGTCGGCCACCCCTGGTGTCCCGAGCATTTCCCTCCTGACTATCCAGTCCTGGATCGTGCGGAGTTCTGATGGTCCGTACTTCTCCCCGAGGCCTCTTTCTACAGCCAGCCTGTACTGGAAGATTTCTCCCAGCCCGGTCGATACAGGTGCGAGCTCGATTTTTGCAAGGCCTGGAGGAATGGATTCCTCGGCTTCCCTGATCCTTTCGTTCAGCTGCTGCCTGGCCCAGTAGATATCGACTCCGTCTTTAAAAACAACGGTCACCACCGACAGCCCGAGCCTTGAGATAGATCTCAGCTCGATAATATCGGGTATGCTTGCCACAGAGACTTCAATTGGAGCTGTGATAAAGCTTTCCACTTCCTGGACGGCCAGTGAAGGTGCAAGAGAAATTACCTGGACCTGGTTATTTGTAATATCGGGAATGGCGTCGACCGGCAGGTGCATGAGCGAGTAAGTTCCCCAACCTGTGAGGGCGACAATGAACAGCCCGATCAGAAACTTGTTCTTTATTGAAAAATGAATTATTCGATCAATCATGGCATTAATAAAAATAGGGATTACCGGATCGCTCCGTGTAAAAAGAATGTGAAGAAATCAGAGGATCAGGCTAAAGGCGGGGCCCTGAATAGAGCAGTGGACCCGCAGCTCGACGAAACCAGGGAATCGCTGAAGTGAATATAGATCTTCCCTGTACTACAGTTATTTACCGGCTGAGCAGGTTCTTTTGAAAAATGAGTGCAGAGATTGTCGGGGTTGAAATTCTGAAAGAGTATATTCAGAAGATGGCATACGTTTTCATCTGAATGCAAGGATCCTGTCGAGATGCTACCCTGTCTATTGTGACCCGTACCTGATTCGTGCCTGGCAGAGCAGGGTGAACAGGAAGCTTCGTCGGAGTGATTATGAGGAATGACTCCGTGAGCAAATATGATCAGCCATGCAAGGAGCAGGAATGATGTTTTTATTTTCAGGGTTTTCCTCATGAAGGATTTCTAAACATGCAAATATAAAAAGAATCATTGACAGACCTGTTTAGCCTGGTTAATTTACATTTTAATCGCCTTACCGGCAATGAGGTACCCGTGAAGCCTGACTTTCAGTATTCACCAGTTGGAATCATACCACGATCTGACATCGGTGATTATCATCCCTGCCCTTTTGGCGGCTTCTATTCCCAGGTCACCATCCTCAAATACCTCAACAGAGGCGGGGTCCACTTTCATCAATTCGGCACATCTGAGAAAAGTATCAGGATGCGGCTTATGGTTTTTTACATCGTTTGCCGTGACAATTATGTCGAAATACTTCCTCATACCTGTAACCTCGAGTGTTCTTTCGACCGCCGATCTGTGCCCCCCGGTTCCGACAGCCATGGGAAGAACACCGTGGTATTTCCTCACAATCCCGGCAACCGGTTCGACAGGTTTGATCAGGTGCTGCATTTTATAGAATTCGTCAAGCTTTACCTTCAGGATATCTTCAACAGTCACATTGCCGTCAAGGCCGCTGTGTTCAATTATTGCTGCTGCAATTGCCCACCCCGGACTTCCGGTATGGTATCTTAAAAATGCAGGATCAATATGTGCTCCGAATTTTTCGCAGGCTTTTTTCCACCCGTCGAAATGGATAGGCATGGAGTCGACTAATGTACCGTCAAGATCGAATATCAGTCCCTTTGCTCCGGGAGTAATGTCATTTTTCATCTTTCCGGGAGAGAAATTCAATTACCTGGTTATATACATTTGCCGCGGTAAAACCGAATTTTTCATCGAGTACCTTATAGGGAGCAGAATACCCGAAATGATCCAGGCCCCAGACTTTGCCACGTGTTCCAACTAATCCCTGGAGAGTTACCGGCAGTCCTGCAGTCAGTCCGAATACCGGCCCGTTTCCGGGAATCACCGAATTACGGTATTCATCACTCTGGTTCCTGAACAATCCTTCTGACGGGGCTGATACGATCCTGACCCTGAGTCCGTCCTTTCTTAACAGATCGGCTCCTTCTACAAGAGTTGCCACCTCCGATCCGCTGGCTACCAGTGTTATGTCAGGTTCGCCGGGGCAGTTTTCTATGATATAGGCACCTTTTGATGCATTGAGTGCATCGGTAAACCTGTCGCCTGAAGAGGAGGGAAGGTCTTTAATATTCTGCCTAGACAGGATAAGTGCAGTCGGTGTTTTTGTATTCTCCATTGCCATTTTCCATGCAACGGTTGCCTCTGCTGCATCGGCCGGTCTCAGTACGAGCATGCTGTTTTCACCATGATGGTTCCTGAGGTGTTCCATCAGGCGGATCTGTGCCTCCTGTTCCACCGGTTGATGCGTTGGCCCGTCCTCCCCGACACGGAATGCATCGTGGGTCCAGATATATTTTACAGGCAGCCCCATCAGGCATGCAAGCCTTACAGCTGGTTTCATATAGTCGGAGAACACGAAAAATGTACCGCAGGCGGGGATGATACCCCCATGCAGTGCCATTCCATTCATTATTGAGGCCATTGTCAGTTCCGAAACGCCGGCATGAAGAAAGGCTCCGCTGAAGTCATTCCTTTTAAAGGGGGTTGTCCCTTTCAGGAAGCCATCTGTCTTATCGGAATTTGCAAGATCGGCCGAGGCAACAACCATGTTTTCAACATTCTTTGCTAAGATCTCAAGCATCGATGCAGAAGCTGCCCTGGTTGCAATACCTTCCTTGTGTCTGACTGATTTGTAATCAATTGACGGCGCTTTTCCGGCATAAAAGTTGTGAAGCTTCCTGTCTGATTCAGGGTTCTTTTTCTCCCATTCATTCTTATTCTTCTTCCAGGCAGCAACATTTTCCCTGTTCCGTTTGAGTACATCCCTGTAAATTTCAGCGACATCGTCGAAGACGCAGAAGGGATTAGAAGGGTCACCACCAAGGTTGATTACCGATTTTTCGAACGACCCTCCGGCTTCGCTGACAGGCTGCCCGTGTGTTGAAGTCTTCCTCTCAAAGCTGTTTCCATCCTTGTCAAGCAGGCCCTTGCCCATTATGGTCTTGCCGATAATGAGCGTGGGTTTTTGTTTTTCAGGAAGGGCAGAATCGAGAGCATTCCGGATCTGGTTGTGATCATTGCCCTCAATCTCAATGACATTCCAGTTCCATGCCCTGTACTTAGCTGCCGTATCTTCTGCTGTTACTGCATTGGTTTCGGTCGAAAGCTGGATATCATTTGAATCGTAGAACATAACCAGGTTAGAGAGGCCCAGGAACCCGGCAACCCTGCCTGCACCCTGGGAAATCTCTTCCTGTATGCCTCCATCCGAAATGAAGGCATATATTTTATGATCAAAGAGCTTGCCGAACCTCGATTCGAGGAATTTCCCTGCAATTGCTGCACCTACAGCCATGGTATGACCCTGACCCAGCGGACCTGAGGTATTTTCTATCATCCTCACCTTGTCTGTCTCCGGATGACCAGGAGTCGGGCTTCCCCACTGCCTGAAATTCTGCAGGTCCTCCATTTTGAAATGGCCCGTCATTGCCAGCACCGAATAAAGCATTGGCGACATGTGACCTGGATCTAGGAAGAACCGGTCGCGGTTGATCCATGAGGGGTTGTCGGGATCAAATTTGAGGTACTCAGAGAAGAGTATGTGGATAAAATCAGCGCCACCCATTGCTCCACCGGGATGACCCGATTTAGCTTTCTCAACCATAGATATGGCAAGTATCCTGATATTATCGGCAGCTTTCAGGCTCAGATCTTTTTTCATAGAAATTCTAATCAGTTTAATTGATTAAACAGCAGCAAAAGTAATGAAAAAAGTCTGATGACAGAAGCCGGTCACCGCTCACCGCTCGCCGGTTGTTGGAAGCCTATAAATATTTCCTGTCCTCGTCGGGTATATCGAAGTACCTGTCATACTTCTCAGAATCCGGACCCTTCATTGCTTCAACCTTGGTTCCCCTGATTTTGTAGGTGCATTTTTCTCCGGCAATATCTGAAAAATAAATATTGTACTCTTTTCTTTCATCATCAATCATGATGATCCTGACAAGATGCGGATACTTCTGGCTGTTAAGCTGAGAATGGCAGATAGGACAAGTATAAAGGTACACCTCCCCTTCGTTTATTTTGAAAGAAGGATGCGTGGTGGTGGTATAGTTTCCCAGTTCAGGATTGAGGTATACAAGACCTCTGTGCGAGGTTCCAATTTTCTGCGCGGCGAGGATGATCGAGGTTTTCCCGTTCAGTATGCCACGGCAGGCCTTGCATAAGTATTCAGTTGCCATCTTTTACCTCCTGTTTCTAATAATTATTACGAATAAAATTACGATTTTTTAAGGTTATAAGGAACTTTTATCTGTTAAAGGATAAAATCTGTTTAATATTTTCTGAACAATGCCAGTGGCCTGATATGATCACTGGAAGTCTCTTAAAGTCATAATGTGAACAGTCCCTCTACCTGTGCCAGAATCTGCTGGTCGGTAAAATGTCGTCCCTTGATCGCTGATGATGGACAGGCTGCAACGCAAACCCCACAGCTTTTGCACAAAGCACTGATGATATGGCTGCATTTCTTTTCCTCATTGAATTCAATGGCACTATACGGGCACAGCTGATTACAAAACCTGCAGCCTGAGCATATCTCTTCATTAACTTCAGAATATACGGCGTCAACTTCAATTTTACCCTGAGCGATCCTGGCAAGTATTCTTGCCGCAGCTGCCCGGGCCTGCGCTACCGAGTCGGGGATGTCCTTTGGTGCAACGCACGTACCGGCGATAAAGATACCATCTGTTGTCGTGGCAACAGGTTCCAGCTTCGGATGACTTTCGATAAACCAGCCATCCTTATCCTGGCTGATATTCACGAGCCTGGCAATCTCACCGGAATCTTCACGGGCTTCCATACCAACCATCAGAACGACAAGGTCGGCCGGAATTTCGATATGTTCACCGGATAGTTTCTCATTTACTTCAATAAGCATCTCACAGTCATCTTTTGGACCTGCCTTGTGTATGACTGGCCGGTCTCCTTTCTCATACATCAGGAACAAGGTCTTGGCTTCGGATGACTTGCGGTAAAATTCTTCATGCCCTTTACCGAATGCATGCATGTCTACGTAGATGTCAGAAATATAGCAGTCGGGATGTGCTGATTTAATTTCAGAAGCATATTTAAGGGCCGTCATGCAGCAAACCCTGGAACAATACGAATGAAATTCTTTTGACCGGCTGCCAACACAATGAACAATGGCGACATATTTGGGCGCCCTGCCATCCCTGGTCTCGACAGACCCGTTCCGGATCATCTTTTCGAGTTCGAAGGAAGTGATAACATTGGGCAACTTGCCATAGCCATAGTGGACAATCCGTGAGGCGTCAAACTCCTTGTAACCAGTTGCTACAACAACATTTCCGACTTTCACGTTTACCTTCCTGCCCGGATAATTGTACCTGTTGTCGTAAGATTGAATTGTTGCTTTGAAATTACCGATAAAGCCTGTCAGCTCGGTAACTTTTGATCCGAGGTAGACAATGACCTTCCTGTTATCCTTGATTCTTATAATTTTTTCCGTTATGAGGTCCCTCGCGGAGTACAGGTAAGGTGCCGTCAGATCAACACGTGCGAGGTTGCCTCCGAGGTGATCATCTTTCTCAACCAGGTAAACGATAAATCCTGAGTCGGCAAGCTCAAGCGCAGCTGTCATGCCAGATATTCCACCTCCTATTACCAGTGAGTTTGGGCACATATCGACCGACATGTTTTCAAGCGGTTCGTGCAGCTCAACGCGGGCGAGTGCGGCACTTACTAAGGCTTTTGCCTTCTCAGTCGCTTCCATGTGGTCGGTGTGAACCCAGCTGCATTGTTCCCGGATATTGGCCATTTCGAAAAGATACTGGTTAAGCCCGGCTGACCTGAGTGCATTACGAAATGTTCTTTCATGCATGTTAGGACTGCAGGCGGCAACAACTATCCTGTCGAGCTTATGTTCCCTGATATCCTGTATTATCATTTCCTGCCCGGGATTGGAACACATATATTTATAACTCTTTGCAAGTACTACATTGGGAAGGCCAGATGCAAACTTTGCCACATCTTCAACATCAACGATCTTTTGGATATTGGTTCCACACCAGCATACATAGACACCAATTCTGGGAGATGCTTTTTTATCGGCTATCATTATTCTCTGTATTTATGCGTCGTTCTTTTTCCTTGCCGGCAATGCTGATTTTTTTATCTCTGCAAAATAGATGGCAAATGGCCTGTAAGCCAGGTGCGACCACTTTGAGAACGGAACTTCAACACACAGCATCGGGACCAGCACAGCCATATGTATTATATAAGTGTAGTAAGAAGCAACAGGCATTCCACTAAGCCTGAAAAAATGTAACAGGATACCTGAAGTCGTGGTAAGGAAGAGAAGTATTATAAAAATCCAGTCGCTCAGATGTGAGAACTTGAATTTCTGCCCTATTTTCCTGATACGGCCCCAGCTGAAGAATGCAAGACCTGCCAGCAGACCCAGGGTTGAATAATAACCAAGCAGCCTTTGAGGCTGGTACCATGAATATATCCGGTCGGTCTGAAACCACCTGAGGTTGCCGACAATCAGGACAAACATCAGAACGTATGCTGACATCAGGAGCAGGTGGAATATCCAGTAACTCCTGTCCTTGCATTTGATGAACTGCTTCTGTGTAAGGAAATGAACAAAAAGCTGATAAAGCTTCCTGAAGTACAACGTGAAAGGAATTCTTACAGATCGGTCCTTAAGAAGGGTCAGGTACCACATCCGGATGATATTTGCAATAAGGAAGCTGGCAATGGATATCAGCATGATATGAGCACCGATATTGACTGTTTCTACAGGGAACATCTCGTTTATTTTGACCCCGCCATCGGGAGTCAATGTTGTAACTATGCCATGAGGATTGAAAGCGGAGAACAGCAACGCAATGAGGATACCTATCACGAAAACGGCGCCAATTTCCCACCAATGTGAGGTATAGAATTTTCTTGATAAGCCTGTCCAGTCATATACAGAAGTAAGATACCGCCTGAGTATCATCATCGTATCCCCCGGGTTTGCATCCCTTGGGCAAAGGTCAGAACAGTCGCCACAGTAGTAACACAACCATGGCTCCAGTGTTGTTTCAACCTTCTTCTCGAGCCCCATTTGCAGAAGGCGTATCGGTTTACGGGGAAATTTGTAAAACTCATCGGAATGGGGGCATACCGCCGAGCAATCACCGCATTGGTAGCAGAGCTCAATATTCTCCTTTCCGAACCTGTTAAGATCGTTAATAAACCCGGGATTTACTCTGATTGCCATGATATTGTTCTTAAACAGTTTGGATATTCTTGGCTTTCGCCTCTATCTCGCTGAGCGGAATACTGCTGAGATGTCCGATTCCTCTCTTTGTTGTGAGGCTTCTGAGAATACCAGCCGCCACAGCTGATGCCTGGGCAACAGTGTCAGGAATGTCCTTTGGTCCCTGGCACATTCCGGCTACATATATACCTCCTTTCTCAGTATCGGTGGGGCTGCCATTGTAATTCAATTCCGAGAACCAGCCGTCATGATCCTTGCTGATATCCATCATCCTGGCTAATTCATCGGTCCCGGGAGAAGGAATAAGACCAACCGCAAGGACGACCATATCCACATGGAATTCGGCCAGCTTGTCGTTAATAATATCTTCACCTCTTACAACCATCTGACCATTATTCATTGTTACCATGGCACTGTGACCGCGAATTATCAGAGTTCCCTCTTCCTTAATACGATCTGCGAACTCCTCGTAACCTTTTCCAAATGCCCTCATGTCTATATAGAATTCATAAACCGTGACATCCGGTATCTTCTCCTTTACAAGATGGGCAAATTTCAATGAATACATGCAGCATACCCTTGAGCAGTACGCATTGTATTTTTTATTCCTCGAACCGACGCAGTGAATTATGGCCACACTTTTTGGAGGTACCCCGTCGGGAAGAAAAACCCATTCGTCCTTTTCTGTCTTTTTATTAAACCTTTTAGACTTCATGACGATCCTCCCTCCGGTCGTCCCTGAGGCATTCGTCAGTCGTTCGAATTCAAGCGAAGTCAGAACATTTGGATATTTCCCGTACCCGTACTGGTCAATCCTGCTTACATCCAGGAGTTCGTAGCCGATAGCGAGAACGATGTTTCCAACCTCCAGGTCAACATAATGGTCGGTTTCGTTCAGATTTATACATTCCTTCGGACATTTTTTCGCACATACACCGCATTTTTTTCCTCCCGATAGAATATAAGTGCATCTCTCCGGATCGACGAGGTAGGCATTTGGTACTGCCTGGGGAAAAGGTATATAAATAGCTTTTCTTAGAGAAATGCCTGCATCAAATTCGCTTTCAACCTTTACCGGGCAAACTTCAGTGCATTGATTGCAGGCTACGCATGACTTAACATCTACAAATCTCGCACTTTGCTTTATCCTGACATGGTAAGCGCCCGGGTCGCCGGTTATACCAGCCACCCTTGACCTCGTAAAAAGCTGGATCATATCATGCTGACCCACGTTTACCATTTTTGGAGTCAGAATGCATGCTGCACAGTCGAGCGTAGGGAAAGTCTTATCGAACATGGCCATATGGCCGCCGATGGTTCCTGACTGTTCAATGAGAAAGACCGGTTTCCCTGCATTTGCTATTTCCAGAGCTGACTGTATGCCGGCTATACCTCCGCCGATAATCAGTGTCGAATGGTTCACCGGGTTCCCTGTCGGAATAGCCGCCAGCGGAAAAGGTACTGCCATCGTTGCACATGCAATGATAGCTTTGGCACGGTCCATCGCCTCTTTACCTTTTGCTCCGTGTTCCATGAATGATGCAAGCCTTACTTCATCGGTATTTCCACCGGCGAGGGACATCGCTTTTGTAAAGGCAGGCTTGTAATAGCCAGGCATATCTCCTGCAACCACAACCCTTCCCAGGTTATTCGCCCTGATTATCTCATTTATCTCTTCCATGTCGGGATGAGGTTTTATGCCGAGGTCCCTGACTATTTCAACATTCGGAAGATTTGCAGTGTATTTTGCAATGGAATCAATGTTGAGATCCTCGCTTTCTTCAGTCAGACAGAAAAAGACTCCTACCTGCATGATTATTTGATTTGGTTATCTGTTGCTCTGTTAATTGCCATTCGTCATTCAGCTCCTGACTACTCTTTGGGCCAATTCACCGTTTGCATCACGTACTTCAAGTACCATGGGCATTTGTCCGGGCAAACTATGCGTAGCGCACGAAAAACAGGGGTCGTATGCCCTGAAAGCCATTTCAATCATGTTAAGCGTACCCTGAGTTACCTCAGCCCCTTTCCTGATCAATCCCTTTGCAGCCTTTTTTATCGACATGCTGATAGCTGCATGATTGTTAGTGGTCCCCACGATCAGGTTGACCCTGGTTACAATTCCCCTGCTGTCGGTAAAATAATGGTGAGTGAGAGTACCCCTCTGTGCTTCAACTATTCCTACTCCTTCACCGGTTATCCTGCCGAGCTGAGCCTGCAGCTCCTTGCCTGTTATTTCGTTATCCCATGCAAGCTCAAGACATCTTTCAGCAGAATACAGGAGCTCGATAAGTCTTGCCCAGTGCATTGCAAGAGTCGCGTGCACCGGTTTTGTTCCAAGAACGGAATACATTCTTTCATATTCCTTCTGTGCGAGAGGTGTAGCCATACCGTCAGATGCGTTCAGCCTTGAAAGAGGGGTGGCCTGGTAAACCCCTGAAGTCTGACCTTCCGTGAAACCTTTCCACCCGATCTTTTTCAGGTAGGGAAACTTCAGGTAAGTCCATGGTTCTACGTGCTCAGCAACATAATCGAGATAATCAACAGGAGAATATTTGTATAGCTCCTTGCCTTCGGTATCAACAACCCTCACTTTCCCGTCATAAAAATTAACCTTATTATTTTCATCCACGAGCCCCATGGAGTGAAGCTTAAGGGAATATGGCCCGTTCAGGATTATGTCAGTATAATCTTTATTGCCAAGAACAACATTTTGAAAAAGATCCAGTGAAAACTGTGCAAATTTCACAAAACCCTTTGCCTTTTCAACGATGTCATCTCTTTCCCTGACTGTCAGACCTCTTCTCACTCCACCCGGTACATTCATGACAACGAATGTCTGGTGCCCCCCGAGCAGCGCCTGGATTTCCTGTGCAAGACGGCGTTGCCTGATTACTTCTGTACCGATTTCCTTACCTACTTTTTCTATTACTCCCAGGATATTTCTTTTTGAAGCGGGTGCATCAGGTCCAAGTACAAAGTCAGGGGCTGCAAGGGCATAGAAGTGAGCCGTGTGGCTATGTACAAAATGGGCCATGTAGAAAAGTTCCCTGAGTTTTTTTGCCGTGGGTGTCGGTTCGACGCCAAATACCGCATCAACAGCTTTGCCTGAAGCCATGTGATGACAACCGGGGCAGACACCGCAAATCTTAGCCACAATGGAAGGCAATTCCTCCACGGGTCTTCCTTCACAGAATTTTTCAAACCCCCTGAGTTCAGGTACCTGGAAATAGACATTGTCAACTTCACCATCCTCGTCGAGGAAAATTTCGATCTTGCCATGACCTTCAAGTCGTGTAATTGGATCAATGGTTATTCTTCTCGTCATAATTTTCTTCTTATTAGTGAGACAGGAAGGCTGAAGCGATAGAACAAACCTGCAGGGTCAACAATATCATCCACAACCCTGCTTATATCATCAGGTTCCTTTTCATCAATGATGCTTGCAATCGCAGACATCATCTTTGTACCAGGGTCAGTTACTCCGGGCGTTGGCCCGTAACATCCTCTGCAAGGGGCGTTCCCCTTTATGCACCTGTAGCCGCAACCTTCTCTTGTTGCCGGACCCATGCAGATTACACCCTGCTCGAGAAAGCAGGATTCACCATCATCCGTAATCTCCCATGGCCGGTAAAACTTCTTTATTTTCTTGTTCTCTGTTTTCTTCCTGACACATTCGTCGCATTGAGCCCTTTTACCGGCTCCGATCACCGAACCTTTCGGGGGCAGCCCGCTGCCACCCGCAATTGCCGAGAATACCTCCAGAAGCCTGTCAGTCTGAGGAGGGCAGCCCGGTATGTAATAATCAACATCTGTTACCTGCGAGAGAGAACGTACATCATTGTAGAATTCAGGTATTTCCAGCAGGCCCTCACGGACACTGAACTCACTTAGAGGCCTTGTTTTTTCAGGATTGACGGTCGACTCGCTTTCCTCATAAACCCTTCTGAAAATTTCATCCCTGTTTGAGAAATTTGCCAGACCCGGTATTCCACCCAGGTGAGAACAGCTTCCGTAGGCAACAAGTAACCTGCTTTTTTTTCTCAGAAGCTTTGCCATATGTTCATTTTCACTGTTCCTGATGGCACCGTTGAACAAGGTTATATCAAGATGGTCATCAGCCATCTCTTCGATGTCCTTGTATTTAATATCCATTGCAATAGGCCAGAATTCAAAATCAGCAGATGCCACAACATCGAAAAGTTTCTCGTGTACATCCAGGACAGATACACAACAGCCGCCGCAGGCAGCTCCCCAGTAAACGGCGAGTTTTAATTTCGGCTTTGGTGCTTCCATGTCGTAATGTTTAGTAATCTACGATAAAACGCTCAGGATCTCCCTGGCTTTACATGGTCCAAGCTCCGATACTGTCTCGGTAAACCCATCGATCAGTTCTGCAAACTGTTTCCCCTCGCTGGCACTTATCCATTCGAGCCTGAGCCTGTTTTTGTTTATTCCCATCTGGGAGATATATTTTTGTAACAGGATGAATCTCCTTAAACAGCGGTAATTTCCTTCCTGGTAATGACAGTCACCCGGGTGGCAGCCGCAAACCAGTACACCATCTGCACCCTGTTCAAAGGCTTTTAATACGAATGTCGGTTCGATCCTTCCTGAACACATCACTTTTACTATCCTGACGTTCGACTTATAGACCATGCGCGAGGTTCCGGCCAAATCGGCACCCGTATATGAACACCACTTGCACAGAAACGCGATGATTCTAGGCTTGAATTCCATAATAATCAGTATTAATGCAATGGAATATTCATGTATTTCAATAAAAAGTTAAGAAACTATTTTATAATATATTGAATATGTGAAGAGAATCACAATAAAATCTTATTTGCTAAGGTTGCAGGACCCTTAAGTAAACTCATTGATTAGTTACCTGACATGAAATATTTTTATCATAAATAGTCTTTCTTCTTGAATTCAGATTGCTGTAATGCTGTCTAAGACATTAAGTTAGAATTTTCAAGATAGCTAAATTACATGATTTGGTCATTCCAGGTCCCTGCAAGGGAACAGCATCTGGTACCTATCAGAAAAAGATAAATATATTTTAGCTGTTTCAGACAGGGATATTGAATATGCGTGTTAAGAACTGATTTATCTTATAATTAAAGTGATATTATTCACAATAAATCCTGAGTTTTAAAATTCTATCAGCAATGGAATGTGGTAATAAATCAAATTTCATCCCGAAATCATCTTTACTTTTTCCGCAACACTGGTCACTATCCCCGCATAATTCTTCTTGATAAGTGAAGTGAATTCTTCACTGAATTCCATGTCCTCGATTATTTCAATGGCTATAACGTGCATCTCTTCCGGCAGTTCAATGTCAAGAGATTTCGCCAGTTCAAGGGCAGTAAGGAATGAGACATCATGAAGATTGGAGAGATGCGTTGTTTCCCTGAAATCTGATGGTTTGAAGTGGTAAACATCCCCGGGTGATCCGCCGGAGGTTTTTATTGAGTCGATGAAGATTACCTTTTTGTAATCCCTGATAAAATCGAGGATATCCAGTCCTCCGCAGCACGCAGTCTGTATGTCAGCATCAGGGAAAATAATCTTCAGGTCATCCGCTATCCTCAAAGCAATCCCGTCATCAGTAAGGATATCATTACCCGTTGCAAGTATCAGAGTCTTCTTCTTCACAATTTAATTCAAAATCAACAGGTCAGTCAGCAGCTGTTTTCAGAATGAAATCCGAATAAATATACTAATAATTGTGAGAATATTCACAATCAGGGTGCTAAAGAATACGGATTTTGTGGCATAAAAATCTTCTTCCCGGGTTCATGGGATCAAGCTTGCAGTATAAAGCTCCTGTGAACCAGCCATGAGATTTATCACTGTTTATCTGGCAAATTTTCTTAACTTGCATATTCCGGCATGTTAATTCTGATTTAAAGTGAAGCATTTCACAAGACAGATCATCAAAAACAGCCTGAAGAGAATATTCCTTTACAGGGCATGCCTGCAGCAGCAGAAGCTTATGGGTGTTGAAAAGGTTTTTTCATATACGCTGGCAGAGGAGACCGGCGTAACGGCTGACCAGGTGAGAAAAGACTTTTCCGAGTTTAAAATCAAAGGCAATAAAAGAGGAGGGTATGATATTAATGAGCTCCTCGAAAGGATGGAGATTCTGTTTCACAGGAACAAGGATAACAATATTATCCTGATTGGCATGGGTAATATGGGGCAGGCTTTGTCGAAATATGGAAAATTCATACAGAGGCATATGAATATTGTTGCAACATTCGATATAGACCCGTTTAAGCAGAAGTCAAGATCCGGAGTTCAGGTTTATCCCATGAGCAGGGTAAAGGAGATAATAAACCGCTTTAACGTGAAGATCGCTATCGTTGCCGTTCCTGAGATATCAGCACAATCTGTGATCAATGAACTGGCAGGTTACGGGATAAGAGGAATTGTGAATTTTGCACCCGGACTTTTAAAAGTCCCTGCAAATGTTATTATTAACAATGTCAATCTCTCTGATGAACTGGAGAGCGTGATATTTTATGTGCACAGGTTAAGGGACCAGAATTAATTATAAACGGTACGCCATCAAAAAAGCCTATTCAATAATTGTTAAAGGCCTTGTACAGGGAGTCGGATTCCGCCCTTTTATATACAAGCTTGCCATTGGGAACAGACTTACCGGCAGGGTCGATAACATGCTTAATGGTGTTTCAATTGTGGTGGAGGGTGATGAGGACTCAATCTCAAAGTTCAGAAATGAGATTGTTCTGAATGCCCCTCCCGCCTCCCTGATCAGGTCCGTTGTTGCCACACAGGAAGAAATACGCAACTTTGCCGGATTCATGATCGCCGGAAGTTCAGTAATGGGTACGGAAATAACGGAGATATGCCCTGATATTGCTGTATGCCCCGATTGTCTGGATGATATTAAGAATGATGCATCCAGGATAGATTATCCTTTCACAAACTGCACAGCCTGCGGACCAAGGTTCACAATTATTGAAAGCCTGCCTTACGACAGGTGCAATACTTCAATGAGAGAATTCCCAATGTGCAGCAGCTGCAGCAATGAATACAACGATGTCTCCGACCGGAGGTTTCATGCTCAGCCTGTTGCATGCAACAGCTGCGGCCCGGTTTACACCTATTACGACAGTGACGGGCATATTAATGGTATAGCTGAAATCCTCGACAGATTGTCGGTACGAATTACCACAAGCCAGTCGGTCGCAATAAAGGGAATGGGCGGGTACCATCTCGCATGTGACGCCCTCGACAATAATGCAGTAAGGGTTTTACGGGAAAGGAAACAACGGGATGCAAAGCCTTTTGCGGTTATGTTCAGGGACATAATCTCGGTCCAGGACTATTGCCATGTTACTCCCGAAGAGTTCCGTGAGCTTACTTCATGGCGACGGCCTGTCGTGATCCTCAGGGAGAAACGGACCCTGGCACCTGCTGTGAACAATGGATTAGGAACTACAGGCGCTTTCCTGCCATACCTTCCGATCCATTACCTGCTTTTCAGCAGGCTTGAAACTCCTGCCCTGGTAATGACGAGCGGAAATATTTCAGAAGACCCGTTGATTAAGGACGACAGGGAGGCATCAGAAAAGCTGTTTGAAATTACCGGAGCTGTTGTCAGTCATAACCGCAATATTGTGAACAGGACGGATGATTCAGTGATAAGAGTCTCCGGAAGGAGAGTAAATATTATCAGGAGGGCCAGAGGGTATGTCCCTTCACCTGTGGATGTAAACTTTGACGTTTCGGGAATGCTTGCAGCTGGCCCCGAACAGAAAAGCACTTTTTGCATCGGGAAGGAACGGCAGGCTATCCTTAGCCAGCATATAGGCGATCTGAAAAACCTCGCTACTTATGATTTTTACTGCGAAGCAATAAACAGGTTCAGATCAATTTTCAGGTTTGAACCTGTAGCTCTAGCCTGTGATCTCCATCCCGACTATCTTTCAACCATGCATGCGGAAAAGCTGAAAGAGGAGCTTGGGCTTAAGTTGGTTCGTGTTCAGCACCATCATGCGCACATAGCTTCCGTTATGGCAGAGAATATGATCGATGAAAAGATCATAGGGGTCTGCCTCGACGGCACCGGTTACGGAACAGATGGAAATATTTGGGGTGGTGAGTTCCTTGTGGCGGATTATAATGATTTCCAGAGGTTTGCCCATTTTGATTACCTTCCCGTTCCGGGTGGTGACAGGGCTGTTGACGAACCATGGAGGATGGCATATTCATATTTGTACAAGTATTTCGGGGAACCCGGCATGATCAGTTCATTGCCGGCCTTTGCAAAAATTGATGCTAAAGAGTTGCTGACAGTCAAAAGGATGATTGATGAAAACATCAACTCACCTCTCAGCTGCGGCGCCGGAAGATTATTTGATGCTGTATCAGCAATATTAAATATCTGTCCGGTTTCCGGATTTGATTCTGAAGCCCCGGTAAGACTGGAAAATGCCATAATGACTGAAACAGATGAGTTTTACCCGTATGAAACAGGGGAAAAAATTATCTTTAAGAAGACAATTGGTTCGATACTGAATGACCTCGGGAGAAGTGACATCTCCCTCATTTCAGCAAGGTTTCATAACAGTGTTGTTATGGCAATTGTGGAAACCTGTATGGAAATAAGAAAGAAAACAGGCCTGAACAAAGTTGCCTTATCAGGGGGTGTTTTCCAGAATTCCTACATCCTGGGGAGAACCTGCATTCTCCTGAAGAAAAATAAATTTGACATCTATACGAACCAGCTCGTTCCGGCCAATGACGGAGGTGTGTCGTTGGGACAGCTGGTAATTGCAGCAAAAACATTTGAACGATGTGCCTGAGTATTCCAGTAAAAGTGATCAGCATAGAAGGCGACTATGCAGAAGTATCGGTAGCAGGTACGGTTTTTAAAGCCGGGTTGCAGCTTGTGGAGGGAATTGTTCCAGGCGATTACGTGCTCCTGCATGCAGGATTTGCAATCGGTAAGCTGAGCCTGGAAGAGGCCGCTGAGACCATAGAAATTCTCAGCAGGCTTGGAGATGCAGACCAATATTCTGAACTATGAAACTGGTCGACGAGTTCAGGGGAAGCAGGGTGGTCAAGGACCTCATCCGGGCAATAAACGAATCGGCTACAGGTATTTACAGGTTTATGGAAGTCTGCGGAGGACATACTGCAGCAATCAACAGGTTCGGCATTAAAAACCTGCTTGGTCACAATATAGAACTTGTCTCCGGTCCTGGCTGCCCTGTTTGTGTAACAGGCACGGGCTTTATTGACAAAGCAGTCAGACTGTCTGGCGACGAGGGAAATATTGTTGTTACCTTCGGGGATTTGTTAAGGGTTCCCGGTTCAATATCGTCACTTGAAAAAGAAAAAGCCTCAGGTGCTGACATAAGAATGGTTTTCTCGCCTCTCGATGCATTAAGGATAGCAGCGGAAGAGCGATCCAGGAAGGTTATCTTCCTGGGTATCGGATTTGAAACAACTGCTCCCGGAACGGCTGCTACCGTTATGGAGGCTGAAAAAAGCGGAATCAATAATTTCTATGTCCTTGTATCGCATAAATTTATGCCACCGGCAATGGAAATACTGATCAGGGATGGTACAAATGTGAATGGTTTTATCTGCCCTGGTCATGTTGCCGCGATCACAGGCTCATCAATTTTTGACTTTATCCCGGAGCAATTCTCAATCGGATGCGCGGTATCAGGTTTTGAACCGGTCGACATCCTCATGTCCGTGCTAATGCTGGTTAATCAGGTAAACAGGAAGAATCCTAATACGGCTATACAATACAAAAGAGCTGTAAGCAGGGAGGGTAATATCACTGCAAAAAAAATGATGGCACAGGTGTTTGAACCGGTGGATATGTACTGGAGAGGATTCGGGATCATTCAGTCAGGAGGGATGAAACTCAGGGGAAAATACAACCGTTATAATGCGGAATTACTGTTGAATGAGACAATAAAAGATGACTGCAATGAAGGAGAGTGCAGGTGTGGTGATATTTTGCGCGGATTAATCGTACCAGTACAATGCCCGCTTTTTGGTTCGCAATGTAACCCGGGAAATCCTTCAGGAGCATGTATGGTCTCGGCGGAAGGAGTTTGCAACGCTTATTTCAGATACGGCAGGAATGAATAGGAATATCACTCTCGGGTATGGAAGCGGTGGCCGGCTGACCGGCGAACTTGTAAAAGAGATTTTTGCAGGAAGGTTTGGAATGCAGGGACCCCTTACCGACTCTTCAGTTCTGGAAAATCCAGGTTCAGATCTGGCCTTTACAACTGATTCTTATGTTGTCGAACCGCTTTTCTTTCCCGGTGGAAATATTGGGAAACTGGCTGTCTGTGGCACGGTGAATGACCTTGCTGTTTCAGGCGCCATACCCGTGAGCCTTTCATCTGCCTTTATAATTGAAGAGAACTTTCCCTGGGATGAACTTGATGAGATAGCCGCTTCAATGGCAGATGAAGCGGCCAGGGCAGGTGTGAGAATAGTTACAGGTGATACAAAAGTGGTCGGAAAGGGTAAATGCGACAGGTTATTTATCACTACCTCTGGCATTGGAAAGATCAGAAAAGGATATGAGAACCTGGCCACGGCGGCAAATGTCAGGCAGGATGACCTTCTGATCGTAAACGGATCGATGGGGAACCATTCAATTGCAGTTTTGGCTGCAAGAAATATTTTTGATTTCAGAACTTCCGTGGTATCTGATGTTGCGTCTTTAAATTTCCTTGCCGGGAAACTTCTTGAAGAATGCCATGGGATACACTTTATGCGCGATATAACAAGGGGTGGCCTAGCTTCCGTGATGAATGAGCTATGTGCAATGTCGGGTTTGGGTGCTGAAATAGAAGAGGAGAAGACACCGGTCGATGAGCCTGTGAAAGGGCTTTGTGAGATTCTGGGTTTCGATCCTTATTACCTGGCAAATGAAGGTAAGATGTTGGTTGTTTGCGATAGCAATGAAGCTTCAAGGGCTCTGGAAATAATGCAAAAAGACACTCTGGGGAAGAATGCTGCAATTATTGGTCGCGTAACGGACGACAGGAGGAAAATTGTTGTCCTGAATACGATTGCCGGGGGTAAAAGAATTCTTGACCACCGGTCAGGTCTGCAGCTTCCAAGGATTTGTTAAATTCAAGATATGCATGAGCTGGCTATAGCACAGGAATTGTCATACATTGTACTGAGAACAGCCGATAAGGAGAAGCTTTCGGCCGTCTCGGGGGTAAATGTTATTTTTGGAAGAATGATACAGGTTGTGCCGGAGATATTTGAATTTGCTTTCAGGGAATCGGTCAGGGATACCATCGCCCGCGATGCAAAGCTTCAAATCGATATAATTCCCGTAAGGGTGAAGTGCAGCGAATGCGGAGGAGAAACGGATGTGGATGAAATGTTTATCAAGTGTAATTATTGCCATTCCCGGAATGTTGTGCTTATACAAGGAAAAGAAATATATATTAAAAGTATTGAGGGGGAGTAAAAATGGAAATAAAAATATTAAAAAACATCCTGGACCGTAACCAGGACAGGGCCGATGAGGTAAAAAAAGAACTTCATTCGAGAAAGGTGGTGATGGTCAACCTTATCAGTTCACCGGGAGCGGGTAAAACCACGTTGCTTGAAAGGACACTGGAGGCTATTGGCAACTCGTTGAGGATTGGCGTTATTGAAGGTGATATTACTACCGACAGGGATGCACGCAGGCTTGAACGGTTTGGGATCCCGATCGTCGTCATTAACACTGAAGGAGGCTGTCACCTCGATTCACATAGCATATCAAAAGTGCTTGGCTTATTTGACCTTGACAATATTGATCTTCTTTTTGTTGAGAATGTAGGTAATCTCGTATGCCCGGCACATTTTGATCTTGGGGAGGCATTCAAGGTAGCCCTGGTAAGTACGGCAGAGGGTGATGATAAACCGGCGAAATATCCTATGCTTTTTAGTGAAGCTAAAGTCGTGCTTTTAAATAAGACGGATCTGATCCCGTACACAAATTTCAGAATGGAAATGTTCGTCAGCGACCTTGAGAGGATAAATCCTCATATACCTTTGATCCAGTTATCCTGTACGACCGGAGAAGGACTCAATGAATGGACAGGATGGATCAGGAAGGCTGTTGCCAGGGAGCTATCGCGGGAAGATTTTTCCTGAACTGAGATATCAGTAACTCCTGGTATTCAGATGTGAATTTTCCTTCGAGAAACAGGGGAAGCGCTTCTTCGAGAAGCCTTTTCCATGAGTCTTCCTCGTTTCCAGGAACGACCGGGTAGAAGAGTGTACCGTTATCTGTTGCTGCCTTAAGGTCACCGGGGGCATCACCAATAATCATAATCCGGTTTATGTCATATTTTCCTTTCGAGGAGTAGGCGATATGCTCCGACTTTGTACCAAACTCCTGCCCGGCTATGGCGCTGACATACTGCCTCAGCCCGTGTTCCTCCCATTCCCTTTCGAGAGCTGCCTGCGGCGTCTGTGATACGACAACGATATCGGCCGAACCTGCTGCGGCTTCAATAGCAGTTCTTGCATTCCTGAAAGGAGGAAGATCGCGAAGCCACATATCTATGTCATCGTTTACGGCCCTGCTCCAGTTCAGAACAAGCGAAGTTTCATCGTCTCCGGTCTTAAGGTGATGTTCATTAAGAGAGGAGTTGCTCAGTTTTGATTCCCTGCTGATCCAGTTCCTCAGATCGTCAAGCCTGGGAATATCAATACCGCTCAATGCATATTCCTTCCTCTCCCTGAGCAGGTCGAATACCTTTACCAGTGCCGGAAAACGGTTTATGCCTCTTGTAACCGATCTCAGGTTTACAAACTCCCAGGTTTCACGTACAATCCCGGCAACTGAAAACAAACCGAAGAATTTGATCACATTGGGAATGAAAAACTCACGGTGTTTTACATCCATCGAGTCGAAAACACACCCGTCTGAATCTATTCCGAGAAAGAAAGGATGGGCGGGAATCAATCCAGTAAGCTCTGATTTGTGATCCATCAGCAGGAAATAATTCTAAAGATAGGAAAAGAATTCAGAAGCGGAGTCCGGGTTTATCATCGGTCCTGCTGAGACTGGAAACTCAAGTCAAGCCGCTGTTCTGAGCCTGGTTGCTGTTTAAAGTCATTCTAAATAGTAAACTATGACTTATGTAAGTTTTTTTTGAGTTTTATTGTTATTATTTTCACAGATCAAAAAAATTATCAAATTTCAAATTATAGAAATCTAAAAATTCAAAAGCAAATGTACCAGGTAGGAAATCTTGTAAAAGAGTTGTCCGAGAAGCATGGGCGCAGCAGGGACAGCCTGATGCCGATCCTTGAAGGAATTGTGGAGAAGCACAATTATCTTACAGATGAGGCTATGGTTGAGGTAGCAAGGGAGCTGGATATTTCAGCTGCAGAAGTATACGGAACTGCATCGTTCTACACATTTCTCGACACTAAGGAAAGGGGTAAAAATGTGATCAGGGTTTGCAAGACCATCACATGTTCAATGAAAGGAAAAAACGATATCCTTCATACTCTCGAGGAAATACTTAAAATTAAGGTTGGTGAGACCACCCCTGATAAGATGTTCAGTCTTTTGGAGACCAATTGCATCGGGTGGTGTCATAAGGCTCCTGCCATCCTTATCAATGAGATACCGTACACGGAGCTCACCCCTGAAAAGGTTTCTGAAGTCATTAAAAGTTACATGCAAAAAAAATAGAATCGATAATAATATGGAAAATAAAGGATTAACCAAGGTTGACCTGATCTTTGAAAAGGTTGAAGCCCGTGAGGTCCTCCAGAAGGGATTCAAGATGACCCGGGAGGAGATCATCCAGCAGATCCTTGACTCCGGTCTTAAAGGACGAGGGGGAGCAGGATTCCCGACAGGTCTGAAATGGAAATATACGGCAGCCGAGAAAGAACCGGTTAAATATGTTGTCTGCAATGCCGATGAAGGAGAGCCTGGAACATTCAAGGACCGGGAGATTCTCGACAGGGTTGCTTACAAGGTTTATGGCGGAATGGTGATTGCAGGAAAAGCTATCGGGGCCAGGGAAGGTATTGTTTACCTGAGAGGTGAATACAGGTTCCTCCTGCCCAAGCTTATGATGGAGCTTGAAGCGTTCCACAAGATGATAGACGGAATAGGATTCGAGTTCAGGATCCGTTATTGTCTGGGTGCAGGGGCATATATCTGCGGTGAGGAGAGTGCACTTTTCGAATCGATCCAGGGTGAGAGGGGAGAACCGAGGAACAAGCCTCCTTATCCGACTACCTCAGGAGTGTTCGGGAAACCAACCTCGATCAATAACGTGGAGACACTTGTTACAGCGATGATGATCGTCTGCCACGGGGCAGCAAAATATAACCAGCTGGGAACAAAAGACTCAAGAGGATCAAAAGTATTCTCGGTATCAGGTGATACACCGACACCGGGAATTTTCGAACTGGAGCTTGGGATGACCGTTCAGCAGTTTGTGAACGAATTTGGCGACGGCGACACCAAGGCTGTACAGGTCGGAGGTGCATCCGGATTCTGTGTTCCGAGGAAAAAATTCCCCGACACCATTATAGGTTTTGAAGGTGTTCCTACCGGAGGATCAATGAAGCTGTTCAACAGTTCACGTTCAATGTATAATGTTCTTCATAACTACCTTGATTTCTTTGCTGAAGAGTCGTGCGGCCAGTGTACACCGTGCAGGGTCGGATGCCAGCAGCTGCTGATGGGAGTTGAAAAGGTTAAGAAAGGTGAAGTCAAATCGACCTACCTCAACGAACTCATAAAACTTGCCGACACAATGAAGATAGCATCTAAATGCGGACTCGGACAGTCTGTGGGAAATGCTTTCAGATCTATTGTTGAGAATTTCAGGGAGGAGATAATTTACTAACAGAAAATAGAGAGATCATGGTAAATTTAACTATAAACGACCAGAAGGTTTCGGTAGAACCCGGAACGACAATCCTGGCTGCAGCGAAACAACTGAATATTAATATACCTACGCTTTGTAACCACCCCGACCTGTGTGTTGCAGGAAACTGCAGGGTCTGCGTGGTTGAACAGGCCGGCGCAAGGACACTAGTAGCTTCCTGTGCGACCCCTGTTGGCGAAGGAATGGTTATTCAGACAAACAGTCTCAAGGTAAGGAATGCCAGGAAGCATGTTGTGGAACTCCTTCTTTCAGAACACAGGAGCGACTGTACAAAATGCTACAAGAACCAGAACTGCGAATTGCAGACCTTAGCCAACGAGTTTGCCTTCGGGGATCATATTTTCCTCGACCTTGTTGCCGATCGTAAATATGCAATCGACAGGTCGTCGCCTTCTTTTATCAAGGACGACAGCAAGTGCATCAGGTGCCAGAGGTGCGTAAGAACCTGTGCCGAGTTACAGTATATTTCTGCAATAGGCGTTGCCAACAAGGGTGCGCACCAAAAGATATCATCATTCCACGACAGGCCGATGAGCAACGTGGTTTGCACAAACTGCGGCCAGTGCGTCAACCGCTGCCCGACCGGTGCACTGACTGAAAAAACATACATAGATTTTGTATGGGATGCTATCTACAACCCCGAAAAGCATGTTGTTGTTCAGACAGCTCCGGCAGTCAGGGTTGCCCTTGGTGAGGACCTTGGCTATGACCCGGGCGAAAGGGTAACCGGCAAGATGGTTACTGCCCTCAGGCAGCTTGGCTTTGACTCTGTGCTTGACACCGACTTTTCAGCCGACCTTACAATCATGGAGGAAGGAACTGAGCTTCTTACCAGGCTCAAGAAAGTGCTTGTCGACGGCGACACGAAGACATCGATACCGATGTTCACATCATGTTCTCCGGGATGGATCAAATTCATCGAGCACAAATATCCCGAATTCCTTCCAAACCTGTCGACCTGCAAATCGCCGCAGCAGATGTTCGGTGCGCTTGCAAAAACGTACTATGCACAGAAACGCAGGCTCGATCCATCAAAGGTTGTTTCAGTCTCGATAATGCCCTGTACAGCCAAGAAGTTCGAAGCCGACAGGCCCGAGATGAGAGCCAGCGGTTATAAGGATGTTGACTATGTCCTCACAACCAGGGAGCTTGCCGTAATGATCAAGCAGGCAGGCATAGATTTCAGGGCTCTTGAGCCAAGCAAATACGATTCAATAATGGGTGATTCGACAGGTGCTGCAGTTATCTTCGGTGCCACCGGAGGTGTTATGGAAGCAGCGTTGAGGACGGCTTATGAGATCGTAACCGGCAGGGAAGTGCCGTTCAAGAATCTTAATATCACTCCTGCAAGGGGGATGGACGGTGTAAAGGAAGCCACGATAAAGATCGAAGGCTGTACTGCAGACTGGAAGTTCCTTGAAGGTGCCGAGCTTAAGGTTGCAATAGCACACGGACTGGTAAATGCAAATAAGATCATGAAGATGGTTCGGCAGGGAAAATCACCATACCACTTCGTTGAGATCATGGCATGCCCCGGTGGGTGCATTGGTGGAGGCGGACAGCCCATCCCGACAAGCATGGAGATCAGGAAGAACCGAATGAAAGCCATCTATAATGAGGATGAGCTTATGGTTCTCAGAAAATCACACGAAAACCCGGATGTGATTGCAATATACAAGGAATTCCTCGGGAGTCCCAACAGCCACAAATCGCATGAACTCCTGCATACGCACTACGTCACACGCGATAACTACTAGAAAAAAAGCCGGTTGAAACCGGCTTTTTTTTATTCGAATTTGTTTTCATCCCTGGGTTTTGCATAAAGATCTTCTACACGCACGCCCGGCTCGGATGTGCCAGGCTCAACACTGACCTGGAGATTCTCCTCGCGGGCCCTTCCGTTAAAATACATAATGTATGCAAAAATAGGAAAAAGGGGCAGTGTAAGCGCGTTAACTGCTGATGATAAAAAAAGGAATACAGGATCGGTGGGCAAATTCACTATGCTGCTCGTATCCTGGGGATTTGCAAATGTCTTGATGAAACTGCCAGCAAACGGAAGCAGGACCAGCCCGGAAAGTATCAGCGAAATAATTATATAAATAATCAGGAAAATCGCGGTCCATCCCATGTTAGGCCAGAAGTTCGCATGTGCCAGCCTGATTGTCCTTGAAACGGTATCACCGATATTAGTCTCCTCAGCCATCATCACCGGGAGAAAAAAGAAAGACATCATCGCTACCCAGGCAATGGCAAAAAACATGCCCACCACCAGTACAAATATCCCCAGGACTATCGCGAGCGATCCCACGAGAGCGAATAATATCATTATGATAAGATAGGGTATGTAATACTTAAGACTCTTATAGACTGACCTGAATATGTTTGCGGAGCTGTCGAGCGGTTTGTGGAGGATGTAATAGTGCAGAATTATATTGAAGAGCAGGCTGATTGCCATGATGATAAGAAACGGAACGATATATCCTTTCAGCTTTGCAAGCACGAGAGCAGGATCCGTGATTGTCTGCAATGATTTCAGATCGATTAAAATTGTCGCATACTGGATCACACCCGACATCACGAGTGAAACAATGAAAAGTGTCAGGAATCGTCCCTTATAGAAATCCCAAAGTGCGCTCATTGCACTGTCGATATTGTGCTTCCTGTACAGAGGATGGTCCTTCAGCTGATCCATTTAATCATATTTGTTGCAAAGATAACCATAAATATCGGTACGATGGAACAGCGCCACCATATCGTTTATCCGATTATCTCCAGTATCTCATTTAGGTCTATATCTTTCAACGGATTATTGCTGTGTACAAAAGTATCGGCCAGCCTCGATTTTTTCTCCTGCAGCCTCGTGATCTTCTCTTCTATGGTATCGCTTGAAATATACCGGTAAACAAATACACTCTTGTCCTGGCCTATCCTGTGTGCCCTGTTGAGAGCCTGTATCTCGGCCGCCGGGTTCCACCAGGGATCGAGTATGAAAACATAGTCTGCTGCCGTGAGGTTGAGCCCGACACCTCCTGCTTTCAGCGAGATGAGGAAGACCTTGTTTGAAGGATCATTCTGGAAGCCGTTGATAATTCTCTCCCTGTTGGTGCTCGCACCTGTCAGGATCGAATAACTTATTCTCTTCCTGGCGAGCACTGAAGCATAGAGATCGAGATGCTTTACAAAGGAAGAAAATACCAGGATCTTGTGGCCCTCCGATATAACACTCTCTATGTCCTGTACGACGGTATCAAATTTTCCTGAGCCTGACTGGTAATCCTCGTATGCCATCAGAGGGTGGTTGGATATCTGCCGCAGCTTCATCAGCCCCTGGAGCACTACGATCGCTGATTTTTCCCTTCCCGATGTCTCAATATTCTTAAGGATGCTGTTCCTGACGGCAGATTTTTCCTTCTCATAGATTTCCCCCTGCTCTTCGGTCATGTTGCAGAATTTTGTCTGTTCCGTAACAGGAGGGAGGTCGCTGGCAACCATTTCCTTTGTTCTGCGAAGGATAAAGGGCTTTATTATTTTCCGGAGCTGTTCCTCCTTTTCGTCGTCCTTCTTTTTCTCGATGGGTTTGGCATATTCCCTCCTGAAGAAGGCAAGCGATCCCAGCAGTCCGGGGTTCACGAAGTTGAGCTGGGTCCAGAGATCGGTCAGTGAGTTTTCAACCGGGGTGCCGGTGAGTACAAGACGGTAGTCGGATTTAAGCCTGATTACAGTTCTGAATATCATTGAAGCAGGATTCTTGATAACCTGGCTCTCATCGAGAATTACATAATGAAAATGAAAAGTGCTGATTATGTCAATATCCTGCCTTACAGTGTGGTAGCTCGATAATATAATATCGAACCTGTCGAAATATGAAGTCGATTTCTTCCTCTGATTCCCTTTGTAGCTGTACACCTTAAGAGCCGGGGCAAACCTTTTTACTTCATTTTCCCAGTTATAAAGAAGTGATGCGGGAACCACTACAAGAGACGTGAGCTTAGCCGGCCGTTCGTCAAAAAGTGTCTTTTCTCCGGCAGAGGACCCCGGAATCGGGCCGGCAAGATTTTCGCTGTTGTAAAGGAGCAGGGCCAATGTCTGGATGGTTTTTCCAAGTCCCATGTCATCGGCCAGGCAGCCGCCCAGGTTTGCTGACTGGAGCCAGTGCATCCATCCGAGACCTTCCATCTGGTACTGCCTCATCGCGGCATTAAGAGTTTCAGGGGGCGGTATTACAGGTATCTTTTCAGGTGCAATCAGCTTTTCAAGCTTTCCACATCCGACGCAATCATCCTCATCGAATGTATCGGGAAGGAGGGAGAAATGCTGCTTATGAATCAGAAGTGAATCATCATCATTCCTGCCAAACTCGAAGATGTTCTTGTATTTTGTGAACCAGACCTCGGGAAGTATGGCAAGAGATCCGTCAGGCAGTTCGAACTCCCGCACCCCGTCAAGAATATTTTTCCTGAACCTCACGAAGGGAATCTCAAATTCACCGATCCTTACAATCGCCCTCAGATCGAACCAGTCGTCAATCAGCCTGTGACTGATGCCAAGGCTGACAGGCTTCATGTTGTAATTCCGATCCATTCTGGATCTGATCCGGAACCCTGCATTTACAAGGTCATCCCACGATTTGTTTACAGCTTCTATTGTGGCGTACAGGTCCTCTTTTTTGTCACCTGAAAGGCTTTCTAGTGAGTAATTTACGTCATCCTCTGAATAAAAGCCAAGTTCGGCAAGAACACCTGCACACAATTCTTCCTTCCTGTAATCGCGCCGGCATTTTCTGAATGTGTAAATACCTTCTTCTATGGCAAACCTGGTAAAACTGACCTGGTTGTCGGCTGGATAAATTTCATATCCCGGGTATAGGTATTTCAATGTGAGCACCGCTGTCCCGCGTAACCCTGTCCCGAAGTCGAGGTGAGGTTCCATGGCCGGCTCCTCCTCAATTATGGTGAACCCGGTCCCCTCAACCCTGAAATTATTGACTGCATTCAGGACAAATGAAGAGAAATATTTTTCCTCGGCATTTTTCGGGATGATGATGCTTTCCCGGGTTATAAACGGCTTAAGTTTTGACCCGTCGATGTCGGAAATGAATATAATATTATTGTCTTCCCTGATCAGGCATGGTGAATTGCATATTATATCAATTGTCCCTTTTCTCAGGTTGATAATCCTTGAAGGAAGTTCCAGGTTGAGGCTGTATGTACTCAGTTCATCACTCCTGTTAAATACGAATAGCGGGTGAGCGGCATCACCCTCAAGCACGAGCTTGTCTTCAAGATGTATTGTGCTGATCTTCCCTTTCTGCAAAAAGACGGGAATGGCCTCATCGCGGGCAGTGGCAAAGCAACGGTAAATCCTGTTTTCGATGTATGGCCTGATAAAGCTGTCGATCCTGTCGGGCGTGACCTTTTCCAGGAATTCCTTAACTGAAACATTTTTTGAGAACAGCTTGAAAAGGTTCCTGTCGCTGTATTCATTAATGATATTGACCACCTCCCTCTCTTCAGGTGCCAGGGTTGAAAGAGTATCGATATTCGGGAACGGGGTCAGCGACTCCGTCATCCTGAAGTATGTCCTGTTGGTATCTTTCTGTACAATATACGGAACCAGAATTGTTCCCCACAACCTGTGCTGTGTTAGGATCAATGCAAACAGCCTTGTTTTTTCAGCAGAACCTTTTTCCAAAACCTTTAAAAATGAATATTCATGCAATATCAGGATTGTTGTTGATTTTTCAAAGGACAAAGGGATGACATTTATGATAGTGAATGATAGAGGGCAAATAAAAAGGGGGATTGATTAAATTTGAGGAGTACTTGGAGTATTTAAAGTACTTAGAGTACTTAGAGTACTTGGAGTTAAATCGTGCTAAAGGATAATGTTATGGATAATAAAGAATTTGGGATCCTCCTGGAGAGGAGGACTTTGGATTTTGGTATTGCGGTTATCAGGTTGTCATACAAGTTGCCAAAAAATGAAGAGGGAAAAGTACTATGGAATCAATTGACAAAGTCTGGAACTAGTATTGGTGCCAACTACAGGGAGGCTGACAGGTCGAGAAGTAAGAGTGATTTTATTAATAAGTTAGGATATGTGCGAGTGAAACCAATGAGACTCTTTATTGGATCGAGATGATAAAAAGACTTTCATGGGCAGATTCACAAATTACCGAGCAGGTTTTTACAGAGGCTCATGAACTGCTGGCTATATTTACATCCATTATTGACAAGCTTAAAACTAATCAAATTTAAGTAACCCGTGTACCCCAATTACTTTATGTACTTCAAGTACTTCAAGTATTTTAAGTACTTTAAGTACTTTTTATGAGAAAAATTATCCACATCGATATGGACGCCTTCTTTGCTTCGGTGGAGCAGCTCGATAACCCGGAGCTCAGGGGTAAGCCTGTTGCCGTGGGCGGGAGCGGGGAGAGGAGCGTGGTTGCCGCTGCCAGCTATGAGGCAAGAAAATTCGGTGTGAGATCGGCCATGCCATCGGTCACCGCAAAAAAACTGTGCCCGGGACTGATCTTTGTGAAACACCATTTTGAGAGATACCACGAGATATCATCGGAAGTGTTCGGGATATTTGGCACATTTACCGATAAGGTGGAACCGCTCTCTATTGACGAGGCTTTCCTTGATGTAACAGATGACCTGAGGAAAATTGGTTCGGCAACCCTGATTGCCAGGAAAATAAAGGAAGAGATAAAAGAAAAAACCGGACTAACGGCTTCGGCAGGCATCTCCATCAATAAGTTCCTTGCGAAGATCGCATCGGAGGTGAAAAAACCGGATGGTCTGTTTATAATCAAGCCCGGGGATGCTGAGAAGTACATCGAATCGCTGCCAATAGAGAAATTTTATGGCATTGGCAAAGTCACTGCGGAAAAGATGCATAAGCTGGGTATCCATAACGGCTCAGATCTCAAAAGATGGGATCTTCTTTCGCTGGTAAGGAACTTTGGAAAGATTGGAGCATTCTACCATGATATTGTCAGAGGTATAGACGATCGTCCAGTTGAACCGTATTCTGAAAGAAAATCGGTGGGGACGGAGCTTACCTTTGAAAAGGACCTCACCACTTCGTTCGAGATTATCGCGGAGCTGTACAAGATCGAAAAGGAACTTATGAACCGGCTTTCTGAGGCTGGGGCATCAGGAAGAACAGTGACTTTGAAGATCAAATTCTCCGATTTCAGGCAGATTACCAGGAGCAGGACACTCCAGAACTACATCAGGGATTTCGATGTTCTTCACCGTGAAGTTACGGCAATAAGAAAATCAATCGAACTGCAGGGCACACGTATCAGGTTACTGGGTGTCAGTATTTCAAACCTTGAGACAGATGAATGTGCCGACAGGCAGATGACCCTGTTTGATGATATCAGTGACGATAAATAGGTAATCTTTTCAGAACAGACCCTCAATTGAGAGATACCTTTCCCCTGTATCGTATGAAAAAGTAAGGATCCTTGCACCTTTTTTAAAATCAACTGATTTCTGTGCAACAGCTGCAAGAGAGGCGCCGGATGAGATACCGACAAAAAGTCCCTCTTCACTTGCTGCCCTTTTTGTGAAATTGAAGGCATCATCCTTGCTGACTTTGATAATACCGTCGAGGATTGAAGTATTGAGAATTGACGGAACGAAGCCTGCTCCGATTCCCTGAATTGGATGTGGCGAAGGCGAACCGCCACTCAGAACGGGAGAAAGTTCAGGCTCGACTGCAAAAACTTTCAATTTTGGAAACCTGGCTTTTAAAACCTCGGCAACACCTGTGATATGACCACCAGTGCCTACACCAGTTATCAGGTAGTCCAGGCCTTCAGGGAAATCATTTAAAATCTCAAGTGCAGTGGTCGACCTGTGAATCTCCGTATTGGAAGAGTTATCGAACTGCATGGGCATCCACGAATTCGGTGTCTCCTGTATAAGTTCCTTTGCCCTTTCTATTGCACCTTTCATCCCTTTTTCCCTTGAGGTAAGGTCAAGCTCGGCACCATAGGCGCTCATAATTTTTCTTCTTTCCACCGACATCGATTCAGGCATCACAAGAATGAGCTTATATCCCTTAACAGCCGAAACCATTGCAAGCCCGATGCCTGTATTGCCTGAGGTTGGCTCAATTATCACGCTTCCGGGCTTCAGTATACCTTTCTTTTCAGCATCATTAACCATCGAAAGAGCTATCCTGTCCTTTATGCTTGCACCCGGGTTGCTCTTTTCAAGCTTAACCCAAACACCGAATGAAGGATCGAACAGCCTGTTGATTTTTATATGCGGTGTTCCGCCGATCGTTTCCAGAATATTGTTTGCTTTCATTTATTAATAATTTAATAGTTTCAGATAACATAATTTATTGGCTCGGGAAAACTTCCTTTGTCCCTTACTATAATTTCACTTTTATGATAAACTACCGAATAGGGTATTACACTTTCAGTCAGCCATACATTGCCGCCTATAATACTGTTGTGGCCAACAACGGTCTCCCCGCCGAGAATTGTACAGCCAGCATACAGGATAACATTATCCTCGATATCGGGGTGTCTTTTCTTTGAAGCTTTATCCTTCTCGACGCTTAATGCCCCGAGTGTAACCCCCTGGTATAGTTTCACATACCGTCCTATTGTTGTTGTTTCACCTATAACAATTCCAGTTCCGTGATCGATTGAGAATGGTGAACTGATAGCGGCACCCGGATGTATATCTATGCCTGTCGATTTATGTGCATATTCAGTTATCATCCTGGGCACAAGAGTGACATTAAGATTTCTTAGAACGTGGGCAATACGATAGCAGAAAATTGCGAGGAACCCCGGATATACTGCAATAACCTCGATGAGTTCGGTTGCAGCTGGATCTGACTCCAGCATAAACCGTGCATCGTTCATAAGTGTCTGTTTAACCCCGGGAAGTGATTCCATGAATTTCTTTATCACTTCCCTCTTGTTATCTACCCTTCCATCAAGAATGGAATTGAGTAAGAGATTCAGGTTCCCGTTCTGTGAATGATGCAGCTCATCTGTAAGTTTCTCACCTGCAGGGAAAAGCAATGAGAAGACTGCCTTGACTGTTCTTTCAACGGCTTTTTTATCAGGGATGTGCATTGAATCGTCCTTCATGATTCGGTAAAATGTTTATGGATATTGCGACTAAGTTAGACAATTTAGTGCAGTATCAAGATTATCAATAAGATCTACCACCGTACAGCACGTTCAGCAGACTGATTAATTTTGGATTGATTTTGTAAAATGTCATTCTGGTTATCCTTATGGATATGGAACATCGGGGATTTTCTTTTGTTCACATAATAAAGGCTTGCCGATAAGCAATCAGATTATGCAACTTATTTCTGTTCCTGATTTTTAGAAAACTAAACCCGTTCAGATCACCATTCCGGCGGCAACGGTTTCATTGGTGCTTTCATCGACAAGGATAAGGCTGCCCGTCACATTATTTCTTTTGTATGAATCAAAGTGAATTGGCTTTGAGGTTCTGAGCCTTATCTCGGCAATATCATTCATATTCACCGAGAGATCGCCTGTCTCCTTGTCAAGGGTATTGATATTTACCTTGAAATCAACTGATTTTATAATACAGCCCGATTCGGAGCAAGCGGTCCTGAGGATATACCTGCCACCCTCTGTAAGCGGTTTTTCATTGAACCAGCATGCCATCACGGCAATCTCCTGGGATGAGCCCGGCTCATCACCTGTTTTTACTATCATGTCGCCCCTGCTGATATCCAGCTGGTCGGCCAGCGTGATAGTTACCGAATCGCCTGCAGTTGCATATTCATGGAATTTTTCAAAAGTGTCGATAGATTTAATTACCGAGTGTAATCCTGAAGGCAGGACAGAAATCCTGTCACCGGGCCTGAATGTGCCCCCGGCAACTCTTCCGGCATATCCGCGGTAATCGTGGAACTGGTCAGACTGCGGCCTTATTATCGTCTGAACAGGGAACCTTGGTGAATCGGCATTTTTATTCATTCTGATCTCAACAGTCTCAATAAAATCGAGGAAAGTAGGGCCATTGTACCATGTCATGTTCTTTGAATGTTCAACCACGTTGTCACCGTATTTGGCGCTGATCGGAATATACCTCGGATACTCGATCTCAAGTTTTTGCGACAGGGCAGAAAGCCTGGCTTTTATATCATTGAATACGGTTTCGCTGTAGCCTACCATATCCATCTTATTAACACAAAAAAGTATATGGCGTATATCAAGCAGTGTGGCAATATATGAATGCCTGAGTGTCTGCTCAAGCACACCTTTCCTGGCATCGACAAGTATCACGGCAAGGTCGGCCGTGCTTGCACCTGTAACCATATTCCTCGTGTACTGGATATGCCCCGGAGTGTCTGCTATTATGAATTTTCTTTTTGGTGTCGCAAAGTACCTGTAAGCAACATCAATGGTGATCCCCTGTTCCCTCTCTGCCCTCAGGCCGTCTGTAAGAAGCGAAAGATCCACATCGTCACGGCCGAGGCGCTTGCTCGACTGAACGATATGATCCATCTGGTCTTCAAATATCGATTTGCTGTCGTACAGCAACCTCCCTATCAACGTACTTTTTCCGTCATCGACACTGCCCGCGGTAGTAAACCTAAGCAGACTTTTATATTCATTGTTTCCGTTCGACACCATAATCAACTTGTAACTCTTAACTTAAAAATATCCTTCCTTCTTCCTGTCTTCCATGGCAGCCTCAGATCTTTTATCGTCGTAGCGTCCGCCTCTTTCAGTCACCCTCGTTGCGGCAATTTCGCTTACAATCTCATCGAGAGTCTCGGCTTTCGACAGTGTAACACCCGTGCATGTTATATCACCTATTGTGCGGCATCTTACATCGGCTTCAAAAACAGACTCGGCAGGTTTAAGCTGCATAAAAGGCGCCCAGGCCAGGTATATATTGCCACGTTTGAATATTTTTCTTTTATGTGTATAGTAGAGGCTCGGCAGCTCAACCTGTTCATCCATGATATACTGCCAGATATCAAGCTCGGTCCAGTTGCTGATGGGGAACACCCTGAAATGTTCTCCCATGTTTTTACGCCCGTTGAAGATGTTCCAGAGTTCGGGTCGCTGATTCTTGGGATCCCACTGGCCGAATTCGTTGCGGTGTGAGAAGAACCTTTCCTTGGCCCTGGCTTTCTCTTCATCTCTGCGACCGCCACCGATGGCGACATCAAGACCCAGTTCCTCGACTGCATCCAGCAACGTAACGGTCTGTGCCTTATTGCGGCTGGCATTAATGCCCTGCTCTTCGGCTACTTTTCCCTGCTTAATAGAATCCTCCACATACCTCACAA
The DNA here is from genome assembly GCA_035541795.1 of Bacteroidales bacterium. Classification (GTDB taxonomy): domain Bacteria; phylum Bacteroidota; class Bacteroidia; order Bacteroidales; family VadinHA17; genus LD21. The sequence continues at coordinate 748,392 of DATKMR010000001.1, forward strand.
TCAGTTCCACACCAAGCTTATTTGCCATGTTGTCGCGATAGGTGAGTGTCTCTTTAAAGTTATGACCAGTATCTATGTGAAGCAGGCTGAATGGCATTTTTGCGGGCCAGAATGCTTTCTTTGCAAGGTGAACAAGTACAATGGAGTCCTTACCGCCTGAGAAAAGAATTACTTTCTTCTCGAATTGGGCAGCTACTTCCCTCATCACAAATATTGCTTCATTCTCCAGTTCCCTCAGATGCTCCCGGTTAATCTCCATCTTGTAAACTTTTAATTCTTTTCTTCATTGTACTTTACGTGGCATCCGCACTCTTTTGTTCCGTCTGCCTCCCACCACCACCTGCCGGATCTGAAATCCATTCCTTCAAGCACAGGGCGGGTGCACGGTTCGCACCCGATGCTCAGGTAACCCTTGTTGTGCAGCATGTTATACGGCACATGGAATTCCTTTATATATTGCTCAACCTGCTGAAGTGTCCAGTCAAAAAGCGGGTGAAACTTTATTATTTTCTTTACCACATCATACTCCAGATGGCTCATTGATGACCTGTTAACTGACTGGTCTGCCCTTATCCCCGTCAGCCAGATGCTTTTTCCTTCAAGTCCCTTGTCCAGAGGAATGACTTTCCTGATATGGCAGCATTCCATCCTGTTTTCTTTTGATTCGTAGAAGCTGAATGGACCTTTCTCACTCATCAGCTTTTCAACGTCGCGGTTATCAGGGAAAAGTACCCTGATATTTTTCCTGTATTTCAGGAGAGTTTCCGAAAAGACCTGGTAAGTTTCAGGGAAAAGCCTTCCTGTATCAAGAGTAATTATTTCGACAGGAATACTATTTCTGAATATGAGATCAGTAATTACCTGATCTTCAATTCCAAAACTTGATGTGAATACTATTTTACCTGGGTAAACGGATGCCAGTTCACGTATCCTGTCAACCAGTGACAAAGATTCAAGCTGGCTGCTTAATTTTATCAGGTCCGAGCTGCCTGTCATAGTTTTTAATTAATCCTTTTACTTTTATCCTGTGGATATGAGCCCATACTCTTTCATGAAAATAATAGAGCACAGTTTTTGTGATTACCTCAACACTCCCGATTGTAAAAGCCAGCGTAAGCCTGCCGGTGACAAAATAGCTGATAACCATTGTGTCAATTGTCCCGACGACTCTCCAGGAAATGGCTTTAAGAAAGCTTTTAACAGGTTTGTCGATCCTGTCGCTCATTCTCAATTCATCTCCGGGAGCCGTTTTTTCTCCTTGCTTTAATATCAGTACATCAAGCATCAGATCCAGTTTTAAGTATTCAAAATTACTGCCGCGGAGACCATCCTTTGTTAGCACTAATGCTGGAAAAAGATAAGTATTTATACATAGCTGATGATATGCATTACTTCCTGTTCCGGCAACAGCCTTTTATCCTGGTGCCATTCATCGGGGCAGGGCCCGGCTATGGTTAAGCCTGTTTAATATCTTGAATAACAGGACTATGAAATTTATTTTACAGCTAATTTTTTCTCCGGGAATATCAAAATAATTAGAGAGATTCAGGTCCTTTTGTGTTATTCGGGTAACACTTGATTTTTCTTCACTTGCAAATCATTCTTAAGATGCACACTATTAGGATAACATATTGAATTTTGAATTAATTTTCCGGAAACAATTATCCGTGGAGCTCTACTTTCAGACCGGAGATGAATGGAGAAGCTGGTTGCTGAAGAATTATTCCAGTTCGGACGGAGTCTGGCTGATCTATTATAAAAAGGGATCCGGCAGAAAGAGGATACCATACGACGATGCTCTCGACGAGGCCCTTTGTTTCGGATGGATAGACGGAAAAATCCGGCGGATAAATGAGGAATATTATGAACAATGGTTTACTCCCAGAAGGAAGGGAAGCAGGTGGTCGGAGCTCAATATCGGAAGGGTTAAAAGACTCATCAGCCTTGGGAAGATGGATGCTTCGGGTATGAAAGCTTACAATGAAGTGGTTGAAAAACCTGAACTGTCCTATAAGATGGACTATGCCGGGATCCCAGATATGCCTTCAGATCTGTTTAAAAGATTGAAATTGAACAGGAAGGCGATGAAAAACTTCAACGGGTTTTCCCCTTCTGCAAAAAAAATGTATCTCCGCTGGCTGGAAAGCGCCAAAAAACCCGAAACCCGTGAGAAGCGGATAATGAGAATTATCCAGCAGTCGGAGAAAAACATCAGGCCGGGTATGCTTTAACCTGACCGGCGAAATATAGATTTATTACTATGAAATTGCTTGTTGTTGAAGACGATAATTTGCTGTGCAAATCGATTACCGACTATCTGAAAATGGAGGGTCATATCTGCGATACTGCTTCAGATTTGTTCCAGGCATCGAGGAGGATTTCAGACAACAGGTACGATTGCATTATTCTCGATATAGGGCTGCCTGACGGGAACGGGATGGATATCATAAAGTTGCTTAAAGAGAATAATTCCGGAGACGGCATCCTCGTTCTCTCTGCAAGGAGCTCACTGGATGATAAGCTGTCGGGACTCCATCTCGGGGCGGATGATTACCTTACCAAGCCTTTTCATTTCGCTGAACTGAGTGCCAGGATTCACTCCATTTGCCGGCGCAAAAGTTTCATGGGCCAGAATGAAATCAAATTCAACGAGATAATTGTCAATACAGAGACCAAGATCGCGTATGTCGGTTCGACTGAGCTGGTCCTGACCAGAAAAGAATTTGATCTTTTGGTTTTCCTGATAACAAACCGTGACAGAATTATTACAAAGGAGTCGATTGTGGAGCACCTCTGGGGTGACCATGTAACTCTGACCGATTCGTTTGATTTCGTTTATACCCATGTGAAAAACCTGAGAAAAAAGATTATCTCAGCCGGTGGGAAGAACTATATCAGAAGCCTTTACGGGTTCGGGTACAAATTTTCTGAAGAATGAAACTCCTGACCAGGGCAACCTCGTATTTCTTTGCAGGATATGCTGTTGTAATAATGGCTGGCGGCATATTTCTTTATTTTACAATTAAAACCCTGGTATATAAGCAGATTGACGGTGGCCTCGTTTCGGAGAAAAACATAATCCAGGAGCAGATTGATCTTACAGATACAATTCCGGAACTTGCTCCTACCATGAGACGCCAGATTGAAGTAAGGCTGTTTGACAAAACCGTCAGGTATTCTGAAATCTTCAGGGATACCTCACTGTATGATACAACCAGCGATAATTATGGCTCCTTCAGGTACCTGAGATATACCAGCAGCACCCCCGACGGAACCGGTTACTCTATTACCATAATAAGGCCGCTTGACGAGAAGGACGAGTTGCTGAAGGATATCGGTCTGTATATGTTTTACCTTTTCCTGACAATCCTGCTGGCAACGATCCTGATTAATTACCTGGTTTCAAGACGCCTGTGGAGACCATTTTACAAGACAGTTAAGGAGACCAGCAATTTCAATGTGCAGACCGATAATCCACTTGAGCTTCCGGAATCAGAAACAGAGGAGTTCAACCGGCTCAATTCGGTCATTAACCAGATGACTGAAAGAATGAAAAGGGACTACATAAACCTTAAAGAATTCAATGAGGATGCCTCTCATGAAATTCAGACCCCGCTGGCAATCATAAGGTCGAAGCTTGAGTTGCTCATGCAGAACAGCAACCTCAGGAAGGAAGATATAGAAAGCATCCGCACAATTAATGAAGCTACCGACAGGCTGCTGAGGGTAAACCAGGGTTTATTGCTTATTTCCAAGATAGAGAATAATTATTTCCAGAACCCTGTCAGGATTTCATTGAAAGAAAAAGTCATCGGTTATTTAAATGACTACTCTGAAATCGTGAATATTAAGGAAATTAGAACCGAGGTGACAGGTGACGATCCCGCTGAGGTCGTGATGGATGAAATCCTTGCCGGGGTACTGGTTTCAAACCTGATAAGCAATGCTGTCCGTTATAACATCGACGGTGGATTTATCAGCTGCAGAACTGACACCGGATCACTTACTGTATCCAACAGCGGGCCCCCGCTTACAACCGAGCCCGGGCTGCTCTTTAAAAGGTTCAGGAGGGGAGGGCAGGGTCAGAATTCGGTTGGCCTTGGATTGTCAATTGTAAAGAAAATCACAGACACTTATTGTATGAGCATTGATTACACCTTTTCGGAAGGTGTTCACACCATAAAGCTTGGCCTTCCCTTGACAATTGCCGGCTGACGGGATTAAGGAATATTAAAGTTTTGTTAAAATCCGGTAACTTCAGAATTGCTTCAGAATCGGTATCTAATTTCGATTCATTAACCAAAAATCTAAAATATATGAAAAAGGTATTATTACTTGCTGTTCTGTTCATGAGCGCCATGATTATCAATGCTCAGACACGTACCGTTGTGAAGACAGCCGATCTTCCGAAGGCTCTTACTGAAAATGTTGCCAAGGATTATGCAGGCTTCACAATCAAGGAAGCAACAAAAGTTGTTACGAACAACGTCGTTACTTTCGAAGTTGTTGTTGTTAAAGGGACAACCACCGACACTCTCGTGTATGACAAAGACGGTAAGTTTGTTAAGAAAGTAACTGCCAAGACTGGTACACCGGAAAAGAAAGACAATCCCCCTGCAACCAAGCAGAATCCTCCGGCAACAAAACAGAATCCTCCGAAAAAATAATCGGAACGCAGTGAGATAAAGGAACGGTGCTGAAAGGCGCCGTTTCTTGTTTATATGCTCCAGCTATTTATCTTTTTTCTTTCAATAATAGAAATGCTTTGATAAATTTGTACCGCATTAAAAAGGATAACCCGAAGCTGTTTTTAGGGTTTTTGGAAAAATATTATTAACAATTTAAATCTTGAAAAATGGGTGACATCGGATTTACAGAGATACTCCTGATTCTCCTTGTCGTCGTGCTTCTGTTCGGAGGCAAGAAAATTCCGGAACTGATGAAAGGTCTTGGACAGGGGATAAGGGAATTCAAGAAAGCTTCATCAATGGATGATGAAAAGGATAAATCAGCTGAAATTAAAACAGAAACAGGAAAACAGAATTGAACTTACAGGATTCTGATAAAAAAACCGGCCAGTTTCCTGGCCGGTTTTTTTTATCTGATATCGGTTCTTGAACCTGATCTGACTACTACGTTCTTTTTCCACTCATTGTGGCTGCCGGTACCGATCACAAGAAGTACATCATAACTTCCCGGCGGGCAGGCATAGGTTCCGAATGCAGGTTCGTAGGAAATAACTTCTGAAGCCTTATCAGGTTTCGTTGCACCCTGTAGCCTGTCGGCAGTTCCTGCAGGGTAAAGGTGAAGCTGCTTCGTATCCCTGTTGGCACCCACATAGTTTACGGTACCCGCATTAAGATTTGTGACAAACTTGTAGCTGATATCGGCTTTCATAGTAACATTCTCAAACCATACCTTCTGGCTCTTCCCCGATATATCTACTGACACCAGCACATCGTAAGTGCCGGGTTTGATTTTACCTGAAATGTCATTGGCCACTGCATCAGGAGTAAGCTTGTTGTCGTGAGCGCCTTTGGCATAGAAAGTTATGATACCTGTTTTTCCACTCGGATCGGGGTTGCCCTTGTAGAACAGCACTTTAGATTCATAGCTGGCCAGCCCCTTGCCTGCCATGGGTGCTTCTTCTACTGAAGCCTGCAGCTTATAGATTGTGACAGTTACTGTGGTTTTCATTTTGGCTTTGACAACGATTCCTGTTACATCGAATGAAATCGATCCGGGCTTTCCAATGGTCTTCGAGGTAATTTTCAGGTCATAGGTTCCCGGGGCGGCATCTTTCAGCCTGACATCTTTTCCTGCATTTGTAAGCTTGAATGTTGTGTTTTGTCCAAGCTCACCGAACGTGGTGATCTTGATGACGACCGACTGCTGCTCTTCGCCTGCTGCAAAAGCAGTCTGTTGCTGCTGTACCCAGATATGACCCCAGTCGTGTTCGGTTCTGATGCCAACACCATTATCAAACTTGAAGGTAAAGTTGGAAGCAGTCTGACAGATCAGCGGAGAAGTAAAAACCGCGATGAATAAAAGGAAAACAAATGTTTTTTTCATGGTTGGAATATTTTCATATTAATATTTGTATAGTCTTCAATCAAAATTAAGTCATTTTTACGATATAAAATCTGACAATTCACATAAAAAGTGTGAAAATCAGCCTGTGATACCGATTTTTATTGAAGCGCCTTTAAGCCCCTTCGATTCGGCCTTTACAGTAAATGAGCTGCCACCTTTCCGGGCTTTTACAATCACGAGGCACATCCCGTTATACGCATTACGCGATTGAGACTGGAAGGCAACATGACTTGTGGCATCACCATTATCGGTCGCCACAACAGAGGCGGGCCCTTCTACCGAGAAGCTTATGGGATTATTGCTTCGGGGAACTGTCAGGCCATTGTCGTCGGTTATCCTTACAGATACGAATACAAGGTCATACCCGTCGGGAGCGATAGCCTCACGGTCGGCCGTGATATCAAGCTGTGACGCTCTGCCAGTAGTCTTTACAATATCTTCAGCCCATTTCTGCCCGTTCCTGTAAGCAACTACCTTCAGCTCGCCTGGCTGATAAACCACCTCGTCCCACCTCAGCCTGTATTCATATTGCCCTTTCTTTTTCATGCCGAGCGACTTGCCATTCAGGAAAAGCTCTGCAGCATCACCCGAAGTATAGACATGAACCGGGGTCACCTGGCCTTTTCTTTCGGGCCAGTTCCAGTGAGGAAGTATATGAGCCATAGGAAGGTCCGGCCTCCATTTTGACTGGTACAGCCAGAACCTGTCCTTTTTAAATCCGGCCAGGTCCAGGATACCAAAATAGCTGCTTCTCGAGGGAACTTCCCTGGTATCAAGCCTGGTGAGCAAATCGGTGATATATTTCCGGTATTCTGCATCTTTTGTGTCTTTCAGATCGGTGATGTCATTGTTAAATGGTGTAGGTTCCCCTATGTAGTCAAAACCGGTCCAGACAAATTCCCCGATTGTGGCAGGGTACCTGTCAATTAATTCCCACTGTTTATCGGGTGTGGATGCCCAGGAGGGGTATTCGAGATCGTATGATGGCACCTGGAATATCCTTTTCCCCGGGAGATTGTTGTTCAGGTCTCCCTCTGTTACCGGGAAATAGTACTCGCCTCTCGAACTAACGGTTGAAGCCGATTCGCTTGAAAGGAATGGAATATTGTCGTTGTCCTTTAAATCAAAGAATGCCTTGTAGGAACCAAGCTGGTAATTTATCCCGAACACATCCAGTGTCTTCTCAAAACCGTTTGTTCCTGACTCAGGATGATCACATGCTGATATTACGGGCCGTGTACCATCTTCTGATTTTACAATGCTTTTCAGGCTCAGTGAAAGGAAATCATTGCCCTGGTCCGGGACTTCATTGCCGATGCTCCATAATATTACCGAAGGGTGATTCCTGTCACGCCTTACCATAGCCCTCATATCCTCATCGTGCCATGCATCGAAAATCCTGTTATAATCATTTGTCTTTTTACCGGTTTTCCATGCATCGAAGGCTTCATCCATTACCATAAATCCCAGCTGGTCGCATAAATCGAGCAAGCCCGGGGCCGGTGGATTGTGACTTGTTCTGACAGAATTGCAGCCCATCTCCCTTAATATCAGCAACTGTCTTCTGGCGGCGCTGAGGTTGAAGGCAGTACCCAGTGACCCCAGATCGTGATGATTGCAAACTCCCCTGATCTCGACTTTCCTTCCGTTCAGGTAGAATCCTTTCCTGGCAGTGAATTTTAATGTTCTGAATCCGAAATCTGCCTGTGTTACCTCTTCAACATCCTTGCCCGAAGAGACAGTCAGTACTATCCTGTAGAGCTGCGGATCGGAAATATCCCATAATTCAGGATTAACGACTTCAGTGCCAAGCCTGAAAATGTGGCTCGAGTTCCCGGAAACACTTGCTGAAACCTGTCCTGTTTCGCTGACCGGCTTCCCGGCCGGCTTAAGGTTTTTATCAAGCTTGTAAACTGCTGCACTTACAACAACAGTCGAGGGATCTGTCTTCTGGTTTAGAATCTCGGCTTCAATGCTGACCATTCCCCTATCCTTTGAAATCACAGGTGTTGTACAGTATAGACCATTATATGCTGTATGTACCTGTGAGGTCCTGACAAGCCAGACATTCCTGTAAATTCCGGCTCCGGGGTACCACCTCGAATCCCAGTTCTTTGTGTCCAGTCTCACGGCAACCACGTTATCCTTTCCTGTCAGGATAAATGATGTCAGATCGATCCTGAATGAGGTATAGCCATACGGCCATTCACCGGCGAATTTCCCGTTTATCCAGATCCTGGCATTGGCCATGGCCCCCTCAAAATCGAGGTAGATTCTCTTCCCTGCATCCTCATTGCCGACGGTAAAATGCTTCCTGTACCACCCGATCCCTTTCCAGGGAAGCAAACCCGTATCATTCTCCAGCGAGTCGGAAAAAGGACCTTCAATGGCCCAGTCGTGAGGCAGGTCTATGCTTCTCCATTTGCTGTCGTCCGTTGACGGAAGCAGAAGTCCGACAGGCTCTTTTACAGGTGAATTCTCATCAGACGAATGGTCGAACTTTATGAATTTCCATCCGGAATTGAACAGCTCACGGGAGTTAGGAATTTTCTGTGAAAATGCCTTTCCTGCAGAAAGCGACATACTGATAATCAGTACCAGGATCTGGATTTTTTTCATGGCGATTCTTTATCGGCTTTAATATGACAAAAGAAAGCAAAAAAAATGTATCGGTGATGATTGTACTTTGTATTTTACCTGCTATGAAATCAATGGTAAATTGAATAATTTTGTAAAGCCGGCAGGTGACTCGTGAGGATAAATTTCCGCCACGGAGAGATAATAATATTCAAATTATGAGCAATATATATCTGGATACCCTTAATCTGTCGAAGGATGCCGATCACCTCGTGCTGGCTACGGTCATACAAACAAGGGGTTCCGCACCACAAAAGGCAGGAGCTTCGGCTCTCTTCGGCAAACAGGGACTTCTTGCAGGAACCGTGGGGGGGGGCCTCCTCGAAGGGAAAGTGCAGGAGATAGCGGTGAAACTGGCAGGAAGCCGCCGTAACGGGATCTTCCATTTTGACCTTGACAGGGAAATCCGGGATAAATCAGAAGCAATATGCGGCGGGCAGGTGGATGTTCTGATCGAGGACGGGATGGCCCGGTACAGCCGGCTGTTTGTGCTTGGGCAGGAATTGCTTAAAGAAAGACTACCATTTGTACTGGTGACAAATCTCTCTCCAAAGGATGACGGGACAGTTGATATCGAAAGAAAAATCGTGGCAGGGAATGACACAGGAAATGAAACCGACGAAGCCACCAGGTTGCATATTGTAAAAATGCTGCGGGAAGCGGGATCATCCGGGTTTATTTGCACGGGCAGGTTTTCAAAAGAAAAAGTTACAGGTGACCTTATTCTCCTGGAATCAGTGTTCCCTTTACCAAGACTGATCATTGCAGGCGCGGGCCATATTGGCAAAGCACTGAGCCATCTTGGAAGGATACTGGATTTCGAGGTGATCGTTGCAGACGACAGGGAGGAATATGCCAACACCCGGAACCTGCCGGATGCTTTTAAGATAATTGTGGGAGATATCGGTAAGTCGGTCATGAACATTGGGTCATACTCTGATGTATATATTGTTATTGTTACGAGAGGGCATAATGATGACGGCCTTGCACTCAGGGCCTGTATTAAAACCGACGCAAAATATATAGGGATGATCGGAAGCCGGACGAAAATCGAAAAGATGAGGAAGGAATTCCTGGCAAACGGCTGGGCAACAGAAGAGGAATGGAAACGGATTCATGCACCTGTTGGCCTTGATATAGGATCAAAATCGGTAACGGAGATCGCAATCAGCATTGCAGCTGAACTGGTCATGGTCAGGAATAAGGTAAGAAGCTGAATATAAATTCCGGTTCTCAATGGTAACCAGTAAAATTTCACCTGAAATCTGGGCAATTGTGCTTGCTGCCGGGGAATCCTCGAGGATGAATGGACCAAAGCTTGTTCTTCCTTTCGGAAACGGCACGGTCATTTCATCTGTGATTTCAGGCATCCCCGATTCGTGCATCAGCGGAATAGTCGTGGTTACAGGTGCATGGGAAATGGAAGTTCTCGGGGCTGTTTCCGGCTTCAATGTGATTACATGCAGGAATGAATTCTATAAATCGGGAATGCTGTCTTCGGTCATATGCGGTATAGAAAAGCTTCCAGAAAACGCTGATGCGGCCATTGTTTTCCAGGGTGACCAGCCAGGCATCTCTCCGCTGGTAATCAGCGAAATGGCAACCGCATTCGGCAGAACAGGCAAGGGTCTGATTTTACCGGAATACAACGGGAAGAGAGGACATCCCCTGCTGATTGCAAGATCCTATTTCCTGAAAGTAAAGGAGCTTGATCACAGAACCGGCTTACGTGGCATTCTTACAGAATATAGTTTCGATATCCACGAGGTTGTGGTTAAAGACTCATATATACTTCATGATATTGATACTATGAAAGATTACGGGGAATACTTAAAAAGACAATAAGGCTATGGTACAGAAAATCAGTTTTTTATTAAACGGGAAGAAGACCGAGCTTGAAGTGGATCCCAAAGAGACCCTGCTATGGGTGCTCAGGAACAGGCTTGGTCTGACTGGCACAAAATTCGGTTGCGGGCAAGGCTACTGCGGCTCCTGCACTGTGCTGATTGACAATGAGGCAGTGAGATCCTGTACAGTAAGAGTGCAGGAAGCGGAAGGAAAGAAAGTTGTCACGATTGAAGGTTTGGCAACTGGCGATAAGCTAAGTCCGGTTCAGCAGGCATTTGTCGATCACGATGCTCTTCAATGCGGTTACTGCACCCCGGGAATGATAATGAATGCGACCGCACTGCTGCTGAAAAATCCTGCGCCATCATACGAGGAAATAGTGGCCGGCATGGAAGACAACCTTTGCAGGTGCGGTGCCCATGACAGGATTATCCAGGCAGTTGATTCTGCAGCAAAACAAATGAATGGAGGAAAGTAATCATGAAAAAAGGAATTCAGCATATGATGGAGCCTTCCAATGATGAAATGAACTTTTCATCAGGGCTCGGAAGAAGGGACTTTTTCAGAATCCTCGGAGGCGGCCTCCTTATTTTACTGACTCCATGGCCGGCCGGTGAACTGGAGGCAACGCCTTCCGGTCAGCGCAGGCAACTTCCGAAGGATTATAATGCATTCCTGCATATCGGTGAAGACGGAACGGTGACGTGCTATACCGGCAAGATTGAAATGGGACAGGGCATAAACACCGCCTTACCAGTGATGATGGCAGATGAGTTGAATGTCCCCGTCGATAAAGTAAAGATCGTTATGGGAGATACCGATCTGTGTCCATTTGATGCAGGCACATGGGGCTCACTCTCCGTGAGGCAGTTTGGTCCTGCAATGAGGGCCGCGGCTGCCGAGGCACGGGGGGTCCTTACTTTGATGGCGGCCGAAAAATTCGGGGTTCCAAAAGAACAGCTGGAAGTAAGGGATGGTGTCGTAACAGATATCAATAACAGTAAAAACAAAATCAGTTATGCGGATCTTGCAAAGGGAAAGAAGATCGAAAGATTCCTGGATGTTAAACCTGCTGCGGAAGACTATTCCAGGTTCACATATATAGGTAAGTCATATAAAAGAAGCGATGCCTTCCTGAAGGTTACGGGAAAGGCTGAATATACAGGCGACCTCAGATTACCCGGAATGCTGTATGCCCGCATACTGAGAGCTCCATCTCATGGTGCGACACGAACTTCTTTAAACCTGGCTGAGGCGGAAAAGGTCGAAGGAGTTAAGATCGTAGTTGAAGATGATCTCGTTGCTGTTGTGGGAGAAAACCTGGAAAGAGCGGGAGAGGCCCTCTCTAAAATCAAGGCCGAATATAAGTACGATGAGCTCATGGTAAACGACAAGAGCCTTGTAGATTATATGCTGAAGGCAGATTCTTCGTCAGAAAAAATGGATGTCAAAGGAAATATTGATGAAGGCAGGAAACTGTCGGAGTTTAACTTTGAGTCGCAGTTTTCAGATCCTTACCTTGCCCATTCCCCGATAGAAACGCATACTGCACTTGCAAGATTTGAAGGAGGAAAGGTTACTGTATGGGCATCAACCCAGTCTCCTTTCGGCTTAAAGCAAAGTATCGTAAACCAGTTGAAGATGACTCCTGAAAATGTCAGGGTAATAACCCCGTTCGTGGGAGGAGGATTCGGTGGCAAAGCACCTTCTCAGCAGGGAGTGGAGGCAGCAAGGCTCGCTAAGCTGACGGGAAGGCCAGTTATGGTGGTTTGGACAAGGGACGAGGAGTTTTTCTTTGACACCTTTCATCCTGCAGGTGTTATAAAAATCAACTCCGGAATTGATAAAGACGGGCTTATAAAATACTGGGACTATAATGTATGGTTCTCAGGAACAAGAGGCGCCGAACCTGTTTACGACATTCCCAACACAATCACTACAAGCTATGATGAAAAGCGCGACGGCCCGGCGGTTCACCCGTTCGGAACAGGGGCATGGCGGGCTCCGAACAATAACACCAATACTTTTGCGAGGGAGGTACAGATCGATATCATGGCTTCCAGGGCAGGGACAGATCCCCTTGAATTCAGGCTGAAGAACCTTAAAAACAGGCACATTATTGACTGCCTTAAAGCGGCGGCAGACAGGTTCGGATATAAACCGCATAAATCTCCCAGCGGCCGTGGAATAGGGATAGCTTGCGGAACGGATGCAGGTGCATGGGTTGCCCATATCGCCGAAGTAAGCGTGGATAAATCTACCGGAAAGGTTAAAGTGCTTCGTATGGTTGTAGCGCAGGATATGGGGCTTTGTGTTAACCCCGAAGGAAGCCTGATGCAGATGGAGGGATGCATAACAATGGGACTGGGATATACATTTACCGAAGAGCTTAAATTCGAAGGTGGCAATATTCAGGACAGGGGCTTTGACACTTATAATATACCGAGGTTTTCATGGCTTCCGAAGATGGAATGTATCATTCTCGAGCGGAATAATGAACCCCCGCAGGGTGGAGGTGAACCGGCAATAATTGGTATAGGAGCTGTTGTAGCCAATGCTGTTTATGATGCAACGGGGGCAAGGCTCTTTACCATGCCTTTTACTCCCGAACGGGTGCTGCAGGCGTTGAAGAAAGCGCCTCCTTTGCCCTGATAAAGCCAGGGTTTATTTTTAATACCTGCCTTCGGATGTACCTCAAAGCCATATTCTTCGGAAAGTCTTTTGAAATGAGCCTCAATTTCCGTAACGGGTAGTTTTTTTCTGTCTTCATTCATTGTGTATTCAGGGAAGAAAAATAGCAGGGCATTATTAAGGTCACGCCGGGACATGTCCTGAGTTTTCTATCATAACGGACTTTGTCCGGGTCCCGTCAGGCAGTTGTTCCACAAGTTTAACGAAACTATCTATATACCTCAGGACTTCTATATAATCAAGGCTCCCCCGGGAGACATTTAGTTTTACTTTCAGATGATTTTGATTATTTGCAAAAGCTTTCAGTTTACCGGTAAAAAACTGTGGACAACATCCAAGCATCGGGCTTGCAACAACATATGAATCAAACATCCCGGGCTGGGACAACATATTGTAAAGGACAAACAGGCTTGAGTTTGACTGGCCGAACAGGATTTTATAACCGTTCGTCCTGTAGTTTTTTTCAACCTCAGGGACCAGGTCTTCTTTCAGAAATTTATTGATAGCAGCTCCCGATTTCACATTACCTGAATCATCAGGGCATGACCAGTATTGTTCTGCTGATCCTGTATTTGAAATCCCGACAAGAATCATATCAGGGACCCTTTCGTCAGACAGGTTATCTATTGTTGATGAGGCGTTCGCGAAAGCAGAAAGAGATTGCCCGTTCATCATATAAATTACAGGATAACTCATTTTGGAGCCTTCATACCCGTCGGGAAGGTGAACAAGGTATGTTACCTCACCTCCAAGTATTTCAGAATCAAATTTCCTGTATTTCCCGATTGTGACTTCATCCTGGGCGCTTAAGCTTAAGCTTATCAGCAGTACAATTATTAAAATGGCAATCTCTTTCATTGTTAGTGTCTTATTTTTCAAACCGGATAATAAGTTTTCTTAATTTGCCGGGGAAATTTTTATTTTCAGCGGGCAAAATGCAGTCGCTTCTTCAGAATCTGTAACAACAATCCTGATAGTGATCTCACCTGCTTCAGCAGCAGTACCCGTAAAGGTCCTGGATGCCTGGTCGAATGAAATCCATGATGGCAAAACATTTCCGTCTATTAAGGTTGCAGAATAAGCCAGCGGAACCTTATTCTCATCATCAAAGAAAATATTATCCGGGACAGTATAGGTGAACGGTTGTCCTGCAACAGCATTCTGGCCAGGGATCAGCGATTTTATATACGGGCTGGAATTTGTGTGCTTCAGACTGTCAATTACATCATCAATCCTTACCCAGTTTACCGCCACGTCGGAATAATCGGGTTTCGTGCCTGTTGAATAAAACAGGTACCTGTTATCGGGTGTGACCCATGGACCCCAGCTGCCAGGTCCGTAATCTATGTTCTGACCCAGGAACCTTGGATTTGTATAGCTGTCATTATCCTTTCTGTAACTGATTGCCAGCCTTGGACGGTTAGTAACAATTATATAGGACTCATCTGCTGAAACATAGAAATCCTGGTTCTCTCCGCCGGTGTTCAATGGCCTGCCGAGGCTGGTTACTAAGGTATCTCCGCCGGTAATCCTTACCCTGCACCAGTCGCTCAAGCCGGCCCCATTGCCAGATTTTGAAGAAATAAAGAAGTTCCCTTTTCGAGTCGCCTGGAAATAGTGCGCGGTATCCAGCCTGGTCAATATCCTTACCGGGTTACCCCAGCCACGTCCTTTCCTGACTGAAATGTATGTTTCAGATTCATTCTCAGTACTCTTCCTCTCAAGGAACATAGTATCTCCTGTTACTGATAAAGCCGGGGCGAATCCTGTAAAAAGATCGAAAGGGCCAGTCCATTTTCCACCTGTAAAGCTGTACCGTTTAATGTTTTCTCCCCTGATAGGGTAGTATCCCTGGATTTCGGTATAATAAATATTTTTGCCGTCACCTGAGATCGCGATCCTTTCTGCTGCAAAGCACCCCTGCTTCACTGCTAAAGGAAAAACTTTTGGTTTATTCCCCGGAGGAGTCTGTCCCATATACATGTTTTCCGGAGATAAGGGTTGACCTGTACCTTTATTAGCGATTAGCAGTAGTGATGCTGCGAGGATTGCAGATTTCAACCCTGCTTCGGTCAGACTTAAAATTATTCTTTTCATTCGTTTTCTGATTTTTAGATTTATTCAAAGAAAGTGGTGTGAATAGCTCAGATTTAATGTTTTGTGATTAACGGTATAGTTTAGTGCCTAGTGGTTGTTATATAAAGATCATTCCGCCAGGTTACCTGGATCCACTGATTTATGCAGTCAGATTTTGCTAAAAATATATCCTGTACATAACATTAGGAAAAAATCCGAACTGTGTCACATAACCGACCTTGCCTGGTTTGCTTTCATCGTAATATTCAGCCAATCTTCCCTTGCTGTTTGTAATGTTCATCATGTCTATGAATATCTCATGTGTCGCATTCGGTTTGTTGAACTTATAGCTCGCTGATAAATTCATCACGAAAATGTCATCAAGCTTTTTGTTATATGCCTTGCTGTAGTCGAAATACCTGTTATTCTGCTGGTCTACTGCTATATTACCCTGCGCATCTCTTAAAAGAGGAATATACCTTTCGCCACCCTCGAAGAAAATCTTCGTATTTAGTGCAAGTGTCTGGTTGTTCTTTCTTCCAAGGTTTTTGAATTCCTTCCCACCCAGAATATTTATAATATAGTTGTTATTGTACCTGGTATTTCTCCATATTCCCTCCAGTGATTTGTACTTTGAATCGAAAATAGAGCCGTTAATCAGGAAATAGAAATTCTTATCGAAAAACCGCTCAACTGAAAATTCTATGCCGTAATTCCTGCTTCTGCCTTTGTTCACAAGTCCGACATACCTGTAATCGATCCCTTCATTTATCGTGGAATAATAGCTGGTGTCGTTATTCTCAACCGGAAGGTTGTAAAGCGACTGGTAATAGACTTCAATTTTCCCGAGCAGATTTTCGGTGAAGCGCTTTTCATAGCCCATTACAAAATGATGTGCTTTCAGCAGACCCAGGTTCTTATTTGGTTGAAAGTAGCTGCCGTCATCCCGCGGTACCCTTGTAAAGTAGTTCTGAACCCTTTCAGTCGTACTGTGCATGCCATAACCCGCATGAAGTGAGCTTGTGCTGTTTACCTGCCAGCTTACACTGATTCGCGGTTCGGCAGTGCTTTTCCTGTTATAGAGGACATTCATGTTATGCAGCCCGGCAACAAAAGCAACTTTCTCATTCAGGTTGTGTTTCCAGCTTATGAAGTTGTTTATGGTGCTCAAACCTTTATTAAAATCATTTATATTGACAAGTGAAGCAGAATCAGCACTATACATGTTTTCATTATAATTATAGTTGTACAGGGTATATTTAATGCCTGCCTGGATTTTATTCCTCGCATTAATCTTGTTATTATATGTTATTGACCCACTTATGGCAGAATTAATAATCCTGCTGTTGACCATATGTTTCCTGGGCGTTGTCGAGTCACCTGTTAACTCTCCCATGTTGTTGAACGATCTCAGGGTGTCTCTCTCGTAAATGTCGTCTTTCATCCCGTTCCCGGAATATGACAGCGAGGACCTTATAAAACTATTTTCGTTGATAGGGAGGACATTATTCACACCCAGGTTAGCCAGGTAATTTGATTTCTTAAAGTCCCTGCTTGACAGTGCATTGTTTAACGGCAATCCGGGTGTCATCAATCCTGATACTCCCATTTTTTCCATTGAAACACCGCTTAACCCCCCCAGTCCGTATATTGAGAAAGTGCCGGCTTTTTTTGTAGGCATCAGCAGTTTAAAGGTCGCATCCTGGTAATTGACACCTCCCGGTACATCGACCAGTCGAAGATCTTTTATAAGGGAAATTGTGGAATACCTCAGGTTGAACAGGTATGAGCCGGAATATCCTTTTTTAAACGGACCTTCAACCGTGAATTCGGTACCCATTATGCCAAGCCCGCCTGTCGCTTCGAACTTTTCATTATTCCCGGCCCTGAGCTTCACATCATATACACATGAAAGAACATCACCGTATTCAGCGGAAAATGCACCCGTGTAGAAGTCCGAGTTTGCAAGGAGATTATTATTAAGCGCAGTTAGTGCCCCGAATGATGAATTCTGATCGTCGAGATGGTAGGGGCTTGAAATCTCAGCACCATCAAGGCGCCACTGCATGTACTTCGGAGAGTTACCACGAACAATAATATCACTGCTTCCGTCCGGAGTGGAGGCTACCCCGGGGAATGAAGAAACAACCCGTGCCGGATCGTCCATCCCCCCGGTAAAACGCCTGGTCTCTTCAAGAGTGATGGATTGTGTACTCAGCAGGGACATTTCATTCACTGCCTCCCCCTTTTTCCTGTAAGCCTTTACAACTATTTCGTCCATTTTCACCACCGATTCCTGCATGGTGAGATCGAGAACCATTTCTTTACCCGAGTTTACAACTATATCCGGGATAGTCTTTGATTCATATCCAATGTATGATAATTCGAGTCTGATCCTGCCGACTGGCACTTCATCGAACCTGAAAATGCCGCTCACATCAGTAGCAGCTCCTTTAACAGGATTGCTTCCGGCTATCACTACGGTTGCACCAATCAGCGGGAACCTGCTGTCTGCATCAACGATAGTACCCCTCACAGTTTGTGTCAGATTCTGACAATAAGCTATTGTAGAGAATAATGTCGTTATTGCTGCAATCGATACAGCTTTTTTAAAAATCATTGTTTTCATTTCTGTCTTGGCTAGATTGTTTTTCCGGCAAAGAAAGCTGTGCAATATGCCATGTACCAGTAAAATGTGATTAGTGGCCGGAGAACATGATAGGTGGCTCAGCCTTATGTAAAAAGACTATTCGCACGGCTGTTTGCACCTGAAGTACTTATCTTTTAAAGTTTCATAAATCGGACACGCCGTCGAGGAACATTTCATCCTGCCCTGGAGAATTTTAACACCCCATGGAATATAACCGGCACACATCAGTATTGCACCTGATGCACTAATCAGCTCAATGTCGGGGTTGTTAAGCAGGAGGAGACCCGTGATAATACAAACAGCCTGCCATTTGCTGATAAACTTCTCCCTTAAAAGTCCCATTGCCTGTATTGCTGCACCTACAGGCAACAACGGCAGTAACCATACGATCCATAGAAGACCGGCTTTGTTTACAATAACTCCCAGGTAGGGGACAAATTCCCGGAACTGTGATTCCGTAAGGGTGTCGAAAGCAGAAAGAACAAGGCATAATGCTCCCTTATCCACGGCAAGGATGAATGCCCCGAATAATCCAATAACTCCTCCCCAGAACCCTAACCTTTTACCCTTTCCCTGCAGCACATTCATGAAGCTTGTGAGGGATATAAATATTATGGGAACTGTAAACATCACGATAAAATGCCCGATATGATAAATAGGCCTGTTATGAAATCTGCCGACCAGTTGGTCAACTGTTTGTAACGCTTCCATTTTGAGTAGGTTCGGATGCATCAGGAATCCGGTGAGCAGCATGACGGGAAACGCAATAAGTGATACTGCAAATCCTTTCTTTTTAATTCTGTCGATATTCATATTACTTTTAATTAGTGAGTGTGAGTTTTCTGCTCAAATCTCTGATAAGAAATTCTAAACATGAGCGGGATTGTGATTTCCGGTCAGGATAAGTGATTAGCGGTCAACCGGATTGAGGTTCATATAGGTTAAGCTACCTATCTTTGTTTTGATAAACGAAATTTCCGAGAAGAATGAATGAGTAATTCAGATTCCTGTAGCGGACACTAAACAGGTTCAGGTCATTTGATGACACAAACATATCTTAGTTTATAATGCAACATCTTAATTAATTGCCTGTCTTTTGTTTGAATATTAAAACCCCCAAATGAAAAAATCAGTAATTGTATTTATTTCAGTATTCTTTATTCCCAATATCATATTTTCCCAGGATGCAGGATCAAAGATTGATGAGCTGATGAGTGCGTATGCAGACAACGGTCAGTTCAATGGTGTTGTACTGGTTAAAAAAGGGGATAAAATAATCTACCGGAATGCATTCGGCCTTGCAAACAGGGAATGGAACATCCCAAATTCCACAGATTCAAAATTTCTTGCGGGTTCGATCGGGAAATCGATCACCGCTTTTATGACAATGATCCTGGTAAATGACAGTCTGATTGATCTGAATGCTACAATTAACAAATATATCCCGGATTACACCGGGCCCGGGAAGGACAGGGTTACAATACACCAGATGCTGACACATACTTCAGGCATTCCCGATCACGGGGCTATACCTAACCTTTCGAAGAAAATTGTACGCTGGACATTCACGAGCGACCAGTATCTTGAACTGATAAAGGGACTAAACCTAAAGTTCGAACCAGGAACAGGCTTTTCCTATAGTGGCATTGCTTATAACCTGCTTGCAATCATCTGCGAAAAAGTGACGCAGAAGGATTTCGGATCCCTGCTTGAAGAAAGATTGTTCAGGCCTCTTGATATGAATAGTTCACGTCTTCATAAAAACCTTGATATTGAATCAAAACTTGCATATGGATACGAGTATCATTTATTGGAAGGCTACACGAATCCTTCCTATGTCGATATGTCACTCATAAAAGGTTCGGGCGGAATCATTACGACTGTTGATGACCTTGCCAGGTTCAATAATGAATGCTTCAACTCACAAAAGCTGCTGCGAAAAGATCAGTATATGAAAATATTTTCGAGGTATGTAAAGGAGTGGCAATACTATGGTTATGGCTGGTGGATCAGCGACAGGCTTTTCGGTAATGACTCGCTTACACTGATAAGTCACGGGGGAAGCACCGACGGTTATAAGGCTTATTCAACCAGGATAGTTAATGACTCGATTGATATTATTATGTTCCAGAATAATTACTACCGGACTGAAATAGGGGTAAAGTTCGACTATGCAATAACAAATGAAATAATAGGCATCCTTCATGGCCAGGGATATACCCTGCCGGGAAAATCAATTGCCAGGGAAATGGGAGCCATTATCGGAAAGAACGGGGTAGCGGCAGCCATTGAAAGATATAAAATTCTGAAGGCAGATAAGAGGTATTATATTGATGATTATGAATTCAGCCAGATGGGAAAGGAGCTGGACCGGAACTACGGAATGACAAGGGAAGCAACTTCGATCTTCGACCTGGCAGTCAGCGAGTATCCTGAATCATTTCTGATTAACTATTCTTATGGTGAGTTCCTGTCAAAGAGGAACAATGATAAGGCAATTGACTATTACAGGAAGA
This sequence comes from Bacteroidales bacterium, assembly GCA_035541795.1. Taxonomy (GTDB): domain Bacteria; phylum Bacteroidota; class Bacteroidia; order Bacteroidales; family VadinHA17; genus LD21. The sequence goes on from DATKMR010000001.1 coordinate 768,903, forward strand.
GCATCGCAATATATGATCAATCGCCTGCTTACAAAGAATACGAAGAGGAATACAGGAATGCGGTAAAATACCTGAATGATCTGAGGCAGTGAAGCCGCTAGATGACAGTTAGTCTTACTGCAACACCGCCCCGCTTATGTCCTGTTTCAACGAACCTGTGAGCCTCAACAAGCTCCTCAAATGAGTAAGATTTATCGATGTACGGCTTTATATAGCCTGCTTCAATAAGACCAGTTAACAGGTCAAGACGCTTTGAATCCAGTTTGAGACTTTCATCGTCAATGGAAGTCATAATTCCTTCTGATGAGAGATTTCTGACAAGCGATTTTTTCAGTGCTGATGTTTTGTTCCTGCCTACAGCATCAAAAATAAAATCATATCGCATACCGGGGTACAGGGCCTTCTGTTTTGTATAGTCGATTGCATGGTCAGCACCGAATGATTTTACATAATCTATATTCGATGTGCTGCAGATAGCAGTTACCCTTGCACCCAGCGACTTGGCCAGTTGAATTCCTATTGTACCTGTCGTACTTGAAGCTCCATATATGAGGACCTCCTGCCCGCGCTGGATATTTGCCTTTTCCATGAACTGGAAAGCCAGTAATCCGCCATAAGCAGCCATGGTTGCTTCATCGAACGAAATGTTACCAGGTTTCATGGCGATACAACCATTGGTGGAATCGTTCTCTTTCATGCATTTGTATTCAGCGTATGCTCCAAGGCTGAAGCCAGTAAGACCATATATCCTGTCGCCGGGTCGGAACCGTTTGATACTTTTTCCTGTTGCTTCAATCTCACCCGACAGTACCTCGCCGATGACTTGCTTTCTTGGCCTGGTGATACCCATCATGATCCGGAATGGTACCATCAGATTCCAGGCAACCTTCCCGCTTCTTATATAAATGTCGCTGGCAGTTACAGCTGCCGAGTATATGCGTATCAGAACCTCATCATCTTTGGGTATTGGTTTTTCAACCTCCGCGGGTTTAAGGACCTCAGGTGGTCCGTATTTTGTACATAAAAATGCTTTCATTATAAATAGTTTAAGTTGTTTTGACTTCTGTTTCTTATAAATGAGAACCAGTTTTTCCTGAGCTTCATTCCTGCCTCTTTATGAGACAGGTTCTCTAAAAATTTGCCTTTCTATTTACGGAGGATAAAATTATTCACAGCCAGTACCATTAATATTGCCAGAACGCCCAGGACGGCAAAATATGCCACAGCTTTGACATTAAGCTTCATAATCCGGCAGCATCTCCATAATATCAGGGAAAGTATAATCAGAACCAATGCCGCTATTGAGTACTTATATACCCCCAGCAGTGATGCTATGCCCGATTCATCCTGCAAATGAAAATCACCGAAAAAGATTGAGAAAAATCTTGAGAAGACTGCAAAAAATGCTGCAGAGTATGCATAAATAGATTTTGTCAGCCATGTAACAAGTAAAAATATCAATCCCTGCAGTATTGTGAACAACGGTCCCCCGATTGCGGACCATAATGCATCTGGACCGTGGAGGAAATTTCCATTCCGCGGGGTAGCATAGTTCAGACCCGCTGTCATGTCATTCCCGGTAAGTTCCCCAAGGGTCCAGTGTCCGAATTCATGGAACATATATGTGCCGAATGCTATCGGAATAAAGGCAATGATGACTTTCCAGTCTATAAGACTTTCTTTCAGGTCATTTCTTATTCTGTGATTAAAAGGCAGTTTCATTATTGTAGTAGTTATATGATTTTGTCATCCCGACCGGCAGACCCACGAGGTTCATGCAGGTAATTCATCTCTGCCGGTTGAGATAACCGAATCCGGTTTTTATTTTGTACCAGATTTTTCCCATTTATTTCTTTATTGAGTAGATATCAACCGTATTTTCAATTGTGTTGATGCGAATCTCCGAGGGATTGGAGTTTACAGATAACGAATTAAGTTTCATCTCCAGGTCGTATGATTTCCTGCTGTACCTGAACAATGATCCGGTGGATGCATCAATTGCCCAGCCGCACATATTCCCCAGGTTAATAATGCTCACAACATTCATCTCCTTGTCGAGTGTAAAATACCTCGTCTGGTATCCATCGAGACTAAACTCAATATCTGTTTTGTTAAGGCTTCTTTTAACCGGGACAGTGCAAGGGGTTTTACAGAGTTCAAGGCCATCTTTATATACTGTAGCACCCTGTGGTGTTGAGCTAAAAGTAATGTTGTCGGTCGTTCCTGTAAGAATTGTTGCACAACCGGAAGCTAATAATAGAATTGCTGTAAAGAGCAGAACCTGATTTTTCATGATTTTCTTTTTTAATTGTTTTACATCATTTAAACATGTCAAAGAAAAACATGATATGTGCCGCGTGCAAGTGATTTATGATCAGTGGTCTGATTGGGTGATAAGTGGTAATTGTATCCTTCGGATACTATACAGTCAGCACAGGATTTGAGAATATGTTCTTAAGCCTTCGTGCATAGCGTCTGCTAACCTCCAGTGGCTGAGGCAGGTTTTTAATATAGGCTTTTTGCTGTGCCATGGTATCTTTTTCAATACGGTCGATATGATCGATATTGATTATGCTTGACCTGTGAATCCGGATAAAATGATCAGCCGGTAGCTCATCCTCCCACTGCTTCAGGGTTTTCAGGACAAGAAAGTGCTGTTTGTTGATTGTGTAGGCCATTGAATAATTCCCTACAGGCTCGATGAATGTAATAGAACTGATGCTGATAAACCTGGATGTATAATTGTTGAGACGTGCGTAAATTTTGTCGGTGTATTCAAATCCGGTCTTTCTTTCTTTTTCTTCATTTTCTGTCCCGCAAAGCCTTTCGACAGTAACCTTCAGCCGTTCAGGGTCGACAGGTTTAAGAAGGTAATCCATGGCATTTATCTCAAATGCCCTCAGGGCATATTCATCATAGGCAGTAACAAAAACCACCTTAACGGCAGGGTTGGCAATTTCAAGAAGGTCGAACCCTGTCTCCCCGCTTAACTGGATATCAAGGAAAATGAGGTCGGGCTTATAAAAGTTAATCAGGGACCCTGCCTCGGAGCAAGATCCTGCCTCCCCGACGATCTCTATCTGCTTATGCTGTGCAAGGAGCTTCCTCAGGTTGATCCTGGCAAGTCTTTCATCATCGACTATTATAGCTTTTAGATTTTTCATTTTACAATTTCCTTTATTTCGATTGTTGCTTCAACCCAACCGTTCTCCTCATTTAACGAGAATGTATAGTTATCCATGTAATACAATGCCAGCCTGCTTTTCAGGTTCTCCAGCCCGTTACCTGTTCCCCTTGAATTTCTTTCAAATTCCGTATCGGGACCAACCAGTTTGCCAGTGTTTGAAACCTTGATCTGCAGCGTTCTGTTAATGATTATTATAGTCAGCCTGATGATAAGTGTCTGATTGACCGACTTTGTTCCGTATTTAACCGCATTTTCGACCAGCAGGTGAATAATGAAAGAAGGAATCAGAATTGATTTTACAGAATCATCGACCGATATCTCAAAATTAAATTCATCCTCAAACCTTGTCTTCTGGATTTCGAGGTACTTCATGATAGACTCCACCTCTTTTTCAATCGTTACCGTATGCTGTTGCTTATTGAGAGTATGCCGGTAGTATTCCGACATATCCAGCACCAGCTTCTTGGCCTTTTCAGTATTTTCATCAATTAAAGTATAAATTGAATTCAGCACATTAAACAGGAAGTGGGGATTAATCTGGTAACGGAGCATTTTCAGCTGAACATCCTTTCCCAGTGTCTCTGTCTTATGTGCTGTTTCCCTCTGTTTACCTGCCTGCAAAACGAGGTGGGTCAGGAAGTAGGCTGCAGTCAGGAACAGTACTACCAGTGCTACACCGGGAGTGTATTTTTCAATAAGGTCGAACGATAATGGATTCTGGATTTTAAAGCCGCATATTTGAGCCAGCCAACTGCTCAATAACAAGACAAGAGTTGGAATAATTATTGAATATGCAACAATAATTACCCAGAGAAGGAAAGTCTGTTTCCTCTTTAATGTCCACCTGTAGCTGAGGATAAGAATGAAGATGAATGGAAATATTGAAATAAACTCAAAAAAATAATTCACCAGAATCAGCCTGATCTTGTTGGCTGAAGATGGCAGCCATGCAAATGAATCAAGCGTCCTATTTATTGTCAGGAAAATAAGTACCGCCAGCATATTGAAGAAAAACAGGTGCCTTTTATAGATTCTTTTAAGCATAAGACTATGTTAGCTGGATGAATAATTCAGTTTATTATTTATAGAAATACCTGTTCTTTATGAGTTTATAATAACCCCTGCTGATGGAAACAGGTTCTGATACCTCTTTAAGAAAGACTTTAGCCGTATTACCTGTTTTTTCTGTTTTTTCGATATAATTGAAATTGATAACCGCGTTACGGTGCACCCTGGCAAATTGTTCATCCGGCAGTTCATCCTGCCAGCAACCTATTGCCTTAAGCAACAAGTAGTTTTTCCCTCCTTTTTCAAAAATGGTGGTGTACTCCCTGTCTGCTTTTATGCAAATAATGTTCTCGAGTTTTACAAAATGAATGCTGTTTTTTTGTTCGATCATTATAATATCGTTGTACCTGAACTTCTGGTTTGCCTTACCATCTTTATCATTTTCAGAAGCTAAGAGGTGATTGACGGCGCTGACCAGACGATCTTTCGAAAATGGTTTAAGTATATAGTCAATCGCATTTATTTCAAAAGCCCTGCAGGCGTATTCGTCATAGGCAGTGACGAATATTGTTTTACCCGTAAATTCAACCTTGTTGAGAAGTTCAAAGCCAAGACCGTCGGAAAGCTGAATATCAAGAAAAAGTAAATCGGGTTTCAGCTCATTAATGGCCCGTAACCCCGTAGCGATGCTTGACGCTTCACCAATTACTTCAATCCCGGGAAAGGAGCTTAGCTTCTTTCTGAGATCTAACCTCGCCAGTCTTTCATCATCAATTATAAGAGCTGAATAGCTTTTCATCTTTCAGTTTATTGGTCCGGGCTAATCCCTGAGATCAAAAGTAGAGTATTCACTGTTTACCTGCCAAAATATTCTATGAATGGCAATAAAACAGCATGAATGGTAAATTTTTAGCACAACCTGCATAGTGAATACCCTCTCCTGGTTCATTCAAAAGTACAATGCCTTGACATTCTTTACAAAAAAAATTGCGGGGACCGCAATTCAAACCAGGAAGACGGGTACCTGAATATGTTTTTTGATTTTACCTTGTAACGGCAAGTCCGGAATCAGTCAATTTACGTTTCCTCAGCAAAGGAATCAGCTCCTTCCCGGCGGTCCTGAAACGACTTGTATTTTCCGGTGTGGAAAGATATACGGTTGTTCCTGCTGAAAGTCCCTTTTCAACAACAGTATATTTGTCATTGGAAATTCCAGGTACAATAATCTGTTTGAGCCTGTTTTTGGTGTACACGAACGGAATGCTGTCTGTACCGCTCTGAATGCACTCGGTAGGAATATAGACCACATTTTCGGTGGTGGATATATGAATCTTGTTGCTGGTGGTCATGGACGGCCTGAGATCGGGGTCGGCACCATCGAGCCGTATCTGTGTTTCAAATACTTTTGAATCGGTGTTGTTCAGATCTTCGCCTATATTGGCAATCGTCAGTACTTTCCCGGTATAGGCCCTGCGTGGAAAAGCATCGATAGAAATGTCGACCTTCTGACCTGTTTTTATCTTGGTAATATCGATCTCAGAGATGAATGTCTTTGAGATCATCGACGACAAGTCCGGAATATTGGCAACGATCCTGTCGAAAGGCAGAATAAATGTTCCGACTTTCCTTTTAGAGCCTCTGAAGTCCCTCTTGTATATCAGCATGCCGTCTGCGGGTGAAAGGATGGTAAATTGCCTGATCAGGCTTTCTGTACCTGAGATCCTGTTTTTGGTCCTGTCGATATAATATTCTGTACTTCTGATATCCTGGATCACCTGGGCTACCTTCAGCTTGTAGGATCTTTCGTCCTGTTCAAGCACCCTTCTCGATTTGTCGAGTGCGATTTCTGCCTGCCTGATAATTTCAGGCGATTCGTATTTTGAATTCCTGAGTGTCATATCAGCTTCACTCACGACATATTTCTGATTTCTTATTTCATCTCTTAATGCAGTGAGTGTTACGGCACTGTCGAGGTTTTTTACCTCCAGAGTTGTAAGCAGCGTTGTAAGCCTGTCGCGGTCATCCTTCACGCTGTTGTCATAATCGGTCTTGTCGAGCTGGGCAATGAAGTCCCCTTTTTTTACAATTGTCCCTTCTGGTACAAGGTCCTGGATTTTCATAGGGGCAACCCTTATATCACCGCCACCGCCCCTTCCTCCCGTCATTACCTGCGGTGCAAGAATGTCGATTGATTTTTCGGCCAGTAGCTCTCCGGTTGTGGTCACATTGACCTCGAACAACCCCTGACCGGCCCTGGCAAATTCAGAGGTTACTCTGCTTTTAACAGCAAGACGGTCGAATATCAGCAGACCAAGGAAGGCAAAAACTACAACCGAGCCGGCAATAACCAGGTTCTTTTTCATTTCAAATTACAGTCCGAGGGTTAGAATTTCCAGCGAAAATACTAAAAACAGGCTCTGTTGCCATATTTAGATTTAGGTATTTAACTATAATTAACAGAACTCTTTAGTAATATCTTTATAAATGTGGTCCTTAAGAGAAGTTAAAAAATGAGATTGCCGGAATATTTTTTTAATATTGCCTGTCTAATAATCAATAAACCAAAAAAAATTGAATATGAAAAGCAAGTTCTTCAGGTTTTTATCCCTTGCGGTCGTCGTTGCAATGATGACGCCGGCTCTGATAAATGCACAGCCGGGAAAGACTAACTTTACAGGCAGCTGGGCTTTCAACCAGTCAAAAAGCGATATGGGTCAGCCGGGTGGCGGACCTGGCGGTGGCAGAATGGGCGGAGGAAACATGACCGTTAAACAGGAGGCTAACCTTTTAACCGTTGAGAGGACAAGGCAGGGCCAGGACGGACAGACAACAACCATCACGGAAAAATATACCCTCGACGGGAAGGAATCTGTCAATACTAATACGAGGGGTGAATCAAAATCAATAGTTACATGGTCATCTGATGGCAAGTCAATAACCATTTCCACGACAAGGACCGTAAATTTCAATGGTGAAACAAGAGAGATGAAATCCACCGCGGTCTGGTCACTGACCGATGCAAATACACTTACCGTGACCACCAGCATGTCTACTCCGAATGGTGACAGAACCACCAAAATGGTTTACGATAAGAAATAACAGAATTATTCCTGTTCTAAAATATAAACCCTGCTCCGGCAGGGTTTTTTTATTTAACTTCGGTGATGTAACCTGAAATCAACCTATATGAAACCGAAATATCTTCTGCTCATTTTATTCCTGTCGATAGCCCTTACCGGTAATGGACAAAATATTGGTTCATCGCCTGAATATATAAAGGCATTAACACCTGAATGGAAGGGCGAGAGATCTCCCGACGGACGCCCTAAAGTGCCGGATGCACTGCTGAAACGGCTCAGGAACATATCTCTCGAGGAAGCATGGGGAGTGCTCAGAAACAAGGGCTTTATGAACCAGTTTGAAGGAGACTGGATTGTTCTGAGACCCGACAGTGTGATGACCGGGAGGGTTGTTACGGCCCAATATATGCCGCTGCGCCCCGACCTGGAAAAGTATGTAAGGGAGCAGGGGAGAAAGGAAAACAGGCCCCAGCAGGGTGGAACGAATTCATGGCCGATAGACATTCTGACTGAAGGTGATGTATATGTTGCAGACGGATACGGGAAAATTGCAGACGGGACTCTTATCGGGGATAACCTGGGTAATTCAGTTTACGCAAGATCGGGCAGGGGAGTGATATTCTATGGTTCGGTCCGCGACCAGGAAGGCCTGGAGGAGATAAAGGGTTTCAATGGCTGGATAAAGGGCAGCGATCCATCATTTATTTACCAGATGATGCTTACCAGCATAAATGCCCCTGTCAGAATAGGAAGGGCCACCGTGCTTCCGGGTGATGTGGTGCTTGCAAAAAAATATGGTGTGGTCTTTATTCCGGCCTACCTAGTTGAAGAACTTGTTTTGACCTCAGAGGTCACCTCACTCCGTGATGAATTTGGTCACCAGCGCCTCCGGGAAAAGAAATATCTTCCAGGGCAGATCGACAGCGAATGGACTCCCGAAATCAGGAAGGATTTTCTCGACTGGCTTCATAACTATCGTGGCAATCTCCCAATGTCTCAAAAGGAGCTCGATGACTACCTGAAAGAAAGAAATTATTAACCGGGTAAAGGCAATACAGATGAAATCATCAATAAAGAACACTTCCCGCAGAGGCTTCCTGAAGAAAGCTGCAACCGGCGGCCTTGCAATCGGTGGTCTCCTCAGCCTGCCGGTAACAGATGCCGTAGCGCAGGTGACATCAGGAGTAAGCCGATCGTCAGGACCATCTGATCTGAAGATTACTGATCTGAGAGTTGCTGTTGTCGCCGAAGGGGGTAAGAAGACCATCATCCGCATCGACACCAACCAGGGAATCTATGGATTGGGTGAGGTCAGGGACGGTGCAGATGAACGATATGCCCTTTTCCTGAAGAGCCGGATAATCGGACTCAATCCCTGCAATGTAGAAATGATTTTCAGGATCATAAACCAGTTCGGAGGCAACGGGCGCCAGGGCGGAGGGGTATGCGCGGTTGAGATGGCACTATGGGACCTGTGCGGAAAAGCGTGGGGTGTGCCGGCCTGGCAGTTGCTGGGCGGAAGGTATCGTGATGCGGTAAGATTATATGCCGATACCCCGGAAGTGAAAGATCCTGAGGGATTTGCCGAAAAACTTAAAAAGAGAGTGGATGTTCAGGGTTTCACATGGTTGAAGATGGACCTCGGGATTCAGCTCATTTCCCAGGGACAAAATAATCTTGTGAATGAAAAATACTGGAGCAACCTGGCCCAGTATGATCTTTCAAATTATACGGGATACGGGAATACACTTCACCCGTTCACACAGATCCAGATAACGGATAAAGGTCTTGCCGAACTGACTGAATATGTCGACAGGGTCAGGAGCGTGATCGGCTATGAAATTCCCCTGGCAGCGGACCATTTCGGACATTTTGATGTCAACAATTCGATAAGGCTTGGTAAGGCACTCGAAAAATACAGGCTGGCCTGGCTGGAAGATATGGTACCATGGTTTTACACTGATCAGTGGAAGAGCGTTACTGACTCCATAGAAACACCAACCTGCACGGGTGAAGATATCTACCTTCTTAAAGGATTTAAGCCACTGATCGATGCGAGGGCAGTTGATATTATCCATCCCGACCTGGCAACCGCAGGTGGTTTGCTGGAAACAAAGAAGATTGGCGACTACGCCGCAGAAAATGGTATTGCGATGGCAATGCATATGGCCGGCTCGCCGGTATGCTTCATGGCGAATGTCCACTGTGCTGCTGCAACGCAGAACTTCCTTGCACTTGAACACCATTCCATAGACCTGACCTGGTGGAATGACCTTGTAAGGCCTACCGGCAGGAAACCATTAATCTCGAATGGATTTGCAAATGTGCCTCTCGATTCACCCGGGCTCGGTATAGAGCTGAACGAGGAAGAATTAAAGAAGCACATTGATAAAAAGAACCCGGTTTTTTTCAATCCCACTCCTGAATGGGATGATAAAAAGTCCCACGACAGAATCTGGAGTTGAAACATAGTCCCATGAAAGTGAACACCTCCAATGTAAGCAGGGTTTCGTTAATTCTCTCGGGTTGTTCCCTTATAACGGGCATTATCATGATACTTTCGGGCAATCTTGAACCTGCAGGGCCTTTCATTATTGTTTTTTTCCTCCTGCTTGCCCTTGGAATCAGGGGATACAAAAGTACAAGAGGACTTTCCTATACAGTCCTGATATTTTCAGCAGTTTCCATATCTATGTTTTACCCGTCGGTATTTACCAGCGTCGGTGATTTCCAGCTGAAAAAGCTTATCATCCCGCTGCTTCAGCTAATAATGTTCGGGATGGGCTCGCAGATGAGCCTGAAAGATTTTACCGGGGTTTTCAGGATGCCCCGCGGAGTTTTGATCGGTGTCGGTTCTCACTACATTATAATGCCGCTTGTCGGGTTCGGACTTGCCAGCCTGTTCAGTTTTCCACCGGAAATCAAAGCAGGCATCATACTTATCGGATGTGTCCCTTCTGGACTGGCTTCAAACGTGATGTCATATATTTCCGGTGCCAATCTTGCCCTTGCAGTGACAATTGGTGCCGTTTCAACTCTGATTTCACCATTAATGACCCCTTTCCTGATGAAGATACTCGGGGGACAATTTATTGAAGTCAATTTCTGGAGCATGATGCTCGATATAATGAACATGATTATCCTGCCAATTATTGCGGGATTCACCTTCAACCTGTTCGTTCAGGAGAAAGAGACTGCAAGGAACAAGGTAATTCAGCTGGTGTCTTACTTCGTCATAATTATTGTTACAAACCTGATTTATTTAGTCTCAACGAAGACAGGCATCAATGGATTTGCCGGTGCCGTACTCCGGTCAGTTACATGGTTTTACTTCCTGCCTCTTGCAACTGCAAGCGCGGTTCGCTGCTTTAGCAAAGGGGAAAGGAAGTGGATACCCGGAGTGCTTTCATTCATCTCGATGGCAGGAATTGCCCTGATTATTGCAATAATTACCGCTTCAGGGAGAGAAAGCCTTCTGAAGGTAGGTTTGCTGCTTATTGTAACAAGCCTTTTGCATAATCTCACAGGTTATACATTTGGTTATTTCGCTGCGTGCGTTGCGGGTATGCCCGAGAAAGACAGGCGCACGGTTGCCTTTGAAGTCGGGATGCAGAACGGGGGTCTTGCTTCCGGGCTGGCATTACAGATGGGCAAGATTGCTACGGTGGGACTGGCACCGGCAATATTCGGCCCCCTGATGAATATAACAGGCTCTTCCCTGGCTAACTTCTGGAGGGGCAAACAAGCAGATATAAAAGAAAAAAACAATTGATATGATCAGGATAATTAACATCTTCACAGCATTAATTCTATTAGCCATGCAAAATCAAAGTATTCCGCAGGAAAATATCTCTAACGGGATTCTGCAAGCAAAAATCTACCTCCCTGATATAAAGCAGGGTTATTACCAGGGCACAAGGTTCGACTGGGCAGGAAACATGCCTTCGTTAAAATTCTCAGGGCATGAATATTTCGGACAATGGTATGATTTGTACCGTCCGGATATACACGATGTCGTAATGGGACCTGTCGATGCCATACAGCCGATAGATTTCGACGGGGCCAAACCGGGTGGGAAAGGGCTGATCGTCGGGATCGGTACAATCAGAAAGCCCGATGATAAGCCTTATACATTTACACATACCTATGAAGTCATAGATCATGGGAAATGGAAGATCAGGCATAAGAGCGACAGGATCCTTTTTGAGCATATCCTGAAAGACAGTGATTATTCCTATGAATATGAGAAGGTCATTCGTTTTGAAAAAGATAAGCCTGTAATGGTGATTGAGCACAGGCTCAAAAACAAGGGGAAGAATACGCTTGAGACCACCTCGTACAATCACAATTTCTTTGTGATCGATAGCCAGCCTGTGGGACCGGCATACACAGCGGAATTCTCTTTTCCGCTTAAAGGCAAATTCACCGACGGAGGGGACATTGCATCGATGGCGGGAAATAAGATGGTACTGGGGCGTACGCTTGTCAAGCCGGAGACTGTCTTCAGCGGGAATATACAGGGAGAAGGTGTGACCGGGATGCCATATGTGATAAAGGTCGAAAACAGTTCAGCCCGTACCGGTGTAAAGATAACCTGCGATAAGCCTCTTGCATTCGTTAACTTCTGGTGCTGCCATACGACATTCTGCCCGGAGCCATATATCAGGGTCAAGGCAGAGCCGGGGAAGACTTTCGAATGGACAATCACCTATGAGTTTTATGAATTGAAATAGGATTCTGAGTTGGATCATGGGATTTCGGATTTTTACTGAAAATCCGAAATCCACGATCCACAACCAGCATTAAATCAGATCTCCCATCCCTTCCGGTATTCCCGGGTCAGGAATTTGTTTGCCTCATCGTTGTTCGTGATTTTGCATGAGGCAGAATCATAGTCAACTCTTCTCCTTGCTCTCAGTGCTATTCCGCCAAGCAGGATTGTTTCAGTCACCGGTCCGGCATAGATGAAGCTGCCAGGTGCCTGGGTACCGTTTTTGAAGGCGTTTACCCAGATATCGTTTCCTCTTTCCGTTCTGTCGTTATTGTCGGTAACGATCTTTTCACACTTGCCGTTGGCATACAGGTACGAATTTTCTCCCCTGAAATCACCAACGATCCTTCCTTTGTCACCAACAAACATCAGCCCCTCGGGTGAGAAGGATTTGTTAAGCTTGTACATTTCGTCCGGGACCTGAGGTCTCATTCCCCCGTCGTACCATACCAGGTCAAAGGCAGGCAGTTCGGGCTGAGCGGCAAATTTAAGCCTAATGATGCACGATAATGGGAATGCCACATCATTCCTGACTCCGACAGAAACATTATCGACCAGTTTGCAGGTGGTTGTTCCGTAGCCTTCAGCGCTGTAGGCAGGTGATGTAATTCCAAGAGCCAGGAAGAGAGGGAAAAGACTGTAGTGACCCATGTCGGCAATACTTCCTGCGCCAAAATCGTACCAGCCCCTGAAAACGGCATTAGTATAGTTAGGATGGTAAGGTCTGTCGGGAACGGGTCCAAGCCAGAGCTGCCAGTCGAGCCCGTCCGGTACAGGCGGGTTATCGGCAGGGTTGGATTGCCACTGCGGCCACATCGGCCGGTTTGACCAGTTATGAATTTCCCGGAGCGTTCCTATCGACCCCTCCTTAATCATCTTTGTGATGACATCATATACCGGGCGCTTGCTCCAGGCCAGCAGATGGGAACTTTTCCCGCTGCTTTTGGCTGTTTCTATCAGGATTTTCGACTCATGGATCCTGTTTGCGATTGGCTTGTGTGTGACAACGTGTTTTCCTTTCCTCAGGGCAGCCAGTGCAACAGTGGCATGCAGATGGTCGGGCGTCATGATTTTAACAGCATTGATATCTTTTTCCTTATCAAGCAGTTCCCTGAAATCGGCGTACGACGTGCAGCCTTTATACGAGGTGTTCTTCTGTTTTGAATAGTATTTGTTTACCATCTCCTGGCCCATATCCCGTCCGCCCGGGATTCCCTTGAGGTTCTCTCCCCAGCTGGTTTCCCCTGTGGTCTTTCTCATTATGCTCCGAATCTCATCACTCGACCAGTCGACATAATTGGTGGAAAATTTATTCGGATCGCATACCGTGACTATCTGGATATTCGGTTCTTCAAGCAGGGCAGCCATCTCCCTGATCCCCTGTGTTCCGCATCCGATATAGGCAAGTGTGAGCTTGTCGGAGGGAGCTGCATATCCTGGTCCGCCCAGAACATAGCGTGGTACAACTGTGAAGGCAACAGAAGCGGCTGCGGCCGATCCTATGAATTGCCTGCGATTTACATTTTTGGTTTCTTTCATGGTTAAGGATTTATTTGGTAATTCTATGAAATGGCATTAAAAGCGCATCAATACCAAATTTAAGCAAAGAGGATGAATGAAACCATATGAAGCACATACTTTTAAAGCATATGGTTCACTGGCTGCAGTACGGTATGTTATACATTTTTAATATCCCTCGTGGTGAACCGTCTTTACGGCCCTTCCCGACGGATCATTCAGGTTCCTGAACGAGGCGTCCCATGCAAGCGCTTCCGGCGTGCTGCATGCAACCGACGGAACTGAAGGGACAGTGGAGGCTGCCGTATCTGAGGGGAAATGCTCGGTAAATATCGACCTGTAGAAATATTCCTCTTTTGTAAGAGGCGGATTTATCGGGAACCTGAACCTTGCAGTCTCCATCTGGGAATCAGTAATTTTTTCTGAGACGAGCTTCTTAAGTGTATCTATCCAGTTATATCCTACCCCGTCGGAAAACTGCTCTTTCTGCCTCCAGGCGACGCTTTCCGGAAGCAGGTCCTCAAATGCTTTCCTCAGGATCCATTTTTCCATCCTGCCTTTTCCTGCCATTTTATCTCCAGGGTTCAGCATCATGGCTACCTCGAGGAATTCCTTGTCGAGAAATGGAACACGACCTTCAATCCCCCATGCTGCGAGCGATTTATTCGCCCTCAGGCAGTCGTAGAGATACAGCTTTCCCAGCTTCCTGACTGTCTCTTCATGGAATGACCTGGCATCAGGTGCTTTATGAAAATAGAGGTAACCTCCGAAAATTTCATCTGCCCCCTCTCCTGAAAGTACCATCTTTACACCCATCGACTTGATTACTCTTGCAAGAAGATACATTGGAGTGGATGCTCTTACTGTCGTTACGTCATAGGTTTCGAGGTGATATATAACATCTGAAACGGCATCGAGCCCCTCCTGGATGGAAAAGACGACTTCATGATGAACGGTACCGATATGATCAGCCACTTTCCTTGCCGCGGCAAGGTCGGGCGATCCTTTGAGCCCGACGGCAAATGAGTGCAGTCTTGGCCACCAGGCCTCTTTCAGATCCTGGGTCTCAATCCTCATTGCCGCATATTTCCTTGCAACAGCTGAGACGATCGACGAATCAAGACCTCCTGAAAGAAGAACACCATAGGGGACATCTGACATGAGTTGCCTGTGAACTGCTTCTTCAAGAGCTTTTCTCAGGCCGGGGATGCTGCTTTCATTATCCTTAACCGAATCGAACTCTTTCCAGCCGGGTTTGTACCATGCTGTCTCCGTGCCGTCTTTGCTGCTCAGGTAGCATCCCGGGGTAAACTGTTCAATAACCCTGCAGGTACCTTCAAGAGCTTTCAGCTCGGAGGCCACGAAGAAATTGCCGTGCTTATCCCACCCCTTGTACAGGGGGACTATCCCAATATGATCGCGTGCAATAAGATAGGAGTCATTGATCTTATCGTAAAGCGCAAATGCAAAGATCCCGTTAAGGTCGTTAAGAAACCCTGTTCCTTTTTCTTTATAAAGGGCAAGTATCACCTCACAGTCGGAATTCGTTAGGAATTTGTAATCTGACCTGAGGTTTTTCCTGAGTTCCAGGTGATTATATATCTCACCATTGACAGTCAGTATAAGATTTCCGTCTTCGCTTTTAAGTGGCTGTGCCCCCGAAACCGGATCAACAATGGCAAGTCTTTCATGGGCAAGTATAGCCTTGTCGCAGCAGTAGATGCCCGACCAGTCGGGACCGCGGTGCCGTACCTTCTTCGACATGGCCAGAACAACGGGCCTTAGTTCTTCCGCTTTTTGTTTCAAATCAAAAACTCCGATAATTCCGCACATCTTCCTTACACTGTTTTATGAAAAGAGGGTGTCTTATCAACACCCTGATTTTAAATATTAAAAATATCAAATAATAAGCAAAAATATCTATATAATTTACAAATACAACATGAAAGGCAATAAAAATTACGATAAATTCAAAATAATTAATAATAAATTAACAAAACTGAATTTGATCCGGCCCGGTGGCTGATGTTGATAAACAGGTGCCTGATCTTAAACTTTTTTCGCGAAAGGTTGTTAATTTCGTATATGATTATCAGTCAGAAATAATTAATATCAAATTATTTAACAAATCAAACTTAAATATTATGAATAAACCTGTTTTATTTCTCCTGGCAGTTTCCCTGATGGCATTTATTGCCGGATGTACCGGAAACAGCACCCATAAGGATACAGGCTCGAAAGCAGAGTACTACCGTTCCATGCTCTTCAGCGAAACTCCGTATGATAAAGAAAAGGGAACACATCCCATTACCGCCGAACAGGCAAAAGCCATCAACAGTTATAAATTCATTAAGGATAATCAGGGCAGGCTAATTTCAGTTGAATACCAAAGGAACGATTCACTGCTGGATTATGGTTCACTGCAGGGTGCTTCCAAGGTTGTATATGATTACAAGGACAACAAGCAGGTAAAATCATGGTATAACAGGAAGAATGAGCGGATTGAGTCCCAGGGAGTCTGGGCTGCAGAATATACCCTTGATGACAAGGGATTAAGGACGGGACTTAAATACTTCGGCAAAGACGGTCAGCCGGTTGAAAACAGGAATAAAATAAATAATTACGTATGGCATGTACTGGCAGACGGAATGGTAAGAGAACTCAGGTACAACCTGAAGGGAGAGGAGACTGTGATGAATCCATTCTGCCCTTTCTATGAGCTCAGGTTCACCTATAACGACAAAGGCTATGTTACCAGGATGGCTAACTACAAAGCTGATACTCTTTATAACTGCACGGCTGAGAATTGCGGCGACATAGGTGTATCATATTTTGCCTTTGCACCGAACGAAGCCGGTGACCTCGAAAATTTCTCGGTTTACAATGTAAAGGGACAGATGTCAAACCTTTACTGGGGATGGTCGAAACGAATCAGTAAGTACGACCAGAACGGATATGTACTCGAGACTGCTCTCATTGACCAGGATAATGAATATGTTGGCGGGAAAAATATCCCGGTGACACAGTATTCATACGACGATCACGGTGCAGTGACCGAGATCAGGAACCTTGACAAGGACAGGAAACCTTACAATAATCCTTCCGATTCAGTTTCTGTTACAAAGTTCAGGTACGACAATACCGGTAACCGCATTGAAACGCTCAGGTACAACAAAGACGGCGTTCAGAAAACGAAGTAGCTAAAACCTGATTGCCATGAGATTCATCATTAAAACAGCTGTGCTGACGGTATTACCTGTCATTTTGCTTGCCGCGTGCTCGGGCGGCTCCAAGCCTGTTGCGGCCGGAAAGGCAGAACCAGCTCCAAGGACAGCCCCGTCAATAGGCAATGAAACGCAGCTACTGCTTAAAGAGTTACGGGATGGTGGTGATTATGTGACTTCAAAACAGTACCCTTCACTTATCAAGGCTTCACTCGTGTATGAGGCACTTTCCGGGAAAAACCTTATTGTGGACCTCCGCAGTAAGGCTGATTTTGCATCAGGGCATATCAAAGGTGCCGTTAATAAGAAATTCGAGGACCTTCCTGCCTGGTTCGAGACAGGGATTAAACCATTCGAGTACGAAAAGATAATCCTGGTATGCAACGACGGCCAGGCATCATGTTATGCCACATCGCTCCTGCGACTGAAAGGATATGGAAATGTGTATGCCATGCGCTGGGGTATGAGCGGATGGAGTAAACAGGTTGCCGACAAGAACTGGCTGGCTGCACTTTCGGGTAAGTATGAAACGGGGCTTGACACAGTGACCAGGAACAAACCCGAACCAATGGCAATGCCCGGGCTCAATACAGGAAAATCAACCGGAAAGGATGTCGCTGACGCAATGTTTGCAAAACTTTTTGCCGAGGGTACATCAGGGCTGTTTATTACCGCCGGCGAGGTGTTCGCCAATCCTTCAAACTATTATATAATTAACCTTGAACGCAAGGATAAATACAACGACGGTCATATTCCGGGCGCTGTAAGGTATAAACCTGACGGAACACTTGGTGTGACCGATGAGCTTTTAACGATCCCCGCAGGCAGGACTGTTGTCGTCTATTGCGGGACGGGCCATAGCTCGGCATTTGCAACGGCTTACCTGAGATTGCTGGGTTATGATGCGAGGACGCTCAGGTATGGAAATAACAGTTTCATGCACGACAGGATGGTTTCAAAGCGGGAAGCGCTTTCATGGCTGCCTTTCTCAGAAGCCGACGTCAATAATTTTCCTTTGGTGAAATAAATATTCCAGGATTACCGCAAAAGGATGCCTCGGTCGGCATCCTTTTTTATTTATTGTAATGATCCTAGGTCAGATATTTCCCGGACAGTCGGTGAGTATATAGATGTTCTTCATTCCTGCCTGTGCCAATGCCATCCAGACTCTTGCCGAGACTGACCTGTCGGCTGAGTACAATATGACGGGTCCGCGGTTTTTCCTGATGAGTGTAATGCAATTTCCTGAAAAAACTGAATCGGGACTCACGGAAATTTTCCTGCAGTTGACCGATGAGTCAGCTACTTTCATTTTATCGAGCAACAATACCAGTGCTTCTTTTGAAATGCTCCCGGGCTTATCCTTCACGATTATGTTGGAACCGTCATAGGATGCTGCTCCCCTCGTGCGTGCATCATACCTGAAGTGCCAGCTGCCGGTGTTAACTGCAATTACCAGGATTATGATTATCAGAACAGGGATTATTATGACAAGGTATTTTTTCATTAATAAGGAATTTACAGGATATTATTCGCAACCGCCATCCAGCTTCTTTGGATTAAACTTCATGGCATTCAGGTATTTGATTTTAAGACTGTCGGGCAGGTTGCACAGCTTGTTGTAAAGCCTCCCTGCCTTAATTCTCGATTCGAAAAGAGCATTTTCCCTGGCAGTTATTGTGCCTCCCCTGTAGATAGTATCCGAAACGACACGGGTCCATTCATTGATCCCGCCCCTGAGAAAATAGCTGTTCCGGTAACCGAGGCCCATGGCAATGATCATGGCATATCCTGGTTGCAGGTCGTCCGATGAATAGAAGATATTCCTCGCATTACCTGCAAGCAAGAACGAGGAAGGGTCCTTTTCTAGGATTTCGTGATATGGAACATTAACTGCACCCGGTATCCCGGTTATCATGAAGTCAGCCTTATCCCTAAGATCGACCAGGTGAATATCCTTGTCCTCAAGTGAAATAAACCTGGCCAGCTGATCGGCACTAATTGCAAGTGAATCATTTAGTGAAGCAGAAAGAAGCTTTGCCGGGCTTCCTCCAAGTGAACGGGTGTACTTTAAAGGCAGGACAGCAAGAACAAATCCCGCGCTGATAAGAATTATTGATAACCTGATTCTTGGATTCATTATATCATGGATTTATATATCGGCAGAAATATCCGGCCTGGAGAATCTCTTTTCTGCCTTCTCGGCCAGCCAGAACATAAACACTGCCGCAATTATCAGCAGGAATGTAAAGACACCAGGGGAGAGTCCGAGAGTTTCATTGATCCTTACCGGCCCCTTATAGGTCCCGTCCGAGAAACCTTTTATCAACGGATATGTCTCGGCAAAAATAAATGCCCCTGTCAGGCCGCCAAAGAAGAATACCATGGCATCGATCTTTCCGATCGAGATTGCAGCCAGCCCTGTACCCGGGCAGAATCCTCCGACCACAAAGCCCAGACCCATAATGACACCCCCGGTGATGGCCGGAAGCACATAATACTCATTTACAAAAACTTTTGTCAGGTCGAGAAGCCCGAGATAACCCATGAACTGCGATCCTGCAAGCGCTACTATAGCTGCGGTAAAGAAGACCTTAAGGACGGTTGTATCATATCCGTAAAACATACCTACAAGCTTTCTGCTTGACGAAAACCCGGCCTGTTCAAGTGAAAATCCGAACCCTATTCCAATTGCCACTGCAATGAGCATATTTGCCCATCCCGGTAAGCTGATCAATGATGAAACTGGTCCCATATCCTGTATATTTATTTTATTTTACCTGTCTGAATGTCCCGAACCATTATGTCGACAATGCTCCTTCGCTGAAATTACCGTTCAGGCAATTCTTTATCTCCCGTCCCTGCCCTGCACCATGCACGCTCTACCCTGTACCCTGTACCTTTTACCCTTTAAATCCAGTTCTTCCTGAAAAACCATGCAAACATATAGGCCGATCCGAAGATCGCTATCATGGTTACGAATCCGGCAACGGAAAGTACGGCCATTCCCGAAAGGGCGGCGCCACTTGTACATCCCCGTGCCAGCTGGGCCCCGTAAACAAACAGGATCCCTCCCAGGAAGGCAAACACGAGTCGCCTCGTATTTGAGATTGCCGGAGACTTTTCTATCCTAAGCCGCAATCTCCCTGATAGAGCTCCCGAAACAAACCCTCCGATTACCAGTCCCAGTATCTCGAAAGTGAGCCAGTTATCGAGTGGTTTGTTGCCTTTTTCGAAATACTTGCTGTAGTATTCCGAGTTCACTGCATGTTGCTTGTTGATTGCACCTACAATTGAAACAGTGCAGTATTTTATTCCTCCGCTCGCTCCCAGCCCCCTGCCGGCAAGATACATGGCTGACAGCAAAGTCAGTCCCAGCAAGGTGCCGGCAAGGTAGGGGTTCATATATTTCCTTTTCATATCTGCGATTTTTGAAGATATCCTCAAAATTAACATATATACGAGAATTAATGTTCAAAAAAAGAGGGGCTATCAGAAGGGCAACCTCTCTTTTTTGGGTTTACTGTTATTTTGACTTCGTCGAGCTCCACAGCTACGCTTCGTCGGTTCTTTTAGCGCAAAAAGGAAAGTGAGAAAAAACTTAAATATGCTATTTTGCAAAAGAGGGTGCCTGAAAAAGGCACCCTCAATCTTTTAAATCTCAAAAAGCTTACTGGTTTGAGGGAACAAGATCCTTTGTTTTAATCCTTGCAGGCAGAAATATCCCGATAACCCCTCTTATCCCTACACTCATAACAATGTTGAAGAAGAAAAGGAGGAAGCCTATAAGCAGGAGGGCACCACAGAGTGCAGCCAGGATCATGTAAATATTAAACTCTCCGTTTACATACAGCGATCTTCTTAACATGCCGTGAAGTCCGGCCATTCCCATGAACGCCCCCATACCTATACCACCGATGAGATGACACCAGAAGTGGATATCCACAAGCTTCTGGCTGTACACTTTCGCATTATTTGTCACTATCGGGAAGAGCAGGTACAGTGCTGCATAGAGGGTCATGGTCAGTCCTATCAGGACTGCTACATGAACATGCGGACCGACCACCCACTGGGTATTGTGCAGTATCCTGTTCAGGCCCACGTCGGCCTGCATGATCCCAGCCGGAACCGCGAGAGCGAATCCAAGGAGTCCGCCAAGAAGGAATTTAAGCGGATTGGTCATCTTCAGCGGTCTTGCGCTCCAGAGGGTCGCCAGCGTGATAAAGAAGGCCAGACCCTGGGTAATAAGTTCAAAGGCAGTCACCATCTCTCCCGACAGCACCTTCAGTATCCCGGGCTGTGCCTGGTCGGAAAGGAGGTGATGCGACCAGACTGTCCACGAAACGACGAGTTCAACAAGCAATGCGGCCCTGGCAATATTCTGCATGAAGAGTGTCTTGCCCGTAATAAGTGTTGCAAGGATGTACCAGGTACCTGCAACGAATATCAGGACAAGCCCGTCGGCAATGAGATCGAGTCCCCACCAGAACCAGTTTTTATACAGGAGGGCATCGATGGCTGTCTGCCTCAGGTCATATCCAAGGATGTGTCCGACCATGAATACAAGTATAAGCACACCGGTAAAGAGGATGATGAGTGTATTCAGTGCGAGATCGACAGATCCCCTTGCAATAGCCGCAACAGGAAGGGAGACAAGGTGCTCCTTCTTGTTCTTTCTGAAGAGGTTGGCGAAACCTGTGAAACCAAGAGCCGAAGCAAGAAGTGATTTTACCGGCTGCTTCTCAAATCCTTCCGGAGTATAGGTAATTGTCTTGAAGACATTTATAATGAACAATGCCGTTCCGGCCATCACCAGGGCTATCCCGACAATAAAAAATGTTCCGCCCCAAACACTGAACTGTGAGAAATCTGCAGGAAGGGGCCAGTACAGGGTGTACAGGGGCGCATAGTGGCTGACAAACCCGGAGAACCAGAAAGTGAAGGTTCCGAGGGTGACCAGCACAAAAGTCCAGTTACCCATTTTTATGCTCCAGAGGGGTTTTTTCATGAAGAACGGAACCAGGAAAAGAAAGGCCCCGAATACAAGAGAATACGTCGAGCCGAAAATGCCAACCAGCGGATGTGCCGTCATTATGGCAAAGAACTGTGGTTCCGTAATCGGGGCAAAGGGCCTGACCTCATAGACCCTCATAATCATGCCTTCGATGACAACGAACCCGAAATACACAAGGCCGGCAACGACAAACCTGAGGACAAGTTTCTGCATAGGTGTGAGGGTTTCGTGCCTGAAGAGACCCTCCTCACCATTTATAAGAGTATTAATAAAGCTCATAATCGATAGGTTTAGTTTTGAATATACAAGGATCAGTTCGACGTTCCTCCGGCAACAACTTCAACGGCGTCCCTGACAATCATGTTCGGACCCCTGGGCCCTGAGTACTCCGTCGATCTTATCGTGTAAACACCGGGACGGTCGAATTTCCAGAGGATATCATTCCTGTGACCGGGCACAACCTGCATCTGGAACACCATGCTGTTATCGGGCCGGAAAAGACCGAACCCGTAGGTCAGGTCTTTGGAGGTGACATCAAACAGCACTTTTTCATTTACATTTACCACCATCTTCTCCTGGGGCAGGATAAACGCATGGTCCTTTACAGTTATTAAATAGGTCTTGTCGGGTTTGATATCTCTCCTGTCAAGATCCATTTTTGCCCATGGAATAGTATTGTAAGTGATGATGTGAAGTGATACACCGAGCACGGTCAGGAAACCGACGAAAGTGTAAAAAAACGCCGGCTTTACCATGTTATTTTTACCCTGGTGAGTTACCTTGTAACTGAACCAGGCTATCAGCAGGATTATCACAAGGCAGTAGGCAGTATATGCAGCCGTCTGACCTGTGAGAACCAGTTTCGAGTCTACCATAATTCCTCCTTTTTTAGTTAATTCACGGTTAGTTTATTATTCTGTTTCTGAGATTTTTCAGCCGACCTGATCAAATCCGTAAGCGTGGTGCTGCCTAATACACCTACCAGGTTCTTCCTGGCCGATTCCCATATTTCATGCATGGGGCACGATTCGTTGAACTGGCACGAAGTATATCCCATGATGCATCTTTGCAGTACCTCCGCACCCTCGCAGGAGTTCACTATTTCAGAAAGCAGGATTTTCTCGGGACCTCTCCCGAGAACAAATCCTCCGTTCCTGCCTCTCGATCCTGAAATGAACCCTGCCTGCGAAAGAGACGTAAGAAGCTGTCTCAGGTACTGGTATGGAATGCCAAGCATCCTGTTAAGATAATCCGCTGAGACCCTCTTTTCAGGATTCTTTGCCATAAAGCTCAGGATACTAAGAGAATACGAAGTGGTTTTTTTAAAATTCATAAATGCTACCTTGATATCTCAATATATGCAAATATAAAAAATTTAACTTTCCGGGAGAAGGGATTATGAAAAAAATCTAATGAAGGCTGTTCTGAACAGGGATTTGAAACGTGGGTGAAAAGTTGACTCAATTTGTTCATAATTAAGCAGACACGTTTTGAACATTATACCGGAGCTAATGTTTATTTTGTGACTTTACGATAGGTACCTCATTGAAATTAATCTCATTATTTACACGATGGAAGATGTGAAAAATCGCGGATGGAAAAGCCTGATGGAGGGTTTTCCGTGGTTCGACTGCGACGGTTGCTACCCATTGCCGGCATACTCTGAATTTATGCCTTCTCCGATTATTGGACAGAAACCCCTTGGAAAGGCTGACAATTCAATATTTACAGATGATGATCCCTGGGGAATGAAAATTACCGAGATAGAAGAGGAACTGGAGCTTCGGCCTGGTATATCCCACATCGGCCACCAGATTATGAACAATATTACACGCCTTGGACGTGGTCTGACGGAACATCATATACACGGACATGGAGGGAAGAATCTTACCGGGAACCCTTACTGGCCCGCCGAACTGGCCGCAAAGGCAGGAAAGCTTGAACATGAGAGATTTGTAGTCATGCTGCCGATGATGCTTTCGAGAACGCAGGACGATAAGGGACGTGTCACCTGGACATTTTTCGGGAGCAGCATTCACGATCCTGAGTTTTCTTTCTGGAAAGGTTTTTACCGTTCCGAGAATGAGGCCATCGATAATGCCGATTTCGATAATTTCTTTTCATCTGTTTTTAAAGGCGCTTACGGGCTGAAGGCCGGGGACTCGGGTCAGCTGTATAAAGCCGGTTTAAGAATATTGCCTTGCGGCGATGATTCACGGCTTCCGGGATGGACCGACAAGTTCAGGATTTCAGTTACAGGGCCATTTGATGAAGTCCGGTTCCTTCTGACATTCAAGCCTTTCTCTGATTTACCACAGGAAATACAGGATTCGTACCTTAATGGCAGGATTCACCTGCTACCCTTCCCGGGAAGTCTCGTATTCTGGGGGATGCCGACATATGAAAGACTCAGGAAGCATATGCCGGAAGCACGTCAGATTGCCCTTCATAACCTTGTTGCAAGAAACAGGGGAATAGGAGGCATGAGAGTGACACAATCGGGCTGGTTCCATGAACCTCATCCCGATAACGCAAAACATAATATAAATGAAGAACTGATACTGAATTCATTTCACAGGACCCACCGGTGGGAAAAAATTCACAGGTACCAGGATGAACTGAACCAGTCGGTTCAGAAAATAAAAATAGCCAAGGCACTTTTCAGCACTGAACCCGATTCTCTTGGCTTATATGACAAGCCACTGGCACGTAACTGCCAGATATGGGATCATAATTTTGACCTTCTCCTGAACGGGCCCAGGGCAAACAGGAAGGAAATTTACGAAACGGAGAAAAAGATCCTCAACGGGGGCCTGTTCGGTTACAGGTTCTTTTATCCGCCCATGAAAACAGGCCGTTACAGCATTTACTGGATAAGGCCTCTTGTCGGCTGGCTCAATGCAGGTAACGGAGAACCTGAATTCCACACCGGATTACCGGCAGGGTTTATTACCTGCTACCACGAAAAGGATTCAAAAATGGATAACCCGGTGGAACTCTGGCCACGTATTCAGCAAAGGAAGTTCTACCTTTCAGCATTAAGGGATTTCACAAACGGCCACGATCATTATGCGCACCAGACATCCAGGAATATAATATCACTGCTTGAAGCCTGGAGAATGCAGGGAGAAAAACCGCTTAAACGGACACTGGCCCACAGGCTTCTGAATCTTGCAAAACATAAAACACTTGAACAATGGCTCGATGAGCTCGGGATTCATACCAGCGACAAAGATGCTGCCCTCGGAATGCGACAATACCTCGAAACAATCATTGAACCTGCAGTGGATGTAAACCTGCCTGAACCAATTACTTACGACCGGACCGCTACAAGAAGCTTTGAAGAGGCCTGGTGGAACGAAATAAAATATCTTGCACATGGTGAGTTTGTCAACAAGGATAATGCGGATGTTATCACTGATCCGGTCACGAGGAGCCAGGTTAAGAAGCAGGAGCGTGACATCGAGTACGTAGGTAACTATTTTATAAACAGATACAGGAAAATTATAGCGGAGGCAGGTATGGAGGGAAAAGCATTCTGTGGTGAGCTGCCCTTCAAATGGCAAACCGATTTTGAATACTCTCTCTTCGGAGGATGGATGGGAAACCAGGATGGTTCACTCTACGAAAGAAATATCCTTATGGTTATTCCGGGGAAAAACAGGAAAGAAGCCGTCGTGTTCGGGGATCATTATGATACCGCTTACATGGAGGATGTTTATGATAAAGGCAGCGGGGGAACCGGGGCGAGGATATCGGCGAACGGGGCCGATGATAATTTCTCGGCAAGTACGACTCTTCTTCTCTCTGCACCAATTTTCCTCGACCTTGCAAGGCAGGGGAAGCTCGAGAGGGATATCTGGCTGATTCATCTTACCGGTGAGGAGTTTCCTTCCGATTGCATGGGAGCAAGGAACTTCTGCAGGAAACTGATTGAAAAGAACGTCAAGCTCAGGGTCCCTGAAGGAAATGAGATTGACCTGTCGGGTACAGAAGTTGTCGGCCTGTACGTAATGGATATGATAGGCCACAACCGTGATAACGATCACAATATCTTCCAGATTTCTCCTGGCAAAAGCGAGGCATCCTTAAGAATTGCAAGGGAAGCACATACGGCTAACATGATCTGGAACAACCTAGTGCCACAGCTGAATAAGTCGGGGGAAAGGGCGCATCTGGGACCCGGAAAGAGGGTGACGGCTGCCGAGAATATCCCTCAACCTGCACAGCACCTGGCCATTCATGGAGAGGTAAGGACGCAGTATAACCCCCACAGTTCCATTTTCAATACCGACGGACAGATCTTTTCGGATATGGGTGTTCCGGTTGTGCTTTTCATGGAGAATTACGACATATCGAGGCAGGGCTACCATGATACCCATGATACGATGGAAAATATCGACCTCGATTATGGATCTGCATTTGCAGCCATTGCAATCGAGACGGTGGCACGGGTTGCCAGTTCAAAACAGGCCGGCGACAGCTTTTCCTGATTTCATTTTATTAGATTAAATTCGAAGAAAAATACTGATATGAATCTTACCTTCAGAACTGAACCTGTTAAAAAGGATATAAAGAGAATCCGTGAGATTGTTGAATCGACCGGTTTTTTCTATGATTTCGAAACCGATGTAGCGGTGGAACTGGTTGAGGAGAGACTCGAGGAAGGTATCTCCTCTGGTTACCATTTTGTCTTTGCCGAGGCTGACGGTGTGACAGCTGCATATTCATGCTTTGGCAAAATTGAAATGACAAAATCATGTTTCGATCTTTTCTGGATCGTTACTCATAATGATTTCAGGGGTAAGGGAATCGGGAAAAAACTGCTCGATGAAACATACCGGGAAGCTATAGGAATGGGATGTACCATGATTATTGCTGAAACATCAGGCAGGGAGCATTATGCTCCAACACGGGCATTCTACGACAGTGCCGGTTATACACTTGAGGCAACGATCAAGGACTATTACGATAAGGACGACGACAAGCTGATCTATATAAAGAGATTTGACTGATCAGGGTCTCTTCTTTAACGCTTCTTCCCCATTATGTTGAAGCTGGCAACATAAAAATCGGGATCAACCTCCAGCTCACTTTCATCGAGTTTTATGGCGTTCCACGAATCGGTGGAATTCAGAGTAATTTCTTTCCCGTTCACCCTCACTATAACCGGCATATTAAACCTGGAAACACAGTTGTTCCACCTGAAATTAAGAGTGCTGTCTTTATAGTAATACTCGAAAACGGGTATCCTGACATCTCGGAGGTACTGGTTAAAAAATGATCTGAGATCCAGCCCTGTAAAGTTGCTTATATAATTTTCGACCTGCGATCCTTCCACTACCTGGTGATAGAATTCCCTGTTGAGCCCACGAAGCATATCCCTCCATTTTTCATCGTTATTTACTATCCTGCGAAGTGTATTGAGCATATTGCCGCCCTTGTAGTACATGTCGCCCGATCCTTCATTGTTCACATTGTAAAATCCCACAACAGGCTTGTCGTTCTCAATGTTTTTCCTGGTTCCCCTTACATATTCTTTTCCTGCGGCTTTACCGTAGTAATATTCGGTGAAAAGGCTTTCCGAGTAGTTGGCAAAGCTTTCGTGAACCCACATATCCGCCATATCCTTATACGTGATGCTGTTTGCAAACCACTCATGGCTCGATTCATGAATTATTATAAAATCCCATTTTTCCCCCCAGCCTGTACCGCTCAGGTCATAGCCAAGGTAACCGTTCCTGTATCCATTCCCATAGGTCACGGAACTCTGGTGTTCCATTCCGAGGTACGGAGCCTCGACAAGCTTATAGCTGTCCTCATAGAATGGGTATGGCCCGAACCAGTATTCAAATGCCTTGAGCATCAGTGGCACCTGCTTAAAATGTTCCCTGGCTTTTTCCGTGTTATCTTTCAGAACCCAGTAGCTGCAATCGAGCATACCTTTCTCTCCCTTGTACTTTTCCGAGAAATTAATGTAATCGCCGATATTGATGTTTACTCCATAATTATTTATCGGGTTTGATACAAACCAGTTGAATGTCTTTGTTTTCTTTTTCCTGTCGGCAGTGATGCTTCTCAGCCTTCCGTTCGAAACGTCTGTAAGCCCTGCCGGCACTGTCACACTGATCAGCATGCTGTCGGGTTCGTCGTACATATGATCCTTGCAGGGCCACCAGAGGCTCGCTCCGGCACCCTGGCAGGATGACGCAACAAATGGATTTCCCTTTCTGTCGGTCTTCCATGTTATTCCGCCGTCCCATGGAGGGCGCCGTGCAACATGAGGCTTACCGCCGTACGCCACGACAAGTGATTTTATTTCACCGGCAGGCTGGTTTTCGGCGAGCTTTATGAAGTGAGCATTTCCGTCGTCGGATATTTCAAGTTTCCTCCCGCCTTGTTCAGCCGAGATTATTTTAAGTGGCGGCTGCAGGTCGATCTGCATTACTTTCCCGGAGGTTATTACCCTGTAAATTACGGTATTAGTTCCGTAAATGCTGCTATCGGCAGGATTAACGGAAATGTCGAGATGGTAATACTTCAGATCCCACCATTCCCTTTCAGGGGTAATTGAGCCTCTCAGCGAATCCTGGTGTGAGAATGCCGGCCTCTGTGCACTTAAGGTCCCGGCGAGGATAAATAGAATTACGGATGGGAGAATTGTCCTTATCATGACGGTGTCGTTTTCGGTTATTACTTGTGCATAAAGTTAAGTCAAGCCTGAATGAGGCTGGAAGAATTAATTAAAATTAACATATTACCGGCATTCCAAGGATACCAGCTCCATGTCGTTCAGGATAAGTGCGGATAAAAATCCATAACCCGACTCTGAACCGTACACACAGCCTGTGTCAATCGGGATTACTTTTGAACCTGATGATATTCTGCCCAAAACAATCTCTCTTGCCTTTGGCCTGTGCCCATGGATGATGGTGTAATCGGCCAGCACCGGATTAAAATAGTCGTTGCTGCTTTCCCATATCATGTAATACTTATCGCTGAAGGGATCTGCCGCTTTATCATTGAAACCGGCATGAACGAAAAGATACTTCCCGTCGCGATGCAGCAGTTCCAGGTTGAAGAAGAACTCCTGGTATTTGTGGTCCAGCTTCGAGATATCTTTAATGCCAAAGCTGTCGAGGGTTGTTTCACCACCGTTCATGAACCACAACGGGCAGAGAGACGGATCGTGGAAAGAGTCGGCGAGAAGTGATTCGTGGTTGCCTGAGAGAGGTATTAAGTTATAGCCTGAGGCAATGAGTTCCATGATAAAATCAATTACCTCCCTGCTCTTTGCCCCGCGGTCGATATAATCGCCGAGAAGGACAAGCTTATCCTTCTTCGACAGTTTGATGCGGTTAACGACCAGGTCGTAAAATGGATCGAAGCAACCGTGAATGTCGCTTATGGCAATAAGGCGTTGCATGCTTTTATCTCTTTCCTGAGGGTCTGTTTTGTTTTTTCAAAGGTATATGAAAGGTGAATTTTGAACCTTTCCCAACCTGCGATGAGGCGCTTATTTCACCACCCAGGAGCCCGGCATACTCTTTACATATTGCGAGTCCTAAACCTGTTCCTTCAGGCTTGTTCTCGGTAAAATCGTTTATCTGGTAGAAGCGGTCAAAGATCTTGCCCAGTTCCTCTCTTTCAATTCCCTTGCCTGTATCGCTGACAAAAAATTCAACAAGATCTTTCTTAAGTTTATAACCAAATTCAATGGTGCCTTCCCTTGTAAACTTGATGGCATTGTCGATCAGGTTGGATATTATCTGTTGCAGCTTGGTGCTGTCTGTGATAATTCTGAGCTTAGTATTGCCTGCAGGTATTTTGAGCTTCAGTGCCAGCTTGAGTTTTTCTGCCCTGAGGACATGCTGATCGAGTATCTGACGCATCAGGTCGTCGACCACCAGGTTATCTTCTGACACCTTTACCACCCCGGCATCTATATTTGAAATATCTACAATATCGGTAATAATTGAAAGAAGCTGGTGACTGCTCTGAAATATGATGTCTGCATACTGGATCCGTGATTCTTCAGACAACCCGGAAGTATTCATCAATGATGCAAAGCCCACGATCGCGTTCATGGGAGTCCTGATCTCATGGGAGATATTGTGAAGAAACGCTGTTTTGATCTTGTCGCTCTCCTCTGCCCTGTCCTTGGCGGCAATCAGGTCGTTTACCATCTTTTTCTTATCGGTAATATCATGAATGATGGAATGGAGATAATCCTTGTCATCATTTGTGATCCTGCTGGCAAAGACTTCAATATCTCTTATCGATCCGTTTGCAAGCCTGCTTGATGTCTCAAATACTGCTGAAGTATTCCCGATAGCTTTTCTGATATTCAGAAGAACGCCTTCCTCATTCATTCCACTTATCTCGGTAACCCTCATTTTCTTCAGCTTTGCAACTGACCATCCGAAATATTCCGATGCGGCCTTGTTAGCGTCAAGGATACGACCGTCTTCAGGATCGATCAGTATCTTGACTGCCGAATGCTGTTCAAAAAGGTTTCTGAATCTTGCTTCGCTCTGGCGCAGTTCATCTTCCGCTTTCTTCCTTTCGGTGATTTCGGTCGATACTCCGAGAATGGCAGGTTTGTCTACCCCTGGATGCCTGTAAGGTATCTTTACGGTCTGAAACCAGCCAAGAGTCCCGTCTTTCCTAAGAACCTGCTCTTCCGGTATATTGACAGGATGTCCCTTGTTGATCACTTCAAGGTCGTGCTTCCTGTACCATCTGACTTGTTCCGGGGTGGCACCGTAATCGCTGTCGCTCTTTCCCTGTATCTCTTCAGAAGCTAGCCCGAATACATCGGCAAGTGCCTTGTTGGCGAGGAGGAATCTTCCGTCAATGTCCTTGGCGAAGATATAGCTGGGAACGGTGTCGATGATCTGTCTCAGCTGGCTGAAGCGTATCTTCATTTCTTCAGCCGAGATCTTCCTGTCGGTGATATCTCTTGCAAAACCGCAACTGTACTCTTTCCCGCCGAAGTTAATGTATGATGACACAATCTCAACAGGAAAGAGTGTTCCGTTTTTCCTCCTCATTACAGCTTCGGCAGTAAATGATCCGTCTTTCCTGAGCTTTTCCCAGATCAGCTTAAGCACTTCCTTTGTCGCAAGAGGGTTGATGTATGAAAGTTCCTTTCCAATGAGCTCTTCCCTACTGAATCCGGTATCACGGCAGGCAGAATTGTTTACGTACGTGATCCTGTTATTTACATCAATCCAGTAAGCGCCATCGTAATGACCGTCAACCGACTGCTTAAGTATCATTAATTGCTCTTCTGCTTCCTTCCTGCCCGTAATATCTCTCATCGTGTCCATTATATATGCGGGATCCCCTTTTGAATCACGAAGGAATGTTGCACCGAATTCAGCCCAGAATGATGTCCCGTCCTTCCTGACGACGCGAAGCTCCATCATCGGGAAAATGCCGGTTTTGAGTGCGCCGTTCAGGATTCTCTGTGCCTTCTCCAAATCAGCCGGATGAATGATTTTGTAGATATTTTCCTTTTTAATTTCTTCATCAGATTCATAGCCGAGCATTATTCTTTTTTTGCTGTTGCAGAAGGTGATATTTCCCTGGAAATCGAAGACTGAAAGGCCATCCTGCAGTGTATCGATAAGCGTCCTGTACTTTTCCTGGCTTTCGCGCAGCGCTTCCTCGGTGATTTTAAGGCCGGTGATTTCAGTAAGGGTTCCCTCGTAGCAAACCAGGTTGCCTGAATCATCATAAACAGCCCTGGAATTCTCGAGCACAGTAATCTTGCTCCCGTCTTTTCTCCTGAGTGTAAGTTCAGTATCCTTCAGCCAACCACTTTCAGATATGGCATTAATGTACCTGTCCCTTTCAGCTGAAGAGTAATAAATATCTGTCGAGATATTCAGCTGTTTCAGCTCCTCTTCGGAATCATATCCCAGCATGCTCACAAGGGCCGGATTGGCATTTATAATCCTGCCTTCGGGTGAGCTTCTGTATATTCCATCGTGGACATTTTCAAAAATAGACCTGTAGAAACCTGTATCTGCTGTTTGCGAATACGGGGCCTTCAGTTTATCTTCAGCTTCTTCCAAGATAGCCTTAATTATCAGGTTAGGAATCAGGTAACTTTACTCTGCTTATAAAGATATAAAAATATATAAACCGGCCCCATTTAAGAGTGTATTGTTAACATGTCTTACCTTTTCTATTTTAGCCCGGGGCATCGTGCCTGAATCTCCGGTTCCGGTGTTTGGATAAATTAGTTAAATTTGAATACCGAAGTCTAACCAAAAAATATCTGAAGTGAAGAATTTGATTTTTTTATGCCTGGGAGCTACACTTGTCATATCCTGCAAGATGCAGGATATTTATCTCACGGTTGCCGAACCTGCTCCTGTCACAATTCCATCGTACATAAAAAGTATAGGGGTAATTGACAGATCGGTACCTTCGGAGGGAAATAACAAAATAGATGCACTGGAAAAGGTCATGACTCTCGAGGGGAAGAACCTTGACAGGGAAGGCACCGAGGCAGCAATGAAAGGTATGACCGGTGAGCTGATGAGGAATGACAGGTTTACTGCGGTTCTGCCTCTGCAGCCAGTGAAGACGGAAAGCAATGGTGCAGGAGTTTTTCCCCCTCCCCTGAGCTGGGAGACAGTTATTTCAACGTGTAATCAAAACAAGGTGGACGCACTTTTCTCGCTCGAGATATTTGATACTGATACAAAAATTAGCTACCAGATAAGGAAGTCGACGGGAAAGACTCTTATGGGGGCACTTACAGGAGTTGAACAACAGGCTGATATGCTTACCAGGGTAAAGACAGGCTGGCGGATTTATGATCCATCGGGAAAAATAATCCTGGATGAAATAGCAATTACCAGGGACCTGACATTCTCGTCTACCGGACTGACACCGGCTATTGCAGCTGCGGCACTTAAGGACCGGAAGGAAGCTGTTAAGGAAGTGGGCGCAAATGCCGGGGCAGCTTTTGCAAGCAGGATACTTCCCTATAAAATCAGGGTCACACGCGAGTATTATGTAAAGGGAACTAATAATTTCAAAACAGCGATGAGGAAGGCCAGGACAGGAAACTGGGACGAGGCTGGGGAGCTTTGGATGAAGGAAACCAATAATCATTCAGCCAAAATAGCTGGCAGGGCCTGCTACAATATGGCTATTATTTCTGAAATAAAAGGAAGCCTCGATGTTGCACTTGAGTGGGGCAGAAAATCATACGAGGATTACAATAACAAAAACGCGCTCAGGTACATAAATATCCTGAAAAACAGGAAAGCCAACCTGCAGCTCCTGAATGAGCAGAATGAAAGACAGCAGTAAAGACCTGCCCGAATCGCCCGGCAGGAGAAAGTTCATATCTTCCATTGCTGCCGCGGGAATGGCTGTTCCATTTATACAGGTCAGGGACAGCATATTTAACCTGGAAACTGAAAACCGGAACAGGATACATGTCTTCTCCAAACCCCTGATAGGGATGGGCTATGACGATATGGCTTCCCTGCTCTCGGAAACCGGTGCAGGAGGAATTGATCTGACTGTCAGGCCACAGGGTCACGTGCTTCCTGAAAATGTCGAAACTGATCTTCCACTGGCGATTTCAGCAGCAAAGAAGCATGGCCTGAAAGTAGAGATGATAGTTACATCCATACTTTCAAAAGAAGAAAGGAATACGGAGAAAATTATCAGGACCGCTGCTTCACATGGAGTTAAATACTACAGGCTAGGCTGGTACAGCTGGGATGATAAGCTTGGAATCAGGGGAACACTGGAGCATTGCCGCAGGGAACTCGGTAAAATTGCTGATCTGAACAGGAAATATAAAATTCACGGTGCTTACCAGAATCATGCCGGGAACATGGTAGGTGCGGCGGTCTGGGATGTGTACGAAATGCTGAAGGATATTGACCCGGAATACATGGGGTGCCAGTACGACATAAGACATGCAGTGGCAGAGGGGACAGGATCGTGGCAAAGCGGTTTGAAGCTTCTGGCTCCCTGGATAAGGTGTTCGGATATAAAAGACTTTACCTGGACCGGGAAGAACGGGAAATGGAACCCTGTGACTGTGCCACTTGGTGAGGGTGTGGTTCCTTTCACCGAATACTTCAGTCTGATTAAATCGCTGAAAATCACGGGACCTGAATCACTTCATTTTGAATATCCCCCATTTGACAGCGGTGATATAAATAGCCCTGACACCCGCCTCAGGGAACTGTTCCTTAAGGATATAAAAAGAGATATTGAAAGACTGGAAATCCTCGCCGAGAAATACTAGTCCTTCACCGTGGAAGGAATTGTTGATCAGTCTGTGGGTTTGAATTCGGGGGCTTTCCTGTTCTTAGTGGCCTGTTCAAATGAATATGCAATCCGGATTAGCAATGGTTCGGACCATGCTTTCCCGGTAAAAGAAATTCCTACTGGCAGGGAATTAACAAACCCGGCAGGTACAGTCAGGGAAGGGTACCCAGCAATCGCAGCCAGTGAGGAACTGCCTCCTACGAAATGATCTCCAAGCAGGAGGTCGGTTTTCCAGGCAGGTGACCCGGTAGGTTCAAGCAGGCAATCAAGCTTATAATCCCTTATATATTTATCAATTCCATCCTCCTGTGTAGCTTTCCTGATTTTCTTAAGTGCATTAATGTATTCCTTGCTTTTAAGATCCCCTTTAAGATATGCCTGTTCAAAAATTTTCTGATCAAAATAATCAAGCTCAATGCTGTCTTTCCTGTTGAACTCTATCAGGTCTTTGAGATTCTTAATTTTCAGAATTGCTGGAAGAGATGCCAGGTACTTGTTTATGCCCTCCCTGAATTCATAAAGCAGTACATTGTACGAATCTTCACCTATGTTAGCTTTGGGACAATCTATTATAACTATCTCCGCGCCTGCTTTCCTCATGGTATAAATCGCGTTCATTATCAGTGAATCGACTTTTGCAGAGTATCCCATCTCATTTTTGATAAGCCCGAGCCTCTTTCCTTTCAGGCCATCAGGCTGTAGCGATGAGGTGTAATCTTTAAGAAAATTCCCGGCAGATGCGAGTGTCCTGGCGTCGGCAGAATCCACACCAGTGAGGCAGCCCAGGGCGGCGGCAATATCAGAAACGGTCCTTCCCATCGGCCCGGGTGTATCCTGGTTGAATGAAATAGGGATTATTCCTGCCCGGCTTATTAATCCGACGGTCGGTTTAAGCCCGACAATACCGTTGTTGTTTGAAGGACAAACAATAGAACCATCTGTTTCCGTGCCAATTGCCATCATGCACAGGTTTGCCGAGACTGCCGCCCCGGAACCCGAGCTTGAACCGCAGGGATTTCTGTCCAGAACGTACGGGTTCTTTGTCTGTCTTCCTACTCCGCTCCATCCGCTTGATGAACTTGATGACCTGAAATTTGCCCATTCGCTGAGATTTGTCTTTCCAAGGATTACCGCACCGGCTTCCCGGAGCTTTCTTGCGACAGGACTGTCATTTGACGGGAAATTTTTAGCAAGTGCTCTCGACCCAGCCGTATTTGGCATCTTATCGTGGGTGTCAATATTGTCTTTCAGCAGCACCGGCACTCCGAAAAGAGAACCTTTATTCTTTCCAGAAGCAATTGCATTGTCGAGGCTGTCAGCAATTTTTAATGCATCGGGATTGATGATGATGACAGAGTTAAGCATGGGACCGCTTCTGTCAAGTGCTTCTATCCTGCTTATATAGTCCGAAACAATTTTCTTTACGGTCCATTTTCCTTCCGCGTAGCCTTTTTCAAGCTGGGCTATTGTAAGCTCTTCAAGGTATTTTGCAGGGTAGGAAGGGGTGGTGCTCCTGTCGCCTCCTGCTGAACATGAATATAAAAAGACTGAAAAGATCATCAGCCTGGTTAACCTGAATTTAAGCATGATCAGAATTATATGGTTATTACTTCAGTATCTCAACGACCTCATGGCCGGTCCTCAATGATTCCCGGCTTTGAAGATATTGTTTTTTTGAATCTGATTTATAGTCACGCGGTTCCTGTTGCTTAATTTTAAATGGTGTAATTTTACTTTTATGGAACAGGTCTTCAGTATTACAAAGCTTGATATCGGCGAGGTGAAGGGACTTTCAGAGGCGTACAGCGAGCCGCATATTCATGATTACGAGGAGCTGATAATCGGCATTAGCGGAGAAATTGAACACTTCATTGATTTCAGGGCAAAAACACTGACAGCACCTTTTATCAGTTTCGTAACGCAAGGCAAGCCTCACGTAGTCAGGACTTCTGCAATGCAGGGCAGATTTGAAGGATGGCTGATCACATTCCGCAGCGAGTTCATTGCTGAGACCACTTTCCAGCTTTATTCCCAGTTCCACGATAAGGCTAACATACTGTTCAACCCGGGTGAATGCTTTCACAGGATGCCGGTATTGTGCAGTATGATGAATGATGAAATGACGCAGGCTTTTCCCGATTATGGGGTCATCAGGCAGTTACTCACTTCTCTGTTCACGATTATCGAATCGGAAAGGAAAAAGTCAGCAGGGGAGGAGGCAGGGAGTGAAAACTCAAGGAACGCAGTTTTCTCAAGCTTCCTGGAGATTCTCGAGGATAATTTCAGGAGACCAGCCGGTGTTGACTTCTATGCTGGAAAGCTGTTCATGACACCAAGGAACCTTAACCTGATTTGCAGGAGCGTTTTTCAGAAAAGCATTACCGAGATAATTGAAACCCGCAAGCTTATTGAAGCCAAGAACCTGCTGATCAACACCGGTAAAAGCATATCTGAAATAGGGTTTGAGCTGGGTTTCAGCGAGAAAGCGTACTTTACCAATGTCTTTAAAAAGAGAACAGGTCAGACCCCCGGTGAATTCAGGAAAGAAATGAGAAAAATGATTTCCTGATTTTACAACTGTTTTTCCTGAAGTTGTTACCATTTACTCCGGCATCCGGATCATATTTGTAAAAAAATATTTACGGCTTCTTTAGAACATTAATTACAAAAAATCAGGACATCCATGGAACCAAAAATCGCAAAAAAAGGACCTTTTGAGGTCAGTCTCGAATCGGGGAAAACCTATTACTGGTGTGCATGCGGGCAGAGCAAAAATCAGCCTTTTTGTGACGGATCACACAAAAGCACCGAATTTACTCCTGTGAGTTTCACCGCTAAAGAAACTGGAACAGCTTATCTCTGCGGATGCAAGAGATCGGGAAATAAACCCTTCTGCGACGGAACACATAATAAAATCTGATTCCATGCCTGAGAATACGGTTGCTAACCCTTTTATGCCTGTCCTTTTTGTAGGGCATGGCAGCCCTATGAACGCGATTGAGGAGAATGAATTCGTAAAAGGATGGAGAATGATTGCATCATCAATTCCGCGTCCAGAAGCAATTCTGTGCATATCCGCCCACTGGGAGACAAGGGGCACGATGTTAACGGCAATGGAACATCCTCGTACTATTCACGACTTCGGTGGATTTCCCAGGGAGCTTTACAATATTCAATATCCGGCTCCGGGAAACCCGGAGCTTGCGTCGGAAATAAAGGAGGGGCTTAGGAGATATGAGGCGGGCCTTAACACAGACTGGGGCCTGGACCACGGTTGCTGGAGCGTTCTTGCGAGAATGTACCCGGAGGCAGATGTGCCAATAGTGCAGATGAGCCTTGATTATTCAAAGTCACCACGCGATCATTATGAAACAGCCAGGGATCTTGCAGGTTTAAGGAAAAAGGGAATACTGGTGATCGGCAGCGGGAATATTGTGCATAACCTGAGGCTGATCGACTGGTCAAACGGTGATAAGGTTGCCAATGGCTTTGAATGGGCCATTGAAGCAAATGAAAAGATGAAGGGGTTCATCATTGAAGGGGATCACAAGTCGCTTATAAACTTTAAGTCCCAGGGCAGGCCGTTCGAGCTTGCCATCCCGACGCCGGAGCATTTTCTGCCTTTGTTGTATATCCTTGCTTTAAAGAAGGAAAGCGAGAAAATTGAATTTTTTAATGATGAGGCCGTGATGGGGTCGCTAACCATGACCTCGGTGAAGATCGGGTAAGAGTTGTATTACCTGCGGTGATCCCATTGGGGTTCCCAGCAAAGCTTTAATGACCCTGCGGGTCTTTTCCCTTTTTCTCTCATCCTTATAAAAGCAGGTTTTCATAAGGGTGTTCGCAAAATGAAATACCCCGACTTTAGCTAACTTATTACCCTCCCCCTCTTTCCGCCAACAGGAGGAGAGAGGGGGCCGGGGGGTGAGTTCAGGGATTACCTCCGGTGATCCCGTTGGGGGTTCCCAGCACCGTCAATACAGACCCCGCTTCGCGGGGCATTTTGTTTTTATTTCAGATACTCACCCGTGAAGGTACGGTTCGGATCTTCATAAAAACAAAACCGCAGCGCCTTGCGCTGCGGTCTGTATTGACGGTGCGGAGAGAGGGGGATTCGAACCCCCGGTCCCGCGATAGCGGAACAACGGTTTTCGAGACCGCCCCATTCGACCGCTCTGGCATCTCTCCAAGGGGCAGGCGCAAAGATAAGTAAATTGGCAATTATAAAAAGAGGCAGCATAAATCTTTATCAAGATCCAAATACCCTCAAGGTGAAATATTAAGCCTTTTTTGTTTATTGTATCTTAACAAACCTCAAAACCTCATCCCCTTTATCCTTTTGAAGGATAAGGAGGTAGAACCCGGGATGCAGGTCAGCGAGGTTCAGTGTAAACCTTCCTTTTCTCACTGTAAGTTCCTGCCTGAAAACTCTCCCGTTCAGATCGATAATCATTGCCTGGCTGATTCCGCCAGGGTCTTCAATATTCAGCTCATCGCGTGCCGGAACAGGCCATATCCTTGTGGCCCGGCTCTTCTCCAAATCATCGAGTCGTGTCGGAATATCAGCTGTGACCACCAGGCTGTCGACGAAAAATCTTTTGGTTACTCCCTGAACCTTAATCCTGCTTGATGTGGTTCCTCCAGTGAGAGCCATTGTTATCTTCGACCAGGCTTCAACAGGAGTGATAATATCACCTTTAATCATTCCATCAACATATACCTGTACCGTTGTGGCATCACTCTGCCATCTTGCGATGCTGAAACTCAGGGTGAAGATGCCTGTGTTGGCCGACAGGTCCAGAGGAGGTGTCTCAATCCAACCGGACGAGGAGCCGGTGCCGATCTTGATCTCACCCCCTGCCGAATAGATCAGGCTGCCATGCCAGCCAGGGATACAGGTCTTCTGGTCAAGAACAGAAGAGGCATCAAAAGTCGAAGGAGTTGTGTGGGAGCCGGTCGTGAAACCCGAGAAGTCCTCAGACAAAAGTATTGTCTGACCGCTGGCACCATCAGTTACAATTAACAGCAATGCCAGCATAATTGCCGAATGCAGCGATAGTTTCATCTTATAAGTATTTATCCCCGGGAGGGGCCTTTTAGCATCCCTAATTTACAAATTGCCGGGGATTAATAAGGATGAATTATCATAGTTTTAATAACTTATATGGGGTTTTGTCTTTTGTGGTGAAAAATGGAAATCATATATTCGCAAAAGTCAAAGTACTAACCCTAAAATCAGATAAAGTGAAAAACATTTTCCGGATCATTATTCCTGCATCCCTTGTGGCCTGTATGGCTGTGGCATGCAAAACAGAACCGAAAGCTGATCTCTCAAACCCTTTCTTCACGGAATACAAAACCCCGTGGGAGGTCCCGCCTTTTGAAAAGATTTACGCGAAACATTATCTCCCTGCCTTTGAAAAAGGAATGGAAGAGGCACGGAAAGATATAAATGCCCTTCTGGCAGTGAAAGATGAGCCCACCTTCAAAAATACTATTGAAGCATACGACAGGGCCGGTGAACTTCTTGATAGGGTGAACCAGGTCTTTTCATCGCAGTCACAATCCAATACCAACGATTCCCTTCAGAAGCTGGAGGTTGAGATCAACCCCAGAATTTCAGCTTTCAGGGATGAGATAAGCATGAATCCGAAGCTTTTTGAAAGGGTTAAATCGGTGTACGAGAACCAGGCAAAATTCAACCTGACGGACGAAGAGAAATTTATCCTTGAGAATATATATAAAGGCTTCATAAGGAGGGGTGCTAACCTGAAGCAGGCCGACCAGGATACAATGAAAGCCATTAATCAGAAACTTGCCACACTCACTGTAAAATTCAGCCAGAATGTGCTGGCCGAAACAAATGGTTACAGGCTTTTCATTACCGACAGGAAGGATCTTAAGGGTCTGCCTGAAAGCCTTGTCTCAGCTGCTGCCGACGAAGCCAAGAGCGCCGGGTTTGAAGGCAAATGGGCCTTCACCACAAAGAGGCCGAGTATTTTCCCGTTTATTACATATTCAACCGACAGGGCGAAAAGGGAAGAAATCTATAAAGCCTATACAATGCGTGGCAATAATGGTAATGATCACGATAATAACAAGATACTCGCAGAAATAGTAAACCTTCGCGCACAAAGAGCAAAACTCCTTGGTTACAGGAATCATTCATCACTGGTACTGGAGCCAAACATGGCAAAGACACCCGAGAATGTTGATAAGCTCCTTATGAGCCTCTGGGAAAAAGCTTTGCCTGTCGCAAAACACGACCGCGACGATATGCAGAAAATGGTATATGCCGAGGGTGGAAAATTCAAAATTGAAGCATCAGACTGGTGGTATTATGCAGAAAAGCTCAGGAAGAAGAAATTTGACCTTGACGACAATGAGCTCCGTCCCTATTTCAAGCTGGAGAATGTCAGGAACGGTGCATTCGAGGTTGCTCACCGACTTTTCGGCATCACTTATGAACCGATTAAAGACATACCCGTTCCGAATTCGGAGGTGCAGGCTTTTGAGATTAAGGATTCAAGCGGCGCCCACCTGGGTGTCCTTTACATGGACTTCTTCCCGCGTCCGGGCAAGCAGCAGGGAGCGTGGTGCACCACACTCAGGACCCATCATATTATTGATGGTAAGGAGACAACACCCGTCATTTCCACGGTCTTTAATTTTACCCGTCCGTCAAGTGAGCTTCCGGCTCTCCTGAGCCTGGAGGAAGCTTCCACTCTTTTCCATGAATTCGGTCATTCAATCGATGCCCTCTTTAACAAGCCTCATTTCATCAACATTTTCCCGGCAGGGGACTTCATAGAACTGCCTTCGCAGCTGATGGAACACTGGTGCACCGAACCAGAGGTGCTTGCAATGTATGCCAGGCATTACAAAACAAATGAACCTATTCCCGCGGCGCTGGTGAAGAAGATAAAAAACAGCGGTTATTTTAATGAAGGCTTCATCACAGTCGAATACCTGGCTGCTTCACTTCTTGATATGGCTTATCATACCCAGGAAGCCCCGGCAAACGTTGATGTCCAGAAGTTTGAGAAAGAGTTTTTCAATAAGCTGGGCCTTATTCCCGAAATTGTGTCCAGATACAGGAGCACTTATTTCCTCCACATTATGGATGGTTATGATTCGGGATACTACTATTATATATGGGCAGCCGTCCTCGATAACGATGTATTTGCGGCTTTCAAGGAAAAGGGAATCTTCGACGCCGCAACGGCACTTTCATACAGGAAGAACCTTCTTGAAAAGAACGGCATCATGGATGCAATGCAGTCGTTTATCAACTTCCGTGGAAGGACTCCTTCTGTCGAACCGCTACTGAAGAACAGGGGTCTTATGTAGTGAGTTAAGAGTTTATTAAGGAATTGACTCAACTGATACAAAAAGAAAGAGGGTGCAGGTGCATCCTCTTCTTTTTATCTCCTTAATACGTGGTATAAACCGAATTATTCAAAAGCAGTTTCAATTTCTTTAAGTGAAACTCCCAGTACCAGCGAGGAAATTGCATCGAGCTGTTTCCTCTCGCCGGTTATATGAACCGTGACCTGTGAATGAGTAATCGATTCACCTGGTTTAAGAGCAGCGGCCGGTGAAGATGTTTCCAGTTCGTAGAAAGGACCCATCTGCGAACCATCGGCAAGAGGGCCGTCATTATACGAGTTAAAGGCATCGCCCGAGTACGGATGCTCCTGTATCTGCCATGCTGAATTGACATAGTCGGTGATACCTTCGGGAAGCCTGCAGAAAAGCAAGGTAAGTATGTTTTTTTCAGAATCGAAGCTGCCCATCACTCCTGCCGTCCTGAGAGGAGGAATTCCTATTTTCCCCCGGCTTTTTCCATCTGCCCTGAAAAAGATATGATTGTCCTTCAGCCTGAGCCTGTCAGCCGGTATTTTCCCGAAATAATTGTCATTTACCTTTACACCTAAGGCTTTTTCCTCACCTTCTCTCACGGGGATCACGATAACAACAGCGGGAGAGGGTGTAAACATTCCCAACATCCATACCGACAGCTGACCCGATTCTTTTTTCCAGTCGGAATTTCCTTTATTTGTAAGTGTATTTTCTGATTGATAGGCAACAAGGTTCAGACCCCCAGGTGATATTCCTGTAAGTGCGGCCAGTGCCTTGTCGTCAAGCAGCTTTACGGTCCTGTCTATCTCAATGTCGAATCTGGTGGCGCTGTAATTAATTATTGATACAGCGGTTCTGAAAGATGCCGATGATGTATCCTGGGAGACAACCTCCCATGGTTTTGAATCGATGAACTCAGGAGTCTGCCAGTTGTCATATACAAACTCCCTGCCTGCCGGGAAGAATATTGAAAACTGGCCACCCTCCGGTCCCAGCCATAGCCTCTCTTCTCCACCGAAAGCATTGATATGTTTTAAAAGAGTACCTTTTAAGATAAGATCGCGGTTAATCCAGCCGAAGCTGAATCCCATGTCTCCATCCTGGCTGCTTGTCATTACCCTGCCCTGCCAGTCGGGTGCTATCACGAGCCTGGCATTTTTCAGCCTAAGCTCGATAATCCTTGTATGTGTTTT
This sequence comes from Bacteroidales bacterium, assembly GCA_035541795.1. Classification (GTDB taxonomy): domain Bacteria; phylum Bacteroidota; class Bacteroidia; order Bacteroidales; family VadinHA17; genus LD21. The sequence continues at coordinate 811,572 of DATKMR010000001.1, forward strand.
CAGGAAATCCCTGTTATAACCATAAAGGGCCGAAGTATCAGTTTTCATCTCTTTCGCATTTTTTGAATTCACTCTTCCCTGGTTGGTACACGATTGCAGGGAAATGCAAATCACGATTATCAGAAAAATTCCTTTTTTCATTTCAGGTTGAATAAAAATAGGAAAGTAAAGGTAATAAAAGAGAGGATTCAGGCTACGCAGGAAAATGCTTGTTGAGAATATTCTCAAGACTCTCCCTTGAAATGGGTTTGGCCAGGTAATCGTCGAAGCCGGCAGCGAGTATCTTAGTGTCATCTCCTGCAAGAGCGTAAGCTGTTTCTGCAATAATCTTCAGATCATTGTTCAGCTTTTTTATTTCTACCATTGCATGATACCCGTCCATAACCGGCATTTTGAGATCCATCATTACAAGATCAATATTATTGTTGTTCATGCAGGCTTCCACAGCCAGCTTGCCATTTACCGCGGTAATGACATTCCAGCCGATCTGTTCAAGCATCTTTTTAAGAACAATAAGGTTGTACTTGTGATCTTCAACCAGAAGAACGGTCTTCTTCCTTACCTGTTGCCCGGTCTTGTTTTTTTCCATTTTCAGAGAAGTGATGGTCCCAGACGTTAATCAGAATTGCATCCTCAGTAGGAAAAACAAAAGTAATAATTTGTTTTTAATACAAAATGTTAAAAGTCAGCTATAATTAAATTAATACCTGAATTACTATCCTCTTATTGAAATAACTTGTTCAACGGTCGGTAGTTTTCCCTGTCCGCTTCGGTTTATACCTTCGCCAGAACCTGAAACTGGTGAGCGAGGTGAGCCTGAGCAACACCCTCAGCGGACCGAATGAAGAAGCGTAATGAAAAACAAGGTACAGTATCGCCGGTATTGCTATCGTCAGAGCCAGGTTTGATGCCTGAGTCAGGATTACCCACAAAGCGGAGTGCCTTTCGATTCCAGCCCATTCAATTACTTTTAAGGTGAGCCAGCTGTTTACCGCGATGATGATGAAATAGAAACCGACAGCCATGCCATGGGCCGCCTCGATGGCTCTTTCAGGGCAACGGTTAAGGCATCTCATGCAACTCTCGCATGTAAGCTTCCAGTATGGCCTGTTGCGAACCAGGAGAATGGAATTTGTCGGGCATTCCTTTATGCAGATTCCGCAATTGTTGCACCTGCCTGTGGCTATGAATGTCTTCGAGAGGAAGAACCTTCCTGCAATATAGTATCCAAGCCCGATTGGACTGATTGCAAGGTCAACCGGCAGGCTGTACAGCCCCCTGAAGATTCTTTTCCCTGAGAATAGCTTAATTGCAAAACCCCTCACAATTTTCTCGCATCTTGTGAAAATAGAATCTATCACTTCTGCTTTAATGCCCGGATGGAGAGGTATCCAGTTTGACGGCAGATCGACCGGAAGCAAACCCCTGCACCGGTATCCTTTCAAAAACAGGATGAAGGCAGGGAGAATAAGGGCAAGTCCGCTAAGACCCTGAAGAAACAGCTTTGACATTTTCATTCCTGCCCGCGTATTAAGCAGGAATACATCCCTGCACAGACCGCGGGGAAAGCCGGATATGAACTTCAGCATAATAGGGGCTGCGTTAAATCCATGCGTGGGGAATGCAAAACCGATAATGGTTCTGCCCGATTTTCCCGGGAAGGAAATATTCTCCAGCCTGTCAATCTGCTGTACCACGACACTGATGCCTATCTTCTCGGCTTCCTCCTTTATCCAGAATGATGATGCCCTGGCATTCCCGGTTCCTGAAATATAATAGATGTACAGGGAGTCCCACCTGTTCACCGGCGATACTTTTAAAACCTGGTTCGGCTCATTCATGACAGGTTTCCAATTCTTCCTGAATTTACATCTATTTTATCTAAAAAACACCCGGGAGCATCAAAGTTCAGCCGCATGAGATAAATTTGCGTATGTATTGCAGATAAACCCTGACTAATATGAAAGCCGGATTTTGTGGTATAACACCTGATGAACTTTCAATCATTCTAGGCGGTGAAAGCACAGGGGAGAGGTATGCAATGAAAATTGTTACGAATTTTTACAGGCGAAGGATTCATGATTTTCAGGATATGACCAATATTCAGAAATCCCTGAGGACATACCTGTCAGGGAAATTTGTTTCGGGACTCTCTTCACCGCTGAAAAGCGAAAGTTCAGCGGATATGTCAGTAAAATATCTTTTCAGCTGTGCAGGAGACAGGATACATGAATCGGTTTATATTCCTGAAAAAGGCAGAATTACAATTTGCGTATCAACCCAGTCGGGATGCAGGATGGGATGTCCTTTCTGTGTTACCGGGAGCATGAGGTTTAACGGAAATCTTTCGGCCGGTGAAATAGTGAACCAGGTGATTTCAACGCCTGGTTCAGAAGGGGTAACCCACGTGGTGTTCATGGGAATGGGCGAACCGCTTGATAATACCGATGAGGTGATTAAGGCCTGCAGGATACTGACTGCCGGATGGGGCCTTTCTCTCAGTCCAACGCATATTACCGTTTCAACTGTGGGACTAACTGATGGGGTCCGCCGTTTCCTGAATGAATCGGACTGCAATCTTACCTTCAGCCTCTTATCTCCATTCAGTGATGAAAGAATGTCTGTCGTGCCTGCCGAGAAAAAATGGCCCTCATCCGAAATTATTGAAATGATCAGTGCGTACCCTTCGCCTAAGAAAAGGAGGTTCACCATCGGGTACCTGATGATGGAGGGAATCAATGATTCCGACCGTCATCTTGCCGAACTTATAAAAATAGTAAAAGGGACAGGTATGAGAGTCAACATACTGCCATATCACAGGGTGGACGGGAACGGACCTTTTCCCTCAGGCCAGGCAAGAATCAACCTGTTCAGAAACATATTGATGCAGTCAGGAATTTCAGCATCCGTGAGGAGATCGAGAGGCGGGGATATTTCAGCGGCATGCGGTATGCTGGCTGGTAAAAATAAATAACTTTCAGAAAAATATTGCTTACCATATCATGAAGAAGAATCTGACCCCCATCATCATTATTGCCATTATTGCTTTCGGATGCAGGCATGGTAAAATGCCCGGCAATCAGGGTAGTTACGCGATTATCCCGGCCCCTGTGATGCTCAGTGAAAAGCCGGGAAAGTTTGAATTCACCGAAAAATGCAAGGTCATCATTTCAGGGCTGAATGAAGAGACCAGGATTCCCGCGGACCTGTTAGTTTCACTCCTGAAGAATCCTACGGGATGGAAGATCGAGATCGGGGAAGGAGCGAAGGCACAGAGCGGTTCAGTTTTTATGTCACTTGATACAGCCGTTAAAAACCCTGAAGGATATAAATTGTCAGTCAGGGAAAACATAATAGTCATTAAGGCAGGAACTGCCGCAGGATTGTTCTATGCTGTCCAGACGCTGAGACAGTTAATGCCTCCCATGGTGGAAAAAGATTCGATTGTCGTTAACCCGGCGGTTGAGGTGCCCTGCTGTGAAATTTCTGATGAACCGAGATTCTCTTACAGGGGTATGCATCTGGATGTGGGCAGGCACTTCTTCCCGGTAAGCACAATCAAGAGATATATCGACCTGCTTGCCTCCCAGAAGATGAACACATTTCACTGGCACCTTACAGACGACCAGGGCTGGAGAATTGAGATAAAGAAATATCCCGGGCTCACCGGGGTCGGAGCCTTCAGGAAGGAGACCGTGGTGGGTCATGCCCACAGCAAGCCGGAACTGTACGACGGGAAGCCATACGGCGGGTTTTATACACAGGATGAGATAAAGGATGTCGTAGCCTACGCCAGGTCGAAGTTTATAACAATCATCCCCGAAATAGAAATGCCCGGGCATGCCATGGCAGCACTGGCGGCATACCCCGGGCTTTCCTGCACTGGCGGACCTTTCGAGGTGGCAAAAACATGGGGAGTTTTCGACAATGTCTTCTGTGCCGGTAAGGAGGAGACTTATAAATTCCTTGAAGATGTTATTTCGGAGGTTGCCGATCTTTTCCCGTCAAAATATATTCATGTCGGCGGCGATGAATGCCCGAAAACTAAGTGGGCCAAATGCAGGTTATGCCAGAAAAGGATGAAAGATGAAGGTCTGAAGGACGAGAAGGAGCTTCAGAGCTATTTTATAAAAAGGATGGAGAAGTTTATAACCTCGAAGGGCAAGAAGCTTATCGGCTGGGATGAGATACTCGAAGGGGGTATAGCCCCGGAAGCTACTGTAATGTCGTGGAGAGGAGTGGAGGGCGGCATCGAAGCTGCAAAACAGAATCATGATGTCATCATGACACCGTCTACCTATGTCTATCTCGACTACTACCAGTCAGATCCGAAGGATCAGCCTCTTGCAATAGGGGGACATCTCACTCTTGAAAAAGTTTATTCATTCGATCCCCGCTTTGACCAGCTGACTGCCGAACAAAATGCCCATATCCTGGGGCTTCAGGGTAATGTCTGGACCGAGTATATTTCAACACCATCATATCTTGAATATATGTTGTGTCCGCGAATGATGGCAATTAGTGAGACTGGCTGGACACCGTCGTCGAAGAAGGACTTTGAAGACTTCCTTGCGAGGTTTAATGTGTTGAAGAAGCACCTCGATATGATGGGTGTTAACTATTTCAAAGGGGAATACCGCGATTAGAAAGTGCAAGGGTCTGCTGCCTTCTAGTTCCCGTTTACAAGCTGGAACAGGATTTCATCGGCAAAGCCGTCAGCAGTTTTTATCCAGTCCTTTTTGATTCCGATCTCCCTGAAGCCATTTGCTGCAAACAGCTTGATGCTGATCTTGTTTGATGACAGTATGTTGCAATAGAGCTGGTGCAGCTGCAACGTGCCGAAGCTGTAATCTATAAGGCACTTAAGGGCCATCGTGGCCAGGCCTTTTCTCCTGTACTCCTCGTCGGCAACCAGGATCCCTATCCCGGCCCTTTTATGAAAGGGATCGAAATCGAAAAGATCTATTGTACCAATAGTCTTCCTGCTTTTTACATGATCGATCATCAGCCTGAGCTGCCCGGTCGTGTAAATATTCTTATGCGAGTTTTCAATATATCTTTTGAGGGTATATTTTGAGAAAGGTGCGACAGTGTTGCTAAGGACCCAGTACTTGCTGTCATTTTCCCAGAAATAAAGCAGTTCGAGATCTTCGGGTTCGACTGCACGCAGGTTAACCTCTTTGTATTTCATAGCCGTGGTCGTAAATTACTGATTGATCAAAAGGCTGTATTCTTTAATGAAAGCTTCCTTGTATCCCGATCTTCTCACCTCAACGAGAGCCGCCATTGCTTTTGAAAACCCTGTATATTCTCCATAAACATACCTGAAGTATTTATCCCTGCCCTTTACTTCCTTAACCTTCTCCAGTCCCTTGAATGCATCGAGGTTTATCTGGCTTGTCGATGCCCTGAGCTGAATAACATAAAAGCCCGGTTTGCCTGTTTTCTTCCCGGCATCGCTCTGGCTGATAAGCTGCTTTGGTTCACCTGCCAGCTCGTACTGGTCCACCACGTATCCTTCCTTGAACCCTTTCTGGCGTACAAATGCAAGATAGCTGTCGGCATCGGACCTGTTGGCAAAATCACCCAGTACATAATAATACATCGAGTCTCTTATTACCGGCCTGACAAATAATAATTCATTCAGGCTGAATTCCCTGAAGTAATCGGGGAAGAATTTTTCCTGCGACCTGAGTAGCACTATACAGTACTTAACCGAATACGGATATCTGAGTTGCGGCGGAGCGTATGATTCCTGGACAATTGTAATTCCAGTCTGGGGATTGATTATTCCAAGGGAAACCCTGCGGTTCAGCTGGCGCCCCTCGGGGTAATCCGATCCATCCGGTCTTGAATTAAGTGCAATGAATGACGAAGCACCTGCTGCTTTCCTCGAAAATACCGCACCGCCGCAATCGGAAGATTCAAGATACGCAACCACCGCATCTGCCCTTAGCCCCGATAATTTCATATTATAGTCGCGGTCACCCTTGTTGTCGGTATATCCTGTCACCTCTATCCTTAGACCAGGGTGAGAAGAGAGGATCCTCCTGATCTTTTCAAGTTCAGTCTTAGCCTGGTCGTTCAGTTCGTAGCTATTATATTCAAAGAGGATATTTTTCATCACCAGGAAATCACCGGAAGAGACCTTTTCAGGAACCAGGGAGGAATTAACGGAGACCTGGCTGCCTGAAAAATTTTCAGGAATCGACAGGCTGATCGTATCAGTTTTGTATCCCGAATAAGCGATATGAAGCTTGTAATTTCCCTTCAGGGCCGTAAATTCAAATTTTCCATTCCCGCTCATAGGCAGCTTTCTCCATTGTGAAATACTGTCTGACGATTTAATGCTTACATCAGCAAGCCTGGGAACGACATTCATACCATCCTGAAGATCAATGTTTCCAACGGCAGTTATGTTTTCGTGAAGGCTGTCGAGAGGGACCATGGTGTAAATATTCCTTATACCTTTTTTATCATCAACAAGGCTGGTAAGATATCCATGCAGCCTTCTGCTGTATATTAAAAAGGTGTTATCGCCCGTGGAATTTACGGGATACGGCAATCCTATGGGTTCGGACCATTCTCCCCGGCGGAAACCCGACATGAACATATCATACCCTCCCATTCCCAGGTGTCCTTCGGAAGAAAAATAGAGCGTCGAGGAGAGGGTATCATAGAAAGGAGTATTCTCATTATAGGGAGTATTTATTTTCTTACCCAGATTCACTGCCTTTCCCCAGCTTCCGTCAGGCTGCTGATCAGACATCCAGATATCGAGCTCTCCAACACCTCCATCCCTGTTGCTCGAGAAATACAGTCTTTTCCCGTCGGGAGTTATAAAACCATGAGCCTCCCAGAATTTTGTATTAATTGTTTTTCCGAATTTTCTCACCTTCGACCACTCGTTCCCCGACCGGTGGCTGTAGTAGAGATTCCCGTCGGCGCCATCGTCCATGTAGAGGACCAGCATCCTGCCATCACCGGTAATCGAATTTGTCCAGAGTCGGTCGAAGCCGGAAAGTTGTTTTGTTATATCGACAGGTCTTTTCCAGCCGGTCCCGTCCTTATATGAACAGAGTATCTGGTTGGATTCGTCTTTCCTGATTGTGAAAACGAAGACCGAGTCATCCAGCGACAGGACAGGATTACTGGCACCGGGATATTCCGACAGCCAGGAAACAAACAGGTCGGTGCCTATCCTGATATTTTTTTTTTCAGATTCGGAAGCATACTGGCAGGCTTTAACCTGGTTTTCAATATATTCGAGCCTGAAGTACTGATCGGATGTCATTTTTCTTCTTACTTCCGAAAAGACCTTTATTGCCTGGCCGAGGCTGTCATTGACCTGGTATGCATGGGCCAGGTAAAAGTATGTATCTATTGGCGCGGCCTTCCCGTATTCGATATAGTCCTTTTCGTCCTTTACAATGTTGGCAGATGCTTTCTTGAGAAGGCTCAGTGCCTCGGCTTTCATACCATCAACATTAAGGTAGCTGATACCAAGCTTGGCCTGGAGGTTATTATTATCAGGGTAGTTTTTCAGCAGGGCAGCATACATTTTTGCTGCAGATTCATAATCCTGGCTGAAATAAAAATACTGGTCAGCTTCCTGGACTGACCTGATATAATCTTTATTTGAAGATGATTGGGAGTGAAGCAGTGATGAGAGCAGCAGCAGAATCGAAAGAATTTTTATTTTCTTTCCGGACATTGTCCTCATCGTCTACCTTGATACTTTCTTTATGAAGATCTCTTCGGGATAACCTTTCTTTAACAATTCTGCCCTGTGTGCGGCCGCCTCGTCCCGTGATTTGAACCTGCCTGTCGTATACCTGTAAAACCTGTCAACATCGTTATACATCACTTTCATATCGTTGATGTATCTGAAATAGCTGACGTCTACCGGCCTATGGAGCGCCATGACCTGGACAGTATAATATAGTACGTCAGATTCGGCAATATTTGCATCCGATACATCGTTGACCTTCAGATTCTTAATAAGGATAGAGGAATCAACATTGCTCACAGCCGGAGCCTTGTTAAGATCAACTTTCTCATAGGCAACAGGTTTCGGTTCTTTATCGAGCCTGACGTTAATTATTATCTCAGGTACCTGCATTTCTTCCGTGAGGGTTGTGTCAACCGACTTTGTCATATAGTTGACACCGGTGTAATAAAGCCTGTATTCACCAGGTTTAACTGTAAATTTATAGGTTCCCGAATCCTTGGCCGGGAACCCTGTTTTCAGAGTGTCGCCCGTGGTTTTATCGGTAAGAAGGACTTTATAGCTTTCGTCGGGTTTCTGTACACTGTCGTTAAGCGATATCTTACCTTTGATATCAAAGAAGATATCTATAGCCGATACACCCAGGCCGATGTAGAATATATCCCTTTTCTTGTAGTCGGTGGGCATGGAATAATAAGCATTCAGGCCATCGTTCACGGGGCAGAAGAACTTGTCGTCGTCCGTCGTGTTGATAGGTGCGCCGACATTTTCAGGCTTTGTCCATTCTCCCTTATGAAAGGTGCTGCGGAAAATATCAAATCCCCCCATCGAATTATGACCCTCTGAGCTGAAATAAAGTATTGTGTCGTCTTTTGTTATAAAAGGTGTGTCCTCGTTAAACCGGGTATTGATGACATCACTAAGCTTCTTTGCTGGTCCCCAGTCCCCTGATGCCTCCTTTTCCGAAACAAAAATGTTCAGGTCCTGGCCGTCATCCCTGTTACTCGTAAAGTAAAGCTTTTTGCCATTGAAAGATATGCTGGCATGCGACTCAAAAAACTTGCTGTTTATGTTGCTGTTAAGCTTCCTGATGCCTCCCCATTTCCCGTTGGTGAATTTTGAAACATAAATATTACCATCGAGATTATCTTCCTTGTAAAGATAGAGCTCGGTTCCGTCATTATTAAGACAGCTTGTGGTACAGTCTTCCCCGGCATTGATCTCGGTTGTAATCTCAACCGGGGTTTGCCATTTTCCATTCTCTTTCCTGGAAAAGAAGATGGCGTTGGAGAGACCCCTGTTTTCGGTATAAGCCAGGGTATTGCCGTCAAAGCTGACACAGGCATCTTCATTCACTGATCCCTGGCTGAAATCGGGTGGTAGCTTTGCCTTGTATATTTTAACCGGATTCTTCCTAAGTTCAATGGCGACTTTGCATGCCTGCAGCTGCTGATCGACGAATTCCATATTCTTCATGTGCTCCCCCTTCGTTGCAGCTTCATTTGCCAGTTTTCTGAAAAGCTCGAGGGTTGCCATGGCTTTATCAAGATCATTATGGATCATATATGCTCTTCCCAGGAGGAAGTAAACGTCGAGCGGGGCCCTTTTCTCCTTTAAAGTCTCTGTCTTTGAATCAAAGCTCGCATTTTTGACCGCTGCCTCCAGGAACTCTATAGCCTTTGATTTCTCATCCACTATATTAAGGTAGCAGTTCCCGATCTTGTACTTGATGTTGAGGTTATCGGGTTCAAACGAAAGGATGGAAAGATAAAGGGGGTTGGCCAAATCGTACTGGCCATAAAGGTAATATGCTTCCGCCTGTGCAAAGAGATTTTTAATCTCCTTGGATGACTGGGCTGGAGCTTCGGCAGAAATGATAAAAACTATCAAGAGCTGCAGACAGTTGAGGAATATAATTGCTCTGCGTTTTACCATCTAAGCAAATATAGATAAAATTGCATTACATTTTTATCCTGTTTATGTAATTCTTGATTATTTGACAGTTATTTTATAGATATCCTGCCTTCCGAAGCCTTCTCCCTCACGGTAAATTGATATATAGCCCGACTTACCGTTAGCCACAGGCATGAGGAGAATATTGTCATCTGTGGTGTTTATCGGGTAGCCAAGATTTTTTGGCTTGCCCCATAGCCCGTTCGGCTGCCTGTCGGACCTGAATATGTCGTAACCGCCCATGCTTTCATGATCCTGGGAAGCAAAAAACAGGATTTTTGAATTATTTATAAGGAAGGGCCTGTCTTCGTTGAGGGCGGTATTAATCTCAGGGCCAATATTCACCGCAGGTCCCCAGTCGCCGTTCTCCTTTTTAGAGATGTAGATATCAAGGCCGCCGAAGCCACCCGGCCTGTCGGAGGCGAAAACGAGCGTGTTCCCATCTTCTGAAAGAAAACCATGGGATTCCCAGTATTTTGTATTTATATTCTTGTTGAGCCTCACTGCTTTTGACCATTTTGAACCGTTGAAGGTGGAGACAAGAATATCGCTGTTGTAATTATCACCCTGTGACAGGAGCAGGGTTTTACCATCGAACGACAGGCACGACACGAAAATGCTGCCGTCGACCTGAAGATCAGGAATGATATTTTCCGGTGCTGTCCATTTCCCGTCGGCAAGCCTCGTGTACATTACGGCATCATAGAATTTCATTGATGTCATGAAAACAAATGATTTGCCGTCGCCAGATATTACCGGATTGAAATTGTCTTTCTCATCATTGAACAGGGGGCCCATGTTCTCGACTGTAAAGTCAACGGGGTTTTCCATTAGTTTCTTCGCATTGTCGCAACTGGATATCTCGTGATCAACGAAGTTAAGGTTCTCATTGTCGTCGGGCAAAAGGGTCTCCCTGTATTTCCTGAAGGCCTCCTTTGCCTTGTCGAGCTGGTAATTTATACGGTATGCAACGCCGAGCTGGTAAATTGCATCATAAGGTGCCGTGAGCTGCGAAATAGTGCCATCCTTATGCCTGGATGAAACCTTCATAACAGCTTTTTCGAGATATTCAGGCGCATGGTTCTTCTGTCCGCTTATATTCAGGTAGCAGACCCCTATCCTGTAAGCCACATTGGCATTGTCGGGCATCTTTTCAAGGATGCTCAGATACCCGGGCAGGGCATCAGAATAATCGCTGTACATAAAGAAATATTCCGATTCGAGGAATGTCTCCTGGAGCGATTTCATCTCCTGTGAAGCAAGGTTCAGGGATATAGCAAACATCACCGAAAGAACAGCTACTCTTTTAATCATAATCCATGATTTATCTAACAAATTTATTAAAAAAATGATAAAGACCAGCGTGCTGTTTTATCCCTTGCCTGATGGTCACAGGTTATTAAAAAAGAGGGTGCATTAAAAGCACCCCCCTTTGTGTTCCGCTGATGCCGGCAAGCTTTAATCACTCTTCCGGCAGCATGTTTTAATTTTTCTTCTCTTCTTTTTCTTTTTTCTTCTTCCTCCAGAATATTATGAAGATGAACAGTATTCCGGCACCAAGTACAAGCCAGAGTACCAGCAGATTGGGTTTTTCAGAAGGAACTGCCTGTGGTTTAAGCTGGCTGTCGGGTATATCGGTACAGTTAATGAGCCTTGCGACAGTATTGAAGAATTGCCCTTCGTTGATCTCACCTTTTCCAGATGCGCGAAGGAGGTAACCTGCAACGTCAAATCCCGATCTCAGTTTCCTGCCGTTGAGATCGATGCCTTTAAGAACTTTTGCAAAATCGTCGTCGGCAAAAGATATAAGGTTTCTCATGTAGATATCGGAGCCGCAGGGAGATGATGAGCTTAATGAAAAGAGCATTAGAGCCAGATCCCTGTCTGTAACGGAGTTCTTCCTTAGTTCTCCCGACAGGGCGAGTAACCACGGACCTGACTTATTTATATTAGCGCCTTCAACTGCCGAGATTGCTTTTTTGAATAACGGAGCCCCGGGATAATTTGTTCCGTACACAGTTACCTTGTGCCTCAGAGAGGCAAGGTAAGGATCTCTCCCGGCAAGTATTTCCCCTGCTATCCTGTTAAGTTCTTCGGGCCGGATGATTCCGTTGCTTTTTTGTGAGACAAAGTTCTGGAGATCAACCCATGTTTTGAATTTCTGGTCATAGATGTCCAGGTTTTTGAGTATCTCTTTCAGCAGGCAATCGGAATTTGAAATTACCAGGTCGGTGGCAGCCTGGGTAAGAATATTGTCCATTACGCCGACTTTCAGCGCAGCTATATCAACATCCCCGGGCTGAATATTTTTCTTAATAGCCTGTTCCTTGAGATAGGCAATTATATCATCGACCTTACCATACTTCTGCCTGTTGAAATCGATCTTCTGTATCAGGTTCCTGAGGTCGGGACCGGAACGCTTCTTCAGTAATTCAACAAAGGCATTGATCTGTTTTCTTGCAATTACCCTGCTGTATTCAGGGCGTACAACGGTCTGATCGTAGATGACCTTCTTCTTGTTTATGACAATTTCGGAGGTGGTGGTGTTGCTGTACTTGTCGGTAAGCTTGAAAACTATCCTGTTCCTGCCGTCCTTCGGTGATGTTTTATACAGGAAGCTGGTATCGTTTATGATAAACTTCTCCGTGTAGAGGAGGGAGTCGCCGACCCAGTGCTCAACAGTCAGGATTGAATTCTTTTCAACCTTTACGGGGAAGGCTATTGTATCACCTTTCACAACAGAAAAGTCTTTCTGCCTTCCTACATCAAGATCGGCCGTGAAGTCTGTTTTTGGAAGGTTGGTGCCCGGCATAACAAAACTGTCGCTTGGGTTTGTCAGCGGGAGGTCAATATTCTTTGTAACGAGCTCTGCACCCTTTGCTTCAAAAGTCAGGGAGTATCTTCCCTGGGGCAGCTCAAATTTATATTCGCCGGTAAGCGGGTTCGTATAAACCACGACTTTGGCATTTGGATCTTCGAGGTTAAGGGCGCTCACCTTTATGCTGTCGCTGAACATGTCAATCAGGTCCTTAACCTTTACAATTCCTTTTACGAAGAATTTCCTCGGGTGGTCCTTTGAGAATATTTCTATCCTGTAGAGATCCGAATTCCCATAGCCGCCACTGTCTATCAGGGCATAATAGGCCTGGTACCCGTTACCCACGGGATTAAAGAAGACGTCCTCGTCGGTAGTGTTTATTGGATATCCAATGTTAAGGGGAACAGACCATTGCCCGTTATCGTTGAGCGTCGAGTAAAATATATCGTAACCGCCAATATTAAAATGGCCCCTTGAGCTGAAATAGAGTGTTTTGTCATCCTTGCCAAGGAAAGGTGATTCTTCATTGTAAGGAGTATTGATCACAGGACCCAGGTTCTTGGCTGGTTTCCAGGCATCAGCGCTGTCTCTTTCAGATACATAAATATCAAGCCCGCCATAGGAATCTTTCCTGTTGGAGGTAAAATACAGCTTTTTCCCGTCGTGGGAAACCGTCGCATGTGATTCCCAGTACTTGGTATTTATGTTGTCATTCAGCTTTACCAGGTTTGACCATTTATCATCCGATATCCTCTTTGTCACGTAAATGTTTCCATCGAAATCGGCACCACGCCTGTATATGTAAAGCTCCCTTCCGTCATTTGACAGGGATGTCGCAAAGTTGCCGGATTCCTGTCCCAGGCCAAGGTCGGGAATTATGTTCCTTGGCTCGGTCCACTTACCGTTAACCTTCCTTGTAAACAGCACCTCCTCCTGGAAGGGAGTGATCCTGTTATATACCATAACTGTCTGGTCACCGGAAATTACCGGGTTAATGTCGGGATACTGGCTGTTTATCACGGAACCCAGGTTGCTCTTCTTGATAAACAACGGAACTTTCATCAGTTCCTTGGCATTCCGGCACGATTCAATCTGCTGGTTTACGACCACGGTGTCATAAACCTTCGGGTCGAGGTTCTTTTTGAATATTTCGTATGTTTCAATTGCTTTGTCAAGCTGGTTGTTGATCCTGTAGGCGTTTGCCAGGTAGTAATAAGCATCAAATGGCGCCCCTTCTTCCTTGAATTTTCCCTCTTTATAGGAAGGATCAATATTCTTTATGGCTTCCTCCAGGTATCCGAGAGCCTCTTTTTTTCTTCCATCTATATTCAAAAGGCACTGGCCAATCCTGTACTTTAGGTTGGCGTTTTTCGGGTCAGTCTTAAGGAGCTGCTGATAATTCGGCAGCGCTTCACTATATTCCTCGTACAGAAGATATGTCTCGGCCCATAGGAATACTTCTTTTAGCTCTTTAACGGCGTACTGTGGAAAGGATCTGATAGAAATAAATGCTAACAGAAAGAAAATCAGTGCAGTCCTCTTCATTTAACTAAGGGTTTCATTACTCAATGATAAATATAGAGTAAAATTCTAAAAAGGAAAGCAAGCTGCCACCTTTTTATTAAACATTCTCAAAATTACAATAAAGATATAAATCTTTTACTAAATATTTCGAGAGGTCCCTGTTAACTTAAAAGATATCAGATTTATAATCTTCGAGGATTTCTTTGATCCTTCCTAAAAATTTTCCCGCAAGGGCCCCGTCAATCACCCTGTGATCGTAGCTGAGGGAAAGGATCATGATATTGCGGATTGCAATAACATCGCCTTCAGGTGTTTCAATCACTGCAGGCATCTTCCTTACTGCACCCGTGCCCAGGATCGCGACCTGGGGCTGGTTAATTATTGGAGATCCCGCGAGGTTATTGTATGAACCGAAGTTCGTTATCGTAAATGTTCCGCCTGTGATCTCATCCGGCTTAAGTTTATTGCTCCTTGCCCTTCCGGCGAGATCATTTACCGTCCTTGCCAAACCTGTCAGGCTCTTCTCGTTGGCATTTTTTATTACCGGGACGATCAGGTTGCCGTCGGGAAGTGCCGTTGCCATGCCGATATTGATATTCTTCTTCCTGATGATCCTGGTACCATCGACCGAGATATTCAGCATCGGGTAGTCGCTGATTGCCCTGGCAACTGCATCGATGAAGATTGGTGTAAGTGTAAGCTTCTGTCCTTCCTTTTCCTGGAAATTATCCTTAATTCGGTTTCTCCAGAGAATGAGACCGGTAACATCGGCATCAATATACGAAGTCACGTGAGGGGAGACTCTTTTCGACATCACCATGTGGTCTGCAATGAGCCTTCTTACACGATCCATTTCAATAATCTCATCACCCGCGGATGTAAATGCTGCCCTTGTCACGGGCTGATCTTTCCCTTTGGTTACTTCACTTACCGTCTCTTCAGAAGGTAACGGCCGGGCTTTGCGCGATGAAATCAGATTCATGATATCATCCCTGGTAATCCTGCCATCCATTCCGGAGCCTTCCAGGAGGTCAAGTTCATTATAGCTGATGCCTTCAGCTGTTGCTATGCTTCTGACCAGCGGTGAGACGAATTTCCCGGACGGTGTCCTGCTCCTGAGAGTTTTCGATGCTTCCTCTACCTTCTTGTCTTCAGCTTTAATCTCCTTTACCGTCTCTTTTACAGCTTCAATCTCTCTTTCAACTTTGTCGGGTTCCGGAGATTTGTACTCTGTCCCTGTCTCAAGGATTGCTATTACCGAACCAACTTTTGGCACAGAGCCTTCCCTGGATACAATGGAGACAATCGTTCCCTGGGCCGGTGAAGGAACTTCAGAATCGACTTTGTCGGTTGCAACCTCAACAATCGGATCATCTTCTTTTACCACTGCCCCTTCGGCAACCAGCCACTTGTTTATTGTGGCCTCAATAACACCTTCTCCCATCGCCGGAAGAACAATATTCATTCTTGACATCTGAAGCCTGTTGGTTTAATTCATGTTTTACTAATCCTTAAACAAAGATTGAGCATGAATGTTTGAAAAGCGGTTGCCGAACAGTACAGTTACAACAGGCGGGGGTCAGAGCTCTTCCAGCCTGTGCACGTTCCTGCTGCCAATCAGAAGATTGTCGCCGTCAGGTGAGATCCTGATGTCGATATGCATATCGGAGATATCCTGCATGGATGCGATAAGCTGTGACGCGGTCAGATCCTTTCCCGAGTAAATTATCCTGGCGATCCTGTTAACCCTGATTATTTCACGGATCTGGGAAAGATCCCCCAGAACATCTTTCCCCAGGTCCTCGCCTGTTATCCCGACCCTCCCGGCAATTTCCATCCGTCTTCCGGCCGATCCGGTCAGGTTGCAAAGCTTTCTGAAATCTTCATCACTGCAGACAATTGCTGTCCTGATGGCTTTTGCAAGAGGATTCACGACCGACCCGGATCCAAGCATCCCCCCAATGATCCTCCCGGCCGGAATTAATACCGTAACTGCCATGCTTCCAAACAGTATCACTGCCCTTGAAAACCTGAGTCCCGACGGCAAAAGAGCATAAATTACAAGAACGGCAGCGGACGATACCAGTAATCCCCTGAAAACCCTGAATGGATGAGACGGGACCCTGTATCCACCGGAAAAGTACACAGAAACAAGCGAAACGATAATAAAGAATGGAATAAGTATTACTGTGAACAGAACAGGATAATTGTAGCCGTTACCAAAACGGTAGCTTCCCCAGAACCTGGTGACCACGGAGAAGACCAGGAATATGCATATTGCATCGAGAATAGGCAGAAAGTACCTGGATGCGATTTTCCCGAGGAGTGCAAGAATGGCTGTAAAATACACTGCAAGCCTGATCACAGCCAGGAACGGCCTGTACTTCCTGTTGTCAAAATGCGATTTTATGAAGACAAGCATCGCCTTGTAAAAATGCAAAGTTGAATTAATGCCGGTTTTTCCTGCGCTTTCACCCTTGTAATGTATTATTTTGACGCCGGGATAATAGTAATTTTTATATCCCGCTTTTACTATTTTGTAGCTCAGGTCAATATCCTCACCGTACATGAAATATGATTCATCGAGCAAGCCGGTTTGTTCAAGCACCTTCTTCCTGATAAACATGAACGCCCCGGAAAGTACTTCCACTTCGGCTGTGGAGGAGCTGTCGGTATCGCCCATGTAGTACCTGTTAAAATATCCTGAGCGGGGAAACAGGGCCGACAGTCCCGATATCCTGAAGAAGGCGGTCGACGGTGTCGGGAAAGCCCTCTTCGATTCGGGAAGCAGCCTGCCGCTGCCGTTTAGCATCCTGACGCCGAGAGCCCCTGCATCGGGATGGTCCGTCATGAATGTGATACATTTCCTGAAGGTGTCTTCTTCGACAACAGTATCGGGATTGAGGAGCAGTATGAAATCTCCTGTTGCAGCTGTTATGGCCTGGTTGCAGGCAGCGGAGAAACCCGGATTGCCTGAGTTCCTTATCAGCTTAACTGAGGGGAACGCGGTACTGACCATTGAGCATGAGCCATCTGCGGAATTGTTGTCGACAACCAGGATTTCGCAGCTGATACCTACTGAAGCCTTCATTACCGACCTGAGGCACTGCTCAAGAAAGTGTCTTACATTGTAGCTTACAATTACAACCGAAAGGTCCATCATCTCTGCTATTTCCCGGTTTCTGAGGCTACCACCTTTGCAAGCCTGCTCACACCTGTTTCAATCTCTTCATCTGTGGAATATGAAAAATTGATTCTCATTGTGTTATGGCCCGAGTCGTTGCAGAAGAACGTCGCCCCGTCAACAAAAGCGACATTATTCTCAATTGCTTTTTTCAGGATTCTTCCCGAATCAAGCCCGGCCGGCAGGGTCACAAAAAGGAAAAGCCCCCCCTGAGGTTCGGTCCACCTTACCCCTTCGGGCATGTATTTCCTGAAGCATGCAAGCATATGATCGCGCCTTCCGCGGTAAAGTGCTATCGTAGCGGGAAGGTTTTTCCCGAGCAGCCCTTTTTCGAGGTAGAGCGCCAGAATCTTCTGGACAAATGAGGAGGTACAAAGATCCACGGTCTGTTTTGCCATCACTATCTTGTCGAGTATCATTGGCGGCCCGATCGTCCATCCGACCCGGAAGCCGGGGGCAAGTATCTTTGAAAATGTACAGAGGGAGACAACCCTGCCATATTTGTCGAGGTCGTACATCATTCTCTGAGGTTCCCCCTCGAACCTGATTTCCCTGTAAGGGCTGTCCTCAACTATCAGAAGGTCATGCTTTTCTGCAATATCCAATATCTCGAGCCTTCTTTTTTCAGGTACCGTTATGCCGGCAGGGTTCTGAAAATCGGGAATAATGTAAATGAACTTGACTTTCCTTCCGAGCGTTTTTAATGTTGACACGGATTTTTCAAGTTCACCGGGTACCATTCCTTGCTCGTCAAGCGCGATCCCTTTCAGCTTTGCGCCATAGACCTGGAAGGCGTTGATGCCGCCGAGGTATGAAGGAAGCCCGCACATTATATAATCGTCCTGGTCGATAAAGATCCTTGCAATCAGGTCGAGTCCCTGCTGCGAACCGGTAGTTATAATGATATTTTCTGGACTCACTTTCATTCCATGGCTGCAATGGCGCTGAGCGAGCATCTCCCTGAGGTGAGGATCACCCTCGGTTGTGCTGTACTGCAGGGCCGCCTGCCCATCGTTGCGCAAAACTTCAAGTGCGATCTCTTCAAGGTCCTTAACCGGGAAGGTATCGGGAGAGGGAAGTCCCCCGGCGAATGATATCATTCCCGGCCGCTGAAGCAACTTGAGAATCTCGCGGATTGCCGACCGCTTCATACCCTTTGCGGACCTGGAAAGGAACTGGTCAATCGAATTAAGCATACTGCACTGGTCTTTGGAATCTTATATACAAGGTCAGAAAAACTACCCGGATTTCCAAATCGAAAAGAATAATTAGCTGACACGTACGGCAGGTACCATACCCGTCATCCAGGGACCACGGGCTATATGGGAGTGGAGAAAGGTGTCCTGTTCAGTATCGACCTGCCAAGGGTGATCTCATCTGTATATTCGAGCTCGTCGCCGATTGCAACACCTCTTGCCAGGACGGTCAGTCTCACATTATATTTCCCCAGTCTTTTGTAGAGGTAATAGTTCGTGGTATCACCCTCCATCGTGGTGCTCAGTGCAAAAATTACCTCGGAGATACCACCTGCAGCGACCTTCGACTCAAGGCTGTCTATCTTCAGGTCGGCAGGACCTATGCCGTCGACGGGAGAAATTATCCCTCCAAGCACATGATAATATCCCCTGAACTGCCTTGTATTCTCGATAGCCATCACATCCTGGATATTCTCCACAACGCATACCATCGATGCATCGCGCGACCTGTCGCTGCATATACTGCATACCTCGGTATCGGAGATGTTATGACAGCTGGTGCAGTAATGGACCTCCTCGTGCAGCCTAAGCACAGCTTCCCCAAAACGCTTCACCTCCAGGGAATCCCTCCTCAGGAGATTCATTACCAGCCTGAAAGCCGTTTTCCTGCCTATCCCCGGAAGCGAGGCAAACTCATTCACCGCATCTTCGAGCAGCTTTGAAGGAAATTCAGTAAATGCCATTTAATAAATTTTCAGTAAAATTAAACCAATTATTGCCCGGTCATAAAAGCAGCAGGGAATTTTTTGGCATGATTTCTTTTTCTTAATCTTGCATAAATTTCATCAATTCATGACTCCATCCCTGATACTCTTCATATTCATTGCCTATACAATGCTGCTTTTTCTTGTCACCTGGATCACAGCAAGAAAAGCAGACAGCAACTCCTTTTTTCTTGGCAATAAAATATCTCCGTGGTTTGTGGTTGCCTATGGAATGATCGGGGCCTCCCTTTCAGGCGTGACCTTCATGTCGGTTCCGGGATGGGTGAAGGATACCCAGTTCAGCTACATGGTTGTGGTGCTGGGCTACCTTTTCGGCTATTTTGTCATCGCACTTGTATTGCTGCCCCTCTATTACAGGCTGAAGCTCACTTCGATATATTCTTACCTGGGCCAGCGGTTCGGCTTCTGGTCTTACAAGACCGGTGCAGGCTTTTTTATAATCTCAAGGACCCTTGGCGCTTCACTCAGGATGTTCCTCGTCATCAGTGTTCTGCAGGTTTTTGTTTTCAACGCCTGGCATGTGCCTTTCTGGGCAACTGTCATTTCTTTCATCACACTGATTATTCTATATACTTTCAAGGGAGGCATAAAAACCATAATCTGGACCGATACACTACAGACGACCTTTATGCTTCTCGCGGTGATCCTTTCTGTAATTTATATCAGCAGGGATCTTGGCAGGAGCGTACCTGACCTGGTCCCGGTGATTAAGGGTGAAGGATTCACCAGGATGTTCGACACGGACTGGCATCACAGGAGATTTTTCCTGAAACAGTTCCTGAGCGGGATGTTCATAACAATTGTCATGACCGGGCTCGACCAGGAAATGATGCAGAAGAACCTTAGCTGCAGGAATATTAAGGAAGCCCAGAAGAATATGTTCACATTCAGTGCGATACTTGTCTTTGTCAACCTTCTTTTTCTTTTCCTCGGGGCCCTCCTGATGGTTTACGTGAAAAGCAAAGGAGTGGTGACCGGGTCGACCGATGAGATTTTCCCCACCATAGCAATAAAATACCTCAGCCCCGTAGCGGGGATAGTCTTTATAATCGGGCTTATATCCGCCGCGTTCCCGAGCGCCGACGGGGCCCTCACATCGTTAACCACATCATTCAGCATAGATTTCCTAGGACTGGACAGGAAAGAAGGATTGTCGGAAAAAGCCAGGACAAGGATAAGGTACCTGGTCCATGTGACTATTGCATTGGTGTTTTTTGCATGCATCCTTGTTTTCAACAGGCTGAACGACAGGGCGGTGATAGATAAGCTGTTCACCATTGCAGGATACACTTACGGGCCGCTGCTCGGTCTTTACAGCTTTGGCCTTTTCACAAAAAGAAAGGTAAAGGATGCCGCCACACCGGCTGTAGCAATTTTGTCCCCGCTGGCCTGCTGGCTCCTGAGCAAATACTCAACAGTACTCTTTAACGGCTATGAATTCGGCTTTGAACTGCTGCTTCTTAACGGATTCCTTACTTTTTCAGGTCTGTGGATATTCAGCAGGAAAGGATCTGATACTGTAGCCGCTAACCGTTAGCCTGTCGCCGGATGCAGGTCGCCTGTTATTTTTTATACGGAATGCTGATCAGGAGATAGTAATTTATTCCAGGGCTGAAGACCTTTGTGGCGTTTCCGAAACCCGGGACATAGATTGCTTTCATGTCATTCCCGGTACCTGAGTGTACAAGGAACCTGAGCCTTATCGACCAACCGATCTCAAAGTGGCTGAAAAGTTCTGTCCTGATCCCTGGACAGATTTCAAGAAAATGTGCCGTGAAGCTTTTAGATGAAACGGATCCGGTATATGTTCCGAAGTAGTTTACACCCGAGAAGGATGGAACCTGCTGAGTGAAAATGCTGAGCCCGTACCTCAGGCCGATTCCGGCATAATACTTCCCGAGTGCCGTACCAGGTTTGAGAAGGTTAAAATCAATGCCTGCCTGTATAAATGCACCATGGCTCAGGTAATCATAATAAAAATTATTCTGCCTGTATTCATAGCTCAGGTATCCTCCTTCAAGAACAACAGATTTCCCGGTATCGATATCAACGGAGATGAATCCCTCGAGTGTCCTGTTTTTGTTGTCGTAAATACTGTACAATGGCCCGAAGATGTCGCCAGCCACCTTTATGTTCATTGGCACAGGGATAGTGTCCTGGCCCTTCAGGAATGCCGGGATAAGCAACAACAGCAGGCTAATAGAATATGCGTACGTTTTCTTCATTCACTGTCGATATGACGGCATTTATTGTATTGTAGTCGGGAAGTACTTTGTCGTGCTTAACGGGCCTGGTCAGGATAAAATAATAGGTATAGCCGCACTCCTTCGAAACAAGGTGGGTGTAACTCGAATAGTAAAATGTAACCGTGTCGGTAATGTTGTTGATCTTGAGGTAAAAGCTGCTCGAATCGCTTGACGGGTTAAGAGGAATATTGATAACGTGAAGGCCGGTTGCCTGGCTGTAGATCCTGCTCGTATCCATTCCTATCCCGAATAAGGTGACACTGTCGGCGATGAGGGATTTTCCTGTTCCCGTCTGGAAAAAATCCGCCTTGACGGTTGCATTCGTTATCTGGTAGCACGGCTGAGGTGTGCACGAACCGAGGATTATTAATGACGCGACGGCCAGACAGGTTATTATTTCCCGGAACTTCATCTTTTAGCGAAAGTCCTAAAAATACAAAAATAACTCTAGAATTTAGGCAGACCCTTGAGCACCCAGTTAATTCCGTTTTTAATTATCGCTATTACATTCAGATCCTTGTCGGACCTGAGGTAGATATCTTCAATCAGGTACCTGTAATGGTTTGCGACCAGGTTTCTTCTCAGCTTCAGGGTGGGGGAGAGCTCACCCGACTGGGGTGTCCATTCCTCCGTTACCAGCCTGAATCGCTTAATCTGTTCGTGTTCACCAAGCGATTTATTGACCTCTCTTACTTCTTTGTTGAACCGGTCGATGACTTCCTGGTTTTCTATAAGATCGGAGTTGTCGCGGAACTGGATCTTGTTCTGGTAGCACCAGTCGTGCAGGAAGGTAAAGTTCGGGGAAATGAGAGCACTTGCAAATTTTTCATTTTCACCTATCACCATTGCCTGTTCGATGAACATCGATTCCTTGAGCTTGTTTTCTATTACCTGAGGTGCGATATATTTCCCGGCCGATGTTTTGAACATCTCTTTCTTCCTGTCGGTGATCCTGAGGAACCTTCCGTCCTCGATTATGCCGATATCGCCCGTATGGAAATAGCCATCGCTGTCAATTGCTTCGGCAGTGAGATCAGGTGCTTTGTAATATCCCAGCATTATGTTCGGTCCCTTGCAGAGAATCTCCCCGTCTTCCGCTATTTTAACTTCAACATGTTCAACAACCGGCCCTACGGTACCGAACTTGATATCATCAATCCTGAACGGGTTAACAGCAATAACAGGGGATGTTTCGGTAAGCCCGTAGCCCTGTATTATCGGAACTTCTGCGGCCCAGAATATCTTTTCGAGCCTTCCCTGTAAAGCGGCACCACCTGATACCACCACAACGAGCTCATTGCCGAGAGCTTCCCTCCATTTGCTGAACACAAGCTTCCTTGCGATCTTCAGCCTTAACCTGTAAAAGGCAGAGTTTCCTTTGATCCTGTATTTCAGCCCCAGGTTAACTGCCCAGAAAAAAACCTGCTTCCTCGGAAAAGCCAGGCTCTCGCCTTTACTTATAATGTTGTTGAAGATCTTTTCAAGAAGCCTCGGAACCGTGTTAAAAATATGAGGTTTAATCTCTTTGAGAACCTCCGCAATGGCGCCCATGTTTTCGACATAATATATGCTGATGCCCTTATACTGGAGATGGTAATTCATCATCCTTTCATAAACATGGCAAAGAGGCAGGAAGCTTACTGCCCTGTTTCCATAACCCAGGTCGTGGGCATCAATGGTTGCCAGGACATTGGAGACGAGGTTGTTGTGCGATAGCATTACCCCCTTGGAGTTACCTGTCGTGCCCGAAGTATAAATAATTGTGACCAGGTTTGTAGGCTTAATGCCGTCTTTTATCAATTTAAGCTCAGCGATGAATTTTTCACCGTTCTTTTTTCCTTCCTCCACGAGGTCGTTGAAGGTTCTTATTCCGTCAACCGGGTCGAATGAAAATATCTCCCTGAGGTTCGGAAGCTTTGAGGCAAAAGGGCTTACCTTCGAATAGATCGAGCGGTTTCCCAGAATGATGGCCCTTACCTCCGCGTGTTCGAGGATGTAGGCATATTCCTCGGTACTTATGGTCGGATAGATTGGGACATGCACCATCCCTGCCTGCGCAAGGCCCATGTCGATGAAATTCCATTCGGGTTTGTTGGGAGTTATGGTGGCAATCCTGTCACCCTGCCTGTAGCCAAGAGAAAGAAGACCGAGACTCACCCGGTCTATATATTCCTTAACCTCGGATGTCGAATAGGTGTACCACTCCTTGTCGGATTTCCCGCCATACATGTCTTTCCTGGGGTACTTTTCCAAATTGAGGTCAATTATGTCAAATGTCCTTCTGACTTCCATGGAAAAAAAGGTTGGTTAACACAATTCTAATAAATTTTCTCGAACAAATAAAGAAATGAGCATAAGGCATGAGGAAATATGTTTTAAAACATATCACACTCAGGTTATTAAGCTGAAAGTGCCGTGAAGTATTTTTCGACTCTGACCGGGCGCTAAAATTTCCTCAGAATGGCCTCGGCTTCATCCAGTGCTTCCTGAAGTCCGCCGGGATTTTTTCCGCCCGCAATTGCGAGGAAGGGTTGTCCTCCGCCGCTGCCCTCAATCTTTCCTGCTATTGATTTCAGCAGAGTTACGGCATTTATTTTTTTATCGGATACCAGGCGGTCACAAACCATTACCAGCAGGCTTGCCCTGCCCTCGACGGAAGCCCCTGTAACAAGGACAAGGTCGTCAGATGTACCTCTCAGCTGGCTGGCTATGGCTTTAAGAATTTCGGTCGAGTCGGCCTCTGCAATTCCCCTTATGAGCCTGAACCCGTTTAACTGCACAATATTCTGTTCAAAATTCTTTCTTATCCAGGTTGCTGACTGCGAGCGGTATTTTTCAACTGTCTTCCTGAGAGCAGAATTTTCATTAACCAGCTTCCCGACATTTTCAACAATCCCGGAGGTGCTTTTCAGGTTAAGCAGGGCGGCTATTTCTTCCGCAGAGTTTATTATGTTGTTGAGGTATTCCTCCGCACCGGATGCGGTTACGGCTTCAATCCTGCGTATCCCTGATGCGACTGCGCTTTCAGAAATGATTTTAAGCATGCCGATGGACCCAGTGCTGGCCACATGTGTTCCACCGCACAGCTCCACTGAATCTCCGAACCCGACAACCCTCACCCTGTCGCCGTACTTTTCACCGAACAGGGCCATAGCGCCCATCTTTTTGGCTTCCGCGAACGGCACCTCATCTGAAACATTTCTTTTTATGTTCTTCCTGATAAGGCTGTTAACTATAGATTCGACACCCGAGATTTCCTCCTTTGAGAGTTTGGTGAAGTGGCTGAAATCGAACCTCAGCCGCTCCGGAGTCACCAGTGAACCTTTTTGTTCCACGCTGTCGCCAAGAACTTTCCTCAAGGCATAATGAAGAAGGTGAGTCGCCGAGTGATTATTTTCGGTCAGGTCCCTCTTTTCCTTATCGACAACTGCCCTGAACATGACTTTAGGATCAGCCGGAAGCTTTTCCGCTATATGAATTATAAGGTTGTTTTCCTTCAGCGTGTCGGTTATAACTATTGTTTCAGCGCCATCGGTTATGAGCCCCATGTCGCCGACCTGTCCCCCTGATTCGGCATAAAACGGTGTCCTGTCGAAAACCAGCTGTACCACTTCACGTCCCTTCACCTTCACCTTCCTGTACCTGCTGATCATGACATTATCCTCGGTACTGTCGTAGCCGGTGAAAACAGTTTTTTCACGCTCCCTGATCACCTTCCAGTCGCCAGCCTCAACACTGGCATCTTCCCTCGACCTGTCTTTCTGTCCCTTCATAGCCTGCTCGAATCCATCCAGGTCAAGTTTCATCTCATTCTCCCTCAGGATGAGCTGGGTAAGATCGACAGGGAAACCGTATGTATCGTACAGTTCAAATGCAATGGAACCCTCAAGTACATCCTTCTTCTCTTTCTTAAGCTCCTCGATTCTCCTGTCGAGAATCCTGTTGCCCTTATCGAGGGTCTTGAGAAATGCTGTTTCCTCCTCGTGAATCACCCTCGAAATGTGATCCTCCGCGACTTTAAGCTCTGGAAAATTGCCTCCCATATTCCTTACAAGAGCAGGTACAAGCCTGTAGATGAAAGGTGTTTGAATTTCAAGGTTATTGCACCCGTACCTGACTGCCCTCCTGAGTATCCTTCTGATAACATACCCGGCTTTGTTATTTGAAGGCAGCAGCCCGTCAGCAACAGAAAAGGAGACTGCCCTCAGATGATCGGCTATCACCCTCATTGCAATGTCCCATTTTTCGTTTTTGCCGTACTCTTTCCCTGTAATGGAAGAAATTTCCGATATGGTCGACTGGAATATGTCTGTGTCGTAATTCGATTTCTTACCCTGTACCACCATGCACAGTCTCTCGAATCCCATACCCGTGTCGACGTGCCTTGACGGAAGAAGCTCAAGCGTTCCGTCTGCCTTCCTGTTGTACTGGATAAAAACAAGGTTCCATATCTCTATCACCAGCGGGTTTCCCTTGTTTACCAGCTGGTTCCCGGGTACTTTTTTTCTTTCGGCATCATCGCGGAGATCGACATGTATCTCCGAGCATGGACCACATGGGCCCGTCTCGCCCATCTCCCAGAAATTATCTTTCTTCGGGAACTCAAGAATCCTCCCTTCCGGGTTCCTGAAGCATTGTTTCCAGTATCCGAGCGATTCGGAATCTTTCGGGACTTTTTCACCCTCGTTTCCTTCGAATATTGTGGTATAAAGCCTGTTTTCAGGAATCTGCAGCTCTTTTGTAAGGAAATCCCAGGCCCATTCAATTGCTTCTTTTTTGAAGTAGTCGCCGAATGACCAGTTTCCCAGCATCTCGAACATCGTATGATGATAAGTGTCGTGACCCACCTCCTCGAGATCGTTATGCTTCCCTGAGACCCTGAGACACTTCTGAGAGTTGGCCACTCTCGTGATTCCCGGTGCCTGGTTCCCCAGGAAAATATCCTTGAACTGGTTCATCCCGGCGTTTGTGAACATAAGGGTGGGGTCATTTTTCACCACCATACTTGCCGATGCCACAATTTCATGCTCCCTGGATCTGAAAAATTCAAAAAATTTCTGCCTTAGTTCATTGGCGTTCATAATAATTAACATTGTATTAATCAAATAACTCTGTTTTGGGTTTGTAAAATTAATTTATTTCTTTAGATTTGTCTGATCAGCCTGTGAAAAACGGATTAATTTGCCAGTGAAATTCAAGCATAAATATTTCCTCGATCCGCACGACCTGCAGTACAAGGTGTTTCGCCTTCACTGGAAGCAAAAGCTCTTCAGGGCTTTTTTGTGGATTGCCGGATCGGCTTTTATATCACTGGGCTATATAGGTTTTTTTGAGAGCAGGTTCGGTTCCCCGAAAGAGAGGGCACTCGACCAGCAGGTTGAGGAGTTAAAGCTTAATTTCAGCATGCTCGACAGGAAGTTCAGGGAAGCTTATTCCACTGTTCATTATCTTCAGCAATCTGATGATATCCGCTACAGGCCAATTCTTAATATGGATTCAATACCATCCTCTTTCAGGAACCCAGGCTACGGTGGTGTTGACCGTTACCGGGATATGAACTCCGGGGAGAACGCATCAATTATTGTTCCTGCGCACCAGAAGCTCGACGGGCTCATTAATATGCTAAAAGTCCAGGAAGAATCCTTTAAGGCTGTCGCCGAGAGGCGCGACGAATGGATAAAGGAGATTGAACATATTCCAAGGATCAGCCCGGTTGATGTTAAATACCCTCTTGGAGACGGGTTGAAGCTTCGCGAAGTTCATCCTGTCTGGGGCATACCAAGATGGCACTTCGGGCAGGATATTGATTGCCCGTACGGAACGGATGTGTATGCAACGGGCGACGGCAAGGTAATCACGGCCGGCTACAGTGCCACAAACGGGTTCGGAAATTATATTATTATTGACCATGGTTATGGTTTCCAGTCAATATACGGCCACCTGAGCAAGATTGAAGTTTCCGAGGGAATGAATGTGAAGCGCGGGGACCTGATAGGACTGAGCGGCAATTCCGGAACATCGACGGGCCCGCATCTTCATTACCAGGTCGATCTTTTCGGCAACCACCAGAACCCGCTCTACTTTTTCAACAACGATCTGACCCACGACGAGTATGTCAAGATGATAACGGCCCTCAGCACGAGGACAAAATTCAGGTAAGGAAACAGATCATGTCATTTTCTTTCTTGGAATCAGCACGGTTCCATTTTTTTTGTTTATTAGTGGCTTCAACCCTGTACCGGCAAATAATTTCCGCCGAAATTTTTATCTTTGCCCAGTCATGGCAAGACATAAGTATAAATTTAACCCCGATTCGCTCAGCTTCGACAGGATACGTCTGCGTTTCAGGGACATCCTTCTCCGCGGGCTGGCATACATCGTCGGGTCATTGCTGATTGCCATTACCTACTGGGTTATCCTTGCCGCATTTATTGATTCTCCCAAGGAAAAAGCGCTGAAGAGGGAAATACAACAGCTCACGATGCAGTATGAGATGATGAACCGGGAGATGGACAATGTCGACAAAATACTCGGTCACCTCAAGGAAACAGATGATAATCTCTACAGGACAATCTTTGAGGCGGAACCCATCCCTGCCTCGCTGAGGGACGGGGGAATCGGCGGAATAAACAGGTACAAGGAGCTTGAGGGTTTTGATAATTCAAAGGTCGTGGTTGAGACTGCACGACGACTGGATGGCATCAGGAAAAAGCTTTATATCCAGTCGAAGTCGTTCGATGACCTGATATCGATGGCCAGGAACAAGGAGGAGATGCTCAGCTGCCTTCCGGCAATACAACCGATTTCAAATAAAGATCTCACCAGGACCGCATCGGGCTGGGGGTGGAGGGTGCACCCGATCTACAAGATCGTAAAATTTCATTACGGGATCGACTTCACTGCCCCTCAGAATACTGACATCTACGCGACAGGAGATGGTGTAATCGAGAGTATCGTTTCGTCAAAGAGAGGATACGGAAATCATATTATAATCAATCATGGTTTCGGCTACAAGACCCTTTATGCCCATCTCGATCATTTCAATGTCCGCGTGGGACAGAAAGTGAAAAGAGGTGAAGTCATAGGATTCGTTGGCAGTACCGGGGCATCGCTGGCACCGCACCTGCATTACGAGGTTGAGATTAACGGGGAGAAAGTCGATCCGATTAATTTCTTCTTCAACGATCTCACCGCATCAGGCTACGAAAAGATAGTTGAACTTGCGTCGAGAACAGGCCAGTCATTCGACTGAAAAAGCCTAATTCACTATTTTATGATGAAACTCAATATCCTGTTTCCCCTGGCGGGCTGGATGATCCTGTTACCTATTGCAACAGGTGAGGATTCGAAAACGTAATCCATCTTTCTCCTGAAAATAATTTCACCGGTTGAACCTTCGACAAGATAGATGTTGCCACCCACATCAGAAAAGTAGATATAGGCATTTCCTTCCCTGTCGTAAAGAGCTATCGGTGAAACCCAGCTGTAAGCTCTCAGCTTGATCTCGTACTTAAGGCTTCCATCCGAATCGTTCAGGCATACAAAGGATCCGCCACCGCTCGCCGTGGTCCTGGCGAAGCTTGTCCATAGCAACCCTTTGGCCCTGTTGATCCCGATAACAGGAGTGCATAACATACCCCCGTTGTCGGTATGAGGCTCTGTCACCGAATAGCCCACGCATTCGTATTGCCATATCATCCTGCCCGTGAACCCGTTCAGCTTCCTGATATGCGCTTTTCCCTTGCTTCCCTGGAGATCAACTTCGTGACCGACATAAACATATGGCGTGTCCGACTGCACAACCACCACGGGGGAACCGTCGGTATCGTCGGTATTGAAAAAATGCCATCTCGGTCTCATTGTTCTCAGGTCGAGGCAGAAGACATTGCCGGAATTGTCGGTTATAAAACCGAGGTATTTATAAGCCGTCATGCTCGATTCGGTCCCCAGCTTGGGATGTTCTTTGAAAAGATACCTGTACTGTTCAGCCGAGTCGGGCATGTCAAGATATCCCCTGTAAATGACCCCCGATTCGGTGGCCCATACGAATGCACCCGATTTTCTGTCAATGAGAGGTGTCCCGTCGCAGGCACCCCAGCCCCTGAGAGCGAAGGATGATGGCATGGGCTCTGTGTGGAGAAGCTTCTGTGTCCTCAGGTCAAATTCCCTCCAGGCAAAGATTCCCCTGTTCTGTATACCCTGACCCACAAGAAGATATTTTTTACCCGGCCCGTTTATAGCAGGAGTTCCTTTAATGGGATTATTGATTATGATAGGTTTCCTTGTCTGTTTTCCCGTTTCCATCTCCATGAAGTACACCTTGCCGGCAAGCGAGACCTGGATAAGTTCATTAAGCACCGTATCGTGCCTGGAAAAATATTCATTCAGCCCGGTGAGCTCTTTCATCTCCTTACCGCTCCACCTGACCAGCAGTGGCTGACCCGTCCAGCCGGCTCCGCCTCCCCACACGCCGTAGTCACCTTTTGTTGTATCGCTTCCTGTGGAGAAAATCCAGTCATCAACAATCTCAGCGGGCCTGCAGTTCAGCCAGCCTCTTACCGGGGAGTTCCTCTGGTCGCTGCCTCTGTAGGTATATATCCCGGTGCTGTCCTCAATTCCCGTCAGGAATTCCAGGCTGTCGAAACTCCTGGTGTAACTCCCCCTGGCTTCAAACCTGAAAGACGAATCAATCATTACGCCAAAATCACCCGGCCGTGCCCTGGTGCTGTCAGCAGCGGCGACGGATAGATTTTTTGCGGGTGCCTGGCTGCAGCTGTCGAGCCAGAACAGGTTACATGATACGAGAATGATCAGCTGGAAAGTCAGACCTTTTTTCATCCGGGAGCATTGTGAAATAATCAGCAAAAATAAGCTTTTCAAAATATAACTGTTTTAAAAGGGCACTTTGAGGTTCGACAGTCTGAACAATGAATTAAAGTATAATGACGGAAAATATTGATTAATAATGCTCTATGAAGATGTAAAATCAGATGGAAAATCTTACCTTTGCTGAAATAATGAAACTAGAAATCTGAAAATGCCATACAGGGAAAAGGAGGTAGAAAAGCTTTTCTATTCCATAGGAGAGGTTTCGGGAATTCTGGGAGTTCCTGTTTCTACCGTCAGGTTCTGGGAGAATGAATTCGATATTCTTAAACCCAGGAAAAATAAAAAGGGGAACCGGTTATTCATGCCCGGGGATCTCAGGAATCTGAAGATTATCCATCACCTCCTCAAGGAGAAGGGGATGACCCTTTCGGGTGCAAAGAAGCAGCTTTCCGAACAATGGAACGAGATCGAATACAGGCATGAACTGCGGGAGTCGCTGCTTAAAATAAGGGAAATGATAAAAGACATTCAGGATAATCTCGGGAAAAATGAAGCTTAAAGTCAGGGAGATATGCTCGTTCCTCGACAGCACTGTACCCCTTTCATGGCAGGAGGATTATGACAATTCAGGGCTGCAGATCCTTGCATCTGAAGCTGAGATAGATTCAGCGCTGCTTTCTCTCGATATTACGGAGGATGTCGTGGAAGAGGCCATCTCTCTTGGATGCGGCTTGATAATAACCCACCATCCCCTGTTTTTCAGGCCATTGAAGAGGATCGCGGGAATTTCCGGTGCTGAAAGGATTGCAGCATCGGCATTGAGAAATAACATATCGGTCTATTCTGCACATACCAATCTCGATGCGCTGCACGGTGGGGTAAGCTGGAAAATGGCAGAAAAGCTTATGCTGAAGAATGTAAAGGTGCTTGAGCCGTTGAAAGGCAGGCTCCTTAAACTGGTTGTCTATGTTCCGGAAAGTCATGCCGATAAGGTAAGCGGGGCAATATTTGACGCCGGTGCCGGAGTGACAGGGAATTACGACAGGTGCGGTTTCAGCGCCAAAGGCTCTGGAACTTTCAGGGGTAATGAATCTTCCGATCCTTTTGTCGGGGAGAGGGGAAAGCTTCACACTGAGGATGAAGTGAGGTTTGAGACGATCATCCCCCTGCATCTGAAGGATGCTGTCGTGGACGCAATGCTGAAAGCACATCCGTATGAGGAGGCGGCATATGATCTGTTCACGCTCGGGAATGAGTATCCCGGGGCCGGTTTCGGATGTGTCGGGGATCTCCCCGTTGAACTGACCGGGACCGCCTTTCTCCTTAAGCTCTCTGAAATATTTGAAGCAAAGGGCCTGAGATATTCAGGGCCCACCGGGAGACCGGTGAAAAGGGTGGCACTCTGCGGCGGGGCAGGCTCAGGGCTGACCGGCTCCGCGATAAGAGCGGGTGCCGATGCTTATGTGACTGGCGATCTTAAATATCACGATTTCGGCAATGCGGAAGGGAGGATACTGCTTGCCGATATAGGCCATTTTGAGAGTGAAAAATTCTCTGCAGAAATATTATACGATTTAATTATCAAAAAATTCCCTACATTTGCACTCCGGTTTTCAGAAAAAAATTCAAATCCGATAAATTATCTTTAACGATGGAAAAAGTTAAAACACACGAAGCGGAGATTTCAGTTGAGGAGAGGCTAAGGGCATTGTACAGCCTTCAGCTTGTCGATTCGGAGATTGACAAGATAAAGACATTAAGGGGCGAACTTCCGCTGGAGGTACAGGACCTTGAGGATGAGATTGCAGGTCTCGAGACAAGGCTTGGAAATCTCAGGGAAGAGGTGGTTAACCTTGAGAAATCAATCAGTAAAAAAAATAATGAGATCGTCGAATCGCAGGGTCTTATCAAGAAATATGAGGATCAGCAAAAGAATGTAAGGAACAACAGGGAATTCGACTCGCTCTCAAAAGAGATCGAATACCAGAACCTCGAGATAGAGCTTTGCAACAAGAAGATCCGCGAGTTCAATGTCCAGGTTGATGAGAAGAAGGTAATTATTGAGGAATCGGAGAGCGTACTGGCCGACAGGAAGGCGGACCTTGACAACAAAAGGGCAGAGCTCGAAGAAATCATTTCCGATACACAGAAGGAGGAAGAGGGTCTGTATAAAAAGTCAGAAAAAATCCAGACAGTAATTGAAGAAAGACTGCTTACAGCGTACAAGAGGATAAGGTCAAACGCACGGAACGGGCTGGCAGTGGTATCGATTCAGCGTGATGCATGCGGCGGATGTTTTAACCAGATCCCTCCGCAGAGGCAGCTTGATATCAAATCGAGGAAGAAAATCATAGTTTGCGAGTATTGCGGCAGGATCCTGGTGGATGACGAGATAATTAAGGAAAGCAAGATTTAACCGCGAGGGATGATATGCTAAACGGGTGCCTGAACAGCACCCTTTTTTTATTAATTTTGCTGTATGACAGCAGAAGAATTCAAAAGACTCGTAGCCGAGGGGATCCCGGATGTACTTCCCCCTGAAAGGAAAAGGGAACCTGATCTGAATCATGCACCCAGGCGAAAGGATATACTGTCGGCAGATGAGAAGAAGCTGGCGATCAGGAACGCCCTGCGTTATTTCCCCGTAAGATTTCATAAGGCACTGGCTCCTGAATTCGCACGGGAGCTGAAAGATTTCGGAAGGATCTATATGTACAGGTTCAGGCCGTCATATGAAATCAGGGCAAGGCATATCAGCGAATTCCCTCACAAGACGGTAAAGGCGGCGGCAATAATGCTCATGATCTCCAACAATCTCGACAGGGCTGTTGCACAGCATCCCGAAGAGCTTATAACCTATGGAGGGAACGGGGCGGTGTTCCAGAACTGGGCACAGTACAGGCTCACGATGAAGTACCTTTCTGAAATGAATGATGACCAGACACTTGTTATTTATTCGGGGCATCCGCTCGGACTGTTCCCTTCGGGGGCGGATGCGCCCCGGGTGGTCGTCACAAACGGGATGGTCGTTCCAAACTACTCTTCGCAGGATCACTGGGAGAAATTCAATGCCCTGGGTGTATCGCAATACGGACAGATGACTGCCGGATCGTATATGTATATAGGTCCCCAGGGGATAGTGCATGGAACAACAATCACCATACTTAATGCCGGCAGGAAGATCGCGGAACGGGATGCTTCCGGTGAAATGAGGCTGTTTGTCTCCTCAGGGCTGGGAGGGATGTCGGGTGCCCAGCCGAAGGCTGCGAAAATCTCGGGTTGTATTTCCGTTATTGCGGAAGTCAACCCGAAGGCAATAAAGACCCGTCATGAGCAGGGATGGGTCGATGAAGTGATAAGCAACGGTGATCATCTTGTGAGGCGCATCGATGACGCCAGGAAAAGAAAAGAAGCGGTCTCTGTTGCCTTCCATGGAAATATTGTCGACCTGTGGGAACTGCTTGCATCGAAAGGCATAAAAGTGGATATCGGATCTGACCAGACTTCACTTCACAACCCCTGGGCCGGAGGCTATTATCCTGCAGGGCTCTCCTTCGATGAGGCAAATGTAATGATGGCCTCGGACCCTGGAAAATTCATGGAGCGGGTGAAAGAATCGCTGAGGCGGCAGGTGGTGGCCATAAACAGGCACACTGCGGCAGGGACATATTTCTTCGATTATGGAAATGCATTCCTGCTTGAAGCATCCAGGGCAGGCGCGGACATACTCGACGGGAGGGGCGAATTCAGGTACCCTTCCTATGTCCAGGACATTATGGGGCCGATGTGTTTTGATTTCGGCTTCGGACCTTTCAGGTGGGTGTGTTGTTCAAACGATCCGTCCGACCTGGCTCTTACCGACAGGATCGCGGCAGATACTCTTGAGTCGATGATGCCCGGCTCACCTGATGAGATCAGACAGCAGCTGTCCGACAATATACTCTGGATCAGGGAGGCCGCTAAGAACAGGCTGGTGGTAGGATCCCAGGCAAGGATTCTGTATGCCGATGCCGGGGGAAGGGTGGCTATTGCAATGGCATTCAACAACGCGGTTGCAGAGGGGCGGATCAAAGCTCCGGTTGTGCTGGGCCGCGATCACCACGATGTTTCCGGGACAGATTCTCCATTCAGGGAGACATCCAATATTTACGACGGATCAAAATTCACGGCCGACATGGCAATTCAGAATGTAATCGGCGATTCCTTCAGGGGAGCGACATGGGTCTCCATTCACAACGGCGGAGGGGTAGGCTGGGGCGAGGTCATTAACGGGGGATTCGGAATGGTCCTCGACGGGAGCAGGAAAACGGAGGAGAACCTTAAACTGATGCTTGGCTGGGATGTCAATAACGGCATCGCACGTAGGTCGTGGGCAAGGAACGATGGAGCCTTATTTGCAATCCGACGGGAGATGGAAAAAAATCCTTCGCTTAAGGTGACTTTACCGGTTATTGTCGACGACGGTTTACTGGAGGGTTTGTTTGATTAGGACCGTTGCCATTGCCATGACGCCTTCTCCGCGGCCGATAAACCCCATCTTCTCGGCAGTTGTGGCTTTTATCGCGACGTCATCCTCCGAAACCTTTAGAATTCCGGAGATTAACCTCTTCATCTCATCGATAAACGGCGACAACCTGGGCAGCTCAATGCAGACAGTACCGTCGGCATTAACAACAGAATACCCCTTTTCCTGAATCATTGAATAGGTCCTGGAAAGGAGGATCTTGCTGTCGATGTTCCTGAAATTCTCGTCGCTGTCGGGGAAGTAATGACCTATGTCTCTCATCCCTGCGGCACCAAGAAGTGCATCGCATATTGCATGAAGAAGCGCGTCTCCGTCGGAGTGTGCAACACATCCTTTTTCTGATGGAATTTTTACGCCGCCAAGCCAGAGGTCACGTCCCTTTTCCAGCCTGTGAAAATCGATTCCCAGTCCGGTCCTGATCGTCATCCCCTCTTTACGTTCCTGAGAGCGTTGAAGTCGAATGAGAGAGAGAATCTCAGGGTGTGTGCAAGCGGGTTATTTTGGGTGACCGGCATCAGGTAAGATATTTCGAGAGAGAAAACGTGCATCCTGAAGCCTGCACCGGCAGTGAAATACTTCCTGTTGCCTTTCGAGGCACTTTCGTTGAAGTACCCGCACCTGAGTGCGAACTGGTTATTGTACCAGTATTCAGCGCCGATAGATTCGGTTATTTCATGAAGTTCTTCCCTGAGCCCGCCGGGTGCATCTACAAATGACTGGAAAATAGCAACCGGAACGGCTACATTGGGGTCCTTTCCTTTCCTGATATATGTTTTTGGGGAGGCAACAACCTGACCCGAGGGCAGGGTATCGCCTACATTGTAGTAAATCGGAGGCGTAGGAACAAGGAGCTTGTTCAGGTCAACCGCCAGAGTGATTGTATTGTAATTATCGAGCTTTACAGTTCCCGAGGCTCCTATCCTCAGGTCCATGGGAATGAAGTCGGGAGTTTTCGACTCGGTATAGGTCATTTTTGATCCTATGTTGGAAAAATTGAATCCTGCCGCAAAAATCCCATCCTTTTCTCCCATCTTGAAACCGGTCTTGTAATAGCCCGAAAGATCAGCTGCAATTGAGGTTCCCGGCTTTGTTGCTAGATTACCTGAGAATGTGTTCCCGGTAAGGTTAGAATAGATGAACCTGAAGGCAACTCCCCCTGAAAAGTGCTCGGAAAACAATCTGGCGTACCCGAGATCGAAAGCAAATTCGGTCGGCGTGAAATTACGCTCCAGGTTCCCGAAGTCATCTGTAAAAGGTATATCGCCCAGTGAGGAGTAAAGAAGGCTGCTGCTCAGAACCTGTTTTTTGTCAAATCTCTTGTAACCCGAAATATATGCGAGATTTATATCGGGAACGAGAGCCCTAAGCCAGGGTGAATAAGATATTCCCACACCGCCTTTCCCATCAATAAAGGCATACTTGGAATTGTTCCAGTGCTGACTGAAGCAGTCGGGGGAAGTTGCTACACCTGCATCACCCATACCTCCTGATCGTGAATCGGGAGCGATCATCAGAAATGGTACAACTGTCTGAATTGGATTATAATCGCTCGACCCTGACTGTGAGTAAACCCTGGCTGTACCAGATAAAGCCAGGATAATAAGGAGCATTGATATAAACTTGTTATTCATCTTCTTGAATAGGTCTCTCATAGGTTTTGCAAATATATAACTATTTTCACGTGCTTATATTGTCTGATGATTTATAAAATAATCATTCTGCCTGAGGCTTTAGTGCTTTCCCCCGAGGGCGTGGTAATAAATACCGTATAAGGATAGATCCCCCTGCCTGCACGCTGCCCCGTGTCGCAGTTCCCGTCCCAGATTATCGGCTGCAGACTGTATCCGCCCGGAGGTGCCGATGTCTGTATAACCTTAATAAGCTGCCCGCTCATGCTGTAAATGCATATCCTGATATTAAGTTCGTCGTCGGGCCTGTTGTGTTCTGCGGTGATTTTTGTATCGGAGGTGAAGGGATTCGGATAGTTGACCAGGTTCGTCAGGATGAATCCTGCGGCTGTTTTGACAACAAACTTCAGTTCCGCCTCTGAAGAGTTATTGAAGTTATCCCATGCTTTCAGCGTGAGGGTATGGTTACCCGATGCGAGGTCGGACAGGGGGTATGTTGCAGTACCCTTCATGTAATTGTCGATATCCGTTTCGAAATAGTTGTTCAGAACGAATGAATTG
The DNA here is from genome assembly GCA_035541795.1 of Bacteroidales bacterium. GTDB lineage: Bacteria > Bacteroidota > Bacteroidia > Bacteroidales > VadinHA17 > LD21. Next base: position 848,550 of record DATKMR010000001.1, read on the forward strand.
TTCCTGTCCCCGTCGAGATATGCTACCAGGTCGTGACCGATTCCCGCACCTGTGGTATTGATTCCTCCGCGATCTTCAATAAGGGCAAGCAGGAGGGGGTTGCTGTCGCTGATGCCACCGTTTTTGAACAGGGTATCATTCAGGTAAAGCTTTATTGCGGGCCCGGTATTATCCGATAAGACTGTTTTTGAGAACCCCCCGACTGTAACTCCGGAGAAGCTGCCGCCCATATCATCATCCCCGTCATGTGCATAATAGCTGATCTTTCCGTTTCCGAATGTATAGTCGATGTCTTTCGGGACGATAAACGAAAAGCTGAACCTCCCGTTTTCGGCCCTTGTCTTACCGCTGAACAGGACATTATTCCTGATTTCGAATTCCATGGGCTGACCGCCGTCATTGGCCAGCGTGGTGACAATCCTGGGTTTGTCGTAAATTACCGGGTTGACAATCCCGTTGAAGTTCGTGAGTATGGTCCCTCCGTTACTCTCCAGGTGCCCCGATACGGTTATTGTTGAAAGAGCTTTCAGGCTGTCGATCGGCTGTCCGACCGGTACCGAATTGACCGAATCCGTAACGACTTTTCCATGCCAGGGATAAGCCAGCCGAACCGCCGGATCGCCAAGGAGTAGGAAGTTTCTCTTGTTCATGCCATCTCCGGTACTGACCTTGGCAAGCCTTATAATATCGCCGAGCCTGAGTGAGTTGCCGGCCGAGTCGCGTGTGAAGGCGTAATAGAGTATGTTCCTGTTCAGCGTGTAGTTCGGGGCAGAGTAAACGACCCTGGTTGTCGTCATGAGGGCAATACCTCCGCCATCGGGATTAAGGATCACCATTTCTCCGGCAGCTGTTTTACCTGTCATCTCGTTATTGATGGGATTGATTTCAATATCATCAAATCTGCTGAATTCACACGTGGCTGTAATGAACAGCGGCAACCTGGACCCGTTCCGCCATGAATTTATATCTTCAGTTTTAACCACCCTTTCGGCGGCAAGCCCTATCTCATTTCCATGACCGAGGTAGTCGAATATCAGGCAGCCGGTATTTATCCTGTCATTGATTGCTTTTTCCACATCGGGATATGACTGCCCGTTTACGGATGTGACCTGCTTGAAGGCATCGAGGTAGATCTTGTCGATATTGAAATCGGGGTACGTGGTGTTAAGGAGTGAATAAAGTCCTTCAGCATCCATCATGTGGGTGTTGCCATCTTCATCATCAGCTGTAACGGCAATAAGGTTTCTCCAGTTTCCGATGCCGTCCGATCCAAGGTATCTGCGTATTTTGGCAACCATTACCGAAGCCTGTAAAGTATCCGACACTGGCAGCCTGCCGACACCGATATCCTCCGTCCCCAATGCTTCACCCTCGCCGTCTTCAAGCAGCGTATAAAAATCATCCGAGGTAAAGGAAGATACGACCACAGTGCTGTTCTGTGACTGGTAGGTAGGGATGAAATTCGGGTTATGCGGTGGGTTGGTCCGGTTTTCATATGATCCGTCACCGAACAGAAGGAGGTACCTCAGCGGGTGCAAGGTCCCTTTCTGTTTCAGGTATTTCATCCTCAGGAAATTCCTGATTGCCACAATATCAGGTAACCCTCCTGAAAATTCATTGTAAATCTGCTCGGGGGTAACGATAAGGGAGGTCAGTCCGGAATTCTGGCTGTGCAGCTCTTTGAGTTTTTCCGCGTAAGGAAGGAACCACGGATGTGTGACAATGACCATGTCGACAGGTGCAGAGGCGTGCAGGTTCTGGTTGAGAACCTGGCCGTTTCTGAAAGTCGGGACAAGGACCTGGTCGGCCGTAAAGGCAATAAACCTCCTGAGCGAATCGGTCAGGATCCTGAAATGATCATCATTGCCTGTCCTGGTATAAGTGATTTCAGCAGTATTATACTGGTCCGTCACATCCCAGATCATCGTGTTCTGGACAGGACTGCTGAGGGTGAACTCAGTTATGCCGCCGGGCCTCATCGATCTTATATCTGTATATACGGTGGTTTTGCCCGTGAAAACCATGGCGGCCCTGGCATGAAGCTTCAGGAAATGAACCCATCCTGCCGCGGCGGGTTCTCCATTGTTGTTGAAAGTAATGTTATACACCGGTGATGCGGAGGAGGGAAGTGAGGAATCGCTTACCTCGAAATCCATGGCGTACATGCCTGTGGTGGAAAGCATATTTACACCAGGGACACTTATGGATTCAAGCGTGGTCGCCCCTTCGGTGAGCGAAAAAATTGTGGAATTAGGTGATCTCCCCAGTACCCTGATGTCGAACTTTACTTTCTCTGAAGTTATCACATTTGAAAATCCGGGGTCAACCACCATTGGTGATATCGAAGAGATCGGTTCATACCATTCCCTTCCCGACCTGATAAGGTTTACCGCATCAACATGGTGCATATAGAGTGCATCGCAGCCGGTTGAATAATAGTTTGGTGCATCGGTTACCTGTGCAGGGGACTGGACAATCCTGCCACCTTCGGGAGAGGAGGTGATAAAATAATACGCGGAGTCGGAGTAATTGTGCTGAACATAATCAAAGTCGCCTGTGGTGCCATTGTACTTCCAGCGGTTTGGCCCCATGCAATAGAATAGCAGGTAATCGCCTTCGTTGAACACGTTGTCGGAACCCTTTACAAGCATTACCGGGATCTCCCGGAGGTCGTCGGTGGCGGTGTTGTCGTTAAAATATGAGAGCTGGCCCTGGTTGTTGCCATATATCCTTGGATTTGACGGATAATCCAGCCCGAGCTGCTTGAGTTTCGTATAATCAATCCTGTAAATACCTTCCCGGGAAACAGCTATCTTGAACCATTTGCCACCTGAAAGCAGAGATCCGGAGGCATATCCTTCCTGGCTGCTAACGTTACCGGAGTTAGCCAGGAACAGGGACAGGAGCAGCCATATGATCTTCCCGCAGAATCTCTTCATACGTGGCAAAGATATAAATGTGATGAATTTATTTCCATCAAATATGCTGTATAAGAGTAGAAAGTCATCTTAAAACAGAACCCTTCCCGGTAACCTTAAACCTGTTAATTAGTAAATTTGTTTCAATCAGTGTCACGCAGATTGAAATAATAACGATTTTCGGGCGTTGATATTGCAGTATATGAAGATGAAAAGAGCCCTGCTTCTGGTTGTTTTTTCAGCAATGGTGTCACCCGTGAAGATTGCCTCGCAGGAGGTATCATATGGGCCGGGTTACCAGACAATTATGCTAACCAACCCGGCTTTTGCCGGCACAGAAGGGGAAGGCACGCTAAGGCTTTCGTACCTTGATTTCTATCCCGGGAGGAATTATAACCTGCATTCCTTTTTTGCATCGTTCGATTCATTTTTCCCTTCACTTCACGGAGGAGCCACCGCTTTCCTGTCTGATGATTATCTGGGTGGCGCGGTAAACGACACAAGGGGTGGTATGGCTTATTCATATCACCTTCAGGCTGACAGGAACCTGTTTATCGATGCGGGGCTCAGCGCCTCTTTCTTTCACCGGGGGTTTGATGCAGGCAGGATGATTTTTCCTGATCAGATCGATCCCCTGGGCGGAATCAGCGGGCCAACTGCCGAGCTTCTCAACATGAAGGGCAGGACAGTTTTTGATGCGGGGGCGGGACTGCTTATGATCGCGGGAAGGTACACTGCCGCAGTCGCGGTGAACCACCTTACAAACCCCGACATATCGGGTTCAGGCTCGGCGGAGCAGAGGATCGGACGGGAGCTGGTAATTCATATGTCAGGTATTTTCAGCCTGAATACCGGGAAACATACCGGACTGAGGCCTCTTGTTTACGGGGACTTCAAAACCAACCGGACAGTTGCCGGTGCAGGCGGATCGTTCGAAGCTCCCATTATATCGGCGAATGCGATAGTCCTTTGGAACCGTGCTGGTGATCTTAATCTGCAGACCGGTATATTTCTTCACCTGGGGAATATCTCATTTTTCTACAACTACTGCTTCAATATCTCTTCAACAAATTCACTTCTGCCGGCTTCACTGGTTCACAATGCCGGGATAGTTTTCAGTTTAAACAATGTTGATAAAAGAAAAATAATCAAAACAATAAATTTTCCTAAATGTTAGTTATATTTGATGATTAAAATCGTGAGATTATTGTTTTTTTGTATATTTGAAAAATTAAAGCCATAAAACTAAAGGAGTTATGTACAAATTCAGAACCTTAGCAGTTATTTTAGTAGCAGTTTTATTGCTTCCGTCCTGCAGCCTTTTTCACAAGAAAAAGGACAATCCGAATGTTTCAACAACCACCGGCTGGGAATACAATAACAAGGATAACGGCGGATTCGAGGTTGCTGTCGGCGCTGAACAGAAGACTGGCCCCGGCCTCGTACTCATTGAAGGCGGTGTTTTCAGGATGGGCCGCGTGCAGCAGGATGTGATGTTCGACTGGAACAACTCACCGAGAACCGTTACAGTTTCTTCATTTTACATGGATGAAACGGAGGTCAGGAACGTTGATTACAGGGAATATCTGCACTGGCTGAGGCGTGTTTATACAAGTTATCCGGAAGTTTACAGGAAGGCATTGCCCGACACACTTGTGTGGAGAAGCCCTATGGGATTCAATGATCCTTATGTACAGTATTATTTCAGGCACCCTTCATATAATAACTATCCCGTTGTAGGTGTAAGCTGGGTACAGGCTAACGACTACTGCATCTGGAGGACCGACAGGGTAAACGAGCAGATACTGATCGATGAGGGCGAACTTAATCCCGATCCTGCACAGAAAGACGAAAAGAATTTTAATACGGAAGCATACCTGGAAGGTCAGTATGAAGGAGTTGTGAACCAGCTTCGTCCAAGCTTATCAGGCGATAAGACAGAACGCAGGACAAACTTCGAGGACGGTGTCCTTCTTCCGAGGTACAGGCTGCCAACCGAAGCTGAATGGGAATTTGCAGCTTATGCTCTCAGGGGCAACACATTTGAAGAAAGGGTGTATGAGAGAAGAATATATCCATGGGACGGACATAATGTGAGGAATTCGGCAAACAAATACCGTGGTGAGATGATGGCTAACTTCGTACGCGCAAGGGGTGACCTTATGGGAGTTGCCGGTAGCCTGAACGATAACGGAAGTATTACAGTCGATGTCAAATCATACTGGCCCAACGATTACGGACTCTACTGCATGGCAGGAAATGTTAACGAATGGGTGCTCGACGTTTACAGACCGATGACAGCAACTGATGAAGATGAATTCAACCCGTTCAGGGGCAATGTTTATACGGATCTTAAACGTGATGCCAACGGCCAGGTTGTACAGAAAGACAAACTCGGGCGTCTTATTATCGATACCGTCAGACCTGCCGATGTAGCCAGCAGGTACAATTACCGCAAAGGCGACTACAGGAACTACAGGGATGGTGATAAGAAATCAAGCGTGAACAGCGAAGAATGGCAAGCCAATGAAGATAACCTTGAGTCATCCACAAGGATGTATTCCCAGGATCCCGGTGGTGATTTCTCGACTCTCATTAATGATAACGCGCGAGTTTACAAAGGCGGTTCCTGGAAAGACAGGGCCTATTGGCTCAATCCTTCAACACGCCGCTTCCTGGATCAGGATGCATCACGCGATGACCTTGGTTTCAGATGCGCCATGATAAGGGTGGGAAGCCCATCAGGATTATAGACGTAGATAAAATTTAAGATAATAAAGAGGGTGTCAGAAAAACACCCTCTTTTAGTCTGACGACGGTCAAAGAATGAAAACCGAACAGCTTTACAGTTTTTTCAGGGAATCGGCAGGTATTTCCACCGACTCACGCACGGTGAAAAAGGGTGAAATGTTCTTTGCCCTATGGGGCGTGAATTTCAATGGAAACATGTACGCGGCAGATGCCCTTAAAAAAGGGGCCATTTGTGCCGTGATTGACGATCCTGCTTATGATACCAGGGGAGCTGTTCTTGTCGATGATACACTGCTGGAACTGCAGGCCCTCGCCTCGTTCCACCGCAAAGGGCTGAAGGCCCCGGTCCTTGCAATTACCGGCACTAACGGCAAGACAACAACCAAAGAACTTATTGCCTCAATAATGTCGATCAAAAAAAAGGTCCATTATACAAAAGGCAATCTGAACAACCACATCGGGGTACCCCTGACAATACTTTCAGAACCACACGATGCAGATCTGCTGGTGCTGGAGATGGGCGCAAATCATATAGGTGAGATAAGGACACTCTGCCTGATCGCTAAGCCCGATTACGGCATAATTACAAATATCGGATCGGCTCACCTGGAGGGATTCGGCTCATTTGAAGGTGTGGTCAGGGCAAAGACGGAACTCTACGATCACCTGAAGAAAAATAACGGGATCGCAATCTATAACGATCACGATCCCCTCCTTGCAGAAAAGATTTTTAAAATGGTCAACAGGGCGGTACCCTATTCCGATCCCCTGGGAACTGAGCTGGTCGTGGAACCGCTGACCTGTGATCTTACACTATCTGTAAGGATAAGGTACCAGCATAAATCATATGATGTCGCTACCCGCCTCTTCGGCCGCCATAACACCGAGAACATAAAAGCTGCTGCCGCGGCATCGCTTTTCCTGGGTGCAGATATCGGGGACATTATAAGCGCGGTTGCTGATTATACCCCGTCCAATAACAGGTCACAGGTAAAAAAGACACCGTCGAACGTGCTGATCTGTGATTCGTATAATGCCAATCCCGACAGCATGAAAAAGGCAATTGAAGCTTTCGCTGATACTGTTACGGGCAGGAAAATGATTATACTCGGAGAAATGCTCGAGCTTGGTCAGCGGTCAGAAGCCGAACATTCAGGAATTCTAAAGCAGCTTGAATCATCAGGGATAAAGGATGTTCTGCTTGTAGGCAGGATTTTCGAAAGCCTGACCGGCAAACAGGCGTACAGGATTTTCGGTACCGCCGGGGAACTCGGCGACTACCTTAAGGCAAATCCCGTAAAAGGATTCACAATCCTGGTAAAGGGATCACACGGTGTATCCCTCGAGAAGATATATAATCTTCTTTAGGATCAGGATCCTTTCCTGCCGAATGTAAGATTGACAATCAGCACTTCGGACCTGCTGCCCAGCCTTACACGCGGTCCCCATATACCGTAGCCTGAGGAGACAATTATCTGTGACCTGCCCTTTCGAAGATAACCTGAGCTAACCTCATAGATCATCCTTGTCACATAATTCAGCGGCCACATCTGGCCATTGTGAGTATGGCCCGAAAGCTGGAGGTCTATCCCGGCCTTTTCAGTTTCTGCAAGGTTCAATGGCTGGTGATCGAGCAGGATAACGGGTCTGGATGTATCCACCTTATGCATCAGCGAGTCAAGAGGAGCTCTCCTGTTACTGCCAAATGAAGACATCCCCCTGTCGAGCCTTCCTATCACCTGGATTCCACCGTCGAGAATCACCACCTCATCCTTGAGAATGCGTATCCCGTGTTTCTCAATATACGGTATGGTGACCGATGCGCCACCAATATATTCATGGTTTCCCGTGATGGCATATAATCCGTCGCGGCATTTTGGAGCACTAAACCAACTAAGAAGATCATCCCTGAGAACAGGGCCCATTTCACCGTCGACAATGTCTCCAAGCAGGAAGACCACATCCGGATTGCTCTTACCGAGCATTGCGGAAAGTTTCTTTATGCTTCGTTTCCTTATTATACTGCCCAGGTGAATGTCCGAAACAGCAGCTATCCTGAAGCTCCTGAGCTCACCTGCCGGTTTGTCGATACTGATGTTATATGTCCTGTAAACGGGTATCAGTGCATTGATGAATCCTGCCAGTATCAGCGTGGATGAAATGACTACCGCGGAGATAAATGCCCAGCGCCTGAACTGGAGTAGCTGCCCGCTGTCAAGCACACCGGTCAGCCTGAGAACGGGACGGGCGATGTCGGAAAGCAGCAACAGGAGAAATCCGTAAAGCATGAATGCCATCCAGAAACCACCTGCAATATTCAGGATATCTGTAAAGACGGATGAAGAGCTTCTTTCAAGAATCTTGCCTGCAATAAACGTCGATGCGAGGAGTATATAACCCAGGGTGTACACCAGTCGGTAATGATTCCCGGCGGGTACGACCCTGTACCCTTTAATAAATATATAGAAGTTCGCCAGGAAATATATTGTAAATACAATAAGGAAAAAGATCAGCATGTTTTGTCGTTTCATTCTTTTACGGGAAAATACTTTTTTAATCTGTCAAATGTTCTGTTCCTTTTTACATAAAACTCAAAAACAATGCTCTTGTTCAAAACCCGGCTCGATGCATTTTCCTCCGAAACCCTTTCCGTCAGGGCTCTTTCCTTTTTAAGAGCGACAACCGCTTTATAGTAATCCATATGGGCTTTCCATATGGAACCGATGTTACGTGGCTGGCCCTTAAACAGGAAAAAAACGGCAGAAAGTGCATCCAGGAGCTTTCTTTTTAGTAATGTGCCATGAAGCTTATTCACGGGAAGGTTCTTATAGAGGAGGAACAGGTTATTCCTGAAGTTCAGGTATGTCTTGAAAGGGGAGTTATACGGGAGGGCTCCACCGCCGACATGATAGACGGCTGCATCGGGAGTGAAATAGAGCCTGTAGCCGAGGAGCCGCATTCTCCAGCAGAGGTCGATCTCTTCCATATGTGCGAAGAATGAAGGGTCCAGCCCGCGGCATTTTTTCCAGGCATCTGACCTGACAATCATGCACGCCCCGCTTGTCCAGAAAACTTCGGTAACGGAATCGTACTGACCTGCATCGGTCTCCGTTATATCGAAGATTCGTCCCCTGCAGAAAGGATAGCCGAATTTATCGATGTAGCCGCCGGCCGCTCCGGCATACTCAAATTTCTGCCTGTTGTCAAAGGCAAGTATTTTCGGCTGGCAGGCTGCCACTTCGGGATGATTGTCCATGAAGGAGGTCAGCTTCATGGCCCATCCTTCTGTAACCTCAATATCGGAATTCAGAAGGATGAAATACTCTGCGTCGATACCAGCCAGGGCAAGATTATAGCCTTCAGCAAATCCGTAATTCCTGTCGAGCTCAATCAGCTTTACCTGTGGAAAACCCGACCTGATCAGATCCGCGGAACCGTCGGTTGATCCGTTGTCTGCTACGAAAACCCGGCAGGCAGGTGAGGTGGAATATGAAATTACATTCCCAAGGAATTTCTCAAGGAAGGTCCTTCCGTTCCAGTTCAGTATGACGACAGCCGTTTTAAGCATCAGCAGCGGGTCTCTTGTGTTTCCATCTTTTATGGCTCCATATCCAGAACTCGGGATTCCTGTTGATAATCTCTTCAAGATGTCTTACATGTGCCTCCGTGATCTCAAATTCCTTGAGCCCGGCCGTATCTTCAAAAAGCAGTTCAAACTTAACATGGTACCTTCCCCTGCCAGTTTTTTGCTGATTGATAAATACAACTGCCATATTGTACTTCATGGCAATCTTTTCTGCCCCGAGGTACACAGGAGTATCCTGGTTCATGAAACGGGTCCAGTAATGTATATCAGTAATCGCAGGAGTCTGGTCGGCAAGAAAAACGCTCATGGTCCTTTCACCTGCCTTTCTGCGGTTTACTATCTCCCTTATCACCATACTGGTTGGCGAAAGCACCATGCCGAACTGGGATCTCAGCTTCAGGAGAAACCTGTCGAAATGCTTGTTTTTTAACGGACGGTAAATCGAGATAGTGGTGTGTTTCAGGTACCGGGGCAGTATGTTCTGTGTCTCCCAGTTATTGTAATGTCCCAGCACTGCCACAATATCCTTGCCTTCATCGTAGAGCCGGTTCAGGAGCTCGGGGTTTTCATAAGTGCATCGCTTCCTGTGTTCAGCTTCCGGAAAGTGCTCCATCTTCAGAGTCTCCACGAACAGATCGGCAAGGTGCCTGTAGAACTTCTTTTCTATCCCGGCTCTTTCCTTATCGCTCTTCTCAGGGAAGGCATTCCTGAGATTCATCGAGACGACATCGCGCCTGTACCCTGGAAAATAGTACAGTACCAGGAAAAGAAAATCGGAAAAGAAATACAGCACCCGCAGGGGTAGGAGAGTAACCAGCCAGTTTAGGAGGTAGAAAATATAAAACAAGACAGCTTCCATCCGGAAAGATGATTTCAATGACCCATAAAATTACTTATTATTTTAAGCATTTCGGGATGGACAAGGCTATTTGATGCAATAAACTCTTTCCCTGTGAGTAGGTCAGATTTGCCCGAGAAGTCCGATACCATGCCACCTGCTTCGGTGATAATAACCGATCCTGCTGCTATATCCCATTGCTTCAGACCGTATTCAAAGAAAGCCTCAAACCTGCCGCATGCCACGTAAGACAGGTCAACAGAGGCCGCTCCCATCCTTCTGACCCCGACGCAATTTTTCATCAGGTAGGATAACGTATCGAGGTAACCCTGCAATCTTGTAAAGTCGTTGTAGGGAAATCCGGTTGCAATGAAGCCTGATCCCAGGGTTCCGTTTGACGAGACTTTAATCTTTTTCCCGTTCAGGTAGGCCCCTCCGCCCTCCCAGGCATGAAAAACCTCCCTCCCGGAAGCTTCGTGAACCACACCTGATAGGATTTTATCATCCTCGGCAAGTGCAATGCTTATCGCAAAAGGATGGACCCGGTGAATAAAATTCGTTGTACCATCGAGCGGGTCGACGATCCACCTGTATTTTTCACCGGCCGCCGTAGATGTATTTTCCTCCACAACAAATCCCGCGGAAGGGATAAGCTTTCCGAGCCTGGTTACCAGTAACTGCTCAGAGCCCCTGTCCACATGAGTGACAAAATCATTTACACCTTTGAGGCTTACCGAAGATGCATCGAATTGATCAGCTTCCGACATTATGTACCTTCCTGCCTCAGCGGCGATCTCCATTACCGAAACGGTTATTTCTGCCAGGTTCATAATTCTGTTTTTATCTCGCATGTCATATTCCCCGACTCTGATATTCCCGTGAGGATCACTTCCCTTAAGGTACCATCAAGGCCACCGGTGAATGGATGTTCGGCCCTGATATAATTTTCAGTGAACCCTGCAATAATGTTTTCGCTGCCTTCCTTTTCGAAAAGAACCATAGCCTTCCTGCCGGTATTCAGCTCACAAAACCTGGTGGTCTTCAGGTCGGAAAGCTGGGCAAGCCTGTGGCTTCTTAACTCTTTTTCACCAGGGGGGACTTTCATGGGAAGGCCCTCTGCGACTGTTCCCGGGCGTTCAGAGTATGAAAAAACATGCAGGTAGGATAGTGGTAGCCCTTCAAGGAAATCAAATGTGTCTTTAAAATCAGCATCTGTTTCACCTGGGAAACCGGTGATTACATCTGCCCCGATACCCGCAAATGGCATCAACTCCCTGATCTTATATACTCTCCCGGCAAAAACCTCACGCCGGTATCTTCTTTTCATCAGTCCGAGTATCTTGTTGCTTCCGCTCTGGAGGGGTATATGGAAATGCGGCAGCAGCTTGTTGCCGGTGGCGACCATTCCTATTATTTCGTCGGTGAGCAGGTTTGGTTCTACCGACGATAGTCTTATTCTTTCAATACCCCGGGTATTCACGAGTTCTTTCAGGAGGTCGGTAAAAGTTTCTCCCGTCGACCTTCCGAAATCACCGATATTCACTCCCGTGAGAACGATCTCTTTTATTCCCTGGTCCGCAATTTTCCTGGCCTCTTCCATGAGCAGCCCTATGGATGGATTCCTGCTTTTTCCCCTTGCCATGGGAATCGTGCAGTATGAACAGCCGTAGTCGCACCCGTCCTGGACCTTCAGGAAAGACCTGGTCCTGTCGCCCGAGGAGAACGAAGGGTAAAACCTGTCGTTACCTGACAGGATCCCCGAGTGAACCTCCGCATGCTTATGCTTATCCTGTGCTTCGAGATAGGAAGCCAGGTCGAATTTTTCATTTGACCCGAGAACAAGGTCGACACCTGGAATAGTAGCTATCTCCTGTGGTTTCAGCTGTGAATAGCACCCCACAACCGCAATAAATGCACCGGGGGACCTGTGAATGAATTTTCGTATTGCCTGCCTGCACTTCTTATCGGCAGCATCGGTAACCGAGCATGTGTTGATTATGTAAATATCAGCTGCATCTTCGGCTGTGACTCTCTCAAATCTTTCGGGAGGCAGCGACCTGGCTATAGCGGAAGACTCGGCGAAATTGAGCTTGCATCCAAGCGTATGAAAAGCCACCTTCTTCTTCGGGTAAGCCATCCGGGCAATGTTTTATCAGAATTTTGAGAGCCAGACGTTCCTGAACTCGATGTCTTTTCCTTCGCTCTGAAGGCACACCGAACCGGAGGAAGGTGTCACACCCGTTCCCTTGTTCTGGAGAACGCCGTTGACGTACACTTCGAGTGTTGCACCACGGTTCACCACCTCCATAACGTTCCATTCTCCCGTCTTTTTCTCTGACGATGCGGCAAGCTTTTTCACGAAAGGCGATTTCCTGTCTGTCCATTCATTCATCCCGGCACCGGGCATACAAACGAAATCTCCGGCATTACCGGCCATAAGCTGGCATTCAATGCACTTGAGCCAGATTGTATCGGGAGGCTGTGCGTTTACGAAAACACCGCTGTTGGTAGCTTCCAGGGGCCAGCGCCATTCAACGTGCAGGCGATAATCGGAGTATGAATCCTTTGTTCTCATATATCCGAAAGGTGAGCCTGTTATATGTATCAGGCCTTCCCTGACGGTAAATACAATTTTCGGATCGACTGACTGGTCCTTCAGCCTGAAGACCCAGTTTGAAAGGTCTTTCCCGTTAAAAAGATATACTTTGCTTTCCTTCTGGGCCCTGAGAACGGATGAAGAGAACACTAATGCAAAAAGTGCAAAAATTAAAATCCTGGTCTTCATATCAATTGATTTAAGGTTGGGTTTTCAGAGAAGCTTGCTGGCAAGCTCGGCAAGGAAACTTCTTTCTCCCTTCACCAGGTTGACATGAGCGAAAATATCCTGACCCTTCATCTTATCGGAGAGGTAACTGAGCCCGTTCGAGGCGGTGTCGAGGTAGGGCGAATCGATCTGCTCAATATCACCTGTGAAGACCATTTTCGTACCTTCACCGGCCCTGGTTATGATAGTTTTTATTTCATGCGGGGTGAGGTTCTGTGCTTCATCGACAATGAAAAAAATGCTGGAAAGGCTCCTGCCCCTGATATATGCAAGAGGAGTAATTACAAGTTTCTCTTCCTTGATCATATCGTTGATACGGATGAACTCGGGGCTCTGGTGGCTGAACTTATGCTTAATAACAGTTAGGTTATCAAACAGGGGCTGCATATACGGGTCCATTTTCTCCTTTACATCACCCGGGAGGTAACCCAGGTCGCGGTTCGCGAGAGGGACGATCGGCCTGGCCAGAAAAATCTGCTTGTATCTTTTGTGCTGCTGAAGTGCCGCGGCAAGTGCCAGCAGTGTCTTGCCGGTTCCCGCCTTGCCGGTGAGCGACACAAGCTGTACATCGGGATTCGAAAGCGCCTCCAGTGCGAAAGTCTGCTCTGCATTCCTGGGATCGATCCCATAGGTTGTTTGTTTCATTACCCTCGTGAGAACCTTCGCAACAGGATTATAATGAGCCAGCGCGCTCGACCCGTTATTCTTCAGGATAAAGAACTTGTGCCCTGTAAGATCTGTGTCGAGGGAAAATTCCCCGGCGGTGACCCCTTCAGGCATTTCATAAAGCTTGTTTATAAGCGTAGGGTCGATAGCTTCAATCGTCTTGATCCCCTTATAGAGATCGTCAATGTTGGCTACCTTGTCGTTCTCGTAATCCTGGGCAATAATACCAAGCGACTTTGCCTTCATCCTGAGGTTTATATCCTTGGTGATGAGGACGACAGTCTTATCCTTGTTGGCGGTACAAACATAATCGGCTATTGCCAGTATCCGGTGATCAGAATTTTTCTCTGGAAATGACTGGTTAACCTTTTCAGAAAACTCTTTGCCGGTTTCTATATGAAGGTTTCCAAGATTGTCGCCGAGCGGTATGTTCGATGTAAGGAGCATATCACCCGAAAGCTTATCAAGCTCCCTAGTGAATTCCCGCGCATGAAAATTAATCAGATCGTTGCCCCTCTTGAACCGGTCAAGTTCTTCAAGCACCACTATGGGAATTATGACATCATTTTCTTCAAAATTGTAAATGCATTTATAATCATGCAGCAATACATTGGTGTCGATGATAAAAAGTTTCTTGTTCTGTTTTTTCTTCATCTCTAAATGATTTATTGTCAGGTATATATACCAGATGAAAAAGTTTACTGCCGACTTTCAAAATTAACTAAAATAAAAGTATAAATTGGCAGCCGTTTATAAAGTTGTTAGACTCTCTTTAAAAGTTAATAACAATGGAATTATTCGAAGGTTTACTCACCCGCAGGAGTGTCAGAAAATACAGCGGTGAGAAAATCAATCCGGAGGATATTATCGGGTTGGTTAAAGCAGGAATGTATGCTCCATCGGCAAACAACAGGCGTCCCTGGCACTTTATCATTGTGGATGACCGGAAGATAATGGATGGCATAATGGAAAATCATCCTTACTCTTCAATGCTGAAGGAGGCAAGTCATGCTATCGTTGTGTGCGGTAATAAGGACCTGCAACCTGGCGCAATGTATTACCCACTTGATTGTTCGGCAGCAACACAGAATATCCTGCTGGCAGCGCATTCAAAGGGATATGGTGCTGTATGGCTGGGAGTCTATCCGCGGGAGGAAAGGATAATGCCTGTAAGCAGGCTGCTCGGCCTGCCTGGCAACATCGTCCCCGTGTCGATAATATCTGTCGGGATACCGGCGGGAGCAAGGAACGATCAGCCCGACAGGTTTGAGAAGGAAAAAATAAGCTATAATGGTTGGAAGAGCTGAACATGTTAACCCGATGACACCAGATGAATTACAGTGAAGCCATAGGATTCTTGTACAACCAGTTACCCGTATATCACCGCGTTGGAAAGGCTGCATATAAGGCAAACCTGGATAATACTCTAAAGCTTGACTCCTGCTTTGACTCACCCCACAGGAAATTCAGATCCGTGCATATTGCCGGTACCAACGGGAAAGGTTCGGTATCGCATATGCTCGCTTCCGTTCTTCAGGAGGCAGGGGTTAAGACAGGACTTTACACATCACCTCACCTGAAGGACTTCAGGGAAAGAATAAGAATAAACGGCTCGATGATTCCTGAAAGTGAGGTTATAGATTTCGTAACTCGGAACAGGCATCTCCTTGATGAAATCAGACCTTCATTCTTTGAAATGTCGGTGGCGATGGCTTTCGATTATTTTGCCAGGGAGGAAACCGAAGTGGTTGTCGTGGAAACAGGACTCGGAGGCAGGCTCGATTCGACAAACATAATTACCCCCTTGCTTTCGATTATCACGAATATCGGGTACGACCACATGGACCTGCTCGGCGATACCCTGCCGCAGATTGCTTCGGAGAAAGCCGGGATAATCAAGGAGAAGGTACCGGTGATCATCGGAGAATCTGATCCTGAAACCGATGGTGTTTTCATAAGAATGGCCGGGGAAAAGCTTAGTGACATTCTTTTTGCCGATAAAATTTATTCATGCGACCTTTCTCCCGCTGATAATGAACCGGGCGGTAGAAGATTCGCTGTGACTGGTAAAAGAGATGGAGGGACAATTTCAGGAATTGCAGGCCTTACAGGCGATTACCAGGAAAAAAACCTGCCGGTTGTTGTAACGGCATTCGGCATCCTGAAAGATCATTTCAGTCTGGATGAAGACGACCTCAGGAATGGTATCCGGAATGTTCTCACGAATACCGGACTGCAGGGGAGATGGCAGACTATCGGTCAAAACCCCGTGGTTATCTGCGATACGGGTCACAACGGCCCGGGCCTTAAATGGGTTATCAGGCAGCTTAAATCGTTAAAAGCAGGGAAGATACACTTCGTGATCGGATTTGTAAACGACAAGGATCTCAGCCTAGTGCTGCCTTTGTTCCCGAAAGACTCTGCATACTATTTTACCAGGGCCCAGGTACCAAGGGCCCTCGACCAGGATATTCTCAGGACCCATGCATCTGAATACGGGCTGGCAGGCAATGCATTCGGTTCTGTTGCCGAAGCGCTGGCCGAAGCCCGCAGAAATGCAGCCCCGGGCGACGTAGTATTCGTTGGCGGAAGCACATTTATTGTTGCCGAGGTCCTGTAAGAACAGATCCTTTTTATTAATTTTATTCCGTAAA
The DNA here is from genome assembly GCA_035541795.1 of Bacteroidales bacterium. Classification (GTDB taxonomy): domain Bacteria; phylum Bacteroidota; class Bacteroidia; order Bacteroidales; family VadinHA17; genus LD21. Next base: position 864,787 of record DATKMR010000001.1, read on the forward strand.
GTCTGACCCATGAAGAAAATCTGCTCTGCCTTCCTGCTCCTGAATCTGGCTGTATCTGCTGTTTACTGCCAGGATAAAAAGATAGTTATCCTGCATACGAATGACATGCATTCCAGGCTCAATGGGTTTGCTCCAGAGTCTGCATATTCCCCGCTTACCGTCAACGATGATAAGACTATCGGAGGATTCTCAAGGATCGCAACCGTAATAAAATCGGAAAAGCAGAAGAAGGACCAGGTCACCCTCGTCATCGATGCAGGTGATTTTCTGATGGGCACCCTTTTTCATACGGTTGAAGAAAGAACAGGTTTTCAGCTTCCTCTTATGCGAAAAATGGGTTACGACCTGGTTGCTGTCGGGAACCACGAATTTGACTTCGGTCCGAGTGTACTGTATAATATACTGAAAAATTCATCCGAAAATGGTGAGATCCCAGTGATGATGCTTGGCAACGCGATCTACAGCAAAACGGATCGGGCCGATGACGGGCTTGAATCACTCACCGGGAAGGGGATCCTTTGCAGGACTGTCATTAAAGAGGAAGACGGTGTCAGAATCGGTTTTTTTTCGTTGCTTGGCAGGAACGCTGTATTTGTTTCCCCGAACGCGAAACCTGTCACTTTCAAGGACCAGGAGAAATTTGCCGGGGAAGCCGTGAAGGAACTGAGATCGAAGCGGTGCAGCCTTATTATCTGCATTTCACATTCGGGAGTTTCGAAGGGCGAAAACGGGACATGGGAAGGGGAGGATGCTGAACTGGTTAAAAAGGTGGGAGGCATTGATCTGTTAATAAGCGGGCATACGCATACAAAGCTTGATAAACCGCTGGTTGTAAATGGTGTACCTGTCGTACAGGCCGGGGAATATGGTGAGTTTGTGGGTAAGATCACTCTCCGGAAGAATAACGGTGCTTACAGCTTGGAAAGTTATGAGCTTATTCCTGTCGATGATCATATTGCCGGTGACAGGATTGTCGATTCACTGATTAAGGCACAGCAGGAGAAAATATCAGGTCTGGTTCTGAAAAAGGTCAGGCTTGAATACTCCGAGCCTCTAGCCGAATGCAGTGAGATGCTGGAATGCAACGGACAGGTCAATCCCGAAGAAAGCACCCTTGGCCCGCTCCTGGCCGACGCAATTCACTGGTACCTGAATGCCCGGTCCGCTGCCGGCGATGATGTAAGCATGATATCGACAGGTGTCATCCGCGATAAAATGTTGCCGGGGGTACAGTCTGCCGCCGACCTGTTCAGGATAGTACCTCTCGGTTCAGGTAAGGACAGTGTTCCCGGATATCCCCTGGCGAGATTGTATGTTACAGGGAGGGAGCTGAAAAATATTCTTGAAGTCCTCCTTGTAGCGAGAAAAAGCAACCCCGACTATTACTGTTATTTCTCGGGAATCAGGGCAGAATACAATCCTGACAAAGGCCTTCTCAGGAAAGTAAAAAGAATTGAAATCATTAAGGACGGGGACAGGTCAGAGGCTGTGGATTTTTCAAAAAAGAACAAGAAGCTGTACTCTGTTGCCGCCAACTCCTATATGCTCGAATTCATCGGAATTATCAGGAAGAAAACACATGGTATTGTGAATGTTGTGCCAAAGGACATAAATGGTGCAAGAGTGACAGACATGTCAAAGGCGGTGGTGGATATTGATGAAAAAGCGGCCGGGATACAAGAGGGCAAGGAGTGGCTCGCCCTCGTCGGATACCTTGGACAGATGAAGGACCTTAACGGAAACGGCCTGCCCGACCTCGACCCTAAATACTACAAACCGGTTAAAAGCCTGTTTGTTGTGAAAAAATAATCATATTGAATGACTTTAGAATACAGCCATGAAAAATTTCTCAGTTTTACTTTTTTTGACCTGCCTCCTTCCGGTTCCGGAGCTTTCGGCCCAGGGTGCAGGAAATGATACGATAACTTACAGGAACATAGGTGAAGTGATTGTCACCGCCAGCAGAGTTGCAATGCCCCTTAATATGAACCCCGGGGCCGTAAGCCTGGTAAGCGCTCCTGTCCTGTCAACAATGCCGAGAACAGTTGCCGTTGATGAAGCCCTGCGCCTCGTGCCGGGCGTCAGGATCGATAACCAGGCCGATGGGTCGAGGGTCCATCTTTCAATCAGGGGACAGGGGATTTTATCGGAGCACGGGCTTAGAGGAATCAAGGTCCTTCTCGACGGCATACCACTAAATGATCCTTCAGGATTTGCGTCGGACCTTTATGATATAGACTGGGCGGCGGTTAACCGGGTTGAGGTTCTGAGGGGACCCTCGGCGTCACTGTATGGAGGCGGCTCAAATGCCGGGATACTGAACATTGTCACATCTTCCGGAGGTGACCGTCCTTTCGGCGGATCCGTTTTGACAACAGGGGGCTCAAACGGGTTCTATAAGATACATACCGATGCCGGCGGAACTGACGGCAATGTCAGGTATAACCTCAACTTTGCAAATTTCGGAGGGGACGGGTACAGGGACCATACGGCATTCCGGGGGACCATATTCAGCGACAAGGTTACATTCAGCGCAGGCGAGAAGGTTAAGATCACGCAGGTCCTGATTTTTTCACATTATTATAACCAGAATGCGGAAGGACTGAACCTGTCGCAGCTTGATAATCCGAGGCAGTCCAATCCCGATGCAATACCATGCAACGAATACCAGGATACCAAAAGAATGACAGGAGGGCTGATCGCCGGTTACAGGCTGTCGGATAACCAGTCAATCAGTCTGTCAGCTTATGTGAAATCGACTTCATACACTGAGCCGGGTTCTTCTGCCGTTGCTTATAACCGGTACCTGAATCCGGGTGGTACAATTGAGTATGACCTTAATTCCCGCGGTGAAAGTGTGCGGAATCATTTTTCGGCAGGTCTTGATTACCAGTTCCAGGATATCGACGGGTATAAGCTTCCAAATATCAAGGATCCTTCCAGAACTGAAAAGAGGGGTGAGATAAGCTATTACGTAAAGGAAGGTGATTCCCTCCTTGCCAACCAGGATATTAAGCAAAGCTCGTTTGGACTGTTTGCAATCGACAGGATGGAAATCGGTCCGAAGGTTAACACAATTTTCAGCATAAGATATGACAATCTGTCCAACAGGCTGACCGACAGGATGGATAGCCCGGACCTTCTTTCGGGTTCTGCATCGTTTGAGAAGGTATCAGCGAGGATCGGTCTCTCGTACGATGCGGGCCGCTCCGTGAAGATTTATGCCAATGCGGGTCAGGGTTTCCTGCCTCCGTCTACGGAGGAACTGATCAACAACCCTGTTTCATTCGGGGGATTCAACCAGGGTTTAAAGCCGGCCACCTCGCTGGGTGAGGAGGCAGGCATCCGGGGTTACATTTTGAATTCCATGTTTTACGACATCACCGTCTTTAATCTTGATACAAAAAATGATTTCTACCGTTACAGGGTCCCGTCACGGCCGCTTGAAACATTTTACGGCAACGCCGGCTCTAGCAAAAGGATGGGAGCCGAGTTTTTCGTGAACTGGAACATAACAAAGGGCCTTGATTTCCAGCTCGCTTACACGTGGTCGGACTTCAAATATGCCTCCCCTGACAGTATAAAGGGAAATCAACTGCCGAATTCACCGGTGCACCAGCTATATGCCGATGCGGCGTACAGGTTCGGCAAACACCTGACAGCCGGTGTCAGCCTCGAAATGCAGAGTAAATGGTATATCTATACCGATGCTTCCCACGGCAGCATCTCGCAGGATGGGTTTGCCCTTTTCCACGCGAGGATAGCTTATGACCTCATGGCAGGGAAAATTCCCGTTTCCATTTCTCTCAATGCAAAGAATATCGGAAACAAACAATATATAGCCTTTACGGAGCCCGATCCTGATGGGAATTCATACCAGCCTTCCGCCCTCAGGGAAATCTTTGCAGCGGTCAGAATCAGCTTCTGAGGGCTTATTCCTGAACATGTGGCTCGAACCGGGATCATTTTGAATAAAACACTGTTATCTTTACCGCCTGTTCCGGAACCATACTAAGTTATAACGGATTTTGATGGGAGGTACCTGGCTTTTCTGGATAGGTTTTCTTGTGTTTGTGCTTGCAATGCTGGCACTCGACCTTGGTGTGTTTCACCGGAAGGTGGAAAAAGTGCCGGTAAGAGAAGCGGTGATATGGACCGCGATCTGGATCAGCCTTGCTATGGCATTCATGGGCGTTATTTATTTCAGGCTGGGCAGGACCAAAGCGCTTGAATTCCTTACAGGTTATGTTATTGAATATGCCCTGAGCGTTGACAATATCTTTGTCTTTATACTTATTTTTTCATTTTTCAAAGTTGATGAGAGATACCAGCACAAGGTACTGTTCTGGGGTATCATCGGAGCACTTATTATGAGGGGTATATTCATCTTCACCGGGGTGGCCCTCATTAACAGGTTTCACTGGATCATATATATATTCGGCGGGTTTCTTGTCTATACCGGGGTCAGGATGCTGTTCAGGGAGGAGGACCAGGTTGAGCCCGGCCGGAACCCGGTTGTGAAGTTTTTCAGGAAAATACTCCCTGTCACTAATGATTTTCAGGATGACCGTTTTTTCATCAGGGACGGCAGGAAAGCAATGGCAACGCCATTATTTCTTGTCCTGATAATTATTGAATCATCCGACCTGATATTTGCTGTCGACAGCATCCCGGCAATACTGGCAATCACTACCGACTCGTTCATCGTTTATACCTCGAATATCTTTGCGATACTGGGTCTGAGATCTCTCTACTTCGCGATTTCAGGCATCATGGAGTATTTCAGGTACCTGAAGGTGGGTCTTGCCTTCATACTTACATTCGTCGGGCTTAAAATGTGCGTTTCAGGATTCTTCGGGGTGCCCATCTATATCTCACTCGGTGTAATCATTTTCATTCTGATTGTCTCCATAATGGCTTCCATAGTTATAAAAAAGAGGTAATTAAGCCTGCTGGAAAAAATCATCCTGCCGAACAAATTGCAATCCCGGTTTGTTTATTAATCTGTAAACGCGATCTGCTGCGTCCCGAAATATTCTTATAAATAATTATATTTGCACGGTAAAATTCTGTTTTACTGTCTGCATTCTGAATAGATTAATTTGATGAGGCCTGAAAAGGACAGACCACCTTTGCCATGGGCATTGATTGTATTGTTCGTGGTCTTCCCACTGGTACTGGTGACAGGGGGAATCTGGTATTCTTATTACCTGCAGTACCAGGTTGAACTGATGCAGGGGCCGGGAGTGCAGGGCCATCTGCCTGGAAAGCTTAACATCCTGATCCTCATTTTGTTTTCATTTACAGTCATGGCAGCGATTGCCGGCTGGTCGATCTGGAACCATTTTGTGAAGCATTACCGCGGCCTCTTTAAGTCGCGAAATAAAAAAATGCTGGCAGAAAGCCATTTGGATCATATTCATAAATATGCAAATGACATAATCATTCTCACAGACAGCAATCTGGGAATCGTGCAGGTTAATGACAAGGCGCTGACAGCCTATCAGTACGGACAGGATGAGCTTATAAAAATGAATATTAAGGACCTGATTATTCCGGAAATGGTAATGGATTTTACCGAAAAGATGAAAATTGTCAATGCGGATGGCAAGGCGCTCTTCGAATCGATTCACGGTAAAAAGGATGGCACAACTTTTCCCATTGAGGTCAATGTCAGAAAATTCAGGTTTGGGGATGATGAATATTTCCAATGGATTTCGAGGGATATTACCGAACGGAAAAATGCTGCAAGGGAACTTGAAAGCTCATACCTTCTGCTGAAGGCCACAATCGATTCGACAATGGACGGGCTTCTTGTAGTTGATGATTCAGGTAAAATCCTCGTCCACAACAGGAAATTTGCGGAAATGTGGTCCATCCCTGAAGATATCCTTGCTGCAAGAGATGATGAAAGGGCTTTGTCGCATGTACTTACAATGCTTAAGGATCCAGGTGAATTCATCACAAAAGTCAGGGAATTGTACTCTTCGCCGGAGAAAATATCATTCGATACAATTGAATTCCTCGACGGTAGGGTAGTTGAACGCTACTCCCAGGCTCGTCGTCTGAATGAAAATGTTGTGGGCAGGGTTTGGAGCTTCAGGGATGTTTCAGAGAAGTTTCATGCAGGAAGGCAGCTGCTGGTTGCCAAAGAAAAGGCCGAAGAAAGTGACAGGCTTAAAACTGCATTCCTTCACAATATATCGCACGAGATTCGGACCCCAATGAATGCGATTGTCGGTTTCAGCGCGTTACTCGACGATCCTGAACTGGACGAGGAATCGAGGCGGAACTTTACATCGATTATTACCGATAACACTAACCGGCTCCTTGCCCTGATTTCTGATATAGTGGAGATCTCAAATATTGAAGCCGGGCAGGTAAGGCTTACATATTCTGTGGTCAATGTAAACCATCTTTTAAAGGATCTGCATAGCCAGTTCAGTCCCGAGGCAGGGAAGCAAAACCTGCTGTTTGATATAGATGCCTCTTTACCCGACGAGCGCGCGGTTATGAATACAGACAGGGCAAAGCTTTCCAGGATACTCGCGATTTTTATCGATAATGCCCTGAAATTCACTAAGAAAGGTTTTGTGAAAGTGGGGTACAGGATATCAGAGAGTGACCTTGACCTTTATGTTTCAGATTCAGGTATCGGGATTGAACCTTCACTTCATGAAAAAATATTCGACAGGTTTTACCAGGTCGAAGCTGTCACATCAAGGGAATTCAGCGGAGCCGGGCTTGGACTATCAATATCGAAAGCATACGCGGATATGCTGGGATGTAATATTGTCCTGGATTCGACGAAGGGAAAAGGCTCCGAATTCGTCCTCCGCCACCCGCTCTGAATTCAAATCCTCTCTGATTCCGGCAGGCATGGTTTCAGCCAGCAGGTTAATCCGGATCTTCCGGCCCGTTCAGCGCCCTCGGTACGGTCAGGAAACCTCAGCAGACGGCGATCCACGGAGGTATTTATGACAAATCAGAAAAACAATGGGCGTCTTTATTTCTGCCGGGCAGATGTATTGTTGTTTGGAATAAACTCCATAAATTAGATTGGCTGAAAGAACATGGGAAAAGATCTTTTCAAGTTTTTTATTATACCCTCTGATTAAGAAATAATTACCTAATTATGGAGACAGTTGATCAGATATCATTATCAAAGGAACCGGAGAGAATCACTTCTGTTGATTTTTTCAGGGGTTTTACAATGTTCCTCCTTGCAGGTGAGTCGACCTGGCTGTACGATCATTTGCTCGAAAGCCAAAACGGGGTGATCCACTTCTTTGGAACTCAGCTTAGCCACCACCCATGGCACGGTCTCAGGTTCTGGGACCTTATACAGCCATTTTTCATGTTCATTGTGGGAGTGGCGATACCATTCGCTGTCAGGAACAGGCTGAAAAAAGGTGAAGATGCAGGGAAAATAAAGTTGCATGCTTTCAGAAGGGCACTGCTGCTTCTTTTCTTCGGATGGGCCCTATACTTTATCGAAGCCGGCGGGCACCTTGTTTTCCACCTGCAGAATGTACTGGCTCAATTATCAGTCACCTACCTTGTTGCTTTTCTTATCAGGGATAAAAGCTTCAGGTTTCAGCTCGTATTCACTCTTATTCTTCTCTTAGCGATTGATCTGGCTTACAGGTTTTTTCCAGTGGATGGATTCAATAATCCCTGGGTCAGGTTCGGGGACCTTGGCGCCTGGTTTAACCAGGTTCTCGAGGGTCAGAAAGACAGGACAGACTGGGCAACCCTTAACTTTATTTCCACAACTGCTCATACGGTTTGGGGAGTAATGTGCGGCAAGCTGCTGATGAGTGATAAGAAACCCGGTGAAAAAATCAAATGGCTGGCGGCTGCGGGCCTTGCAGCGCTTGTGGCCGGCTATGCTCTTGATCTTCTCGATATAACGCCAATAATTAAAAGAATAGCAACTGTATCCTTTGTCTTTGCCAGCGGAGGCTGGGCAATACTTGTTCTCTGCTTTTGCTACTGGCTCATAGATGTGAAGAAGCTCTTTGTGAAAGGTTCAGTCTTTTTTACCATTGTCGGTACCAACAGCATATTTATTTATCTTTTCTTTTCTGTCGGAGGATCAAGACTTTTAAAAGAGATACTGGAACCGTTCGGCAGACTTTTCTTCTCGTGGGGAGGAGAGATGACTGTCAATATCATGACAAGCCTGATGATATGGGCCGTTCTCTGGTACTTTTGCTACTGGTTATTCAAGAGGAAAATTTTCTTTAAAATCTGACCTGTTCCGGGATGAAGTTTTTACAAGCCCTGGCTTTCCTTATCATTTCCATTTTACTGGTTTCCTGCCTCGGTCAGGGAAAGAGAACCAGCATCTCCCTTGATGGAAAGTGGAAAATTGCCGAAGGCAGCATGGACAGGATTCCGGGTTCGTTCGACAGGGAAATAATGGTTCCCGGACTTGTAACAATGGCATCACCGGCTTTCATCAATTGCGCCCCCAGGGTCAGGAACAGGGGGGACCTGGTGCAGAAGGATACACTGAGGGAGGCATACTGGTATATGAGGCATTTCAAAATAAGAGGAAGGATTCCGGAAGTCGCCCGCCTCAAAGTATCAAAAGCCATGTTCGGAACAAAGGTTTTTATCAATGGCAACGATGCGGGCGAGCACCTGCCATCCTTTACACCGGGCTGGTTCGGTATTCAGCCGTTTCTTAAACGGGGGGACAATGAGATAATAATCCGTGTAGGCTCATGCAGGAATTCCCTGCCACGGTCAATGCCCGACGGGTTCGATTTTGAAAAGGAAAGATATATTCCGGGCATGTTTGATGATGTTCTGCTTGAAATGTCGGGATCACCGGCAATTTATAATATTCAAACCGCTCCGATGATTGATAAAAAAACGGTAGTGGTGCAGGTCACGCTAGGGAAGTTAAAGAAACAGGGGAAGATCCATATCAGTTATAAAATTACAGAAGCCGCTTCGGGAAATGACGTAGGAGGAGCCGGAGAAGAATACCAGGTACCGGAACAGGATTCCCCTGAGCATATCATTACAGCTGAAATACCGGTTGAAAATTGCAGGCTCTGGTCACCCGAGGATCCTTTCCTGTATAAAGTCACTGTTTCGACCGGCGGGGATGAAAAGACTGTCAGGTTCGGGATGAGGGAACTTAAGCTGGATACTGTTTCAGGAAGAACTTTGCTTAATGGAAAGCCATATTTCATGCGCGGGTCAAACGTCACCTTGTACAGGTTCTTCGAAGATGACTCTTGCAGGGACCTGCCATGGAATCCTGCTTGGGTACGGGACCTTCACCGCAGTTTCAGGAATTTCCACTGGAATACACTTCGCTACTGCATCGGAATTGCTCCCGGGAGATGGTACGATATTGCCGATGAAGAAGGATTTATGATACAGGATGAGTTCCCTGTCTGGTACGGCGGGAAGGGATGGTGCTCATGGCCCCGGGAACTAAAATCGGATGAGCTGGCACGGGAATATAAAGAGTGGATGCAGGAACAGTGGAATCACCCTTCAGTTGTAATATGGGATGCCAGCAATGAGACGCTAACTAACGACGGCAGAACCGAAGAAATAGCCGATGCGATAAGGCAGGTCCGTAAGCTCGACCTTTCGATGCGTCCGTGGGATAACAGTTATTCCACGGTGCGCCGGACAGGTGATGTAATGGAGCTGCATCCCTATCATTTCCAGGATCCTCATTTCAGGCTGGCCTGCCTTGAAAAAGCATCACCCGATCCTGGCGGCGACAGGGGAGACAAGCGGTATATAAAGATTGTAAATGAATATGGATGGCTATGGCTCAACAGGGATGGGACCCCAACCACCCTTACACGGGAGCTTTACCTTAACCTGCTGGGCGCAGATTCATCAGTGGCCAGGAGACGGGAGGTTTATGCCATGTATCTGGCCGCTGAAACAGAATTCTGGAGATGCCACAGGGAGGCAACCGCGGTATTGCATTTTACCGCACTTGGCTATTCGAGAAAGGACGGGCAGACAAGCGACCATTTTTCAAATGTGAAGAACCTTATCTACGATAATGAATTTCGAAAATACATGCCTGATGCCTTTGCCCCTGTCGGAATAATGCTCGACGAATGGGGATCTGATGTCCCTGCCGGCAAGTCACACCGGTTCAGAATTCTTGCGATTAACGATCTCGGTCAGGACTGGATAGGGAAAATAGTTCTTAAGCTTTACAGAGATGGTGAAGTTGTTGCAGAAAAGAGTATCACCGGACTTGTGCCGGGGTTCGGACAAATCTCGGATGGAATTGATCTTAGTGTGCCAGACATTGAGGGCAGGTACACAGCAGTCGCATCTCTTGAAAAGGATGGTGATAAGCCGGTAAAGAGCGTAAGAGAACTACCAGTGGTTAAATAAAGTGCATGTGACCAGCGAATTGTTAAAACCGGAATATTTTTTATCCAATTGGATTACTTGGAGTAAATTTGATGCTGCGGAAATTCCGGTTCATTGAAATTCGGGTCATCTGACTTTTTCAAAAAATGTCTTTTGGTTAAAACTAAATATCCTCCAGGTATGAAAAGATATATACTCTTGTTATCAGCATCATTCTCCATGATGTTAGCCTCGGGACAAAATTCTGTTCCTAACGGAGATTTTGAAAGCTGGCGTGCCGGAATTCTTAACTACCCGGCAGGTTTCCCGGTCAACTCGGGATCCGAATCATTTGCAGTGATTAACCAGTTCAATATTGATAAAACCACAAATTCACACCATGGCAGTTATGCTCTTATGCTGAAGACATTATCCAATGCCATGGACACGGCATTTGGTTATTTTGTAAACATAAATCCCGGCAGCTCCAGCCCTGCAAGCTGGCATGGAGGTATGCCATACACGCTTCTTCCTACAGGTATTTCGGGATGGTATAAATACAATGTTGGAGACGGCTCCGATTCTGCATCAATAATTGTAGCCTTCAGCCGTGCAGGTAATAATATAAGGACCTACTACCTGAGACTGGGCGGTAATAAAACCGTCTGGACACCCTTCAGCTTCCAGCTTTCTCCGGCGCTTGTCAGTTGCGGCCTGGCAAATGATGACGACAGGAATATAGCCATCGATGCGCAGGGAAATGTCTGGGTTGCAACGAACGGCGGAGGTGTAAGCGTATATGACGGAGCGCACTGGAACACCTATTCCACTTCAAATACATCCGGCGGTCTTGCAAGCAACACTGTACACAGCATAATGATAGACGGATCGGGGAATAAATGGTTCGGGACCGATGCCGGGGCCTCAAGGTTCACCGGGTCTTCATGGACAAAATTTACTACAGCCGACGGGCTTGCCGGCAATAATGTGTACGGGATCGCGGCAGATGCCTCGGGTAATATCTGGTTTGCCACAATGGGAAGCGGTATTTCGGTATTTGACGGGACGAACTGGACTACTTATAATACTGCAAATACCTCAAACGGACTGGTAAGCAACAATGTGCGGAATATCAAGAAGGATGGTTCAAACAATATGTGGATAGGAACCGACGGGGGAGTTTCCAGGTATAACGGGGTCTCGTGGAATACATATACAACATCCGACGGACTGGTTAATAACGATGTCCGTCATATCCAGACAGGCCAGGGCGGAGATATGTGGTTCGCAACCTACGGAGGAGTATCCAGGCTGCACTCAGGGGCCTTTATTTCGTTTACAACATCCAACAGCGGTCTTGCCAGCAACTCGGTGAATAAAATAGCTGTTGATCCTAACAATGTGAAATGGTTTGCCACTGAAGGAGGAGGTGTATCGACCCTCGATGCAACGAACACGACATGGGTGACACTTACCACGGGCAATGGTCTGGTAAACAATACAGTAAAGCATATTTCCATCGATCCGTCACAGAATAAATGGTTCGGCACCACTGGTGGTGTCTCAAAATTTGACGGGAATAAATGGACCAGTTTCACTTTTGCAGGTACAACTACCCCCGACTCGGTCGTCTATGGAGCACTGTCGTGCAAATTCGGTCCCGGTATGGACCAGCCCAAAGGTGTCCCGGGAAGCGTCGTGTATCTCGACAGCATTGGTTTTACAGGTGTTGCAGGTCAGCCGGCTGCGATGAACGGAGATTTTGAGCTGTGGGGTACCAAGCCAATGAGCTTCCCGAACGGATGGAATATTCTCAGTACCGGAGGGCAGGAGACAGGTGTATCGCAAACGACCGATGCCCACCAGGGAAATTATGCCGTTGAGCTGACCACGTACCTGGGTGACAGCAACGGTTCACCGGCGGCACAGCCAGCGATCATTTCGACCGGTTATTTTCCCAAAAACTGTGGTGGAAGCTGCGTCGAAAAGGGTGGCCTGCCTTATTCAGCAATGAACGATACACTGGTGCTGTGGTATAAATATGTGCCCTCGGGAACCGACAATGGAATTGTAAATTATACATTCAAGAAGGATGGTGCACCAATTGCCGGTAACTCTTATCTTCTTCCGGCTGCTTCGGTCTACAAAAGAGTAGGTATTCCTGTATCGGCCGGGCAAACCCCTGACACTGTTATTCTCAATATCGGATCAACCAACTGGTCTTCCAGTACTCTTGCAAATGTCGGATCTGTACTGAAGGTGGATTCTGTGTATTTCAGGTCGCAGCTGATTCAGACCGGGCTGAAATCATTGAAAAGTGAGGATGATGGAAGTATAAATGTTATTCCCAACCCCTCGAACGGTAAGTTCAGGATAACCAGCTCGTTAGAAAATATTTCCAGTGTTGAGATATTTAACGTTGCCGGGCAGAAGATTTTCTCGAAGTATAATATCAGGATGCGTGATGTTTCAAATCTTGACACACCTGTTCTTGAGCGGGGTATTTACTTTCTGAAGATATTAGAAGGGAAAACTATTCATACAAAAAAGATCATTGTAAACTGAATTAGACAGCTCGACCGGGTTTACATTTTAAGTATTGTTGCAAGGGAAAGGATTGTTTTCGTTAACAACTGTTTTTCAAAATTCTCCCTGACAGCTGAATAAAAATTCAAAGAAGAATTTCTTGTTTATAGACGAAAGAACTTCCAGGATCAGTTTTTCTTTTCCTTTGAGGGAGTTGTGTCCTAAAGTTTTTTGTATATTTCTACAAATTTTGACAAGGGCCTTTTATTAATAATTCTTAATCTAAACAGGAAGGGAACTTAATATTTTACCGGAGAATTTCGCAAGTACATCATTTTGTGTAAATTCCAGGTACATGTGATGAGTGGGGCATGTTGTCTCGTTCCTGATACGGCATATTACCTAAATCTGAATCCGGGCTATGAGAAATTCACTTTTCAGATCTCTTCATCTTTCACTTTTCGGTAATCCTGAAAAGATCGATTCCGATCGGTATTTTATCTCGATGATCACTTTTCTTGTCGCTTCTTGTTTAGTAATCCTTATTACTTTTCATCTCCTGTTTCACCTGGGACCTTCAGCGGTCATATACGCGGTCTGCGGCCTGGCAATACTTTATGGCTTTTATTTTCTTGTCAGGTTCAGGGGCCATCAGGTCCTGGCAAAATCCCTTATGACAATTCTCGGGATGATAATGCTGGATATAATCTGGTACCATAAGTACCTTTCAAACGGACCGGTGCTATTTTTTGTTTTCATATATGTGGGACTTGTAACCTGGTTCTGGAGGGGTAAATGGCTGGCAGTCTTTATCAGCTATTATGCTCTTAACCTGATACTGCTTGGTATTATTGATTCAAACTCGCCTCCCGAATTGTTTAATTATCCTGACCAATCGACAAGGAGCGTTGATATTTTCCTGACTTTGTTCCTGTTATCGATGTTGTTTATTTTGCTTCTGTATTCTATAAAAACCGAGTTTTTCAGGCAGAAAGAGCAGGCAATAAAGTCGGATAATCTGAAATCAGCATTTTTGGCAAATATGTCGCATGAGATAAGAACGCCGATGAATTCTATTGTCGGATTCAGCCAAATGCTGGAAAATGAACCGGATTCTGCCAAAAGGGACCAGTATATCAATATAATCAAGGAGTGCAGTGGCAGCTTGCTGAGGCTGATTGATGATATTATTGATCTGTCGAAGATTGAATCCGGTAACCTGGAGATCAACCTGTCAAATGTAAGTGTTAATGATCTGTTCCTTGAGCTTCAGGATATATACGACCTTGAACTTGTGAGGATGGATAAAATGGGTCTAAAGATAAAATTTGAACTCCCGGAAGAAGAGCTTGTCTTTTGCACTGATCTTATGAGGCTGAGGCAGATACTGTCGAACCTGATAAGCAATGCTGTCAAATTTACCTCCGGGGGGTTAATAAGGATATCCTGTGAAAGGTTGAATCAGGAGCTTGTATTCAGGATATCCGACACAGGCATTGGAATAAAGCCCGCGGATCAGCCAAAAATATTTGACCGGTTTGTAAAATTTGATTACAAGGAGATGAACCACGAAGGATCAGGTATAGGTTTGTCTATCGTGAAAAAGCTGACAGGTTTACTGGAAGGAAGGATATGGTTTGAAAGTATTGTAGGACAGGGATCTGATTTTTACTTTGCACTGCCTTATAAACGGAACAGTTACTGTAAGCAGGCAGAAAATCCTTCAGCCGAAATTCGCAGGGACGGAAGCGAGAAAAATAGTAATACCCTGCTTCTCGTGGAGGATGTGGAATCAAGTTCAATCCTTATAAAGGAAAGCTTACGCGAATTTGATATAGAAATCATACATGTTACAAACGGTCTGGAAGCGATAAAATATATAGAGATGAATCCACATACGGGCATGGTTCTGATGGATCTTAAGCTTCCGGTGATGGATGGCTATGAGGCAACACGGATAATAAAAAAAATGAGCCCTGGTATTGTGGTAATTGCCCAGACAGCATATGCCATGACAGGCGACAGGGAAAAGGCAATCAGTGCAGGATGTGATGGTTATCTCATTAAGCCTATAGATCTGTCTTACCTGAAGCAGTTGATAACCGGGCATTATTCAATAAGCATAAAATAGGGTGGTGACCTGGAACCTGACTCTGAATTTGCCGGGTCTTATCTTGTTATACTTCATCATATAAAACAATTCTACACGAGCCTGAAAATTAAACAGGAAACAGAAATTACCGGTTTTTTGTGGGTTATGAGGAACCGGATGCTGATGCTTGCGGTCAGCTTCCCGGCACACGTCTTGCGCGTAGTTTCAGGATTCCCTGCAATGCTTCTTTCAAGGCGTAAGTACACTTTCAACGGGGCTCTGCTATGTGCAGGTAAAAGAAACTTGCAGATTCCATCCGTCATTGAATATCCTTTGGTGGCGGATTTTTCATAATATGAACTTGATATATGGTTAATCTTATATGAATTAGATTAACAAGCACATAATTATTACCGGACATTTGTAAGTCATAGTTGCATTTATACAATCAAATCAACTATCTTAAAGGTATCTTTGGTAACCTTCCAAACTTCTATTTTATGAAAAAGCTTATATTCCTTTTTCTTTTATGTTATTCCAGCTATGCAATGTTTGCACAGGTACCCCAGAAAATGAGTTACCAGGCAGTGATCCGCGACGTGGGTAATGTACTGCAGTCAAACAAGTCGGTCGGTATGCGTGTCAGCATCCTCAGGGGATCTCCTACAGGGACCGTTGTCTACCAGGAGACCTACAGCCCCGATCCGCAGACAAATTCAGATGGTCTGGTAACTGTACAGATTGGCTCAGGGACACCGGTATATGGGGTTTTTTCATCGATCAGCTGGTCGGCCGGTCCATATTATATCAAAACTGAAACAGATCCCGCTGGCGGGACAAACTATACTATAACAGGAACCAGCCAGTTGCTGAGTGTTCCGTACGCTCTGATGGCGAACAACATCGGGTCGAATGTACCTTACATGAGTGTGGCGAGTAACACCGGAATGATGGACTCGGCACTTTTTGTTGTCAGAAATACGACAGGACAGATTGTTTTTGCAGTATATAATGAGGGTGTGAGGATCTATGTTGATGACGGGGCAAAAGGTTCAACAAAGGGAGGATTTGCCATAGGCGGATTCGGCACATCAAAGAGTTCATCACAACCTTTGTTTATTGTTGACCCTGACAGCATAAGGGCATATATAGATACCGGACTGGTAAAATCAAGGAAAGGTGGTTTCGCTATAGGCAGCTTTGATGTTGGCAAATCGGGAGGTCAGCGATACATGCAGGTAACTGATGACAGCATCAGGATGTATATAAACGATGGAGCATCAAAATCAAGAAAGGGTGGTTTTGCCATAGGTGGGTTCGGTACAGGCAAGGGAATGAACACTAATTATCTCAGGGTTACTCACGACAGTACAAGGATACTGACTGCAGATACGACAAAAGGATTTGGAGTAAGTAATCTCCTGTCCGGCAATACGCTTGGATACCTTAGGCTTACACCTTCCAACTATTTTATTGGTCACCAGGCAGGAATAAGCATAACATCAGGTCTGTATAACTCCGTTCTCGGATATCAATCAGGATATTCCCTGAAAACCGGAATATCAAATTCATTTATAGGATATCGGGCAGGCTATCTGAATTCATCAGGGGATTACAATGTCTTCATTGGAAATACAGCAGGGTACAGTAACAACGGCGGCATGAATACCTTCATCGGCTATATTTCAGGAATGAACAATACAGCCGGTTATTTCAATACTTTTATTGGAGACAGCACAGGGTTTTCCAATCAGTCGGGATATGACAATACTTTCCTGGGAGCGAGAGCCGGTTTTGGAAATACAATCGGCGGATTCAACACCTTTGCAGGATCACAGGCCGGGTATCACAGTACTTCAGGGAATTTTAACGCCGCACTAGGTTCCTGGGCACTTTATTCAAATACCACTGGAAGTACAAATGTGGCGGTTGGCTTCAGGGCTCTTTACTTTAATACCGCCGGGTATGACAACATTGCAAACGGAAGCTCTGCACTTTATTCGAATACGACAGGTTATCAAAATATTGCAAACGGGACCAGCGCATTATATTCCAATACCACAGGTAATCTAAATGTTGCAACAGGGACAAGTGCACTTTATTCAAATACGACAGGAAGCTTTAACGTTGCAAACGGTCCATATACTCTTTTTTACAACACTGCCGGCTATGATAATGTTGCAATCGGTGATGCAGCGCTTCATAACAACACAACCGGCTCGGATAACGTTGCAAATGGTTCCTATGCACTGCAATTAAACACTGTCGGGTACAATAATACGGCTAATGGCCTTTATGGAATCTATTCTAATACATCAGGGTACGGTAATGCGGCAAATGGCTCATATGCATTGTATAAGAATACCACGGGATACAATAATGTTGCCGAAGGTGATGCGGCCCTGTTCAGCAATACAACAGGAAACGGAAATACAGCGATAGGATTTAATTCGGATGTCGCATCAGGTAACCTGACAAATGCAACTGCAATTGGTTCTCAGTCCCTGGTGAACGCAAGTAACAATATGGTTTTTGGAAACAGCAGTGTAGTAGGCTGGGGTTTTGGTGTGGCTCCAGGTACTGCTGCGATCAGAGTTGGTACGAACACGACAAATGGCAATGGAGCAACACTGACCCTATCCGGAGTCTGGACAAATGCCTCCGATATCTCGAAGAAATATGATATTGAAAGTATAAATTACGGGCTGAACGAAGTTATGCAACTGAGACCGGTAACCTACAGGATTAAAGGATCAGACGTTCAGGATATCGGCTTCATTGCCCAGGATGTGAAGAAAATAATCCCTGAAATTGTCTATGGCAATGAAGGAGAAATGACATTATCGTACGGGCAAATCACTTCTGTCCTTACAAAAGCAATTCAGGAGCAGCAGCATCAGATAGAAACATACAAAACTGAAAACAGCAACCTCAAATCCCAGCTCCGGTCCCTGCAGGAAGAGGTGGCACAGATCAGGGAAACGCTTGCAAAAGGAGGAAAGTGAGCGGACTGAATACAGGATTTATTTCGCGACTTACACCTGGTGCGTATCGTCAGGACCCCGACCTTGATGTTACCGGCCGGCGAAAGGAATACCTGAACCGGCATCAATTTTAATGATGGAAGGTACTCTTGTAGGTTAAGTCAGGTGCATATTTAAATAAAAACCCTGCCGGATACAGGGTAGCTTTTTTTTGGGCGATGAGGGAATCCCTGCCCGACTGGCGCTGCCAGCGGTCAGGCGGGGAACCCCCATGAAAACAAAAAACAAATATAGACGAAAAGTAAAATCTATTGTTTTAGAAACAGCATGATAGAGAGTTAATATCAGATATTGGATGATTTGAGGATGCTGAAGAATAGAAAAACCCTGCCATTTACAGGGTTTTTTTCGGTGGGCGATGAGGGAATCGAACCCCCGACCCTCTGCTTGTAAGGCAGATGCTCTGAACCAACTGAGCTAATCGCCCGAAAAGAGAGTGCAAATATAATCCCTATTTTCATTTATGCAAAAAAATCAGGAAATTCATTGAGCTGACCCTCCGCGATCTTACGGCAGCAACCTGACATCCCGTCTAAACAATTCCTGAATTTTCGTCACATATTAATATGGATTCACTTGATTTTATCAGTTGTTTGTCAAAATCGCCGTCAGCCTTTAAAAGAGTGTGCAACTTTCATCTAAATATCGGAGTATAAATGCCAAACAAACACAAGTTTCAAAAGCAACCAAAAATGAAGTTTAATGGTCTTGTTAATAACTTCAAAATACTTGAAAAATATAATGTTACCGATGTCCGAAATTTGTATATATTCGCTAATTAGAAGGAATCGTGTTGTGAATTCTGCAGCTAGATAAGAGATTATTTTAGTTGTAGGATTGTAATTATTTGTTAGATAGATTGTTAGAGAGAATGACTAAAAAACTGAACCTGACCAATATGGAACGTAAAAATCCATTTTTCGCATTAACGCCTCTTATTAAGACAGAAACTATCGATGGAAGCAGACCTGATGCTGCCTTCCACACCCTGCAGGGTAACCCGGTCTTAAATCAAGCCGGGAAGTTTTTAATAAGCATCAGGAGACGTTTAATTACAATAGGAATTATTATTTCTTGCTTGTTATTACCCTGCTCTTTACAGGCTGCGTTCCACATTCCTGAAAAGGGAAGCGATCTTGTCAGATCAGAAAATACGTCAGGTTCCGTTCTGGCTCATCAGAAATATTCGACTGGTTTTTCTTCAGACAATTTTATAAATTCATTCTTACCATTACCGGCTCCTGTTGATGGCGACTACCAGACAAGGGCAACTGGTAACTGGAATTCAAATGCCACATGGCAGGTGAGAACTGCAGGTATATGGGTCAACTGCCTTGCGGGAGATTACCCGGGTGTGGCTGCCGGGGCCGGAACTGTATGGATAAACAGCGGTCATGTCGTTACAGCCAACGTGAGCCCGGCGAACCCTGTTGCCGGACTTACTTTTGTTGATGGGAGCAATGCTGCCACGACTGTAATTCTTACCGGCAGGACCCTTAATGTCACAGGTACTGTTACGTTTGGTACACCTGCAAATGCCGCAGGCACCCAGACTATTACGCTTGGTACAGGAACACTGAACTGTGCAGCGGTCTATATGCCAAATATTGCCGCCGGAACCAATGATGTCATAACTGTGAGTACAGGTACACTTACGGTTTCTGGGAACATCCAGATGGACGGAACAAGCTCCACAAACAATATTACCTACTCCGGAGCGGGAGCACTGAACGTAGCCGGTAACTTTATCGGCGGAGGATTCACATGTTCGACAGGTACCGTTACTTATACGGGAACGGTCCAGCAGGTCGGAGCTTATACTTATAATAACCTTGTTGTACAGGGAGGCAATACCAAAACTCTTGGCGGGGCAGTATCCGTGGGTGGCGCACTTACCCTGACATCGGGTGTTGTGCGTCTTGGTGCCTTCGACCTTACACTCACAAATACCACGGCGATTGGTGGTTCGCCTTTCAATGCCACAAAGATGATTGAAACGAATGGTGCGGGACATCTTATCAGGTCCGCGAACGTTACGAACCAGAGTTTCAATACTCTCATCTGGCCGGTGGGAAGCAACGGTTACTACAATGAATTCATCATGAGCAGCCTTCCAAACGGAGCAGGCGCCGCAAGAAGTTTTTCGATCAGGGCGGTGCCTTCCAACCCGGGAGCGCTCACTATCTACATGAATAAATACTGGGATATTACTGCAACAAACATTACCACCCAGAACGGAACCGTTCTCTCTTTTGCATATAACTCAGGCGAAATTGTCGGCGATCCGACACAGGTCCAGCTTTTTACCACCACTTCGGGATCGTGGGCAAAGGCCACCGGGGCTTCGGCTGCAGGTTCCAATCCATCGACTTCGACTTATGCAGGTGCATCAACCATTACAGGCTCCTGGACTGTTGGAGCACCGGGTACCTATTATTCATACCAGTCAGGTAACTGGGATCAGGCAAGTACATGGACCTTCGATCCGGGTGGCACTACAGGACCAGGAGTTATGGTACCGGGTCTGGGCGACAAGGTTGTGATCCTTGCCGGCAGAACAGTCAGCCTGGCATCAAATACAACAACTCAGAACCTTGATGTGACCATCAATACAGGAGGTATCCTGGATCTTTCGACATTCAAATTCTCCAACGGACTTACAGCTTTAAGAGGAAGCGGAACATTAAA
The DNA here is from genome assembly GCA_035541795.1 of Bacteroidales bacterium. Taxonomy (GTDB): domain Bacteria; phylum Bacteroidota; class Bacteroidia; order Bacteroidales; family VadinHA17; genus LD21. Next base: position 885,487 of record DATKMR010000001.1, read on the forward strand.
GCTATCCTCTGCAAGCTTCCCGAACCCTGTTACGACAAATACATTTGTCACCACCGACGGCGGAACGACAGAATATGATGCAGCCGTCACTATGCCGGCAACCCAGTCGACTTATTATCACCTGACGATAAACTCGGTCGGAACAGTGGTGATGACAAGCAATATCACCCTTAATGGTAACCTCCTGGTAAAACAGGGGACCTTCCAGATAAATGACGCGACCTCGCAGAGACTTCAACTTATTATTAATGGTGATGTGACAGTAAACAGCGGGACATTTATAACTGTGGGTACAGGTGTTACCAATACTGTCACCAGTCCGCTTGGCATTAACGGGACCACGAACGGTTTCCAGAACTATTATGAACTTCATTCACACAGGGTTCAGGTATATGGGAACTTCACCAATAACGGAACGGTTAGATTTACCAACCTTTCCTATCCAATATTTAACAGCTTTCCACCGCTCGTGGCAGGACCTACAACCGGGTTTGCCACAGTATATTTCAACGGACTTGCCGATAAGGCCTTAACATGTAACGGCACCACCGATTTTTATAACCTCGTTCTCGATAAAGGAACGGATCAGACATTCAAGCTGACAATCTATTCGTCGGCCTATGCTGATTTCAGGCTTTTTGGGGCTAACGTTTCAGCAGGCGATGCAACCGCACCCGCATCAAATGCCAATCCGAACCTGAAAAAAGCACTTTGGGTAAGAAATGGTACACTTATCCTGCAAGGCCTCACTGTAATTCCATCTCTTTCGGAAGGTGCCACGGCGGGACCTCCGTCGAGTGACTTCACCATACCTTCACAGGCTGCTGTCATCATGGATGGGGCCGGTGTAATTGTTTTAAGCACAGCTGACGATTACAGGGAAGTTAACGGAGCCTATGGTGTCGCTGCCCCTGATAATGCCACAATGGGAGTTAATACATCTGCTGGAAACAGCGGAATATCCATTCTTGGAAAACTTCAGATTAACGACGGGTATCTTTCAACCCGTGAATCGGGCGGTATCCTTTACTGGCCATATGCACCCGGGCAGTTTGTAATGAACGGAGGTACCCTAGATTCAAAACAATTTCATTCCTCATCGCTAGCCAACAGCCTCATAGCATATACACAGACAGGTGGTCTTATAACACTCAGAGGCAGATTCCAGAGGACGACTTCAACGTATACACCTGTAGGACTGGTAAATGCTCCTCTTAATAATGTCAGGGCAACAGGAGGTATTGACGCTGCTGCAGGGTCCTTAAGCATTACCAACAGCGGTGGCAATAACGGATTTGCAATGTCGGGCGGCACAATAAGGGTTTATGATGTCTGCGGAACAGTTGCACCAACATACGCTTTGCAGATTCTGCCTTCAACATCGGATATTAACGTTACCGGAGGATCCGTGGAGATCCTGCCAACTTCGGGATCCGTTCCAGCAAATGATGCAGATTACCTGGTATATTCCACTGCTCCGTTTGGAAATCTTCTTATAAATACAGCGAGCGGGACCAAGGTCGTACAGCTTAATACACTGCCACTTACGGTACTCAGCAATCTAAACATAGCTGCCGGGGTCCTTAATGCCAACAACCTTGACGTTACTGTCGGGGGTGACTTTACTGTTGCCGCTGGGACGACCTATACAGCGGGAACCAACACGACAACACTGAACGGAACCGGATCACAAAACCTGTCTATTTATGCGGCACAGGCGTTTAACAATCTGACATTAAGCAAGTCGGCAGGTGTTGCTACCAATTTTGCAGGAACGACAGGGCTTACAGTAACTGTCTCAGGCAACCTGAGGAACGTGCTTGGAACGCTCAATGATAACGGGAATTCGATCCTGGTAGCAGGAAGTCTTTATAACTCGGGTACAACAGCAGGTACAGGCAAAATTTCTCTCAATGGTACCCTGACCCAGACTATTGATGGTAACGGTATTTTCGGCAACCTTGAACTGAATAATACCAACGCCTCAGCTGCCCCTGTATCGCTGATTGCAGCTGTTACAGTTAACGGGAACCTGACCTTTTCTCAAAACAAGATATTCAATATCGGGACCTACAACCTGAAATTGAACGGATCGGCAACCATTGTTAACGGAACGAACCTCAGATACATTCAGAGTGCAGGCAACAATGGCGATGGCGGTGTTACAAAAGTGTTTTCATCAACCGGCGCTTTCCTTTTCCCGATGGGTGTGGTCAATTATACACCGGCTACGATTACTGTCAACAGTGCTCCGACAGCATACGGGTCGGTTACAGTTGTCCCGGTCAACTATGCACAGCCTAATGAAACAACAGCAGGACGCAGCCTTTCATATTACTGGCATGTTTCCTCCTCGGGATTTACACTGGGAGGAGCTACCGTTACCCACAGTTATACCTACGACCAGAGCAATGTCGTAACTGGTGCAGGAATTACCGAGAACGAATACGTTCCTGCCAGGTTCAATAATGCCACAATGACATGGTCGGAGGGGACATTAAGTGATATAAACATCGCTAGCAATATTATCGGTGACCCCAACCCTGGTACGTTCCTTAAAAACGTGACCTTCATCGATGGCGATTATACGGCAGGTGACAACAACCCGATTGATCCCTTCGGGTCACCCAGGACACTTTATTCAAGGCAGACAGGGTTGTGGAGCAATGTCAGCAGCTGGTCCCTTACAAGTCATACTGTTACAAATCCACCGGCTACTGTGCCGGGGGCAAACGATATTGTTCTTATCGGTGGCAATGACAGTATTTATCTGACAACGAACCCGACAACCGCCGATGTTGGAAAAGTAAGCTGTGCAACGCTCCAGATAGAAAAAGGCTCGGCACTTGACGTTGGTTATAACCCGGGATCAAACTTTGCCAGGGTAATAAACTGCCCGACAGGTAACGGTAACTTCAGGGTCACAACAAATTTTAACAGCCCTTCCACATATTCATTCCCGTCGGGCGACTTCTCGGATTACAATATTAATATGGGTACCACGGAACTATATACAACAAACAATGGCAGTGGTACTACATATTATCTTCCCAATAATGTTGCGACCTATGGTAACCTTATCCTGAGTCCGCTTGGAGGATCAAACGTGATTTTCGGTAACCTTAACGTTACTATCTATGGTGACCTGATAACCAGAGGGCAGAATGCAGACTCATGGTTCCTTCCAACATGGGGTACAACATATCCCGGACCTGTAACTGCAATAGCTAAGACTATCACTATAAACGGCAAGCTCGATATTCAGGGAGGGGCGCTGATGTGGTACAATAACGGAGCCACGGCAGAGAACATAGTGGTAGGAGGCGATGTTAAGGTAGGGCCGCTTTGCGGGTTATATGTTTATTCCGGGGGGAATAACCAGGCGATGACAATTGGCGGAAGCCTTATAAATAACGCGAATGGTCTTACAAACGCGCCTGCCAGTACCCAGGCAAAAACTGACTTTACGGGCATTCCGCTTACTTTCAACGGGTCGAATCCGGCAAGTATCACAAGTACAACCGGTACTCCCCTGACCATCTTCTCGACTGTCACTGTAAACAAGGGAGCCTCACCGGCGACAACACTCACCTGTGATATCGGGGGTACTCTAACAACACCTGCAAATGCATGGCTTACCCTCACAAACGGGACATTCAGGTATATGAGAACTGACCCCAATTCCGATTTTACCATTTCAACTACAACTCCATTCACTATTCCGTCAACAGCAGGTTTGTATATTAACCTGCCAAGCAACTCGGGAAACAGGAATATCCTGATTGGGAATAATGCCAGCGATAACGGGGACCTTCTTTTGCAGGGTGCTCTTACAATAATAAATGGTAATGTTTATGTGGGACGCCCGGTTGGTACCGATAATAATAACAATGATATTGAATACTCAACAAGTGGTTCTTCTGCTATAAATATCTCAGGTGGTCTGCTTTTTGTAAATGGTCAGATCAGGCGTAATCCATCGAATGCCAGTGGTATACTGAAATACAGACAAACAGGTGGTACAGTCACGGTAAACGGTCAGAATTTCGTTTCGACCAATGCTAAGTTCGAAATCGTAAATACCGGTTCGGTCTTAAAGATGACCGGGGGAACACTTACAATCGTCAGAGGTAATGGCGCTACAACCACACCCTCCTCTACATATGGTGACCTTTACCTGAGACCCGATTCAAGCGGTGTAACAGGTGGCTCAATCATATTTGCGCATGCTGGTGTTGCAGCACCGCATAACTATTTCATCGATGCAACGGTTCCATTATATAATCTAACCATTACCGGTGTAAGTGCGGCAAATTACTCTACCGTCAGAATTCTTGCCAGTCCGCTTACACTTAACGGTGATTTGAATATAAACGCAAACAGTGTTCTGAATGCTAATAATATAAATACCGTATTCAACGGGAATTTTGTCAACACACCGGGTGCAGCAGGCTATGTGCCAGGGACCAACACAACCACTTTCTCGGCAAGCAATGCGTCATCGTATATAGGGGCACAAACCCTCACAGGGGTCACCAGCTTCTACGATATGGTTGTAAGCCCGGGAACTTCCCTGACATTGAGTGCTGCAAGTTCAATAACCATTAACGATAACCTCACCATCAGCTCAGGGAGCCTGATTTGCGGGGCAAATACGGTTAACCTGAAAGGAAACCTGACTGACAATGCAAGCTTTACCGACAATAATGCAGCCGGGAACGGTATAACACTTAACGGAACAGTTTTACAGCACATTGCCGGTACAGGATCATTTGCAAGACTTAGTTTAAATAATACTGCCGGGGCGATATGTGACAATGATATCTCGGTCACCGAGGATCTCACGCTGACATCAGGAATTCTGAATATCCAGAAAAATGTATTTACTCTTGGACTTGGAGCAGGCATCCAGGGCTCGCCTTTCAGTGTCACCAAGATGATAATCACCGATGGTGTGTACAGTACCGGTGGTCTGAGAAAATACTTTAATACCGGGGCCACTCCTGCCTTTACCTATCCACTGGGTACAACCGGGAAATATACTCCGGCTGTTTTCACAGTGACCGCAAACAGCACTGTTGGCTACCTCCAGATAAACAATGTCAATAGCACACATCCAGGTCTTATCGACCCGTCAAATGCGTTAAAGTATTACTGGCAGACACTTAGTTCGGGAGTAACAGTTCTTTCGGGCAGCCTTGTAACATATTATATGCAATCGGATGTGGCCGGTACCCAGGAAACAAGCTATATGGCTGCTAAACTTCCTATTCCGGGCACTACATGGACGACTACCGCAGGTGTGGATCCTGTTGGAAACAGCATTACATTTAATTATGCAGCAGCAAATAACCTAAGCGGCGATTACACAGCCGGAATTCCTGCAGCATTCTTTGCCAACATGCCGCAGTATACAAGCAACAGCGACGGAAACTGGACAGATAATACCATCTGGACACAAACTGGTGGAGATCCGTTCCCATGTCCTGTCGGTGGACCCAACGGTTTTGTTGTTACGGTAAATCACGTTGTGACCCTGAATGCAAATTCGTGCAGCGCATACAGTACCACCATCAATAATAAGCTGAAAGTTGTTTCTCCATATTACGGACACAACCTGGGTACCGTAACAGGCAGCGGCACATTATACCTTGAGAGCGGTTCTTTCCCTGCAGGGGTCTTTACTACATTCCTCTCTTGTGCAGGAGGTTCCACGGTTGAATATGGTGGAACAGGAACATATACGATCATCGCGGATCTCTACAACAGCATCCCCAAGCTTTACCTTACCGGAACCGGAACAAGGGTTCTTCCTGACAAGGATCTTACAATCTGCAATCAGCTGAAGATCGACGGACCTGTAGTTGATAACAGCGTTTATAATAAGAAGCTCACCATCCAGGGGACGATGGAGAGATATAATACCGGTGTGTTTACAGCTGGCTCAGGTACCGTATCTTTTGCAGGCTCTGCCGCACAGACGATAGGCGGAGCACTTGGCGATTTTACCGGGGCAAGTGCATTTAATAACTTTGAAATCAATAACAGTGCAGGACTTACCGTAAATAACACCGGTGCGATTGAAGTGAAAGGAAACCTTCTTCTCACAAACGGGCTGATTACCACGGGTGCAGCTGCTACCCTGACAATTTCCAATACTTCAATAAACTGCGTTGTACCGGCCGGGGGAAGCTCATCTTCTTTTGTCAGCGGGCCGGTAGTAAAGAAAATTAACCAGTACGACAACTTCATTTTCCCGATCGGTACATACCAGGCCGGGATAGGAGGCATACTCGGGAACAAGCTAAAAGTCTCTTCAACACAGGCCGGTCCGCTTTCATGGACCGCACAGTATCTTAACCCAAACCCGACATCGGGGAACTTCACTGCACCATTACAGTCCGTAAGTGCACAGGAATACTGGACAGTTGGCGTTACGGCAGGTACACAATCACTGCTGAGTATCAACTGGACACCTACCAGCGACATCACTCCGCTGGTGGCCGGCGGGCTTACCAACATGAGACTTACAAAATATAATACCGGAACCAGCAAATGGATAGAAATTGCCACAACAGCCACCGGCGATAACTACAATGGAACTGCTGCTTCAACCGGACTGCTTACTTCTGCAGGGTCAGATAATTATACTCTTGCAGCAATTACCAATGTCGTACCCAAGGCGAAGCTTTCGCCGACGGGTGCTGTCTGCGTAGGAACTGCTATTCCTGTGACATTTACTGCACCGGTCTCGATACCTTTCGATTATACTCTCAACTATAGTGTCAGCGGAGCGGCACAGACTCCTGTTACCATCACCTCGGGTATGGTACCTTATTCATTGCCGACACCGATTCCGGGGAACTATGTCCTGACAGGATTTACATATAACAGCGGTGCCAATACAGGAAGCGTGGATGTAACACCGATCGTTGTTTCACCTGTACCAACTACGGCCAACGCGGGACGTGATACGGCTATCTGCGGGGTTACAACCTATACCCTTGCAGGAAATATACCTGTTACAGGTACGGGCCTGTGGTCAATTATTGCCGGTTCGGGTGGTAATATTATAAGTCCATCGAGTCCGACAAGCCAGTTCATTGGATTAAACGGGAATGTTTACACACTAAGGTGGACAATTACAAGCGGATCGTGTACATCGACAGATGATGTTATTATCAACTTCACGGTACAGCCAAATGCGCCCACTGCAACATCACCACAGGCATTCTGCTCATCTTCCAGTCCTACTGTCGCAAATATCGCAGTGACACCCCCGCCGGCTTGCACAATTAACTGGTACCTGGTGCCCACAGGTGGTACACCTATTGGATCAGGTACTGCCCTTGTGAATGGAACAACGTATTATGCAGAATCCCAGGCAGGTACATGTACAAGTGCGACACGTGCGTCGGTGGTGGCCAATATTTCAGCAGACAATACAATAACACTTACTTCTGCTGTCGGGTCCAATAACCAGACAGTTTGTATCTCTAACCCGATAACCACAATAACATACAGCACTACAGGTGCCACAGGTGCGACAATAACAGGCCTGCCTGCAGGTGTGACAGGTGGCTGGGCTGCCAATGTTGTGACTATCAGTGGAACTCCAACTGCCTCCGGACCATTTAACTATATTGTCACACTGACGGGAGGATGCGGGACAGTTACTGCCAATGGAACAATTACTGTTTCACCGGCAAATTCGATTACCCTTTCGAGTGCTGCCGGAACCGATAACCAGACAGAGTGTATCAATACCGCCATTACCAACATTACATATTCGACAACCACCGCCACGGGGGCAACCTTTGCAGGTCTTCCTTCAGGAGTAACAGGGAACTGGGCGGCCAATGTTGCAACAATAAGTGGAACACCTACCGCCTCAGGAACATTTAATTATACAATTACCCTTACGGGCGGTTGCGGCGCCGGATCGGCATCTGGGACCATAATAGTCTCACCGAACAATACGATAACACTTACTTCAGGTGCCGGAAGCGATGCTCAGACATTGTGTATCAATACTGCTGTTACGAATATCACTTACGCGACCACAGGAGCTACCGGGGCATCAGTCACAGGACTTCCAGCCGGCGTTACAGGCTCATGGGCAGCCAATGTTGTAACTATTAGCGGAACACCAACAGCCTCCGGAACTTTTAATTACAATGTTACCATGACCGGCGGCTGCGGGGCCAGCTTCGCAACAGGCAGTATAACGGTAACACCAGCCAATACTATCACACTCACGTCAGCTCCCGGTACAAATGCACAGACGGCCTGCATAAACTCGGCTATTACAAGTATTACTTACGCCACTACAGGAGCAACTGGTGCAACCTTCACCGGTCTTCCTGCAGGTGTTACAGGGAACTGGGCAGCCAATGTTGTGACCATAAGCGGAACACCTACTGCCTCGGGGACCTTCAATTACACGGTTACAATGACCGGCGGTTGCGGTGGCGGAACAGCTACAGGATCAATTACTGTTTCACCTGCCAATACAATTACATTGACTTCCGCACCCGGAAGTGACGCCCAGACAAAGTGTATTAATACCGCTATCACCAGTATCACTTATGCAACTACCGGGGCAACAGGTGCCACCTTTACAGGACTGCCTGCCGGCGTAACCGGTAACTGGGCAGCCAATGTTGTAACCATTTCAGGGACACCCACCGCTTCTGGCACCTTCAATTATACCGTCACCATGACAGGCGGTTGTGGTGGTGGAACTGCGACAGGTACGATTACCGTAACCCCGAATAATACAATTACACTTACCTCAGCACCGGGAACCGATGCACAGACAAAGTGTATCAACACTGCAATTACCAGTATTACTTATGCAACCACTGGCGCCGCCGGAGCTACTTTTGCAGGACTTCCTGCAGGGGTTACGGGGAACTGGGCCGCCAATGTTGTAACAATAAGCGGAACGCCTACCGTATCAGGCACATTCAATTATACTGTTACTATGACAGGCGGTTGCGGCGGGGGAACTGCAACCGGTACAATAACCGTTACTCCTGCAAATACGATTACACTTACCTCCGCTCCGGGAACGGATGCCCAGACAAAGTGTATCAACACTATAATCACCAATATTACATATGCAACGACTGGTGCAACCGGAGCAACTTTCTCAGGTCTTCCGGCGGGTGTCACAGGTAACTGGGCCGCTGCAGTCGTTACAATAAGCGGTACGCCAACTTCATCCGGTACATTTAATTACACGGTCACCATGACAGGTGGCTGTGGCGGCGGAACTGCAACAGGCACAATAACTGTTACACCGGCCAATACAATTACATTGACCTCTGCACCCGGAACTGACGCCCAGACAAAGTGTATTAATACCGCTATCACCAGTATTACCTATGCTACCACCGGTGCAACTGGAGCTACCTATTCAGGACTGCCTGCCGGCGTAACCGGCAACTGGGCAGCCAATGTTGTGACCATTTCGGGAACACCTACCGCTTCAGGTACTTTCAATTATACCGTTACCATGACAGGCGGTTGCGGAGGAGGAACTGCAACAGGTACGATTACCGTTACCCCGAATAATACGATAACACTTACCTCTGCACCCGGAACAGATGCGCAGACAAAGTGCATAAATACGGCAATTACCAACATTACATACGCTACCACCGGCGCCGCCGGAGCCACTTTTGCAGGACTTCCTGCAGGTGTTACGGGGAACTGGGCCGCCAATGTTGTAACAATAAGCGGAACGCCTACCGTATCAGGCACATTCAATTATACTGTTACAATGACAGGCGGTTGCGGCGGGGGAACTGCAACCGGCACGATAACTGTCACACCTGCCAATACAATTACTTTAATAAGCGCACCCGGCAGTGATGCCCAGACAAAGTGTATCAACACTGCGGTTACAAATATTATTTATGCAACAACCGGGGCCACTGGCTCAACCTTTACAGGATTACCTGCAGGTGTAACCGGTAACTGGGCAGCCAATGTTGTTACCATAAGCGGCACGCCAACTGTATCCGGTACATTTAATTACACGGTCACCATGACAGGTGGCTGTGGCGGCGGTACTGCAACAGGAACCATTACAGTAACTCCGAATAATACGATTACACTTACCAGTGCACCGGGGACCGATACCCAGGTTAAGTGTATTAATACCGCGATTACCAGTATCACCTATGCTACCACCGGTGCAACGGGAGCTACCTATTCAGGACTGCCTGCCGGCGTAACCGGTAACTGGGCAGCCAATGTTGTTACCATTTCCGGTACACCTACCGTTTCAGGTACTTTCAATTACACTGTTACCATGACCGGTGGTTGTGGCGGAGGAACTGCGACAGGTACGATTACCGTTACCCCGAATAATACAATTACACTTACCTCGGCACCTGGAACAGATGCGCAGACAAAGTGCATAAATACGGCTATTACCAACATTACATACGCCACCACGGGAGCCACAGGAGCCACTTTTACAGGACTTCCTGCCGGGGTTACCGGCAACTGGGCAGGCAATGTTGTAACAATAAGCGGAACACCTACCGTTTCAGGTACTTTCAATTATACTGTTACCATGACAGGTGGTTGCGGTGGAGGAACTGCAAACGGCACAATTACAGTGTCACCGGTGAACACTATTACACTTACATCGGCGCCGGGAACAGATAATCAGACAAAATGTATAAGTACCGCAATCACGAGTATTACATATGCGACCACCGGCGCAACGGGAGCTACATTTACAGCACTTCCTGCAGGTGTAACCGGTAACTGGGCAGCCAATGTTGTGACCATTTCCGGAACACCTACAGCCTCTGGTACATTTAATTATACCGTGACCCTCACAGGTGGATGTGGAGGTGGAACTGCAACAGGAACTATCGTCGTCAATGCCACAAACACAATTACACTTACTTCGGCAGTAGGTACAGATAACCAGAATGCATGCCAGAATGTAGCCATAACCAACATAACCTATGCAACAACAGGAGCCACTGGTGCTAATGTCACAGGTTTACCTGCTGGTGTGACCGGATCTTGGGCAGCTAATGTCGTTTCAATTGCAGGATCTCCGACAGCAACCGGAACTTTCAATTATACAGTAACCCTTACAGGCGGCTGCGGAGCTGTCAGCGCGACAGGAAAGATAATAGTCTCAGCAAACCCCGCACCGGTTATTACAGGCAGCAACGCCGTTTGTCCTAATGCTTCAGGAATTGTCTACTCAACTCCTCTCGTTGCCGGACATACTTATCTCTGGGCTGTCACCGGCGGATCTATTTCAGGTTCTGCTACAGGAAATACGGTTACTATCAATTGGGGAGCAGCCGGTATCGGTACACTTACCGTTACAGAGACAAATGCAACCGGATGTGTTACCACAACCCCGACATATAATGTTACAAAGGCTGATGTAACACCACCGACAGCAGTTTGCAAAAATGCAACCATATATGTTGACAATACCGGGAACGTTACACTTGCAGTTACAGACGTGGACAACGGATCAACGGATAATTGTGATCCGGCTCCATCCAAATTCCTCAGCAAGACAAACTTTACCTGTTCTGATATAGGAGCATCTGTTCCTGTCACGCTTACGGTTACCGATGCGGCAGGAAATTCAGGTACCTGTATATCGCAGGTAACTGTCAGGGACACCGTGAAACCGGTGATTGTAACAAAACCGTTCACGCTTGTTCTCGGTGCCTCAGGTACTGGAACATTGTTGCCGTCAGATATAGACAACGGGTCATATGATAACTGCGGTACAGTTAATCTTACTGTGACGCCAAACACATTCACCTGTGTTGATGAAGGCACGAAGAATGTTACTGTTCAGGCAACTGACAGTCATGGCAACTCACGCTCAGCCGTCATTCAGATAACTGTATCTACTTCATTATCAGTGAGCGGAGTTAACCTCAGCAATTGCGACCTTGCCGGACCATTCGCTTCATACTCGGCAACTGTCTCCGGAGGTAATGGTGTGTACTCATATTTCTGGGACTGCCTCGAATCAGGTGTTCAGCCGTTCATAAACTTTGATGCGATACCTCCGTTCTTCCACTTTGCCAGTACGAGTACGATGACGTCGCCATGGTTTAATAACCTGATGCCCGACGGGACATACCATATTCGCCTGACAGTGACCGATGGAAACGGATGTACAAGTTCCTCCACCATGATACTTGTCAAGTCGGGGATCCTATTCAGCAACATTACAATCAATTACCCGGTTGCATGTGAAGGCGGAACATATACCTATTCAGTTGTAAATGACGCCGGAGCAACATATTCATGGAATGTAACCAACGGAACATTCCTTACACCGACAAATACAAACAGTGTTGATGTAAAATGGAATATGGGTGTAACCCAGGGTGTTGTTGCAGTGACCAAGACAAAGAATGATATTCTTGGCAACCCGTGTACGTCACAGGTTGTTGATTCTGTGACAATAAATGCCGTTCCGGTACCGGCTTTCAATAGCCCTGTCATTTCAGTATGTGCCAATACTGAATATACCTATACTTTAACGACCACATATCCGTCTTATGCCTGGACAGTAACAGGCGGGACAGTTACTGGAGGCGGGACAGCCGGAGTTAACTTTGTCAAGGTTCGCTGGAGTACAGGTGCTACCGGTAAAGTTTCAGTCGATGTGACCAATGCAGCATCCTGCTCAGGTACTGTGTTTGTAGATGTTACTATCTATAATGTTCAGGGTACAATAACTGCCAAAACAGATGTTTCCTGCAACGGACTGTCCGACGGCTCTGTTACAGCAGCAGCTACGGCCGGCACAGGTCTGGCACCGTACACATATTCACTCGATGGGGGTGCCTACCAGGCCAGTGGTACGTTCAGCGGGATAGGAATCGGGAATCATACCGTTACAGTGAGGGACGCATTACTTTGCACCTTTGATGTCCCGTTCACAATCTCACAACCAACTGCAATCGTCGGCAGCATATCCTCACAAACCAATGTCAGCTGCAACGGTGGTAATGATGGCAGTGTGACTGTGACTGCTTCAGGAGGGACAGCTCCTTACCTGTATAATATTGATGGCGGGGCATACCAGGCTTCCACTACGTTCAGTGGCCTGACCTCTGGTGCCCATACAATTACAGTTCAGGATGCACATCTCTGCACCAAAACAGTTCCTGTCAATATAACCCAGCCGGCATTGCTGACAGGATCTATTGTACTTCAGACAAATGTCGATTGCAACGGTAACTCGACCGGTGCAGTTACGGTTGCCGGAGCCGGAGGAACACCTGGCTACCAGTATAGCCTTGATGGTGGTGCATACCAGGGCCTGGGTAATTTCAGCGGACTCTCAGCCGGAGGACATTCCGTAACGGTGCGTGACACAAAACTCTGTACGGTAATTGTGCCTGTAACTATCACACAGCCGGCAATACTTACCGGAGCAATCTCATCACAGACAAATGTTACATGTAACGGCGGCAATGATGGCCAGGTTACAATCTTTGCATCAGGAGGTACTTCTCCATATCAGTATAGCCTAAATGGAGGCGGGTACCAGGTTTCAGCAACATTCACAGGTCTGACAGCAGCTTCATATACAATTACAATACGGGATGCCAACCTTTGTACGACAAATGTTCCTGTTACCATAACGCAGCCTGCTGCACTTGTAGCAACCGCTTCAAGCAACAGCCCTGTCTGCGAAACCGGTACAATAAATCTTAGCGGTGGACCGAATGGAATGACATCGTACTCGTGGACGGGACCAAATGGATTCACATCAACCCTTCAGAACCCGACCATTGCAACAGCTACACTTGCTATGGGTGGAGTGTACACACTCACGATCACCAATGCCAGCGGCTGCACAGGTACGGCAAATACCAATGTGACTATTACCCCGAAGAATACCATAACGCTGACTTCCGCGGGAGGAACCGATAATCAGACAAAATGTATTAATACTGCAATTACCAATATTACATACTCCACAACCGGGGCAACCGGAGCTACGGTAGCTGGATTACCTGCTGGTGTGAGTGGAGTATGGGCGGCAAATGTTGTTACAATAAGCGGTACACCGACGGCATCCGGAACATTCAATTATACCGTAACGCTTACAGGCGGTTGCGCTGTTGTGACAGCAACGGGTTCAATAATTGTCACTCCTGCCAACACGATCACACTTACCAGTGCACCCGGAACCGATGCACAAACGAAGTGTATCAATACTGCAATCACCAACATTACCTATGCAACCACAGGTGCAACAGGTGCAACCTTCACGGGTCTCCCGGCTGGAGTAACCGGTTCATGGCTTGCCAATGTTGCAACGATAAGC
>DATKMR010000002.1:0-16661 GCA_035541795.1 Bacteroidales bacterium
GGTTTTGTCGATCATGAGAACGGAACAGTTCTTGGACCGGGCCATGGAATTAAAAACTGGAAAAATATTCCTCTCTCGAGGCTGTTGAACAGGGAGACTGCCCTGCCGGTTTTTGTTGGTAATGATGCAAACCTGATGACCATCGCAGAACAGAAATTTGGTGCGGCAAATGGCTTCAGCAATGTGATTTTTGTGGCACTGAGAACCGGTATAGGCGGCGGGATCATCATAAACGGCAATCTTTACAGGGGCGTCAACAATGCCGGAGGGGAGATCGGTCAGATGATAATTAATTTTGAAGGAGGCCTCAGTGAAACAGGTATTAAGGGATCGTTCGAACATTATGCCTCTGCCTCGGCCATGGTTACCAGATATGCCAGAGATTGCGGCCTTGATTCGAAACAGGCCGCCAGCCTGACCGCAAAGGATATCTTCTCTCTCAGTTACAGGAAGGATCCCAATGCTGTTAAAGTTGTACGCGAAAATGCATACCTGGTGGGTCTGGGCCTGTCGAACCTGATAACTATCTTTGCACCCGAGATTATTGTTCTGGGTGGAGGAATGGCCGAAGCCAGGGATTCGTACATCTCATTGATCAGGAAGAGCGCCTTCTCAAACTCACTCGAAAATTGCAGGACAGAGGTTAAGATCGAGCGTGCAGCACTGGGACGGAATTCAGCTCTTATCGGAGCAGCCTATTACAGCCTCACAAGGCTCGCAGGAAAAAACATCTGACCGCAGTACCGATATGTTCACATCATCCAAATCAGGCAGATCAGGTTCAGGAACATATGTAATGGCAACCGCCTTCCTGTCGCTTTTCGCCATTGTGGGATTCGCACTGTATGGCTTACCCTTTTTCTACGATTTCTGGGAAAAAGATTTCGGGTGGAGCAGAGGTTTCATTACCTCCGGTAATGCCCTTAGCAAGATAGTTGTGGCTCCGCTGTTTGGTTATATTGCAGGCTGGATCATCGATAGGTATGGCCCGAGGAAGATGCTGCTTGCCGGATCGGTAATTGCAGGTGCGGCACTCATAGGACTCGGTTTTATGAGCTCTGTCTTCATGTTCTATTTTTTCTATTTTTTAAATGCTGCCGGTTATGTTTTCGGCGGGCCGCTTCCATGCCAGGTATTGATTTCAAGGCGTTTCGAAAAGAACAGGGGCAGGGCAATGGGAATTGCCTACCTTGGGATAGGCGCGGGAGGTGTTATCGTTCCCCACCTTTCCGCAGCGCTTGTTTCTCATTCAGGCTGGCATACCGCACTTGTATCTCTGGGTGTACTGATGATACTTATAGCTCTGCCGCTGGCCTTCTTCATCAAAGAAACAGCACCTGGCGTTCAGCCTGAGGGAGCAAATTCATCTGATGAAAAGCTTCGTAACATCCTGTCAGACAGGAATTTTTACTCCTTGCTGTCGGCAGCATGTGTTCAATTGCTGCAGTCGGTGGAGCAAACCAGCATCTTAAACTGTACCTGCGCGATATAAATTATTCACAGTCAGGTGCAGCAACTATAATCTCACTTGTTCTATTTTCAAGCCTCGCAGGCCGGCTGCTTATGGGATGGCTCGCAGATCTTATCCAGAGAAAATATGTGATGATACTTATTTACCTGCTGATAGCCGTATCAATACCGTTGCTTTTGCTGCCCGATTTCCCCGGTCGCATCTATATTTTCGCTGTTATATTCGGGCTGGGTCTGGGTGGCGATTACATGATAATACCGCTTATGGCCGGCGATCTTTTCGGGATAAGGTCTCTGGGAAGGGTAATGGGAATAATACTCGTTGCCGACGGTATTGCTGAAGCTTCAAGCCCCATGCTTGTTGGAACAATATACGACCATGCCGGTAAAAGTTACGCCCCGGGTTTCTTAATATTAATATTTGTTGCCCTTGCCGGGGTAGTGGCAGTATCTTTTCTGCCATCAAAAAAGACTAGCTGAAGCTGCCGGAAAGATAGTCCCTCGTAAGCTGCATCTTAGGATTATTAAAAATCTCTTCCGTAGGACCTGCCTCGATAATCTTCCCCAGGTACATGAATACGATATAGTCGGCTATTCTCTTTGCCTGCCGAAGGGTGTGTGTAACCAGTATCACAGTATATTTTTCCTTGAGTTCAATGAACAGCTCCTCTATCTTTTTGGTTGATATCGGATCGAGCGCAGAGGTGGCTTCATCACCCAGGATATATTCAGGCTCAATGGCCAGCCCCCTTGCCAGGCAAAGCCTCTGCTGCTGGCCTATGGAAAGCCGGGATGCAGATTTCCTGACTCTTCCTTTTACCTCATCCCACAGCCCCACGTACTGCAGGTACTGGATAACAGTCTGGTTCAGCACTTTTCTCTTTCTGACGCCATGAATCCTTGGCCCGTAAGCAACATTGTCGAAAATTGACATCGGAAGAGGGCAGGGTCGCTGAGCGAGCAACCCCATCTTCTTCCTCACTTCGATAACATTGACTTTATTGTCGTAAATATTCTCGTCATCTACCTTCACCACACCGCTGATCCTGACCTCGGGATTTTCATCATGCATACGGTTAAGGGTCTTCAGAAGAGTTGATTTTCCGCAGCCGGAAGGACCGATGATACATGTTATGCTTTTCTCAGGAATAGTAAGGTCGATGTTCTTCAGGACATGGTTTTCTTCGATATAAACATCGAGATTCTCGATCTTTATGGTATGTGATTGTACTACTTTTCTTAGTGGATCGGATGCGATACCCTCAACTGTAGTAATTTGTCTTGCTGCTGATTCGGAATTCATATCATTATTTTTTAGAATATCTTGAACTTATCCACCTGGCCGAGAGGCTAATGATAAGTATGATTACTGTCAGAATAATTGCAGAAGCGTAAGCCCTGTTCTGGACCTCTTCCACGGGGGAACCCAGCTGGAAGAATATCGATAGCGGGAGTGTTGCGGCTGGCTGGCCGAGCGAGGCGGGAATGTTATCGGTGTACCCTGCAGTGAAGAGAACTGTAGCAGCATCACCTATTCCTCTGCCTGTGGCAAGAAGAACAGATGTCATCATTCCTGGCATCAGTTTTTTAAGGATTACTTTCGACATCTCGTATTTGGTCGATCCAAGTGCGAGTAAAGCCTCAGAGAGATCACCCGGGAGTAGTCTGGCAACCTCGTCGAAGGATCTCATCATTATAGGCATAATCAGCAGTGCAACAGCGATTATCCCCCCGAGAAGAGATGCTTTTAAACCAAGGAAAACCATCAGTGCGAAGCCGAATGCCCCGTAAACAATTGAAGGAATTCCAAAGAGAATATCAAATGAAAAGCGTATCAGACCGGTTAATGCTGAGTTCCTTGGAAGGTAGAAGTTGATGAAAATGACCAGAGGTATACTTATCAGCATGCTTAATGCCAGGGAACCAGCAATAAGGTAGAGAGAACCTATGATAGCATTGGCAATACCACCCTCTTTACCGAGGTAAAAACCGCCTCCTGGAAGCTTTGTGATCATGTCGAGGTTAAGTGAGGGAAGACCCCTGTAAAGAATAGTACCTACAATGTAAAGCAACAAACCCATAATAAGTACAGACGACCCTATCATCAGTACCTTGAATAATCTTTCCTCATTCTTCCTAAGCTTCATTTGCCTGCTGCCCGTGCTGTTCATAGCTGGAACCTCCTTTCAATGCGATTTAAGGTTATCCTTGAAACACCGTTGAAAAGGACAATAATCAGAAACAGCAGAAGTGCACCTAGCATAAGAGCGGATTCATAACCTGGCATTGAAAGCATTTCGCCGTAATTATTTGCAATAAGTGCCGGCAGGGGATAGCAGGCTTCAAAAATAGATTTAGGCACTATCGGTATATTTCCGCAAACCATTAACACAGCTATCGTTTCACCAAATGCCCTTGAAATAGCCAGTACAATTGCTGCGATTATACCTGGGATTGATCTTCTCAGCATGACTTTTTTAACAGTCTGCCATTTTGTTGCCCCCAGCGACAAGGAAGCATCTGATATCTCTTCTGGCATTGACCTGAAAACTTCAAGAAGGATGCTTATAAGCAGCGGGAGTATCATAATTGCCAGAACAAGCCCTCCTGCAAGAACCGAGTAACCTGCTGAAAATTCAACAAAATGAGGCGCGATTTTCTCGGAAATCAACGGCACTACAGTTAATGTACCCCATACCCCGTATATTACCGGAGGTATACCTGATAAAAGGTCTATTACAGGTTCGAAGAACCTCCTCAAGCGGTCGGAAGCATATGAATTCAGGTATATCGAAGTAAGCATCGCAGCTGGAAGTGCCAGGATAATTGCAATTAGCGAAACATATAAAGTGCTGAGAATAAATGGCAGGAATCCGAATTCACCCTTGAAAGGCTTCCAGCTGGAAGACGATAAAAGCGAACCAAGGCTATGCTCTTTCATTATCGGCAGAGCCTTAAAAAGCAATGATAATCCGATAATTAGGATCAGCAGCAGGGATAAAACGGCAATGCCCAGCATGTAATACCGGGCAAGTCTGTCCTTAAGGACTCTTCTGTATTTCATAAACTATTCAAGCTTCTTTAGTTCTGTTTTAATCCGTTCGGCAGGCAGGGAAATATATCCGGCTTCATTAACATATTTCTGTCCGTCGGTAAGCACCCATTTTAAAAATTCTTTAAGTATTTTATTGTTCCCCGGCTTGCCTTTACAGACGAAGTAGAGCTCTCTTGCAGGCGGAGAAGGATATTTGCCCGAAGCTATTGCTGCGATCAGATCATTCATCGAACCGTAGAAATCTTCATCAGGATCTATTTTGCCATTATTATTAAGGTCAATCGGAACAACCCTGATGCCCTTTACCTGTTCCCTGGTCTTGGCATCATACGCGTAACCGATATTATTGAATCCGATTCCAAGAGGATCTCTCTTTACCGCCTGTGCAAGGCCCGGATCTCCAAAGACACCCACGCCTAGAAGATCTTCCTGTTTCTTTCCGAAATATTTGGCCCACATTTCCGCTGCCCCGCAGGCGTCAGACCTGGTATAAATATGTATAGGGGAGGAAGATTTGGTTCCGAACGCCTGAGACCAGGTCGTTATCTTACCTGTAATCCAGATATTATTGCCGGCATCTTTTTTCAGACCTTTTGCAAGAATATCGTTCAGACCCGGGTTATGGTCGCTGATAACAGCAACAACTGCATCTTTGGTAACAGCAACCGGGAATGCTCCTTTCTTGAGTTCCTCCTGGTATATTTCCCTAGAAACCATACCAATATCAACCATGCCGCTCAGGGCATCTGCAATCCCTTTGCCGGCTCCACCTGCCGAGAGGTCAATCCTTACGTCGGGATGGATTTTCCTGAATTCTTCTGCCCATTTTACAGCCATGGGATAAAGAGCGAATGCACCTGAAATGCTTATCTGCCCCGATAATGCTTCCTGACCGTAACTTACTGATCTTCCGGCAAGGAAGATAAGAAAAAGTAGAGTTGATATAAACGATTTTCTTTTCATAGACTGTTTTTTCCTCTTATTAAAATCCTACCTGGTACTGAACCGTGAGGTAATTGTTTTTTACCGATGTCCCCACTTCAGACCTTACCGTATAAAATAACTGGAGCCTTGACCAGTTATTGAAGTTGTAATTGCCTCCGAAAGTATAGTTGTTTGTTATCACACCTGTCTTTGAAGTGTTTGGATTATATGTGTCATATCTGCCCAGGAGCTGAAGCTTCTGTTTGATTACATAATAGCCGGCCAGGAGATACCAGCCATCTCTTGTTGTCTTGCCATCCTTGCCCTTCAGGTATTCTCCCCTGATCAGCAGTCGCGGAAGGGAATAATTAAGTTCAAAACCAAACCTGTCCCTGGTCTGTGCTTTTCCTGCAACATCGGGCTTGTTCACTTTATCAAAGCCATTATAGAATGAACCGCCTATTGTGAGCCCTTTCACAGGATTTACCAATAGCCTTCCGCTAAAATCCTTGTTACTGTTTGCCGTATCGGCAACATTAATTCCTGATCCGTTGAATATACCCAGGCGATACTCAATAAGAGGCTGTCCGTTTATCTTCAGCAAAGCACCTCCTGCCATGATCCCGATATCACGCCCGTTTGTATTTCCGAGTAAATCCTTCGACCTGGCCACGAGTGCTTCCACAACCTGAGACCTGTCAGTTATCTCTATCTTATTATCGGAAATCTGGTTTTCATATGTGAGAGGTATTTTAAATTGCCCCAAAGTGACGAAAAAATACTCGGCCAGTTTAATATCGCCATAGGCATCAAGAAGCTTCGGGCTTCCAGCAAAATCAGCCTGTAAACCGTATGAAAAGTATGGTGAAATATTCCCTTTTAAATCAAGCCTTGCGCGTCTGATGTCAAAACCGCTTGTCTTTCCTTTCTCTTCGGTCCGCTGGTACCTCACCTGTGTATATCCTGATAACTGGATAAGCCTTGATGTATTTACAGGGAAACTCTTTTTACTGGCGTCAGCCTCCTGCTGCTTTATTGCTGCATCGGCCCTGATTGAATCTGCCTGCTGCTGCGTTAGCGACTTGTTTGCAACAAGAAGGTTGAGTACATCATTGATCGACTGTCCGCTTACCTTCAGGCCGGAGACTGAAATGACAAGTAAAGCTACTGTTAATATTGTCCTGGTGATAAGTGTTTTTTTCATTTAACTATAATGTCTACAGAATTAGTGAACAAAAATATATCCGGCTTTTTTTTTGCCTGCCAGCATTTCAGCTAAAAATGATTAAGCTTAAATACTTATCTTTAACGGGGTAATAGAAGGATCTATGACACTTTCCAAAAAGACCAGGTATGCTATGGTAGCCCTGACAAGGCTTGCCAGGGAGTACGGTAAAGGGCCGGTTCAGATAAGGGAGATCGCCGAGAATGAAAAGATCCCTCAGAGCTTTCTGGAGAATATCTTGCTTGAGCTCAGGAAGATGGGCATATTGGGCAGCAAACTTGGGAAGTCGGGTGGATATTTCCTTCTCAGAAAGCCATCGGATGTTAACCTTGCGGAAATAATCCGGCATTTTGAAGGAACTATTGCACTGATGTACTGTGTTTCTGAAAAAGCCTACCAGCCATGTGAGTTTTGCAAGGATGAAGTTAACTGTGAAATACGGAAAGTATTTAAGGAAATCAGGGATACCACATACGATATTCTTGCCCGAACAACTCTTGAATCTCTGATCAGGTCTGGCTATTAGCCGGAAGGAAGATTGAACTTATCAGGCAGGCTGCATTTCTGCTGTTGTTAAATACCCCGTTAAGGAGCTTCTCCCTTTCTTTTATAGTTTCCTCTCTTAAAGGTATTTCAGTCAGCTTGTTGATAATCGACAGCATCTCTTTAGGTGAGTCAGCCGTGTTGACACACTTTCTGAGCTGATCTTTGATATCCCTGTTATCTCCTGAACCTGCCAGCATAATTGAGTTGGTGATGCAATGACGGCCTGCAAAAAGCGTGAAGAGTAGCTTTATCTTGAAGCCTTCAGCTTCAGCCGCCGGGATTAAATTTATCTGTGCGTTTCTAATAAGTGCCTCCATTTCAATGTTACCCGGATCAGCTATCAGTCTTATATTGCCGAATCTCGACACTGCTTTTCGCAGCAGGGTTGAGGGTCTCTTACCTGCTATAATGCAGTGATACTGAGTTCTGCTGAATACATCCCTGGTCAGCATCATGGCTATTGCTTCGTTTTCATTTACAGACAGATCACCGTGATATAGCAGATATTCTCCCTTACCATCCTTTATACTGAGGCTGCTAAAGGGATGAAAGGGAGGAATGAGACAGGAATTACCGAACTTTTGTGACAGGTATTTATGGTCTGCCTCAGATATAGGAAATAGCTTTTCAGCCCTGCCCAGAATATTTTCAAATCTCCAGAGCCTGAATGCTTCCCTCCTGAAATAGATACTCCTGAATATGTTCTTTTCATGCCTTGCCCTCGAGAGATAGTAATTATGCTCAATATTATGCATCCTGACAAACATCCTCCTTGAAGAAAATTTTCCGTCATTCAGCAGGAAACAGGTATGAAGCCCGTCAAAAAGTAGAGGATAGTTATTCGTCAGCAGGTTTTCTTCAAGTTCTGACGACCTTCTTGTAATGACTGTATAGGGGAGAGGTGATAAATGACTGAAAAGAGTGCTTTTCCTATGGTAGTACTTTACGGAAGCACACATGGTTTCAAGTTCCTGCGACACTGGCCTTCCATATGTGAAGCAGTGGAGATGGATTTTTATGCCTGCTTCACTGAGACACCTGAGTCTGTGGTATGTATCGATCATCCCTCCATAATCCGGAGGCCAGGGAACATTCAGTGTAATGATATTGAGATTACTTTCCAACACTCTGGCAATAATCACCGAAGTTAATTATATTCATCCTGATTTTCTTTATTAACTTGTACATTATCATCAGACCATTTTGACTAACCTTTAATAAAATGAAATACTTTGTAATAATAGTTATGGCAGCACTTCTTGCCTCCTGTTCAGAAGGTGCGATGCTGTTAACATCTTCGTCAAAAGCTCTTTCAGGCACATGGAAGATGCAGCCTGATTCGCTTCTGATGGGAACAGACGGGAAGCTCATATCACAAAATGAATTTGACCAGGGAAACTGGCTTGACGCAGTCGTTCCAGGTACAGTTCTTGGCAGTCTTGTTGCTGATGGGAAAATTGAAGATCCCTATTTTGGTACCAATATGCAGAAGGTAAGCCCGGTGATGTTCAGGCAACCGTGGTGGTTCAGAACAACATTTAACCTTACTTCTTCCGATATTGGCAAGGTTGTTTCGCTCAGGTTCAATGGTATAAACTACCGGGCCGATCTCTGGGTAAACGGCAAGCTTGTAGCCGGCAAAGAGACTTTTGCCGGGACATTTAAAATGTTCACATTCAATATAACTAGTTTTGTCAGGGAAGGTTCAAATACCATTGCACTGAAGCTACTTCAGCATGCCGACGGCGAATACTCGATTGGTTTTGTAGACTGGAACCCGCTTCCACGAGACAGGAGCATGGGTATCTTCAGGGAGGTATTCCTTGAAATTAATGACGGCGTTAAGATAAGGAGTCCCTTTGTCTATTCTAAAGTGAGAACCGGCGAATCAAATGAAGCCGATCTGAATATCCAGGCACAGGTAATAAACAGTCTTGACAGGCAGGTGAGCGGTACTCTGAAAGTTGATTTCGGACTGGGCCATGTTGAGAAAAAAGTATCTCTTAAAGCCGGAGAAACTGTTTCATGTGAATTTTCACCGAAGGAGTTTAAAGAACTGTCTGTCAGTCAGGTTAAGCTTTGGTGGCCGAACGGAACAGGGTCGCCTGATATGTACCCGATTAAAGTAGAATTTGTTTCAGGAGGTAAGATACTTGACCGTGTTGAGAAGAAATACGGTATTAGAGAGGTAAAAAGCTATCTCGATAAAAAAGGTAACAGGGTTTTTGAAGTAAATGGGAGGTTTGTGATGCCGAAAGGAGGCGGATGGACTGATGATCTGTTCCTGCAGGACACGAGGGAGTCAGTCGAGGCACAGCTCAGGTACACAAAACAGATGAATCTTAACAGTATCAGGTGCGAGGGATTCTGGGGAAAGGATGAAACCCTTTACGACCTGTGTGACGAGTACGGCATTATGGTAATGATTGGATGGAACTGCCACTGGGAGTGGCAGGAGTACCTGCTGAAACCTGTCGATGAAAAGTATGGCGGCCCGGTTTCAGATGAGGATATAAAACTGATCTCAGAATACTGGTTCGATCAGATGATGTGGCTGAGGAACCACCCGAGCATCTATTGCTGGATGGTCGGTAGCGATAAAATGCCTGCGCCCAAACTCGAGATCAATTATGCGGAGATGTTTAAAAAATATGATCCGTCGCGGCCCGTGGCTGCCTCAGCTGGCGGCGTAGGAACAGGCCAGGATGGCGTTGTTGCAAAAGTTGCACTGATAAGCGAGCTCACTGGTCCGACAGGAATGAAGATGCTTGGCCCGTATGCTTTTACCCCGCCGGTTTACTGGTATACCGATACGACACGGGGAGGAGCCTACGGCTTCAATACTGAGACAGGCCCGGGTGAATCGGTTCCGCCACTTGCATCTCTTGAAAGAATGTTCCCAAAAGAGAGCCTCTGGCCTATCGACAGGAAGGTATGGGAGTTCCATACCGGCAGGAATGAGTTCACCACCCTCAGCAGGTTCCTGAACGGTCTGAATGGCAGGTATGGCGCTTCAAAAAATATCGATGACTTTGCCTATAAGTCGCAGGTAAGTAACTATGAGCTCATGAGACCTATGTTTGAAGCTTACGTCGCCCACAAACCGTTAAGCACAGGCCTGGTGCAGTGGAAACAGAATTCAGCCTGGCCCGAACTTGTATGGCAGCTTTATGATACCTACCTTCAGCCGGGAGGTACTTTTTACGGTACACGCAAGGCCTGTACTCCGTTACATGCAATTTACAGGTACGGCTTTAATGATATCTATATTGCAAATGAAAACCTTAAGGATGCCGATAGCCTCACTGTGAAGATCAGGGTGTTTGATATTAATTCAAAAGAAGTTTTTTCGGATCAGTGGAAAGGTGGAGTGCAGTCAAATATTTCAAAATTCATCTATAAACTGCCTGATATTAAAAACATTACACCTGTTTATTTTCTCTACCTGGCAATCTTCGACAATAAAGGCATGGAACTCGATAATAATATTTACTGGCTGTCGGTAAAGAAAGATATCCTCGATTACAAGGCAGCAGCAAAACTTCCATGGCCTTATTACACCCCAACGAACCAGTATGCTGACTTCACCGCACTTAACACACTGCCCAGGGTAAAGTTAGCTATGGAATACGGCTATGACAGGGATGAGGTATTCGGAACAATAAAAATAAAGATGAAGAATACTTCACCTTCGATTGCTTTCTGTATATGCTTCGACCCGAGGGACGCGTCGACAGGTAAACCGATACTTCCTGTTTACTGGAACGATAACTATGTTACTCTCTTCCCGGGAGAGGAGAGAACATACAGTGCCCGGTATTTCCTACGTGACTCAAAGGGTGACAGACCCGTTATTAAGGTCAATGCATGGAATGTTGACACGACCGAGCTTAAATAAGATTATCGGTTAAAGGTACCTGGCAATAAGAGCCTGGGTTTTTTTCACGCCTTCATCTTCAGGCTGATTGTTACCTTCAAACTCAACTCCCATGTATCCTTTAAACCCGGAGGCTTTTACTATTCCGATAAGCCTTTTATAATCGAGAAGAGGTTGTTCTCCTTTCGAGTCGAAGTCGTAGGTTTTCGCACTTACTCCTTTGGCATATTTAAGCATCAGTTCGACGCCTTTGTACGGATCGTACATTTCCTTGCATCCCTCCTGGATCGTTCCCCATGGATGTGAAATGCAGAAGTTGCCGAAATCGGGTAATGTGCCTACGTTTTTCATATTCACCTTTTGCATTACATCGGTTAGCCATTCGGCATTTGATGTCACGCTGCCATGGTTCTCAACAACAACATTGATGTTCATTGGTTTAGCGTAAGTACCCAGTCGCGACAGTGAATCGATTGACGCTTTTTTCCGCTCTTCCGGCTCTCCGTCGCCGTGCAGGTTTACACGTACGGTCAGGCAGCCGAGAAATGCAGCTGCTTCTATCCATTTTTTATGGTTCTCAACGGCTTCAAGCCTCTCACTTTCCTTAACAGTTGAAAGAGGTCCCTCGTCATCACACATCAGAAGATGGTTAAACACACCTGCATCTTTGCTTCTCTTCAACAGTTCGCCAAGGTATGTCTTATCCTTTGCAGCGACTTTAAAATCCATCTTCTTGCCTCCGAAGAAGCCGTTCACATATTCAACTGCTGAAATCCCGTATTTTTTAGCAACTGCAGGAAATTCAAGATGATCCATTTTCCCTGCCTGTAGTGCCCTGTGAAAGGACCATTCCGCCAGAGAGATTTTTATTTCAGGGTTTCCTTCGCCAAATGATTTGAAAGATGGTGCGAGCAGTATAGCACCGGCACCGATTACCGATTTTCTGATGAATGTTCTGCGTGAGCTCATAGGTTATAGGTTTTCAATTTACAATTAAAGATAATTTTTATTCTGAGCCGGAATTCACCGATTTTAAAAAAATCATGAATTTTACATTGCCATCTTTTTCAACTGTCTGTCAACCTGCATATACTGAAATCGCAGCCTGGTAATAAGAGTGATATAATACCAGCCAGGGTAATAAGCATGATAACCATCAGCGAGATACTCAGGAGTTGTTTAACATCTCCATTAAATCAGAAATCTTTGCTCAGTTGCCGTCGGCTTCAGCCGAAGAATCATGTCTACTTTAAAGGGATTATCCCGGCTTCGCCAGGATGATCCGCTGGTTGAGGATCCAACAAGGCAGACAATCCGCAGCTTCTTCTTTCAATTGCCGTCGGCTTCAGCCGACGGTAAGGAAAGCCTGAAACCCATCATGGCTTCAGCCGAAGAATCATGTATACTTTAAAGGGATTATCCCGGCTTCGCCAGGATGATCCGCTGGTTGAGGATCCAACAAGGCAGAAAATCCGCAGCTTCTTCTTTCAGTTGCCGTCGGCTTCAGCCGAAGAATCATGTATACTTTAAAGGGATTATCCCGGCTTCGCCAGGATGATCCGCTGGTTGAGGATCCAACAAGGCAGACAATCCGCAGCTTCGCTGCCAGGATTTTTTGTTTCACCGCTGTCGCATGAATAAATTCATGCTCTGCCGTAAAACAAAAAATCCCGACTGTCGTCAGGATTGTCTGCCTTGTGATCCCGGAGGGATTCAAACCCCCAACCTTCTGATCCGTAGTCAGATGCTCTATTCAGTTAAGCTACGGGACCCTGCATCTGCATGCGGACGCAAATATAGCAAAATTTTTATTTTTGTTAATATTGAGTAATTTTAAAAACCAATCTGTGAGTAATTGCGTTTTCTTTTAATAGAATTATTCATTAACGACCGGAAATATGAAAAAAATTGTCAAGACTGTAGTTAAGGTCCTGCTGGGACTGATCCTGTTTATTCTCGTTCTGCTTTTTACCGTTCCAGTGATTTTCAAAGGCAAAATCAAAACAAAGATCGAATCGGTGATTAACGAATCGGTGAATGCAAAGGTCACATTTTCAGACTACAAGCTTACATTCTTCAGGAATTTCCCAAACCTCTCCTTTTCACTGAAGGATATGTACGTGGCAGGTGTGGGAAAATTCGAAAAGGATACATTAGCCGGTTTCAGATCTTTCGACCTTGTATTTAATCTTGGGAGTCTCTTCGGCAGCAAGGGATACGAGGTAAAATCGATTATTCTAGACAAGGCCATCATCAACGGGATCGTCCTCAAGGATGGATCAGCCAACTGGGATATCTCGAAGCCATCTGCTCCTGCATCTGCAACCCGGGCTCCATCTCCTGCACCTGCTCCATCATCTACATCAGCGGGAAGCCCGATGAAGCTTCTTCTGAAGAAAGTGGAAGCAAGGAACAGCTCTGTTTCATATACCGATGCCGAGTCTAATATTGCGGCATCATTTAAAAAGATGAATTTCACCCTCTCGGGCGATATGACAGGCAGCCTTACTGACCTGAATATCCTCTTCAGTTCCGGGGAGGCAACCGTGATGTATGATAATGTCAAATATCTTAATAAGGTTGTTCTCGATTCGAAGCTGGCACTTAAAGCCAACCTCGACAGCCTCAGGTTTACCTTCGGCGACAATTACCTGTCGGTAAACGATATGAAGCTGAACTTCTCAGGTACGGTGGCAATGCCAAAATCTGATATAATCACGGACCTTAAGTTCAGGACACCCGAGACATCATTTAAAACACTTCTTTCACTTGTTCCGGCAGTTTATATGTCGGGTTACGAAAACCTGAAAGCATCTGGCAATTTTACACTTTCAGGAGAAGCCAGAGGTATTTACAGCGATGCAGACAGTACAATGCCGGATGTAAAACTCAACATGACCGTGGATAACGGCGTAGTAAGCTACCCCGATCTTCCGGAAAAAATATCTGCAATAGGAGTGAAAGCTAATGTTTTCTATGATGGCAAAAAAGCCGACAGGTCGACTGTGGATGTTGACAGGTTTCATTTTGAACTTGCAGGAAATCCTTTCGACATGACATTGAAGCTGAGAACACCGATGAGCGATCCTGATTTCAGCGGCAGCATGAAAGGCAGGATCGACCTTACCGCCCTTTCAAAGGCTGTTCCCGTAAGCGATATGAAACTCTCAGGATTAATTGAGATGGCTGTCACCATGTCCGGCAGGATGTCTATGATCGAAAAAAACAGGTACGAGGACTTCAAAGCCCAGGGCGACCTCAGTATAAAGAATATGAAGGTAGACATGAAAGGCTATCCTGGTGTTGAGATACGTGAAGCGGTATTTAAATTCACTCCTGCAGCTGCCCAGATGGTTAAAGCTGATCTTTATGTGGCCGGAAAGAGCGATTTCCACCTCTCAGGCGACCTTAAGAACTACATACCGTATGTTTTCAGGAATGAAACCATCAAAGGCAACCTCACACTTCGTTCGGGCACTGTCGACATGGCATCAATAATGAACGCAATGCCTCCCGATACATCCACTGCCACTCCTGCAGATACAACTTCGCTTGCAGTAATCGCAGTACCTAAAAACATTGATTTTGACTTTAATGCCGCGATTGAGAAATTCATGTACGGAACAATTTCCGCAGGTAACCTGAAAGGCCATGTAATTGTGAAGGATGGCGTCCTGACAATTAAAGATACCGGAATGGATATTCTTGGAGGAAATGTCAATATGAATGCGGTTTATGACACAAGGGATACGCTGAAACCTGTTACCAGCGCTGACCTGAAAATGGATAATATCGGTGTAAAGGACGCATTTAAGACCTTCGCCGTTGTGCGTAAGTTTGCACCCACTGCCAAGGGCGTTGACGGCAAGGTAAGCATGCAGCTTACATATAAAAGCCTGCTTGGGAAAAATATGATGCCTGTTATTCCAACAATAGATGGATTCGGAAAACTTCACTCAGACCAGGTAACCCTTCTCGAATCGGCCACCTTCGATAAATTTAAGCAGGTGCTTAAACTTGGTGATAAATATTCAAACACATTCAGGGACATAAATGTAAGCTTCAGGATTTCTCATGGCAGGGTATATATCTCACCTTTCGATATTAAAACTGGAGGGATAAAGATGAATATCTCAGGTGATCAGGGCCTTGACCAGACGATAAACTACCTGGTTAAGACAGAAATACCTAGGTCTGAACTCGGATCCGGCGTAAACGCCCTGATGGACAATCTCGCCTCCCAGGCTGCAAAATTCGGGATTGCTTATAAACCTTCCGAAATTGTGAAATTAAATGTAAGAGTCAAAGGCACCTTTAAAAAGCCAGAGGTGAGTCCGGATTTCGGGGGAGGCTCCGGAACCTCAAGTAGTGCTACCTCAACTCCCCTGAACAAGGAGAATGTCAAAGCCTCGGCTAATAACGCTATTGACAGTAACAGGGAAAAGATTGTTAAGGAGGCTGAGACGAGGGCTCAGCAGATAAGGGATGAGGCAGCAAAAACAGCCGCAGGTATAAGAGCCCAGGCCGATTCATCGGCAGCAAACCTGATTAAAAACGCCCAGACAAAAGGTATAATTGCAAAGACTGCAGCACAGAAGGGAGCTGAAGCCCTGAAAAAAGAAGCAGATAAAAAAGCTAACCTGCTTATACAGGAGGCCGATAAGAAAGCCACCCAGCTTGTAGAAGATGCAAAGACTAAGAAACTTTAAAAAAAAGACCGCCAACAGGCGGTCTTTTTTTATCAATCTTATTAGAATTTCTTCTCTTTAATCCTTGCTTTCTTACCAGTAAGATCGCGGAGGTAGAATATTCTTCCCCTCCGAACTTTTCCATGCTTGTTAAGCTCAATTTTCTCAATGAAGGGTGATGCTACAGGGAAGATTCTTTCTACACCTATATTACCCGACATTTTTCTTACGGTGAAAGTTTCGGTATGCTTGCTTCCGCTTCTCTGGATAACAACGCCACGGTACTGCTGTACCCTCTCCTTGTTACCTTCCTTGATTTTGTAATGAACCGTAACTGTATCGCCTGCATTGAATTTGGGGAATTCATTCTTTACAGCCAGCTCCTTCTCTATAACATTCATTAAGTTCATCGCAACAGATATTTTTATTCAAATTTGTTTTCAGAAAATCGGACGCAAAGATATAGAATTATTTTAAAAATTATGTGTAAGTGCAAAATAATTAATTTTTAATCGCCATTCTTTCTGATCTGAGGCCCGGGGCTAGGGACTAGCGGTTTTGCAGAGTATTTGACCTCACGCCTCACGCCTCACGCCTCACACCGTAACTCGTCTTTCCTATTTCTTTTCTTCCGGCATTTTAAACTTGTCGCCGGTGCTCTTTGCTACCATTCGGTTCCAGTCATCACCATACCCTGGCTGTGTCAGCTTCGGGTTAACCCTGTTGTATCCTTTCGGAACAGCCTGTTTAACTTTTACGTTGCCATCAACATATTTTGTGAAGAGGAACCTGTAAAGGTCCTTCCATTCCTTGACTGTACCATTGCCTGTCTTGACAGAATAGTCGGTAATATGCTGAACGGCTGCTGCCTGGTCA
>DATKMR010000003.1:0-46289 GCA_035541795.1 Bacteroidales bacterium
TCATCCTCTGAACATGAAACCAGTAGCAGTATAAGAACTGCTGGTACAAAACCTGTTTTCATAATGAATCTAATTTGTATAAAAATTTTCTATTAGTTGTTGGGACAAATTTATTGTCACTGGAAACAGCTTAAGCCTAACTCATTTATAATGTTAGGAAAGTTACACATATCTGACGAAAAGGGTGGGATAGTGGCAGGATTGTGCTAACTGATGTCAAGATCGTCGATGGGGCTGCGGACTGAGATCAGATTACGACGACTCACATGCGTGTAAATCTCAGTGGTGCGCGAACTCCGATGCCCCAGCAACTCCTGAATGTACCTGATGTCCAAACCACTCTCATGCAGATGTGTCGCATAACTGTGCCTCAAACAATGTACACCGACTTCCTTGCTTATACCTGCGCTCTTTAATGCTTCCTTGAAAACATGGTAAACACTCTCGGATGAATACCTTCCACCTCCCTGACCTTCAAATAAAAAAACTTCTGGCCTGAACGAAACAAGGTAACTGTCTATCTTGTCCCATACCTTATCAGATACAGGAACAATCCTGTCAACCCGACCCTTACCCTCCCTGATATGCAGAATCCGCCTCTCCCTGTCGAGATCCTCCATCCTGATGTTTATTACCTCCGACCTCCTTAAACCACAAGAGTAAATTATCCATAAAAGAAGCTTGTGCTTGTCATTCCTCGCACTGCTTAATATCCTGCTGACTTCCTCCTTTGAAAATACCTTTGGCAACGCCCGACTTCTCCTCGGCCTCTCAAGCACCTGAGGAATGATCTTTCCCCTGCCTGAAATCTCATAATATGTTTTGACCGCAGATATCATCTGATTCTGATACGACGAGGAATAGCCGAGCTTAATAACATATGCACTGATGAAGTCAGAGAACTCAGAATGCGTTATCTCCGACGGATCCTTCACACTGAAATACCTGAAAAAAATTTCAAGCTGCGACAGATATGACTCAACAGTATTCTGGCTGTACCTGTTCTCTTCAAGATAACCCCTCAGAAGCTGCAAACCCTCAAACGCCCCATCACCTAACTCCCTGGACCGAATTTCATCGCCGATATCCTTTCGTTCCGCCTTTACCTCTTCATTCAGAACCTGCCGAATAACCTTCACCGGAACACCAAGTGAAGAAAAATAATCGGAGAGCGAATCTGTTGTGAGCCTGGTCCAGGGCAGAAGGAATTCTTTCCGCCTCTTATCATAATAATACTTTCCATAACTCCTGATCTCCTCAATCCACTTCGGATCATACCCACCAGTAAATTTCAAAGATAACCTGCCATCATTTTCATTAATCCTGAACTCGACAACACGCCTTCCTGCACCTCCCGATAAATCACCCGAAGCAGAATCATCGAGCCAGTAATCTTCATCGGGAGGAACATTCCCTTGCCCTGCGATCCCAGCTTCATCCTTTTCCTGTGCAGTAACATTCTCCTTCACTTTCCCGGTTACACCGGAACCCTCCTTCCGGATTTTCCCGCCAGAGATGCCAGATATGTCTACACCGGCCGTCCCCTTGAAAACACCGAGGATCTCCTTAATGGATTCCTCGGAGTCATTAACATGCCAGCAATTAAGAGTTCTGCTGAATTTGCAACCTGTCAGCTTGCAGACATGAGAATTAATCTTCCTGTCAAAGCCGAAGTTTATAGCGATCCTCCACATTCCACGGTGAAAGACCCTTGTTAAAACTACTCTTTTTTCCATCTATGCAGCGTTTCATATAGTGTGCAGGGATTAGAGAACTTTAATAAGCAAACAACAGGTTATGAACAGTTAATCCTTATAAAACCCGGACCTGAAATATTTCTTCAATCATGGTAAAATCTTCACTTTATCCACGCTTCCGCCCCGTCAGTCCCATAAGAAGAAGCATATTACAAAGTCTCTAAAATGGATTTGATGCGCTTATGTCTGACTTTCATCTCAACAGTATAGGAAAGGTAGGAATAATATGACAAAAGGACAATGATATCGGAAGAAAAATGTGGGGAAAGGTTACGGGGTACAGGGTACAGGGTACAGGATACGGGGTACGGGGCACGGGGCGCAGAGTGAAGGGCAGAGGGCGATTGTTTAAAAATGCGGGGCTAACCGGCTGATTTTTTTGACGCTTTCTGCTGAAGGTCCCTTTCGAGCTTGGCTGCAATCGAGATCTCAGCACCACATTGCCTGCATACATAAACTGTTAAAAAAGCGCCGGTATAATACATCTTTTCAAGATACGGATGATCGCAGGGCTTGTCACCCCAGCTTTCACGGATTTTAATTGCTTCACTATATTCCATGGCTATTTAATGTCTTGTTTAATAACTTCTCAACAACGGTACAAACCTTACCATGGCAAGCTTGCTTCGCATAATCCTGCCATCTTTCTTTACCGCAAGCACGATCTGCTGAGCCGAAGACGCCGGACCCACAGGCATTATCAATCTACCTTTCTCGGCCAGCTGATCGAGAAGCGGTTGTGGAATATGATCATCGGCGGCGGTAACAATTATAACATCAAAAGGTGCATACTCTTTCCAGCCCAGATAGCCGTCGCCGGTCTTTGTAATCACATTCTTATAACCAAGCTTGTTCAACCTTGATGCTGCCTCCCGGGCAAGCTCGGGAATAATCTCGATTGTATAAACCGTATCAACTATTTCGGCCAGGACAGCCGCCTGGTACCCTGATCCAGTACCTATTTCAAGCACCTTTTTCCATTTGGCGGGCTGGGCAAGCTCTGTCATATAGGCCACAATGAAAGGCTGCGAAATTGTCTGGTCGTGACCTATGGGAAGAGGGGAGTCATCATATGCATGAGCAAGATACTGCTGAGGGACAAAAAGATGCCTGGGAACCTTCAACATTGCCTTGATGGTGAGCTGATTCCTGATGCCCCTGGTCACAATCTGATCGTTGACCATCTCCTTCCTGAGCTGGGTATATTTATCATCCTGCTGCGCCATCACCGCAAGAGTAAGAAATCCAAGCAATATTAAAAAAGTCAACCTCATTTGTTACGAGCTTATGAAGTTACAAAATCCGTTCAAATTTCATTCAACATGCAGTTAAAATGATGATAATTCAACGATAACCAAGAATGCCAAGAAAACCCTGAGCCAGCGACTGGATCAAGCTGCCAATCGGGAATATATTTTTTCCTGTAATACTTCCTGCTATCAGAACAAAGAACAATGCAAGCGAGCCGTACCTGTAAAGCCAGCTGTAAAGTTCGGGATACTTCCTGAACGGATGGAACAGGACATGCGACCCGTCGAGAGGCGGCAACGGGATAAGGTTGAAAACAAACAGGCCCCAATTGATGTATATGGCATAGAAAAGAATCTCAAGGGATATATCAGCTATGCTTCCTGCAGTGAATGAGACAAACTTCACGCAAATAACGAGTATCACCGAGAGCAGTATTGCCAGGACAGCGTTCGAGAACGGACCGGCAAGAGCAATCTTCAGGATGTCGGTCTTCGGATTCCTGAGATTCTGTTCCCTGAACTGCACGGGTTTAGCCCAGCCGAAACCAGCCACCAGAAGAAGTATAAACCCCAGGGGATCGATATGCCTCAGGGGATTGAGACTTACCCTTCCCTGCTCGGCTGATGTATTATCACCACACCATTTTGCCACTATCGCATGACTGAATTCATGAAATGTCAACCCAATAATAATGCCAGGGAGGAATTTCAGGGTACGTATGATGTCGAAATGATCCATTCAGTTATTAAAATTAAGGTTATTTATTATGATCCAGGTTAATCTTTACCGTAAGGCAAAGGTAATGTTCCCGGGGATAAAAATCGGGAACCATGGTCAGCTTTTCACCACCGGCTTTCCGGAAAGGGTCCCAGTTCCTGAGAGGTTCGATGGCATAAACAATATTTGTAACCAGTATCCCGATCCCAGCGCCTACAAGCACATCGGGCAGCCAGTGCCTGTTATTCGTGATCCTGAGGATGCCGGTAGCAGAAGAAAGGAGATATCCTGACGAAGCGAATAAAGGAGATGTATCCTTAAATTCGTGAAAAAAGACCGTTGCCCCGGCAAAAGCATTCGATGTATGCCCTGAAGGAAATGACAGCGACCCACCATTCGGCCTTCTAACGTGTGCTGTGACTTTCAGCAACTGGGTGACAGCCGAGGTTGCAAGCAAAGAGATGGTAAGGTATTTTGTCTGCCCAAAGAGATCATCCCTGTGCTTATTTACAAATATATCAGAGACATACATCAATGCCCCAGGCGACCACTGAAGCCAGTTATCAGCTTTTGTAGAGGTACGCGGGAACCAGTCCTGGATGTCTTGTTTTACAGACCGGCCGGTGAGGCTCAATCCCGATACAACCAGAAGACCGGGCACCGCCTGTTTCGCCAGGAATGAGCTTTTTGAAACAGTTCGTGTGCTGTCGGCAACGGTTTTGCCTACCGATTGTGCCGCGCATGGATAAACCAGCGATAATGCAAGAGAAAACACTAATGCGACCTTGATTTTACTATAGAGATTCAGAGATCTGATGGCAGTATAATTTTAACCCGGAGATCTGTTGCATGCAGGCAAATATAAGATGAATTTAATTGCTTCCTAATCCACAGATTATTTTACCCAGCCTTCGTGTAAAAATGCCTGTGCCTCCGCTGAAGCTACTCTACGGAGGTGCTGCCCTGGGGTTCGTACCTGTTGATTATTTCATAAAAAAGGATTAGGTTTACTGAAACTCATTTTATGATGAAACGGGCAATTTTAGGGGTTATTTTTATTCTGACAATCCTTACCAGGGGCACAGCTTCGCCACAGAACGATACGACAGTTTACCTTATAACCTGTGCACCAGGCACTGAGATTTACTCATTATGGGGGCATTCGGCCCTGCGCGTGGTAATGCCGGCAAGCCATTTCGACAAGGTTTACAACTGGGGTGTTTTTGATTTTGATACTCCCAATTTCACATGGAAATTTGCCAGGGGCAGGCTAAATTACAAGCTCGGTGTTTACGGCTTCGAATCGTTCCTGCGGGATTATTTTCTTGAACACAGGTCAGTAATCTCACAGAAGATTAACCTGTCGTCGATCGAAAAATTAAGACTGATGATCCTTCTCGATGACAACGCCAAACCTGAGAATATGTACTACAGGTATGATTTCCTTTATGACAACTGTTCTTCGAGAATACGCGATATCATTGAAAAACTGCTGGGCGATAAGCTGATTTATGACCCGGTTGAAACTGAGCAGGTACCGACTTTCCGTGATGCATTCAACAAATATACACAGGGTTCGCCATGGCTTAAGATGGGGATTGATTTCCTGGTGGGAACACCTGCAGATAAAAAAGCATCCCTGCGCGACCGGATGTTCCTTCCCGACGGACTTCAGAAGAGCTTTACCCGCGCAATAGTAAACCGTGACAGGAAAATGCTGCCCCTTCTATATCCGGCTGAAACCCTTCTGGACATACCTGCCACTGAAGTCAGGACATCCATAATCACATCACCGATTGTTGTCTTCTCCCTGATCTTCATGATATTACTTATCCTTTCTGCGAGGTACAAAGATGCAGGATTCATGAACTACCTGGATATCGGTATATTCCTGATATTCGCAATACTCGCGGTACTGATGATCTTTTTCAACTTCTTTACCGACCATATCGAAACGAAGCTAAACCTGAATATAATATGGTTCAACCCGTTCCTGCTTTTCTGTCTCTCTGAGCTTTTAAGGGGCAGAAACGAATCATTCTGGTTCAGGATTGCATTTGCCGGTGCATCGATTTTTATTGTATTAATTATATTTCTTCCCGATAGAATTAATACCTCGTACCTGCCCGTGATTTTAATTCTTCTCCTGAGAAGTTCGGCCAGGTCGGGATTTGAATGGAACCCATTCAGGAGAGAGGCCTGAAAAAACAGGAATCAAGGCAGACTGGGAATTCCAGGCATCAGGAATGCCTTTTCCATTTAACATATTTTTAACAGACGTTAACACAACTTTTCAGAAATGGATTTTTCTTTTGCGTAACCGTTCATCTGTTAGTTGAGGACGGCACATAAGTATCATTTAACTATATTTGTCAATTAAAATTTGTTTTATGGAGCAGACAACGGATATCAGGGTACTGAACGAGAGAATAGAGAAGGAAAGCGCATTTACCGATATCATCAGGATGGAGATGAACAAGGTGATAATCGGTCAGAAACATCTTGTTGACAGCCTGATGATAGGGCTCCTTGCAAACGGGCATATACTGCTCGAAGGGGTACCGGGGCTTGCAAAGACGCTGGCAATCAGATCGCTTGCAGCGATAATCGATGCGAAGTTCAGCAGGATACAATTCACACCCGACCTGTTACCAGCCGACCTTATCGGCACAATGATCTACAGCCAGAAGAAAGAGGAGTTCCAGGTAAAGAAAGGACCTGTATTCGCCAACTTCATCCTTGCCGATGAAATAAACCGTTCGCCGGCAAAAGTGCAGAGTGCCTTACTTGAAGCCATGCAGGAAAGACAGGTGACAATCGGCGAGAACACCTTCAGGCTCGACGAGCCATTCCTCGTACTGGCCACCCAAAACCCGATTGAGCAGGAGGGAACATATCCTTTGCCCGAGGCACAGGTGGACAGGTTCATGCTGAAAGTGATTATTGATTACCCGACCCTGGAAGAGGAAAAGACAATTGTTCGCGAGAACCTGCTGAAAGAATTTCCAAAAACCTCAGCTGTCCTGAAGACCGATGATATACTGAGGGCCCGCAGCGTTGTTCGGGAAGTTTACATGGATGAAAAAATTGAGAATTATATCCTGAGCATTGTTTTTGCCACACGTAATCCTGAGAAAGCGGGCCTGCCACAGTTTAAAAGCATGATCTCATACGGCGGATCACCCCGGGCCTCAATTAACCTTGCACTGGCATCCAAGGCATATGCTTTTATCCGCCGTCGAGGATATGTTATCCCCGAGGATGTGAGGGCGGTATGTTTGGATGTGATGAGACACAGGATAGGGCTAACGTATGAAGCAGAAGCGGAAAACATCAACCAGGATCAGATAATATCCCAGATACTGAATATTGTAGAAGTTCCGTAATCCTTACCCCATGAAGATCAAGATAGCCTTAACCGTTCTTTTGACATATTTATTCACTCTAAATCTTTCCGCGCAGAACCTGCTTGGCTATAAACTGAAGGAGATTAAGAGCTACATGAGGGAGAACCAGAAAACCATGAGGTTCCAAGGTCTGACCTTCAATAGTACCTTCAAATATGCCAAGTATGCTGATGTTGACGGAAACCAGACAACACTGTTCCTGTTTACGGCCGATACCGTGTGCAAGGGAATAAGAATGATTTGCGATAAAAGCCTGGAACAACACATGATCAGCGAAATGGATTCGAGATATAAAAAACAGGGAAAGAACAGCTGGAGTGAAGAAAAGGATGGCAAGACTTACCTGATCGAGCTGAGAGAAGAAGATTTTTCATTCAATGTGACTATTACTCTAAAAGATTAACTGTTCGGGAAGTGGAAGCGATTGATTTACTGAAAAAGGTCAGGCGGATTGAAATAAAGACAAGGGGGTTATCCAGACATATATTCGCGGGAGAATACCACAGCGCATTCAAGGGAAGGGGAATCGCGTTCAGCGAAGTGAGGGAATACCAGTATGGCGACGATATCCGCAGCATAGACTGGAACGTGACCGCCAGGTTCAACCATCCCTACGTAAAAATATATGAAGAGGAGCGCGAACTGACAGTGATGCTGCTGATTGATGTAAGCGGTTCCGGGTCGTTCGGAACTACAAAAGGATTCAAGAAGGAGATTATTACCGAGATTGCAGCCGTACTGTCATTCTCTGCAATATTCAACAACGATAAAACAGGGGTTATTTTCTTTTCGGACAAGGTTGAAAAATTTATCCCGCCGCTAAAAGGCAAAAAGCATATCCTGAGGATAATAAGGGAACTGCTTGATTTCAATCCTTCAAGCAACAAGACGGACCTAAATGTCCCGCTGCGTTACCTTACGAATGCAATAAAGAAGAGGTGCACGGCATTTGTCATTTCTGATTTCATGGCCCCTTCATTCGAGGAGCCTCTCAGGATAGCATCAAACAAGCATGATATTGTCGCGCTTAAGATCTTCGACCCGGCGGAAACCCGACTTCCCGATGTCGGGATGCTGAAGATAGCCGATGCCGAGACGGGTGCAGAAAGATGGATAGACACATCTTCACAGACAGCAAGGAATGAATACGGCAGGTGGTGGGATGCACATT
The DNA here is from genome assembly GCA_035541795.1 of Bacteroidales bacterium. Classification (GTDB taxonomy): domain Bacteria; phylum Bacteroidota; class Bacteroidia; order Bacteroidales; family VadinHA17; genus LD21. The sequence continues at coordinate 8,304 of DATKMR010000003.1, forward strand.
TAGAGCTGGTAAGGAACACATTCCTCAGGTGCGGGGTCGATTCAACCGAGATAAGTACTTCAGAGGATTATGTCAAGCCGTTAATCAAACTCTTCAAGAGCAGATGAGGATGAAGAAAATTTTGACAATATCTGCTTTCGCACTCTTAGGGGGCTTAACTGCCGCACAGGATATCAGGGTCCATGCTGCCTTTGACTCATCCAGGATATATATCGGCGACCAGATCCATTTCACAGTAACTGTTGAAAAACCTGAAGGTACAGGGATATTGTTTCCTGCCTTAAAGGATTCCCTGGCCAGCCATGTTGAGATATTGAAGGAACCGGTTACCGATTCGGTAAAAATTGCTAACGGGAGAACAAGGATCACCAGAAAATACCTGGTCACGTCCTTCGATTCAGGGTTCTACCAGGTTCCGCCACAATATACCGAGCTGCAAACGGCAAACGGTGTCAGGAGGTTCTATTCCGACTACACACAGCTTACCGTAAACAGGGTGAAAATTGTCCCACAGGATACGACTGCAAAGATTTTTGATATAGTGAAGCCATACAGGGCACCAATAACCGCGGGCGAAATACTTCCATGGCTGCTCCTGGCAATAGTGCTCGCTGCAATTGCCTGGTATGCATACAGGTTTATACGAAGGCTTCGTGCCAAAAGATCAGGTGAGCCTGAAACAATGCCGAATACTGACCCTGCTCATGTCATTGCCCTCAGGGCTCTCGAACAGCTTAAGGAAGAAAAACTATGGCAACAGGGCCAGGTTAAACTTTACTACACGAGACTTACCGAGATTGTACGACAGTACCTCGAGAACAGGTACGGGATTCAGTCCCTCGAGCTGACAACATTAGAAACACTTAACCTGCTTAAGAAGACGGGTTTCAAGGAGGACGAACTTTACAGCAGGCTCAGGACACTTCTTACAGGTGCCGATCTTATTAAGTTTGCCAAGTATAATCCTGTTGCGGAGGAGAATGAGCTGTATTATGATCATGCCTGGGATTTTATCAGCCTGACAAGGCTCGTTGAAGAGGATTTGCCTGCAGAACCCGGCGTAAAGGAAGGAGGACCGGTGGCATGAGAACCTTTGCCTTTGCATCACCAGCTTTCCTGCTGCTCCTGATTATTGTCCCGGCGATGATAGCCTTCTATATATTCAGGCAACATAAGGTTTCAGCATCGCTGAGAGTACCCGGAATGGAACCATTTGAAGGAGCAGGGAAAACTTTCCGGCACTGGCTGAGGCACCTGCTGTTCGTGTTCAGGACCATCGCCATAACATTTTTAATAATAATACTTGCCAGACCCCAATCAACAAACAACTTCCAGGATGTTTCGACCGAAGGGATAGATATAGTTCTTGCCCTCGACATATCGGGAAGCATGCTTGCACGCGATTTCCATCCCGACAGGCTGGAAGCATCGAAAGCTGTCGCAACAGAATTTATATCGGGACGTCCATATGACAGGATCGGACTTGTGGTCTTCAGCGGGGAGAGCTTCACCCAGTGCCCAATAACAACCGATCATGCAGTTCTGATAAACCTCCTCAGGGAAATTAAGATGGGAATGATAGAGGACGGAACAGCCATAGGCGAAGGACTTGCAACCGCCGTGAACAGGCTGAGGAACTCACAGGCAAAAAGCAAGGTGATCATCCTTCTGACCGACGGTGTGAACAACAGGGGTATCATACCACCGGCTGCGGCTGCCGAGATTGCAAAATCGTTTGGCGTCCGCGTTTATACAATAGGGGTAGGTACGACAGGATTCGCTCCTTACCCGGTTCAGACTCCGTATGGCATACAGTACCAGGAAATGAAGGTCGAAATAGATGAGGAGATCCTTCATAAAATTGCTGATATGACAGACGGCAGGTACTTCAGGGCCACTGATAACGAGAAGCTTCAGCAGGTCTACAAAGAGATAGACAAGCTTGAGAAGTCGAAAATCGACGTCAGGCAATTCAAGGTGAGGGATGAAAAGTTCCTGCCGTTTGCAATAATTGCCTTCGTACTGCTTGCCCTGGAAATTATATTGAGAAATACCTTGTTAAAGAACCTTTTGTAATATACCAGATGCAGCTTTTCAGATTTGCATATCCCGATTTTCTATACCTGTTCCTGCTGGTACCTGTGATAATTATTATGTGGGTCCTGAATGACTTCAGGAGAAAAAAAGCATTAAAGAGGCTTGGTGAAGAAACAGTTGTATCGAGGTTAATACCTGATGCATCAGGTACACGGCCAGTTATAAAACTTATATTCCAGATTATTGCCGTCATCTTAGCATCAATAGTGCTAGCCAGGCCTCAGTTCGGATCGAAGATGGAAGAGGTGAAACGCAAAGGGGTGGAGGTGATAATTGCACTTGATGTAAGCAATTCCATGCTTGCCGAAGATATCCAGCCTAGCAGGCTTGAAAGGGCCAAGCAGGCCATCTCACGACTTGTGGAGACACTCTCGAACGATAAGATAGGACTTGTTGTTTTCGCGGGTGACGCATATACTCAGATCCCGGTCACAACCGATTACATCTCGGCAAAAATGTTCCTCTCAACGATCAGCCCTGAGATAGTACCGAAACAGGGGACAGCCATAGGTTCGGCCATTGAACTTGCCGCTAAATCGTTCAGCCCCGGCAAGGATAAAAGCAGGGCAATAATTGTGATCACCGATGGCGAGAATCATGAGGATGACCCTGTTGCAAAGGCCAAAGAGGTATCGGCCGACGGTATTGTAATATATACCGTAGGAATAGGATCGACGGAAGGGGTGCCGATAGAGATGACCACCGACGGGAAAAAAGACTTCCTGAAGGATAACGAGGGAAATACGGTTATCACAAAACTCGATGAAAAGGTGCTGAAGGAAATCGCACTTACATCGGGAGGCAAATATGTGAGGGCAAATAACTCAAATATCGGGCTCGACCAGATATTCGACGATATCCGTAAGATGAAGAAGCAGGAACTGGGAGGGACGGTCTATACCGAGTACAACGACCAGTTCCAGATTTTTGCCGGATTAGCATTAATCATGCTGCTGGCCGACTTTATGGTAATGGACAGGAAGAACAGGAGACTGTCGAACCTGCGAATATTTAAATTCGGGATATGAAAACAGAAGGAACAAAGGCCTTAGCAGAACAAAACTATTGCAGGCTATACACCTTTGCCCTGATATTGTTCCTGTTACCTCTGACTGCCACGTCACAGACCGACAGGAAGTTTATCAGGAAAGGGAACGGGAAGTATTCGGACGGTAAATTCCCGGAGTCGGAGATATTGTACAGGAAAGCTATCAACAAAAACAAAATGTCGACCGATGCACAGTTCAACATGGCTGACGCATTATATAAACAGAATAAATTTGATGAAGCCGGAAAGACTTTTACAGAGATATCAGGCTCCACTTCCGACAGACAGAAGAAGTCTGACAGCTATTATAATCTCGGAAATTCATTGCTGAAAGGAAACAAGCTTCCGGAATGTATAGAGGCATATAAAAATTCGCTCAGGACAGATCCTTCGAATTCAAAGGCCAAGTATAACCTGGCATATGCACAGGACCTGCTGAAAAAACAGCAGGAGCAGCAAAAGAAAAGCCAGGATCAGAAAAAAGATCAGAAAAAAGATCAGAACAAGGATCAGAAAAAGGATCAGAAGCAGGACCAGAATAAAGATCAGAAGCAAGATCAGAAGCAAGATCAGAAGCAGGACCAGAAGCAGCAGAACCAGCAGATATCGAAGGAAGATGCGCAGCGGCTGCTCGATGCACTGGCGAATGATGAGAAAAAGGTACAAGAGAAGGTGAAGCTTGAGAAAGCTGCAAGGGCCCGGGTAAAGACATTAAAAAACTGGTGACGGGAAATGAAAATTAAAAGCCTGATAACATTGATTACTGCTGTCTTTATCCCGTTAATGGCAGCAGGCCAGGATATTCAGCTCACAGCGGAGTATCCCAACGTGGTAACTGCCGGGGAACAATTTGCAATCAGCTTCAGCGTGAATACCTCAGGCGGTGACTTCATGCCGCCGGCATTCAACGGCTTTACAAATATCATGGGCCCGCAGACCTCGTATAGCCAGAGCACGCAGGTAGTAAACGGCAAGTTCACATCCCAGACTTCATATACATATACCTATTTTATGACCGCCGTGAAAGCAGGGAAGACCGTGAATGCCCCGGCGCATATCAAGGTAAAAGGAAAGGAATACTCCACTGATTCGATAAGGATTGAAGTAACCGGTCCAACTGCAAACAATTCTAAGGCGGCAAGGGGAAACAGGCAGGCAGAAACAAGCGGTGCCGAACAGGGGCCGGCCGGTTCAGACCTCTACATCAGGTTGCTTCTCAACAGGACAGATGTTTACCAGGGTGAATACATTGTGGCTACACTGAAAGTATATTCGAGGGTGCAGCTTACAGGGCTGAACGAAGAGAAATATCCCGACTTCAACGGCTTCATGAAAGAAAACCTCGACATTCCGCCCCTCACCTCACTTCAGAGGGAGAATGTGAATGGAGTGATCTACAATACCGGGGTGGTTCACCAGTTCCTGCTCTTCCCACAGGTTTCGGGAGAACTCACGATCGGGGCAATCGATATTTCTGCACTGATTCAGCAAAAAGCCGGCAATTCAGATCCTTTTTTCGGCGATTTCTTTTCCTCATACCAGACTGTACCAAAGACAATTTCAACAAAGCCGGTAACAATCACGGTAAAACCACTTCCCGGAGCAAAACCTGCAGATTTTTCAGGCATAGTGGGAAAAATCGAGCTTACATCTTCAATGTCGAAGGATTCTGTGAGCGTAAATGACGCGCTGAATTTCAAGATACAGGTCAGCGGAAACGGAAACCTGAAACTTGCAGGCAAACCGACGCTGAAACTTTCACCCGATGTTGAGGTTTATGAACCCAAGATCACAGACAATATACGCAACTCGGCCACCGGAACAAGCGGGCAGAAGATATTTGAATACGTACTCATTCCGAGGCATTACGGCAGCTTCACGGTTCCTCCCGTAACATATACTTATTTTGATACCGAAACGAGAAGCTATAAATCGCTTTCCACCAGAGAATACACTTTCTACGCGAAGAAGGTTGCGGACCAGGGCGGAGGTGTGACAGTGTACGGAGGCGTATCGAAAGAGGATATCAAATACCTTGGCAAAGACATCAGGTTCATTGATTCCTCGACAGGCAGGCTGGGCAACCAGGTCGATTTCCTCATTTCAAAAAAAGCTTTCCTGTCATTCTATGGCCTTGCCTTTTTAATATTCGCGGCAATTCTCATTATAAGGAGAGAGCATATAAGGAGAAATGCGGATATCACTTCTGTGAAGAACAGGAAAGCGGGCAAAGTGGCAGGAAGGAGACTGGCCGAAGCGTCGGAATACCTGAAGTCGGGTCAGAATGACAAGTTTCACGAGGAAATTCTCAGGGCCCTGTGGGGATACCTGAGCGATAAGCTGTCGATACCAGTTTCGGATCTCACGCGGGTCACTGCTACAGAGGCATTAAGGGCAAAAGGGATCGAAGAGGAGAAAATAGAATCTCTGGCAGGGATACTTGATAAATGCGAATATGCCCGGTTTGCGCCAGTATCAGCTGATTCTGATACCGGGATATATGAAAGCGCGATGCAGTTTATTAAGTATGTTGAAAATTCAATCTGACGGGATGAGTATGAAAAATAAAGCTGTCATATTCCTGATTTTTGCTCTTTTCTCAATGACCCTGACCGCGCAGGAAGGCAAGGAGCAGGCTGCATTGAAATATGCAAATTCCGTGGCCAGATATTCTGAAGGAAAATACCAGGAAGCCCTTAACGGATGGATGGAACTGTATAATTCGGGATACAGGAGCGCATCGCTCGATTATAACATAGGCAATGCCTGTTTCAAGCTGAATAATGTTCCGGGTTCAATACTTTTTTATGAAAGGGCGCTGCTGCTGAAACCAGGAGGCGAGGACATAAGGTACAATCTTCAGATAGCAAGGTCGATGGTTGTGGATAAGCTTGCTGAAATACCAGAATTATTCTTTGTGACCTGGTATAATTTAATTTCATTATCGCTTTCATCGAATCACTGGGCAATAATCAGCCTTGTATCATTCATTCTCTTCCTTTGTTTTGTGTCACTTTATTTTTATACAAGGAATTACCGGCTGAAGGTTACAGGGTTCTGGCTAGGCCTCCTCTTTATTATCATCAGCGGATCGGGCTTTGCATTTTCGTCACATAACCGCAGCCTGGTTTACAATAATGACAAGGCAATAATATTCACCCCGGTTGTGAACGGCAAGAGTTCACCAGACAACAGCGGTAACGACCTGTTCGTTATCCATGAAGGAACAAAAGTAAGCGTTGGAGAAAAAGTGGGAGACTGGTACGAGATCAGGCTTTCGGACGGGAACAAGGGCTGGGTTTCGGCAAATTGTCTTACGAGGTTATAAGTTAATTGCAACCATTTTAGTAACTTTCAGGTCTGATAGGATAACCCCATAACCCGCCAGATCATGAAAAAGTTCATCACTTTCGCGTTACTCGGATTGATTGTATTTACCGCGTGCAAGAAGACCCAGTATGAACCGATCGGACCGACAGCCGTAAGGGTACTGAACCTGTCGGATGTTGCCATGAACATCGTAACGGTCAATACCTTCGACAGTACCTACAATTACGGAGCTCTGGCGGCAGGCGATACCACCGATTATCATATTTTTGACAGGGCTTATGTAATAGCCGACATATCTGCCGTAATAAACGGCCTGAAATTCAAGACAGATTCTGCAATCTATACCTGGAAGAACTACGTGGGTAAAGTGAAAATAACTTACAGGATTTGGATCAGCAACGAAGCGAACAGGAAGCTGAGCATGGAGCTGATAGGGTATGATGCCCCCCTTGAGAAGAAATAATTTTGAAAGCGCCGAACATTTTTATCCGGCGCTTGTTTTTATGATATAGTCGTTCGAATGAACAATTATGGTTGGTTAGGTTAGTTTAAATGTTAGGGGCCACCTAGGCTCCTTTCTTTTTTTTACATAGTTTGATAAATTTGTTGTCTGAGAATTTTCACGATGGATGAATTTATCACTGCCTGCCCCCGGAACTGTTACAGCACCTGTTCATTCAGTGTGCGGGTGGAAAACAACAGGATAACAAGGATACTGCCATACCACAGTAACCTTGCCACACCTGAGGGACCTTGTATCAAGGGACTTTCCTATATCGAACGCAGCGCATCACCAAAGAGAATTATACACCCGCTCCAGCGAACAGGAGATAACAACTGGAAGGAGATACCACTCCAGGAGGCACTTGACATTATTAGTGGAAGGCTGCTTGATATACGCTCAAGATACGGGTCACGCAGCCTGTTCTGGTACAGGGGAAGCGGCAAATCGGGACTTATTAACGAAACGGGCACTGCATTCTGGAAGCATTTCGGCGGTGTGACAATCACATATGGAAACCTTTGCTGGCCGGCAGGGCTGGAGGCGGTGAGACTTACCCTCGGTAAAGTGATGCATAACCTGCCCTGGGATCTCGTAAATGCGAAAACAATTGTCGTGTGGGGAAAAAACCCGGCAGAGACAAATATCCATGAAATGGCATTCATCTGCAAAGCAAGAACCTCGGGGACCAAAGTGATCGTAATTGATCCGCGAAGGACACCGACAGCCGACAAGGCTGATATCGTGGTGATGCCAAGGCTGGGAACAGATGCCGCATTAGCCCTTGCCATGGCCCACGTGATTATAAATGAAAACCTTGCAGATGAGTGTTTTATAAAAAGCAATGTAACAGGTTTTGAGCTGTTCAGAAAAGAATCGCTTGTCACACCTGAGGAATGCGAAAAAATATCAGGCATACCTTCGGGTGAGGTACGACGCCTGGCCAGGATGATTGCCGGAGAAGGGCCTGTTACATTTATACCTGGCTACGGGCTGCAAAGATACAGGAACGGAGGTCAGACCGTTAGAGCAATACTCTCACTTGCGATAATCACCGGGAACATCGGGAAGAAGGGAGCCGGGTTCAACTATGCCAACCTCCAGAGCTATGTATTTGATGCCGTGAAGGAGCCTGAGTCGTATTACCCCGACCCCGAGAATGACAGGCCCTTCAGGAGGAGCATATCGATGGCAAAAACCGGAACCCATCTCCTTGAACAAAAGAATCCGGAGATAAAGGCTATCTGGGTAGAGCGGGGAAATCCTGTGCTGCAGGCACCTGACTCTGCATCTGTAAGAGAGGCTTTTTCAAGATCTGAATTCACAGTGGTGACGGACCAGTTTATGACTGATACCGCGAAACTGGCAGATATCGTCCTTCCCTCAACAGATATATTTGAACAATCGGATATAACAGGGTCGTACTGGTCGCCATATGTGCAGTTTCGCCCGAAAATCCTCGAGCCTTCAGGAGATGCTGTACCAGAGAGCGAATTATATTACCTCCTGGCAATAAAAATGAACCTACAAATACCGGAAGAGCTTTTGCCACCTCCCGGGAATGAAAATGCCGAAAAATGGCTAAGCTCGAGAATATCAGGATATACAGGCCTTTCACTGGACGACCTCAGGAAAGGACCGGTGCCGGCACCGGGACTGGAAGAGACAGCATACAGCGACCTGCGTTTCGCGACCCCATCGGGAAAGATAGAACTGTGCCCGGAAAGGTTCCACGACCTGTGGGGTGTTACTGCCTGGCCATCATATGTTTCGCCAGCCGCGACAGGTGAGAGTGATTTTCCTCTTATGCTAATCAGCCCGAATACCACATCAAGGATACATTCTCAATTTGGAAACCTTGACATAATAAAATCCAATTCCGCCACTCCTGCTACCGAGATTTCAGTACCCGATGCCAGGAAGAGAGGAATAAAGACCGGAGACAGGATAGTAGTGTTCAACGGGATGGGATCAGTTGAAACGACAGCAAAAGTCACCCAAAGGCTGCAGAGGGGAATTGTGGTAATGCATAACGGCATCTGGATCGAGGAGGGCGGAGGGTGCAATTTTCTTACAGCACCACACGAGACTGACATGGGATTCGGTGCTGCCTTTCATGGGAACAGGATTGAAATCAGGAAAGCGGTAGAATTATGAGAAAGGGTTTCATATTCAATCCCGATTTTTGTACCGGATGCAAAGCATGCAGGGCAGGATGCATGCTGACAAACGGGTGGACAACAGATGCCAGGAAAGTCTATACGGGAGATGAGGGAACGGGATCTGTTGTCAATATTTCGATATCGTGCAATCACTGCCAGGATCCGGTATGTTTGAAAGGATGCCCGTCAGGCGTATATATCCGCGATGAGATTTCCGGTGCCGTTCTTATAAACGACAAATTCTGCCTCGGATGCAGGTACTGCCTCTGGAACTGCCCTTATGGAGCGCCGGATTTTAATTATGTGAGCGGAATCGTGGAGAAGTGCCATTTGTGCCATAACCTTCTGAAGCATGGTGAAATACCTGCATGTGCCTCGGCATGCCCGACAGGAGCTTTAAGCTTCGGCGGCATCCCTTTCGAGACTGATGAATACTCAAATGAACTGGCCGGCGGGAAATATCTTAATCCTTCATTGATAGTACAAAGAAGCTGTGACATAAAAGGACCGGAGATGATTCCTTCACCAGGGAACGAGAACTCAGAAGATGACGGGAAACGGGCATTTTCCCCAGCAGATATTGATTACAGCCTGGTGGGATTCTCGTACCTTTCAACAATATCGGTTTCAGTGGCAGCATCGGGAATCTTCTCGGGGACAAAAGCGGGTCGCCCGGTTGCCCTTGTTTTGCTTGTTGCTTCGGCTTTATTTTCGTTGTTTCACCTGGGCAAACCTGCCAGGGCCTGGCGATCGCTCGCAAATATCAGATATTCACCACTGAGCAGGGAGATAGCGGGGTTGATACTATTCGGAGCTTTACTGACGATTTCGTTATTTGCAGATGCACTGGCTTTAAGGATTTCAGTTGTTGCATCAGGGCTCGTATTCCTGTTGCTGATCGATACGGTTTATTCATGGGCAGAGGGAAGTCTCGCCAGGTTCCACAGCGGGCAGACTTTCCTGACAGGGCTCCTGATCACTTCATTCTTTTCTTACCAGGCAGTTCCTTTTCTTTTTGTTGCCACAATAAAGCTGCTGATTCTTATCCGGTCGGGAAATCTCAGGTGGCGGATTGATAACGATTTCGTCCTGCGTTATACCAGGCTGGCGTTCCTGCTGATCTCAGTCTTTATCATGATAACAGGATCGACACTGAAAGAGCCTTCAGCAATCATAATACTGCTTTCAGGAGAACTGGCGGACAGAATAATCTTTTACCTGGATTTTTCACCTCCCGACATAAAAAAATCAATTAAATCATATAACTGATGAAAAAGAAAGAAATAAACAGTGCCCGGGTTCCTGTTTACAGGGATTCAGGGTTTGAACTCCATGACGCCGGGACAACATCCGCGGCTTTTACAAAAGAAACTGAGCACAGCCGCGAGCCTGATACATATATTTATTCGAGGTACAGGAACCCTACAGTTGTGGCTGCTGAAGAGGAAGTGATGAAGGTAGAAAAGTGTGACTGGGCACTGCTGACGGAGACAGGAATGGCAGCTATTGATACCGCTGTCTCCATATTCCAGAAAGGAGCCGATACAAAGCCATGGCTATTTTTTACAGAAATCTACGGTGGTACGATCTCGTATATCAATTCGGTTCTAAGAGACAGGAGAGGGTTAAGCATATCTACATTCGGCCCGGTTGACGGGAAGTATAACCTGGTTGAATTTGAAAAAATGATAAAGGAACTCAGGCCGGCATTCGTATATGCTGAGACGATTTCGAACCCGCTGCTTGTAGTAGCCGATATTCCTGAGTTATGCAGGATTGCGCGAAAGTACGATGCAAGGGTAATCGTGGATAATACATTTGCTTCTCCTTATCTGTTCAGACCACTCGAGCATGGTGCCGACATTGTTATCCACAGTGCCACGAAATACCTGTCAGGGCACGGTAACCTCACCGCGGGAGCCATTTGCGGGAACGACACCTCACTGATGAAGCAGGCTATCGAATACAGGAAATTCACAGGGCACATGCTTTCACCCGATGACGCCTACAGGTTATCGACCCAGATACTGACATTCAGGCTCAGATTTGAGCAGCAATGTAAAAATGCATCAATGATGGCTGATCTGTTCAGGGAGTCAGCCGTGATATCGAGGGTTTTCTACCCGCGCATGAAAGACCATCCTACATGTGAGATATCGGCCAGGCTTTTCGGAGGGAAACTGCCCGGGGGGATGCTGACGATTGATTTTAAGGGTGCCAATGCCGGGGAGATGAGAATGAGGCGCGACAAGTTCATCGCCGCTGTTTCGGAGACAATAAAGCTTATTCCAACCCTGGGCGACCCTCACACTATCCTGATGCCTGTCGAAGCGGTGTGGGGTGCCAAGTATCCTGAACCGGGTATGCTGAGAATATCCGCGGGGTTTGAGGAGAGCGGGGAGCTAAAAACGGTCGTTGTCAAAGCGCTGGAGAGACTGTAGAAGAAGGTCAGGCAATGGTCAGTGGTGCCGCTGCGCGGGACGCCAGGCAATGATGTTACCATTTTATGGGTTCGAGTCCGTGGCTGACGAGGTATTCGTTGCACCTGCTGAAGTGATGATTGCCGAAGAAGCCGCGTGATGCGGAAAGCGGAGACGGGTGCACCGATTTCAGCACGAGATGCCTGGATTCGTCTATCGTTTCACCTTTTTTCTGCGCATAAGCTCCCCAGAGGAAAAAGACAACATTGTTTTTTTCACGATTAAGAGCCGATATTGCCGCATCGGTAAACTGTTCCCAGCCTTTTTTCTGATGCGATCCGGCCATGTGAGCACGGACAGTGAGTGTGGCATTGAGAAGGAGGACGCCTTGTGACGCCCATCGTTCCAGGTTACCGGAAGGAGGGAAAGGAGTCCCGGTATCAGCAGCTATCTCCTTAAAGATGTTGACCAGGCTGGGAGGAAATTCGACACCGTCCCTCACCGAAAAACATAACCCATGTGCCTGTCCGGGTCCATGATATGGATCCTGGCCGATTATAACAGCCCTGACCCTGTCGAAAGGACAAAGGTCGAATGCATTGAATATAAGTGATCCGGGAGGGTAAACAGCATTGTTCCCATATTCAGTTTTCACGAATTCTGTGAGCCTTACAAAGTATTCCTTGCTGAATTCTTCAGCCAACCGGCTCTTCCAGCTTTCACTAATTCTTACATCCATTTTGTTTCGGTGACGATACAGCAAATATATAATTAACCTGGTCAAATGAGGATAAGACCCGGAATAAAACAGTGAAGGCCGCGGATCGCGGCCTTCACATCACCCTCAACGTTCACTAACTGTGAAGAAACCTGTCAAAATCACTTTTGACCGGATACCAGCGTCGAAACAAGGTTTTCAATTTTATCGAGACGATCCTTCAGAGAGACATTTTCCTCCTGAAGCATTTTAATTGTCTTTTGCTGATCCTTAATAGCTTCAATCAGGACAGGAGCAAGCTTACTGTATTCAACAGAGAGGTACCCATCGCCACCTTTTGAGACAATCTCCGGGAGTACTTTTTCAACTTCCTGAGCGCTTAATCCAAGCTGCCGTGAATTATCGGTTCCCTGGTTCCAGTTGAAGTAAAAACCATGGAGACTCGAAAGTATTCCAACGGGGTTCTGGATATCGGTAATATTCTTTTTAAGCCTCATATCCGAGAGAAGGTTCCAGGCGTTTGCCCTGGCCTGTGATCCGTCTCCTGCAACCCCTACCTGGAACTTATACGAGGGAGAAACACCTATCCCCACGTTCCCGTTGAGCCTTAGCATATTAGTGCTGAAATCGCCGTATATAAGGGCATTCGTTACGTTGTCAGTGCCGGTATAGTTTGTTTCGACAATGAGCTTGTTACTTGACGTCGCTTCCCCATAACCGGCCCAGTGACCAATAAAAACATTATTGTCGCCGCTGTTGGAATACCCTGCTGCGAGGCCGACATAAGTGTTATAGTCGCCTGAAGTGCTGTACTGACCTGCACATGTACCGACCATCACGTTATACGAACCGGTGTTATTCATACCGGCTGCATATCCGAGCATTGTCTGGCTAAAGCCTGATGTACTGGCATTCCCTGCGAGGTAACCAAGCATTGTTCCATAATCGGAAGTGGTATTCTCACCTGCCTGGTACCCGATAATCGTATTATATTTTCCTGAGGAGCTCGTATATCCGGCGTTGGTACCGATCATGACATTATAATAGCCTGTTGTAAGGTTAAAGCCGGCAGCATTTCCAAGGCCGATGTTGTCATGTCCCGTTGTGAGATGATAGCCGACAGATTTACCGATCATAACGTTATTTGAATCAGCAGCACTGGCGCCTGCCATCCCGGCCTGGTAACCTATAAAAGTATTGCTTTTACCTCCTGTCATATTCCTGCCGGCCTGGTAACCGATAAAGTTGTTGAATGTACCGGCATTGTTTGAGTAGCCGCTCTCGCGTCCGATAAAGACATTGAAGCTTGTACTGTCGGCGTAATAACCTGCCATGTAGCCGAGAAATACGTTGCTCTGACCCGTTGTGAGGTTACGGCCCGACTGGAAGCCTATGGCGGCATTATAGCTACCTGTAGTATTAGACTGTCCGCTGTAATCACCCATAAAAGTGTTGTATCCGCCGGTGGAAATTCCGGAGCCGCTGTAGAAACCGAGGAAGGCATTGTAACTTCCCGAGGCGTTTACCGAACCGCTTCCGGAATACGGACCGAGGTAAAGGTTGTAGTTACCTGTGACATTGTTATAGCCGGCCCTGTAACCAAGGAAGGCATTATACCTTCCATTGTTGTTATAACCCGAGTAGTTCCCAACGAAAGAGTTTGTTGTGCCGGTGGTGTTGCTGTAACCCGAGTAATAACCTATGAATACGTTTCCTGCCCCAGAAGTTGTCTTGTAACCGGTCTGGCTGCCAATAAAGACGTTATTATCTGCGGTTGTGTTACTGTAGCCTGCCAGGTACCCAAGGAAGATATTGTTGAAGCCCGAAGTTGTAGCCTGACCTGCCTGGTAGCCGACCATTACATTATAGGATGCCGTGCAGTTAAGACCAGCCTGGTAACCCAGGAAGACGTTATCTGACCCGGTGACGTTATACATACCTGTCTGGTATCCGATGAAAGAGTTGTAAAGGCCTCCATTGGTATTAATCCCGCTCTGATGACCGATGAAATAATTTTTCTTGCTTAAGTAGAACAGGTTCTGGCTGATCCCTTTCCCGGAGCCGAATCCGCCGACTGCAAACCCGCCCTTGTTGGTCCCCTTCATCGTACTCGAGTCGACATATGCCCTTATACTATCGGAGGTTACAACCAGGTAAGGCTGGGATGGGGCTTTTGACCCGAAGCCACCCACAGCGAATCCTCCCTTGGTACCCTTTGTGCCGTTATCGACGTACATCCTTACCCCTTCGGGGTAGACGGCGAAGATCGTCTGGCCGGTATTGTTCTTAACCTCGAAAAGGGCAGTATCGACGTTTACTGCGGCACCATTAAGCTTCAGCCTTGAAAGCGCACCATTAAGCCCATCCGCGTTCTTTGCATCCAGTGCATATGGCACGGACCAGAGCCTTGTAATGCCCATAAGTTTCCAACCACTATAATAAACCTGTGTGCGAAGGAATTTTGGTGTAACTGTCCAGTTGATATCACTGAAGTAATTGACGGTCGAGGTTGCCTGCCTGGCACCACGACCCATAACCACTGTGAACATCCCGAAAGCATTAGTCGATACAGGATTAAACAGTTCTTCCCAGATAACGGTCGTTCCTGAGTCGGCCATAACGGCAAGCTTGACCTGCAGGGTTGAATAATTCAAAATCGGGTTACCTGAGCCGTCACGTGCAATTGCCTGGTAATTGAATCCTTGTGGAATCTGCGCATAGAAAGCCAGGCTGAGCAGCGTAAATGTCAGAGAGAGTAAAAGTTTCTTCATCGTACACTGTTTTGGGTTACAAATCTCAATATTCCAGCATCAAAATAATGATGAAAGTTATGAAATTAATGGTGTCTTTGAAAAATATTTACGTCAATAATATTTAATTTTTGATCAACACGATAAAACAAATCATCAAGGTTATTTTTTCATAGCTTTATGATTCCGATAAAGGAATAATGACGAACAACTTGTATTAACATTTCAGCTTGGAGTATCATGGGCAGGGAAACAGAGAGGAAATTCCTGGTCAGGGGTGAATTTCAGGGCGGTTCGACCGGGAAGGAAGAAATTGTCCAGGCCTACCTGGTGAAGGATGCGGAAAAGGTAATCCGGATAAGGATCAGCGATGACAGGGCCTGGCTGACCATAAAAAGCAAGCCACAGGAGGGATCATTCAGCAGGGGGGAGTGGGAGTATCCTATTCCGGAAAAGGATGCGAGAGATTTATTATCAATGTGCCTCCCGGGCAGGATCGTAAAGACGCGTTATTTTGTGCCGGCGGGAAAACATGTCTTTGAAGTGGATGTTTTCCACGGCAGGAATGAAGGGCTTGTCGTAGCCGAGATCGAACTTACTGATGAATCTGATGAATTTGAGAGACCGGTCTGGCTGGGAAAAGAAGTGACGGGGGACCCGGCATATTACAATTCGAACCTGGTAAGGAAGGAGTTATTTTTTGAAAGCGAAATAGACGGCGAGGACAAGGAATAAAAATGCGATTACATGGTTTGACCTGAACTGTTCAGTCCTGAAAACGATGAGGGTGAAAAGGGTGAAGACCAGGATTGAAATAACCTCCTGAATGATTTTAAGTTCCACGAGTGAGAATGGACCGCCGTTCCCCCTGAAGCCTATCCTGTTCGCAGGCACCTGGAAGCAGTATTCGAAAAGTGCGATACCCCAGCTTATGAGGATTACGGCAAGCAGGGTAAGGTTTTCGAACCGGCTCATGGTTTTCAATTTCAGATGCCCATACCAGGCAAAAGTCATAAAAGTATTGGAGACTACGAGGAGAATTATGGTCCAGATACCCTTCATAAAGAAGCTACCTGTTCATATCGTCGATTATCCACTGGAGCACGTCTGTGAATTTATAACCTGCTTCATGGGTCGCGGCAGCAAATCCTCCATTGGGAGATATACAGGGATTAGCGTTAACCTCGATGGCATACGGAATATTGTTATTGTCGACACGCATGTCGACCCTTGCATAGCCTTTCAACCCGAAGACATGCCAGCATCCTAATGCAAGCTCACGAAGCTTTGATTCCAGCCCGGTATCCAGTTTCTTCCCCGGGAATTTCCTGACCGTGTTTTTAAACTCGAAGCTACCCTCTTCCCATTTTGCCTTGAAGTCAACTATCTTCGGCCTGTCGTCGCCATAGTTCCTGAAAGTCATTTCAGCAGGGGGCAGCACCTCCGGACCGTTTTTTCCCATCATCACAGAGATATTGAATTCCCTGCCGTCGATAAATTCCTGGACAAACCAGTGAGTATCCCTGTAGGCTGAGAGCCTGGCAGAAGTATCTGCACCCGCGATAAAGACAGAGTCGGCTGTTATTCCCATGGAGCCGTCTTCCCATATCGGTTTGATAATATATTTTTTCCCGGTCTCGAGCATGGACGCCTGCGAGGGGAGGAAGGCTTTTGGTGCATTCAGCCCTGCCTGGACCAGCATTCTATAGGTAAGCCATTTGCTGGTGGTGATGAACATTGCCTCCAGGGGATTGCCGGTGTAGGGTATGGAATACATGTTCAGTACAGCCGGGACAAAATAAAGGAGCTCACCTTTATTATTAATGGACTCGGCAAGGTTAAAAATAAATTCAGGGGGTGCTTCCTTCAGCTCTGCAAGCTCATTCATGAAATTTGTCGTAATACCCTTTCTGTAAGTACTGATGTTCATCTGGTGGAGATGCATCTCAACGTACTCGACCTGCTCGATGATATCGAGTTCGTCGGGGAGGGCATTTGGTCCGGGTTCATTATAAAGGATACAGCAGCTCATTGAAGGTTATGTCTTTTTATGGCGGATCGTACTATTCGCTGGATCAGGTCCTCGTATTCAATCCCGGAAAACCTGGCAAGTATGGGCAGATCCGAATCGACCGGGTGAAGCCCGGCAAGAGGATTGACCTCTATGAAACAGAGTTTCCCGTCGCGGTTCGCTTTCAGATCGACCCTTCCGGCATCAAGTCCGCCAAGGGCGTTCCATGCATCCAATGCTACCTTTTTTGCCTCTTCGGTGAGGCTTTTATCCATGGGGATATACTTGCAGAACTCTTTATAGTTTTCCTTGAATTCGACGGAGTAGGGCAGGTTATCCTTGCAAATTATTTCCATTCCCCCGATGGCGGTTGCTTCGTCTGATGATCCGACGACACCGACAGTAAATTCCCTTCCCGGGAGGTATTCCTCGACTAATGCCGGCTGCCTGAACCTTTCAAGAAGAAATTCAGCAATTTCTTTCAGCTCGCCCGGGGATTTGAGAAGGTTCCTTTCGGTAATGCCTTTCCCTGTTCCCTCAGAGACGGGTTTAATAAAGAGCGGGTAACGGAGATTGCATTTTGCAATGTCGCCAGGTGTCGAGATCAGCATACCCGGACTTACGGGTACCCCGGCTGAAGCGACAATAAGACGGGTCAGATACTTGTTAAGTGAAATGCCAAGTATCACCGGTCCGCTGAAAACATAAGGTATCCTGTACTGGTCGAGGATTGCTGGCACGACCGATTCACGTCCGTCGCCGTATAGGCCTTCAGCAATATTGAAGACAAGATCCCACTTCATTCCTTTGCCAAGGCAGTCGATCAGCTGAAACACGTTGCCGATTTTTTCGGTTTCGTGTCCCATTTTACGGACAGCAGCCTCGAGGGAGCTGACAGTATCTATCTTGTCAAACTCAGCAGTATCCTCCATAGAATAGCCGCGGTCGAGATACCACGACCGCAGATCAAAAGTGAACCCTATCTTCATCCGAAATTATTTTTCAGGATATTCGCAGAGAATACCCTTGTAGTTACGCAGTACAATTTTCTCGTCGGTATGCTCAACAACGTAATTCGGCAGGAGCGGAATTTTTCCGCCTCCACCGGGAGCATCGACTACGAACTGGGGAATTGCGTAGCCACTGGTAAATCCTCTTAAACCTTTTATTATTTCAAGACCCTTTTTGACTGAAGTTCTGAAATGACCCGAGCCCGGAATCAGGTCGCACTGGTACAGATAATACGGGCGCACCCTGACCTTAAGAAGCTTATGGAACAGTTCCTTCATTACAGGTACATTATCGTTGATCCCTTTAAGGAGGACGGTCTGGCTTCCGAGAGGGAACCCGCCGTCAGCAAGCTTTGTGCATGCCCTGGCACATTCCTCCGTGATTTCGGCCGGATGTGAAAAATGGAGGCTGAGGAACAGAGGATGATATTTTCTCAGGACAGCGATGAGACTGTCGGTGATTCTCTGCGGAAGAACAACCGGCACCCTTGTCCCGATACGTATCATCTCCACATGTTCAATACTTCTGATGTTAGATAAAATATAATCGAGTACTTCATCTGTAAGAGTCAGCGGGTCACCGCCGCTGATCAGGACGTCCCTGATTTCACGGTGGCTGCGGATATACTCAAATGCTTTTTCAAAATCCTGCCTTCCAAGCTTATCGAGCTTGCCGACCGAGTGGGACCTGGTGCAATAGCGGCAATAGGATGAGCAAACCTGGGTAACTGTAAATAGTATCCTGTCGGGATACCTGTGAACAATACCTTTAACAGGTGAGAAGGATTTTTCGTGAAGAGGATCTGATTGTTCGCTGGGACTTGTAAGGAGCTCCTCCACAACGGGAATCACATTTCGTCTGAGCGGATGGCCGTACTTGCTGTCGTAGATAAGAGAGGCGAAGTAAGGTGTGATCCTGAGGGGAAGCCGGCCTTTCAGGTTATTGACGGCCATTATCTCCTTGTCGGTAAGATTCATGATTTTCTTAAGGCCTTCGATTGTATTGATTGAATTTCGAAGTTGCCATTTCCAATCATTCCAAGAGTCGACAGTTGCCAGAGGGAAGTAGCGGTGAATGAATTCCGAACTTCGGTTGCTAACTAACTGAACTGGGATTTCGTTTTGCGAAAATAACGTGGTTTTCGCGCCAGGCTCTTCATCAGAAGAACAACCCGTGAGGCGGCCTTCACCGTGGAAGGCGACAACCTCATTACTGTTAGCGTTCATATCAGATGATAATTTCACCTAAGATTTTTGTTTGTCTCTAAAGCTTTAATACGTTTTAAAATTTTGACGAAAATAAATATTCTATGAATACATTGTATCACATCACTTTCAGAAATATTAACAGAAAAACGAGTTTATCAACAAGCAATATTTTACCAGTCACGAAACTCCTTCGTAACGCATTATAGACCAGTTGTTTAAAAAATCATTTTTTTTCATTTTCAGAATAAGCATGAGAAAAAATATTTTAAAATTTTTTTCAATGAGATTAAATGCAAAATTCATGCCTTACCTCATTCAGGAGAAGCAATATTTTACAATAATTTATAACTACCAGCAAATCAATGATATAATAAAAATAAAAGAAACACAGATATTAAGATGCATAAATCTTGTAATTAATTATATTTTATCATCCCGGAACATAAAACATCAGATTCCAGGAAAAAGTTCAAGGAGCAGGATCGTTATGGGAAAAATTTGAGCTAAATAGTCATGACACCGGCAACCGGCAAACGGTAACCGGAAGCCTTCCATCGCCACCGGCTTTGACATGTCTTCGCCGGTCAGACAAGACTTCGGGAAACAAAGCCGGAAAAAGTAAAAGCATCCCTGACCCGGTATGTGTATTACCCTGATTTCCTGTTTTGGTACGTCCTTATACCCGGGATAGTTTTAAAATGTCAAATTAAATTGTTTCATTTGTTTTAGAGTTTCCGGATACGGAGGGACAACAGAGGAAATCGCGGAACTGAAAGCTACAAACAAATCTTCTTTCAACTTAAACTGAAACCTGAAATTATGAGAATCATTTCAGCTGACATGGTCGGGGATGAATACGATTATGTGATTATTGGTTCGGGATTCGGGGGCAGCATATCTGCCCTGAGACTAACTGAAAAAGGATACAAGGTACTTGTAATCGAAAAAGGAAAACATTACAGTGCCGATGATTTTCCAAAATCGAACTGGAGGCTCAGAAAATGGCTTTGGATTCCTTCTGTCAGGTTCTTCGGTTTCTTCAAGATGACTTTCTTCCGTCATATTGGTGTGCTTACAGGCGTCGGGGTCGGAGGAGGGTCGCTGGTATATGCAAATACCCTGCCACGGCCGGCATCAGATTTTTTCAGGTCAGGTAACTGGGCTGGCCTGGCTGACTGGGAGAAGGAGCTTGATCCGTTTTACAGTGTTGCTGAAGAAATGCTTGGTACCGCTCCAAATCCCAGGCTGTTCGATTCGGATATTGCATTGCGTGACACCGCATCAAACCTTGGAAGGGGCGAATTATTCGAGCCCACCCGTGTATCGGTATTTTTCGGCGAGCCTGAAAAGAAGGTGCCGGATCCATATTTCGGGGGAGAGGGCCCGGAACGCGAAGGCTGTTCATTTTGTGGCGGATGCATGACCGGCTGCAGGCATAATGCAAAGAATACCCTTGATAAAAACTACCTCTACCTCGCGGCCTCCAAGGGTGCGGACGTGCTCGCCGAGCACCAGGTAAAAAGCATTAGGACCACCGGTGCGCCGGACGGTTCTGAAGGTTATACGGTCAGCTTCAGGAGAAAAACCTCGGTCCTCTTTTCGGTGAAAAAAACAGTCAGGGCCAGGGGCATTGTAATTGCCGGGGGGGTCCTG
Source organism: Bacteroidales bacterium (assembly GCA_035541795.1). GTDB lineage: Bacteria > Bacteroidota > Bacteroidia > Bacteroidales > VadinHA17 > LD21. Next base: position 29,214 of record DATKMR010000003.1, read on the forward strand.
GGAACTGTGAGACTGCTGCTTAACATGAAGAGAAAGAACCTGCCGAACCTCAGCATGCAGGTTGGCAATCATATCAGGACAAATAACGAGAGCCTTATTCTCGTTGACTCCCGCGACTTCTCGAAGGATTTTTCCAAAGGAGTGGCAATCGGTTCAATTTTTCCCCCGGATGAGAATTCTCATATTGAACCTGTCAGGTACAGCAGCGGGTCAGGATTCTGGAAGCTGCTGGGTGTTCCGCTTACGCACGGAAGGAATATTTTTATAAGGACAGGGAAGCTTTTCCTGCACCTATTAAGGCACCCGTTATCATGGCTCCATATCTATTTCACAAAAGATCATGCAAAACAGTCGGTGATACTTTTATATATGCAGCACCTGAACAGCACTCTCGACCTGAGAAAAGGTATGTTCTCATTAAAATCAAAGCTTTCAACCGGTTCGGCGCCGACTGCATTCATGCCTGAGTCGAAGAAGCTTGCAGAAGAGGTCTCGGCCATAATTAAGGGCAAGCCATTTGTCCTGATCACTGAGGCTGTTACGGGGATGCCTACGACCGCCCATATTTTAGGAGGATGCGTCATCGGGAGGGATGCCGGTACGGGAGTGATTGATTCCAATCACAGGGTGTTCGGCTATGAAAACATGTACATCTGCGACGGATCGGCAATTTCAGCCAATCCCGGCGTAAACCCGTCGCTTACAATTTCGGCCATGACCGAGAGAGCAATGGCCTCAATACCTGCAAAATATTAGCAGAAACACTTGCACGTTTGAAAAAAGTGCTATATTTGATGTGGTTAATAAAGATACACCGATGAAGGACATTAATATTTTCCTTTTTACCGTCCCTGTGAAGTTCTGATCTCACAGCAAGGGTGTATTTTCTGAAAACAAATCAATAACATACAAAACCTTCTGAAGCAGATCATGAACACGGTACTGTTCATATATCTATTTTAATTTATTACAGGTCAGAACCGCGGACACCGCGGTTCTGATAAGAAAACAAAAAATGACAACACAGAATTCAAATATAAAAGGAGAAGAGAAACAGAATCGGCCGAGGTTACGATCACTGACCGCCGATATCATTGAAGCAGTCTCAGGTTCAGAGCAGGACTTCACCGAAGGGAGGCTCAGCAGGGCAATATTCCTGCTCTCCGTTCCCGCGGTGCTTGAGATGATAATGGAATCTATCTTCGTCGTTACAGATATTTTCTTTGTTTCTAAACTTGGTTCACCGGCAGTTGCAACCGTTGGTCTGACCGAATCGATGATCACCATTGTTTACGCGATTTCGATCGGACTAGCCACGGCAACTACATCGATGGTCTCGCGGAGGATAGGAGAGAAGAATAGCGAAGGTGCATCGCGGACCGCGGTCCAGGCGATCCTCACGGGGATAACCATTTCACTTATCATAGGAATACCCGGAGCAATATTCTCAAAGAACCTGCTTCATGCTATGGGAGCTTCGCCGGAGATAATCTCGCAGATGTCGGGTTACACAACTATAATGCTGGCAGGCAACACCGTGATAATGCTTCTGTTTATTATAAATGCAGTATTCAGGAGTGCCGGCGATGCGGCCGTTGCGATGAGAGTACTGTGGGCAGGAAATATAATCAATATAATTCTCGATCCCTGCCTTATTTTCGGGCTTGGACCTTTTCCCGAATTCGGGATAAAAGGCGCAGCGATTGCAACAACAACGGGTAGGGGTATCGCGGTGCTGTACCAGTTCTATCTCCTCTTCCTGGGACGGAAAAGGATTCAGATTTCAAGGAAACAGATCGGAATAGACTTAAAGGTAATAAGCAGGCTCATAAAATTATCGCTCGGGAGCATCGGTCAGAACCTGATAGGTACCAGTAGCTGGATTGCCCTGGTAAGGATAATCTCCGAGTTCGGGAGCGGCATAGTTGCAGGATATACCATTGCAATAAGGATAGTAAGCTTTACACTGCTTCCTTCGTGGGGTATCAGCAATGCAGCCTCAACACTCGTGGGACAAAACCTGGGTGCCAGGAAACCGGAACGGGCCGAGAGGGCTGTAATAATTACAGGCCTTGTAAACATGGCTCTCCTTGGTTCCATCGGAATTCTCCTTGTCTGTTTTCCGGCTCCTTTCATCAGACTGTTCATTCACGAGCCCGTGGTCGTCAATTCAGGTATTGAATGCCTCAGGATAGTGAGTATCGGATTTATATCGTACGGGTTGGGAATGACACTTGTCAACTCATTCAATGGAGCGGGGGATACCGCAACACCTCTAAGGATCAATGTCTTTGCCTTCTGGATGCTGGAGATACCGCTTGCTTACATCCTGTCGCTAAAGACAGGGATGCATGAAAAAGGCGTGTTCGCCGCAATTGTGATTGCAGAAACCGTGATGACCATAATTGCGTGGATCGTATTCAGGAAGGGAAAGTGGAAGATGAAAGAAGTGTAGAGTCAGGCAACCGGCAACCGGCAGCCGGCTACCGGCTTCCGGCTTCCGGCATCTGGTCTTTCTACTCTTCCGGTCTGAATTCTGATTTTCCGCGGAGTTTTTTCACATCCGATCTGCGACGCTTTGAATCAAGACGTTTTTTCACTGAATTCCTGGTCGGGGAGGTTGATATTCTCTCCGGTTTAACTTCAAGAGCCCCTGAGAGAATGCTGTAGAGCTTCTCAAGGGCTTTTTTCCTGTTCCCCAGCTGGGTCCTTTCAGATTGTGACACCACTATCAGGTCCCCCTCGCTGTTGAGTCTTTTTCCGATGGATGCAATGATTAGCTCTTTTTCTTCTGCAAGTAATTCAGAGGAGCGAAGGATGTTGAACCTGAGCTCAATCCTGGTATTGACCTTATTTACATTCTGACCTCCCGGTCCACTGCTTCTGGTCGCGGTGAAGAGACATTCTGCCTCCAGGTCCCTGTATTTTAATTCCTCTTCCATCGGAAATCACAAGAAGAAAACAGCAACGCCCATTACGCTGATAACCGCTCCCGCAATCTCTGCAACTGTTACCTTCTGCTTGTAAATGAAAACAGCAGGAGGAATTATCAGGACAGGTGTGAGGGCCATTATTGTGGCGGCAATTCCGGCCTGGGTTAGCCTGACTGAAATAAGGGAGAATGATACTCCCAGGAACGGGCCGAAGAAAGCCCCGATTGTCGTTGCACGCATGCCCCTGAAGTCTTTTGCAGCGTTGATGACCGACCCCCATCTTGAGATTACAGTGGTAAGCACCACGAATCCGGCTATTCCAGCAATGATCCTTATCTGCGTTGCAGCAAAAGGATTATAATCACCGATCCCGATCTTGCTTAAAACCATCCCGAGAGCCTGGCCAACGGCACCTCCAAGAGCGTAGAATATTCCCGATGGGGCAAGCTTAAGCGAGAGTTTCTCACCTTCCCCGTTCATGTTGAAGATGGCGATTGCTATCCCTACAAAGGTCAATGCCATACCCGCAAGGTGAATGAGCTTAAGCTTTTCACCTATCATCAGCCAGCTGAACAATGTCGTTATCGGGGGAACCAGGGTCATTATCAGCATTGAGAACCTCGATCCTATTATGGTGTATGATTTGAACAGGAGGAGATCCCCCAGGGCGAAACCGATCAGTCCTGACAGCGAAAGCCATTTCCAGTTAAGAGCGGAAGCATCAGTCGGCAGGACAATTCCACGTGTTATGATATTCAGGATGCACAGGAATATAAGGCCTATTACCAGCCTGTATATATTGACGGCGAGCGAGCCGATCCTTTTGCTTCCCGATTCAAAAGCGAATGCCGAGACCATCCAGAGGCATGCCGTGAAGAGGGCCGCAAGCTCGCCCTGGTGACTTTGAAAAAACTCTCTCACCTGGATCTCATTTCTTACGGTTAACAATAAAATGGTATTCCCCCGAACCGGCCTTCAGGTTTACCCTGCCATCATTTACAGAGATGTTACTGAATCCGGTGCCTGTGCCGACAGGTTTGCCTCCTTCGGTCACCTCGGCTAAATCTCCTGCAGGAAGGACGATTGTTGCATCAGTGTTGGCAGGTATCCTTACCGAGTATTCTGTTTTACCATCCCCGTTCCTGATCCAGCCAGAGGATATTGTTCCATAAGGGCTTTCAAATGAAGCCCTGGCAAAGCTGAGTTTTTCACCAGGTGAGGGCTGTATCCTCAGGTGCCTGTACCCGGGAGTCTCTGTTTCAATTCCGGCGACGACCCTGTACATCCAGTCGCCGACAGCGCCATAAGCGTAATGGTTGAAGGAGTTCATTCCGGGATCCTGGAAGGTGCTGTCGGTCTTCTGGCCATCCCAGCGCTCCCAGATGGTGGTGGCTCCCATTTTTACCGGGTAAAGCCATGAGGGATAATGTTCCTGGAGAAGAAGCTCGTATGCAACATCTGTCCTGCCGTATGCCGAGAGTACATGACAGAGGTAGATCGATCCGAGGAACCCCGTAGAAAGCCGGTTTCCCCTGTTTTTGATATCCTCCACAAGGAAACTGACAGCATCAGAGTTCAGATCATCAGGCAGAAGGCCGAACATAAGTGCAAGCACGTATGAAGTCTGCGAACAGGTACCGACCCTGCCGGCAGGTGTGACATATTCGTGGATAAATGCCTTTTTGATATTATTAAACAGTTCATTATAACGTTTTTCATCTTCCTTTTTTCCAAGTTCCCCGGCAGCATGAGCGAGGATCTTTGTGCTGTAGGCATAATATGCGGTAGCTATATAGTCGGGTTGGGTATAGCCATCCGGTTCGGGATGATTGTTCACCGGCGGATGGTAGAACAGCCAGTCGCCGTACAGGCTGCCTCCTTTCCAGATGAAGCTGTCGCCTGCTTTCTTCATGATGTATTCCACCCAGGCTTTCATCGAGGGGTACTGGTTCTCAAGAAACTTACGGTCACCGTAAACCGTGTACATTGTCCATGGTGCAATTACGGATACGTCACCCCAGCCAGCGGAGCATGATGCTGTTTCCGATCCCTGCCTGTCGAGCACATCAGGGATAACAACAGGCACTTCTCCACCTGGTCTCTGATCGGCGGCAACATCCCTGAGCCACTTTGCAAAGAAAGGGGAGACATCCATGTTGAAGGCTGCCGTCCGGCAAAACGCCTGTGCATCTCCTGTCCAGCCCAGCCTTTCATCGCGCTGCGGGCAATCTGTCGGCACATCAACATAGTTTCCTTTCATACCCCAGACAATATTGTGCTGCAGCTGGTTGACGAGAGGATTGGAGCATTCAAAGGTCCCGGTGGGTGTCATATCGGAATGAACAACTATGCCCGTGAGGTTCTCGGGTTTGAGTTCACCGGGGAAACCGGTTACTTCCACGAACCTGAACCCCATGAATGTAAACCTGGGTTCATAAACCTCTTCGCCATTTCCGTTCATTGTATAAGTTATTGTGCACTTTGCACTTCTCAGGTTCCCGGTATAGAACTCGCCATATTTATCCAGCACCTCTGCATGCCGAAGTATAACGGTCCTGCCTTTTTCACCCTTCACCCTGAGTCTTATCCATCCCACCATATTCTGACCCATATCTGCAATAAGGCTTCCTTTAGGAGTTCGGAATATTTTTACCGGTTTAATCTCCTGGATTTTTCTCACAGGCACACTTTCGCTGCAGATAAGGTTGCTGTTATCATATTTTCCTGTGGTGACCCTGATCCATTTTGAATCGTCATACCCGGGTTTATCCCACCCGGCAAGATCTTTCGTTGCATCGAAAGATTCGCCGTTGTAAATATCATTCATCCTGATGGCTCCGTCGAGGTTTCCTTTCCAGCTTTCGTCAGTCAGAACTGTCATTTCCGACCCATCGGTGAAAGTGATCTTCATCCGGAGCAGGAGGCCAAGGTGTTTGCCATAGATTGCCCAGTTGTTTCCCCATGCAAGCGTTCCGCGGTACCAGCCATCGCCAAGGACCGCACCAACCGCATTGCTGCCCCGGTTGAGCATGCCGGTGACATCATATTCCTGGTACTGGAGTCTCTTTCCATAGCTTGTCCATCCAGGGGTGAGGACCTGGTCACCGACTTTGGAACCGTTAAGATGGAGCTCATAATAACCATGACTAGTCACATATATCCTTGCAGAAGCAACCGGCTTGCTTATCTGGAATTCTTTCCTGAACGATGGCGACGGGGAGTATCTCAGGGTATCTCCCGGAAGCTCTATCCAGGCTGCTTTCCATTCGTCCTTTGACAGCAGGCCAGTTTCAAAATATGCTGCCTCGCTCCATTTCGATTCTCTCTTTTTGTTATCCATCACCTTCACGTGCCAGAAGTATCTTTGTGAAGACCTTAGCGGCTGTCCGGCGTATTGAACCAGGACCGACCTGTCTGAGCTGACCTGGCCCGATTGCCACACCATCGATTGTTTTGCAAATTTGTTATCGGTGGCTACCTCAATATAATATGCCGACTGGATGATATTCCTGCCTGTCGCGTTAATGACCCAGGAAAACCTGGGTTCAGTCGTTCCGATACCGACTGGATTCCTGCGGTGTTCAGTTGTCGTGCTGACAATAGCGAGATCCTGTGCCAGCAGCGGGAGAACATTCATCAGGAGAAGAATCAGGGTGAAGAGTGGTTTCATGATATCTGTTTTTATTTTTAACCGGTTTCAGCCTGGCTTTTCACTTTGAAAAGGCCGAATACAAATTTGACAAAAATCCCGATGTCCCGGTTACAGGTTCGATAAATTAAGTATTTTTAATACTTTAAAGCAGTAAAACCGAATTACTTTTGAAGTTGTTATGAATCCGCTCTCAGGTATTTTACTTATTGCACTCGGCTCTGTTGGAGCTGCCAGCTTTTATGTCCCGTTCAAGAAAGTGAAGGACTGGTCGTGGGAGTCGTACTGGCTCAGCCAGGGTGTTGCTGCATGGATAGTTGCGCCGATCCTGTTTGCATTGTTCCTCGTGCCACGGGGCGAACTTTTGCCGATTATCAGGGAGGCACCCGCGCCGACCAAGCTGATGGCAATGTTCTTCGGGATATTGTGGGGCTTCGGGGGTCTTACATTCGGCCTGAGCATCAGGTACCTGGGTGTCGCTCTCGGGCAGAGCATCGCCCTCGGTCTCTGTGCAGCTTTCGGAACTCTTATACCTCCGATAGTGTCGGGACATAACCTGCTGTCTTCAACCTCCGGCACACTGACAGTAATTGGTGTGGCTATAACCATAGCGGGAATTGCTATAATCGGGTACGCCGGTGCCCTGAAAAGTGCGGAGATGTCGGAGGAGGAAAAAAAATCTGCCGTGAGGGAGTTTGCACTGAAAAAGGGTCTGCTTATAGCTGTCTTCGCCGGGATAATGAGCGCCTGTTTTAATTTTGGATTTGAAGCAGGCAAACCCATCGAGAACATAGCCCTGTCGCACGGCACAAACCCCTTGTATCTTAAGAACCCGACCCTTATTTTCATCCTTCTCGGAGGCTTCATTACAAACCTTGCATACTGCGGCTTCCTGAACATCAGGAACAAGACATACAGGGAATATTTTTCAGTTTCCGGGAAGGTGGCAGCCAGGAACATTTTCTTCACTTTCCTAGCAGGGCTGCTCTGGTTCCTGCAGTTCCAGTTCTTCGGCATGGGATCGAGCAAGCTGCCTGCAGGTATGGCCGTCTTCAGCTGGAGTATCCTGATGGCACTCAATATTGCAATCAGTAACATATGGGGAATAGTCCTCAGGGAGTGGAAAGGTGCAGGCATAAAAACAATAGTTGTGCTGGTGGCAGGAATTATTGTCCTTGTTCTTTCAACGTTCATTGTCAAACTCGGATGAATCAACTGTATGAAAAGGTTTGGATTTAAAATGAAGCTCCATCCCGGCTTCAGGGATGAGTACACCAGGCGGCATAATGAAATATGGCCCGGGCTTGTTAAACTACTGAAAGATGAAGGAGTCGCAAACTATTCAATATTTCTCGATGAAGAGACAGGTACCCTGTTTGCCTACCAGGAGCAGATGGGCGATTCATCCTCGCAGGATCTCGGGAGCACTGAAATAGTTAAGAAGTGGTGGAAGCATATGGCAGACATTATGGAGACAAACAGCGATAACTCACCTGTGTCGGTACCGTTGGTCGAGGTGTTCCATATGGAGTGAGGAGGGAAGAAGGTACGGGGTACAGGGCGCAGGGTACGAGGTACAGGGTGGAAGCCGCAGGCCGCTAGCCGCACGCCGGAACAGGACACAATGAAATGCAAAGGTTACCCGGACTATGAAACTATGAAATGATATTTTAAAATACTTATATGAAAAAGGCGACAATTGAAAAATCTTATGCCCTGGCAAAGGAGCAGTATGCAGCTTTCGGGATAGATCCGGATGCTGTATTAAATGAACTCAACAAGCTGGATATAAGTCTCCACTGCTGGCAGACGGACGATGTAGGGGGGTTCGAAAGAGCGGGAGCGGAGCTTGGAGGGGGAGGTATACAGGTTACCGGGAACTATCCGGGTAAGGCCAGGACGATAGATCAGATGAGGAAGGACCTCGATAAGGTGATGTCACTACTGCCGGGTAAACAAAGGCTGAGCCTTCATGCCATCTATGGTGAGTTCGGCGGGAAGCCGGTGGATCGTGACCAGATCGAGGTAAAGCACTTCCAGGGCTGGATCGACTGGGCAAAGGAAAGAAAAATGGGCCTGGATTTCAATTGCACATGTTTTTCTCATCCTCTGGCCGATGACGGGTTCACCCTGTCGAGCAGGAATGAGAGGACCAGGAAATTCTGGGTAGAACATACCTCACGGTGCAGGAAGATAGCTGCCGAGATGGGAAGGCAGCTTGGAACGCCATCGGTTCATAATATCTGGATACCCGACGGTTCCAAGGATACACCTGTTGACAGGTACACCCTGCGGAAGCTGCTCAGGAAATCTCTTGATGAGATTTTTGAGACAGAATACCCAAAGAAACATCTTAAGGATGCAATCGAGAGCAAGCTTTTTGGTATAGGATCAGAGGCAATGGTCGTCGGCTCGCATGATTTTTACCTGGGATATGCCATCAGGAACAACAAGCTTATTACACTCGATAACGGGCATTTCCATCCCACGGAGCAGGTCGGGGACAAGATCTCCGCTGTCCTGCAGTTTGTTGATGAAATACTCCTCCACCTGACAAGGGGCGTGAGATGGGACAGCGACCACGTTCTGACGCTGAACGATGAACTGCTTCTAATAACCCAGGAGATAGTAAGGGCGGGTGCCCTTAAACGGGTAAATGTGGGCCTTGATTTTTTTGACGGAAGCCTGAACAGGATCGGAGCCTACGTTATAGGAACGAGGTCGGCGCAGATGGCATTCATGTATGCCATGCTAGAGCCTCTGAAGATGCTGGCAGAGTTTGAGAAGAAAGCGCTGAACTTTGAAAGGCTTGCTTATCTTGAGATGATGAAAACAAAACCTTTCGGCGCGGTATATGACTATTATTGCCTTATAAATGATGTCCCGGCTGGGGAAGATTATATTAAGGAGATTCAGAAATATGAGTCAACCGTACTGGCAAAGCGATAGGTTTTACTTATCGTTCCACCCTTGTGATACGGATTTAGTAAAACAGCGAAGCCAGGTGAATTAGTCGATGAGACAGGAGATCATAGCCATCTTTGATATCGGTAAGACAAACAAGAAGCTGCTTCTTTTTGATACCGCACTGAACCTTATTTCATCGACCGAGGAAAAATTCCAGCAGGTTACCGATGATGATGGTTTCGAGTGCGACAATATTGACCTGGTCGAGAAGTGGATCAGGGAGACTGTCAACAGCCTGGTCCTGTCGGCCGAATATGACCTGAAAGGTATCAATTTCACAACATACGGGGCATCGCTCGCTTACCTCGACGGTCATGGAAAAAGAACAGGGCCCGTGTACAATTACCTGAAACCTTTGGATCCTGGAATAGCGGAGCAGTTGTACGGCAGGTACGGTGGGAAGGAGGAATTCTGCAGGGTGACTGCATCGCCGGCGCTTGGGATGCTAAACTCGGGGCTCCAGGCATTGTGGCTGAAAAGAATCCACCCGGAAGTTTTTTCACGTGTGAAAACGATTCTTCATTTTCCACAATATCTTTCATACTGCCTCACCGGCGAAATATATTCCGAACATACCTCAATTGGCTGCCACACAGCTACATGGGATTTTGATTCCGGCAGCTACCATCAATGGGTTGCTGATGAGGCTTTGCCGTTTGCACAACCTGTTCCCGTAACAACCTTGTTCACAGCCACCATAAAGGGGAGAAAGATAAGGGTCGGAACGGGACTTCACGACAGCTCAGCGTCGCTTGCCCCGTATTTTTCAGGAAAGCGAGGGAATTTTATCCTGTTGTCGACAGGCACATGGTGTATTGCAATGAACCCTTTCAACGGCGAGAAGCTTACAACCGGGCAGCTTGCCCGTGATTGCCTCTGCTACATGGATATAAATGGAAATCCGGTTAAATCATCAAGGCTCTTCCTGGGAAGCATGCACGACAGGGCTGTCAGCCATCTGAGCCGTTATTTCAAGATACCCGAAAGCAGCTTCATGCTGATAAAGCCCGATGCCAGGATTTTATCGAAGCTGATGGAGAAAGTGCGTGATGAGAAAGTCTTTGCTGCCATGATCAACAACCAGCCATTGCTGAAAGATGAACCTGACCTTTTCGTATTCAATAATTCGATCGAAAGCTACCATTTGCTCATGGCGGAACTGACCGACCTGGCTATCGAATCGGTTAATCTCATAATACCTGAAGACGATGCAACAACAGATCTTTTCATAACAGGGGGATTTTCAAAGAACCTCTTGTTCCGGAAGCTGGTCGCCAGTTCATACCCGCACCTGGCCGTTTATACTTCTGAAATAAGCAACGCCACGGCACTGGGCGCCGCAGTGGTCACACTGTCGGCGCTAGATCCAGGATCCGTCACGGCACCAGAACTTGGACTCAGCGAAGTAAAACTATAAAAACGCAGGAAATGACCCTTACTCACAACAGTTATTACGATCTTCTGAAGAACAACAAGACATGGGCGGAAGAGAAGCTCAGGACCGACCCTGAATATTTCAGGGAATTGTCCCTGCCGCAACATCCCAGATTCCTTGTGATAGGTTGTTCGGACAGCAGGGTGCCGCTGACATCTATCATAGAATCGGAACCCGGGGAAATTTTTGTTCACAGGAATATTGCGAACCAGGTTAATCTCACCGACCTTAACCTGTTATCGATTATTGAATACTCCGTTGAAATACTCAAGATTGAACACATAATCGTTCTCGGACATTATAAATGCGGCGGAGTTAAGGCAGCTGTAGAGGGACTGAACGAAGAAGATATAGTGGAAAACTGGGTCAGCCAGATAAGCGACCTGTACCATTATCATAAGAAAGAGCTTCTCGCGGCTGGAGATACAGCGAAGATGTACGACTTGTTAGCGGAGATGAATGTACTCGCCCAGGTCAAGAACCTGCTTCGGACCCCGATAATTCAGCGTGCGTTCAGAAAGGGGATAACCCTCTGTTTTCACGCCTGGGTTTTCGATATAAACACCGGTCTTATTAAAGAACTGGATTTACCGGTCGAGGAGTGGAAAGATTACGATCTGCTACCCGATAATTACTGATATTTAAATTATCTTCGGCCAGGAAAACTGATCCAGATGAAACGATTTTTGTTTTTTATAACCGCATGCCTCATCCTGAGCAGGTCTTCCTTTGCACAGTCAAAAGATTTCGGCTTATGGTTCTCTGCCGGTGCTTCCGTGCCGATAACAGGTTATCTTGATCTGAAACTTGAAGGGGACCTCAGGACCTATAAGGATGCGTCCAAAATACATGAAAAATTTGCTGAAGCCGAGATGTCGCTTAAAGTATTCACTTTCCTGTCCGCGGGGGTGGGATACAGGCTGACAAGCAGGATAGAGGATGACAACAACTACTATCTCAGGCATAAATTCCTGGCCGATCTGAAGGGCAAGACAAACATCAGGAGGGTGGGTCTGTCGTGCAGGCTCAGGTATGAATACCAGAAGAAGACATATATTAACAGCGAGAACGACTTAACTCCTGACAATTACCTGAGGGTAAAGCTTGAAGCCAGCTACAATATCAGAAGATCCAAAATTGAGCCGGTTATCTACTACGAACCATTTTACAGGATATTCGAATCGACCAGCAGGCCCCTTGAGAAGTACAGGCTCTCGGCCGGGCTGGCATATAAGCTGACCAGGAAGCAGAAGATATCCCTTTCGTATATATACCAGCGCGACTGGGTGCCAAATTTCATTGATACAAATATCATTGCTCTTGATTATGACTTTAAGCTATAACATGGATTTGTCGCATAATTTGAAATGAAACAGTACGGAACAGCCAGTTAAATAATAAACCTTTAAAACGTCAGAATATGAAATTTGCCAAAACTATTGTAAAGGCGCTCCTGGTAATATTCATTCTCGGGTCAGGTGCCGATGCTCTGTGCCAGATTGCAGAGCCTGTTAAAAACAAACTGAAAAGCGTTGTCGTTTACACGGAGAAGAACAACGCCCTGGTGGCCAAGAAATTCAAGGAATCGGAAGTATATTATGATCAGCAGGGCAACGTGATTGAAGAGATGTACTACAAGGATGGAAGAGTTACAACGCATTTTAAGTACACCTACGATGCTGCCGGCAACAAGACCAGGGAGGAAGAGTATGATTCTTCCGGCAAGCTTTCACAGGTATCAGAGTACAAGATCGAGAACGGACTCAGGACGGAGAAGGTGGTCTATGATTCGCAGCATAACGTGAAATCGAAAAAATTCTACCAGTACACGAGCTATTAAATGGATCTGACTGCCGGAATATCAGAAATACTTTCATCATTTGATTCCATAACGCTTCCGGAGATGGAAGCCTATATGCTTATGGACAGGGTGGACTTTAAATATGTCTTTCCGGTATGCAAGATACCCGTCATAATTAAAGACCTCGGCAAGAATTACAAGGCTCTTGACATTGAATCCCTTCGTATTTTTCCGTATCACACGACATATTATGACACAGGCGACTGGTTCTTCTTCAGGCAGCATATTACCGACAGGGGCTTCCGGAGCAAGGTAAGGGTGAGAAAATATGAACAGACCGGCACCTCTTTCCTCGAGATCAAGAACAGGACAAACAAGATGAGGACCGAAAAGTGGCGCATAATGAAGAAGGTCAGTCTTAATGAAGGATTCGACCAGGAGTCGCTTGATTTTATTAGATCTTATATTTCACATAACTCTGTATCGCTGGCACCTGTCATTATAAACAGGTTCAACCGCGTGACACTGACTTCCAAATCGGAAGAGGAGCGGGTGACGGTCGACTTCAACATCTCGTTCTCCGACCTCGACGGTAATTCATTTTCGATCCCCGATGTCGGGATCATTGAAAAGAAAAGAGCCGATTTTTCGAACAGGTCCGTTATTTCGGAAGCGATCAAGAATGCCGGAATCTATCCGACCGGCTTCAGCAAATACTGCCTTGGGACGGCGGTCCTGCACGATCCACCGGGAAAAAGCCTGCTTAAACCTAAACATCTATTAATAAACAAGATAAAAAATGAATGCATCCGACAGCTTTCTGCAGGAGAGCTTTTCAATTGACGGTGTTACCGTTATAAACATTCCAGACTTTATTGAATTTGTGCTCCGGTTCGGACTGAACGTAGTGGTAATATTCATACTGGTAAGGGTCTTCTATTACCCGGTCACAAAAAGAAAGGATTATCTTTTTACATTCCTGCTTATTTCATCGCTGGTGTTCCTGATCTGTTTCCTTCTCGCGAATGTAAAGCTGCAGGTTGGTTTCGCGCTGGGGCTTTTTGCCATGTTCGGTATTATAAGGTACCGCACTGATTCCATTCCCATCAAAGAGATGACATATCTCTTTATTGTTATCGGACTGTCGGTTATAAATGCGCTTGCCAGTACAAAAACAACCATTGCCGACCTTCTTTTCACTAACCTTGTTATAGTTATCCTGGTATGGGGAATGGAGAAGCTCTGGCTTCTTAAGCATGAAGTTTACAAGGTGGTTATTTATGAGAAGATAGATCTTATCCAGCCCGAGAAGTATGAAGAGCTTGTCGCTGATCTTCACAAGCGGACAGGCATAAAAGACATAACAAGGGTTGAAATGGCAAAGATCGACTTCCAGCGCGATATCTGCACCCTGCTTGTGTATTATGAAACCACGGGAAATGAGAACCTTGGTCATGTCCTGGGCCCGTCAGCGCGTCACGATGATGATGATGACTAATACAGCCTTTCTCCCAGCGCTGCCCTGAGCATGTACATGCCTGCTGCATAATCGATCCTGGCCTTGAGCAGCTGGAGCCTGGCCTGTGCAACCGCGGTACTTGAGTCGAGGAGGTCAAGATTTGTGATTGTACCTGCCTTGAAGCTCACATCTGCAAGGGAATATGCTTTCTCCGCCTGTCTGAGCATCATCTCAAACTGTTTTACTTTCTGTGAGGCAGATGTAACATAGGCCTCGGCCTGGGCAACTTCCGAGGAGATGGATCTCCTGGTGGTCTCATCCTCAAAACTGAGGCTGTTAATTGCCACTTTCGACTGCTGAAGAGTATATTTGGTTTTATTGGCATCGAAGATCGGAACAGACAGACCGACCCCGACGACATAATTCATCTTGGCCACTTCAAGGTTTGGAAGGTACCCGTTTTTTGCCCCACCCGAGGCCATGAAGCCAAGGTATGGCCTGTTAAGAGTCTTGATGATATCATATCTCATTTCGGCGATCGACAGTTTCTTCCTGTTCATCAGCACCTCGTCTCGGTTCTTGTACGCATATGAAAGGAGAGAATCCTGGCTTATTGCCGGCATTGCCGATTCAAGCTCCTTCTTAACGACAGGAGAACTGTTCTCGGGAAGTCCGAGAAGCGCGTTGAGGTACGCCTGCTGAACCTTAAGCGCGGTCTGAAGATCTACTTTCTGGCTCTCAGCGTTGGTTATCCTGACCTGGATGGTGAGAAGTTCGAAATCGGTAGCGGAACCGGTGGACCGTTTCTTATCGACGAAGCTGAGATGGTTGTTAAGGTTGGTAAGCTCCTGGTCCTTAATGACTATTGCTTCCTGGAGAAATGCAAGTGTATAGAAGTTGTTGATTGCAGCCTGTGACATCTTCTGCTTGACCTGCTCGATAGAAAGTGCAGTAAGATCCCTGTTCTCATTTTCGATCTGGATGTTCTGCCTGGTCCTTCCGAAATCGTAGATGGTCTGCTTGTAGTTGATTGCTGCCGAGTAGTTATTCGGCGGATACAGTTCGAATGTCCTTGTTACACCGCCTATCGGCAGGGAAAGGGAAACAACAGGACCAATATTTGAATAGCTTACAGCGGCATCAATGTTCGGAAGATAGCCTGTCCTTGCCATCCCGATTCGTGCCTCTGCAGCATTCAATGCTTCTTCCGCCCCTTTTATTGTCGGGTGATTTTTAATGATTTCGCTGATTATTGATTTCAGGGTAAGCGAATCACCGGCCTGTGCGGGCCCGGTAAGAGTTGCCTGGCTCATAAGGCTGGAAAGATTGAAGCAGGCTAAGATAGTAATTGTAAACAGTGTCCGGTATTTCATTTATTTATTCTCCTATTGGAATTGAAGTTTCACTTTTTTTCTTTTTTGTATGAAGGAAGAAGACAGGTACCAGGGCCACCAGAGATATTACTCCTGCCAGCAGAAAATCATCATTTATACCTTCTACATAAGCCTGGGTGCTAAGGTTTGACAAGATCAGGTACTGGCTTTGCTTTGTGGCATCGCCAGGGGTGCTTCCTGCCTCGTGGGTGAGATGGTACCTTATGTTCTTATTTGTTTGCTGGTAGATTTCTGATGAAGGGTTTATCCTTGTTCCAAACTGCTGGGCATGATAATTGACCCTTGTGGTAAGCAGGGTTGCAAGTATTGCAACACCCAGGCTTCCCCCGAGCTGCCTGATCGAGTTTGTGATTCCCGATGCCTGTGCCATCTTTTCCCTGGGAATCTCCGACAGAGACACAGTGCTTAAAGCAGTAAACATGAGTCCCATACCTACTCCGCGTATATACAGCGACAGCATAATAGTGTGCCGTTCTGTCAGAAAAGAAAGGGTGGAATTAAGGTAGAAGCTCAGGAACATGAAAATCACACCGATGATTATAGGGTATTTCGGATTTATCTTGTCGGATATTCGCCCCGAGACAGGAGCTATGAATCCCTGTATCAACCCCACGGGAAGGAAGACAGCGCCCGACTGAAGAGCGGTGTACCCGAGCGTGTTCTGAAGGTATATCGGCATCAGGAACGTACTTCCGAACATCCCGAGGCTGAAGATTATAAGTATCACGTTTGCCAGGCCGAAGTTATGGTTCTTCAGCAGTCTCAGATCGATGAGAGGTTCCTTTACAGTAAGCTCTGCCGTGAGGAATACAGCGAATGCAAGCAAAGAAATTGCCCCGCACAGAAGTATATAGGGTGCGTGCCATCCCGCGCTATTCGACGCGGTATTTCCTTCGGAAAGGGTATACAGTGTCAGCGGGAGGAAAATGGTTACGGAAATGAATCCTACCAGGTCGAACTTCCTGATCCGATGGCTCTTGTACTCGGCCTGGATTATGACAGTGAACAGCATCGCAATAAGCCCGACCGGGATATTGATGTCGAAGATCAGCGCCCAGCTGAAATTGTCGACCAGCCAGCCACCGATGAGCGGTCCGAACGAAACCGAGGCAGCGGCTGCTATGCCCCAGAATCCCAGGGCGACGCCCCTCTGTTCCTGTGGAAATTCACGTGTGATGATAGCCATGCCAAGAGGCTGTATCGTACCCGCGCCAAGCCCCTGGATCACCCTTGAAATTATCAGCATGTTCTCGTCGGATGATATACCGCAAAGAAATGAGCCGAAGGTGAAGAAGAGGAGCCCGAGGAAATACAGCAGCTTGTAACCGAATTTATCGGCCAGCCAGCCTGATGTGGGAAGCATCACCGCCATTGCAAGCATATACGCGGTAATCACCCATTCTATTTTGTCGAGTCCGACACCGAAAGATGCCATAAT
>DATKMR010000004.1:0-209255 GCA_035541795.1 Bacteroidales bacterium
GGTGCATTTCGCCATATATCTCTATACTTTTTACAACCTCTATCCTGTATGCCTTGAGTCCGCAGTTAAAATCGTGGAGCTTAATACCTGACGACCACCTGGCTGTCCTGTTATAAAACTTGCTTGTAATTCTCTTTACAAAGGGATCGTATCTTTTCTTTTTCCAGCCTGAAACCATATCATAACCCTCTTTACGGATCATTTTCACAAGCTCGGGGATCTCGTCGGGACTATCCTGGAGGTCAGCATCCATAGTAATGACTACATCGCCTGCTGCTGCTGCAAAGCCGGTGTGAAGGGCAGGAGCTTTGCCATAGTTCCGCCGGAAACGAATCGCTTTTACAAACGGGTTGAGTTCACAGATTGTTGAGATCCTGTCCCATGATGAATCAGAACTTCCATCATCAACAAATATTATTTCATAAGATATCCTGTATGAAGAGCAAACTCTTGTTATCCAATCGGACAATTCCTGAAGGGATTCCTCTTCGTTATAGACCGGAATGACTACTGAGAGATCCATATGTACCAGCTACGATTAGTTTTCCGGAGCATCTATCAGGGGATTTCCCTCTCTCCTGACGAAAATGCTTACGAGAAGTGAAAAAATAACACCTGCGAACATTGATCCGAATATGCTGAATACAGCCATTATTCCGGGTTTCATGATTTTCGCAGTGAAAGCCATCCCAGCATCAATTGCTGCCTGGGGCGTGCCTCTTTTTACCATAGCCTCTTCAGCCATGGCCAGCGATTTTTTAGCCAGTCCGGGATCAATAACTGCCCACAGTATATAAGTATAAATTGCCAATAACACGGAACAATAGAGGAAGATCACAACACCTGCACCTACAGATTGCCCGTAGGAGATCTGTCCATGAAGGTAGTTGTCGCGGTATGATACCAGCAGAAAATAAAGAATAACCAGCTGGATCGGGATGTTTATGTACCCGATAGCCTTGTTAAATGTAAGGTCCAGAAAATATAACACAAGGGAGAATACAATCCCGGCAAGTGCTAAAATGACCCCGTTAGTTATGTTAGCCTTCCAGACATTTACTTTTTGTTCCATGATATTTATTGTTTTTATTAAGTTAGGTAAAATGATATAAACAAATATAATGGAATTATAGGAAAGAGGACCGGACTTAATTTGGAATATTTAATTTGCAGGCTTCTTAAATATTTGTATTTTTGCGCGGGGTAAGTCTTATACGACCAGCTCCTGCTGAACTCCCCCAGGATCGGAAGGTAGCAAGGGTAGGCGGTTGAAGCGGTGCGATATAAGTAGCTTACCCTTTTTTTTAGTACTTGGAGTATTTAAAGTACTTGGAGTACTTGGAGTACTTGGAATTGAAAGAGAGGTTAATACCTTCCGGTACATTTCAAATCTTTTCAATGCTGTTAAAGATCTATCCCGAAAACCCCAATGCCCGCGAGATCAGGAAGGTGGTGGATGCACTTGAACTGGGAAAAATAATTATCTATCCGACAGATACGGTCTATGCAATGGGTTGCGATATACTTGCCGTAAAGACCATTGACAGGATCGCACGCTTCAAGGGGCTTGATCCCAGGAACCCCGACCTGTCGCTGATATTTCATGATATGAGCCAGCTGTCAGAATATACCGTGATCCGCGACAATAACCTTTTCAAGCTGCTGAAGCGTAACCTGCCGGGACCTTTTACTTTTATCGTCCAGGCAAATAACCAGATCCCCAGGATGTTCAAGAATAAGAAGAGGACCGTCGGGATAAGAATACCTGATAATAATATTATACTGGAGGTAGTGAGGGAACTGGGCAGACCCGTTATTACTACTTCAATTCACGACCAGGATGGAGTCATAGAGTATATTACCGATCCGGAGCTCATCCATGAAAAATATCGTGATTTCGCTGAAATCGTAATCGACGGAGGATATGGCAGGAATGAAGCCTCCACGATAGTTGACTGCACCGGTGACCATTTTGAAGTCATCAGGCAGGGACTGGGCGAACTGGAGCTTTGAAATTACTTCCTGTAAAAGCTTCTGGCAAATAAAATCAGAACTGTCATCAGCTCGAGCCTCCCGAGGAGCATAAGTGCGCTGAGGAAAAGCTTTCCTGCTCCAGGCATGGCGGCGTATGTCGAAAATGGTCCGAAAGCACCGATTGAAGGACCAATGTTGCCAAGCATCGAAGCTGAGGTGCTGAACGAAGTTATCAGGTCAAATCCCATGAAGGAAATTATAAGGGAGCTGGCACAGATAATCAGGAAATAGAGTGCGACGAAAACAAGCGTATTATATACCAGGTTGTGTGGTACTATCTTGTTGTTCACCCTAACTGGGATATATGCATTAGGGTGGATGAGCCTGCGTAGCTCCATCCTGTTGTTCCGTGCCATCAGCATAAGTCTTGTGATCTTTATCCCGCCGCTCGCTGAGCCGGTGGTCCCGCCGGTGAGCATCAGTACCAGTATGATCAGAACTGCAAAGTTTCCCCACTGGCCATAATTGCTGGTATAGAACCCTGTAGAAGATATGATTGAAATTACCTGAAATGTTCCGTTAATCAATGAATCGGCAGAATTGAAAATCTCCTTGTAGAAAAGTATTCCCGATACGAGCAGGCTGAAAAATACACAGATTCCCATATAATACAAAAACTCACTGCTTCCCGATACCCTTCCGAAATTACGCTTTGCCCCGAAATAAACAATTGTCATGTTCGTACCTGCCAGGAACATGAAAATGGTTAAAATAATCTTGATGTAAGGGGAGGAGTAGACTGCAAGACTGTTGTTATGTGTAGAGAATCCCCCGGTGGAGAGGGTGCTGAAAGACTGGCAGACCGAGTCAAAAAATGACATCCCGGCAAGATTAAGCAAAACAATCTCTCCCAACGTGAGAATGATATACAGGGCAACGAGCCTTTTCACCGTCTCGACAACTTTCGGATGAATCTTATCAGAAGCCTGGCCTGCGAATTCAGTTGTCGACAACTGGATGTTCAGATCCCTGAAGACGGGAAGGATGTAAAGTGAAAGGAATATCACGCCCATTCCCCCGATCCACTGGGTAAGGCTTCTCCAGAATAGTATCCCTTTGGGAAGAGTGTCGATGTCTGTTACAATCGTCGCACCCGTTGTTGTGAAGCCCGACATGGACTCGAAGAATGCGTTTGTGAAGCCGTGAATTGTTCCGCTGAAAAGATAAGGAAGGGTGCCGAAAAGGGCGAAAATGACCCATATGCCCGCTACAATTATATGTCCTTCACGGCTTCCGTAGGCTTTATCCTCGTCCTTCAGGGGAGTGAAGGTGAGAATGCCTGTCAGAGTCGTGAGGAGGGCCGAATAGAAAAAGTACCTCGATGTGTTCTCCTGGTAAATAACTGATATAAGGGCGGCAAAAAGCATCATGAAACCCTCGAAAATCAGCAGGATACTGAATACCCTGGCAATTATTCTGTAATTGATCATACAGGAAGATCAGGTAAAGAATCTGGAAAGCTTATCGTAAGCCGTGGGAAGTGTAAAGACCACTACCTTGTCGTTAGCCTTGATAATTGTGTCGCCCGTTGCAATAAAAGGCACCCCGTCGCGCGTTCCGCCACCAACAATGGCATCATCAGGAAAATCCATGCTCCTCAGTGTTCCCTTTGTAATTTTGGCATTTACAGGCACATTAAATTCAATCACTTCGGCATCTGCCCCTGTAAGATATTTAACCTGGGTGACATTCGGGTTCGAGGTGTGCCTGAATATCCTGCTTGCAGCGGATATCTTCTTGTTGATGATTGTATCAATTCCGATATTCTCGGCGAGGTTAATATACTCCATATTCTCAACCTCGGCGATCGTCTTCTTGACCCCCATCCGTTTCGCCAGAAGGCATGACAGTATATTGGTCTCCGAATTACCGGTGACTGCTATAAAACAGTCCATCTTGGTAATGCCCTCTCTAGTGAGAAGCTCCGCATTCCTGCAATCGCCGTTTATTATAAGGGTGTTTTCAAGGAATTCAGCCAGGGATTCGCACCTTTCCATGCTTGAGTCGATAAGCTTGACCTCGCATGATTTCTGCATGTATAGCGCAACGTGCTTCCCGATCCTGCTTCCGCCGACAATCATTATGCTTTTAGCCTCAAAATTCTCCTTGCCCGAAGTCTTCATCATCTCATTGATTCCCTCGTGCGTAGAGATTACAAAAACAAGGTCGCCAAGCAGAAACTGCTCGTCTCCTCCGGGTATTATAGTCTGGTCACCCCTTTTTATCGCAACGGCCCTGTATTTCTCACCCCTGCTTCTTGACGCGATTTCCTCGAGGCTCTTGTTTATAATAGGTGCCTTCTCATCCAGTTTCTGCACGTACATGGCAAGTTTTCCCCCTGAGAATTCCATGAACTCCGTGGTTCCGGTCTCGTGAAGCAGGCCAAGTACCTCCCTCGCTGCTATAAGTTCGGGATAAATAAGCGAATCAATTCCCAGAGACATGAAAAACTCTTCATTTGCATGCTCCAGATATTCGAGGTTGTCAATCCTTGCAATAGTCTTTTGCGCTCCGAGCCTCTTGGCCAGAATTGCTGAGGTAATATTCGTGTTTTCCGAGTGCGTGACAGCTATGAAAAGATCGGTCTTCTTTTTCATGGCATTCTGCAGAAGGTGCACAGATGTGGCAGATCCATGGTAGGTAAGTACATCGAGTGAGGAATCGATTGGTCTCAGCCGTTCTTCCTCAGAATCAATCAGGAGAATTTCATGATTTTCATTCGATAGCATCTTGGCAAGATGCGTGCCTACCTCCCCGGCCCCGGCAATAATAATTCTCATAAAGTCTTATTGAAAAAACATGCAAAATAAGACATAAATAGTGTAATACTCAAGCATTTTACTGTAATTCTTTTAGGTCTCACATTCTCCTTCGGTATGCCCCTTTTTCGTTAATGCCCCAGAAAGAAAGCACGCTGCCACGCCTGATACTGCCGGCTGGAGGCTTTACCGAACCCGCTGAAATGACAAGCATATCGTTGGGGATTTCGGGAAAGCTATCACGACTGGCAGAATGAAAAGACGATGTGAAGATCATTATCCTGGTGCCTTCTGGAATTCCATATTCCTTATGAGGTTTATCAGAAATCATTATTTTCTGCCCTCTGAATTCGATGTATTCCGGATTATTATCAATCCTGTGCTGCTCGGGTTTAAGGCCGAGGACCGATATATGCCGCACAACCTCACGGGGCATGGTATCAGATGCTGAATAAACCACCAGTCTTCGCCCATCTCTCAGGCCCACTGCTGCATCCCTTCCGGTGTTATACACAATAAGCTCACCCGAATTCGCGGTAGCCAGGTCTCTTGCACCAAGTGAAATGGCAAAAATTAGCAAGGATGCAAAAGGTAATACAGAGCTGATTCTGGGCTTTTTCAGGAGGTACCACATCAGCAGGAACAAGGCAATGGTGAGAATTATGAATGGAACAACAGGGAAGCCAATATTGTTGATTGATGCCAGCGGAAGTGAAGATGCCTTCCAGGTAAGGAATTCGGTGAGCCAGGTAAGGAAATCAAGTACCCTGGCAAGAATCCCGGATATTGCTGCCACCGGGTATGTCATAGGTACCATCGCGCCTGCAATGATCAGAAGTGAGGAAACCGGGACAATTATAACATTTGTGAGTATAAACCATACGGGAAACCTGTTGAAAAGAAAAATTGTCAGGGGCAGGGTGCCTGCCTGGGCCGAGATTGTAACAGCTGCCGACTGCCAGGTAAGGTCGGCAAGACGGTTTCTGAAGTGAAACAGTGTGTAGATTTCCCTGAAGAAAATGATTATATAGATGACTGCGGAGTAGGAGAGGAGAAAACCTGCGTCGAAGATTACCGAAGGATTCATCAGTATCAGTACGACAGCCGAGGCGAGAACTGAATTTACCGAATTTGCCGGCCGCCTGAGCAATTTGCCGGCCTGGATAAATGAAAACATTATTGTGGCCCTCAGTACCGACGGGGTAAGTCCTGTTATAAAAGCAAAGAACCACAGAAACACGACCGCTATAATAACGCGCATTATTTCATACCGTCCCTTCATGAAAAACAGCACAGAGAAGATGAAGTAACTGAGAATTACCGCGTGAAGCCCCGAAACGGCCATTATGTGCATTATCCCGGCTGTAATGAATATCTGCTTCTGGTCATTGTCGAGATGACTCTTGTCACCAAGAGTAATGGCTGATGCCAGGGCCAGCCTCTCGCCTCTGATACCCCTGTCGCTGAACATTCCGATGATCCTTTTCCTGATAATAAGGGCTCTCTCCTCAAGGCTCTTCTTACGCGAAATGACAACCTCAAGCAGGTCCGGTCCGGATATAAGTGTATAGTAACGGATACCACGCGATTCCATATAATACTGATAGTCAAATTCACAGGGATTGCCCCTGTTCACAACAGGGTGAGGTATGCACCGGATGATTATCCTGTCGCCGGGTGAGAGGTCCGGCACAACTGAGTCCTTTCGGAGATAAATTAATATTGATCCCTTCAGTTCCTCCTTTTCAGGCAAAGTCAGATCACAATTCATTCCGGCAGTGAACATCAGGGTCCTGGGTTTCTCCTCGGGAAAATCCGATACAGTGGCTGAGATTACTGTATTTTTCTCCGGGAGAAGCGTGCAGCTTTGCTCTTTTGCAAGATAAAGAATCATGCCGGCTGTAAAAAGGGCCGCTGAAAATGAGATCCCAAATACTGAATTGACAGGATGATTGTTGAACCTTGATGCTATTAGGAACAGTACGGCCACGGTAACTGTCATCACGAGGCAAAATGCTGGGGTCGGATGAAGAAACCTGCCGGCTATTACTCCAAGGCATAATAACAGGCATATCCTGAAAAAGGGTATTTCCCTGTTTAGCACATTATACAGCTGTTGAGACAGTATAAAGTTAGGAAAAAAGTCTGGAGTATGGAGTCAGGAGTTAGCTCCTTCCTTTCCTTGGGGTATAGACCGAGGTCCGGTAACTGGCATCAAACTTGCCTTTCGCGATATCGAGTAATTTACCTTTGATGAGCTGTTTTTTCAGGGGGTTGATCTTCTCCACGAACAGCTTTCCGTCGAGATGGTCATATTCGTGCTGGATTACCCTGGCAGGATATCCTTCGTATGTCTCATCGTGGTATTCCCAGTTCTCGTCGTAGTACCGGATCCTGATATGACCTTCTCTTTTAACCTCTTCACGAATACCTGGTATGCTGAGGCATCCCTCGTTCATCACGACGAGGTCACCGCTTTTCTCAACGATATGGGCATTTATGAAAGCTTTTTTAAAGTCCCTGAAGTCTGGTTCATCTTCGGCTACCGGTTCCCCATCTATAACGAACAGCCTGATTGATTTTCCAAGCTGGGGTGCAGCAAGGCCAAGTCCTTCAGCCTGGTACATCGTTTCGAACATATCGGCAACGAACTGCTTTAGTCCTGGATAATCCCGGTCTATTTCAACAGCAACTTTTTTAAGTACGGGATGGCCGTAAACCACAATGGGATATATCATCTTAATCTCTCTTTTTCCTTTAGAAAAGCTCTTCTTTCGAGGAAGGATTGAAGGATAACGGAAGCGCTTATCCTGTCGACCATTCCCTTGTCCCTTCTCTCTTTTTTCCTGAGACCTCCGTCGATCATGGCTCTGAAGGCAATCCTTGATGTGAATCTTTCATCAAAAGTTGTCACCACGATTCCGGGGAAAGTCTTCTTAATTTTTTTAATGAACGGTTCGATGTATTTAACAGATTCGCTTGGTTCATTGTTCAGTGTGACAGGATAACCGATTACAATTTCCACAACATCCTCTTTTGCAATGTACTCAGAAATAAATGATTCTGCTTCACCTGCCGGAACTGTCGCAAGAGGTGATGCTATCATCTGGAGAGGGTCAGTAACCGCAAATCCAGCGCGTTTTTTCCCGTAATCTATTGCCAGGATCCTTGCCATCACTGTTTTCAGCGTGCAAATGTAGAAAAAATATGGTAAACACTGTGTATGCTAAATAGAAAGAGAGTGCCTTCCCGGGGCACTCTCTTTATTCCGTAGCAGTGAATTACTGCTGCAAGGCAGCCATTCTCTGGTAACTCTTATATCTCCATTTTGCATTCTCTTCCGCGGCCTTGAAAAGTGTCTCGGCTTCTTTCGGGAATGATTTCCTGAGAGAGGTATATCGTACTTCTGAATTCAGGAACTCCTGGAACTGTGTCCAGTCGGGTTCCTTTGAATCGAGGGTGAACGGATTCTTGCCTTCGTTCTCGAGAAGCGGGTTGTACCTGTAAAGGTGCCAGTAGCCCGATTTGACTGCCCTGTCCATCTGTTCCTGCGATCTGCCCATTCCGTCGCGAAGGCCGTGGTTGATACATGGTGCGTAGGCAATTATTAATGACGGCCCCGGGTAAGCTTCAGCTTCCTTGATCGCTTTAAGGTACTGGGAATTGCTTGCACCCATCGATACCTGGGCAACATAAACATAACCGTAGCTTATTGCCATCATTCCGAGATCCTTCTTGCGTATCTTCTTACCTGAAGCTGCAAATTTGGCAACTGCACCGGCAGGAGTCGATTTTGATGCCTGACCTCCGGTATTGGAATAAACTTCCGTATCGAGAACCAGGATATTCACATCTTCACCCGAAGCAAGTACATGATCAAGCCCGCCATAACCGATGTCATATGCCCAGCCATCACCACCGAAGATCCAATGCGATTTCTTGACAAGATATTGCTTAAGGCTGAGTATCTCACCGGTAACTTCCGATTTGTCCTTTTCGCATGCGGCAATGACTTTGGCTGAGGCTGATCTTGAAGCTTCAGCAATATTCATCGCGCCGAGCCATTCTTCAAACGCTGCCTTTGTTTCGCCTGCAGCAGCACCCGATTCAACAGCACTTTTCATTCTTAAGGCAATCCTCTCCCTGAGCTTTGAACTTCCGAGGCTGAGACCATAACCATACTCGGCATTGTCTTCGAAAAGCGAGTTTGCCCATGCCGGACCGTGTCCCTTTTTGTTTGCCGTATAAGGTGTTGAAGGAGCTGAACCACCATATATTGATGAGCAGCCTGTCGCATTGGAAATGACCATCCTGTCGCCATAAAGCTGGGTGATTGCCTTGATATAAGGTGTTTCGCCGCAGCCGGCGCATGCTCCCGAAAACTCGAACAGTGGCTGTGAGAACTGGCTGTTCTTGACGTTCACAAACTTATCCACAACAATGTCCTTGTATCCTACCTTTTCGTGCATGTAGGTCCATTTTTCTGCTTCTCCAAGCTGTGTCTCAAGAGGCTTCATGATGAGCGCCTTGTTCTTCGACGGGCAAACATCGGCGCAGTTACCGCAACCCGTGCAGTCGTAAACGCTGAGCTGTATCCTGAATTTGTATGCTTTCAGTGCCCCGGGTATTCCCTGGATCGTGGCAGTTCCTTCGGGTGCATTTTTTGCTTCCTCTTCGGTAAGAAGGAAAGGACGAATCGCAGCGTGAGGACAAACATATGAACACTGGTTACACTGGATACATTCGTTAGGCTGCCACTCCGGAACATTCACAGCAATACCTCTCTTCTCAAATGCACTTGTCCCTGCGGGGAAAGTACCATCTTCCCTGCCCAGGAACGCACTGACCGGAAGCTCATCTCCTTTAAGTGAGTTGATAGGCTCCATCACATCGCGGATGAAAGCGGGAATATCCCTGGTGTCTTTTTTGACCTCGATCTTTAGGTTGGCCCATTCGGCCGGTACCTCGATCTTTGTTACTGCACTTCCCCTGTCGATGGCATCGTAGTTCATCTTAACCACGTGTTCACCTTTCCTGCCATAGGTCTTTTCAATTGCTTTCTTCATCTCTTTCTCGGCCTTTTCGTAAGGAATTACGCCTGAAACCTTGAAAAAAGCAGCCTGCATAATCGTATTGGTCCTGGTACCCAGGCCAAGCTCTTCAGCAATCTGGGTTGCATTGATTATATAAAAGTTTATCTTGTTCTCAGCCATATATTTCTTCATATGGTCGGGAATCCTGTGCTTAGTCTCCTCTGTATCCCATATCGAGTTAAGGAGGAATGTGCCTTTCCTTACCAGGCCTTTCAGCATATCATATTTATCGAGATAGGAGGGAACATGGCATGCTACGAAATCTGGCATATTAACCAGGTAAGGCGACCTTATTGGGCTGTCACCGAAACGGAGGTGGGATGTTGTAATACCACCCGATTTCTTTGAGTCGTATGCAAAATATGCCTGGCAGTATTTATCTGTGGTATCGCCTATGATCTTGATCGAGTTCTTGTTGGCGCCGACAGTTCCGTCGGAACCAAGTCCGTAGAACTTGGCCGAAAATGTTCCCGTACAGCATACATTGATCTCGGGAAGCAGGGGAAGCGACTTGAACGTCACATCATCAACAATGCCAACCGTAAACTGGTTCACGGGCTCCCTGAGCTTCATGTTCTCAAATACTGAAAGAACCTGTGCAGGTGTGGTGTCTTTTGAACTTAGCCCGTAGCGGCCTCCAATGATCAGTGGTCTTTCGCTCTTTTCATAGAACAGCTCCTTAACGTCGAGGTAAAGAGGTTCGCCGTTTGCTC
Organism: Bacteroidales bacterium; assembly: GCA_035541795.1. Lineage (GTDB taxonomy): Bacteria > Bacteroidota > Bacteroidia > Bacteroidales > VadinHA17 > LD21. The sequence continues at coordinate 10,600 of DATKMR010000004.1, forward strand.
CAGGCTCTTTTGTCCTGTCAAGAACGGTTATTTTATTTACCGAGATCGGAAGCACATCGAACAGGTATTTTGCAGAGAACGGTCTGTAAAGATGTACTGAGATCAGTCCGGCTTTTTCTCCTTTTTCAGCAAGATAGTCAATCACCTCTTTCGTGGTGTCGGTAATAGAACCCATTGCAATTATGATATTCTCCGCATTGGGATCACCATAGTAAGTAAAGGGTTTGTATTCACGCCCGGTAATTCTGGTAATCTCTTTCATATACGAGGCAACCATGTCGGCAACGGGCTCGTAAAACTTGTTTACAGCCTCTTTTGCCTGGAAGAATATGTCGGGGTTCTGCGCCGTACCCCTGGTAACAGGGTGCTCAGGGTTGAGAGCATTGTTCCTGAAGTTTTCAAGAGCCTTCCAGTCGACCAGCTTCTTTATATCATCCATTTCAACCTGTTCGATCTTCTGCACTTCGGCTGATGACCGGAATCCGTCGAAGAAATGAAGGAATGGAATTCTCGATTTGATAGCGGTAAGGTGAGCTACCGCTGAAAGATCCATTATCTCCTGGACGCTGCCGCTTGCAAGCATTGCAAAGCCTGTCTGGCGGGTTGCATAAATATCGCTGTGGTCCCCGAAAATTGAGAGTGCATGTGCCGCTACGGTACGTGCGCTGACATGGAATACGGCCGGGAGAAGTTCTCCTGCCATCTTGTACATGTTGGGGATCATGAGAAGAAGACCCTGTGATGCGGTGAATGTTGTCGTGAGTGCTCCTGACTGAAGTGCACCATGCACGGCTCCGGCAGCGCCTGCCTCAGACTGCATCTCAACAACCTTGACTTCCTCGCCAAACATATTCTTCAACCCGTTGGCAGCCCATTCATCCACGTATTCAGCCATTGTTGAAGAGGGTGTAATAGGATATATGCAGGCAACTTCGCTGAACATATATGCAACATGCGATGCGGCCTGGTTACCGTCACATGTTATAAATTTCTTTGTTCCCATTTTGAATTTTTATAGATTAAATTGAATTACTATGATAGTATCAGAATCGGCAAAGATAGAAAAAATCTTTTACCATTTTGATGATATTTTTTACAGAATGATTCTACATAAATGGACCCGGGAGAGTATTGGAAACCGGCATAAGAAATGCGGCTAGCTTCCGTTCATGGTGAGCAGGAACTCTTCATTTGATTTTGTCTGTGGAAGCCTGTCTCTCAGGAATTCCATTGCTTCAACCGAGTTCATGTCGCTCAGGTAATTTCTCAGCACCCATATCTTCTGCATCATAGTTTTGTTGAGGAGGAGATCTTCCCTCCTTGTGCTCGATGCAGGAATATCGATTGACGGGAAAATCCTTCTGTTCGACAGCTTCCTGTCGAGCTGAAGTTCCATGTTGCCCGTTCCCTTGAATTCTTCAAAGATCACATCGTCCATCTTTGAACCGGTTTCAGTCAGGGCGGTGGCGATAATTGTCAGCGACCCGCCGTTTTCAATATTCCTCGCCGCACCAAAGAAACGCTTAGGCTTATGAAGTGCATTTGAATCGACACCACCTGAAAGGACCTTGCCCGAGGCAGGAGCAGTGGTGTTAAATGCTCTCGCCAGGCGGGTGATGGAGTCGAGAAGTATAACGACATCATGACCGCATTCCACTAATCTTTTTGCCTTCTCAAGTACAATGTTGGCCACGCGGCAATGCCTTTCGGCGGGCTCGTCGAAAGTTGAAGCAATAACTTCGGCTTTCACATTCCTGGCCATATCGGTTACCTCTTCAGGTCTTTCGTCAACCAGAAGGATCATGAGATATACTTCAGGGTGGTATTTTGCAATCGCATTCGCAATCTCCTGCAGGAGGATTGTCTTACCGGTTTTTGGCTGTGCGACGATAAGGCCACGCTGACCTTTGCCGATCGGGGCAAACATGTCGATCACTCTCACCGAGAGCGATCCCTCTCCGGGTGTGCAAAGAGTGAATTTTTCATTGGGAAAGAGGGGTGTAAGGAAGTCGAAGGGTACCCTGTCCCTGATGAAATCAGGACTTCTGCCATTGATCTCCTCTACTTTTATAAGGGGAAAATATTTTTCACCTTCCTTTGGGGGCCTGATGGAACCTTTAATTGTGTCGCCCGTCTTAAGCCCGAACAGCTTGATCTGCGATTGTGAAACATATATGTCGTCAGGTGAATTCAGGTAGTTGTAATCTGCCGACCTCAGGAAACCGTACCCGTCGGGCATGATCTCAAGAACCCCGGTATTGTAGATAACACCCTCGAAATCGTAGGGTTTTTCCCTCCTGTCTTCCCTCTCTTTTTCTCTTTCCCTGGGCTCATGAACATCAGTTATCTCTTCGGTTACCGGTTGTTCCGGCGGTGTCTCAGTAAACGCGGCCTCAGCAGGGGATTTGATTTCCTCCTCGTTTATATCGGGGTTTTCGAGTGCCAGCGGGTCGGTTAGCGGTTCGTTAATCTTGGACTCGCCTCCCGGTGCAGGCTCACTCTTCTGGAAAGTGGGCCTTTCGGGCTGAAACGTGGGTCTGGGTTCCGTCTTCCATGAAGGAACCGGCCTTTCCATCGGATCATTCTGCTGCTTCCTGAACAGATCAGGCTTTTCTTCCTGCTGCGGGTCAAGCTTACGCTGCTGCTCATGCCATTCCCTTGATTTTGTTTCAGGCCGCGAAAGGTCATCCGGCGATACAGAGATAACAGACTCTTTATAAGGATTTCCTCCCGGTTTGATGAACCTCGGCCTCTTACCTCTCCTCTGCGCGAAATCCTGCTGTGATTGCTGCTGTGCAGGCGACTCAGGTGTTATATTGATTTTAGGTTCAGTGGCATCTAAAGCCTGCTGATCAAGAATTTTGTAGATAAGGTCCTGTTTTTTAAGTGTTTCAGCCTTCTTAACGTTAAGTTGCTTTGCTATCTCCCTTAACTCGGGTACCAGCATCTTACTCAGTTCAAGAATGTCGTACATAATAAAATTTGTATGGTAAATAAAATTGATATAAATGAAATTTGTGGAGACCCGGGTCAGAAGAGATGCTAACCCTCTGGAATACTCAACAGTTTTTATTATCCAAAAACCGGTGCAATATTAAATAAATTTGCCCAGAAAAAATCAATCAAATATTATAAAATTCTACAGGAGGAAAATGCTTTGAATTAAAAACCTGGAAATCAGGCTTTAAAACGTTGGTGCAAGTTAAATAAAATCTTTTTCACTTCAAAAATTATTTTGAGCTATGTTGTTGATGAAGAGTAATTTTTTTATTATAATTGTATCGTTGCCCGTATTTCCTGAAAAAAACCTTTTTAAACGGCCTCTTAGAATGCGCCAGCTAAAGATAACCAAACAGGTTACTAACAGAGATACACCTTCCCTTGATAAGTACCTTCAGGAGATCGGTAAGGTGGAATTGATTACACCCGAGGATGAGGTTGTACTGGCCAGGCGGATCAAATCAGGAGACAGGGAAGCTCTTGCCAAGCTTGTTAAGGCAAACCTGAGATTTGTTGTCTCCGTGGCAAAACAGTACCAGAACCAGGGAATGAGCCTTCCTGACCTGATAAATGAAGGGAACCTTGGGCTGATGAAGGCGGCGCAGCGCTTCGACGAGACGAGAGGGTTTAAATTTATCTCATATGCAGTCTGGTGGATTCGCCAGGCAATACTCCAGGCCCTTGCTGAACAGGCAAGGATTGTCAGGCTTCCTGTGAATAAAATAGGATCGATAAACAGGATAAACAGGGCATTCTCAAGGCTCGAACAGGAATATGAAAGGGAGCCTTCGTCACAGGAAATTGCCGATATGCTTGAGATGGCACCCGATGAAGTTAAGGAAGCGCTAAAGACCAACGGGCGGACAGTCAGCATGGATGCACCCATCAGCTCTGAAGAAGACAACACCATGTACGACGTACTGCAGAGTAATGATGCCCCGAGCCCTGATAAAAATCTTATTAACGAATCCCTGGCATACGAAATTGAGAGAGCCCTGAGTACACTTTCCCCCAGGGAAGCCAAGGTTCTGAAACTCTATTTCGGCATTACTATGAAGCATCCTTTTACACTCGAGGAGATTGGGGAGGAGCTCGGCCTTACAAGGGAGCGTGTAAGACAGATCAAGGAGAAAGCCATAAAAAGAATCCAGTACACCACAAGGTGCAGGATACTTAAATCCTACCTCGGATGAGGTATTCTTCAACTTTTTTTTCAACTTTACAGAAGCAAAATTCAACAGATGGGACATCTTGTTTCACCTTCAATCCTGACAGCCGACCTGGGTAACCTTGAAAAGGAGGTCGGGATGCTGAACGGCAGTTATGCCGACTGGATACATCTCGATATAATGGACGGTGTCTTTGTGCCAAATATCTCTTTTGGTTTCCCGGTTATCGAACATGTGAAGAAGTACACTCAAAAGCCTTTGGATGTTCACCTGATGATCGTCGATCCGGACCGTTACCTTGCAGGTTTCAGAAATGCTGGGGCAGATATCCTGACCGTGCATTATGAAGCATGCGTTCACCTCCAGAGAACCGTATCGGAGATAAGGAATCTCGGGATGAAAGCAGGAGTGGCACTGAATCCCCATACGCCGGTATCCCTCCTTAAGAACATACTTCCATATATTGATATGGTTCTTATTATGACAGTCAACCCGGGCTACGGAGGACAGTCATTCATAATGGACTGTTATAATAAGGTGGTGGAGCTCAGGAAAATGATCGACCGTTGCGGTCACGGCGTACTTATCCAGGTCGACGGGGGCGTTGATACGAAAAATGCCTCAAAGCTTGTGAAGGCAGGGGTGGATGTGCTGGTTGCAGGAAACGCCGTATTTGGATCCGACGACCCGCCGGCAACAATTCTGAAACTAAAAAAGCTGGTGAAATAAGAGCCCGATACAAGACACAAGACGAAAGTTAATAGTTTCTCAGTCTGCCAGTCTCCCTGTCACATAATCAATAATCTGCTGTAAATCACCTGGGTTAAACCACCTGATATCCTTGTCCCTTGCCCACCATGTCATTTGTCTCTTGGCATACCTTCGGGTATTCCTTTTAATCAGCTCAATGGCAGTTTCGCGATCGGTTTTTCCTTCGAAATAGCTGAATAGCTCCTTGTATCCCACCGTATTAAGAGCATTGAGATTTCGCAGGTCAAAGAGTAAGCGGGCTTCTTCCTCAAGCCCGTTACAGATCATTGTATCAACGCGTCTGTTTATCCTTTCAAAAAGCTCACGGCGCGGAAGCTCAATTCCTGTCTTGATGATTCTGAATTCGCGGCGTCTCTTCTCCATTTTCATAAATGAGGAGTAAGGCATACCTGTGGTTGCACATATTTCAAGAGCCCTGATGATTCTTTTATAATTACGGAGATCGACTTTTTTAAAATGTACAGGATCGAGCAGCTTCAGCTCAGCCCTGAGTCCCTCTATACCCTCCTCCCTGTATTTCATCACATACTTTTCCCTTATCATGGGATCGACATCAGGGATATCGTCGATGCCGTGGCAAACCGCGTCAATGTACATACCTGAGCCGCCGGCCATTATCACCAGATCATGCTGCTTAAAAAGTACTCCAAGCAGGGCAAGCACATCTCTTTCAAAGAGACTTGCGCTGTAGTAATCCCTTACTGAAAGGTTCCCGACGAAATGATGCCTTGTTTTCCAGAGCTGCTCTTCTGACGGAGCACATGTTCCGACAGGGATCTCGCGGTAAAATTGTCTGGAATCGCAGGAGATTATTTCCGTGCCGAAAAATGAGGCAAGGCTTATCGAAACATCTGTTTTGCCGACCCCGGTAGGGCCGGTGACAACCAATAAAGTATTTTGCATCGGGTCCGGAAAGGGGAGGTACTATTCCTCCTCCTCCTCGTTCATCGTATCGATATTCTCAAAATCGCCGAGGTTCTCTTCATCCTCGCCATTGAAAAACAGGTCATCAACCTCGGGCTCGACATCTTCTTCTTCCTCGTCGGCAACAACAAAATTGGTGAAGTTTTTCCTCGTGGTTGCACCGAATACAACCTGTTTGGGCGGGATACCTTTTGAATTTGTACAACTTGGATACTCCCTCCCGTCGACTTCCTTGGCTTCGCCAGTGTACTCTATAAACAAAGCCCTGTCGTTGAAAAAATCAAAAACATATAAAAGCTTCTGGTTTTTTCTGAAAATCACATCCTCCAGAACTGCATCCTCCATTGTCGAAGATCCTGTACCCATGTCGAAAAGAGTAAACTCTTCCTCCTTCTCCCAGTTATCAGTTGCCAGGTAAAACGATGCCATTTGTGATTTGTCGAATTCCAGTTCCTCCTGAATGAGGTTGTGAAAATCCATCAGGTTATGGTTGTCGAGAAATTCAAACTCCCTGACAAACGATTCATCTTCATCCGATAAGACAACAAATTTGTAAACCATAAAGCTTAATAATTCAACCGGTGCAATATAGTATTTTTTATTTTACAATATTCCTGACATGTTTTTTTTTAGGAGAAAATCTAACGTGTCTGCATTGTCCGCATAATCCCACAAATCTGGCCGTTGGGCGTCACCGAAACCGGTGTGATTTCTTCCAACAATGCACTGGATTTTATCCATTTTTGTACCAAGGTTATCCAAAAGTTTTTCCATGTTGCCGTAGTGTTCAAAAAACAGAACTCCAATGGGGGATGATATCAATTTGTCTTCCTTGAGAAGCAGAAAACCGCCATCCAGAAAACTTACACGGTTTACAAGGTAAACTGCCTTGTTGTAATCGAGATTATTGGCATATTTCTGATGGCCGGCTATCCCCGAAAATCTTTCCCAGCACCTGATCAGATTTCCAGGGTCGTATCCATCCGGGATATAAACTTTGGAAACATTCCTGCATCCCAGGCCGAAGTATGAGAAAACGTCATGGCCCAGCTTTTCGATCTCATCCCCGGTTTCACTTCCGTCGAGGATGGCGATGCTGTTACGGTTTTTCCTTATTATATGGGGATACCTGCCGAAATAGTATTCAAAGTATCTCGAGGAATTGTCACTGCCGGTTGCAATTACCGAATCAAATCCGGTCAGCGATTCATCCGCGAGTTTTACACAGTTACTAAAGCCTTCTTCAATACGTACAAGGATGTTTATTATTTCGCGAATCAGATCAGGGTCTTTGGAACTGGTTTTTACTACCAGGTTGTTACCCGATATCAATACGCTGAGCATATCGTGGAAACCGGCCAGGGGTATATTGCCCGCCATTATGACCGCGACAGATAACGGAGTTGTTATTTCTTTAAGCCCCGGATATGATCCGGTCCATTTTTCTAGATTTGATGTTGTGAGTTTTTCACCCAGGGCACATATTGCCTGCCTCACATTTTCAGGGGTAAACCACGCATTTGAGAATTGCTGGTTTTCTATGAGCCGGATCAGCGTTTCACCCGTCGTGTCATGTTCACCCGAAGCAGTCAGCCTGAGTACTCTGCCCAGTTCTGAAAAGGCTCTTATCCTATCCTTTAAATCCATGCGGCTAAATCAAATCAGGATGCAAATTTAAAGAATTTGAAATTCCCGGGAACAAAAAAACTGACTCGTGGAAAGTCAGTTTTGAGTATAAAGGAGGCGTCCGGTCTATTTCAGGTTGAAGCTGATCGGGAGAGAGTACCATACGCTGACACGCTTTCCGCTTTGTTCGCCGGGGGTCCACCCGGGCATGCTCTCTACAACCCTCACAGCTTCGTTATCGAGAACGGGAGCTGCTCCTTTAATAACACTCACGAGCTCAACCCTACCTTCATTGTTTACGCAAAACCTGAGGATCACCCTTCCCTGTATATTATTATCCATGGCTTCCTTTGGGTACACCAGATGTGCATAAATGTATTCCATAAGAGCTTTTTCACCACCCGGAAACTGTGGCATCTTTTCGACAACAACATAGATGGTATCATTTGCGATAGCAGACGGAACCGGCACATTCGGGCTTTCTGATTTAAAAGTCTGGGTACCGCTTTTTTCAGTGGTTTTATCATTGTTGCTGCAGGCAGCAACGACCAGGAAGCAGAGGACAATGACTGGCAGTGTGAAGATTATCTTCAGGTTAGCCAGGGACGGGGATGGTTTTTTTGTCATCATAATCATTCTTTTTTTTAGAAGTGACGGATTTGAAAAGGTATTTGACAGGAAGGATAATCTTGATTTGAGTACCTGGCTGAAAAGAAGCTGCTGGTAGCTGACAACGGAAATCCCTGATCTGAGACATATTTCATCAGCCTGGTATTCGTGGACAGAACGAAGCGACCGGTTCATCATATATATGAATGGATTAAACCATTGAAAAACTTGCAGAACTTCGATGAACAGGATGTCGTAAAAGTGAAACAGTCTGATATGATGCATTTCATGATAGTAAATCTCCCTGAACTCATCCTCCGGGAGGGAATCGTTCATGAAGACCAGCCCGAAAGCTGAGTACCCGGAAGTACCGGGCGAGGTAATTTTTATTATATTCCCGTCCCTTTTGTCGCTCTTAACAATGAGGTAAGCCAGCCTGGCAAGATCAAGAATAAGTTTCAGGCCAAGGATGAGAACACCTGAAATATATATCCTGTAAAGAATAAATTTAAGATCAGGTTCCCCCGGATGAGGCAGATTAACAATCCCGCTTCCTGTCACAATTATTGATGAAAGGGTCCCGGAAAAAACGGTTCCGGTCGCTACCTTTCCGAGTCCCAGGTTTACAAAGGGAAGGATAAGCGAAAGCAGCAGGGAGGCAAGAATGAAATACCTGTTCCTGCCGTAACTGGTGTCCCTGCTCAGGAAAAGAAAGTAAACGGTGTAGAGACCCGCAAGGTATATCGCCGTTTTTACCATATATATTAATGCCGGTTTCATTGCCTGTCTTTTTGTTTTTTGATTTCAGTTTCCATAAGTTTCATGATATCTTCCATCTCCCTGATTGAAATTCCTTTCTCCTGGGCGAAAAAGCTTACCATGCTTTCAAATGAATTTGAAAAATAATCCCTGACGAAGGTTGTAAGATGCGAGCGCGAGTAGTCGTCGCGCGAGACCAGCGGGAAATACTCATGGGTTCTCCCGTAGGCCTTGTGTCCTACAAAACCTTTCTCCTGGAGTATTCTTACTATTGTACTTACAGTATTATATGCAGGCCTGGGTTCATCAAAATGTTCAAGGATATCCCTGACAAACCCCCTTTCAAGTTTCCAGAGAACCTGCATAACCTGTTCTTCAGCCCTTGTTAATTCTCTCATATCATTCCTGTTTTTGGTGTCATTGCAATCTCGCATTGAGCTGCAAGTTTGCAATTTTTTAATTCCATCATCAAAGGTATAACGAAATAATTAGTTATGTAACTAAAATTTTAATTATTTTAAAATTATTTAATTATGGCGGTCCTCCCGGGGTATGGAAAAATTGTGTAATTTTAACTTTTTATCACCACAGTACTGAGCTAATAAGAATTCAATGAAATTCAGCATATTGAGAGAGAACCTGAGGATATCCCTCAGGGCGATCAGGTCGAACAGGGTTAGGGCAATACTTACTATTTGTATCATAGCTTTCGGGATCATGGCCCTGATTGGCATCCTTACAGCAATTGACGCTATAAAATCTTCGCTTACCAACCAGTTCACAATGATGGGGGCGAATTCGTTCACGATCTCGTCGAGGGGAATGAATATTCGGATTGGCAACCAGAGGCAGAGGCAGAGGAACTTTTCGCGGGTCACCTACAAGGAAGCCCTTCAGTTCAGGGAGATGTTCAAAGAGCCGGCCTATGTTTCGGTATCATATGATGTCACCGGTATCGCGACAGTCAAATTCGGTACCGAAAAGACTAATCCAAATGTTGAAGTATCAGGTGTTGACGACAATTACCTGGCAGTATCGGGATACGAGATTGCAACCGGCAGGAATTTTTCAGCTGAGGAGGTCCAGATGACAAGGCATCTCGTGCTTATTGGTGATGAAATTGTGAGAAAGATATTTCCTTCAGGCGTTGATCCGGTGGGCAAAGAGATCTCAGTCTCGGGGATGAAGCTGGAGGTCGCTGGGACTTTGAAAAGCAAGGGATCAAGTGCCATAAACGGTGATAATGTCTGCTTTATTCCGGTCACCACATCACGTCAGTATTTTTCCATGCCTAACATGACATTCAACATTACCGTCATGCCTTTCAAGGAGGTAAATCTCGACGTGATGGCGGGGGAAGCTGAAGGTGTATTCAGGATCATAAGGAACCTGAATCCCAAGGATGAATCTGACTTCAACATTTCAAAAAGCGACAATATAGTTGCTATGCTGCTTAAGAATATCAGTTATGTGACATGGGCCGCCACACTTATTGGGATAATTACACTCTTTGGTGCCGCGGTAGGACTGATGAACATTATGCTTGTCTCGGTAACCGAGAGGACCAGGGAGATAGGAACGCGCAAGGCTATTGGTGCAAAACCAGTTACGATTAAATACCAGTTCCTCTTTGAATCAATTCTGATTGGCCAGATGGGAGGAATTTTTGGCATAATTCTCGGGATTTTGATTGGAAATGCAGTATCTTCGATGTTGAGATCGAGTTTTATTATTCCATGGGGATGGGTAGTGGTTGGTATTGCGGTTTGTTTTCTCGTTGGTGTTGTATCTGGATATGCCCCGGCAGTAAAGGCTGCGAATATAGACCCTATTGAAGCTTTAAGGTACGAATAATCATATTTATCATGGAAAAGTTCATTATTCAGGAAGAATTAAAAAACTGCCCGGGGATAATCTACTATCCCGAAAATAATCTCCTTGAGATAACCGGCCGGTCAATCCCCGAAAACCCTGAACTGATTTTCAGACGGCTTGATGAATGGATTTCGACCCATTTTGAAAAGAACCAGGTGCTTACCGTAAATATCAAACTGGAGTATATTAACAGCGGATCTTCGAAATACCTGTATGAGATACTCAAAAAACTTACCGCGTTTGGTCATTCAGGAAAGCAGGTTACTCTTAAGTGGCTGTACGAGGAGGATGATGAGGCTATGCTTGAGCTTGGTGAACATTACCGCGACACGGCGGGCATACCTCTTATTATCGATATGATTATTCTTTAACGGAAGACAAAATAAAAATGGGTGCTGTGAGGCACCCATTTTTATTTACATGTGTTTTGATTATTTCACAGTGCTCATGTGTTCAATAAGATCGAGGAGCTTGCATGAATAACCCCATTCATTATCGTACCATGAAACGACTTTAACAAAGTTGTCGTTAAGCGATATACCTGCTTCTGCATCGAATATCGAGGTACGCGGATCGCCCATGAAATCGCTTGATACAACTGCATCTTCAGTGTACCCGAGAATACCCTTGAGCGGACCTTCCGATGCTGCCTTCATAGCTTTCTTGATATCCTCGTAAGTTGCTGCCTTTTCAAGACGGCATGTAAGATCGACAACGGATACATTTATTGTCGGGACCCTGAAAGACATACCAGTAAGCTTGCCTTTCAGCTCGGGGATAACTTTTGTAACAGCTTTTGCGGCACCTGTTGAAGATGGTATAATATTTGCCGAAGCAGCACGGCCGCCTCTCCAGTCTTTCTTGGAAGGACCGTCGACAGTCTTCTGGGTTGCAGTTGTCGAGTGAACAGTGGTCATAAGACCTTCAGCAAAACCGAAATTGTCGTGAAGAACTTTTACAATTGGCGCAAGGCAGTTGGTTGTACATGATGCGTTTGAAACAAACTGCATGTCAGCCTTATATTTATTGTGGTTGACACCCATTACGAACATTGGTGTATCATCCTTGGAAGGAGCTGACATTACAACGCGCTTTGCACCGGCTGTAATATGTCCCTGAGCTGTTTCCTTTGTCAGGAAAAGACCGGTTGATTCGATAACATACTCAGCACCTACCTCGTTCCATTTCAGATTGGCAGGATCCTTTTCCGAAGTAACCCTGATTGACTGACCATTGACAACAAGCTTTCCATCTTTAACTTCTATTGTCCCGTCGAACTGGCCATGAACCGTGTCATAACGAAGCATATATGCAATGTATTCAGCTTCGAGAAGGTCGTTAATACCTACAATCTCTATATCATTTCTTTTAAGAGCGGCTCTGAAAGCTAATCTTCCTATCCTTCCGAAGCCGTTGATTCCTACTTTAATCTTTGACATAATCTTACTATTAATTGGTTTGAAATTTTAACTCACAAAAATAATAAAAAAAGATTAAACGGCAAATGAAACAAATCAGGATTGAGGCCTTCTTCTATGGAAGATATTATTAAATCCACTATCCTGTTTATTAGTCGGATCGATCACCACCCCAAACCTGTAACTCAGGAAAAGCGAGAAGAACAGTGCCTTGTTTTTCTGGGTGGCCATTATTGGAATCTCCTTGGGGAAAACATTGAGCTGGGCTCCGAACTCTACGGCATGAATGATTTTGTCTTCCTTGCTGTATTCAAAATTGAAACCGGCCTTGCCGAATATTCCCGGGAGAACTTTCAGCTCATCGAACCCTTTGAAAAAGCTTGCCTTGCTGTAGATCATAGTCGGATCAAGCTTTTTAATGTCAAACTTTTGTTCCTGGATATCGAACTCCCCGTTACTGAGGGGGATAAGTATCTTGTAGTAAATAGGCTTGTAAAATGCCAGAATCGGACCGCCAGAATAGAAAAACCTGATCGCGACTCCTCCAAGGTCGGCTTTCTTGTAAATTTCATGCTGATGGCCGTACCCGCCCCGCAGGTAAAACACCGTATTTACCTTGCCAAAGACAAAGCTTCCGGGTGTCTCGTAAACCGGGTTGGATATCTTTACTTCCTTTGAATCGCGCAGGTAACCGAAATCGATATCAATTATCTTCTTGTTAAGATAATCTATTCTTTTGCCAAGCCTGTAGCTCAATCCCCAGCCATCGGTATTGAGAATGACTGCAAAGGTCTTTTCATTCCTGAAAAAAATTCTATCCTGCCCGTTAATTTCTCCCTGGCCGAAAGTACAAGATATACCCGCGATTAACACAACCAGTGAAAGAAGCAGCTTTTTCATTCTAGTTTTCCGGACTTCTATAAGGGAATTTGAATACCTGAACTGTCTTAACCCTGTTTCTCTACTTTGCTTCCGTCAGCCCTGCTGTAGGCCGGACACACCTGCCTCTGGCATGAACCCAGCAGCAGGATTGTTATTAGGGCTATCACAACGACAACAGCAAATTTTTTCATACAGCACTATCTTTAATCAACCGCAAAATTAACCAATTCTCATTACAAACAATCTTCATGCCAGAAATATTAGGGATCCTCATGGCACAGTTGTGCCGGGTCATAAAACATATTAACGCAGTTTTCCGCCGGATATGATAAATTAGGTGTAATTTCAACTCTCCCCGGCAAGAAAATTTTTACATGTTCAGACAAACATATCATAATGGAATTTGTTATCAGATATTAAAATGGCACAATGAAATCATTCATCTTGATTTTTATACTCACAGCTGTATTTATGGGAAACGAATCATATTCGCAGGAGAAGCCTGCATATAATGACCTTTCGAAAGAAGAAGCCAGGGTCATCCTGAACAAAGGAACCGAATACCCTTTTACCGGGAAATTTGAAAAATTCAGCGGCAGGGGGACGTTCATATGCAAACAATGCGGGTCAGCACTTTATTATTCAGATTCAAAGTTCGACGCACATTGCGGCTGGCCAAGCTTTGACGATGAGATCAAAGGTGCGGTGCTCAGGATTCCAGACCCCGACGGTGTACGTACTGAAATAGCCTGTGCTGTTTGCGGTGCACACCTTGGTCATGTTTTCACCGGAGAAGGTTTCACTTCAAAAGACACCAGGCATTGTGTAAATTCGGTCTCTCTCGACTTTGTTCCTGCCAGGCTTGACCCCGGCAGGTATGGAACTGCTGTTTTTGCAGGAGGTTGTTTCTGGGGAGTCGAATACTACATGCAGAAGGCTCCCGGGGTCATATCCGTCACCTCGGGCTACACTGGAGGATGGGTGAAAAATCCTTCCTACAGGGAGGTCTGTTCAGGGAATACAGGTCATGCAGAATCAGTAAAGATTATTTATGATATTCAGAAGACATCATACGAAAAGCTGCTTACACTTTTTCTGGAGATACACGACCCGACACAGGCCGGAGGTCAGGGACCTGATATAGGCGACCAGTACAGGTCCGAAATCTTCTATATGAACGACGAGCAGAAGGCAACCGCTGGAAAACTCCTTAAGCTTCTTAATGACAAGGGCTATAAAACAACCACGAAAGTTACGAAAGCAACTGAATTCTATGATGCCGAGGATTATCACCAGGACTATTATTTCAAAAACGGCAAAGCACCCTACTGCCATGCTTTTGTGAAAAGGTTCTGATGGAAAGGCGTGGAGAAAGAGTGAGTGGGGGAGTGGGAGACTGGGAGAGTGGGAGACTGGGAGAGTGGGAGAGTGGGAGAGTGGGAGAGTGGGAGAGTGGGAGATGGTGTATTTAAATGATTTTGCTTAATTTGATGCAAAATTGCTGATTATGGACAGTTTGGTGAATCGTCGGACAATAAGGAAATACGCGCAGAAGGAAATCAGTGAGGATTTGCTTGATGAGATTCTGACAGCTGGCTGCAGGAGCTCAAATACCGGCAATATGCAGGTTTACAGCATAATCGTAACCCGCGACCAGGAAATGAAAAATGCTCTTGCCCCGCTGCATTTTAACCAGAGGATGGCTACGGAGGCGCCGGTTATGCTTACCTTTTGTGCAGATTTCAACAGGTTTAACAAGTGGTGCAGTTACAGGGACGCAGAGCCAGGCCATGATAATTTCCTGTCATTTGTCACCGCCGCGATCGATGCGGTAATAGCTGCACAGACTGTCTGTGTTGCAGCTGAATCGAAAGGACTGGGAATCTGTTACCTCGGCACCGTAACCTACATGGCTCACAAGATAATAGATATACTGAAGCTCCCCGGGGGAGTTGTGCCTGTTGCCACCATAACAATGGGCTGGCCCGATGAAAACCCTGTGCAGCCCGACCGGCTTCCGCTGGAAGCGATTGTTCACAGGGAGGTTTATCACGATTACACAAGGAGTGATATTGACAGGTTCTACAGGGAGAAAGAGAAGCGAAGCGATTCCCTTAAGTTCATTGAAGAGAACAAAAGAACTACTCTCGCACAGGTGTTTACTGATGTGAGGTATAAAAAAACAGATAACGTCTATTTCTCAGGAACCCTGCTCCAGGTGCTTAAGGACCAGGGATTCATGAACCAGTAGGCAACGCTACCGGGCTCTGAGCCTATTCAAAGGCGATCCCCAGAGCCATGGCCACTTCAAGAAGGTCCT
Organism: Bacteroidales bacterium; assembly: GCA_035541795.1. GTDB lineage: Bacteria > Bacteroidota > Bacteroidia > Bacteroidales > VadinHA17 > LD21. Next base: position 25,953 of record DATKMR010000004.1, read on the forward strand.
TCTTTATTGCGGGGACAAGTTCAATACCGTCGCGCATTATCCTTTCTTCCGCTTCCCGCTCAGGATCGCCTGGTATTAGTACCTTCCCGGCACCCTCAGCAGGTTTTGCCAACCTGAATGTCGCGATCCATTCATCCATCTGTGCCTTGAATTCACCGGCAGGCCTGAACGCATCCACCCTCATTGCCCCGAAAAAATGACCGGTACCTTCTCCCGTTTTTTTCTCAAGAACGGGAAGGTAAGCAACGCTTGGCGGAACAAAAGGACCAAAATTTGCACCGCTGAAAACTGCCGAGAATATATCCACTATTGCAGAAAGGCAATACCCTTTATGACTGCCGTGTATCCTGTCTCCTCCCAGGGTCAGCATCGATCCTCCCGATTTGAGTATGGCAGGATCATCTGACGGATTACCGTTCCTGTCCTGGACAAGCCCTGGAGGAACCTTCTCACCCTTCTTTTCCGCTACGGCAAGCTTTCCCCGTGCTACCGGGGTTGTTGCAAAATCAGCTACAAAGGGAGGCTCGGCTCCTGCAGGAATTGCTACGGCAATCGGATTGGTTCCCAGCATCCTTGAAATTGAGAATGTGGGTGCCACCAGGGGGTTGGCATTTGTAAGGCAGATTCCTATCATATCGTGTTCCAGTGCCATCATTGCATAATATCCTGCTATTCCGAAATGATTCGAATTCCTCGTCGATACCCAGCCGGTTCCTGCTACCCTTGCTTTTTCTATGGCAATTTCCATCGACCACCTGGCTGCCACCATGCCTACAGAGTTGTCGCCGTCGACTACTGCAGTACTGGGCGTTTCATGAACGATTCGCACATCTGGGGAAACATTGATTCTTCCTGCCTTCCATAATTCAAAGTAATCTTTAATCCTGAGCATGCCATGCGAAGCATGATTACGTAATTCCGCGGCAAGGAAAACCCGGGCTATTGTTCCGGAGTCTTCACTGCTGCACCCCATCCTCATGAAGACAGTCCTGGTGAAATCGAAAAGATAGCTGTATGGATACATAATTAATTATTGAGACTGTAAAAGTACAATAAAATAGTCGTGCCGGCTACCCTGGCAGGCAAGCTTGTTTCAGACAAGAAAGGGGCATCAACTGCCCCTTTACCTGATTTGCCGGGGAACCACTCCCGGCGCGAACCAAACTTAAAACCTGAAACCAAAACTGGCCTCAGATGCCTTGTTCCGGTAATCCGGATTATTTGAATCAATTTTTACGAGACCCATTTCATAGGACAGCTCGAAAAAAATCTCGTGTCCGTTCCTGATTTTTTTCGATATCCCTGCCCCGGCAACAGCACCGAAATCCGGTGATTTCGAGGAATCAGTAAGGTTTGTTGCATCCTGCGGATGACCGCTGATGAATTTCTCTTTTTCATAAACCTGGACGGCAGCATATGGTCCGGCAAACCCGTAGATGGACCATGATTCCGGCAAGCCGGATTTTTCACCAAGCGTACCTTTTAACAGGAAAGGTATGTTTATATAATCGTTTTTGCGAAGGACCCTGAATGTTCCCTCGTTGTTTATATAATTATACCTCATCCCCTTTTCTTCAAATTTGGCCCCTGTCTGAACAGAGAAATGTTCGTTCAGCCTGTAACCTCCGAATACTCCCAGGTTAAAGCCCTGACGCAGGCCGTCATTAGTCCAGAGAATTCCTGTCTCCGACTGGGTGGACAATGTACCGCCGGCCCTGATCCCGTAGTATAACTGACCGTCAGCTTCGCTCGCTGCGGCAAACACCAGTATAGCCGTAATGGCTAAAAAAATTCTTGATTTCATAATTGTTTTTTTTAAGATTCTTGTTTGTATAAAAAGTTTCCTGTCGGCCATCGGCAGACAATTATATTGTTGATTTATTCCTGTTGAATATCACGTACAGCACCGGAACAAGGATTAATGTGATGAGAGTTGAGAACAGTAATCCCCCGATTATTGTAATGCCCATCGGAGCAAACATCTCCCGTCCCATCCCCCTTGTCACTGCCATAGGTATCATTGCAAAAATGGCCGTGAATGAAGTCATGAGAACAGGTCTCAGCCTCGATCTGCCCGCCTCACATACCGCCTCGTGGAGAGATAATCCTTTCTTTAAAAGCAGGTTTGTATAATCGACCAGTATTATCCCGTTCTTCACCGCGATGCCAACGAGCATGATGATGCCTATAAATGTTGTGACACTCAGGGTGGTTGATGTCAGCTTGAAGGCAGTGATGACGCCGATGACGGTAAAAGGCAGTGCCAGCATGATTATGAAAGGATTCCTGAAGGATTCAAACTGAGCCGCCATCACCATATATACTAGTACTATACCTAAAATCAGGACGACATACAGGTCGGAAAACGACTCCTTCTGCGAGCTTATCTGTCCTTCCAGCTTCACATCGATACCTTCGGGAACCGTTATACCGGCGAGAACGCCGTTTGCTTCTTCCCTTGCTTTTCCCAGGGAAATATTTTTCAGGTCTGCCTTTACATAGGCAACCCTCTGCTGAGACTGCCTTTCAATTTCCTGAGGTCCGTGACCCTGTATTACTTCGGCAACTTCAGAAAGCTTTACCTGCCTGTTCAGGAGAGTAGTGATATTTATATCACCGATCTTCTCGATCCCGGAACGGCTTAAAGAATCGTACCTTACAGTAATATCATAATTTTCACCGTCCTCGGTAAGGGATCCTCCTGCTGAGCCATAGATGCATTGCCTGACCTGCATGGCAATCATGGCGCTGTTCAGTCCCATCTGCGAAGCTTTGGTCCTGTCGATGATTACCTGGTATTCCTGTTTGTCATTGTCGGATGTGGATTCGAGGTCGACCATCCCGTCTGCTTTCTCCAGGCCTGTCTTTATCTGTGCTGCCACAGAATTCATCTTTTCGAGATCCGTGCCGCTGATACTGATCTCAACGGGCTTCCTGTTGCCAAGAATTGCAGTCTCAAGAATATTGCCCGCCGTGACATGGAACCTGGAAATTTCCGGGATCGAACCCAGCTCTGCTCTCAGTGCATGCCCTATTTCAGCTGCGGTTCTTTTTCGTTTATCAGGTAAGGTGAGATGGCACATAACGGTCCCGACATTCTTGCCTTCTGAAAACCCGACCGAGGTAAGGATTCCTTCCCTGGTCTGACCAGCTATTGACACCAGGGTCCCTGGTACCATCTCAGGAATCTTGTTCTGCATTATCTCCATAACCTTACATGCGGTCTTATCGGTCTCGGCCGAACTGTTGCCAGTCTCGGTCTTGAAAACCACCACGATATCGCCGGCGTCAAAGGTCGGCAGGTAATCGCTCTCCAGGGTTTTTCCTGCCAGCAGGGCAGCCAGCAGCAGGAGTAGTGAACCTGAGATGACTGCAATTCTGTGGGTGACAGCCCATGCAATAAGGCTCTTGTACCATGATTCCATTTTTTTAAAGAGCCTTTCACTTGCTTCGAAAAGCCTCCCTTTTTTTATGAATCTCCTGTCGTGAGGTGACCTTATAAGAAGTGATGACACCATTGGTGTAAGAGTCAGCGCGGTTACCAGTGAAGCAAGAAGTGTTACGGCAGTAAGGAGGGCAAGCTGCTTGAACAGGATGCCAACGATTCCTCCGACGAAAATCAACGGGACAAATACGATGACCGTTGTCAGTGTCGATGCGGTTATCGCGAGCCCCATCTCACCGGTAGCAAAAACAGCTGCCTCCTTCGGACTGCTTCCTTTTTCGACATGCCTTGTTATGTTCTCGAGAACAACAATCGCGTCATCGACTACCATCCCAATGGCAATTACCAGTGAGAGCAATGAAAATATATTTATTGTCCAGCCGATGGCATACATCACAATAAAGGCTGTAATCAGCGAGAACGGAACAGTAAGAAAAATTATGACACTGCTCCGCCAATCGCGCAGAAAAGCAACGACAACCAGGACAACGAACAGGAGGGCCCACCAGATTGTATCGGTAAGGTTACCGACCGATTGCCTGACAACCTCTTCCTGGGTGATTACCTCCTGCACCCTGACATCGGGGGGCAATCCCTTTCTGATTTCACCCATCTTCCTCCTGACATCTTCAACCACCCCGAGAGAATTCTCCCCTGACTGCTTCTGAACCATGACAAGAGCTCCCTTTCCGGCCCTCGATCTCACGAATTCATCAGATTCCCTGTAAGTGTCTTCTACAGTTGCTATATCTTTTATTCTCACAAGGCGTCCCATCAGGTTCAGGACCGGCACATTTTCAAGCTGCGACGCATCGGCTATTTCGCCTGGTATCCTTACCGCGAAATCCTGCGGACCCGTCTTGATGTTTCCTCCGGGAATGCTGATATTCTCAGCCTTGATCATTGCCGATACCTGTGCCATTGACAGGTTATAGTCGTGAAGTTTGTCCGGGTCTGTCTTCACTTTAATTTCTCTTACCGGCTGGCCGATTGTCATTATCGAACCGACTCCCTTCACCTTGCGCAGCGGTGTGGAGATTTTCTCATCGATCAGCTTATCCAGGCCATTATAGTTCTCGGTGGCTGTTACGCTGAAAATCAGTACAGGCATCATTGAGCTGTTGATCTTGTATATCACCGGATTCCTGGCATTGTCGGGCAGCTTGCTTTTAGCAAGTTCCAGCAGGTCCCTGGCATTGTTGGCCGCCGCGGTGATGTCTGTTCCCCAGTTGAATTGCAGGGACACAAAGGATACGTTTTCCCTTGAGGAGGAGTGAATGTCTTTCAGGTTTTCTGCCCCCGCAAGAACAGATTCAAGTGTTTTGCTGACCTGCTTTTCCACCTCTGTTGCCGATGCTCCGGGATATACGGTAATTACAGTAAGCGAAGGCAGCTCAAGCTCAGGCATTATGTCGAGAGGCAGTTTTACAAGGGCAACTATCCCGAATAGAAGGACTGCCATGAACACCATTGTTGTTGCGACAGGTCTTCTGACCGATATTTCAGGTAATTTCATCTCAATGATTCTTAATTGATTATTTCAATCTGTGACCCGTCTACAAGCTTGTCTTTTCCTGCAGCCACGACTGTCTCACCGGCCGTTATACCGCGTATGCCGGCCTCTGATCCCTCTATCCAGTCTGTTGTGATTTTCTTCCTGGCAACAATTCTCCCGGTGACTATGAAGACATAGTCGTCTGCTGTCCCTGGTTGCCTGTAAACAGTGCTCAGCGGGATGGCTACGGAATTTACTTCCGGCAGGCAGATGGAGACTTTTGCATACATTCCTGGTTTCAGGATGTAGTTCGGGTTTGCCACCTCAATTTTGACTTTTGCAGTATGGGTCAGTGATGAAAGCATGGGTGATATGCTCCTGATTGTTCCATTCATAACCGAGTCCGGAACCGCATCAAATGACACTTCAGCTTTCTGTCCCGTACGCAGTGATATAAGCTCCTTTTCATTTACTTCGGTTTCTACTATTACGGGGTCAAGCTTCATCAGCCTTACTATGCCGGAAGTTTTTGAATACCCGGGGTCGAGGTTCAGATTGAACAGGTAGTTTTCTCCCTCCCTCACAAGATATTCCACTATCGTACCTGAAAAGGGTGCGGTAATTTCAGAGTTCCTCCTGACCATCTCAAGCCGGGAAGATGAAGCATCAAAAAGTGATTTCACATGGTCATATTCCTGTTGCGTTATACTTCCTTTTTCAAGAAGCCTTGCCACCCTCTGGTAGTCTTTCTCAATGGTGCTGTGTTCGGTGAGGGTCTGGGCGAGCAGCTCTCCCGACATGCTTACCAGGAGATCACCTTTCTTCACCGTGCCGCCTTCGGCAAAGTATTCTTTTTCCACCCTGCCCGGCAGGGCTGAACCGAGGTTGGCCTCCTTTTCGGCGAATGCCGTACCTGCAACATTGATTTTAGGATTATGCTTTCTGGTCTCTGCCCGTATCACTCTGACACGAACCGGAGACTGAGAATTGATTTCATGGGTTGTACTGACTTTTCCCGTGCATGATGTCAATAATACCGGGATTAGCACGTAAAGAATAAGCTTTTTCATCTTATTAAACTGTTATTTTATTAATGAATTCCTTTTGCTTTTTTAAGATTGCTCAGAGCAAGGAGACGTTCTGTTTTTGCATCGATCAGTTCAGAGACTGCCTTTTCCCATTCAGCCTGTGCTTCAAGCATATCAGTGGTTTTCAGCCGCCCTTCCGCAAAATTGTCGGCAGTGAGCCTGAGGTTCTCCTTTGCCTGGTCGAGCGAAAGACCTGCCAGCTCGGTCTTTTTAACCGCCTCCCTGTACCTGAATTCCGACTGGCGGACCTGGAGTGTGATGAGCTCGCCTGTTTCATCCAGCCTGAGCTGGGCAACTTTTCTTTCGTGTTCGGCCGCTTTCATTGTGCGGACTTTTTCCCCGAAATGAAAAACAGGAATATTGCAGACTATCCCGACGGTCCAGTCGGATCCGAATTCCTGCGCGAATCCCCTGTACGGATTGGGATTCATGACAAGGAAGCCAGCACTGAGCCCTATATTGGGCATATACCTCGATCTCATCAAGCTGACCCATGCATCGGCGATTTCCACTCCCTTGCCCAGCATTCTGATCTCCGGCCTGTCGTTCAACCTGAATTCCGCGAGCGAGTCAGCTGAACATTTTGAATCTAGCGAAAGTGAATCTGTAAAAGATACCGAGCTGTTGTATTCTACACCTGTTACCTGGCAGAGAGCCATTTTTGAAAGTTCATAACCGTTGCTTGCTTTAAGTTGCATAAGCTGGATCTCCGAGAGCCTTACTCTTGCCCTCAGGAGATCATTCCCAGTGATCAATCCTTCTTTACTGAAATTCTCAATGTCGGCCACAAGCCTTTTAAGCATCGATTCATACTGGTCAGCGAGCCTGACCTTTTCGTTCAGCGATACTACGCGCCAGTATGCCTCATCGACACTGTAAACAACTTCATCTTCGGCCAGAACCCGGTTTTCCCCGGCCACCTGTTCATTTAACCTTGCTATCCTGTTCATCTGGATTATTTTTCCACCCATGAAGACAGGCTGTGTAAAGCCTGCATTGCCTGCATAAACATTCCTGAAGTTGATTTTTGTTTCGGACGCCGGCAGGTATGAATAGTTTTTAAATACCGGATTGCCGGAAGCATCGGTAACCACCTTGCCGGTAAGAGGGTTGATGACAAAGGTTGAAGCGGCAACCGCGGGATCGCTGAGAGCAGTATTGCTCAGCCCGCCTGTGGTTGCGTCAATCGCGGAATAGGGTACCACAGGAAGGAACATGTCCTTGCTGAGCAACTGGTATTCCTTTGTGAGCCTTGCATATGTTCCGTTGATGCTGAAGTTTGGAAGGAACTCTGTAAATGCAGCTTTCCGGATCTCATCTGCCGCTCCTTTCTGTTCCTCTGCTATTTTAATTTTCTGATTGTGCTCTTTTGCCAGCCTCCTGCAATCATCGAGGCTGTATCCATCCTTTTTCTGTCCGGGAGCCGCGGCGGGCAGCAGGATCAGGAAAAGAACAATTACCTGAATTTTTTTCATTGTTGTGATATTGACTGTTAGACTATTAGACTAAAAACATAAAACGGTCGAACGGACGGCAAAAAAATTATTTTCTCTTGATAAGACCGTAGAAAAGAAACCTTATCAGGTTATCCAGTCTTTCTTCGAGATTTCCATTGTCATCAGTAATTATCAGAGGAATCTCCAACCCCTTCATTGCTGTTACGATTGCAACTGCACCAAGGTATGAATCCTCAAGTTCGAAATTTCCATTATCAACACCGCCCTGTAGTATTCCCCTTACGACTTCAATCTCTTCCTCGTCGAATTTCTTCCTGACCCTGTCGGCAAACTCGAGGTGGCTCAGGTAATCGCTTTTGAGGGTGGAATAAAAGTTTGTAACCTTTTTGAGCTTCTTCATCCTCATGAGAATGTAGGATTTCAGCTTGTCGGTAGGGTCATCGTACCTGCTGATCTCTTTATGGAGCTCTCTTTTAAGCTCCGATGCTTCTTTCTCCACGACTGCCTTGAATATCTCCTCCTTGCTGCTGAAATAATAATAGATCGAAGATTTACCTTTTCGCGTAGCGGATGCAATCTCATCCATCGTGGCTTTCCTGAACCCAAAATGGGCGAAGATCTTTGAGGCCACACCTACAATATGGTCCCTCATTTCATCATTTCCACTGAATACTCTTTCCATAATCCTGGTTTTCTGCCGGCAAAATTAAGTGCTCTTTTTTTCCTGTGCAAATTTTTACTGGACTATTTTACCAAAATGGTCGGTTCGGGAAAATAAGAACTTATAAAATGCAGATAAACAATGCTATGCGAATAAAATATTTTTTGATTTTTTGGAATCCTTCGCGAAAGTCCTTTTTATTCCTTCCTGGTATTGTATATAACGCTGGCCTGTTGTACAGGGGTGATGACAAGGTCGTTGATACAGACGTGAGCCGGCATCGAAGCACAATAGAAAACCACGTCGGCTATATCCCCGGCAGTCATGGCCTCAATTCCCCTGTACACAGCCTTTGCCCTTTCCTTGTCGCCTTTGAACCTTACCAGCGAAAACTCGGTTTCGGCCATACCCGGTGCAATATTTGTGACCTTTATATTATGCTTTACAAGGTCAATTCTCATTGACCGCGAGAGTGAATCGACCGCATGCTTGGAAGCACAATATACATTACCGTATTCATATTCTTCCTTTCCCGCGATTGAAGAGATATTAAAAATATAGCCAGTTTTCCTTTGCACCATTCCTGGAACGACCGCCCTGGTAACATAAAGAAGTCCTTTTACATTAGTATCCATCATTCGGTCCCAGTCGTCAACATTACCGTCATCTATGTGGTTGAACCCTACTGCCAGCCCTGCATTGTTTACAAGTATATCGATATTCTTCCAGTCGTCGGGAAGTGAATTGATCGCTTCCTCGGTCTCATACCTCTTCCTGACGTCGAAATTCATCGCCAGGACCCTTGTTCCCCTTATCCGGCAAAGCTCATTTTCGAGTTCATCAAGTCTCTCCCTGCGGCGTCCGGTTATTATGACATCAAAGCCGTTACCTGCAAACCTGGCTGCGATAGCGCGCCCAAAACCTGAGGTTGCCCCAGTTACCATTATAATCCTGTTCATGAGATTTCAATTTTTCTCAAAAGTAGGAATTATCTCTAATATCATCCGGCTGTTTCTTATATCGTTGTTACTATCAGTATCAGGCTCTTCGTGCAATAATGAAACTTACCTATAAAACATTATATTTGTTGCCACAAGATCAGTTTCAGGTGGCTTTATCGGACGACAGCGGCAAAAGGGAAATGGTGGAATCGATGTTCGATTCCATCGCCCGGAGATACGATTTCCTTAATCATTTTCTCTCCTTCGGCATTGACCGCCTGTGGAGAAGAAGGGCCATCAGGAAAATTGCAAGGAATATCAGCCCTTCAGGAATCCTCGACGTTGCCACCGGCACCGGCGACCTTGCCATAGCTGCCCTGAAGCTCAGTCCGCGAAAGGTCACCGGAATAGATATTTCGGAAAATATGCTGGAAATCGGCAGGGAAAAAATATCACGCACCGGGCTTGACGGCACGATAGAACTTCTTGCCGGAGATTCGGAGAACATCCTTTTCGACGACGGGTCATTTGATGTTGCCATGGTGGCATTCGGGGTAAGAAACTTCAGCGATCCCCTGAAAGGCCTCACAGAAATGTGCAGGGTGGTCAGGAGCGGAGGCATGATTATGGTCCTGGAGTTTTCGAAACCCGCGAGGTTCCCTTTCAAACAGATATATCGATTGTATTTCAGGAGGATACTGCCTTTTTTCGGACGCCTTTTCTCAAGGGACAGGACAGCTTATACATACCTGCCCGAATCGGTGATGAAGTTCCCCGATAACAAAGACTTCCTTTTACTTCTTGAGAAGGCGGGATTCGTTTCGACGGAACAGGAGAGGCTGACCGGTGGAATCGCGAGCATATATACCGGATTTAAGCCATGAGGCAATAAATGAATTTCGTGTGAGTTTAATATATTGGAAAACAGGAAATTTTTAAATAGGATAGCTTGACCCGGCCCGGTTCCAGGATATTATTTTCAGCTTTGTTGCTTTTCCTTGTCATTCCGCTGCAGGGACAGAAGCAAAAACCAAAGAACGTATCATGGTTTGATGACAAGCTCCTTCATTTCGGCTTCAGCATCGGGTTTAATACAATGGATTTCAATATTACACCTTCTCTTGCAAATATGCAGAAGGATTCTCTTTACCCGTCAGTATCGAAGCTTAACCCCGGGATCAATATCCAGATAGTCACAGACCTGAGGCTCAATAATTATATGGATCTCAGGTTTTTGCCAGGAGTATCATTCGGCGAGAGGAATATCAGGTTTTATAAGCAGCGGGTGCTCGTAAACGAGAAGCAGCGACTTGAATCATCATTTCTTGAATTTCCACTGCTGCTGAAGGTAAAAGGAAACAGGCTGAATAATGTGAGACCATATCTTATTGGCGGGTTGAACTTCAGATATGACCTGGCCGGGAAAAAGGAATATGACCAGGACAAGCCGGTTTATATAAGGATCCAGAGACCCGACCTGTACTATGAATGCGGTTCAGGAATGGATATCTATCTTCCGTATTTCAAGCTTTCCATTGAGCTGAAAGTTTCAACAGGAATAACCAAGGATGTTCTTATTCACGATCCGGCAAGCATGCATCCCGAGTATATGAGGGCAATCGAAAAGATGAGATCCCAGGTCTGGATCATCGCGTTCCATTTTGAATAATATGCGGAAACAGGTTCAGATCACCCTTTCACCTGCCGATGCTGCCGATGAAAACAAGCTGAAAGGATCTGCAGCAAACGCAGCAGGTGTTGAGAGAAATGCGATTACTGGTCTCAGGATAATAAGACGTTCTGTCGACGCACGTCACACCGGTATTAAGGTTAACATTACTGCTGAAATAAGCACCGGCGATGATGACCTCGCGCATGAAATACCTCCGTTCAGGATAAGAAACGTTTCGTCTTCACCAGAAATAATTATAATTGGTGCTGGCCCCGCCGGTCTTTTTGCAGCCTTAAGGCTGATTGAACTGGGATATAAGCCCGTATTGCTTGAACGTGGCAAGGATGTCTCATCGCGAAAGCGGGATATAGCAAGAATAAGTCGTGAACAGATTATAGATCCCGACAGCAACTACTGTTTCGGTGAGGGAGGAGCGGGTACATTTTCTGACGGCAAGCTCTACACTCGTTCGAAAAAGAGGGGGGATAACATCCGCGTTCTTGAGTTACTCTGCCTTCATGGAGCAGGTGGCAATATACTTTATGAAGCGCATCCGCACCTGGGCACCGACAAGCTGCCCGGCATCATTTCAAAAATCCGTGAAACCGTGAGGGACGCAGGTGGTGATATACTATTTGGTAAAAAGGTTACCGACCTGGTCATCAGCAACGACCGGATAGAAGGAGTTAAAGTCAGGGGAGGTGAAACATTCAGATCGGGATCAGTAATACTGGCCACTGGTCACTCTTCGAGGGATATGTATGAGATCCTGTTCAGGAACGGCGCAGAGCTTGAACGCAAGGCTTTTGCAGCCGGGGTAAGGGTGGAACATCCGCAGGAGCTTATTGACAGGATACAATACCATGGAAACAGGAGGGGAGAGTACCTGCCGGCTGCATCATATAACCTTGTCAGGCAGGTAGGCGACCGTGGTGTATATTCTTTCTGCATGTGTCCTGGAGGATTCATCGTTCCTTCCGCTACGATCCAGGAGGAGGTTGTGGTAAACGGAATGTCTCCTTCCGGAAGGAATTCACCCTTTGCCAATTCGGGTATTGTCGTCGAACTCCGGCCGGAAGATTACGGAGGCATGCCGGAAGCCAATGTTCTTTCAGGCTTAGCTTACCAGGAAGGATTGGAACATCTGGCATGGATCAACGGTGGCAGGGCACAGACTTCACCTGCCCAGCGGCTGGACGATTTTGTCAACGGCCATTTCTCGTCAACCCTCCCCCGGTCTTCATATTTCCCGGGAATCGTCTCTTCCCCGGTTCATGAATGGATGCCTGATTTCATCTCGTCGCGGTTACGCGAGGGATTCAGACAATTCGGGTTAATAATGAAAGGCTACCTGACAAATGATGCAATCGTAACTGCTGTCGAATCAAGAACATCATCGCCTGTAAGAATCCCCCGCGACAGCCTGTCGCTTTGCCATGTACGTATTAAAGGATTATATCCCTGTGGGGAGGGATCAGGATATGCCGGCGGTATTGTTTCATCTGCAGTTGACGGGATGAGGGCTGCTGAAGCTGTTGCCATGAAAGTTTAACGGAATAATTTTCCTGTTTATTAATTAATAGATAGATTTGCTCTACTGGCCGATCGATATGGAAAATATCCTAAAAAGACCATTCAGGGCAACGGGGAGCGGCGGGAAGAAGTTTTTATCAATTCTTGCCTTCGGACTTTTTATCTTCCTCTTTTTGTTTTTATTCAAGCCTTTCGGGATCTCTGATGCACCTTTCCTGAATCAGCTGCTGATTACATTTGGATATGGCCTTATTACCTTTTTCGTCCTGCTCATCTTCAAATTCCTTCTCGAGCCGATTATAGCTGTCAGGAAATGGACACTCGGGAAAGAGATGCTATGGGACCTGCTTATGGCTGTATCGATCGGTGTGGTTAACTATTTCTATTCCTCCTTGATTCTGAACCTTCACATAAGCTTTACTTCCTGCCTTTATTTTATATGGACAGCCATTCTTGTAGGAAGCATACCTGTTACGATCTATCTTATTCTTGAATACAAAAATCTCTACCATGTTCCGGTTGCACTGCCCGATATAGGAGCTGCTGTGGCCGGTCAGGAGCCCGAGATTATAATCACTGCAGGTGTAAGTTCGAATAATGTCAGGACAAGACCAGGACAAATTGTTTACATCTGTTCGAATGATAATTATGTTACAATCGTAACGATAGGGGAAAGCCAGCCTTTGAAGACGACCATAAGGGGTACACTCAAAAAAGTTGAAGAGGAGCTTCACAGGAAAGGATCCTTTATAAGGTGTCATAAATGCTACATTGTAAATCTTCAATATGTCGATTCATGCTCTGGTAACAGCCAGAACTTACGGTTGAAGCTAAAAGCTCCGGGATGCGAGATCCCGGTTGCCAGGTCAAAAGCATCTTTCGTCATAAAAGCAGTCAATAAGTACTGAGCCCCGAACCATTTACCCCAGGAAATAGCATTTTACCACAGCCGCTTTGTATTTCGCCACATTTGAAAACAGGTGGCCACAATTAATTTTTTCGTTACAAACCGGTATTTAGATTTGCAGAAAAAAGCGGATGGGAGAGTCATTTTTACTTGGTCTGTCAAGCGGTTCAGCCTGCCTGGTTACATGCGGAATGGTCCTGATTCCTTATATTATTTCGGGCCCTGCCGGTTTAAGAAGAACTGTCATTGACCTGTCCTTATTTATGCTGACCAGGTTTCTGATTTACCTTGCACTTGCCACTGCAGTCTGGTATTTTGGCAAGGCAATTTTTTCTTCAGTTTTCCTTCGCACCTTCCTTACGGGGACCCTGTATACAGTATTTGCAATTATGCTTGTCTGGTACAGTATTGGCCGCGGAAGAAGAAAGGACTGTCCTGCTGCTATTGTAAAAAAGGTCGATAACCTGCGACTTGTGCCGGTGATGCTCGGGATTACCAACAGCCTGGGTTTTTGTCCTGCTCTCCTGCTTATTCTTACCAAGGGAGCATCACAACAGACCCTGATGCAAAGCTACCTGGCGTTTGTAATGTTCTTTCTGGGCTCATCGCTGTGGTTCGTTCCGCTTCCTTTTGCCGGGAAACTTAAGAGAAAGGAAACACTGGAACTTATAGGCACCATGGCCACGGGAGTGGCCGGGGTCATATTTTTTGTAAAAGGTCTTACTTTAATAATAGGAGGTTTGATAAATGGATAAAGTCTTGACAAGCAGCATCAACGGAAAGTCGCCGGGTAAATCATTTTTGTACACCCTGCCGATGTTCCTTATTTCCTTCATGTTCATTTCAGGCGGACGCCCGACATTCACCGATCCTGCCCAGACAGCGGCATTGCTTACCGTCTTTCTCGGAATGAACGTTCTGTATTTTTTAATGCATTATACAGGTAAAACTGATAAGTACCGTGCGGTGCTGTTCATTGTCTTCGCACTCAGCCTTTCATTTACCCTCATAAAGAACATGATTGAGATAAGGCATTCCATGTCATTCTCACAGGCCGATCTTGTCGAGTGCAAAATACCTTTCTGTCACCTGGTGATTCCAATGCTGATCCTTCCGGCCGCTTTCACCAAATCGATAATATTCCCCGGGACGATCCTCGGTAGTTTTGCCAGCATTTCATCCATGATTGTTCTATGGCTCCTTGCGACGCTTGTCATGGGAAGGGGATTTTGCAGCTGGGGTTGTTTTTACGGAGGATGGGATGACGGGTTTTCAAGGCTGCGAAAAAGAAAGCTCATCAGGAAAGTCGGCGATGCCTGGAAATGGATGCCATTCGCTGTTCTGTTCATGGTATCGTTAACTGCAGCCCTGACATTCATCCCGACTTACTGCGACTGGATCTGTCCTTTCAAGACTGTAACGGAGTTTGAAAAAGTTACAGGAGTTGAGTCAGCAGCAAAAGCGGCAGTATTCATTTCTCTTTTCGCGGGGCTCGTGGTCGCATTGCCGGTAATGACAAAGAAGAGAACTCAGTGCAGTTTCCTGTGTCCCCTGGGTGCAATAAGTACTCTTTCGAATAAGATCACGCCGTTTGTCGTAAAGATCGATAAAGGCGTTTGCACCGACTGCATGAAGTGCGCTGATGTATGTCCCATGTATGCAATCACCCCCGAAGGAGTCAGATCAGGTTCTGTTTCGATGTTTTGCAGTAAATGCGGAAAATGTGTAGATAACTGTACAAAGAACGCTGTTCATTTCGGCATCAGGGGTGTACCTGCAGGCACCATGAAGAATTTTTCAAGGAACCTGTTCCTCTTTGTATCATTTCTCTTCATGGCAGTTTTCTCCTCAGGTACAATAATATTTACGCTTAAAAGTTTTTATAGTCTAATTTTTTAACCGGGGAAATATGAAAAAAGTTAAAGTAATACTCGGAATCAGCTGGGCATTTATCGGACTGGTTGTGATAATAATCATGTTCCCGGGTTCCGGCGTATTTTCAGAAAAACTGGCGGGAATGTCTTTCATGAAAATAAATCCGAGACTTACCGGTGGCGATGTGGCTTATAAGACAACTATGCAGGCTTGCACCCTTGTTGTTCATAAACCTGTATTTGATGGTCTGTTCGGTGACAGGAAGTCCGGGTTTGTCCAGGTGGACTGGAGAGGGAAGGTGGCGGAAAAAATTTCCGACACAATTGACTTTGATCATGACATGAAACCCGATTTTTTTGTGATGATAAATACTAAAAATGATTCGGTTATCTTTACTCCGTTCAACCGGAAGGTTAAGGGCATTGCAATTTCCACATCCACTTCATACGGATGGACCATCAGAACCGGGCTGGATAAGTAAAACCTGAAGATTTTTAAGACATGCTTGATATTTTTTCATACCTGGCAGCTTTCTATGGATTATCAGAATTACTTCTTTCAATAGTCAAAAGATCTGATAAAAACTCGAGTTGGAAACGGAAAGACAGGGGATCCATGGCAGCAATATGGCTGGTAATGTTTACCTGCCTGACAGCAGCTTTCTTTTATGCAGGGAAAAGTTATACGTTTAATATTTTTTCCCTTGTAACAGGCCTCCTGGTATATCTTACAGGGATGGTAGTCAGGTGGACGTCAATATTCCAGCTGCGAAAAGCATTCACTGTCGATGTGGCCGTATCAGAAGGTCAAAGACTTAAGACGAATGGCCTTTATCGTTTGGTCAGACACCCGTCGTATCTCGGGATCTTGTTAATTATAGCCGGGTTGGGGACAGGAATGAACAATATTGTATCGCTTTTAATTGTTTTTGTTCCTGTCTTCCTTGCAATAAATTACAGGATAGACGTTGAGGAGAAGCTGCTCATTGAATTCTTTGGTGATGAATATGTTAAATATTCTCTATCCACAAAAAAAATAATACCCTGGGTTTACTGAACTATTTGATGAGGTTATCAATGCTTATCCTGCCTGCACCTGCAGCAACCAGGGAAAGAAAAATGCCAAGGTAAAGATATACCAGCTGACCGTGTTCCTGCATGAAGGAAAAGTTGTGAAGGAATATGAATACTATGGCAAGGTTAATGACAATAATAAGTGAAGCAAGCCTGGTCATCAGGCCTATAATGACCAGCAGGGAACAAATGGCATCTGCGAGTGTCGCAAAAAGCAAACCGGGCAGGGCCCCCACATGTATGGGATCAGGAAAGTGCTGGAGCATTCCTGAAAAATTCACAATTTTTTCAATGCCATGAAGCCTGAAAAGGCTCAGCCCCGCCCAAACCCTTAAAATAAGCAAGCCCAGGTCTGGGCTTGCAGGTATGAATGTCATAAGTAAAAATTTCTTCATGATGCAAAGATACTATTTTACCGGTTCAATCTCAAGAACTGTAAATGTATCCGGCTTTGAAGTACGCGATCCCTGTTCCCTTTCAGCCACTGACAGGTAAACCTTGCGAGTGCTTTTATTGACAGTAATGGTACGTGCACCCTGTTTTGTGGGCATGTTTTCCACGACAATGTATTTATCGGCGCTTTCCTGTCCGATGATTGTCATAACACCCTCACCACATGAGGCGTAGATTCTCTTTTTTTCAGGATCGAATGCCACACCGTCGCAACCGTCGCCGATCGGTACTGTCGTAACCACTTTACCTGCCTCAATATCAGAAACAACCATCATCTTGTTTCCGCAAACCGAGAATAGCCTTTTATTGACAGCATCCAGCGCAAGGCCTGAGGGTTCCTCACCGGGTGCTATCGACCAGGTTTTTTCAACCTTCAGATTCCTGGCATTTATAATTGAAATTTCGCCCTTGTCCTCGATGTTCACATAAATCTTGCCATTGCCGTCCGTCTGTGGAAACTCGGGTTTCCCTGACAACGGAATTGTGGCTTTTACCTTGAAGGTTTTGGCATCAATGACCGTTGCATTTGATGACCGGCCGTTAAATGTAAGGACCTGGTGAGAGAACTGGTCATAAAGTATCGCATCGGGATTGAGACCTGTAACTTTTATCCTGGCCACATCCTTGAAGTTATGTAGATCCACGACTTTCACTGAAGTATCCCTGCCACATGAAATGAAAGCAAGGTTAAGATCGTTGGCCACGGCTATACCGTGCACACCATTTGTGCCGGGAATAACCGAAATCTCTTCTCCCTTCTGAAGATCAACGACATTAACGGTAGTGCCGTGCGATACGAACAGGTTGCCGTTAACCTGGTCGACGGAAAGATAATCCCACCCCCCGTTACCTGTAAGATGGATGACTTTTGATATCCTGTACTCCGAAGTCTTCGGCTGAGCCGAGATCATCGTTGCAGTTACTAAGGATAATGCCAGAATGACAAGTTTTCTTTTCATTATATAATTGATTTATATGGAACAAATATTATCTGTAACAGGATTAGAAATATATCACGTGGTGATTCTGATCAATTTCCATGTATCATACCCGATACAAGTCCGCGGGTTTTACCAAGGTCAGCGAGTATGACACCCCCTGCGTGAAAGATTACAAAGGCGTAAACCAGCCACTGGAGCAATCCGTGGAATTCCTTTATCGAGTGATGCAGTGCTGAAGGGACTGACAGCTCCCTTCCAAATGCCATCATGACCCCGGTAACAGCTAGGAGAATAATTACCAGGTAAAATATGCTGTATGTGACCTTCACCACGAGGTAATGCCTTGCTTCGGCTTTCTTTTCAGGTGACTCCCTGAAGAGCTTAAGGGCCAACGAAATCCTGGTCCTGATCCTTTCCTCCATTGGCATGAGAATTTCGGAGACCATCCTGATAATAAGCAACAATGTAATTCCTAACCCGAGGATCTTATGAAGGTCCCACAGCTGATCATCGAAATGATGTGCCAGGAAAAATGCCTGCCTGTCGTCAAGGGTGATGTTCTGTTCTTTCAGCTGATCCTTCACTGCACCAGCATTCTTTCTTGGATTAAGAATGGTCGTGGAGAGAATGACAGTAATGATTGACAGGGAGATCAAAAGGAATGTCAGCCAGTGCCATATCCTTATGACAGCCGAATGTTTCTGCAGAAAAAGGCTACCACTAACCACGGTCTTTGTTGACTGTTCTTCCATATTTGAATCAATAAATTTACAGTTATACAATTATACAGGATATCGCCTTCTGAATTCTGAAAAAACAACCGAAGCTGCCATTCCGGCATTTAAAGATTCAATTCCCCTGTCTGAAGTACTGAATTTTGGAATGGTAATTTTATGCGTGATAAACGGGAACAGGCTTTCAGATATACCTTTCGATTCGTTACCAATCAGGATTATCCCTGTCCTTCCCGTTTCTGCCTCATAAACCGGGTTTCCATCCAGGACGGTGCCGTACACATTAATATCCTGTTCCCTGGCATTCTTAAGAAAGGATTCAAGAGATGTATATTCTACCGAAACATTAAGGATGGCCCCCATGGTGGCCTGGATAACCTTGGAATTATATACATCAACGCATGTATCGGAACACACGATCCTGTTCAGGCCAAACCAGGCAGCGGCCCTGATTATTGTCCCAAGGTTCCCGGGATCCTGTATAAAGTCAAGAACAACTGTAAGAGATGAATGGTCCGCTTTTATTTCAGGCGCCTGTTCCTTCATTTTTACAATGGCCATGGCATTGTGAGGGGTCTTCAGGCTCGATGCCCTCTTGAGCTCTTCATAGCTCACCGGAATGATTTCACCCGGAACTGCGGCAATATCTTCGGGGAGACCCGAGATAAACTCGGGTTTGGCTATCAGGGAAATAACCTTCATACCGGATGATAAGAACTCCCTGACGATCTTGTCTCCCTCTACAACAAACAGGCCTTCCTCTTCCCTGACTTTCTTTTTCTGAAGGGAAAGGATATGTTTAAGCTTATTCCTGTTCAGCATGTAAGAATCTGTTTGCTTTTATGCAAATCTATTTAAATTAATCTAATTGTCATGCGGGAGTCACCGGTCGAACTCAGCCGGTCATCATCCTGAAGTTCATCATCAATCCCCTTAAACAAACTCATAACTCCAAACTTTTATTGATATATTTGTGTCAGGCTTTTGGCATTTAAACATTTTGGAACACCATTTATTATATAATAAAGCAACCAAGGCACTGAGTGCTTCCGCGTTAATGCTAATGGTTTTCCTGTCATATTCTTGCAATCCGACGAAGTATGTCCCCGAGGGGGAGACTCTCCTTGATCAGAATTACATAAAGATCAATCACGAAGGTGTGAAGAAGGAGGAAATTGAGCCATATGTCAAGCAGAAGCCGAATAAAAGGATATTCGGGGCAAGGTTCCACCTGGGGTTGTATAATATCTCGAAGCTTAACAAGAACAACTGGCTGAATAACTGGCTCAGGAAGATAGGTGAGGAGCCGGTAATTTTTGATCCTTATGCAACAACAAAGTCGAAGGAGCAGATAAAGGCCTACCTGTCATCGAAGGGTTACTTCGACAGCAATGTTATGGAGACGATTGAGATAGCCAACAGGAGATCAAAGGTATATTTCAATGTTGATCTCAATCCGCCGTACACTATAAGGAATATTTTCTACGATGTCGGCGATACGCTGATCAGGAAGCTGGTCTTCATGGATTCAATAGCATGCATGTTTGAAAGAGGAAAGCCGTATGACGTCGACAAGCTGAAGGCAGAACAGGCAAGGGTCGAGAGGTTCGTCCGTGATGTTGGATTTTACAACTTTACGGGAGACAATATAAACTTCAGGGTTGACAGCACCGTGGGAAACAGGAAGGTTGACATCTACTACCAGGTCAGGAGCTTTACAAGGCCCGGGCCCAACAATTCACAGGTGGCCCTGCCATACCGGCAGTATAAGGTGAAGAATATCTATATCTACCCGGAGTATATACCGAAAGATGTGATTGCCGGAGGTGAAGAATACCAGAAGTCGCTCGATACCACCGCTTATAAGGGTTATTTCTTTATTTCAAACCATAAGAATCCCACTGTCAATTATGACGTGATTCTTCAGAACATTTATTTCAGGCCGGGGAACACCTTCAACGTCACGAATACGGAAGGATCCCATTCCCATCTCCTGGCATTGAAGACTTACCGCCTTGCAAACATTGTTTACAAAGAGACACCTGATTACCAGGCTTCGAAAGACGAGGCAGGGCAGCTCGACTGCGTGATCCAGCTGACGCCGATGAGCAGGCAGTCATTCTCTGTCGAGCTGGAAGGAACAAACTCAGGAGGTAACCTGGGGGGAGCACTTAACCTTGTGTACCAGAATAAGAACCTGTTTAAGGGTGCCGAACAGTTCAACATGAAGCTTAAAGGGGCATATGCGACATTCTCGAAAGATACTACCGGAAACAGGAAAAATACGAAGGAGTTCGGTGTGGAGGCAACACTCAGGTTACCCACTTTTTTCCTCCCTTTTCTCGCCAAGGACAATTTCATCAAGAAATACAACCCGACAACCCTTATCAGCGCAGCCATTAACTACCAGCACCTTCCCGTTTACACAAGGACACTTGCAAACGCGGCCCTGGGGTACCAGTGGAAGGACGGGTTTTATAAAAGCCACACCGTAAACCCTATCGCACTGAACTTCGTCAGGATTCAGAATATCGACTCGAGCTATAACGCGGATGTAATTCAGAAATCGAATTACCTGATAAACAGTTACAAGAATGTACTTATAGCAGGAGGAGCTTATTCATTTCTTTTCAACAACCAGAGCATAAAAAAATCGAAGGATTACTGGGTGGTCCGTGCGACTATCGAAGCCGCAGGCAACCTTCTTGAAGCTGCAATGAAACTCACAGGGGCAAAGCCTGAGACAAACAGCCTGACAGGTTCAAAGAGCTATTATATACTCGGACAGCCATTTGCACAGTTTGTCAAATCGGATGTCGATGTGAGGTATAACCGCATTATAAATAATATAAGTTCCCTTGTTTACAGGGTATTTATAGGTTTGGGGGTACCCTACAACAACTCGCAGGCAATGCCTTTTGAAAAGCAGTACTTTGAAGGCGGTGCAAACGGGATCAGGGGATGGCAGGTGAGGTCGCTCGGACCCGGTACCTACTCGACAAATGATGCCGTTTATATTAACCAGACAGGTGATATGAAGCTTGAGACGAATCTCGAATACAGGTTCAAGCTTTTCAGTATGCTGGAAGGAGCAACATTTATTGATGCGGGAAATATCTGGGCGATAAAGAAGGACCCAGACAGGCCAGGAGCTCAGTTCACCGATAAGTTTTATCGCGATATCGCAGTCGGCGGCGGATTCGGCCTGAGGTTCGACCTGAAATTCGTGATTCTCAGGGCAGATGTGGGATTTAAGCTGAGAGACCCTCGCTACCTGAATACCACTATAACAGAAATTGACAATAAGCCGTTCACTGCCGGCAACAGCTGGATCTTTAACAGGAACTTCTCACTTAAAAACGACGCTGCGCTTGTAATTGCGATCGGCTACCCGTTCTGAGTTTAAAAAAGACCTTTAAGTATGGCCCGTTCCGTAAGGATTGCTTAAATTGCATCCAGTCTCGCTTTTAAATGCACAGGTTCTCAAGAAGCATCACCGGATGGTTTGGCTATTCCAGGCGCGAGAGAAGAGCTTCAGTAATTCTTCTTGCTATCATATTATGCATAATTATCTGCAGGTTAATCACGGGGCCGGCCCGGAAAGAGATAAGGACCGTTACTCCCGCCGTTATAGAAAGGGAATCACCTCTTACAAGAACCAGGAATGGAAATGATTCGTCAGGGCTTTTCCGCTTTGATCCAAATATTGCAGGTTATGAGGAGCTCCTGGATCTTGGATTAAGCAGCAGGCAGGCAAGGGTCCTTGTCAATTACAGGCTCAGGGGCGGGAGATTCAGAACCGGGAGTGACCTGGGGAAGATATTCGGACTCGACTCCGCTCTCATTTGCAGGTTAAGACCCTATGTAGCGATTAAAGCTTCTGAAAGGCATGACAGTGCAAAAAGGACTTTCCGGTTCATAAAACATTCATATGATTCTGTCCGGCCTGTTCTCGATCTGAATAAGTGCGATTCTGCAGAATTGGAGGGCCTACCGGCTATCGGACCGGTGCTAGCTTCACGGATAATAAAATACAGGAACAGGCTAGGGGGATTTGTTTCACGAAAACAGTTGCTTGAAGTCAGGGGATTAAGGGATTCCACCCTGAGGCTTATTTCTGACAGGGTCACCGCCGACAGTCTTGAAATTCAAAAGACAGATATCAATAAGGCATCTTTCAGGGAGCTTATAAGGCAACCCTATCTTGACAGGAAGGATGTACAGTCGATTTTGAAGTACAGGTCCATAATGGGAAAAATTGACTCTCTTCCCGAACTCGTAAAAAACAGGATCATCAGCAGCGAAACAGCAGTGAAAATCAGGCCTTACTTCAGTTTCTGACTGCTAACTGGTTCAACGCCAGCGTCTGCTGGCTACTCATTGAAGCGTTAACACGGCATTAACACAAATTAACCTCGTCTTTTCCCCGAAAATGCCGTCCTTAGCAAAAATACCGGAAGCCTGATCAGGACAGTTTTCAGGCTGACCATTACCTAAAGCCATGAAGGATGAAAAGAATCAGATCAGCCTTTTTATTATTGCTGCTGTCGTGCGCGGCAGCGTCTGCAATCAAGCCCGCCCAGGATACATTGAAACCGACTGTAACTGCAGTAAGGGTGGAAAAACCGGTTCAGATAACCGGTAAACTTGACGACCCCCAGTGGTTGAAAGCTATTCCGATCTACCTTGCGAACGAGATGAGGCCCAGGGAGAACGCTCCTGCTAAAGTCAGGACCGAGGTGCTGGTCCTTTACGACAGGGATAACCTGTATATCGGGTTCAGATGTTTCGATACACTTCCCGGAAACATCAGGGCAAACTATTCCGACCGCGACAAGATATTCTCCGACGATTATGTCATAGTGTCGATAGATACTTATGGAAATTACCAGAGGGGATATGAACTTGCCGTCAACCCTTATGGAATTCAGGGCGACCTGCTGATGATGGGAACAGGCAACGAGGATGATTCCTACGATATGGTATGGAGCTCTGCCGCCCATAAGAATAAAGAGGGGTGGACAGCAGAGATGATGATACCATTCAAATCGCTAAGTTTTTCCTCTGATTACAAGCAGAAATGGACTATCTGCTTCCTCAGGAATGTTCCCAGGGATAACAGGTACATGCTCACATGGACCAGGTATGACAGGAACAATCCAAGCTACCTTGCCCAGGGAGGTATTCTTGATGGGCTGGAGGGCATAAGGCCCGGCTCCTCGCTCGAACTCCTTCCCTATACCATGGTTCAGCAGAGCGGGGAGCGCGAGGATGAGGGCGATCCGGCTTCGGCACTTAAAAGAAATGCTGTCAAAGCCCGTGTCGGCGGAGGAATTACTTATTCACCAGGTTCCAATACTACAATAAGCGCTGTTGTCAATCCCGACTTTAGCCAGATAGAATCTGACGCCGCACAGATTAGTGTAAACACCAGGTTTGCACTTTACTACCCCGAGAAGAGACCCTTCTTCATGTCGGGCATGGACCTGGTCCAGACGCCGATGTACTATTCGAGAACTATAAATGATCCACTGTATGCTGCTAAAATAAACGGTAAATCGGGCCGGTTTTCCTACCTGGCACTTGTGGCAAATGACAGGAATACTGCCGTTACTGTACCGGGTGAGGAAGAAAGCAATACAGTTACAACCTCCCTTGATTCTTACGCTTCTGTAGGGAGACTGAGGTACGACATTGGCAACGAAAGCTTTATAGGTGCCCTCACCCTTACGAGGAACATAAAAGACGCCTATAACTACCTGGGAGGGCTTGACTGGAATTTTAAATTCTGGAAGAACTGGTATTTCCAGGGTGAGACTTTCCTGACTACCACAAGGGAGCTGAATGACACGACAATTTTTAACAACCACCGGCAGCTGGGCACATCAGGGCATGATGCCTCATTCAATGGCGAAAAGTACACGGGTACGGGCCTTCACCTCGAACTGATGAGAGCCGGGAGGAAATATACCTTTGCGGTGGTTCAGAATAATTTTTCGCCCACTTACCAGACTTACAACGGCCTTTTCCCCCAGGTTAACAGCAAGGAGAGCTACATGATGCACAGGTACACTATCCATATCAACAAGAAGTATATCCAGAACATCAGGTTCCAGGGCACTTTTGATATGATTTACAATTTCCAGCATACATTTAAAGGCTTTTCATTCCAGCCGTCTGTCATTTTAAATATGATAGGACAAACCTTTATATCGTACAGCTATGTACCCCTGAACTCGGAGCGATTCAGGAATACCCTGTTCAGGGATTTAAGAATGCACAGCATCAATTTTTCGACCACTCCGCTCAGGACCCTGACAATAAATGTTTCCGGGCAGGCAGGAAAGTTCATCTACAGGACAGACAACCCCGTGGCTGGGAAAGGGTACAATTTTACATCCTCGGTCGACTATATGCCGTTTTCACGCCTTAAGCTGTCCCTGATGTGGTCGACTGCGATGCTGAGCGATTTAACAACGGGTTCGGAGTTCTACAACGGGCATATTATCAGGAATATAACGACATTCCAGTTTACAAGGAAGCTTTTTCTCAGGGGTATCGCCCAGTATGATTCCTTTGGCAAGACATTCTCACTGTACCCCCTGGTAAGTTACAGGTTTAATGCTTTCACAATGTTATGTGCAGGCATGACCCAGGATTACCAGGATTATGAACAACCTGGATACAGGTTCAGGACTTCAGGCTACCAGTACTTCATGAAGCTTCAGTACCTGTTCAGCATTTAAAATCTCATCCCCGGGCTTTCACAATTGCTTCAACCCTCGATGCCGGCCCTATCTCACATTGGGAGAAGGGGGATAAGAACACGAAATTCTTAAAATTTATCGTTTCTTCATCCCTCTCCTTCAGGAGAGAGGTCGGGGGTGAGTGAGTGTGAGTGTGAGTGTGAGTGTGAGTGATTAGCTTGTGTAGGTGCCGGAAGAATAAAAGCGGGAAGTTTTGGACGGGTGAATTATTTGTTTTCAGACGATATTATTTGTAAATTTATTTGTCATTAAAATGGGAAAATTCTGAGGGTTTCAGAGTGAAATACTAATCTAAAATAGCTGGAAATGGATAAATTATCTCCTTAAAATTTGAAATAAACAATAATGTTTTTAAATTTGCGCCTCGATTTAAAACAGAAATTCAGACTATGATTATTGTACCGATTAAAGAAGGCGAGAACATTGAAAGAGCTTTAAAGAAGTTCAAACGCAAATTTGAAAAGACGGGAGTGATACGTGAGTTACGTTCGCGTCAGGCTTATGTTAAGCCTTCAGTGCGCCGCAGGGAAGAAATCAAGAAGGCTATGTACGTTCAGAAGATGCAGCAGAGCGAAGAATAGTCGCTTTGGCATACTTCTTCTTTAATAATTTTAACTGCTGGTTCCTTTATGGATCATAAGGAATCATTTCTACAATACCTGCTTGTTGAGAAGCGGTATTCAAAGCATACAGTTATTTCATACAGGAACGATCTCGGTCAGTTTTTTGCTTTTCTCAAAGAGCTTGGGCACACTGGTCGGGTTGAGGATGTCTATTCCAGCGAAGTACGGGCATGGATCGTGAGGATGATGGACGGGGGCATTTCCGCCGCGAGTGTTCACAGGAAGATATCCTGCCTGAGAATTTTTTACAAATGGCTCAGGAAGGAGGGAGTGGCCGGCCATAATCCGATGGAGAAAGTGGTGCTTCCGAGGAGGAAGAAAAAGCTGCCCTTATTTGTTGGTGAGGAGTCGCTCGATAATCTTCTCGACAAGTATGATTTCGGGGGGGGCTTTGCAGGGATACGTAACAGGACGATAATAGAGATGTTATACCTGACAGGCATGAGGCGTGCGGAGCTGATCGGCCTTAGAAAAGGCGATGTGGATACTGGTTCCGGCCTGATAAAAGTTACCGGAAAAAGAAACAAGCAGAGAATAATTCCGCTGCTTGCCTCATTCACCGGCAGGCTGAATGAGTACATTACCGAGAGGGACAAAGTGCCGGGAGACCAGGCCGGGGATTGGCTCTTTGTCACTGATAAGGGTAACAGGCTGTATGACAAATTTGTATATAATACGGTGAAGAGGTACCTGGCAATGGTGACGACGATTGAAAAGAAGAGTCCGCATGTGCTGAGGCATACCTTCGCGACACATATGCTGAATCATGGAGCAGATCTGAACTCCATCAAGGAATTGCTGGGGCATGCAAATCTGTCTGCCACTCAGATATATACCCATAACACCTTTGAGAAACTCAAGGAAGTTTATAAACAGGCTCATCCAAGAGCGTAAAACGAAAAACAGGAGGTACTATTATGAACATTCAGATTCATTCAGTGAGGTTCGATGCCGACAAGAAGCTTCTTGATTTTGTGAATCAGAAACTATCCAAGCTGTCGCAGTTTGGAGAAGGTATTGTAAATGCGGAGGTCTACCTCAGGCTGGATAATGACCAGGAGCGTGAAAACAAAATCACAGAGATCAAGATTGAGTACCCTCGCGGACCACTTTTTGCCAGGAAGCAGAGTAAGACTTTTGAAGAGGCAACCGACCAGGCAATTGATGCACTTAAGAAGCAGATTACCAAGCACAAAGAAAAGATGAAAGGGGTGTGATATTCCTGTTGGTAAAATTATTTAAAATTAATTTGTTAATTAAGAATATAAATTCATACATTTGCAAACCGATTTTTAAGGGTGAATTATGCCCGGTCGGTGCGTTCTTTAAATTGCCGATGTAGCTCAGTTGGCCAGAGCAGCTGATTTGTAATCTGCAGGTCGGGGGTTCGAATCCCTTCATCGGCTCTTGAAGAGATTGTGAATGTGAGTCATAAGAGTTAATTCTGTTTTTAGGGGAGATACCAAAGCGGCCAACTGGGGCAGACTGTAAATCTGCTGGTGAATACCTTCGTAGGTTCGAATCCTGCTCTCCCCACAAAAAACAGGGTTTTGGCTTCGGAACAGGAGGAGAGATGAAAACTCTTTTGGATGATAAAAGGCGGGAGTAGCTCAGTTGGTAGAGCATCAGCCTTCCAAGCTGAGGGTCGCGGATTCGAGCTCCGTCTCCCGCTCAATTTATTGATGCCAGAGTAGCTCAGGGGTAGAGCACTTCCTTGGTAAGGAAGGGGTCAGGGGTTCAATTCCCCTCTCCGGCTCAAATGAAAAAATTATTAAAAAACAGATATAGATAAACCAAATTTAATACGCTTGTAGTTATGGCAAAAGAAAAATTTGAAAGGGTGAAACCCCATGTGAATATCGGTACCATCGGTCACGTTGACCATGGAAAAACGACTCTGACCGCTGCTATCACAATGGTGCTCGCCAAGAAAGGTCTTTCCGAGATCAGGGATTTTGACTCTATTGACAATGCTCCAGAGGAAAAAGAGAGAGGTATTACAATCAATACAGCTCACGTTGAGTATCAGACAGAATCACGTCACTATGCGCATGTTGACTGCCCTGGTCACGCCGACTATATTAAAAACATGGTTACCGGTGCTGCCCAGATGGACGGGGCTATCCTGGTTGTTGCCGCAACCGATGGTCCAATGCCACAGACACGTGAACATATCCTTCTTGCACACCAGGTAAACGTACCGAAAGTTCTTGTCTTCATGAATAAGGTTGACCTTGTTGAAGACGAAGAGCTTCTTGATCTTGTAGAAATGGAAGTACGTGACCTTCTGAATTTCTACAAATTCGACGGTGACAATGCCCCGGTTATCCGCGGCTCGGCTCTCGGCGCAATGCACGGTGAAGCAAAATGGGAAGATAAAGTTGTTGAGCTGATGAAGGCAGTTGACGCCTATATTCCGATTCCTCCGCGTGAAAACGAGAAGCCATTCCTCATGCCGGTTGAAGACGTGTTCTCAATCACAGGACGTGGTACCGTTGCAACAGGTCGTATCGAAACAGGTGTTGTTCTCACTGGCGACGAGCTTGAAATGATCGGTCTTGGCGCTGCCAAGAAACGTACAGTATGTACCGGTGTTGAAATGTTCCGTAAGATCCTCGACAGGGGTGAAGCTGGTGACAACGTAGGTCTTCTTCTCCGTGGTGTCGACAAGAAAGAGATCAAGAGAGGTATGGTTCTTGCAAAACCGGGTTCAATAACTCCGCATACAAAGATCAAAGCCGAGGTTTATGTTCTCAAGAAAGAAGAAGGTGGCCGTCATACTCCGTTCCATAACAAGTATCGTCCGCAGTTCTATGTAAGAACACTTGACATAACTGGTGAAATCACTCTTCCTGAAGGAACCGAAATGGTAATGCCTGGTGATAATGTTACGATCACTGTTGATCTTATCTACCCGGTTGCTATCAATGTTGGTCTCCGTTTCGCTATCCGCGAAGGTGGAAGAACAGTTGGTGCAGGTGCTGTTACCGCTATAATAGAATAATACATTTATATGTAATTGCCGGGTCCGGTTAATCGGTCCCGGCAGGTTACACGGGTGTAGCTCAGTTGGTAGAGCACTGGTCTCCAAAACCAGGTGTCGGGAGTTCGAGTCTCTCCTCCCGTGCAATAATTTAATAGTTGACGATGAAAATAAAAGCATATTTCCAGGAAGCTTTCACGGAGCTGGTACACAAGGTTACCTGGCCCACATGGAGCGAACTGCAGAACAGCGCCACCCTGGTTCTGGTGGCTACACTTATCCTGGCCCTGATTGTTGCAGTTATGGACTTCTCATTCAGCAGGGTAATGCATATGATATACAATTTATTATACTAACAAGGAAAACTATTCCGATGACTGAGAATGTTAAGAAGTGGTATGTGCTTCGTGCTATCGGTGGGAAGGAAAAGAAAGTGAAGGAGTACATCGATAACGAAGTTGCACGTCTTAAACTTCAGGATCTGGTATCACAGGTATTAATACCTACTGAAAAAGTTTACCAGATACGTTCAGGCAAAAAGATCAGCAAGGAGAGAACTTTCTTTCCCGGGTATGTGCTGGTTGAGGCTGTGCTGGTAGGCGAGGTTCCGCATCTTCTCAGGAATATACCGAATGTACTCGGGTTCCTGGGTTCTCACGACGGTGAGCCGGTTCCTCTCAGGAAATCGGAAATAAACAGGATACTTGGAAAGGTTGATGAACTGAATGCCAGCGACGAGGAGATTAATGTCCCGTTCTTCGCAGGTGAATCAGTTAAAGTGATAGACGGACCTTTCAACAGCTTTACGGGGATAATTGAAGAGGTGAACGAGGAGAAGAAAAAGCTCAAGGTGATGGTGAAGATATTCGGACGAAAAACACCGCTTGAGCTGAGTTTTATGCAGGTTGAAAAGGAGAATTAACTAAAGATATTGACGGCTGTAAAAAATATAATGCTTCCTAACAGCCGTCATGTACTCGCAATAAACAAGCAAATTTAAAATTATGGCAAAAGAAGTCGCTGGAATTATCAAGTTACAGATTCGTGGCGGAGGAGCAAATCCATCTCCACCTGTAGGTCCCGCTCTGGGTTCGAAAGGTGTGAATATCATGGATTTCTGCAAGCAGTTCAATGCGAGGACCCAGGACAAAGCTGGAAAAGTCATACCGGTTGTTATTACAGTATATGCTGACAAATCATTTGATTTTGTTACAAAAACACCGCCGGTAGCTGTCCAGCTTCTCGAGGTTTCAAGAACCAAGAAAGGTTCAGCTGAACCCAATAGGGAAAAGGTTGCAACAGTTTCCTGGGACCAGGTGAAGACAATTGCGAAGGACAAGATGGAGGATTTGAACTGTTTTACACTCGAATCCGCTATGAAAATGGTAGCTGGTACCGCAAGAAGCATGGGAATCACCGTTAAAGGCGACTTCCCTGAAAAAATTTAATTGAATCAAAGATGACTAAACTTACCAAAAATCAGAAGCTTGCTGCCGGGAAACTCGACAGGAATAAGCTTTATACATTAACTGAAGCTTCACACATTGTCAAGGACATAACCAAGACAAAATTTGACGCTTCCATCGATTTGGATGTAAGGTTAGGTATCGATCCGCGTAAATCCAACCAGATGGTACGTGGCGTGGTTTCACTTCCTCACGGGACAGGTAAATCGACCAGGGTACTTGTACTCTGTACTCCCGATAAGGTTGCTGAAGCTACAGAAGCCGGTGCCGATTATGTAGGTCTTGACGAATACGTCGACAAGATCAAGGCTGGCTGGACAGATGTGGATGTGATAATAACCATGCCGTCCGTTATGGGTAAGGTCGGTCAGTTAGGTAGAATACTCGGTCCGAGAGGACTGATGCCCAACCCGAAAAGTGGAACAGTAACAATGGAAATCGGGAAGGCTGTCAAAGAGGTTAAACAGGGCAAAATTGATTTCAAGGTTGACAAAAACGGAATCATTCATGCCTCTGTCGGAAAGGTCTCATTCGAGCCCCAGAAGATCGTTGATAACGCCAGGGAGTTTATCTCAATGGTGAATAAACTTAAACCCGCCGCTGCAAAAGGAACCTACATCAAAAGTATCTTCCTTTCAAGCACCATGAGCATGGGTATTAAGATCGATCCAAAAGGTCTGGATGAATAATAATCAAGTAAACTCGAATGAATTATGAGACGTGAAGAAAAAAATACGATCGTGGACAGCCTAGCTCAGAAAATAAAAGAATACGACCACTTTTATCTGACTGATATTGCTCAGCTTAACGCTGCTGATACAAGTGACCTCAGGCGCAAGTGTTTCGAAAACGACATCAAGCTCGTCGTTGTTAAAAATACCCTCCTGAAAAGAGCTCTCGAGCAGTGTGAAGGTAACTTTGAAGAACTATATCCTGTTCTCAAAGGAACTACGTCCATCATGTTTACCCAGTCCGGAAATGGTCCTGCAAAACTTATAAAGGAATTCCGGAAAGGTCATGATAAGCCTCTCCTTAAAGGCGCATACGTTCAGGAATCTGTTTATGTTGGCGACAATATGCTCGATGCACTCGTCTCGATCAAAACTAAACAGGAACTCATCGGCGACGTTATCCTGCTTCTGCAGTCACCCGCCAAGAACGTTATATCAGCCCTGCAGTCAGGCGGTAATAAATTACATGGTGTTCTCGAAACACTGTCAAAAAAAGAAGAAAAGTAAAGTATTATCAATTTAAAAATCAATAGAAATGGCAGATCTTAAGAAATTTGCAGAAGAACTGGTCAGCTTATCAGTTAAGGAAGTTAACGAACTCGCGAAAATACTTAAAGACGAGTACGGTATCGAACCAGCTGCAGCAGCAGTCGCAATAGCAGGTCCAGCAGCAGGAGCCGGTGCAGCACCCGCAGCTGAAGAAAAAACCAAATTTGACGTTATCCTGAAAAATGCAGGCGGTCAGAAACTACAGATCGTTAAGCTTGTTAAGGATATCACCGGCCTTGGCCTGAAAGAAGCTAAAGCAGTCGTTGACGCTGCTCCCGCTCCCGTTAAGGAAGGCGTTACAAAAGATGAAGCTGAAGCAATTAAAAATCAGTTAGTAGAAGCAGGAGCTGAAGTTGAACTTAAATAAGTTATACCTAATTGCTGGGTTATATAGGTTTAGTTCCGGATTTTTCCGGGACTAGGCCTTTTGTCTATTTAAATATAAGTTCACTTAATCCTATAATAAATGTCTTCAAAAAATAACGAGAGAATAAGTTTTGCATCCAGGAAAGATCAGCTTGATTACCCTGATTTTCTGGAAGTTCAATTGAAGTCTTTCATCGAGTTCTTCCAACTCGGGACAACTCCCGAAAACAGGAAAAAGGAGGGACTCTTCAGGGTCTTCAACGAAAATTTCCCGATTACAGATACAAGAAACAATTTCGTTCTTGAATTTCTTGACTATTCGATCGATCCTCCAAGATATACAATTGAAGAATGTATCGAAAGGGGACTTACTTTCAGCGTACCTCTGAAAGCAAAACTGAAACTCTACTGTACCGATCCGGAACACGAGGATTTTGATACGGTAATTCAGGATGTGTATCTTGGTACGGTACCCTACATGACGGAAAGGGGTACATTCGTTATAAACGGCGCCGAGAGAGTTGTTGTATCTCAGCTACACCGTTCACCGGGCGTCTTCTTCGGCCAAAGCATTCATGCAAACGGAACAAAACTGTATTCCGCAAGGATCATTCCGTTCAAAGGTTCCTGGATCGAGTTTGCAACAGACATCAATAACGTGATGTATGCATACATCGACAGGAAGAAGAAATTACCGGTAACCACCCTGCTCAGGGCCATTGGCTTTGAAAGTGACAAGGAAATCCTTGAGATATTCAACCTTGCTGAAGAACATAAAGTTTCCAAAACAAACGTTAAGAAGCTTACCGGTCGCAAGCTTGCTGCCAGGGTTCTCAAGACATGGGTGGAAGACTTCGTCGACGAAGATACGGGAGAAGTCGTATCCATCGAACGTAATGAAGTCATCCTCGACAGAGAGACTGTAATAGAGTCTGAACATATCGACCTTATCGTCGACTCAGGTGCAAAAACCATCCTCCTTCATAAAGAGGATATCAGCCTGTCAGACTATGCAATAATATATAATACACTTCAGAAAGATCCCTGCAACTCCGAGAAAGAGGCTGTGATATATATCTACCGCCAGCTCCGGAACGCTGAACCGCCTGATGAGGCAACGGCCAGGGACGTGATCGACAAGCTCTTCTTCTCCGACAAAAGGTACGACCTGGGTGAAGTGGGACGCTACAGGATCAACAAGAAACTGGGACTCAATACCGACCCCGGAACCAAGATTCTTACCAAGGAAGATATCATTAAGATTATCGGTTATCTTATCGAGCTTATCAACTCGAAAACCGACATCGACGATATCGATCACCTCAGCAACAGGAGAGTACGTACCGTTGGTGAACAGCTGTACGCACAGTTCGGTGTTGGACTTGCCCGTATGGCCAGGACTATCCGTGAGAGAATGAACGTGAGGGACAACGAGGTGTTTACACCGGTCGACCTTATCAACTCGAAGACTCTCTCTTCAGTTATCAATTCCTTCTTCGGAACCAACCAGCTGTCTCAGTTCATGGACCAGACAAACCCTCTCGCGGAAATGACCCACAAGAGACGTATGTCGGCCCTCGGACCCGGCGGTCTTTCAAGGGAGAGGGCAGGCTTCGAAGTACGTGACGTTCACTACACACATTACGGCCGCCTTTGCCCGATAGAGACTCCTGAAGGACCTAACATCGGTCTTATTTCTTCACTTTGCGTTTATGCCAAAATCAATGATCTCGGATTTATTGAGACCCCTTACAGGAAAGTCGACAGCGGCGCTGTTGATTTCGGGAAAGAGGGTGTTGTATGGCTGAGCGCGGAAGAAGAAGAGGAAAAGAAAATTGCCCAGGCAAATGCACCTCTTTTAAAAGACGGTAAATTTGCTGAACAAAGGGTAAAATGCAGGTATGAAGCTGATTATCCAAACGAGGAGCCAGTTAATGTCGACCTGATGGACGTTGCCCCGAACCAGATTGCTTCCATTGCTGCTTCTCTCATCCCGTTCCTTGAACATGATGACGCCAACAGGGCGCTCATGGGATCTAACATGATGCGCCAGGCAGTGCCCCTCATCAACCCTGAGTCGCCGATTGTGGGTACCGGTCTTGAAGCACAGGTCATCAGGGACAGCCGCATACTTTATGTTGCTGAAGGCGACGGTGTTGTTGAATTCGTGGATGCCAATGAGATTGTTATCCGCTATACACGGACAGACGAAGAGAAATTTGTCAGCTTCGACGATGACATAAAACGTTATTACCTTCCTAAATACAAGAAAACAAACCAGAATACCTGCATAAACCTGATCCCTGTCGTAAGAAAAGGTGAAAAGGTGAAAAAGGGCCAGGTATTGACCGAGGGTTACGGAACCAAAGGCGGTGAACTTGCACTCGGACGTAACCTGAAGGTTGCTTTCATGCCATGGAAAGGTTACAACTTCGAGGATGCAATTGTGATCTCCGAAAAAGTTGTACAGGAAGATATGTTCACATCTGTTCACATCGATGAGTACCTTCTCGAAGTCAGGGATACCAAGCGCGGTCTCGAAGAACTGACATCAGACATTCCAAACGTAAGCGAGGAAGCAACAAGGAACCTCGATGAGAACGGACTTATCAGGATTGGAGCACGTATCAGGCCGGGTGATATCCTTATAGGCAAGATCACACCCAAGGGAGAATCCGATCCTTCACCTGAAGAGAAACTCCTGCGTGCCATCTTCGGCGATAAAGCCGGTGATGTAAAGGACGCGTCGCTGAAAGCAGGCCCGTCACTTGAAGGTGTAGTTATCGACAAAAAGCTGTTTACAAGGGCTATCAAGGACCGTAAAGCCAAGGCTGTTGAAAAGCCTCTTCTCGACAAAATTGAGACAGAATTCAACAGGAGCGTGGACGAACTCAAATCGAGGCTCGTCGATAAACTCTTCATCCTTGTGAACGGAAAGACGTCACAGGGTGTGAAGGATTATCTCAATGTTGATGTAATTCCAAAGGGAAGCAAGTTCACTCTTAAGCAGCTCCAGGAGATTGATTTTCTGAATATCAACCCAAATAAATGGACCACTGACAAGAAGAAAAACGACAATATCAAGCAGCTTCTCCATAACTACATCATAAAGTACAAGGAGATTGATGGAATTTACAAGCGCAAGAAATACAACATTACCATCGGTGATGAGCTGCCTGCAGGTATCGTAAGACTTGCCAAAGTTTATATTGCCAAGAAACGCAAGGTCAGAGTGGGGGACAAGATGGCAGGACGTCATGGTAACAAGGGTATTGTTGCCAAGATTGTCCGCGCCGAGGATATGCCGTTCCTCGAGGATGGTACCCCTGTCGACATCGTTCTGAACCCGCTCGGTGTACCTTCGAGGATGAACCTCGGCCAGATCTACGAGACTGTTCTCGCATGGGCCGGCCAGAAGCTGGGTGTTAAATTTGCAACCCCGATCTTCGATGGTGCCACAATTCACCAGATTACGGAGTACACCGACAAGGCCGACCTGCCAAAATTCGGCAAGACATACCTTTACGACGGCGGAACAGGTGAGCGCTTTGACCAGCCTGCAACAGTGGGTATTATCTATATGCTTAAGCTTGGTCACATGGTTGACGACAAGATGCATGCAAGATCTATCGGCCCGTACTCGCTTATCACCCAGCAGCCGCTTGGTGGAAAAGCCCAGTTCGGAGGTCAGAGATTCGGTGAAATGGAAGTCTGGGCTCTTGAAGCATTCGGTGCGGCTCATACTCTCCAGGAGATACTTACAATCAAATCTGACGATGTTGTCGGAAGGGCGAAGGCCTACGAATCGATTGTGAAGGGTGAACCGATGCCAATGGCCGGGATACCTGAGTCGCTGAACGTGCTCCTGCATGAACTGAGAGGTCTGGGTCTGAGCGTGATACTCGACTGATAAACGTTTCTACAATTAATTATTTGAATAAATAAAAAACAGCATATGTCATTCAGAAGAGATAACAAAGCAAAAACAAGTTACTCAAAGATCTCAATAGGTCTGGCCTCTCCTGAAGAGATCCTCGACCGTTCAAGCGGCGAGGTTCTGAAACCGGAAACAATTAACTACCGCACGTACAAACCTGAGCGTGATGGCCTGTTTTGTGAAAGGATCTTCGGACCGGTTAAGGATTATGAGTGTCATTGCGGTAAATACAAAAGGATCCGTTACAAAGGGATCGTTTGCGACCGTTGTGGTGTTGAGGTGACGGAGAAGAAGGTGCGTCGTGAAAGAATGGGACATATTTCCCTGGTTGTTCCGGTGGCTCATATCTGGTATTTCAGATCGCTGCCCAACAAAATCGGTTACCTCCTGGGACTTCCCACCAAGAAGCTCGATTCGATTATCTATTACGAGAGATACGTGGTAATCAACCCGGGCATCAAGGCTGCCGACGGTGTGAAATACCTCGATTTTCTTACAGAAGAGGAGTATCTCGAGATAATCGAGTCACTGCCAAAGGAGAACCAGTATCTCGAAGATGGTCATCCCGATAAATTCGTTGCCGACATGGGCGCTGAGGCTCTGCATAAGCTTCTCGGCCGTATCGACCTCGACGAAATGTCTTATTCGCTTCGTCACAGGGCAAATACCGAAACTTCACAGCAGAGAAAAAATGAGGCTTTAAAGAGACTCCAGGTCGTTGAAGCCTTCAGGGAATCAAAGCATGTTAACAAGCCCGAATGGATGATTATTAAGGTTGTTCCGGTTATACCGCCTGAGCTCAGGCCACTTGTTCCTCTCGACGGAGGAAGGTTTGCAACCAGCGACCTTAACGACCTTTACAGAAGGGTAATTATAAGGAACAACAGGCTCAAGAGACTCATTGAGATAAAGGCACCGGAGGTCATTCTCAGGAATGAGAAGCGTATGCTCCAGGAAGCTGTTGATTCATTATTCGATAACTCAAGGAAGGCAAATGCGGTAAAAACCGATGCCAACCGTCCCCTGAAATCGCTTAGCGACAGCCTCAAGGGGAAACAGGGTCGGTTCCGTCAGAACCTCCTCGGAAAAAGGGTTGACTATTCTGCCCGTTCGGTTATAGTCGTGGGACCCGAGCTGAAACTACATGAGTGCGGTCTTCCAAAAGATATGGCAGCCGAGCTCTATAAGCCGTTTGTTATCCGCAAGCTTATTGAAAGAGGTATTGTTAAGACTGTAAAATCAGCCAAGAAAATAGTTGACAGGAAAGATCCTGTCGTATGGGACATACTCGAGAACGTGCTGAAAGGACACCCGGTTCTCCTGAACAGGGCTCCTACTCTGCACCGCCTTGGTATCCAGGCGTTCCAGCCCAAGCTTATTGAAGGAAAAGCTATCCAGCTTCACCCGCTTGTATGTACGGCTTTCAACGCCGACTTCGACGGTGACCAGATGGCCGTTCACCTTCCGCTCGGCAATGCTGCAATACTTGAGGCGCAGATACTCATGCTGGCTTCCCATAATATTCTTAACCCGGCCAACGGTGCTCCAATAACCGTACCTTCACAGGACATGGTACTTGGTCTGTACTACCTTACCAAAGGCAGGAAAGCCACCGATGAAGATAAGGTTCCTGGCGACGGTTCAATCTTCTATTCACCCCAGGAAGTTACGATAGCTTATAATGAGGGCAAGGTTGATCTGCATGCCGTAATCAAGGTTAAGGTAAATGACCGTGTTGAGGGGCAATATGTAAATCACCTGATAGAAACAACCGTAGGAAGGGTGATATTTAACCAGGTTGTTCCTGAAGAAGTTGGCTACATAAATGAGATTCTTACGAAGAAATCCCTCAGGGACATTATCGGGCGGGTGCTTAAGATGGCAGGAACGGCAAAAACAGCCGATTTCCTCGACGATATCAAGAGCCTAGGATTTATTTCAGCATTCAGGGGAGGTCTTTCATTCAACCTCGATGATGTTATCATCCCGGAAGAAAAGACCAAGTTTGTATCCGAGGGTTATGAACAGGTAGAAGAAGTTCTGAGCAATTATAGCATGGGTTTCATCACGAACAATGAACGATACAACCAGATTATTGATATCTGGACCCATGTCAATGCCCGTCTTACACAGAGCCTTATGAAGCAGCTTTCGGGAGACAAGCACGGCTTTAACTCGGTATATATGATGCTCGACTCCGGCGCAAGGGGTTCAAAAGAGCAGATCCGCCAGCTCTCTGGGATGAGGGGACTTATGGCAAAACCACAGAAGTCCGGTTCAACAGGTTCAGAAATTATAGAAAACCCGATTCTTTCAAATTTCAAGGAAGGTCTTTCGGTTCTCGAATACTTTATATCAACACACGGTGCGCGTAAAGGTCTTGCAGATACAGCTCTTAAGACAGCTGATGCAGGTTATCTTACGAGGCGCCTTGTCGACGTTTCTCAGGACGTAATCATTAATGAAGAAGACTGCGGTACGCTCAGGGGTCTGGTTGCAACTGCAATCAAGAAGAATGAAGAGGTTGTGGAGACTTTGTATGAAAGAATTCTTGGTCGTACAGCGGTTCATGATGTTTTCCATCCGCTTACCGGAGAACTGATTGTTGAATCGGGACAGGAGCTTACAGAGGATCTGGCAAGAAGGATTGATGAATCACCGATCGAACAGGTTGAGATTCGTTCAGTTCTTACCTGTGAATCGAAGAAAGGGGTTTGCGCCAAATGCTACGGTCGTAACCTGGCTACTGGCCAGATGGTACAGAGAGGTGAAGCCGTTGGTGTTATTGCGGCCCAGAGTATCGGTGAACCAGGAACGCAGCTTACCCTCCGTACATTCCACGTCGGTGGAACAGCCTCAAATATAACAACCGAATCAAGCCTCGTTGCACGTTACGGCGGCATTGCCGAAATCGAGGAGCTAAGGACCGTTCCGAAGAAAGATCCGGACAAGGGCAAGATCGATATCGTAATAGGACGTCTCGCCGAATTAAGGATCATCGACAAGAAAACCGGCATATCACTTACAACCCATACAATTCCTTATGGTTCAAGGTTATATATTAAACCGGGACAGGAAGTTGAGAAAGGCACACTGATTTGCGAATGGGACCCGTTCAACGCGGTTATCATTTCGGAAGTGGGTGGCAAAGTCGGTTTCGATTACCTTATCGAAGGTGTTACTTTCCGTGAAGAATCTGACGAACAGACCGGCTTCAAGGAGAAGGTAATAATCGAGAGCAGGGACAAGACGAAGAACCCGGCAATAAAAATACTTGGCAAGGACGGAGCCGAGCTGAGGACTTATAACCTGCCTGTGGGTTCGCACCTTGTAACCGATCTTAATAAGGTTGTTGAAGCAGGAGATATCCTGGCCAAGATACCAAGGGCAGTAGGTAAATCGGGTGACATCACGGGAGGTCTTCCCAGGGTCACCGAGTTGTTTGAGGCACGTAACCCGTCTAACCCCGCTATTGTTTCGGAGATCGATGGTGAAGTAACCTTCGGCAAGATCAAGAGAGGTAACAGGGAAATAACCATCAAATCGAAGACCGGTGAGATGAAGAAATATCTTGTCCCCCTTTCAAAACAGATTCTTGTCCAGGAGAATGATTATGTGCGTGCCGGTACAGCCCTGTCAGACGGGGCCATTACGCCATCAGATATTCTTGCAATCAAAGGTCCGACCAAGGTTCAGGAGTATATTGTAAATGAAATCCAGGAGGTTTACCGCCTCCAGGGAGTGAAGATCAATGACAAGCATTTCGAAATCATTGTCAGGCAGATGATGCGTAAGGTTGAGATAATCGACCCGGGTGATACAAAATTCCTTGAACGTCAGGTTGTTGATAAGCTTGAATTCATGGATGAGAACGACTGGATATATGGCAAGAGGGTGGTAATCGATGGTGGTGACTCACAGTCACTCAAAGCCGGTATGATTATCACATCGAGAAAGCTCAGGGATGAAAACTCGCTGCTCAAGAGACGAGATCTGAAAGTCGTTGATGCAAGGGATGCCATACCTGCAACATCGAGCCAGGTACTCCAGGGTATTACCAGGGCGGCCCTTCAGACTAACAGCTTCTTCTCGGCAGCTTCATTCCAGGAGACTACCAAGGTTCTTAACGAAGCAGCGATACTTGGCAAGGTCGACAAACTCGAAGGCCTGAAGGAAAACGTTATCGTTGGACATCTTATCCCGGCAGGAACAGGAAGCCGTGAATATAACAGTGTTATTGTAGGCTCGCTCGACGAATATGAGAACCTTGTAGGGGAGGAGCAGCTTACCGGAAGTGAAGCTGAAAAATAAATAAAATCATGTCCGATCCAAAGAATTCAAACCAGATCAGTATCGAGCTGAATGAAGAAGTGGCACAGGGGACCTATTCAAACCTTGCTGTAATAACTCATTCTGCATCGGAGTTTGTAATCGACTTCGTAAGAATTATGCCCGGAATACCTAAAGCACAGGTAAAATCGAGGATTATCCTTACTCCCGAGCATGCCAAACGACTTGTGGCAGCGCTCGAAGATAACATTGCAAAATTTGAATCTGTCCATGGAACGATCAAGGAGGTAAAAGGATCAGGACCCGTAATGCCCCTTAATTTCGGAGGTCCAACAGCGCAAGCGTAATTTATATTTATACTGTTTGAAACCGTTATCTTCGCGGGTAACGGTTTCTTTTTTTTGCACAAAGAGAAATAAATAATAATTTTACATGTTAATATACGTGGAGAATCAGAACAGGATGAAGAAGCGATTTTTGAAAATATTTCCGGCCCTGCTGGTTATTTTACTGGTTGTCTATGGCAGTTGCAGGAAGCAGTATAAATGCGGTTGCGGGAAAGATGTGGTAAAGAGCTTCGATAGCGTGGCTGTTACAGTATCTTACAATGACGCAGGTTCATATATTATTTTTTACCCTGTCGGAGGAAGTTCCTCAACCTTTTACTTCTGTAATCCCGGGGAGTGGATTGATAAAATTAAGTCATACTCTGGTCAGAGCTACCTCCTGCTGTCGGGTAAAGCATATTATGATTGTACATATATGATGCAGGCGGCCAATTATTCTTACCTGCCTCCTGTGTACCAGGTTGAGGTTACCATGGTTGCAAAGAATGATTACGGAAAATAGAATCAATACTTTCTATAGAATTGTCCCCTCATAATTATAGAATGAGGGGATTTTTTTTGCCTCAGTGGCAATAATCCCGGGTTCAGTTCCAGGTATTTTGTAAATTTCAGGAAATTACTCCATGAAAAATTACAGGGTATCGTTTGCCGGATCAGGAAAGGTAGTTTCTTCCCTGGTTACCTGTATCAGGGATAAAGGTCACAGGGTAATGCAAATCTATTCACGCCCCGGGGGAAAAGGACAGGCCCTCGCCGGGAACATCGGGGCGGAACATATCGGCGATCCGGTCTTTAATGAAAAGAATGATATTGTAATTGTCGCAGTTTCCGACAGGTCGCTCGGGCCTGTTCTTGGGAACCTGCACTGCGATGAAAAAACTATTGTCGCCCATACGGCAGGCAGCTCAGGTTTAGATATCTTCCCCGGGTCAATAAAAAGGAAAGGGGTATTCTACCCGCTCCAGACATTTTCAGAAGGTAGGAAAACAGATTTAGTTAATGTCCCGGTTTTTATAGAAACTTCAGATGAAGCAGCCGCAGGCATGCTCGGGGACCTGGCCATTTCGCTTGGAGCTCTTCCCGTCAGGTCATCTGCTGAGAGCAGGAAAATGCTTCACGTTGCCGCTGTGTTTGTATCAAACTTCACAAATTATATGCTTACTGTCGGTGAAGTGATTTCACGGCGCGCAGGATTTCAGCCTGAAATACTCGGACCATTGATTGAAGAAACGATCTCAAAGGCTTTGGATCAGGGCCCGGAAACATCTCAGACCGGACCAGCAATAAGAAATGATTATAATACTATTGAAAAGCATCTGGAATTATTATCTTTCTCGCCTGAATTGCAGACGCTCTACGAGGAGATGTCCCGGTCGATTATCAATTATTATAAAAAGAAAGGAGAATGAGCAATTTTAAGGAAAGACTGTCTGGAATAAGAGCCTTCATCTTTGATATAGACGGGGTCCTTTCACTCCAGACAATCAATCTCAACTCTTTCGGTATCCCGGCCCGAACAGTTAATCTCCGCGACGGTTATGCTTTGCAGCTTGCTGTAAAAAAAGGATACAGGATTGCAGTCATCTCGGGAAGCAGCTCAAAAGACTACCTTAAACGTCTCAAGTTGCTGGGGGTGACCGACATTTTTCTTAACAGCAAGAAGAAAATTGACCATTACAATGCTTTCCTCAGAAAATATAATCTTGATAAGAGGGAAGTCCTTTATATGGGAGATGACATTCCCGATTTTGAAGTTATGCAGCAATGCGGCATTGCCGTCTGCCCTGCCGATGCTGACAGCGAAATAAAGCAGATATCTGCATATATCTCCGACAGAAGGGGGGGGGAAGGCTGTGTCAGGGATATTATCGAGCAGGTGCTGAGGCTACATAATAACTGGATGGACACCGATGCATTTATCTGGTAAGTCATGAAAGCAATCTTAAAACTAATAAGGTGGCAGAACCTGCTGATTATCGTACTGACGATGTCGCTTATGCGGTATGCGGTACTCAGCTCCATTCTCGGGAGGATGACCACCGGGGTATATAATTCTCCCGGCAGCATGACATCGATGAATCTGCAGATGCCCCTGTTCGACTTCATTCTGCTAATACTGGCAACTGTTTTTATTGCAGCCGGCGGCTATGTGATCAATGATTATTTTGATATTAAAACCGATCTCATTAACAGGGGAGAGGTAATTGTAGGTACCAGGGTGCCCAGGAGGCAGGCAATGATGTTGCATAATATCCTTAATGTGCTCGGCGTTGCCGCCGGTTTTTATATCTCATGGAGAGCCGGCTATTTCTGGGTAGGGATCATCTTCCTTCTTGTCTCGGGCCTTCTCTATTTCTATTCGGCCAGCTACAAAAGGCAATTTCTGATTGGTAACGTTATCGTGGCAGTCCTCACTGCAATGGTTCCGCTTATGGTTGTGATTTTTGAATCGTCATACCTGTTTGGATACTACGCGATCTATTCCAACAGGATACAACATTTTAACCTGCTTTTCTGGTGGGTAGGAGGGTTTGCGGTCTTTGCATTTATTACAACTCTTATAAGGGAAATAATCAAGGATATAGAGGATTTTGAGGGAGATGCTGCCTATGGAAGAAATACTATTCCGGTTGTGATCGGCATACTCACGACCAAGATCGTAACAGTTTGCCTTATTGCTGTTACGATAGTGATGCTAGGTCTTATTTGGTACTTCTTTCTCAATGATTATATAACACTTGCATACCTCTGCATCCTGGTTCTTCTTCCGATGCTTTTTGTGGTATACCAGGTTATAGTCAGCAAGAGCAGGAAACAGCTGCACAGTGCCAGCCGTCTTATGAAACTGATAATGCTTGCCGGCATCCTTTATTCAGTTGTTGTAAAGATCATGATCATGTATAACCTGGTCTGAGATGGTATTCGGTCTACCGGAAAAAAACAGGTTTGTACTGGCTTCAAGGTCCCCGCGAAGGCAACAGCTGCTGAAGGAGGCAGGATTTGAGTTTGCCGTGAGGGTAATTGACTATGATGAGGAAATTCCGTCAGGCATGAACGGCAGGGAGATTGCCGAACATCTCTCCAGGCGGAAAGCCTCGTACTTTGATAGCCAGAGACCGGGAGAAAATGAAATCATTATTACTGCCGATACAATTGTCTGGTGCGACGGGAAAGTGCTTGACAAGCCTGTTACCCATGATGACGCAATGGCCCTGCTGAGGCTTATTTCTGCAAAAACACACGAAGTGATAACTGCAGTCAGCCTGGTATCATCAGGAAGAATCCACACATTCTCTGAAACAACAAGAGTTACATTCACGGATATCTCAGAAGAGGAAATTGCATATTATGTCGAAAACTTCAGGCCCTTCGACAAAGCCGGCGGTTATGGAATCCAGGAGTGGATTGGCGTGACTGCCAACAGCCGCATTGAAGGATCATACTTCAATGTTATGGGCTTGCCTGTCCAGCGATTGATCCGGGAACTCAGGGAATTCATCCGGCAGGCAGAGAACCTTCCATGATACAGCACCTGAACTCCAATTACCAGGCTGCCATTCTGTATATCAGCAGGTCATTACCATGCCTTTTATCTGACCGTGCAAATGTTCGGGTAAATCCCCGCATACTTCCCTGGTAACATCAATGTAATAAACTCTTAATTAAACTTTCACTGTTTTGAGACCTGTCGGCCACAGGCCGGTTATATTTTTGGGGACGGAAAAACAGTTGTCCGGATTTCGGGCTGCTGGATAAATATACAATGTCATGAATCTGCTTGTTATATCCGATCTCCATCTCGATTCAGGCGACAAGGCTGGATTTTTTCAGTGGAATGAATATGAGTTTATCCTT
Organism: Bacteroidales bacterium; assembly: GCA_035541795.1. Taxonomy (GTDB): domain Bacteria; phylum Bacteroidota; class Bacteroidia; order Bacteroidales; family VadinHA17; genus LD21. The sequence continues at coordinate 70,142 of DATKMR010000004.1, forward strand.
GCCCTTGAGCAGATTAGGAAACAATTTGAAATCGACAAGGTAATACTGAATGGTGACGTCTACGAGCTTTTCAAATACAGGATCGAAGATATAAAATCGTCCTACGGGGTGCTCGACAGATACTTTAATGATAAAGATATTATCTTTATAAAGGGAAATCATGATCTGATCAGCAGGTCCGGGTTGCTTTCATACCAGGTTACCAATACTGCCGGACAGACAATTTACATCGAGCATGGCCACAACGCGGATTGGTTCAATGGCAGCAGGCTCGGAAGAGCTCTTGGTAAGTTTGGATTATCATTTATGAAGGCAATATCGGGAAATGAAATCATGCTTAAGTTCTACCAGCAAATCGTTGCGTACAATGAAGAATTGACAAAGATCCCCAAGAAGTACAACACATTAAAGTACCTTACATACGCCATGAAGCTCCTTAAACATTTTGATGTGGTGATCCTTGGACATACGCATAAACTGGAATCTCATCATACCTACTTTCTGAACAAAAAAAAGCGTTATCTTAACTGTGGCTCCTGTTCACTGGGAAGGTTCCAGGGAATTGTCATCAATACGGAAACCCTGAAGTACGAACTGATAAAAGAGACAAAGGAGTCGCTTAAAAATGCACCAAGTCTTTCCTATGTCGACTGAATATCTGAAACGGAAGATATTTTGTACAAATCTGGTACTGATTTTTTCAGGACTATTTACCTTCTCCCTGCGGGCCCAGATTTTTACCGATACAACAGTGATGCGTTGTATAAGGAAAGGAATAGACTATACTTATAATATGCAGTTTGAGGATGCAGACAAAGTTTTCAGTATCGTATCCCTCAAATATCCCGACAGCCCCGTCAACTTACTGATTAAAGGTGTCAGAACCTACTGGGAGAATTATCCCATGATGCCGAATTCGGCCACCGCTGCATCGTTCGAAGAGATGCTCAGGCAATGCATAAACAAATGTGAGGCAGATAAACGTTCAGAGTTAAATCCTGAAATCCTGCTCACCAACCTGTCTGCAAGAGGTATGCTCCTTCTTTATTTCACCGATAACGGGTTGTCGAGGCGTGTTATATCAATCGCCCCGTCGACGTACAGGTTCCTCAGGCATTCTTTTGCTTTTACCTCAGTAAGCCCTGATTTTTATTTTTTTACCGGATTGTACAATTATTACCGGGAGGCTTATCCTGAAATCCATCCGATTTATCGTCCTATAGCTTCATTCTTTCCCAAAGGCAACAAGGCGCTGGGAATCAGGGAACTCGAGATTTCAGCTTCAAGATCCACATTTCTGAAAGCCGATTCGTATTCATTCCTGACTTGGATCTATACCAATTTTGAAAAGAATTTCCCGACTGCAATTGAATTCAATACAAGAGTTGCTGAACTCTATCCTTCCAATTACACATTTACGATTACCCTCATCAAAAACCTGTTTGCTGCCAGGAGGTTAGATGAGGGTGAAAAGCTTATTAATTCACTGAATGACAAGATAAAAAACCCTTTCATGCTGGCTCAGGTGCAGATACTGAACGGCAACCTCAGGGAGATGAAATATAAGGACCTGAAATCTGCACGGGCACTTTACGAGAAAGGTATCTCGGGCCTGTCGGTGTACGGGTTTGTAGGTAATGAATTCAGCTCAATCGGCTATTTTGGCCAGAGCAGGATTTGCGAATCGGAGGGAGACCAGCAGGGTATGAGAAAAAATAAAAGAAAGGCTGAAGAGCTTTCAGGCAACTGACCTTTTGTTGACCCAATCCATATTTTGCTTTTCTTTACGGAAAAATGATTCATTATGGAGAAAAGTGAAATATCATATCTCAAGTTCTGGATCACGGTCATATTATCCACGCTGGTCGGAATGACAATTGCATGGGTTGATTCCCAGCCAAACTGGGATGACACCGGCATTACTGTCGCCATGCTTTACATTTCTTCAGGAGTTGCTGGTTTTGTCAGCCCCAAAAATCCATGGCTGTGGGCACTTTTATGCGGCATCTGGATACCTGTTGCCGGTATAGCAAGGAATGGTGATCTAATGATGCTGCTTGTCCTGGTAGTTACATTCGGAGGAGCATATTCAGGCAGCGTGATAAGAAAAATGATAAAGGGAACAAAGAGGTAAGGGCCTGAAGGATTGTTCGTGTCGTGGTACTATGTTTTTAAGGTGCGATAGCTTATAATAAAGGATTATGCTGAAGATTGTGGCCGATGATAAGATACCCTTCCTGAAAGGTATCCTGGAGCCATTTGCTGAGGTCAGGTATTTTGACGGAAAGGACATTGGCGGGAAGAATATCTCCGGTGCGGATGCCCTGATTATCAGGACGCGGACGAAATGCACAAGGGAACTGCTGGATGGATCGGCGATAAAATACATAGGTACAGCCACGATAGGATTTGATCATATCGACACAGCCTACTGCGAGTCTCACGGCATAATATGGAAAAATGCTCCCGGGTGCAACTCCTCCTCGGTTCGGCAATATATTGCAGCTGCTTTATTAAAAATTGCTTCTGATTTCAGGTTTGATCCCGGAGAAAAGACCATTGGAATCATCGGGGCAGGAAATGTCGGATCAAAGGTCGCGGAAATTGCCGGAATCTTCGGGATGAAAGTCCTGTTGAACGACCCCCCAAGGGAAAGGACGGAAGGCCCGGATAAATTTACCGACCTTGGATCATTGCTGAAGGAATCCGATATTGTGACCCTCCATGTACCGCTGAACTTTGTTGGTGCAGATAAGACTTACCACCTCCTGGACCACAGGTCCGTAAAAAAGCTGAAAAAAAGAGCCTGGCTGATAAACACATCGAGAGGTGAGGTTATTGAGACTGACGCCCTTGTAACAGCACTGGATTCAGTCAGATTGTCGGGAGCCGTGATCGATGTCTGGGAAAATGAGCCTGACATTGATGCAGGTCTGATGCAAAAATCATTTATTGCCACACCCCACATTGCCGGTTATTCTACCGACGGTAAAGCCAACGGAACAGCCATTATTGTGAATGACCTGGCGTCTTTTTTCGGTATTCCATTAAGGAACTGGTACCCTCTGCATATCCCGGCTCCTGCCGTTCCGGTGATAGAAATTAATGCCAGCGGGAAAGGGCCGGTGGAGGTGATGAAAGAAGCCGTCGGGGCCACATATGATATCGGCCAGGATGACATTTCGCTGAGATTCGCGCCATCAGACTTCGAAAAGCTTCGCGGCAACTATCCGTTAAGAAGGGAATTTCAGGCTTATACAGTGAAGCTCACCGGGGCTCACGGCGAAATCAGGAACTCCCTGGCAATGCTCGGGTTCAATGTTCAGAGGGATCCCTGACACCCGCGTCCCGTGCAAGAGAATCCGGAACAACCAGGGGAGGGTGTGATTCTACCAGCTTAAGCATATCCTTCCTCATATCCTGTACCGACTGTACGGCATCTTCATATGAATCGCTGAAGCTCTTACCCCCCGACATCAGCTTCCTTTCCTTCAGTTCAAGCGCAATTGAGTATTCCGTCTCCTCGCACGAGATCTGGCCATCGATCCATATCTCTTTCGACGGGATAAAGTGATAAGCAAGGTCATTACCGCTGAAGCCGAAATCGGGATAAATGCTTTTTCTTACAAGATACCCGTCGACGACCCACACGGAAATTCCATCTCTTTCACCCAGGGGTATCCTGTAAATATTCTCAAGCTTCACGCTGTCGGGTCCGCTTTTTATCTCCTTGATGTTATAAGAATCAAGCACCGAGACTTTCTTCAGCGAAAGCTCATGCCCGCGGCAAATCTTTTCGTTGTCGTGCCTGATCACCTGTTCCAGCATTAACGAAGAATCGTGGGCGTTTTCGTATGTCCAGCCAAATTTTGCCATAAGGTGCCGCTCATTCAGTTCATGGGCCAGGGTCAAATCGAACTCCTCGCACGAAATGGCGTTATCGATCCATATCTCGCCAACAGGATTGAAAATATAACGCTGTTCATTTCCACCGTAGAGGAACTCCTTGTAGATATCCTTTCTTACCACGTTTCCATCAACGATCCAGACGTTGTAATTGCCTTTCTTTCCGCAGAAATAGCGGTAGACTCCGGGAGAATTCCTGTTGATACATGAGCTGAAGATGACCAGTAACAGCAGAATCAGGATGTTTTTCATAATCACATGCGCTTTTAACCTTCGAGTCAAATATAAAGGAATAATTCAGAATTCCGCAAATACTCTTTCAATGGAGTGTTAAATATCTTTTGACAGGCCCCTAATTGAATCTTTTTTATAATTTCGTAGTGCTTTTGGAAGATATATGGGTATAGGAAAGATCATAGTGAAATACAGGCTTTTAATCTCAATGATTATGGGTTTTGTCCTGATTGAAAATATAGCCTGGATCGTTGAGCCTACTTTTTTCGGAAAACTGCTTGATGCCCTTATTGACCATTTTTACGATCATGAAAAGGTCGATTACTTTGCCCCGCTCTTCGTATGGATAATCGTTTACCTCATTAATGTAATTGGAGGTGCTCTTCACAGGCTCTTTACAGGAAGTGTCTATTCGAGGATGTATGCAGATATTGCCACCAAGGTTATTGAAGATTCAAAAGCAAGGGGCGATAAATATTCCAAGATGCTGGTGAGGGCTGAGCTGGTAAAGGAATACATCGATTTCTTCAAGGAGAGGCTGCCAATGGCTCTCTGGCAGCTTTCTGCCTCCGCGGGTGCCGTCATCGCACTGTTCTTTTACGATTACCGCATAGGAATAGTCTGTCTCGCAGTCGTTGTACCCGTCGCGGTTATTAATAACCGGAACAGGAAGAATGTCGCCAGGCTCCAGAAGCATATTCACGATAACCAGGAGGAACTTTACAAGCTGGTGGAGGCAAGGGAGACATCCAGGATACATGAATTCTATTACAACATGATCTCACCAAGGACAAGGATCGCGAGGATGAATTCACTCAGCTATTCTGTCGTCAAGATACTTTTGATAATAATCTTCATCATGGTTCTCTTCATCTGCGTGGATGTCGACAACTTCTCTACAGGTAAAATATATTCCATCGTAGCATACCTCTGGACTTTCATTGCACAGACAGACTACCTGCCTGACCTTATGGAGAGCCTTGGATCAATAAAGGACCTGAACAGCAGGTTTGCAATGGATCAGGTGGTTTCCGAAAAGGAATTTGCATCAAACTGAACGGAAAGCCCGGTGGTGTTCTCAAACCCGGTCATCCCTTAAGATTTTGCCGTCGAGGCTGACTACCAGTAACCTGACCGGCACTTTCCGCGATGCTGATGCAACGGCATCTCTTACCATCCGGAGAAGCCCAGAGCAGCACGGGACTTCCATAATCATCACCGTGATAGTATTGACATGCGAGGTATCAACAAGGGCTTTCAGCTTTTCAAAGTAAATGTCTGTACCGCTGTCAAGCTTCGGGCAGGCAATTACCAGCGATTTTCCTTTAAGAAACCTGGTGTGGAATCCACCTGTACTGTAAGCCACACAGTCGGCTGCAACCAGGAGGTCGGCGTTACGAAAGTACGGAGCATCAGGATTGATGAGGTGCATCTGAACGGGCCACTGCCGAAGCTCGGAGTTATGGCTTTCAGCCTCACCTGCAGACTGGTTCTCCCTCTCTATGACCACCGCCTTTGAACCCGGGCAACCCTGGTGAGATGGAGAGTTCCTGTAATCGACAGCAACCTGTCCCGCGAAAGCTTTTCGGTGATTATGAACCTCAGCCAGAACATCATCGGGGTTAAACGACAATTCGGCCCTGTGATCCAGCAGGTAGGCCACACCGGCTTTCAGGTATTCGCGTTCGCCATGATCCTTGAGGTGTTTCAGATGGGCGACAATGGTGTTTTTGCCCTTTGAGATCATTGCAGCCATGACCTTCACTTCATCGTATGGCTCTGCTTCCCTCTTTTCAATTGTAATAGCTCCTTCGGGACAGTGCCCGATACATGCTCCCAGTCCGTCGCACATAAGTTCACTGACCAGCCTTACCTTACCGTCTATTACCTGCAAAGCTCCTTCATGACAATTTGGAACACACTGACCACATCCGTTGCAGAGTTCCTCATCAATTTTAAGTATATCTCTTTTCATTACTGTTTTTTAATTCTTCATTACAAAGCTGTGCGGGCGGGCTCATCTCTGCCAGGGGTAAATCAATTGTAATAATCGATAAGGCGGGCCTTATAAGGCTGAAGATTGACAGGTAAATATATCGGTATTATTTGTGACTGTCCGAATCCTTGGGCAGTGTGATAATAAAACAAGAACCTTCGCCTTCCTTGCTTTCAAGCGATAGAGTTCCCGCGTTTATTGCTACAAGCTCATTGCAGAGCTTAAGTCCCAGGCCCGTTCCCTTTTCATTCTCCGTTCCCGGCGTGGAGTCCATTTCAGTGGAAGTAAATATATATTTCTGCCTGGTCGCCGGGATACCCACACCATTATCGCATATCTTCAGCATGATTGTCCCATCCTCGGTTGTATTGTCTTTTAACAGGATGCTTATCCTGCCGCCCCTGTTGGTATATTTTATCGCGTTCGAAATCAGGTTCCTGATCACTATATCGACCAGGTCCTTATCAAAATAGGCAAATGAATTACCTTTCTGTGTGAAGTTGACAGAAATTTCCTTCCTGTCCGAACTCTCCTTGTATATGCTCATATTTGTCAGCACCACCGATGATAGGTCCTGAGTTGAAGGTGAGTACTTTATTCTCTCTTCCTGTCCACGGCCCCATACCAGCATATTCTCGATGAGATTTATAACCATCTGTGCATATTGGATGCTGGCATTCGCAAAGGTGTCGTATTTTTCCTTGTATTCCTTTTCCTTCAGCAGGTTGAGCATATATAGGATATTTACGACAGGGCTGCGAAGGTCGTGCGAGATTACGGAAAAGATCCTGTTCTTCAGTTGTATGGTCTCTGAAAGCTGTTTGTTCTGCAGGGCGATCATCGAGTTCTGTTTTTCGATTTCCTCGTTCCTGTTCTTAATCTCTTTCGTGCGGTTGGTGATGATTTCTTCCAGGTTCCTGTTTAAGAATTCCAGCTGAATCTGCAGCCTTTCCTTTTCGAAAAATGATCTTACCCACTTATAAAGAAGCAGAATAGCATGAATGAAAATAAATACGACAACAACAAATGAGAGTATATAGCCGATGGAAGTATTTGATTTTCCAAGTGAAACATAGATATCATGAACCGCCCCAAATATCAGCATCGTGAACGCAAGGAAATAGGCTATTTCAATCTTTTTACCCTGGAACATCCCGATAAAGGACCTGACTACGGGGTAACCTACGTAGAAGATCATTAGGGGATAATAAATCAGTATAGCGTAGCTGAATATCCTGACGGGGGTCAGGGGTGTGAGCAGGCAGGCAATACCTAAAATAAATGAAACAAAGTAGGTTATGAATCTTACAATCCTTGAGGGGTAAAGGTGATCGACAAACCAGGACCATCCGAACATTATCAGGTAAAGACTGAAATACTCGAGCCTTACCGTCCAGTTCCAGCCAACGTCAATGAAATCGTATATCAGAAAAGAAGAGGTGAACAGGGGCCTTACAGCCATACCAAGGAGCGCTATGCTGAAAAATGCCATTATCCTGTCCTTGGGATACATCACAAAGAAGATGAAGAAGAAAAGTGAGAACCCGAACAAAACACCGGATGTTGCCCAGTCGCCGGCCCATTTATTTGCAATGTTCTTCTGGACCGCGGAGAATGACCCAAAGGTAACAGGCAGCCAGAATCCGCCCCTCCTGTGGTGGAAATTGCTTACATTGATTATTATTTCGATCGTATCGGATTGATTCACGAATACCTTAAGGTCAGGTTTGTACCCCGGCTGGGTTTCTTCTGAAGTCTTGCCCGGTATACCGTTACTTTCCGCGAGCTGGCCATCCAGCCAAAGGTCGTATGAAGAATCAAATACAGGAAGATGAAAGCCAAATCTCCGCTTTAATCCTTTAGGAAGTATTATTCTTGCCCTGTATGTTGCGTATCCCGAGCCTGTGGTTCGCTTCTTTCCCAGCGAATACTCGGTCCAGTACGAAGGAACTTTTCCGTAAATATCGGGTCCGGCAGTGGCTTGCCTGAAATCATTGGGATAAAGTTTTTTCATCCAATAAAATTCCCAGGTGCCATTGAGGTTAATTATATACTTATCAGAAATCTTTTCGTTCCTCAGATCAATCATGCCATTGATCACCTTTGGGACCTCGGCATGGGAAATGCCGGTCGGGTGGAACAGAACCGCCATCATGCAGAATATCAGGGACCTGGTTTTCATTTATCAGCCGGATGAAGAACTTTCTTTGTAAACGAAATTAATAAAAGCAACGGATTGGCAATGCTAAAAAAAACTAAAAACAGGAAAGGCATCTGGCAATGTCTTTCCTGTAATCCAAAACCTAAAACCTGATCGTGGTCAGGGCCGGGTGGCCCTTATTGGAAATTCTACACTAAAGACGTTTCATGAGAAATAGTATTGCATGATATTGTGTTAATGTAATGTTAATTCTTACCAGGCCTGGAAATTCTGCCTGAACCAGGAATCTTTTGCAATGAGAACAATATTCCCTGACGAAGTTTGAACTGAAAATTTTTATAACTTGCAACAGGTTTTTACATTATGATCCTGAAGCTGAAATACAGTTTTATGATGCGTCGCCTTGGACGAAGGCTCTATAGCTGTCTTATGTTCTACAGCTTCTGAATTCCCCTGACCGGTTTCCGGTTTATATTCCATTTTACTTGTTAATCTTTTAAAATGAAAGGCATTATTTTCAGTGTTAAGCGTTACGCAATTCATGACGGGCCTGGAATCCGGGTGGTCTTCTTCATGAAAGGTTGCCCGCTTTCATGCTGGTGGTGCCATAACCCGGAAGGAATTAAACCTGAACCTGAAGAAATAGTACAGATAAACAAAGTCGGCGAGCGGGAGTTCCGGCACCGGACCATGGTAGGGAAAGAGTATTCTGTTGGAGATATCCTGGCTATCCTTGAACGGGAAAGAGTGTTCATCCAGTCCTCCGGCGGAGGCGTAACCTTCTCGGGAGGAGAACCAGTGGTTCAGAACGAGTTCCTGTCCGAAGCACTTAAGGCCTGCCGGGAATCAGGGTTTCCAACCGCGGTTGATACGGCCGGTTATTACAGGCAGGATTTGCTGGTGCCGGTAATGAAACATACGGATCTCTTTCTTTATGACCTTAAACATCCCGACCCGGCAAGTCATTTGAACTATACGGGGGGAACGAATGAACCGGTGATTGAAAACCTGAAGTTTCTTGTCGCCTCGGGTAAGGAAGTGATTATAAGGATTCCCGTTGTCCCGGGGATAAACGATGGCCCTGAGGCACTTAAAGGATTTTTGAATATTATAAATGAATGCGGAGGAGGGAGGATCAACAGGATCAGCCTTCTTCCCTTTCACAGGATAGGGGCGGCTAAATACCACAAATTTGGCAGGCATTACAGGATGGATGGATATGAACAGCCGGATGACGGGAGGATGAATGAGATTGCAGGGTATTTCTCCGCATCTGGTCTCAATGTTAAAATTGGCGGATAATGAAAAATGAAAATCCGGATATACCTCTGAAAATGAAAATAACGGAACGTGTCAGGCAATTAAGGGAGCAGAGCCTTAACGCAGTTGAATCCATTACTGCTGAGAGGGCAATTCTGCTGACGGAGTTTTACAGGAGCACTGAATCTCGTGAACTCTCTGCCCCGGTAAGGCGTGCTAAGGCATTTGAATATATACTAAGGCACAAGGCAATTTGTATAAATGAAGGTGAGCTCATCGTGGGTGAAAGGGGGCCGGCTCCGAAGGCCACCCCTACTTACCCCGAGATATGTCTCCACTCGCTCAGGGACCTTGAAATACTTAACTCCAGGCCAAAAGTCTTTTTCAGGGTTGACGAAAGCGTGAAAACAGTATATGAACAGGAGATAATCCCTTTTTGGAAAGGGAAAAGCAACCGCGACAGGATAATGAGCCTGATGGTGCCCGAATGGTTGAACGCATACAATGCCGGTGTCTTTACCGAGTTCCAGGAGCAGCGTGCACCCGGCCACACCGTGATGGGTTATAAGGTATTCAGGAAGGGCTTCCTTGACCTGAAGGAGGAGATCAGGGAATCGATAGCCAATCTTGATTTTTTCCACGACCAGGTTGCCTTTGAAAGGCAGGAAGAGCTCAGGGCCATGGATATTGTCTGCGACGCTATCATCATGTACGCGGCACGCCATGCGGATAAGCTTGAGCAATTGGCATCCGGAGAAAAGGATCAGCTAAGGAAGGATGAGCTTCTCGGGATGGCTCGTGTATGCAGGCGGGTGCCCGCTCATGCCCCCGGGACAGTTCATGAGATGTTACAGCACTACTGGTTCATACACCTTGGGGTTGTAACTGAGCTGAATCCATGGGATTCATTCAATCCCGGCCGCCTCGACCAGCACCTTTTGCCTGTCTACCTGTCCGACAGGCAGGTTCACGGCGTTCCTGATGATAAGATATTTGAGCTGCTCTGTTGTTTCTGGGTGAAATTCAATAATCATCCCTCACCGCCTAAAATGGGAGTGACGGCTCTCGAGAGCAACACCTACACCGATTTCTGCCTGATCAACCTCGGGGGGGTTAAACCCGACGGTACAGATGCCGTGAACGAAGTTTCCTACTTGCTTCTTGACGTCATAAAGGAGATGAGGATTCTCCAGCCAAGCTCGATGATTCAGGTGAGTAAAAAATCGCCTGACAGGTTTGTTCATAAAGCGCTCGATATAATCAGGACCGGTTTTGGCCAGCCCTCAGTTTTTAACACCGATGCAATAATCCAGGAGCTTCTCCGCCAGGGTAAGACCATTGTCGATGCACGTAACGGCGGGGCATCCGGGTGTGTGGAGACGGGTGCATTCGGCACGGAATGCTACTGGCTCTCGGGATACTTCAATCTTGTTAAGGTTTTCGAACTGACACTCAGCGACGGCTATGATAAAAGAACCGGTAAGCAGGTGGGGCCAAAGACCGGGAAGCCTGAAGAATTTCAGACTTTCGATCAGCTGATGGACGCTTACAAGGCACAGCTCAATCATCTGATTGATATTAAGATCAGGGGTAATATGGTAATCGAGAAGACATTTGCCCATTTTCTTCCGGTACCTTTCCTTTCACTGCTTATTGAAGACTGTATTGCCACCGGCAGGGACTACAACTGCGGTGGTGCCAGGTACAATACAACATATATTCAGGGTGTGGGTCTTGGAAGCATTACCGATATCCTTGCATCTGTCGAGTATCATATTTACGACAGGAAAAGCTTCACATGGAACGAGACCTTGAAGGCCCTTGAGAATAATTTCACGGGTCATGAGGAGATGCAGCACGACTTCATTTTTTCATCACCAAAATACGGGAATGACGATGACTATGCCGACAAGCATGCAGTTGCAGTTTTCGAGGCGTTTTATGATTCGGTTAACGGAAGGCCCGTATCGAGGGGTGGCTGCCACAGGATAAATATGCTCCCGACAACCTCTCATGTCTATTTCGGCAGTGTCGTTGGTGCAATGCCCGATGGCAGGAATGCCGGGCTGCCATTGTCGGAGGGAATTTCCCCATTCCAGGGAGCAGATCAGAACGGACCCACATCTGTGATACGATCGGCATCGAAGATCGATCACCTTCGCACCGGGGGAACGCTGCTTAACCAGAAGTTTTCACCTTCCTTCTTCAGCGACGCAAGCAGCTATGCTAACCTCACCGCACTAATCAGGAGTTATTTCAGCCTTGACGGACATCATATCCAGTTCAACGTGGTGACAGCGGGAACATTAAGGGAGGCGCAGAAGCATCCAGAGAAGCATCGCGACCTTATTGTGAGAGTCGCAGGTTACAGCGATTATTTCAACGACCTGGGAGAGGACCTCCAGAATGAGATCATCAGGCGAACGGAGCACGAAGAGGTGTGAGGTAAGGCACAGGGCGGGCGATAAAAAAAGCCCCTCTTCAGTGACTGAAAGGGGCTTTTTTTCATTAGGAGGATTGGCCTATTTCTTCTGCTTATCCTTCAGCTCGTTGAACATTGACGATGCGGTTGCCACTATGCCTGCAACATCAGCCAGGTTTGCAGGAAGAATTATGGTATTGTTTGTTTTTGCAAGGTTCCCGAACCCGATCAGGTACTGTTCTGCAATCCGGAGGTTGACAGCGTTCAGCCCGTTCTCTTCTGAAATAGCGCTTGATATAGCCCTGAGCCCGTTGGCTGTTGCTTTTGCCACCTGCTCGATTTCGGAAGCACGGCCGGCTGCTTCGTTTATTCGCCTCTGCATTTCACCTTCCGATTTTTTTATGAGCTCCTGTTTGTCGCCCTCGGCAACATTTATTTTAGCCTGTTTTGTACCTTCCGATTCTGCAATGATGGCCCTCTTTTCCCTTTCCGCTCTCATCTGCTTCTCCATTGCATCCCTGATGCTCTGAGGAGGTGAAATGTTTTTCACTTCATACCTGGATACCTTCACACCCCATGGTTCGCTGGCTTTATCGACGGCATCGACGATGGCCGTATTTATTGCTTCGCGCTCCTCGAAGGTCTTGTCAAGCTCAAGCTTGCCTATTACGCTTCTCATGGTTGTCTGTGCCATCTGTATGGAAGCAAATTTATAGTTGTCAATGCCATAGGAAGCTTTCTGCGGGTCAAGGACCTGCAAATAGAGGATCCCGTCCACTTCCACGGCAATATTGTCCTTGGTGATACAGATCTGGGGCGCCACATCTATGGCCTGTTCCTTAAGAGTATGCCTGTACCTGACCTTGTCGATGAATGGAATGATGATCTGGAAGCCTGCAGTATAAGTCGACTTATACTTGCCAAGCCTTTCGACGATGATCGCTGTCCTCTGGGGAACAATCTTCATCATCGACACAATCAGTATAAACCCGAGAAAGATTATACCGAGTAGAATTAATGTTGTGCTTGATGCTGACATTTTCTTATTTTTTTGGTTCTACAATTAGATTGAAATTATTCTTTTCAACAATGATAACAGATTGACCTTCCCTTATCTCGTTATCTGATTCAGCATTCCAGCTGGTCCCCTTGAATTCGACCTTTCCCTTCCTCTTCGGACCAAAATCAGTGAGAGCAACACCTTCCCTGCCGGTAAACTCATCTTCAACAGATTCAGCATTGTCATTTTTACCGTAGAAGAATTTCTTCTGCAGCATCCTTCTCAGTGCAATAAGCGAAAGGACGGATGTTGCCGCAAAAATCACAATCTGCAGGTTCGTCCCCGGATGGGCAATCAGGCATAGAATTGCAGTTACCCATGCGCCGAAACCGAAAAAGAAAATGATAAAACCCGGCATGAGCAACTCAAAAACGAATAGGACCAGACCAATCACAAACCATAAAAGTTCAGGTCTTGAAAGAATTGATGAAGTCATATTATTATCGTTTTAAGATTTTAAATTACTTGTTTCTGTAAGTAAAGATAGAAGAAATTGGACGAAAACCTGAAAAATACTATGTGTATGAGCCGGGCCGGCGGGTGAACGGTCAGATTTTTCCGGTGAAATTCAGGGGTGCTGAACCGGCAGGTCCTTTATCAGCAGGTTAATCCATTCTACCACTTTCCTGGAATAGAAGTTAAGATTCTCACAGTCGGTGTCACCATGTTCCCTGATTGTCACCTGTTTGTATATGCCGGATGCGGCATTGAAGCTGAAGCAGCAATAGTAATATGTTCCACGGCCCGAAGTGATGCTCTTTAATGCTGAAACTCTGCTCGATGCCAGGTTATCGATATATCCCGAGAATTTAAGCAGCTCAGTCTCAGGGATCCTGAGCCCGGTGGACTTGCATTGGGCAAGGTTTTCATCAACCTGTTCCCCGGTGAGGGTAGAATTTTTATCCGGAAGATTCCACTTCCGGGGCTGATCGAACAGGAGGATATTACCCCGGCTGTCGATTATTATCCCCTGATTCTTCTGTGCTGCCGGGCTGTTGGTAAAACTGTACATATACAAAACCTTCTGATCCACGTTCAGCATCCTTGAATCAGTGCATCCGCCTCCGGTGATCATCGCCGACAGGAGGACCATATTTATGACAGTTGCTCTCAAAATGCAGGTGATTGTCACTGCAAAACTACAAATTCCCCCAGATATACTGAACTTGAGATTACCGTATTTGATGAATGGCTGAATTGAATACATGACCATTAAAAAAATTTCATTATTTCAGGAATTTTGCTTAATTTATATCAGGATTATTTGAAGCTCCGGAGCCAATGCTTCGGCTTTACCGGATCCGTTCTGAAACGGGATAAGTTGTTGAAAATTAATTATTGGCATCAACAGAGGCTAACCAGGTCTTAAATAGGTCCACTTAAATCACCCCTGATATGAAGAAAATTTTCGACTATTTCGACAGCCGCTACAGGGATTCGGTTATGCAGAAGCCTGTAGAAGACGATGGTCCGGTTATCACGATTTCAAGACTTACCGGATGTGATGCCCGCCAGGTTGCAGCGAATGTTGTAGACAACCTTAACAGGAAATACGAAACAAATAAATGGAAATGGGTCGACAAGGATATCATCTACAATATTGCCAGGGAGCTTAATACAGAACCGTCGAGGGTTGAGAACTTCTATAAGGGCATTGAGCTTACAAACCTGTCTGAAATGATAATGGCTTTTTCAGGAACGTTTGTCAGCGACCTCAGGGTGAAAAAGGCGATCAGGGATGTAGTTCTCTCAATGTGCAAGGAGGGACATATAGTTGTTGTAGGAAGAGGAGGGGTGTCGATCGCCCACGATATTGCCGATTCACTGCATATACGGCTGGTGGCACCTTTTTACTGGAGGGTCGAGAATGTTATGAAAAAGAAAAACATGGATATTGAGAAGGCGGAAGAATACGTTATTGAAACGGATGAAAAACGTTTTAACCTTATACAGACTTTTCTCGAACAGAAGCCGCTTACGATAGACTACCTGTTCGATGCCACTATCAACAGGTCATCCTTTACTATTCAGGAGACTGCTGATTTCGTGACAGATATGTATGCAAAGAAAATCAGCAGGAATATCCTGGAAAGAAACAGGAAACGCCAGGGATTGTAATAGACAGTCTTGCCGGTCATGCCGGTCGGCTTCGTTAGGCTACAGCGGAACTGGATTTCGACTGATGCCTCAACTTCTTCCCTGCGCCCTGTGCCCTCTGCCCTCTGCCTTCAGCCTTCCTAAAGGCAGGTGGCTTCAGATATTGTTTTAATATGTTCGCTCAGCCTTTTGTCAAGGGTAATCCTGTAGGCATCCCAGTCGGTAATGGGGAACTTCGCGACTCCTGAATCCATTGCAGCCCTGGCAACTGCAGGCGCAACAGTTGAAATAAGTCTCGGATCAAGCGGTTTTGGAATAATATATTCTTTCCCAAATGACAGGCTTTCAAGGTTATAGGCCCTTAATACATCTTCGGGCACAGGTTGCTTGGCAAGGTCGGCGAGTGCATACGATGCAGCAAGCTTCATTTCTTCGTTTATCACAGAGGATCTTACATCAAGTGCACCCCTGAAGATATATGGGAATCCAAGCACGTTGTTGATCTGGTTTGGATAATCCGACCTTCCTGTTGCAAAGATCAGGTCGGTCCTGGTATCAAATGCATCTTCATATGATATTTCCGGGTTGGGGTTTGCCATTGCAAACACGATCGGATGCTCAGCCATGGATGCAAGCATCTTTTTCGACATCACATTTGCCACCGACAGCCCAAGGAAAACATCGGAACCGGCTACAGCCTCTTCAAGCGTGTTAATGTCGCGTGAACTGACAAAAAGCTTCTTGTACTTGTTCAGGTCGGTTCTTCTGGCATTTATCACCCCCTTGCTGTCGACCATAACAATATTTTCTTTTCTGACCCCCAGGGCACAGTATAGCTTCGTGCACGATATCGCGGCTGCACCCGCCCCGTTGACAACAATTTTTATCTCATCAATTTTTTTCCCGGTAATCTCGAGCGCGTTGAGCAGGCCGGCAGCCGAAATGATTGCGGTACCATGCTGGTCGTCGTGGAACACCGGTATATCGAGCATCTCCTTCAGCCTTTCCTCCACCTCAAAGCACTCCGGTGCCTTTATGTCTTCAAGATTGATCCCGCCGAAAGTGGGGGCTATTTTGGCGCAGATATCGATCAATTTATGTGGATCTTTTTCATCAATCTCGATATCAAAGACATCGACATCGGCAAAAACCTTGAAAAGCAGACCTTTACCTTCCATTACAGGTTTTCCCGCCATCGCCCCGATATCACCCAGCCCGAGAACTGCAGTGCCATTTGATATGACGGCTACAAGATTTCCTTTAGCCGTGTATTGGTAAACATCTGAGGGGTTCTTCTCTATATCCAGGCAGGGGTAGGCAACCCCCGGGGTATATGCCAGACTCAGATCGAATTGTGTGCAATATGGCTTAGTTGGGATGACCTCAACTTTTCCTTTGCGCCCCCTGCTGTGGTAGAGCAACGCATCTTCCCTGGTAATTTTGGTCATAAGGGTCTGTTTTTAAGTATGATAATTCGTTAAATAGAAGAATTGAAAATCCGTCTTTTTTTTGAGGATATTCGAAGGTACACCTAAAAAAGAAAATATAACATGAAAAATATCAGGAGGTGAGATTTTGATTCACCCGCTGATCCTATTTCTTTTCTCCACTACCATAAAGCTGGTTGAACAGGAGCTTGAATGCAGCCTGCGACTGGCTCCTGAACGTTATTTCGGGGCCAAAACCAACAAAGTGACCCCTGCCGACGGGGGCCTCAAAACCGGCCACCCCGTCTTTGAGGTATTTCTGACCCAGTGCCCAGCCGCTTCTTAAAGGTTTCTCTCCTGAATACCATAATAGACTGTGAATTCCCTTTGATGCGGCATTCTCACCAAGCCTGAAAACCGGATCCTGCTCAAAATATATGCAGCAACCCGTCGGCATCCCCCACGTACCGGCAGATGATGAATCAATACTAGTGTACAAAAGGCTTCCCGGGATGTAGAATTCGGTATTTTTCAGTTCGGTCCCGGACCCGTCATCATTTTTTCTGACAAGCGCGCTTGAAACAGGAAGCTCAAGGCTCATTGCCAGGTTTGAACTTGGACCTATCGTTAAAACAGTACCTCCAGCCTCCATGAACTTCTTCAGCTGAGGCAGCGATTTTGTCGATGAGATACTGCCTGTAGTCCCCTTGTATTCTGCCGGAATATCATCGGTGGCCGTGGTAAACGGTGGAGGGGAGGATAGCGTATCGGAAATCCGGCGCAACCTGGGAGCTACATCCGAAGCCAGTATGATGATGTCGCAAGTTTTTCCAATGTTTCCCGAATCAATATTCTGTGGGTAAATAACCCTGTATCTGAATCCATATTGTTCCAGGATCCATTTAATCCAGCCGGCAGCCATTGATCCTCCGTAACGGTCCGTAAGACCGATTCTCAAAGGCGCTACCCTGACTATTGTGCCAGGTTTTCTTGATGCTGTTCTGACAAACACCCCGGCTGAATCTGCTGACCCTGACAAAATTCTCATTGCCTTCTCTGACCAGGGGATAAAAAATGTTCCCGGCTTCACAGTTTTTTCCCTCCTGTCAGCGATGACCCTGAACACGGGGATGTCTTCTTTGAGCAGGTCATTTGCAACTTTGAAAGAGTTGATTACCGAAGGATCCAGTAAATACCCGTTATGTGATGCCGGGATGGCCTGGTGGATGGCCGGAGACTGCTCCTCACCGTATGGGATAACTTCAAAATTCCCGCTGAAACTGTCTCTTATGCGGTCAAATTTGACACCCATCTGGAGTGCAAGGGTCCATCCTGCCGCATCATATGGCGGAACCGGAGGTCCCCCTGGGTAAAGCAGGTCGTTTGGATGATCCTGTGGTTCAAACATATCCATAATATGCGGTCTGAAGGCCTGGCCGGTCATAATGATATACGAGCCGCGGGGATATTCCCTTGCTGAGATTTTAAAGGTAGTACCGGCTTTCATAACTTTTATTCCTGACAAAATAAGAGCATTGACAAACCTTACCGCAGTCGGGAAATCTTCCTGGTCGGAAGGTATGATATAAGCCCGTGGATCCCTCGAGTCGGGGTCCCTGGCAATGACCTCATTGAATTTTGAATAAAACTGCCCGTTCTGGTGGAGAACGAGTTTCCTGGAAGAATCGGCTGAAGGGTACCAGAGGTTTTTTATCGCTTCAATCTTAGACGGTGTGATGGTCCAGTTATCGGATGATCCCCTGGAGACAGAATTCTTACCCATCCTGTATATGTTGTAAAGCAGTTCATCGTGGTTCCTCGCTGCATAGTCAAGTACGGCGTAATTGAGTGAGACGGAATAGTCGATCGATTGCCTGAAATGCCATTCCTGGGGAGTAACCGGATTGGGAGTTGCTCCGTTAGGGAGAAGCCGCTCCGGGACGAATGGAATATTTATCGGTGTGGGGGAGCCGATTATCTCGGTAAGCAGGCCAATGATGTTGTGAAAATATGCCGTTGTTCTGAGCCCGCCGTTGTACCAAGTCGAAAATGATGATCCGCTGCGTTGAGTGTACCCGGGTTTGCCTTCGCTGTTCAGCCTGTTATTCATGGCTGCACCGACAGCATCAATGCCCGAAACCACCAGGGGATCGTAAAGGTAGTTAAAAGGATCGCGGTATGGAGGGCCTGCGAGCACGCTCCCGGCAGGGCCGCTCTGGTGATGATTATAAAGTATTTGCGGGAACCACCTGATATATAGCTGCCTGCTCATGTTGCGGGTCTCTTTCATCGACATCATGTAGAAATCGCGATTGTTGTCGTGGCCGATATATTTCTGGTAAAGTCTCGGGATATTCATTTTGCGTTTTACGGGGTCCTGGTTCCGCATATACCAGCTTGAAACGAGCTCCTGGCCGTCAGGGTTGGCATGAGTAAGAAGTACGATGACTTTATCAAGTATTTCCATAGTTTCCCTGTCATCGCGGCTTACAAGCTGCCAGGCCATTTCGATCAGCTGGTGGGTTCCGACAACTTCAGTGGCGTGCAACCCGCCGTCAATCCAGACAACGGCTTTCCCTTCCTCAGAAAGCCTTTTTGCTTCATCATCGGTAATATTCTCGGCCCTTGCAAGCTTCTCTGAAATTGCCCTGTACTTTTCCAGGCTGATGATGTTTCCGGGTGATGATATTATGAGCATATACTGGTGCCGCCCCTCCTCTGTCATGCCTATGTCTTCAAGCCTGACCCTGGGCGAGGAGGCCAGCATCCTGAAGTATGCCTCCGTCTGGGTATAGGTGGCAAGCATGTAGTCGTCGCCTATATTGAAACCGAAATGCTCCTTCGGGGAAGGTATCTTTTTCTCCTGGCTATAGGCAATGCAATACAGAAGGATCGCTGCAGTGAGAACGGCTGATAATCTTTTCATCTAAGTAGCTTTAACATACTAATATCGTACCCGGTTGTGCTGGCTAAAATAATTAAAGTTATTCCTAACTTTTAATCTGTTCAGCATAATTAAAAGAGACATCTGCTGATATTGGAGTAACCGGTGGAATGGAATAAGAGGCGATAAATCGAAAATTATTTTGGATTGACAACAATTTTAAATATTTTCAACTCCGGTTTAAAAAGACTCAAAATTTAATTATCCTGCCCTTTATGAACAAGAACTTAGCGATAGGTGCTGATATAGGAGGAAGCCATATCAGCTGCGCAGCCGTTGACCTTTCGACTAACAGGGTGCTCAGGGAAACCCTTGTTGGAAAAGAGGTAAACAACCAGGCACAGGCCTTCCAGATCATATCAGTCTGGTCCGACGCAGTTGCTGAAACCCTCTCAAAGGTACCGGCTGATTCGGTAAAGGGGATAGGCTTTGCCATGCCCGGTCCCTTCGATTATGTTAAGGGTATTTCATATATCAAGGGTGTGGCAAAATATGAAAATCTCTACGGGTTCAATATTGGTGATGCAATTCTGAGCAGCCTTGAAATGCCTGAAGATTTTGGCGTAAGGTTTATGAATGATGTTTCCGGGTTTGCAGTAGGTGAGGCAACAGCAGGAAAGGGCGTCGGCTACGACAGGGTTATGTGCGTCACGCTTGGAACCGGGCTCGGATCGGCTTTTACAGGTAACAAGATACCGATCGTTGACGGACCCGATGTTCCCAAATTGGGGTGTGTCTACTATATACCTTATGAAAAAGGGATAGCAGATGACTATTTCTCAACCAGATGGTTTATCGGCAAGTATAAAGAGCTTACAGGCAAGGAATTAAAAGGTGTCAAGGAACTGGCGGCCCTTGCCGGGAAAGATAAAATTGCCGACGGGCTCTTCACAAAGTTCGGAAATGACCTTGCAGTATTTCTTGCACCGTACCTTAAGAAATTCAGTGCTGAGATACTGATAATCGGGGGTAATATTTCTTTTGCCTACGATCGTTTCGGATCGGTTTTCGAAAAACAGCTCAGGAAAGAAGGGTGGACCGAAAAAGTAACTCTGTCGGAGCTGAAAGAAGATGCCGCGCTGCTGGGGAGTGCCTTCCTCTTTGATGAAAGCTTCTGGAGGGATGTCCAGCATGCATTGCCGCTGATGTAAGCCGGACGACTCTGACCCTTATTTAAAAAGGATTGTTCCTGAATAAAAAACCGGAGAAAAAGTATGAGTGAAAAAATGAAAATAAAACAGATTCTGCCCGTGCTTATGGGTTTTTTTGTGATGAGCTTTGTCGACCTGGTGGGCATTGGTGTTGACAGGGTCAGTGCCGACATGAGCCTTAGCGCCACTCTTGCCCAGCTGATCCCGTCAGCGGCATTCCTGTGGTTCCTCCTGCTTTCTATCCCGGTTGGAATAATGCAGGCAAGGTATGGCAAGAAGCTCCTTCTTAACATAGGCATGGGAGTCACTGCCCTCGGACTGCTTGTTCCGTATTTTTTCTACTCTTTCACCACGGTGCTGGCAGGTTTCGCGCTCCTTGGAATTGGGAACACAATTGTCCAGGTATCTGCAAACCCGCTGATCGTAGATGTGGTACCATCCAACAGGGCGTCAAGCTTCCTGAGCTTCGCCCAGTTTGTCAAGGCAATTGGCTCAATGATCGGAGCCCCTCTTGCGACAGTCTTTGCTGCAAATTTTACCCACGACTGGAAACTGCTCTTCCTGGTTTTTGGGATAGTTTCAATAATTGCCATTATCTGGCTCACCACATCACATGTTGACGAGATCAGGCAGGTTGGCGACAAGGCAACAATCTCCACCTCGTTCAGGCTCCTGGGTAACGGTTTCCTGATACTGATGGTTCTTGCAATATTTGTTGTTGTCGGCGTTGATGTGGGCTTTAATTCCAACTCCGGCCAGTACCTTATGAAGCACTTTGGAATCGGGCAGACAGCGGCCGAATCGGGCAGAAGCATTTACTTCCTCGGTCGTATGCTCGGGACGTTCCTTGGAGCCCTGCTGCTGACCAGGATCACATCACGTCATTTCCTTGTGGGTACAAATATCCTTGCTCTCCTGGCTATTACCGCAATTCTTTTTATACCGGGAAAGATCACAGCGTGGATGCTCGTATTCATTATTGGATTTGCTGTTGCAAATATCTGGCCGCTTGTATTTTCAATTGCGGTGGAAAAATATCCTGAACGGAACAGCGAAATTTCAGGACTGATGATTACGGCAATCTGCGGCGGCGCAGTGATCCCATTGCTGATAGGATGGGTGGGCGACCTGACCGGGAATATTGTATTCGGCATGTCTATCCTGGTTCTGTGCATGATTTACCTTCTGGCAGTCTCACTTTACTGCCTGAAGAAGTAGGAAACACCTTAACCCCACTTGCGCTGTTCTGCACGGGAACAGGGAATATTTTGTATGTCCCGGCGCAGAAAGCGCAGTTTCATTATCATAAATGGACTTCAGGAACACAACCCAGTACCTGTTGCCTTCCGCCAGGCCCTTGAAACCGGGAGGAAGGTATGATATCTATCCCGATTTTGAGATTGGAAATAACATGATCCACAGGGGTGTTAAAACCCTTGCCGGTGCAATTTCTGCTGAAAAGCTGGTCATAATTGACGGATTCTCAGGGGTGTTTTTTGACCTTGTAAGGGAAAGTATCGATTCTATGCTGAAATCGGACCACGGGATTTCGGCAGTCTGGATCGATTCAACACGATGGTTAAGGTCAGCTGAGGAGATTGAAGATCTCATCTCCCCCTTTGCAGGTGGAGACGATCCGCTTTTCGGTTCAAGATGCAGTCTGCAACTGACCGATTTTTTTGTAATGCCTGTGAACATACCGTGCCCACCCGGGGAAGATATGACAATAATCTATGGCACGGGTGCGGCACTTTTCTCCCGCGACGGTTTTCTTGTCTGGCTCGATCTGCCAAAAAATGAGGTCCAGTTCCGGAGCAGGGCCGGAAAAATAACGAACCTGGGCGCGCCTGTCCCATATGCTCCGAAGGAAATGTATAAGCGATTTTACTTCATCGACTGGGTGGTGCTCAACCGGCACAGGGAATCAGTGGTAAATCGGATTGGTATTTTCGCCGATGCGCAAAGACCGGATGATATTACATGGATGCGCGGAGATGATTTCACAAAGTCTCTTGCAGGCATTGCTGAAAGCCCATTCAGGGTCAGGCCCTGGTTTGAACCCGGAACATGGGGCGGAAGCTGGATAAAAGACAAGATTGCTGGTGTAAACAGCGAGGTGCCTAATTATGCGTGGTCATTTGAGCTGATAGCACCGGAGAACGGCATTATTCTTTCAAGTTCGGGTATCCTTCTGGAGTTTTCTTTCGATTTTCTCATGATATTGAATTCTAAGGAAATTCTGGGCCACTGCAGCGAACAATTCGGGACAGAGTTCCCGTTAAGGTTTGATTTCCTGGATACCTTCGGCGGGGGAAATCTCTCGATACAATGCCATCCGCTTCCGGGGTACATGAAGGATAATTTTGGCGAGAATTTCACACAGGAGGAATCCTACTATATCCTTGATGCCGGGGATAATGCGGGAGTTTATCTCGGGTTCAGGGAGGATATTGACCGGGAAAGGTTCAGGGATGCACTCACCAAAAGCTTATCGGAAAATGTGGCTATTGATATAGAGGATTTTGTCCTCAGGCACCCGTCGCACAAGCATGACCTGTTTCTTATACCCTCCGGTACTGTCCACGGGTCCGGTAAAAACAACCTTGTTCTCGAAATTAGCTCCACACCATACATTTTTACATTCAAGCTTTATGACTGGCTGAGGCCCGACCTTGACGGAAAACCACGGCCGCTGAATATTGAAAGGGGAATGGAAAACCTGTGTTTCGGCAGGAAAGGAGAACTGGTCCCGGAGGAACTGATCTGTCGACCTTACCTGGAAAAGGAAGAGACAGGGTGGAAGCTCTACCACCTGCCAACCCATGAAACCCAGCTTTACGATGTGCAAAGATATCATATTGCCACTTCAGCCCACCTGGATACCGGCAATAAATGCCTGGTTATGAACCTGGTGCAGGGAAATGGCATCAGAATTGAATGCGCGAATGGCAGAATGATGAGAATTAATTATGCCGAAACCTTTATAATACCTGCTGCGGCGGGCCGGTTCACAATAATAAACGAATCGGCGGAGGAAGCGATGATTGTTGCAGTATTTGTCAGGGACAGGTATACAAAAACTTAAGATATGGATACTATCAGGATCTCAACAGTGCAATTTGAAAACAGGAGCAATGATAAGGAATACAATCTTTCCGTAATTGACGAGTTTGCAGGAAAAGCAGCAAGAGAAGGATCGGGGATCGTTGCCTTTCATGAATGTTCTGTCTGTGGCTACTCCTTTGCAAGGAAGCTTACCTCGGAACAAATGCTCGGGCTTTCGGAACATATTCCGGGTGGACCATCTGTAACACGACTTCATGAAATTGCGGCAAAACATAACATTGTCATTCTTTCCGGCCTTTTTGAGAAAGACGATGAAGGGAGAATCTTCAAGGCGCAGGTTTGTGTCGGGAAGAACGGGCTCATTGCCAGGCACAGGAAGCTTCATCCATTTATTCATCCCGCCATCCGTCCGGGCGACAGTTATACTCTCTTTGAGATTGACGGCTGGAAATGCGGGATACTTATTTGCTATGATAATAACATTATTGAGAACGTCAGGGCAGTGCGGCTCCTGGGTGCAGAGATTATTTTTATGCCGCATGTTACAATGTGCACTCCTTCACCACGGCCGGGTGCAGGTTTCGTGGATCCTGAACTATGGTACCACCGCGATACAAGGGCAGAAGAGCTCAGGGCCGAGTTTGATGGTGCCAAAGGACGCGGGTGGCTGATGAAATGGCTTCCATCGAGGGCTTACGATAACTCCGTTTATGTGGTCTTCTCAAACCCCATCGGGATGGACGATGACCAGCTGAAGAATGGCTGTTCGATGATTCTCGATCCCTTTGGCGACATAATGGCGGAGTGCAGGAAGCTGGACAATGATATCGTTTCTGCCACACTTACAAGGGATAAACTCAGCCAGGGCGGAGGATACAGGTATATAAAGGCCCGTCGTCCGCGATTATACCGTGATATTATCGGGAAGGACCATGCTCCAGAACAAAAGGTAGCATGGATGAAATGACCCTCCGAATTAAGGTTTTTTAAGCCCGTGGGTTTGATTAAATTGATTAAGTTTATTCTCCATGAAAATTTTTGACTGACCTAATCGAGATAACATGAAAAACATTATTAAGGGCAGGAGGGACTTCCTGAAAAAATCTGCCGCCGCCGCCCTGGCCTTTACCATTGTCCCGAGGCATGTGCTGGGCGGACCTGGTTATACGGCACCCAGCGATCAGCTTACCAAGGCCATCATTGGCACGGGCGGGATGGGCATGGGGCATATAGAATATGAAGGTACAAGGCTCATTGCAGTGTGCGACGTGGATAAGAACCATCTTGAGAAGGCCCTCGCTGCAGGCGGAAAGGATGTGACCGGGTACCACGATTTCAGGGAATTGCTGAGCCGTCAGGATATCGATGTAGTTCACATCGCAACTCCTCCTCACTGGCATGGCATTATATCCGCGATGGCAGCTGAAGCTGGTAAGGACGTCTGGTGCGAAAAGCCTATGACAAGGACGATCGGGGAAGGCATTAAGGTTGTTGAAGCAGTGAAGAGGCACGGAAGAATGTTCCGCCTTAATACCTGGTTCCGTTTCAAGGACCAGTTTTACGGGCTCGGGACCACCGTAAAACCGCTGAAGAAGCTTGTTAGCAGCGGCGCCCTGGGGTGGCCGTTGAAGGTTACCGTTTCAGGGGTTACCGGCTATGACTGGAAATTCTACTGGTCGGGCCTCTGTAATCTGCAGCCCGTGCCGGTTCCTCCCGAACTGGATTATGATTTCTGGCTTGGCCCGGCTCCTTATAAGCCCTATAACCCAGAGAGAGTGCATGCAAAATTCAGGGGATACTGGGATTATGATGGCGGAGGCCTGGGAGACATGGGACAGCATTACCTCGACCCGGTCCAGTACATGCTTGGAAAGGATGACACCAGCCCGGTAACCGTTGAAATTGATGCCCCCCAGCAACATTACGATGCCGTGGGATCGTGGAGACGTATCACATATACATATGCCGATGGCTGCAAGATTATACTCGACGGTGAAAACCGTGATAAGGATGCAGCCTATATTGAAGGACCGAACGGAAAAGTGTACAGGGGCTTCAGATCCGATGTGCCTGATCTTGAAAAACTAATCAATTCCCTGCCCGATCCGGAACCCCAGGTCACAACTTTCACCGAATCGGTTAGGACCAGGAAAAAATTTGCACTGAACGAGGAGAACGGGCATCGGTCCTGCACGCTCGTTAATCTCGGCGTTATTGCACTCAGGCTGGGGAGAAATCTTGATTATGATCCCGTTAAGCAAAGGTTCATCGGCGACGAGGGTGCAAACAGGCTTATTAACCAGCCGATGAGAGGGCCATGGACAATATGATTCACTTCAAATACTTCATGAAATGAAAAAAATCAAATCTATATTACCCATACTGCTGATAGTGCTTGCCACCCGGGCCATCCATGCTCAGGACGTCAGGCTCACAGTCACAAAGGTTGCTGATATTCTTGCCCAGATGCCTGCCAGGGACAATGCGTTCCTGTCGAGGCTCATGGCCGATATGACATCACTTGGTGACGCCGGTCTTAAACAGATTTGCGACCAGGTTTTACCTCCTGGCTCGGGTGATGATTCGAAAGCCCGTTTCGCTGTCGAGAGCTTCTCGAGGTACCTTACCAGACAGGGACTTGAAAAAGAGAAGGGAAACTGGGAAAAAATCTGCCTTGGATATATTGAAGAACGACCTGATTACACTGTCAAGGATTTTTTTATGAAGCAGCTTCAGCTGGTTGGAAGCGAAATTTCTGTACATGCCATGAAGAAATATATAACAGACAGGGACCTGTCCGTGCCCGCTGTTTCGGTGATCGGTACAGTTGGTGGGAAAGATGCGGAAGCCGTGCTGTCTGAATCGCTTAAAGATAAAACTATCAGCTGCGCGGCTGCCATCATGAACACTCTCGCCCTGATGAAATCGGCAGCCGGGGTCAACGAGTTCATTTCATGGTCATCATCAGGTGACAGAAATATCCAGGCAGCAGCATATAATGCCCTGGCCGGAAGCGGGAGTCCGGTTGCATATCCGGTGCTTGCCAGGGCAGCTAAGAATGCAGGATTTGGATGGGAGCAGACCAAGGCCACTTCATCATTCCTGGAATATGCAAAGCGGATCGGCGAGAAAGGCGATCTTCAGGCTATGAATAAAATCTGCAAGGCGGTTCTGAAAGCTCCGGGAACCAGGAATACGATCCAGTACAAAACCGAAGCACTTGGAATAAAGGTTCAGTTTACAGGCGCAGAGTCTGTTCCTGACATCATCGATGCCCTGGGCAGCCAGGATAAAGGTTACAGGAATGCCGCTCTACAGTTTATGCTTGAGCTTAAAGGTGAACCTGTTACCCGCAGGCTCATTGCATATTTTTCCAAAGCATCCCGTGAAGCAAAGCCGGAGATTATCAGGAACCTTGGTGCCAGGAAGGATTTGATTGCAGCTCCTGTTGTCGCATCAGCTCTTTCCGATCCGGACCCTGCTGTAAGAAAGGAGGCTGCTGCGGCGATCGTGCAGATTGAAGGTGGAGAAGCACTTAACCCCTTGCTTGATTTCATGGGTAAGTCTCCCCTTCAGGATGACCAGGATGCCGCAAAAAACTCACTGAAGACAATACTGAATTCAAAATCAATCCCTCTCCTGGAAACCAGGCTAAAAGAATCCCCCGATTTTGCCAGGAGGAGCTTGATTGAGCTCCTGGGGTGGAGCAGGGATGAAAGGTTTTTTCCCTCAGTCTTTCAATATGCTTCTTCAGGAGATGAGAATGTTCGCAATTCTGCGTTCAGGGCATTATCGACAGTCGCTGCACCTTCAGATCAGCAGAAATTGATCGGCCTGCTTGGAATAACGGATAATGTTTCCGCCATTGCCGATCTGCAGATAGCAATCGCAAATGCAGCAAATAAAATCACAGATCCTGAAAAAAGGTCATCCGAACTTCTAAAATCACTCACTGGCTTCAGCCATCGTGAGCGGATCATTCCGGTCCTGGCATTAACCGGCGGGAGAGAAGCACTGGCATCAGTGCTCAGGGAATTCGAATCGGGATCGGTTGAGATGAGGGATGTCTGCTTCAGGGCATTAAGCACATGGAAGGATTTCACAGCTCTTTCCGCGCTTTATGAAATCTGTGTCTCGGGCAACAAGACTTATGAGAACCCTGCCTTTGAAGGTTATGTAAAACTAGCGAAGTCGGCACCTGTTCCTGACGATCAGAAATTGCTTCTCTTCAGGAAGATTATGCCATGCGCGAGAAGCGCCGACAGGAAAAACATGATAATCGACTACCTGGCCGACATTCATACTTATACATCATTATTCTACACCGGTTCATTTCTTGACGACCCCGGTACATCATCTCATGCTGCTAAGGCTGTAATGCTTATTGCGCTGCCCCCGGCCGGATCAAAGGCAGGCATGTACGGAAAAATCTCGAGGGGTATTTTAACAAAGGCACTTCCGCTTCTGTCAGGACCGGAAAGTGAGTATAACCGTGAGCTGCTGAATAAATACCTGGCCTCAATGCCTGCCGATGAAGGTTTTGTCCCTTTGTTCAACGGAACCGATCTCTCTGGCTGGCATGGTCTTGTTGAGAACCCTGTCGCAAGGGCCAGGATGAGACCTGCTGAACTTGCAAATAAACAGGCGGAGGCTGATAAGCGGATGACAGAAAACTGGAGTGTGAAAGATGGTTGCATCTGGTTCAGCGGGAACGGTGATAATCTGTGCTCCACAAAGGATTATGGCGATTTTGAAATGTATGTCGACTGGAAGATAACGAAGAAAGGCGACAGCGGGATATACCTGAGAGGCTCCCCGCAGGTCCAGATATGGGACACATCAAGAGTCGAAGTGGGGGCGCAGGTCGGGTCGGGAGGGTTGTACAACAACCAGAAGAATGAGAGCAAACCTCTTGTTGTTGCGGATAACCCAATTGATGAATGGAACACTTTCAGGATAATTATGACAGGCGAAAAAGTTTCAGTCTGGCTGAACGGGATACTCGTCGTTGACAATGTTACCCTCGAAAACTACTGGGACAGGTCCGTTCCCATCTTCCCGAAGGGACCCATTGAACTCCAGGCACATGGAAACCAGCTGGCATTCAGGGATATATTTGTCAGGGAGATAAATGAAAATGAGTACAACCTGACAGCAGATGAGAAAGCCGACGGATTTGTCGCACTGTTCAACGGAAGGAATATTGATAACTGGACGGGTGATAAGGAAGCCTATGCTGCTGAAGATGGAATGATAGTGGTGAAACAGGATAAAGGGACGGTTGGAAACTTATATACCGATAAGGAGTACAGCGATTTTATCTTCAGGTTTGAGTTCCAGCTTACACCCGCGGCAAATAACGGGATCGGTATCCGTGCCCCGCTGGCCGGCGATGCCGCGTATGTTGGAATGGAAATACAGGTGCTCGATGATTCTGCTCCGGTTTATGCAAATCTCCAGCCATACCAGTACCATGGCTCGGTTTACGGGGTGATACCGTCGAGAAGGGGGTTCCAGAAACCTCTTGGGGAATGGAACTACGAAGAGATTTCCGCAACAGGTACGCATATAAAAGTTACTCTTAACGGAACGGTAATTGTCGATGGAGATATAGCCGGGCCAAGGGATAACGGTACGATGGACCACAACAATCACCCCGGGCTCAGGAATAATTCAGGACATATTGGATTTCTCGGGCATGGTTCAGTTGTGAAATTCAGGAACATCAGGGTAAAGGATCTCTCAAGATAGGTTTTCAAAACTAATTCAGCAAAACTATGAAGTTCATATCATTTCTCGTACCATTGATTTTCCTCCTGTCGTGTTCCACCGACAGGCCGCCTGAACCCTTCGGGCCGGTGCCGTCTGAACGGCAGCTGGCCTGGCATCAGATGGAGTACTACATGTTCGCTCATTTCACGGTAAATACATTCACTGACCGTGAATGGGGACAGGGCGATGAAAAGGAAAAGGTATTCTGTCCGTCCGCCCTCGACTGCCGGCAATGGGCAAAGACCGCCAGGGACGCCGGGATGAAAGGCATTATCATTACAGCCAAGCATCACGACGGATTCTGTCTCTGGCCTTCCAGGTTCACTGGTCACTCGGTAAGGAATTCAGGATGGAAGGACGGCAAAGGTGATGTGATAATGGAACTATCTGAGGCCTGCAGGGAGTACGGGTTGAAGCTGGGGATCTACCTTTCGCCATGGGACAGGAACAGCGCCGTTTACGCCGGCCCGGAGTATATAACCTATTACCGTAACCAGCTGCAGGAGCTGCTCTCAGGATACGGGGACATTTTCGAGGTATGGTTCGACGGGGCCAACGGCGGCGACGGATATTACGGAGGCGCGAGGGAGATGAGAAAAATTGACAATAAGACCTATTATGACTGGCCCGGTACTCATGCAATAGTCAGGAAGCTGCAACCCGGTGCTGTGATGTTCAGCGATGCAGGTCCGGATGTAAGGTGGGTTGGTAACGAAAGCGGGATGGGAAGCCCGACAAACTGGTGCCTGCTGAAAAAGGACGGTATGTACCCGGGCGGAGATTTTGCATCCATCCTTGGAGAAGGACACGATGATGGTAACTACTGGGTTCCTGCCGAGGTGGATGTCTCTATCAGGCCCGGATGGTTCTACCACGCCAGGGAGGATTCAATGGTCAGAACACCCGGTAACCTTCTTGATCTCTGGTACCAGTCGGTGGGACGAAATTGCAACCTGCTCCTTAATGTACCCCCCGACAGGAGGGGATTGCTGAATGAAAAGGATGTGAAGGCATTGATTGGATTCAAGGAATTGAGGGAGAAAGAGTTCTCCAGGGAGGTTGGTAAGGGAATGAAAGTCGCGACCACATCCTTCAGGGGTAAAAAATTCCTCCCTTCATATATCAACGACGGAGATAATGATACTTACTGGGCGGCCCGCGATAAAGACCTTACGGCATCGCTTACCATATTCTTTAATGAACCTGAAGAGGTTAACAGGATCCTCATTCAGGAATATATAAGGCTCGGCCAGCGGATAAGCAGGTATTCGGTCGAAGCGATGGTTGACAATGCTTGGAAAAAAGTTGTTGAGGGAACTACTGTCGGGCACAAGGTGATCCGTAAGTTCAATACGGTAAGGGCTTCGGCTGTCAGGATTAATATTGAAAAGTCAAAGGCTTGTCCCGCCATATCGAATGTTGAGCTATTTCGCGCTCCGGGTGACTAGCAGATCCTGAAAATATCAAATCCGCTCTGCCATGTTCCGGGCGGTGGTACATAAGGCTTCGGACCTTGCCGGTGTACAGCCAGGTACACTTGTTCCTTTGTATCAGGCCGACTTCAGCATTTTCACCATCTTGACAGCGGCGGCCACCCTCTTTGTGAGACGTTTCCAGTCCTTGGCCGTAACAAGGTCCTTTGTAAAGAGGTTCGACCCTATTCCTACACAAGTTGCCCCCGCGCTGAACCATTCACCCATATTCTCCATCGTAGGCTCGACACCACCTGTGGGCATTATGCTCGACCATGGACACGGACCTTTGACTGCCCTTATAAAATCAGGGCCGCCGGCTGCAAGCCCGGGGAATATCTTTACGATCTCGGCACCCGATTCTTCCGCCTGGCTGATTTCGGAAAGCGAACCGCAGCCAGGTATCCATAGGATCTTACGCCTGTTGCATACCTTTGCCATCTCGGTGTTCATAATCGGCGAAACGATAAAATTTGCGCCGGTCTGAATATACAGGGCAGCCGTGGCCGGATCAATAATAGTGCCGGCCCCCATTATCATTCCCGGGACCTGTTTCTCTGCCCATTTGATAAGATCGCTGAAAAGCTCGTGGGCGAAATCACCCCTGTTTGTGAATTCAAAAACTTTCAAGCCGGCATCAAAGCACGATTTTATCACCCCCTTGCAGATATCCGGATCCCTGTGATAAAAGATGGGTACAATACCTGCTTCCCTGATCCTGAGGATCACATCTATTCGTGAGTATTTTGCCATGACTTAAGTAATTTATACAAATCTACCTAAATCACTTTATTTATCCAATAGCCGGGGCATTGTACGGGGAATGAAATAATACCCGCCGTAAAGAATATTTTTTACCTTTATGAGGTTGAGATTAAATCTGAAGAATGGCACTTAACTATATCTGGATAGGTTTTTTTCTGATAGGCTTTGTCTTTGCACTCGTTCAGTTGATTTTCCTTGGAAACACCCAGGTATTTAATGACCTGGTAGGTGCCGTCTTCAGCAATGCGAAGACCGGTTTTGAAATTTCACTGGGTCTGACAGGGGCACTGACTCTATGGATGGGACTTCTTAAGGTGGGGGAGAAGGGAGGAATTGTCAGTATTCTCGGAAAGCTTATGGGGCCGTTTTTCAGGAGGATATTCCCCGAACTCCCTGCCGGCCATCCTGCCTATGGCTCAATCACACTTAATATAGCAGCCAACATGCTTGGACTCGATAATGCCGCCACACCCATGGGCCTCAAGGCAATGAAGGAGCTGCAGGATGTTAACCCCGACAAGGAAAAAGCATCTAATGCCCAGATCATGTTCCTTGTCATCAACGCGGCAGGACTGACAATTATACCTGTAAGCATAATGGTTTACAGGGCCCAGCTTGGCGCCGCCAACCCTGCGGATATTTTTATTCCGATACTTCTTTCAACTTTCTGTGCATCCCTTACCGGGCTGGTAAGCGTCGCACTGATCCAGAAAATTAATCTCTTCGACAAGGTCATACTGGCTTATCTAGGGGGTCTGACAGCTATTGTTGCAGGGATTATTATCTACTTTTCAGGATTGCCGAAAGATCAGATAACTGCGATCTCAACTCTTGCCGCAAACTTCATCCTTGTGACTATTATCATCACCTTCATCGTACTTGGCCTCGTCAGGAAGGTGAATGTCTTCGATACATTCATTGAAGGCGCCCGGGAGGGTTTCAATACGGCAATCAGGATTATCCCGTTCCTTGTTGCAATACTGGTTGCAATCGGGATTTTCAGGGCATCCGGTGCAATGGACTTTGTTGTTACTGCATTAGCCAGGTTCTTTGCCCTGCTCGGTATTGATACCAGCTTTACCAAAGCACTCCCCGTTGCCCTGATGAAACCCCTGAGCGGGAGCGGGGCAAGAGGTCTCATGATCGATGCAATGAAAACTTACGGACCCGATTCGTTTGTTGGCAGGCTCTCCTGCACAATGCAGGGAACAACAGATACAACATTCTATATAATCGCAGTCTACTTCGGGTCCGTTGGAATAAAAAATACCAGGTATGCTATCGGATGCGGACTTCTCGCCGACCTTGCAGGATTCATTGCTGCAATAGTAATTGCTTACCTCTTCTTTTCCTGAATCCCGTGGGCCTCCGCTTAATCAGTTGTTAAAATATTATTCAGAAATTAACTTTACCATACAATTAATAAAACCTGTCATGAAAATTGTCCCTGCGATATTACCACTCCTGCTGCTGGCTGCAGGATGCAAAAACGGTTCTGAAAATGCCCCATCACGAATACAGGTATCGGCCGCTTACGATACGTCGGATAAGACGAATAATTTTTACGACAACACCGAGACCCACTTTCTCGCCGTACCTGAAATCACTGTTGACGGGGAGGTTGCAAACCCCGGGAAAGTTGACCTTTCCACGCTCACGACCCATTCAGTTTTTGTTAAGGAGACACTGCTCGACAGCACCGGCAGCGACAAGTTTGTCGGGGCATTCAGGTATGATGGCTACTCCCTTTTTGATATACTCGACAAGGCTGTTCTGAAAAAGGCAAATTCAAAGGAATTCAATCCCATAATAGATCTTTATGTCGAGGTCCGCAACGCCAGGGGAGATATGGCGGTTTTCAGCTGGGGCGAAATCTATTACCCCGTAAACCTGAACCGGGTAATAATTGCAAATGCCGTGTCAAGAATAGTACCATCAAAAACCAGGGACCTGTGGCCCTTGCCGCAGGAGTCGAAGATTGTATCAGGAAATGACCTCATCACAGAAAGAAACATTTCAAACCCTGAAAGAATTACAGTCAGATCATTTCCCAGGTCATTTGCAGTCACGAAGGGACTAACCCCGATGTTCCAGAAATATTTTGAGATTTATGAAGGCAGCAGGATGGTTGCGGAAATAGCTCCGGACATAAGAAATGCTGTTACATACAATACCGTCTTCTACGGCAGGGGCAAGGGCATTCACAGCACCTCGCCCTTTAAAGGCGATCTTCTGAAAGATTTGCTTCAGAAATATTACCCTGTGACAAAAGAGAATCTCAGGACAGGCATTCTATGCCTTGCCGCAAAGGATGGCTACAGGTGCACACTGGCATACTCTGAACTGTTCAACAGGAACGACCAGCAGGAGTTCCTGCTGATCAGGACAAAGGCTGGCGAGGACGGGGGACTGTACCGCGTTTTCCCCTCGGCAGATTTCTTCTCCGACAGGGCAGTCAGAAGCCTTTCAGGGATCTATCTTATCAAATGAACCTTCCTTCCTGACAGGCAGATAAGAACTTCAGGGTATCCGTCAATCTTATGTATCAGTTTTTTAACATCCCGGCGGGGCGGAAACATTAAAATATTTCTGTACTTTTAAAGTTCTTTTTATTGATTCAAAAATACCCTGTGATGCCATTTCTAAGAAAGATTTCAATTTTAGCTTCTATCCTGTTGCTCCCGGGGATGATTTCGGCCCAGAGCGGCGGCCCCCTGCTTACCCACTATCGTGAAAGCACTGAGATAGAGAATCAGTCGTGGGCCATCTGCCAGGATGAGAATAACGTCATGCTGTTCGCCAATATAAGGGGACTCCTTACATTCGACGGGCAGAGCTGGAATACAATCAGCCTGCCGGTTATACCATACTCTTTAAAGTTCAACAAAACGCAGCGAAGGGTATATGTGGGTGGAGATAATGACTATGGATTCCTCCGCAAGGATGAAAAGGGATTCTATAATTTTGTTTCACTGAAAAGTGATACTTCAAGGACAGGCATAATTTCGAGAATCGTATTCACGGATTCAACCGTCTGGTTTTACGGTGAGAAGACAATACTCAGGCATGACCTCGGTACGGGAAAGCTTCAGGTCAGGCTCGCGCAGAAAGGCAATAATCCCTTCACCGGCATGTTTGTGACGCCGAAAAACGTCTTTATTAACGTTTACTCTAAGGGTCTTTACAGACTTGAAAGCGATACTCTCTTTCCTATTGTCACGGGTTATCTTACTGAGAAAAAGGAAATCCTTTTCGGTCTGCCCTACGACAAAAAGATGGTCGTGGTAGGTGAGGACGACGGAACGCTTTCCCTGTTTGACGGGATAAAGTACTATCCATACCAGGTTCAGGATAACGGTTACCTGAGTGGAAATTCGCTTGCCGATGGTATTGTAATCTCCGACAGCCTTTATGCTTTTTCAACACTTGATGGAGGAGCAATGGTGGTTGAAAGGCTGACAGGAAAGGTACGCTTCTCGATCAACTACCTTAACGGCCTGCCTGATGATGAGATATTTGCAATAGGCTCAGATCACAACAGCGGGTTATGGCTCTCACACCAGTATGGACTTACACGGGTGGAACTATCACTTCCAGTGGCCAATCTTGGAATCTATCCCGGGCTAAAAGGTAACCTGGTGAGCCCGCTGTGGTACGGAAATGAGCTGTATGTGGCAGCCAGCGACGGGGTTTTTTATCTTTCAGAGATAAGGAACTATGCCGAAACACAGGTGATTGTGAAAAAAGGACAGGAAGGTAATGACCAGAACGCTATAACCGGCACAGATCTGCAGGAGGGACGTAAGACACGAAGAAGCATCTTCTCGAGGATATTCGGGAAAAAACCGGCACAGGAACAGCAGGATGCCGTTTCCCCGGGTGAGCAGGGGAAGAATCAGTATATACAAAAGACCGTGAGCAGGTTAAAATCCATTGAATACGGATACAGGAAAGTCGAGGGCATCAGTGAAAAGTGCAGGCAGATGCTGCCGGCACCGGATGGCATACTTGTCTCCACGGTAAAAGGCATTTACCTGGTATCGGGACATAAGGCAAGACTTATTGCATCGGGAAGGAACATAAACTCGGTATGCAAAGTCCCTGACGACGGACGCTATTATGTGGCTAGTTCAGATGGATACTTTTACCTGCTGAACGGAGTACAGGGTTGGACAGCCTCAGCACTTCAGAAAGGCTTTAATCAGCCACTTTACTCAATCGCCTGTGCCGGCAAGGGAATTCTGTGGGCCGGGGGAGATGATTTCGCGGTGAGGTTAACCCCGGGAACTGATCCGGGATACCATATTTATCCCATTAAGAGCGATTATCCCCAGCATTGCAGGGTGTGTTATGCCAACGACACTCTTTTCGCCTTTAATGAATCGGGAGTCTTATTCTATGATCAGGGAAAGGACGCTCTCGTTCCATATACCAAGGTAAGCCTGGCAAATGGACAGCGGCTTGAATATATCGATACCCATTCGGCAGGTGTATATTTCAGGCAGGAAACAGGCTGGATTTATCTTGGAAGCCGGAATTCTGTCTCAGGTAATGATCTTGCTATTTTAAAAATATTCGACAATATTGCCTCGATCTCTACAGATGATAAGGACATGTGGGTTGTCACCGCAGATAACCAGGTTTACAGGATTGCAAGGGAGAAGGCCGGGAAAATGAAACATAATCTCGAACTCTTTGTCAGGAGTATCCAGGATGATAAAGGACTTTTCTTCAACATATCCAAGATAGAATTTGAACGGGGCGATAATAATGTCTATTTCGATATTGTAGCACCAGGATACCAGAAGAGGAATTCCATTTTGTACCAGTATACGGTTGATGGAATGATGGACGACTGGTCGAAGTGGTCATCACATTCAACTATAAACCTGATGCTGCCCCACGGGACCTATAGCCTCAGGGTAAGGGCCAAGGATATCTGGGGAAACATAACAGAACCCCGGCAGATCACTTTTACAATCAAGACACCATTCATCCAGACAACTTTCTTCTATATCCTCGTGCTGGCGCTGGGCCTGGTTGCAGTTGTAATTATAGTCAGGTTCAGGGAACGTCACCTGCAGCATGAGAATCATATTCTTGAGGAAAAGGTAAGGGAGCGTACTGCCGAAATTGAAGCACAGAAACAGGAGATCACTTCAAGCATCGAGTACGCGGGCAGGATCCAGCAGGCAATGCTGCCAATGGAAGAAGTTTTCAAAAATGCATTCTCCGAGCACTTCATAATGTTCAGGCCAAGGGACATTGTCAGCGGCGATTTTTACTGGATCGGGGAGGACAGCAAGCATTATTTCTTTACAGTGGCTGACTGTACAGGTCACGGGGTTCCCGGTGCCTTCATGAGCACACTGGGGATGTCGACACTGAATGAAATAATTACAAATAAATCGGACCTGCATGCAAATACGGTACTGAACCTTCTGAGAATCAAGATCAAGACGTCGCTGCACCAGACAGGGAAGGAGGGCGAAGCAGCAGACGGCATGGATATAGCTTTCTGTATATTGCACAAAGACAAGAAGATACTTGAATATGCCGGGGCGTATAATCCGCTCTTTATCTGCCAGGGAGGTGAAGTGAAGGAGTATAAAGCCGACAGGATGCCAATCGGTATTTATGTCGGGGAAAAGGAATCTTTCACCAATTATGAGATAAATGTCAGCAAGGGTGATGTTCTCTACCTGTTCTCGGATGGTATGCCCGATCAGTTCGGTGGCCCTGGCAGTTCAAAATATAAAAAGTCATCTCTCAAAAAATTATTTTCCACAATCTTTGACAAGCCTTTAGGAGAGCAGAAGGTAATCATCGAAAATGAGTTTGAAAGATGGAAGGGCAACGGGGCCCAGATAGATGATGTTACTGTTGTTGGAGTAAGGATCTGAAAATCAAATCAAATAGAATACAATGAAAATCAAATTTCTCGGTGCCGCCCGCGAGGTCACCGGAAGCAAGCACCTTATTATTACGGACAGCGGAAAGAAGATACTGCTCGATTGCGGGATGTTCCAGGGCAAGGGACTCGAAACTGATGGCATGAACAGGAAGCTCGGATTCACCCCTTCGGAGATTGATCACCTGATTCTAACGCATGCACATATCGATCACTCAGGATTAATACCCTATATATACAGGCTCGGATTCAGGGGATCTGTCATTTGTACCAGCGCCACAAGGGATTTATGCGCGATTATGCTCTCCGATTCCGGCTTCATCCAGGAGCATGATACCTATACCTTCAACAAGAGGCGGTTTAAAAAAGGATTGCCACCCGTTGAACCGATATATACCCAGAAGGATGCCCAGGCTTGCATGAATCTTTTTATAGGGGTGCCGAATGACATGAAGTTCAGGATAGACGACAGCATAAAGGTCAGGTTCACACCCAGCGGACACATGCTTGGCAGCGCCGTGGCAACCATACAGATTATCGAAAATGGACAGATTAAAAGGATCTCTTATACGGGTGATATAGGACGACATGTCAACAGGATACTGGCCCCGCCTGCCCCGTTCCCTCAATCGGATGTACTTATTACCGAATCGACATATGGCGACAGGCTCCATCCCGAGCATGAGGAGGCTGAAAATGAGCTGCTTGATATAATGATAAAGACGTGTGTCGACAAGGGGGGTAAGCTTATCATCCCGGCTTTCAGCGTGGGACGCACACAGGAGATCGTTTATACTCTCAATGAATTTTATAACAGCGGCAGCCTTCCAAAGATCGACATTTTTGTTGACAGCCCCCTGGCTGTAAACGCCACGACAGTCTTCAGGACTCACCCTGAATGCTTTAACAGGGAGATACACGACTTCATGCTGAAGGACCCTGATCCTTTCGGATTCAACAGCCTGTTTTATATCACGAGGCAGGAAGACTCCAAGAAGCTTAATGACCATAAAAATCCCTGCGTGATTATTTCCGCATCGGGTATGGCTGAAGCCGGAAGGATCAAGCATCATATCGCAAATAATATCAGCGACCCTAAGAATACCATCCTGATGGTCGGTTATTGTGCGCCAATGACACTCGGAGCCAGGCTTCTCAACAGCCCGAAAGAAGTATCGATTCATGGAACAGCGTATGAGGTAAAGGCAGATATAAGGAAGATAGAATCATTCAGCGGACACGGTGATTACAGGGAGATGCTGGATTACCTCTCTTGCCAGGAGGCGGGGGCCGTGGAACAGACCTTTATTGTTCACGGGGAGTACGAGACGCAGAAAAAATATGCGGAAAGGATGAAGGATGCCGGATTCAGGAACGTTGAAATCCCTTCAAGCGGTTCGGAATATACCCTGAAGATTTGAATGCAAAGGCGGGAGAAAACCGGGTCAGTTATTTACAAAGGGAAACTGATCAGGTAATATAGTTTCTCAGGCTTTTCCTTACCTCCTTCCAACAGGGAAAAACTTCACCGAGAAGGTTATAGAATTCCCTGCCATGGTTGTGATGATGAAGATGGCAGAGTTCATGAAGTATCACGTACTCTGTGAAGATATCGTCAATCTTTATCAGCTCGCTGTTGATGGCAAT
The DNA here is from genome assembly GCA_035541795.1 of Bacteroidales bacterium. Lineage (GTDB taxonomy): Bacteria > Bacteroidota > Bacteroidia > Bacteroidales > VadinHA17 > LD21. Next base: position 109,433 of record DATKMR010000004.1, read on the forward strand.
CTTTCCATGCGGGCTGCAGCTGCCCCACCTTCTCTTCATCGGTTTGACGGTGAGTGATGATATTTTAAAATTGTGCCGGCTGAATTTGGAAGCAAGATCATCAAGGCACGATGTCACCCTTTCAAGAGCTTCTTTCCTGTACCATTTGTCGAGCATAGGAGCCGGTGACTTCCCGGGTTCCGGTATTCCGGCAATGATAGTATTATTTTCAATCCTGACGGACCGGTTTCCGGAAATATCGGTCCTTAGCCGGTATTTCATCCCCCGGTACAGCAGCTCACTTCCATCCTTCGCATCTTTATGGCTCAGCCGTACCATTGCAATATGATTATCAAGGTGTTTATGTATCCATACCGATTTTGACGCTACGAACCTGTCAATCATGTCAGGTGGCGTGCGGTAAGGAGCCCTGACCAAAACCCCCTTTTCCGGTGAGATGATAATACCGATGGACCGTCGCCGGCTGTAAACTATCCTGTATGAAACAGATTTACCTGCCATCAGGATGCACGTACAAGCGTTATGACGGTAATTTCAGGCGGCATGAATATCCTGAAGGGAAGCCTTATCACGCCTAAACCCCGGTTGACATAAAGGAACTGCTTCCCATTGGTATAGAGACCATTCCAGTTTTTGTAGAAATATTTTGAGGGCGACCATCTGAAGTTTTTTGTCAGGATACCCATCTGCATTCCATGTGTGTGCCCCGAAAGGGTGAGATCGATATTTGTCTTGTTGCTGATATCGCTCTCCCAGTGATTGGGATCGTGACTTATCAGGATGCGAAAATCTGCACTGTCGAGTCCTGCTATAGCTTTTCCAAGGTCCCCGTGGGTGATATTAGGGTAACTTCCCCTCGTCACCGTACCTGCAATACCAAGCCTTGCACCGCCGATTTTCAGAATGACATTCTCATCCCTCAGGAGGTGATAACCCGAAGCTGTTATCAGCTTTGAGATTCGGGCAATGTTGGTATCGATCCCTTCCTCCGTGATCCCCGGATAATATGTTCCGATATCGTGATTCCCGAGTATGGCGTAATTTCCGTACCTCCCTTTCGCAATGTTGAAAATGGTATCGTTTCTTCCAAACTCATTGTACCCGATTTCAACAAAATCCCCCGAATTGATGACAAGGTCAGGATTGTAAGAGTTGATTTTTAACATCAGGTTCCTGAGGGTCTTTTTGTGCCTGAAAAAGGTAGTCTGGTGGACATCAGATATCTGGACTATCCTGAAACCGTCCAGGTCCTTGTTAAGACCCTTTACATTAACTGAAATGTTTTCTGTTTTGAAGTTGAACTTTCCGTGAATGCTGCCTCCTGTTACAAGGGCAAAGATTATGATCCAGATAAAGATCCCTGCATTTGAAAGTGACCTTATATGAGTATTTCTGTGAAGCCTGATCAGCTTTCCCGTGAAGTGAAGGATATCAAAGATAACCCTGGGGAACAATATTGCCGATACCGCTCCTGCAAAATTCATCATAAGCCAGACGTGAGCCGGATCGTCGTACCTGCCGCCAAAGGACGACACCTCAGCATACAAAATCCACAGGTAGATGCTGAGGACCGTGTTCACCAGGGCTGACAGGTAGTACTTTGTCCTGGAGAATCCCTTGTAATGCTGCCTGAATGCCAGGAATGTAAGATATTCTGAAGCAACAAGTATGAGGAAGAGGATCATTATCTTTTAATTTGTGTCAAAATTACTTAATTCTTTCAGGGATATGACAACAGGCTCTCTTTTTTATGATATTTGACCTTTCATTACAATGTTCTACAAACCTTTTAAAAATGGTTAAAGTCGACTTTTACCCAGCAGGATATTATCCGGAGTGCGGCCTGACATATTCGGTAATTGTTGCCAGGTTCAGGAAGAAATGGCTGCTGGTAAGGCATCACCTGCGGACTACATTTGAGATTCCCGGCGGGCATATCGAAGATGGTGAATCATCCGACGAAGCTGCCTCGAGGGAACTGATGGAGGAAACGGGCGCCAAAGAATTTGCTATAGAATGTGTTGCTACATATTCTGTAGAGAAGGACGGTCATACCGGGTACGGGAGACTCTACTTTGCGGAAGTTTCTGAGTTCGGATCGCTGATGGATTCATCGGAGATAGCCGAGGTGGTTGTTTCCGACGGGTTGCCAGGAAACCTGACATACCCCGATATTCAGCCCTTGTTGCTCGAGAGAGTCATCAGATATATTCAAGGGTCACCTTCTTGAGCCATTTCTCCTCGAGAAGCCTTGCAATCCTTTTTACCACTGTCCTTCTTATCTCGAGGTCAACCGGAAGGTTGGGATCCTGGTGGGCAATATTTATCCTTGTACCGACAATAAACTGAATCTCGTCACATTCCATGAGCATCTTAACAATCTTATCAGCCGGACCCTTGTCCAGCTTAACGCTGTTGTTGTATGTCTTAAGTATTTCGTTCACCTTCTGGAGTGTAAGGATACCTTCAGTTACAAGGTCGATACCCTGCATAAAGCTTTCGGGAGGTAGGTCCGGATCTTCAAAGATCAGCTCATCAACGATTGTCCTGTTCAGTTCCCTGGCAACAATGTCGGCAGTTGTACCGCCGCAGAGAATGACCTTCCCGCCGAACTCACTGACCCTTGATGAAAGTTCTTTATCCTTCTCTTTTTCATATGGGGGACCTGTGCAGATCATTAGCTTCCTCGGGTCCCTGAAATATATTACCGCGCAGCTGATGTCATCCCTGGCGCGGTAGGCATCATTCTTGTGAGCCATTGTGACAACCTTTCCTGCCAGGACGTTTGCGGAAATGGAATTCTCACCTGCAACAAGCATCGAGGCATATGAAGAAACGTTATCTCTTTCCCAGCCGAAGGGAAGTGAATCCGATCCCATTCCGCTCTGCGTCACCCCGTCGGAACATACAATAATCCTGTCTTCCTTCTGCGGATGGAAAGTGAACTTCTTCAATACCTTGCCGCTATGCTTTCCCTTTTCCATGCTGACAAGCTTCCATTCGGGTTCTATGATCTCTTTTCCCCTCAGGATAATCGTGGAAGGGTTGTCATATTCGAGGATCGAGGTTCTTCCGGTGCTTTCAATATCGATGATAGTAAAAGTGGAATAGCTGATCTTTCTTTCGCTGCAGACAGGAAGCGTATTCATTATTATCTCTGCGATCCTGTCGGAGTCCTTATGCTCGCGTGTGAAGTTCAGGGCCATCGTGGAAGTGAGGGTGGCAAGGATATTGGCCTTCACGCCATGCCCCATACCATCGGAGAGTACCGTAATTACCCTGTCCTCTTCCTTAATGTAGCGGTAAAGAAAAACATCGCCGGATATCCTTTCCCCGTCATAATTCCTCTGCTGGCTGTTGACTTCTATGTAGAAATCCCTGTTCACCTTCTATTTTCTGTTTTTCAGACTGTCTTTCCTGCTCCTGTACGATTCTATGATTGAATTGAGCATCTGTTCTGTCTCTGCAGCTCCCTCGCCCAGGAGGAACCCGATTTTCTGAACCATTTCCAGGTTCTTGTCGATAACTTCCGAAACCCTGAACGTCACTTCCTCTCCCTGGACCTCGGGTGAATAAAGGTCGCGGAGTATTGCACCGCACATTTTGTTCTTCTTGATGGGGAATATGGAAATATTAAGCATCCTGTCGTCGATATGTACATCCTTGCTCACAACAGGCTGGTCCTCCTTCAGGACAAAGGAAAACATATTGTAAATGTTGTAGGGAAGGAGTGTCTTCAGGTCAGCGCCTGTCAGTCCAGGGATTACATCCGAAATTGTCCGTGCATCCTCGCCCGAAATATTTATAAAGCTTATGTTCGAGTGGAGAATCTTCAGGTTGTTGTCGACGATCACCACGCCTGTGGGTAGTTTTTCAAGCATGTTGTTCATCATGTCGGATGCACTCTGTGCCATCTCCTTCTCCTTCATGGCAGTTTCCTCCGACTCTTTCAGCGCCTTCTTGGTTTCGGCAAGCTTCTTGTTGGCGAGCCTCAGCGATTCAATGTACTCCTGCTTGTTCCTGAGGTTGAAGGTATGGCACATCTCGGGTATTGCAAGTCCTTTTGCCACCGTTGAGGCAAATTCCCTGCAGGAGCCATAACCACAGGCGCCGCAGTTTATTTCTTCCGACTGTTCTTCCTTGCCGATTATCTTCAGTACCTCCCTGATCATATCCTCGGCAGGATCAGGGATCCTCCTGTCGTCGGGCGTGAATGTCCTGGAAAAGTCAAGCTTTGACCATCTTTCCATATCCTTATCCCAATGTTGCACATCGAGCAGATCGACCCTTTTTTGCGCGTACTTCCTTACAAGTGCCCTTCTCCTGAATCTTTCCGAATGCTGGGCCATGCCCGGGCCAAGCAGGCAGCCCTGGCAGAAGAACAGGTTAAAATGATGCTGGATAGTATCTATCGATTTATCGAAGTCGTGTACGGCTTCAAGGATCTCATCTTTCCCGGCAGCTGTAATAACCCTGCTGGTGACAATGTCCCTTTTGATCCCGGCTGCCTGAATGATACCGGCAGGAAGAGGATATAGGGCACCCCAGTGACCGTTTGGCGGATCGAATTCAGAAAGGGTAACAAACTTCTCCTGTATGTTGAATTCCTCGAAAAGCTTTCTTAGCTCAATAAATGTCAGTACACTGTCGATAAGCTTACCCGACCTGTACATGGTTGCCTCGTCCTTTGTGTCGATGCATGGGCCGATGTATATGATATTGGTATCATCACCATGTATTTCGCGGGTTACCATTGCCGTGGCAATCATTGGGGAAACCAGGGGTGCAAGGTTGGGAACAAGACCGGGGTGATATTTTTCGATCAGGCTTACAATCGACGGACAATTTGCCGTGATATAGTACTTTCCTTCGGCATGCTCAAAAAAGCTGGCATATTCGTGAGCGATCAGGTCGACGCCAAAAGAGTTGTCGTGAACGAAGTTAAATCCCAGTGCCCTCATCATTCCCACCAGCTTCCTGTAGTCGGTGATATCCTCGAATTCAGAGGAGATGCTGGGTGCCATGAGAGCTGCATTTTTCTTTCCTGATGCAAGGAGTTTTTTTGCTTCAGAAAGCGAATCCCTGAACTCCACAGCCTTCTGGCTGCATGATATGTAACATAGTCCGCACCCGATGCACCTGTCTGGGATTATGGTGGGATGTTTCTTTTCGGGCCTGACCTCAATAGCGTTAACCGGGCAAACCCTGACGCATGAATATGAATTCCTGCATTTATTGTCATTAATATAAAGGACAGGTCCTTTTTTGTCCATATTATTTGACTTTAATTATCTTAATTCAGAAAGATTCTCTTCAAGTATCTTTTCGACCCTCTCGGCCGTTACAGATTCTATAACCCTGCCATTTATTACCAGGTTGGGCCCGTTGCTGCAATGGCCGAAGCACCTTGCACCCTTGAAGGTCACCCTGTCGTCGAGGTGATTCTTCCGCAGGTAATCTTTGATAAACTGAACAACTTCCCTGTTCCCCCGCGAGAAGCAGCTGGAGCCGAGACAAATCTGCATTTCAAATTTTGAAGACATCAGCTTACTGTTCATAAAAAAACAACACATCAAAAGTACTAAATATTTGAACCCGGACAATATCGGGCGGGACATGCCAGAAATTCTGTTCTTAGGGCCATTATGAACGGTTCTTATCAGGTCGGAATACATCGTAAATATCGTATCCTGTAAATGAAATTTAGATAACACTCAGAATATATGTGTATTAGGATGGTACTCACAAGGAGTTGGATATTTCATATTATTGTTATAAAAATAACATTGTTTATTTATTAACAATAAAAATATTATATTTGTGATGGTTTGATTCTTAAAATATAACAGATGGAAAAGCCCATCGAGACAATACTCAGCAAGTACAAACCGGCCAGGCGTGAAGACCTTATCCCGATATTGCAGGATATACAGGAATCGGTAGGATTTCTTTCTGAGGATGCAATTATTACTATTGGTAAAACTCTCAGGCTCAGCACAACAAAAATCTACGGCCTGGCTACATTCTACGATCAGTTCAGGTTCATTCCCTCGGGAAAAATCCATTTGAAGATATGCAACGGGACAACCTGCTTCCTCAACGGATCAAAAAGTGTTATAAACAAGATAAGGGAAGAACTCGGGATCGAACCGGGTCAGACAACCCGGAACGGAAACTTCAGCTACGAGATCGTGACATGTATGGGTGGTTGTAATAATGGTCCTGTGATACTGATAAACGGGGAGTATTATACCAATATACGTGAAGATCAGGTTCCTGAGCTTATTGGCAGGCTTAAGTATCTTAACGAAATCAATTGAAGTGAATGGGCAAGCCTGAAGAAATAAAGGAATTTCTAATTCAGAATGTCCTGGTGAATGAGATGGAGGTGCTCCCGCAGGAAACTGAAAAGGTGCTTCGAATCATCAGGAGGGAAAGAAACGATAATCCGGTCGTTTTTATATCCTCGGGAACAAGCAGTATAATTGCGGGATCTGAAAAGACCTGGGAGGCCGCCGTGAGCTACGAAAAGGACCTTCACCCTGGAATCGAGATAGTTAAGGTCGGATGTACGGGACCCTCCAGCTTCGAACCGCTTGTATGTGTCCAGCTTCCCGGAAAAAACAAGCTGTTCTTCCGGAATATAACGGAAGAAAAGATCGAAACTCTCTTAAACGGTGTTTTTCATAATGATATTCACGAGGAAGATCTTGTCGGGCAGACAGGTTCGCGCGACTTTGGAATGTGGACAGGTATTCCATTCATGGATGAGCTGCCATTCTTCTCGGGGCAGAAAAGAATAATTCTCAGCAACTGCGGCTGCTATGATCCGGAGAGCATCGCCGAGTACATAGCGAGGGGCGGTTACCGGACATTTATCAAGACGATAAGAAACTATACATTCGAGGAGGTTTGCAGTATTATTGAAAAGAGCGGACTGAGGGGCAGGAGCGGCGGGGGCTACCTGACGGGTCTCAAATGGAAGAGCGCCCTGAACACACCTGCGCCGGCAAGGTATTTAATCTGCAATGCAAGGGAAAGTGACCCGGGAGCATTCACCGACAGGACGATTCTCGAAAGCGATCCCCACAGGCTCATAGAAGGAATTTCAATAGCATCATATGCAATCGGGGCCTCATCGGCCATAGTTTACCTGAGGTCGGGATCGGACCATGCCAGGCAAAGGCTCCAGAGGGCAATCGATGCGGCAAGGGAATACGGTATAATCGGGCATGATATATTCTCCAGCGGGTATAACCTCGATATTGTTATAAAACGTGAACCGGGCGCATTCGTTTGCGGTGAAGAGACCGCACTGATCGCCAGCCTCGAGGGTCGCCGCGGCATGCCGAGGCTGAAACCGCCGTATCCGACATCTCAGGGACTGTTCTCAAAGCCCACTGTAATAAATAATGTCGAGACTCTGATGAATGTGCCCCTTATCATGCAAAACGGTCCGGAATGGTTCAGGAATATTGGTACCGCGGGAAGCAAGGGGACCAAGGTTTTTGCCGTTACCGGGAAGGGCAGGTATTCGGGTGTTGTGGAGGTGGAAATGGGAACGTCGTTAAGGACGATACTCGATGATATTGTCGACGGGATGAAGGAAGGCCGGGAATTCAAGGCTATCCAGCTTGGTGGCGCCTCGGGTTCATTCATAAAGAGCGATAACCTCGATCTGAAAGTCGATTATGATGAGATGAAGGAGAAAGGTATCGGAATGGGGGCCGGCGGTTTTGTGATAATTGACGAATCGACCTGCATGGTGGACCTGGTAAGGTATTACATGGAATTTATCCACAGGGAAAGCTGCGGCAAATGCATTCCCTGCAGGGAAGGTACCGGAAGAATGAGAGAGATACTCGAAGGCGTTATACGGAAACCCCAGAGCGAGGATTCGGTAACGACCCTTGAAAGATTCAGGGGAGTGATGCAGCTCGAATCCATTGCAACAGTGATGAAGGATGCATCTCTGTGCGGCCTGGGTCAGACGGCACCGAATCCCTTCATCAGCGCCCTCAGGGAATTCAGGGACGAGTTTGAAGAGCATATCTTCGACAGGAAATGCAGGGCAAATGTATGCAGGGGACTCAGGACCTTCTCAATCGATGTCGACCGTTGCAACGGCTGTACAGTCTGCGCCTCAAAATGCCCGGCAAATGCCATTTATGGTACCCGCCTCCAGCCGTTCTTCATTGTTGATGAAAAATGCACGGGCTGCGGGGTCTGTTTCGATGTTTGTAAATTCAGTGCGGTTGTAGTCAAATAGTTGCCATGTTTTTCAATATACAGGTAAATAACAAGAAGATCAAAGCCGAAAAGGGCGAAACAATTCTTTCAGCACTGAACAGGAATGGCATAATCATTCCCACCCTTTGCAGGATGAAGGATTTTACCCCTACCGGGGCGTGCAGGATGTGCGTGGTGGAGGTTGAAGGAAGGGAACGCCTGGTAACTGCATGTTCCCAGCCTGTCGAGGAGTGGATGGTGATCAGGACGCACTCCCCCCGGGTGATCAGGGCAAGAAAGACAATTGTCGAGCTGCTTCTTTCAAAGCACCCCGACGATTGCCTGTATTGTGACCGTAACCTGAACTGCGAGCTCCAGAGACTTTCCGAAGAGCTCAATATAAGGGAACGCAGGATAAGGGGGAAAAAAATCAAGCAGAGACTCGATCAGTCGAGCCCGGCCATCATCAGGGAGCTTTCAAAGTGCATCCTGTGCGGAAGGTGCATAAGGATATGCGAAGAGGTGATAACAACCACGACACTCGATTTCATAAACAGGGGCCAGCAGACACATGTCGGTCCCGCAATGGATAAGGATTTTAACTTTTCGAGCTGCATTCATTGCGGCCAATGTGTGCAGGTTTGCCCTACCGGGGCGCTTCACGAAAAACATAATATTACCGAGGTACAGGAATACCTGAATAAGCCGGAATTCCTGAAGGTGATCCAGTATTCCCCGGTTGTGCCGGCAGGCCTGGCCGAGGAGCTTGGCATAAAGCCTGCAAAGGACTTCGACAGGATGCTGAATGCGATCCTGAGAAGAATTGGTTTCTCCAAAGTTTATTCTACCGGGTTCGGAACAGATATTCTAATCACTGAACTGGCCGGCAGGCTTGAGCAAAGAACGGGCGAAAATGGCCAGCCCCTCTATATTTCTGCCTGTCCTGCATGGGTGAAATATGCGGAGCAATATTCACCCTCACTGCTGCCACAGCTCTCGGACCTTAAATCTCCTCAGCAAATAACAGGTGTGCTGATAAAGACACTGATTGCATCAATGGAAAAAGCAGGTCCGCAACAGATCTACTCAGTTTCAGTTACACCTTGTACAGCCGGCAAATTCGAAGCCAGGCGCGACAGTATGATGAGAAAGGGCATCAGCGATGTGGATACGGTCCTGACTGTCAGGGAGCTCGCAAGGCTGATAAGGCTCAATGGCATTGATGTTCTCTCCACGGAGGGCGAACCTGCAGATGAGCCGATGGATCTCAGAAGTTCTGCAGCGGCCATCGCCGAAGTTTCAGGCGGGCTCGCAGAATCGGTAATAAGGTTGCTGACGTACAGGAAAACAGGCAGGGAAGCCGAGAAGAGCCTTTTCAAGAAGATAAGGGGCACCGGATGCTTCAGAGACGCTGCCATCCCGGTGGGCGACATTGAAATTAATGTCGCCGTGGTTGATGGCCTTACCGGCCTGGATAAGCTTAATATGGCACTGGAATCTGGCATGAAATATGATCTTGTGGAAGTAATGGTTTGCCAGGGAGGATGTGTCAGGGGCGCAGGGCTTCCCCTGACCGGGTCGAAGGAGGTCGTCAGGACCAGAGCCAAGACTGTGTTCCAGAATGAGGAGAACGAAGCTGTTACACTACCCTGCAAGTCACCATCACTGCTGAACCTGTATGAAAAGCTGGCTCCTGCTGACAAAGATATCGCCGATAAGTCGGTTTACACCACGAGGTACTCTCAGAGGGATGTGCTATTATAAATACCCCGGAAAATGCTTGTTTACACTATAAAAGAGCTCTGCCGGACCTGTTACACATGTGTAAGGGAGTGTCCTGCCAAAGCCATAAAGATTGTCGGTGGCCAGGCAGAAGTGATAGCCGACAGGTGTATAGCCTGCGGGAACTGCACAAAGGTCTGCAGCCAGGGTGCCAAGGTCTTTCTGAATACAACCGACAGGGTGATCAGGCTGCTGGAAAAGAAGAATATGAAGGCGGCCCTTGTCGCCCCAAGTTTCCCGGCAGAGTTTGCCGAGATAAACGATTACAGGCAGCTTGTAGGTATGATCAGAGCAATTGGCTTCGATCTTGTGATCGAGGTTTCCTTCGGGGCCGACCTCGTTGCCGACAGGTTCAAGAAGATGATTGCCGATAACAAAAGATTCTTCATCTCCTCCGACTGCCCTTCCATTGTGAACTATATCAGGTTCTATCACCCTGACCTTATCGACAACCTTTCACCGATAGTTTCACCCATGGTGGCCACGGGAAGGGTGGTGAAGAAAAAATACGGGGAGGAGACGGGCCTTGTCTTTATAGGCCCGTGTATAGCCAAAAAGGCTGAGAGTAACGAGATAGATGAGGCAATTACCTTTGTCGAACTGAGAGAGCTCTTTCAATCAAAGAACTTAACCCCCGACAGTGTCTCTCCTTCGGATTTTGATCCCCCGAAAGGTGGCAGGGGTGCAATTTTCCCTGTCACGCGCGGACTCTTGCAGACTGCCAATATCAACGACGATGCGATAACTGGAAATATAATCGCTGCCGAAGGACGGATAGATTTTCAGAATGCCCTCAAGGAGCTGGAAAGCGGTCTTATCCGGAACCAGAATATGGAGCTTCTCTGTTGCGAAGGATGCATAATGGGGCCGGGACTTTCCAAGAACGGGAAACAGTACAGCAGGAGGTCGCTGGTCAGCAACTATGCCCAGGCAAAGATGAATGAGCTGGACTTCGAGGAGTGGGAGAGAGAGAAAGAGCAGGCTTCCGATCTTGATCTTTCCATTTCCTTCAGGCCAGAAGATCACAGGATCGACGTGCTTACAGAAGCAGATGTAAAGGATATACTTGTTTCAATGGGCAAGAAAACCTCAAAGGATCAGCTCGATTGCGGGGCCTGCGGGTATGAAAGCTGCGTGGAACACGCTATTGCAATCAGGAAAGGGCTGGCAGAGACTGAGATGTGCCTCCCGTACACCATAGAGAAACTTCATAAATCGGTAAAGGACCTGGCCCTGTCCAATGAAAAGCTGAGCTCGATGAGGCAGGCACTGAAGCAGTCGGAGAAGCTAGCCCACATGGGGCAGCTGTCGGCGGGGATCGCACATGAGCTTAACAACCCGCTTGGAGTTGTAATAATGTACAGCAATATCCTGCTTGATGAATGTGCCGCCGAGGACCCTGTCAGGGAGGATCTGAAACTTATCGTCGACCAGGCTGCCAGGTGCAAGAAGATCGTAGCAGGGCTGCTCAATTTTGCCAGGAAGAACCAGGTAAATCACCAGCAGGTGAATCTCAGGGAGTTGGTAAACAGCAGCATAGACAGCGTCGTAATTCCTCAGAATGTAAATGTAAATGTCGACGACAGGATGACGAATCACGATGCAATGATTGATTCCGAACAGATGATCCAGGTAATAACCAATCTCATAAAGAATGCCATCGATGCCATGGCTGCCGGAGGCAATATTGAGATAGTGCTCGAGGATAATATAACCGATGTGACTATTGTGGTGAGCGACAACGGGACAGGTATAAAGGAAGAGGACCGGGCCAAGATCTTTGAGCCTTTCTTTACCACGAAAGGGATAGGGCACGGTACCGGACTTGGACTTGCAACTGCCTATGGTATTGTAAAGATGCACAAGGGGCAGATAACTGTTGAATCGAATACCGATCCTGCGAGAGGTCAGACAGGAACCAGCTTCAGGCTGGTTCTGCCGCGGAAGAAGGAGTAAACGACGCCACTTTTTAAAACTGAAGCCTGGATATGATACCTGACAATACTGTTAAAAATATAACGATAAGTAATATTTATCACTTTAACTCTTTGATTTAAAGAAATATTTGAAAATTGCATAAAATGAAACGCAGTGATTTTACGATCCTGGTTGCTGATGACGATCCTGACTATCTTTTCCAGACAGTGAATAACCTGGAAAGGGCCGGGTATAAAACTGTGGCGGTGGAAAGCCAGGCGGAAGCCGAATCATATTTCTCGAAACACCGTCCCGACCTGGCGATCTTTGACCTGATGATGGAGACTGACGACAGCGGGTTTATTCTCTGCTACAAGCTGAAGAAGAGATACCCCGATGTTCCTGTGATCCTGGCAACAGCGGTAGCCAGGGAGACAGGTCTTTCATTCAGCCTCGATTCGGAGTATGAACGGAACTGGATCAGGGCCGACAGGTACCTTGAAAAAGGGATCAGGGCTGAACAGCTTGATATGGAAGTATCAAAACTATTGAAACTCTGAAATGGGAATATTAAGGATACTTGTGGTTGATGATGAGCCTGGAATCAGGTCGGGAGTATCGAGGATACTTGGTAATTTTCATGTTACCTATCCATTCATGGACGAGGATTACACATTCGAAATCTCGGAGGCCGCATCAGGTGAAGAGGCTATTGAGATGGTGGAAAGGGACAAACCCGATATAATCCTGCTCGATAACAAGCTCCCGGGTATGCAGGGTGTAGAAGTGCTGGAATATATCAGGAAGAAGAAATTCGATATTGTAGTGGCAATGATTACCTCATATGCTTCTCTTGATGTCGCGATACGTGCCACACGCGACGGTGCCACCGACTTTATACCGAAGCCTTTCACGCCCCAGGAGCTCAAGTCGAGCATTGAGAACATTACAAAGCAGCTTTATCTCAGGCGAATCACCGATAAGCTGAAACAGGACGGCAAGAAGATCCGTTACCAGTTCCTCTCTGTCCTTTCCCATGAACTGAAGGCACCTCTTAACGCGCTTGAGGGCTATCTCAGGATGATGCAGGAGAAGCAGTCGGGTGAACTTATTGACGACTATTCCAATGCTATTGAGCGTTCGCTGCAGCGGATACAGGGCATGCGTAACCTTATCATGGACCTGCTCGACTTCACAAAGATCAGGCTCGAACGCAAGGAAGAGAAAATTCAGGATGTCGATCTTGAATCAATAGCTGCCGGAGCCATTATTACCGTGCAGCCATACGCCATCCAGATGGAGGTGTCAGTTAAACTCGATGTAAGGTCAAAAGCCGTGATAATGGCCGACCCGGATGATATTGAGATAGTATTTAATAATCTCCTGTCAAACGCCGTAAAATATAACAAGTTCGGAGGCAGGGTCGAGATCACCATCGACAGCTCGGACACCGAGGCTATTGTTGTTGTTTCCGATACCGGGATTGGAATTAAGGATGAAGATATTGAAAACCTTTTCACCGAATTTGTAAGGATCAAATCGGAAAAGACCAAAAATATTTCAGGAAGCGGGCTTGGTCTTTCTATCGTTAAAAAAGTGATTCAGATTTATAACGGTAACATCAGGGTGGAAAGCACTCCTGAAGTGGGAAGTGTGTTTACCGTGAGGTTACCCAAGAAGATAATTAACCTACCTTCACAGATATGAATAAACTACCCGGAAAAACAGTTGAAAGGCTCAGCGAGTACAGGAGAACATTGTTAGGATGTCTTGCTGAAGGAACCAATTATGTCTTTTCTCACGACCTGGCTGCGATGCTTCATATTACAGCCGTCCAGGTTCGCCGCGATCTGATGCTGATAGGTTATTCCAGCGTCCTCAGGAAAGGTTACGACGTTAAGGAGCTTATCAATACCATCGGGATTATAATTGATTCCGACGAAGGTATAAATGTCGCCATAATTGGAATCGGTAACCTCGGAAGGGCCGTCACATCATATTTCAGGGGCAAAAGATCCAAGCTGAACATGGTCGCCTCTTTCGATAATGACCCACAGAAGGTCAACAAGGTCATTTCCGGGATCAAATGCTACCACATCCAGGAAATGGAGCAGGTGATCAGGGATCTCAATATCAGGATCGCAATTCTTTCAGTACCTGCCGATTTTGCCAGGAGTACCTGCGAGACAATAGTCAGGTATGGAATCAAGGGAATCCTGAATTTTACCACTATCGCACTTAATGTGCCACAGGGTGTTTACCTCGAGGAATACGATATGATAACATCGATCGAAAAAGTTGCTTATTTTGTGAAAGAGAACAGGATCCAGTAACGATCGGGGGATGAAGATTTTCAGAAGCTTCGAGGAGGCACGGGGGCTCAGGAACCCCGTTGTTACAACAGGTTCTTTCGACGGTGTTCACATTGGTCATAAAACGATCCTTGGCAGGCTGAAGATGCTTGCTTCAAAGTATGAGGGGGAATCGGTCCTTATAACTTTTCACCCGCATCCCAGAAAAGTGTTATACCCCGAAACTGCCGGAAAAGAGCTTCGTCTCATAAATTCACAGGAAGAAAAGATCATGCTCCTCGAGAAAGCAGGGCTCGATAATGTTATAATTATCGGGTTCACCAGGGAGTTCGCAAAAACCACATCCGAACAGTTCGTGAGAGAATTCCTTTCGGGCATCCTGAAGGCAAGGGTTGTTGTGGCAGGATTCAATCACCATTTTGGATTCAACCAGGAAGGAGATTACCGGCAGCTTTGGAGCATGAGGGAGAAATACGGGTTTGAAGCGGAAGAGATTCCCGAGCAGGAGGTGGAGCATGAAACTGTGAGCTCCACCAGGATCAGAAAAGCGATAAGTGAAGGGTATATCCAGAGGGCCAATGCATACCTCGATCACTATTACCTTATTATGGGAGAGCCGGCACCATTCAGTTCACCGGTCGGCCTGTCGTGCAGGCAGTTTTACAGGATTCCACCGACAGACGAAAACAAGCTTTTACCATCTGACGGGATTTATGCCGTTACAGCCGAAGCAGGAAATATCTCTGAAAAGGGAATGGTAATTATAAATAAAATGAATATTTCTTCTCCTGATATACTGCTGTGTCTTACCGAAAGCGAAAAGGACCTGTCGGGACAGAAAACATCCCTGCTTTTCCGGAAGAAGATAACGGGCCCTGTCAACATTTCCGATCCTGATTTTTCAAAATTAAAAATTGCATCCGCGGCAGATGAAATCTCAGATCTTATATACTGATATGTATCATAAGGGAGACGACCATTTATTGTTATCTTCGCGGATTGTACACAAATAAGCAAATTGATGAGGTTTAAACCCGAAAAATTGAGTATCCCGGATCAGAGGATGAGACCGTTTATAGATGCGGATGAAATCTGGAATTTGATAAATAACACAAGATCAGATAAGGGGAGGGTAAGGGAAATTATCTCTAAGGCCCTGGGGAAGGATCGGCTTACCATGGAAGAGACTGCGGTCCTGATAAACTCCTCGGGCACCGATCTGATGGATGAAATCAAAGCCGGGGCACGGGAGCTTAAAAAAACAATATACGGCAACCGAATCGTACTTTTTGCACCCCTTTACGTGGGGAACAAGTGCAGCAATAATTGCCAGTACTGCGGTTTCAGGGCATCAAACTCCGAAGCTGTCAGGAAAACCCTTTCCGATTACGAGCTGATAAAAGAGGTGGAGGCCCTGGAGGATAACGGCCAGAAAAGGCTCATCCTTGTATATGGCGAACATGCGGAGTATTCACCTGATTATATTGCACATACGGTCAGGGTGGTTTACGGGATCAGGAAGGGCCATGGTGAGATCCGGAGGGTAAACATTAATGCTGCACCTCTTGATATCGACGGGTTCAGGAAAGTTGGTGAGGCAGGTATCGGGACCTACCAGGTGTTCCAGGAAACATACCATCCTGAAGCCTATTCATGGTATCACCTTGGAGGCAAAAAGAAAGACTATGAATGGAGAGTTACTGCTCTCGACAGGGCACAGGAAGCGGGGATTGATGATGTCGGGATAGGCGCCCTCTTCGGGCTTTACGACTGGCGATTCGAGGTTCTCGGGCTCGTAAGGCATACGAACCATCTTGAAGCATGCTACAATGTTGGCCCGCATACAATTTCCTTTCCGAGGATCAAGGATGCACTCTCGCTGAAAATGAAAGATAATTACATGGTCGGCGATAACGATTTTAAGAAGCTTGTCGCCATTCTTCGGCTCGCAGTTCCTTATACCGGGCTCATTCTTACCGCCAGGGAAGCTCCTGAGGTGAGGAAAGAAGTAATGGAATACGGTGTTTCCCAGATCGATGGTGGGACCAGGATCGAGCTTGGTTCATATTCCGATATCAGGAATGAGGACCAGAACCTGAACCGCGAACAATTCAGGATAAACGATGCCCGTTCGCTTGGCGAAGTGATTGATGAGCTGCTCGAAAATGACTATCTCCCCTCATTCTGTACCTCCTGCTACAGGATGGGCAGGACCGGGGAGCATTTCATGGAATTCTCAGTGCCGGGCTTCATCAAGAGATTCTGCACCCCGAATGCCATTCTCACACTGTCGGAGTACATTTGCGACTATGCTACCCCCAACATTGCCGAGAAGGGCTGGAAGGCCATAGAGAAAAACCTGGCCACCCTCGAACCAGGGGTTGCCGCAACTACAAGGGAAAAGATTCAAAAGATCAGGAAAGGGGAGAGGGACCTTTATTTTTGATCTGCCACGTATTTTGCTAACGGAAATTGTAAAAACCATGATAAAGGTTCTCGGGATAAAGATTACGGACCGCATAAAGGAGGCAGGTCTCACGCAGCACGTACTTTCAAAGCATGCAGGCGTAATCACGACAAGATTCGGCTTCCACGAGCTTTCAACCGAGATTTGCGCGAGGGAAGCATATATGATCCTGCATCTCAACGGCAATGAGGCTGGCATCGAATACCTGGTGAAAGATCTTTCCGCGATAGGGGGAATTGAAACCCGCGAGATGGATTTTTCGGGGAAAAGCAAGCCGGCAGGCAGGGGGTCAAAAGGCTCCCTCAGGATTCTGGGGATGCTTGTCGAACACGATCACGACCTGGTGACCGCCGTTCAGAGGCTCCTCACAACCTACGGGTGCGTTATCAGGGCACGGCTGGGAGTCAATGAAGAGTTTTTTGGGAGACCGGCAGGACTTATTATCCTTGAACTGTCGGGAGACGCGGCACAGATGGACCTGCTTGAAAAGGATATCCTCGCCCTTAAGAAGGTGCATCTCAGGAAAATGATATTCTGACAGGCAACATCCTCACGCCTTAAATTTTCACCATAATCGCCGTCGGCTTTCATTCCTTTATGCCGTTACCCCTTCAAGCCCCTGCGCCTGTGGTAATGCTTTGAGTCACCCCATTCATCATAGATGATCTCCGAATCGGCCAGGCCCACCCTTGCTTCAAGGCAGCCTTTGCAATCTTCAGCGCTGTCGTCGGTACAGGGTTTATTGTCGTATAGCTTATAGCTGTCGCGGTACCTGCCCGGTGTAATATTCGGCATGAGGATATTTGCCCCGATCATCACGGCTTTTTCCCGTCCCATGGGATCGATTGCCTGGAGAGCAGTCGCGGCGACAATATTGATGTCCTTCATCATGATCCGCATTATGGCAATCATTTTAAGTGTAAGATCAAATCTTTCCTCAAGGCTGAAAAGCGACTTGCCTGTTTGGGCCAAAGGTGTGTCGGCATG
This sequence comes from Bacteroidales bacterium, assembly GCA_035541795.1. Taxonomy (GTDB): domain Bacteria; phylum Bacteroidota; class Bacteroidia; order Bacteroidales; family VadinHA17; genus LD21. Next base: position 127,127 of record DATKMR010000004.1, read on the forward strand.
TTCCACATAGGGTCCCATCCCGCACATGTCAATGTCAAATTCCTTCATGAAGATGAGGTCCCCGGCAAGGTCGTCGAGTGTCTGGAATGGCAGGCCGATCATTACACCGGTCCCAACCTGGTAGCCGATATCCTGGAGGTAATGCAGGCATTCGAGCCGTTTATCGAAGTCATGATTTTTATTGTCGGGGTGAATCTTCCGGTACAGCGAACTATTCGTTGCCTCAATTCTCAGGAGATACCTGTGGGCACCCGCATCGAACCATCTTTTATAAATGTCGAAGGGCTGTTCGCCGACCGACAGCGTAACACCCAGCCTGTTTCCTGATAATTCCTTGATGCCTTTGAGGAGCCTGTCAATCCTGTCGCTGAAGGCGCCGGATTCAATCTCACCCGACTGGAGGGCAATGGATCCGTATTTGTTGTCGAACGCAAATTTTGCCGCCTCGAGAATCTCACCATCCGAAAGATTGTACCTTGTCAGGTTCTTGTTGCCTTTCCTGATGCCGCAGTAAAGACAGTCTTTGGTACATACGTTGGAGAACTCAATCAGCCCCCTGAACCAGACTTTTTTCCCGATATGCTTCTCTTTTACGGATGCCGCTTCCCTGAACAGGATGGTCTTTTCATCTCCACCTGCCGAAAGCAGCCTGATGATGTCGCACCGGTCGAGGTTCTCCTTCGATATTATCTCTTCAATTGCCTGGCTCAAAGTCCCTGTATTTCGCATGCAAATATAGCAAAGAAACCGGGTCATTGATAACCCTTTCCCGGCAGTGAAACGGAAACTGTTACCGGTTAATTACAGGTTTAGAAATCATGATTCATATTTTGTTGCTTGCTATTAATTTTTATTATATTGCCCCGAGGATTTTATTTGGGATGTTTTTCATATATTATTATATATCAGAGCAGTACTTATATACAATTGCTCAGAATGTAGGATTCCTGAAACGTTTTGCCGGATTATAGGATTTGAATGTTTTCAGATTTATGGGTCAATAATTCAATCTTCATTCAACCGTAAAAATGATAAATGAAAAACTTATAAACCCCTCAAGTATTGTTGTTGTAGGGGGATCAGATGACCTTTTCAAGCCAGGCGGGAAAATCCTGAAGAACATTATCGACGGAAAATTCTCCGGGGACCTGTATGTGGTGAACCCCAAACAGGACACGGTCCAGGGTGTGAAATCATTCAGGGATATTCAGGAAATACCCTGTACTGACCTGGCCATTCTTGCCATCCAGGCTAAGTACTGCACCGATGCGGTGAAGATCCTTGTCAATGAAAAAAACACCAGGGCCTTCATAATAATTTCGGCAGGATTCAGCGAGGCCGGACCCGAAGGGAGGAAGCTTGAACAGGATATCGCAGAAGTTATAAACAGTGTGAACGGAACCCTGGTCGGTCCTAACTGTATCGGGGTTATTTCAACATATTACAACGGCATCTTCACCACACCTGTGCCAAGGCTCAGCCGGTCGGGCTGCGACTTTGTCTCCGGCTCGGGTGCCACCGCAGTGTTCATCTTTGAATCTGCAATCCCGAAAGGTGTTAATTTCGCCAGCGTCTTTTCCGTCGGTAACAGTGCACAGACGGGTGTGGAGGAGGTGCTTGAATACTGGGATACAACTTACGAGCCGGGTGTGAGCTCATCGGTAAAGCTGATTTATGTGGAGAGCATCCGCGACCCTGATAAGCTTTTACATCATGCTTCCTCGCTGATAAGAAAAGGATGCAGGATCGCTGCCATAAAAGCCGGAACCAGCGAAGCCGGAAGCAGGGCAGCATCTTCACATACAGGGGCAATTGCATCTTCCGATTCGGCAGTCGAGGCACTTTTCCGTAAAGCTGGAATTGTAAGATGCGCCGGAAGGGAAGAGCTTACAACCGTTGCCTCGGTGTTTTTCTATAAGCATCTTAAAGGACGGAATATTGCTATTATTACCCATGCCGGGGGCCCGGCGGTAATGCTGACCGATGCTCTCTCTTCGGGTGGCATGAGCATTCCTAAAATCACTGGAGAGCACCATGATAACCTCATTTCGATGATGAACCCGGGGGCCTCGGCCGATAACCCGATCGACCTGATTGCCACGGCAACAAACCAGCAGCTCGACAATGTAATTGAATATGTCGACAAGAAAATGCCCGGCATCGACGGAATGAGCGTAATATTCGGCAGCAACGGGCTGAACGACATGACGGTCATTTACGACCTGCTTCACCTGAAAATTGAAGAATGCAACAAGCCATTGTTCCCGATACTGCCGTCTGTTTCCAGCTCGCATGATGAGCTGGAATATTTTCTGGCAAAGGGACATGTTAATTTCCCCGATGAAGTGGTTCTTGGAAAGGCGCTGACCAAGATTTCAAATACACCGTTCCCGGCCGAGGAAAAGATTTACCTGAAGGATATTGATGTTCCGCATATCAGGAAAATCATAGACAATGCACCCGACGGGTACCTCGAGCCCGATACAATCCAGGAACTTCTGAAGGCGGCATCAATTCCAACTGTGAAGGAGGCGGTGGTGAAGACCAGGAAAGAGCTTGCCGACCTGGCCGCCAAGGCCGGGTTTCCGCTCGCCATGAAAGTTGTCGGCCCTGTTCATAAATCTGATGTTGGAGGTGTCACTCTTAACATTAAGTCAATTACCCACCTTGAGGCAGAATTTCACCGGATGATGCAGATCAGGGATGTGAGGGCCGTTCTTGTGCAAAGAATGCTTACAGGGACAGAGCTGTTCATCGGTGCAAAATATGAACCTAAATTCGGCCATGTGATTCTCTGCGGGCTGGGGGGGATCTTTGTCGAAGTGCTTGGCGATTTCTCATCGGGCCTCGCACCTCTAACATTTAACGAAGCGAATTCAATGATCAGGAGCCTGAAGAGCTACAGGATAATTCATGGTACGAGGGGCAAGCAGGGAGTAAACGAGCAGAAATTTGCCGAGATTATTGTGAGGCTTTCGAGCCTGCTTCGTTTTGCAACCGAGATTAAGGAGATGGACCTGAATCCGCTTATCGGCAGTCCGGATGCAATTACCGTCGTGGACGCCAGGATAAGAATCGAGAAATGATGGACCAGTGCATATTTAAGCGGAAAATCTGTTAATTTAGGATAAGATTTCTTTAATAAATTGCCATAATGATAATTCACCAGCTATCGGTTTTTCTTGAAAACAAATCCGGCAGGCTTACCGAGGTTCTGGAGGTCCTTGGCAGGGAAAACATACGGATAACGGCACTGAGCGTTGCCGATACCTCCGACTTCGGATTGCTGAGGATAATCGTTTCAGATCCTGTTAAGGCAAAGGCAGCTCTGAAGGAAGGAAAATTCACTGTCAATATTACCGAGGTGATATCCGTAATGGCTCCTGATGAAGCAAGGTATTATGCCAGGATCCTGAAGATTTTATCGGACCTGGATATAAGCGTTGAATATACATATGCATTCTCATCGGGGAAGAAATCGGTGATCGTACTCAGGTGCAGTGACAATGAGAAGGCAATTGAAGCCCTGAAAGCCCACGAGATGGAACTCTTAAGGGATAGCGATCTTTACAGTATATAGTTTTACATGTTTTTCTTTATTGATGGAAATCTGGAATAGTCACTTTGAATGCATGGAGCGGGGTGAACTCCGCAAGATTCAGACCGAAAGGCTGAGGGAGACTGTGGAACGTGCCTATTTCAATGTTCCGTTCTACCGCAGGAAGATGCAGGAAGCAGGCCTTGGACCTGAATGCATTCGGTCGCTTGATGATATCTCAAAGCTACCTTTCACTACAAAAAATGACCTGCGCGATACGTACCCGTTCGGGATGTTCGCAGTGCCGATGAGCGAGATTGTAAGGCTTCACGCTTCATCAGGCACCACGGGAAAACCGACTGTTGTGGGATATACGCGCAACGATATATCGACATGGTCGGAGGTTATGGCACGGACGCTTACCAGCGCGGGTGCCGACAGGAATGATTTTATCCAGATTGCCTACGGGTACGGGCTCTTCACCGGGGGCCTCGGGCTTCATTATGGCGGCGAAAAGATCGGCGCATCAGTCATTCCAGTGTCGGGGGGAAATACCGGCCGGCAGCTTCAGCTGATGAAGGACTTCGGTACTACGGTGCTGGCCTGCACCCCGTCTTACGCCCTTTTCCTTGCCGAAGCTATCCAGGAAAGCGGTATAGACCGGAAGGAGCTCAAGCTGAAAGCGGGAGTATTCGGGGCCGAACCCTGGACCGAAAACATGAGGAGGGAGATTGAGCAGAAGCTTCAGATCAAAGCAATTGATATTTATGGATTAAGCGAGATTATCGGACCGGGAGTATCTTTTGAATGCATGGAACAGGAAGGGCTGCACATTAATGAGGATCATTTTTACCCCGAGATAATCGACCCGGCCACCCTTGAAGTGCTGCCTGAAGGATCTTCCGGCGAACTGGTATTTACTACCATAACAAAAGAGGGCCTTCCGATGGTCCGTTACCGGACCCGCGACCTAACACGGCTTAATTACAGCAGGTGCAAATGCGGGAGAACACTGGTGAGGATGGAGAAATGCCTTGGCAGGAGCGATGACATGCTGATTATACGTGGCGTAAATCTGTTCCCGTCACAGATCGAGACGGTCCTGCTGGAAATGAGCGCGATAAAGCCACATTACCTTATAATAGTCGACAGGATAAACAACCTCGACACAATCGAGCTGCAGGTAGAGGTTGACGAAGAATTTTTCCAGGATAAGATAAGCCAGCTGCAGGCTCTCAGGTCCGAGCTCCAGGATAATCTCGAAAACGCGATCGGACTCAGCATCAGGGTTACGCTGGTTGAACCCAAAACAATTGAAAGAAGCGAGGGAAAGGCAAAAAGGGTAATTGATAAAAGGAAGTATTGAGTTATGGATATTTCAGAGATACCGATTCCGGAAAAAGTAATCGACAATATTCTTTCCTCGACAGGAATTAATCCCGGCAGCGCCTCAATAAGGGAGCTTTCTCATATCGTTGATCTGCTCGAAGATGAAACAGGCATCAGGTTCGTAAGGATGGAAATGGGTGTTCCTGGCATTCCCTCACCTTCCATAGCGGTCGAGGCTGAAATTAAAGCGCTGAAAAGCGGTGTCGCGGCTATATACCCGAACATTGCAGGCATTCCCCACCTTAAGGAGGAGACATCGAGGTTCATCAAGCTCTTCCTCGATACTGACATAGGTCCCGAGATGTGCATACCCACAGTAGGGTCGATGATGGGAGGGATGGTTTGCTTCCTCGTGGCCAACAGGAATGACAGGACGAAGGAGGGAACTCTTTTTATCGATCCGGGTTTCCCGGTTCAGAAGCAACAGGTAAAGATACTGGGTCACGATTACTATTCCTTCGATGTATATAACTACAGGGGTAGCAGGTTAAGGGCAAAGCTTGAGTCATATTTTGAGACCGGCAAGATTTCTTCATTGCTATACTCCAACCCGAACAACCCGGCATGGATCTGCCTTAATGAGGAGGAGCTGGCAATCATAGGAGAGCTCTGCAGGAAATACGATGTGATTGTGATAGAGGATCTTGCCTACTTCGGCATGGATTTCAGGAAAGACTATTCTCACCCGGGAGAGCCGCCTTTCCAGCCCACTGTGGCCAAATATGCCGAAGATTATGTTCTTCTCATTTCCAGCTCAAAGATCTTCAGCTATGCGGGCCAGAGAATAGGGATGATGGCAATTTCGGAACACCTTTTCAACAGGTCATACCCCGACCTTAAAAGATATTACACAACCGATAAATTCGGCCATTCACTTGTTTTCGGGGCATTATATGCACTTTCTGCCGGGGTTTCACATTCTGCCCAGTTCGGACTTGCTGCCCTGCTCAAGGCTACCAACGATGGCAGGTATTGCTTCAGGGACGATGTCAGGGAATATGCTGCGAAAGCAAAAATTCTCAAGGAGATTTTTCTCAGGAACGGTTTCACAATTGTTTATGACAGGGATATAGATGAATTAATCGGGGACGGATTCTATTTTACAGTAGGTTATCCCGGGATGGCAGGCAGGGAGCTCCTCGGAAAGCTTCTGAGGTACGGGGTCAGCGCAATAGCACTCGATATCACGGGGTCGGAGAGGGAGGGGCTCAGAGCATGCGTTTCGCTGGTACCACGGGAGCTCTTCGGCGACCTCGATATACGGTTGAACAGATTCAGAAATGATCACAATACAATAAACTGATAATTGACTTTATATGGCAAAGATTAAAGGTAGTATAGTAGTAGATGCCGAAAAATGCAAGGGATGTGAGGTGTGCATTGTGTCGTGCCCCACAGGGACCATTGCACTTGCGAAGGAAGTTAACGGGAAGGGATATAACTATGCCTATCCTGCCAACCCCGATCTTTGTATCGGATGCGCAAGCTGCGCGATGGTTTGTCCGGATGGAGTAATAACTGTTTACAAAACAAAAATTTAACCTTGTGATGGAAAAGGAATTAAGGCTGATGAAAGGAAATGAGGCTGTAGCCGAAGCTGCCATCAGGGCAGGTGTCGATGGTTATTTTGGTTATCCCATTACGCCTCAGAGCGAGATACTCGAATACCTTATGGAAGCAAATCCGTATAAAACCACCGGCATGGTTGTCCTCCAGGCCGAAAGCGAGATTGCTGCTATCAATATGGTTTACGGTGGTGCCGCGTGCGGCAAAAAAGTTATGACATCTTCTTCATCACCGGGGATAAGCCTCAAGCAGGAAGGGATATCATATATTGCAGGTGCTGAACTGCCCTGCCTGATCGTGAACGTCGTAAGAGGCGGTCCTGGCCTTGGAACGATTCAGCCCTCACAGTCTGATTATTTCCAGTCTACAAAAGGAGGGGGACACGGAGATTATCACCTTATCGTGCTTGCTCCTGCATCGGTCCAGGAAATGGCTGATTTTGTCGAACTTGCCTTCGACCTTGCCTTCAAATACAGGAACCCGGCATTGATACTCTCCGATGGCGCAATAGGCCAGATGATGGAGAAAGTCTATCTGGGTCCGCAAAAAGAGAGGTCAGATACAGTGCCCGGATGGGCCACCACCGGAAAGCCTGCGACACGGGAAAGAAACATTATTACCTCGCTCGACCTCGATCCGTATGCCCAGGAGATTCATAATCATAAGCTCCAGGCAAAGTACCGGGAGATTGAAAAGAGCGAAGTGCGTTTCGAGGAATTCATGACCGAAGATGCTGAATACCTGCTGGTAGCTTACGGGACAAGCGCAAGAGTATCGATGAAAACACTCCGGGAGGCAAGGGAGGCTGGAATAAAAGCAGGACTTCTCCGTCCGATTACACTATACCCCTTCCCTTCTGCAAGGATAAGAGAGCTTGCACCAAGAATGAAGCATATTATTTCCGTCGAGATGAGTGCGGGGCAGATGGTAGAGGATGTTATGCTTGCCTGTTGCGGAAAGACAAGAGTGAGTCACTTTGGAAGACTTGGCGGTGTGTTGCCTACACCTGAAGAAGTATTTGAATATCTGAAATCTAATTTATAAGAGGAGGCGTTGAAATGAAGGAAGTTACCGGAATCAAGGAAATCATCAGGCCTGAGAACCTGGCTTATAAAAGATCTTCATACCTGACAGAAAATCAATTCTCATACTGCCCCGGATGCGGTCATGGTACAGTACACAGGATTCTTGCCGAAGTTCTGGAGGAGGCTAACCTGCAGTCGGAGACTATCGGAGTTGCCCCAGTAGGATGCTCGGTCCTTTTGTATGATTTTATGGACCTCGACATACAGCAGGCGGCTCACGGGAGGGCGCCTGCTGTTGCAACTGCAATAAAAAGGCTTCTCCCCGGCAAGTTTGTCTTTACCTACCAGGGCGATGGTGACCTGGCCGCGATAGGAACGGCCGAGACAATACATGCCTGCAACAGGGGAGAAAATATCCTGATGGTTTTTATAAATAACGGGATCTACGGTATGACCGGGGGCCAGATGGCTCCGACAACCCTTCCTAATATGGTTTCATCAACTTCCCCGTATGGCAGGGATGTGCAGATGATGGGCAACCCTATCAAGATGTCGGACCTGGTTGCCGCACTGCCGGGAACTTATTATGTGACCAGGCAGAGTGTCCATACCCCTGCCAATGTGCGTAAGACGAAGAAGGCGTTCAGGAAAGCGGTGGCTTACCAGAAAGAGAATAAAGGCACCTGCTTTATCGAGGTCGTTTCAAACTGCCCTTCAGGATGGAAGATGACCCCGGTTCAGTCGAACAAGTGGATGGAAGAAAATATGTTCCCGTTCTATCCCCTGGGTGATATCAAGCTGCCGGCAGAGGACAAATCAAAAACAGAAAAAAACAACGACTAAGACCATGACAGAAGAAGTATTAATTGCAGGTTTCGGCGGACAGGGTGTCCTTTCAATGGGAAAAATTATGGCCTATTCGGGCCTGATGCAGGATATGGAAGTCAGCTGGATGCCATCGTACGGCCCGGAAATGAGAGGCGGTACCGCAAATGTGATTGTCATTTTAAGCTCCGAAAGGATCAGCTCACCTATAATTAAAAGATTCGATACAGCGATAATCCTTAACCAGCAGTCGATGGATAAATTCGAACAGGCTGTAAAGCCCGGTGGAGTTCTGATCTACGACGGGAACGGGATAACAAGCCACCCCAGCAGAAAAGATATCACGATCTACAGGGTTGATGCGGCTGAGGAGGCATCAAATATGAAGAGCCCGAAGACTTTCAACATGATTGTGCTGGGAGGATACCTGAAAATAAAACCTCTTATTAAGCTCGAGAATGTCGTAAAAGGCCTTAAGAAATCTCTTCCTGAAAGATATCACAAGCTTATACCCATGAACGAGATGGCCCTCACAAGAGGGATGGAGATTATAAGGAAGGTTTGAGGTTTGAGGTTGTAGTCCGTTGTTTTTGAAGGACTGATAACGGCTTTCAACTACCGGCACTTAGGCTTCAGTCCTCCGGCTTCCTGTAAAAATGCATCTCCCTGATATACTTCCAGACTTTTGGGGGAAGGAAAAATGACATATCCTTGCCTGTCCTGATCCCATTCCTGATAAAGGTGCCAGATATTTCCATAAGGGGAGCATTCACCCATTTTATATCTGCCTCTTCCAGGATTTTATCCAACTGGGGGAGCGGCGGCCTTGCGACACCAGCCCTTGGATATACCAGTATTTTATGATTCCTTACGATCTCATTAGCATTCTTCCACTTGTGAAGCGTGTAGAGATTATCCTCGCCCATCACGAGGAAAAACTCATGGCCGGGATGCTTCTCCTTCAGGTGCTGGAGTGTATTAACCGTGTAGGAGGGAAGAGTCAGTTTGAACTCGATATCACTGGCTCTGAGGTGATCATTATCGCCAATTCCGAGCTGAACCATGTATAGCCGCTGCCTGTCGTCGAGAAGCGACTCTTTTTTCTTGAGAGGATTGTGGGGGCTCACCACGAACCAAACCTGGTCCAGCCCCGAATATTCCGTCAGGTAACCGGCAATTGCAAGGTGGCCTATATGGACCGGGTTGAATGATCCGAAATATAATCCTGTCTTTATCATTGCACCTGGCCCCTGATAAAATCACTGACAATTCGGAAAGATTCCTCTTTTGCCTTTTCAAGATCGTCGTTGATAACAATGAAATCGAACTGCCCGGCATGCCTGATTTCCTCCCCGGCCTTTATGACACGCATCCTGATCTTCTCAGGCAGGTCGGTCCCCCTGGCTGTCAGTCTTTTGCCTAGCTCTTCGATCGAGGGTGGCATTATAAAAATGGAGACTGCCCCGCTACCAAAGATATTCTTAAGGTTTATGCCGCCCATTACATCGACATCAAAGAGAACATTTCCTCCTTTCGACAATATCCTTTCGATCTCGCTTCTCGGGGTGCCGTAGAAATTATCAGTGTAAACCTCCTGCCATTCCACAAAACCGTCTTTCCCGATCATCTCCCTGAATTTTTCCACGCTCATGAAGTAGTAATCCCTGCCATCGGTCTCGTTGTCTCTTTTCTGCCGTGTTGTTGCGCTTACAGAAAATTCCAACCCGAGATTACAGTTAAGGAGATGCCTGACAATTGTTGTCTTCCCTGCCCCGGATGGGGCGGATATTATCACAAGCCTGCCGCTCATCTCAGAGAATATTGAGTGCCTGTTCCTTGATTTTCTCAAGGTCGTCTTTCATCATGACGACGAGTTTCTGTATTGTTGCGTCATTGGCTTTCGAGCCTATGGTATTGATCTCCCTGCCCATTTCCTGGGCAATAAATCCGAGAACCTTCCCGTTCGGGGCAGGTGAATTCATGGTCTCAGTAAAATATTCGCAGTGCTTTCTGAGCCTTACCTTTTCCTCGTTGATATCAAATTTTTCAAGATAGAATATCAGTTCCTGTTCAAATCTGTTCATGTCAATATTTTCGGGCCTGACATTTTCCTCGAGCAGTGAAAGCAGCCTTTCCCTGGCTTTTGTCATCCTTCCTTCCTCGAAAGTCCCAAGGTTTTCGAGCGATTTCAGAATTCTTGCCAGCGAACTGTTCAGATCCTGCTCAAGCGCCTTTCCCTCTTCAATCCTGTACAGGTCAAGCATGCTTAGAGCCTCCCTGATCTGGGTCGATGCAACCTGCCATTCCTCGGCATTCAGCTCCTGCCTTTCGCTCTTCATGGTCTCGGGCAGGCGCATTATCGTGGCAAGAATATTGCTTTCGAATTCTACGCCAAGCTCCTCCGAGATATCCTTCATCTGCATGTAATAGTTTTTTACCGCCTGAAGGTTGATAACAGGAATATACTCCTCGTCAATATTGTCGAACATGATCGAAAAATCAACCTTACCCCGGTCGAGGTTCTGGCTGATCATGTTCCTGATTTCAATCTCTTTTTCCTTATACAGCCATGGCAGTTTCGTGTTGATGTCCAGCTGTTTAGAGTTAAGGGATTTAATCTCAACAGTGATTTTCTTTTGTTTTGTTTCGGTTATGGCTTTACCATAGCCGGTCATAGATTTAATCATTCACGTCAGGTTTTTCTGGTAACGAAAGGTACAAATTCCGCCATTATTTCACAACCCTCGCCAGCTCTACCGTAAAGTGACGAAGAATTGGTGCTTCCCTCACTATTTTAAGGCCATTTTTGTACGATGATCTTCTTTCAAAGACATTTCCGACTGCCGCCGCAACATACGCAATATGATTGCTGGTATAAACCCTCCTGGGAACAGCCAGTCGCAGAAGCTCAAGCTTCGGGAACCTGTTCTCTCTTGTAACCGGATCCCTGTCGGCCATCAGGGTCCCGATCTCGGCACCCCTGATCCCGCCCTCAAGGTATATTTCGACTGCAAGCATCTGCGCCGGGAACTCCTCGCGCGGAACATTTGTAAGAAATGCGGTGGCATCTATGAAGACAGCATGACCCCCGGCAGGCTGTATAATGGGAACGCCGAGGTCTGTCAGCTTTTCGGCAAGTGAAGCTACCTGCCGGAGTCTCGACTCGAGATATTTTTCATCGGTGCCGTCGTAAAGTCCCTGTGCAAGCGCATTCATATCCCTTCCCGACATACCGCCGTATGTTATGAAGCCTTCATAAATAATATTGTAAGTCGTTGCCTTGCGGAAAAGCTCTTCATCCCTGAACCCGATGAACCCTCCCATGTTGACTATGGCGTCCTTCTTGGAACTCATCGTCATTGCATCTGCAAGCGAGAACATTTCCAGCGCTATTTCACGGACACTTTTTCCCGCATAGCCTTCCTCGCGCATCCTGATGAACATTGCATTCTCGGCAAACCTGGCCGAATCGAGTACGACCTTAAGTCCGTACCTGTCAGCCACCCGCCTCACTTCCCTGAGGTTTGCCATGCTCACCGGCTGGCCGCCGGCAGTATTGTTCGTTATTGTTACCACTATGCACGAGATTTTTTCCCTGGGGAACCTGCTGCATGCATCCTCAAGTTTCCCGATGTCAACGTTCCCTTTAAAGGGGTTCATGACGGAGGGCAGGGATGCTTCATCTATTGTACAGTCGACAGCTGTTGCTTTCCTGAATTCAATATGTCCTTTGGTAGTGTCGAAGTGGGAATTCCCGGGTACTATATCGCCTTCCTTTACCAATACTGAGAACAGTACATTTTCGGCGGCGCGCCCCTGGTGTGTCGGAAGAAAATAGCTGAAGCCCGTAATATCCTTAATTGCATCTTTAAGCTTGTAATATGATGTGGCACCCGCATAGCTTTCATCACCGATCATCATTGCGGACCATTGCCTGTCGCTCATAGCACCGGTGCCGGAATCGGTGAGCAAATCAATGAATACCTGCTCCGAGCGGAGATTGAATAGGTTAAAGCAGGCATCCCTGATCCACCTTTCCCGGTCATTCCTGGTACTCGGGTAGAGCGCTTCGACCATCTTTATCTTATAGGGTTCTGAATATGGAAGTTCCATGGATATGAATTTTAAAATGACTACTGGAAATAGGAAACAAGACCGGACCGTAGCCGGGTAATGGAAGTCAGGCTGAAAAAAAATCCCTGTTTTTGATATTCCTGTATATATCTTGCGCGGGTAATTCCGTTATGAGGAATAGTAACATTTCTTGTTTAATATTTTGTAAAATTAGAGTTATTTTGTGATATTTTCAAGATATCCAAATACAGCAAGGGGAAGAGATGAAGAGAGATTTCATAAAGCAGCTGACGATCATTGCGGCCCTGGTAGCCGTTACTTTTTCTGCAAGGTCCCAGGAAAACGTCAGCAGGAGTTATGTCCATTCAATACTTGACTCGCTTGGACGAAAAGGCATAATTACTTATACCAGCCAGGAGAAGCCCGTTATCAGGTTTACCCCTGAAAGCGCTGTGAAATACCTCCAGGAGAAATACAGGACCGGAGACTGGAATAACCCGGATGACCCGCTGCGCCTCGCGCTGGGAGAGCTGATCTTTGTTGCCACCCACCAGAAATATGACTCGCTGGAAAACTATTTCAAAAGATATCCTTATGACTCCATAGGTATGCCATGGATGAAATTCTTTAAATGGGATTCCCTTAAAATGAAAATTCCCGTTATCGTGCCCCAGGGATTCAGCATGCCGCAGGATACAATTCACCGTCGGGATACAATACACTCTGCTGTACTGAGGGACAGCCCTGGCAACTTAATCAGGGACAGGCTTCCCGACAGCCTGAAAGCTTACAGGACAACCAGGCCCGCGTCGACTGTTGTGCTGAAAGACACTGTTTTCCTGGTTGCATCGCGGATGATTCCCGAGGTCACAAGGTTCAGCAGCAGGCAGCCATTCAGGCTCTACAGGTTTCCATACCAGTCAGACTCCATTGCCCTGGCGGTAAGGACCATCACGGCTTCAATCGAAAAAGCTGACTCATCGGTAATCCGCATAATGGGAATGTCGCGTTCCACGCTGCCGGTATGGATCAATTCACGAAGTGAGAAAATGGAACGGTACTGGCTGAGGAATGAGTCGGCAGATTCTGTTACACTATGGATAGGGACGGCGGGCCGCGATACCCTGGGGGTCTATCTCGAGGATGGAATTATTTTCAAGCGTCCCGTTAAGCAGACCAATATTTCCAATGCCCAGCTGAACCTGAAAAAGGTGAACAGCGGATCCCTGCAGAGCCTGAGTAAAGTATATGTCAGACCGAGATACTGGAAGTACAGGACAGAAGATAACCTCCTGTTAAACCAGACTTACCTTACCAACTGGGCAAGCGGTGGGCAGAGCAGTCTTTCTTTTGCCCTCGATGCATTTGGCTATGCAGACTATGTGAACGACAGCCTTAAGCTGACGTCCAATAATTTCCTTAGAATAAAATATGGCCTTTTGAAGCCGGGTCTTGAAAATGTCAGAAAATCTGTCGACCAGATTGAGCTTAACACTAAGCTGAATCATAAGGCATTCGGAAAATTCGACTTCAGTGCCACCCTGATATTTAAGACACAGCTTACCAGGGGCTACGATTATCCAAACGATTCAGTTCCTGTATCCACGTTTATGAACCCCGGTTACCTTACCATCGGTCTTGGTCTTGATTATAAGCCGAATAAGAAGACCTCGATTAACTTTGCACCGCTTACCTACAGGGCAACTTTTATGACCGATACCGTAATGTACAGCAGGACGAAATACGGTCTTCCCAGGGGCAGGAAATCGCTGCAGGAACCAGGTATCAGCCTCCAGGTTATCAATGAATACAGTCCGTTCAAAATGCTGACCCTTACCAACAGGCTGCAGCTTTTTACCAGCTATACAAGCTTCCCGAGCCCCAATTATGTCATTGACTGGGAAATGATAGCGACATCAAAACTTAACTGGTTTACTGATGTCAGGCTGAATACCCACCTTATCTATGACGACAAGGTTCTGATCCCGCTGGTCGACAGCAAGGGGAAACCGGTTATGGGTCCCGATGGGAAACAAAGGACAGGTAAACGTGTGCAGTTCAAGGAACTGCTGGGGTTCTCCTTCGTTTTTAAATTCTGAAGCTGTCTGGCTGGGAGCCGCTAAAGATCTTTCTTGTAAATCCTGTATCGTTTTACAATCTGGCCTCCGATGCGTTCGTATTCGCCTCTCATCCTGCTGTTTTCCTCCAGCACGAGATGGCTGTCGGTCACAGCCATTTTTGCATTTATCGCGCTCTCAAGTATCTTCATTCCGATAATGGCGTCAATTCCCCGGCCCCTGTATTCCTTCTTGATCCCACCCAGCATCATCATGAGCTTTTTTGATCTCTTCGATTCGCGGATGATCTTAAAAATACCAAACGGGAGAATCTTACCGTTGGCCTTCCTGAGACCCTCGCTTATGTCGGGCATACCTATGGCAAAACCTACAAGGCCCTTGTCGTCTTCAACAACCTTGATAAATCTTGGATCAAGAATCGGCAGGTATCTTTTTGCAAGGTCATTCTTCTCCTTGTCGGTGAGAGGGACAAAACCGTAAATCTCCATGAAGGTCTGGTTCATAAGCTCAAGTACGGGGACTATATATGGCCTGAGCTGGCTCTTTTTTGTGAATTCGACTATGCGGAAGTCCTCCTTCCTGGCAGCCATCGCAAGGGCCCTTTTGTACACCACAGGAACTTCCTCAGGTATCCTGGCAACCAGGTTTACAAGGTCAACATTCTTTGTATAACCCTCCTCCTCAATCATCCTGACCATGTAAGGGAAGTTGGTGGGAGCGGTTATGAAGTAAGGTGTATCAAATCCCTCTGTCTGAAAGCCCTGCGGATCCTTATCGGAAAATCCCAGTGGTCCGACCATTTTCACCATCCCTTTTTCCCGGGCCCAGTCCTCGACCTTCTTAATTAATGCATGAAATACCTCTTTGTCGTCGAAACATTCCATGAAGCAGAACCTGCCATGTTTTTCATTGTGGATCTCATTATACCTGTTGTTTATAAGACCCATTATCCTTCCAACCGGCTTTTTGTCGCGGTAAGCCAGGAGAAGGACGGCATCGGTGTACTCGTAGGATTTATTACGTTTTTTGTCGTATAACTCCCATTCATCCATGTAAATAGGGGGAAGCCAACCCTTGTGATCCTTGTGAACCTTCGCAGGAAGGTATATGAATTCTTTTCTGTCCTTTCGGGTCAGAACCTCTTTAATTATTATCTCTCCCATGAAACGGTCAGGTTAAAATAGGTTTCAAATAAGTAAAAAATCGGTGAAACAACCAAATAAAGTTATATAATGTTGAACATGGATCAAAGTACCAGGTCGCAGACAGCAAATAATGCAAATAGTATGCTTCCTATCCCGTTGGTGGTGGCGAAAGCCAGGTTTACCCTTGAAATATCGTCGGTTTTTACAATCAGGTGCTGGTATGTCAGGAGCAGTGAAAATATTCCTGCACCGGCCCAGTATATCGTTCCGAACGGATGGACCAGGCCGGCGCTTATGACAAGTACAAATGTCAGAAAATGAACAAGGGCAGAGATGATTATAGCACCCTTTCTTCCTGCATGAGACGGTATCGAATAGAGCTTGTTTTCCCTGTCAAACTCATCATCCTGCAGCGCGTACAGGATATCGAATCCGCTGACCCAGGTTATGACAATGAATGAAAAGATTAAAGGAACCAGGTCGAATCTTCCCGTAACTGAAATGTAAGCACCGATAGGAGCAAGGCTCAGGCCCAGTCCAAGGATGAAATGACACAGCCAGGTTATCCTCTTGGTAAGGCTGTATCCCAGTATTACAGCCAGGGCAACCGGTGAAAGAATGAGTGTAAGCCTGTTTATGAACCCTGTTGTGATAATGAACAGTGCTGCATTGACCGCAACAAATGCGGCTGCAGCTTTTTTATTTATTCTGCCTGAAGGAATTTCCCTGCCGGCGGTCCTTGGGTTCATTGCATCGATTATCCTGTCGGCATAGCGGTTAAATCCCATGGCCGCGTTCCTTGCGAATACCATGCAAAGAAGTATCAGCAGGAGGATCTTAAGACTGAAATGATGTTCCTGCGACGTAATTCCCAGTGTAAAACCGATGATTGCAAAGGGAAGGGCAAATACGGTATGACTGAATTTTACCAGCGAGAAGTAGTCCCTGGCTTTGCTTATTAAAGTATTCATCCTGATCCCAGCAGATTTTGATAAATATGCAGAGTCTCCAAGTCGAATGCCACGAAATATACCATTTCGGGGTGATTTGATTTCTTCAGGAACCTCCTGGTCTCGGTAACAGCTATTGTTGCCGCCAGATCCTTTGGAAATCCGTAGACCCCGGTCGAGATTCCGGGAAAGGCTACTGATGCCAGTTTGTGATCGCTTGCCAGCCTGAGACTGTTCTGGTAACATGATGCAAGGAGTACCGTCTCATCCTCATTTCCTCCCTGCCAGACCGGGCCCACTGTATGAATGACATATTTTGCCCTGAGATCGTGACCCCCGGTAATTTTCGCCTCTCCCGTGGAACAGCCCTTAAGCCCGATGCACTCCTTGAGCAGTCCCGGGCCCGCTGCCCTGTGAATCGCACCATCCACGCCACCTCCGCCCAGAAGCGATGAATTAGCGGCGTTTACTATGGCATCGACCTCCAGGGTTGTGATATCTCCCTCAATAATCGCGATTCTCCCGTCGGTCTTCATCTTCTTACCTGGGCACCCAGGTCTTTTTCATAGATCCTGATCAGGTTATCCATCACCCTGTCAATATTCTTGTCGGTAAGGGTTCTCTGCTCGTCCTGCAATGTAAAGCTTACAGCGTACGACTTCTTGTTCTTTCCAAGCGATTCATTTTCATAAACATCAAAGAGATTCACACCCTTCAGTATGTTCCGCTCTGTTTTGAAGGCCAGGTCGGATATCTGCCTGAATTTTACAGCTGTATCGACCAGCAGCGCCAGGTCCCTTCTCACTGCGGGGTACTTTGGTAATTCCCTGTATTGTATAATATTATTCTTCGCTGCTTTGAGCAGTGCCTCCCATTCAATATGCCCATAAAAGACATCCTGGTCAATGTCAAATTTTCTGAGAACTGCCCTGGATAGTTTTCCGATCTCGGCGATTGCAACGCTGCCCGACATATAGGTGACTGATTCTGAATAATATTTTTTACCACTTTCAGATGTCTGCATCGATTCAGGTGCCAGCCCGGTTCTTGCAAGCACATGTTCAGCATATGACTTCAGCCGGAAGAAATCGGTACGGACCGCTGGATTGTTCCAGCTTGGTTTCTCCCATAAACCGGTAACAAAGAGATCCAGGTCGGTCTTTTCAAAGTAATTATCAACCTTTCTTCCCGGTTTCTCCCTGGGACGGTGGAAATAGACGTTTCCGAACTCGTATAAGCGCAGGTCATTCCTCTGGCGGTTGATATTCCAGGCTATGGAGCTGAGTCCCCCGTACAGCAATGTCTGGCGCATAGCGTTAAGATCCGAGCTTAATGGATTAGCCAGCATTACCAGCTGCCTGGCATCAAAGTCCTCGTTGTTTTCAAACCATGCGGAAGGTACAAGTGAATTGCACATAATCTCAGCAAAACCATTCGCAGTCAATGTGTCGGCAACAATGTTCATGACACGTTCCCTGTCGGGTTTGGAAAGGTAGTTAAGTGTGGAACTGACGTGAAGATCCACCTCAACATTATTATAGCCGTAGATCCTTAAAATCTCTTCAATCACATCAGCCTCGCACGATACATCAACCTTGAAAGACGGTACACTCAGGGTAAGCCCCTCAGAGGTTTCGGATTCGATCCTGAATCCAAGCAGGTCCAGGATTTTCCTGATCGTATCGCCGGGGATCTTTTTCCCGGTAAGTCTTTCAATGTTATGGTATGTAACATCCACCTTTACCGGTTCTTTCTTCCCGGGATATATATCAATAATTTCTGAATGCAGCTTTCCTCCTGCAATGTCGCGGATAAGGATTGCTGCCCTCCTGAGCGCCCATGCCGCAATGTCAGGGTCAGTGCCCCTCTCGAAGCGGAATGATGCATCAGTGTGAAGATCGTGCCTCTTGGCAGTTTTGCGGATAGAAACGGGGTTGAAGCAGGCGCTCTCGAGGAAAATATTCTTTGTCGAGGCGGTAACTCCCGATTTTACGCCTCCGAAAACCCCGGCAATACACATGCCTTCTTCCTGGTTACAAATCATCAGGTCCTTCCCGTTCAGCTCCCTCTCGCTACCGTCGAGTGTCACAAATTTTGTCTTGTCGGGGAGGTTCTTTATAAAAACCTTGCCACCGGTAACTTTATCGGCATCAAATGAATGGAGAGGCTGCCCAATCTCGAACTGGATATAGTTTGTAATATCGACTACATTATTTATGGGATTAAGACCTATTGCCCTCAGCCTGTTTTTCAGCCAGTCGGGCGATTCTGCTATCCTTACGTCATATATGTTCACACCGGTGTACCTTGGGCAGGCCTCAGGGTTCCCGATAATTATTTCGAATGTTTTCCCCGACATGTCCGGCTTAAAATCCTCAACAGGCGGCAGCGTCAGAACTGCCGTTGATCCATTGTTTATGGCAAGGTATGCTGCCAGGTCGCGGGCAACTCCGATGTGGGAACCGCTGTCGATCCTGTTAGGGGTAAGACCTATTTCAAATATAAAATCCTTCGCGATCCTGAAGTATTCGCCTGCAGGAGTACCAGGAACCGCCGACTGGTCCAGAACCATGATGCCTTCATGAGATGTACCCAGGCCTATTTCATCCTCCGCACATATCATCCCTTCTGAGACAGCGCCCCTGATCTTTGATTTCTTTATCTCGAATTTTTCTTCACCCTTGTACACTAAGGCCCCCGGCAGTGCCACGGGAACTTTCTGACCGGCTGCAACATTTGGGGCACCGCATACTATATTCAGGGCTTCTCCCCTGCCTACATTGACGGTATTGACTGAAAGCTTGTCAGCGTCGGGATGTTTGGCAGAGGTAAGAACCTCGCCTATAACAATACCTTCCATCCCGCCCTTGACTGAACACCACTCTTCAGTGCCTTCTATCTCAAGGCCCACTGATGTAAGGATCTCTGCTACCTTGTGAGGATCCAGGTCAATTTTCAGGTAGTCTTTTATCCAGTTGTAAGAGATTTTCATTATAAAGAAGTAATAAATTATCGGATGTGCAAAAGTAAGAATTTTGAGTAAATAGTAAACGATCTGCCCCGATACCTGATAATCGGGCTTTGAGGGAATGGGAGAAAGTTTATCTATATTTGTAGCCTAATTCTGATAATATGAAAGTGGAGAAGGATGACAAGCTGATCCTTGTAACAAATGATGATGGGTTGTATGCAACAGGGTTAATGACCCTGCTTGAGGTGATCGAAGAATTCGGAAAGGTTGTGCTTGTCTCCACCATGGAAAGTATGTCGGGAATGTCGCAGGCCCTCACGGTAAAAACACCACTCAGGGTCAAGCTTCTTGAAGAGAATGAAAACCACAGGATCTATGCCTGCAACGGTACACCGACCGATAGCGTTAAGCTTGCGGTAAACCAGCTGCTCGAAAGAATGCCCGACTGGGTTGTTTCCGGCATAAATCATGGTGCAAATGCCTCGGTAAGCGTCCTGTATTCAGGTACTATGGCGGCAGCTATTGAAGGCTGCCTATACGGCATACCTTCTGTCGGCTTCTCGCTGAATGATTTTTCGCCTAAAGCTGATTTCTCGGTTTGCAGGAAGTATATCAGGATGATAATGAAGAAGCTGGAAAAAAGATCGCTCCCGCCAGGTGTCTGCCTGAATGTTAATATTCCCTCTGTCGCGAAGGAGGAGATAAAAGGGATCAAAATCTGCAGGCAGGCAAGGGGAAACTGGAAAGAGGAATTTGAGAAACGCAAGGATCCTGCCGGGAAGACCTATTACTGGCTTACAGGTTCCTTCAGGAATCATGAGCCGGATGCTACCGATACGGATGAATGGGCCATCGCCAATAAATATGTCTCGGTCGTTCCGGTAACTGTTGATATGACGGCACATTCATATATTAAGGATCTGATAACCTGGTTTAAAAAATGAAAGCTTCACAAAAATATGATACGGTGCTGGCGGGCATCGTTTCAGGATTTATCCTGCCATTGCTGATTGGCCTTATAATCTTTGCAATCACGGCACACGGACGGACCATTGGGGAATACCTTCAGCGGATCAGTGAAGCCAATATCGTTACCCATGCTGTTACCTTATGCGTATTTCCGAATATCATTATATTCCTCATTTTCAACAGGCTTGATATGCTCCGGGCCCTTCGTGGCGTTCTGGCAGCCACAATTGTCTGGGCCGTAGCCGTCTTTATCATAAAGGTGATATAGAATGAAATATTTCATCATCGCCGGTGAGAAATCAGGCGACCTTCACGGATCTAACCTTATAAGGGGACTAAAACTGGCCGACACGCGGGCCGAAATAGCCTGCTGGGGCGGAGAACTGATGGAGGAGGCAGGCGGAAAGCTGCTGATGCATTATAAAAGGCTGGCTTTCATGGGTTTCGTAAATGTTGCACTTAACCTGCGTGCTATCTTCAGAAACATGCGGACATGCCGCGACCAGATAAAGGAATTCTCACCTGATGTACTTATCCTGATCGATTTTCCTGGTTTCAATCTTAAAATTGCACGCTTCGCCACGACAATTAACCTGAAAGTTTTCTACTACATATCCCCAAAACTCTGGGCCTGGAACGAATCGAGAGTGGAGAAGATCCGCCGCTATGTCGACAGGATGTTCATCATCTTTCCATTTGAAGTTGAGTTCTACCGGAAGCATGGGATAGAGGTTCAGTATTACGGCAACCCCCTGGTGGATGAAATAGAAAACTGGAAGAAGGACCAGGCTGTACGTGCAGATGCTTTCGCAGGGACACCTCACGATAATCGCCCTGTCATCGTTCTCCTGGCCGGGAGCAGGAAACATGAAGTCGCTCATATCCTTCCCCAGATGGTCAGGGCCACCGGGAAGTTTCCCGGCTACAGGTTCATACTTGCAGGTGTGAAAAGCATTCCCGGGGATCTTTATTCAAGGATCATCGGGGATCAAGATATTGAGATCGTCTACGACAGAACCTATGAGCT
The DNA here is from genome assembly GCA_035541795.1 of Bacteroidales bacterium. Lineage (GTDB taxonomy): Bacteria > Bacteroidota > Bacteroidia > Bacteroidales > VadinHA17 > LD21. Next base: position 148,684 of record DATKMR010000004.1, read on the forward strand.
CTTCTCAATAGCCGAAGCTGCCCTTGTTAAATCCGGTACCTCGACCCTCGAGGCTGCATTGCTGGATGTACCGCAGGTTGTCTGCTATAGCGGCGATTTCATTTCAATGGTTATAGCCTGGGCCGTTATCAGGGTAAAGTTTATTTCGCTTGTAAACCTGATAATGGGTAAAGAGACTGTGACGGAACTTGTCCAGTTCGATAACAACCCGGCCAGGATAACCGAAGAACTGAAAAAAATAATTAAAGGTGGTGAAGGGAGGGAGAAAATGCTCGACGGCTACAGGGAGCTGAAACAAATACTGGGACCGGCAGGAGCTTCCGTTCGTGTGGCCGGGGAGATGGTCAGACTCTTGAATAAATAATGATAGGAAGATGCCCCGGAAGCTATCTCTGACATTATTTTTCTCATTGACGCTAAGTCTTTTATCATTTTCCCAGGTACGGATCAGGGTACTCACTGCCGTGAATCCAAGGTATGTTTTCTTTTCTGTAGTGTCGGGAAAATTCACTTTGAAAACCTGTACTGCTGATTCACTGAGGCTCGCTGCAGGTGATATTGTTGTGTTTGCAAGATACCGGAACGGTGTAGCGGTAAAAGCAAGGCATTCGGCAGCTTTACAGGCCGATTCGGTGCTTCTCTGCCCATCAGACTCCTGCTCGAGGTTTACCCTGGGCACTGATGACAAAAACTTCAGGGGTGGAATTTATTCAGGCGACCTGCGCTGCATACCTGATATGGCAACCCTTCTCTTTATAAATACATGTGATATAGAATCCTATGTGGCAGGTGTGGTAAGGGCCGAGGGGGGTAACGGCAAAAGAGCGGAGTATTTCAGAACACAGGCGATTATCGCGCGGACATATACATACAGGCATTTTAACCGTCATGCCCTTGACAGGTACAATCTTTGCGATGACACCCATTGCCAGGTTTACAACGGGCTGTCATACGATTCGCTTATAAACAGGGCCGTTGAAGATACAAGGGGAACGGTTATTGTGTCACCCGACAGCAACCTGATCATTTCAGCTTTCCATTCCAACTGCGGCGGTGAGACATCCCCGTCGGGCTATGCGTGGGGATCGTCAGAGCCATACCTGGTGGAAGTGAAGGATCCTTATTGCCTTAAGAGCAGGAATTCGACCTGGACAAGGGAAATCACACTTGACCGGTGGGTGGCCATGCTCAAAAAGAACGGATATAGCGGCAGGACAGATTCTTCGGCTGTCTTCGAATCTGTGCAGCCCGGGAGGACACAGAATTATCTGGTAGGAAAGTTCTCTGTTCCCTTTACCACAATAAGGAAAGATCTCGATCTGAGATCCGCGTGGTTTTCAGTATTCGGCGAAGGTGATACCATCAGGCTCGAGGGAAGGGGATACGGCCATGGAGTGGGCCTGTGCCAGGAAGGCGCCATGGTGATGGCATCCAGGGGGATGACCTGCTTGCAGATTATTTCGTTCTATTATCCGGGTGTTAGGCTGCTTAAAATAGCCGATGCAAAAAAAAGTCACGAAGAGAACACCGGTTCAGGAATAAGACAGGGTAATTGACTATTTTTGGAAATTCTGACAACAGTTATGCTTGCAATATTCAGAAAGGAGATAAACGGTTTTTTCAGCACACTCACGGGATACCTGGTCATTGCAGTTTTCCTGGTGATCAACAGCCTTTTCATCTGGATTCTCCCTGGTGAATACAACATACTTGATACCGGTTATGCCGGCCTCGATACGCTCTTTATCCTTTCACCCTGGATTTTCCTCTTCCTTGTTCCTGCAATAACAATGAAAATGATTGCAGAAGAGAAACGTACCGGCACTATTGAGCTGGTATTTTCAAGGCCCGTAACGGAGAGATCGATAGTTTATGGTAAATTCCTTGCTTCCGTTGCCCTTGTCTTCCTGGCCCTGCTCCCCGGCCTCATCTACTTTATTTCAGTGTGGCTGCTGGGAGAAACCCCCGGGAATATCGACAAGGGAGGAACCCTGGGAGCCTTTGCCGGGCTGTTTTTCCTGGCTTCGGTCTATGCTTCTGCAGGTATCTTTGCATCTTCACTTACCGATAACCAGGTCATAGCATTTATAATAGCAGTGCTGATAGCGCTTTTCATGTTCGCCGGATTCGATTCTTTCGCATACCTGCCTGGCATGAAAAAAATAGACGAGTATTTCATCTCTCTCGGGATAAACGAGCATTATAAGTCGATAAGCAGAGGAGTTATCGATATTAAGGATATGGCATATTTTATTGCAGTTGTGATAATTTTCAACGAAGCTACACGACTTTCACTCCTGTCAAGGAAATGGAGAAAAAGGAGATAATTGATATCCTGCCCGGGAACGTGAGGACGCGAAGCTGGATGCAGTTTGTATCCGCTTCGGTTGCGGCAATTGCATTTGCGGTAGTGGCATCGATGCTCAATATTCGCCTCGATCTTACTGAAGATCACCGCTATACCCTGTCGGGTCCGACTCACAGGGTTCTTGACAAGCTTAAAAATGATGTCTACCTCCAGGTCTATCTCGACGGCGACATGCCTGTGCAGTTTAAGAAGCTGAAAAGGTCCGTCAGGGAGATACTTGACGAGTTCAGGGTTGCCTCCGGCCGGAAAATTGATTACGAGTTTATCAATCCATCCTCCGCCGGTGATGCGAAGGAGCGGAATAAGCAATACGAAACTCTTATCGGAAAAGGTCTCCAGGAATATAATGTTCATTCAAGCGACGCCGGAGGAGGTTCGAGTCAGCGGCTTATTTTTCCGGGGTTGATTGTTAACTATAACGGGATCGAGGTTCCTGTAAATTTTCTGAAAAACAATACAAACAGGTCGGCCGATCAGAGGTTGCTTAATTCAATCGAGGGATTTGAATACGAGCTGGTTCAGACAATTTCCACCATCGCTTCAGATTCTGTGAAAAGGGTGGCATTTGTTGAAGGGCACGACGAGCTTACCGGGATTGAGGTTGCCGACATCACCCTTGCACTGTCCAATTACTTTTTTGTCGACAGGAGTGTCATAAACGGCCGTCCGGGTGTACTGGACAAATATTCTGCAATTGTGATCGCATCGCCGCGCAGGTCCTTTGATGAAAAGGACAAGCTTGTCGTTGATCAGTATATAATGAACGGAGGCAAAGTTTTATGGCTGTTCAACGAGGTGGCGGTGAATGAAGACAGCCTCAGGTTTGGTGAAACGGTTGCAATGTTCAAGCCACTGAATATTGAGGACCAGCTTTTTAAATACGGCGTCCGTGTAAACCCTTCGGTAGTTCAGGATATAGAATGTGTACCCATCCCGATGAAAGTGGTAACAGGCAATTCACGGCAGCAGATCGTACCGGTACCATGGATATATTATCCCCTGCTGTATCCTTCCCAGGAAAATCCTGTGACAAGGAACATTAACAGGGTTGCCGGAAAGTACACCAACTGCATCGATACTGTCGGGCGCGACCCGGAGGTGAAGAAGCAGGTGCTCCTTTCAACATCGAAAAATACAAGACTGGTAAATCCCCCTGTTTTAATTACACTCAGGGAGGCGGATATCACCCCGGCCGAGCGGGAATTCACAAGATCATCCCTCCCTGTTGCAGTAATGCTCAGCGGCACTTTCCGCTCGCTTTACGAAAACAGGATAATCACTTCGCTGGTGAGCGACAGGAATTTCTCATTTAAAGCCTTAAGCAAACCGACAAGGATGATAATCGTTGCCGACGGGAGCATGATAAGAAATGATATCAGCAGGGCCGGCAGGAGAGAAGTACCGCTTCCTCTGGGCCAGGACAGGCTTACATCGCAGGTCTACGGTAACAAGGACTTCCTGGTAAACTGCATTAACAGCCTGGTCGATGATGACGGGTTGATGCAGCTCAGGTCGAGGGAGATGAAGCTGAGACTGCTCGACAGGAAGGCGGTAAAGAACAAGAAAGGGATGATTGAGCTGGTGAACGTGTTACTACCCCTGCTTCTTGTGGCATTAGCCGGTCTCCTGTTCAGTTTTTACAGGAAGAGAACCTACACACGGGCGGTCCGATGAAGCTGACCGGGTTGAAATATATTTTACTGATAGTTGCCTGCCTGGCGATTTTTACATTTATTTTCAGGGATCATATGCCATTCGGGCGTGACAATACCGATTTTGCTGTCAAACCCGGTTCTGAAATCACAGGTGTTGATCTTTTCCAGGGAGAAAAAAAAGTCAGGATCAGGAAGACGGGTAATGACTGGACGGTGAATAAGAAGGATGAAGCCAGGAAACCGGCAATACTCTACCTGATAAATATTCTGAAAGGAATCAGGATCAAATCGCCTGTATCGGCAGAAGTCTTCACTGCCGAGATCGTCAGCAGGAATGTGGACCCTGTCAGGGTTACGGTTTATCATAACAACAGGCCCCTGAAAAGCTATTATGTGTACCGGACCCCCTCGAATAAATACGGCAACATTATGAAGATGAGAATCAGCGCAAAGCCGTATATAGTATGCCTGCCAGGTGATGAGGAGAATATCGGATCCCTTTTCGAGGCAGACGAGCTTTACTGGATGCCCTATTCCGTTTTCAGGTACCTGCCATCACAGATAAGGAAGGTTTCGCTGAAGAACACGGCGGAACCGGCATTATCATTCGAAATAGACAGGAACGGAAGAAGGTTTTCATTCCCGGCCCCGGAGATAAGCAAAGGTTATGATTCCCTGAGGGTAAGGCGATACATATCATATTTTACTGCAATTTCTTTTGAGACATGGGCTGGAGCACTTAATGGTGACATGGTCAAATCAATAGAATCGGGCGAGCCATCATATGTGATAACGGTTACGACAAACGACGGCAAGGATGATGTTCTCAGGATATGGGAACGAAGCAAGGAAGGCGGGAGGGGTGAGAAGGATACTGACAGGGTCTGGGCCGAGAAAAACGACGGCAAGGGTGTTTTCGTGATGAGGTATTTCGATCTTGATCCGATCCTTAAAAAGAGATCCTGGTTCTTTGGGGATTAATTTTTTTAATTTGTGGATAATAGTTTTTTTTGTAATATTGATATTTCAGGAGCGACTGTAAATTATTTTGATTTCCAGATAGTTGCTTCTGCGAATCAGGCTGAATTTTAATAACTGACAAACTTTAAAGCGGCAATTATATGAAATTTGTTGTATCCAGTACCGAACTTCTGAGTCACCTCCAGGCCATCAGCAGGGTTATCAGCTCAAAAAACACACTGCCGATCCTCGATAATTTTCTTTTCAACCTTTCAAAAAAGGAGCTTGAAATAACTGCCTCTGACCTCGAGTCGACACTTATCACCAAGATGAAAATTGAGAATGCCGAGGGAGACGGCCTAATTGCCATACCTGCAAGAATACTGCTTGATACCCTCAAGGAGTTTTCAGTTCAGCCGCTCACGTTTGACATTAACAACGAAACGCTGGCAATAGTGATCAGTTCTGAAAATGGAAAGTTCAGCGTTATGGGTCAGAACGGGATCGACTTCCCGGTACTGCCGGCAATCAAGAAGGATAAAAAATTCTCTTTCACAATTAATGCAGATATTCTCCTGGCAGGCATTAACAGGACATTGTTTGCCACGGCAGATGATGAGCTGCGCCCGGTGATGGGTGGCATATTTATGGAAGCTGCCGACGACAAGATCACTTTTGTCGCATCAGACGCGCATAAACTGGTGAGATACCAGCGTACAGACGCAAAAGCCGATGCAAGTTCGTCATTCATACTTCCCAAAAAACCTGCCTCACTTCTGAAGAACATACTCCCGAAAGAGGAAGGTCCGGTGAAAGTCGATTTTGATGACAAGAATGCATTCTTCACCCTGGCCGATTACAAGGTTGTATGCAGGCTGGTCGAAGGAAACTATCCAAATTACAATTCGGTTATTCCAAAAAATAATCCCAGGAAGGTTACTGTTGACAGGGTCGAATTCTACAATACCCTGAAGAGAGTATCTGTCTTCTCAAACCAGGCAAGCAACCTTGTCAAGCTACAGCTGACAGGCAACCAGGTAATGGTTTCAGCACAGGATATTGACTTCTCAATATCGGCTTACGAAAGGATCAAGTGCCAGTATGAAGGTGAGGAGATGGAGATAGGGTTCAAATCGGTGTTCCTCCTCGAAATCCTTGCTAACCTCTCGTCGCAGGATGTTATGATTGAACTTGCCGATCCCACCAGGGCCGGACTGTTCCTGCCTGCCGAGACAGAAAATGAAGCCGAAGACCTGCTCATGCTTCTTATGCCCATGATGATAAACGCCTGAGATGGATCTTAAGCTCAGGCGGTCACTGGCTTTCATAGACCTTGAAACTACAGGTATAAATATTGTTTCCGACAGGATTGTAGAGATCTCGATACTGAAGATTTCACCTGCAGGAACTGAGGAATGGTTTACCACCAGGGTGAATCCTGAGATGGCAATTCCGCCAAAATCGACAAATATCCACGGCATTAAGGATAGTGATGTAGCCGAATCACCACGATTCAGGGATATCGCTAAAAAACTTGCCGCCTTCCTCGAAGGATGCGACCTTGCCGGTTATAATGCCAATAAATTCGACATACCGGTACTCGCGGAGGAGTTTCTCAGGGTGAATATCGATTTTGATTTCAGGCGGCGCAGGTATGTTGATGTGCAGGTTATCTTCCATAAGAAGGAACAGCGTACACTAAGAGCGGCATTCCAGTTTTACTGCAAGAAGGAACTTGTCGGTGCCCACGGTGCGAAAGCTGATACCCAGGCTACCTACGAAATACTAAAGGCACAGCTGGACAGGTACAGGGACCTTGAAAATGATGTCGAGAAACTGTCGGATTTCAGCTCGTACAATACTTCCGCTGACTTCGTGGGACGGATTATCTTCGACGACGACGGGCGCGAGATATTCAACTTCGGGAAATACAAGGGAAAATTAGTCGAGCAGGTGCTGAAAGACGACCCATCCTACTACTCGTGGATGATGAACGGCGATTTTTCACTTTACACAAAAAAAATACTTACTGAGATAAAACTCAGGGAGTTTGGCAGGAAATAACCTATGAAGATCATCTGCGCGGGACTTAATTACAGGCAGCACACCATTGAGCTTAACTGGCCGTTCCCTTCAGAACCTGTGATCTTTCTTAAGCCTGATTCGTCGATAATAAAGAACAACAAGCCTTTCTTCCTGCCCGGCTTTTCTTCCGATATTCATTACGAGGTCGAGATTGTGGCCAAAATCAGCAAGCTTGGAAAAGGCATTGGAGCCAGGTATGCATACCGTTACTTCGACGAGATAACAGTTGGTATCGACATTACTGCAAGGGATGTCCAGGCAAGGCTTCGGAAAGAGGGCCATCCGTGGGAACTTTCAAAATGCTTCGATGGTGCGGCCCCGCTCGGGAGCTTCATACCTGTAACGGATATCAGGGATGTAAATAACCTTGATTTCAGGCTCGACATAAATGGGACTACGGTTCAGAAGGGAAACACATCAGACATGATCTTCAGCATCGCCGACCTGATAGAATTTTCTTCGAAGTACTTTACACTTAAAACAGGAGATCTTATTTTCACTGGCACTCCTCCCGGAGTCGGACCGCTAAAACGCAACGACCACCTGGTGGCATATATTGAAAATAAACCCCTGCTTGATTTCTACATAAAGTGACTTATCCATTACCACCCTCCTTCTCCAGGTCTCCATGTCTCCAAGTCTCCAAGTCTCCAAGTCTCCAGGTCTCCAGGTCTCCAAGTCTCCAGGTCTCCAGGTCTCCAGGTCTCCAAGTCTCCAAGTCTCCAGGTCTCCAAGTCTCCAGGTCTCCAAGTCTCCAAGTCTCCAGGTCTCCAGGTCTCCAAGTCTCCAGGTCTCCAGGTCTCCAAGTCTCCAGGTCTCCAAGTCTCCAAGTCTCCAAGTCTCCAAGTCTCCAGGTCTCCAAGTCTCCAAGTCTCCAAGTCTCCAAGTCTCCAGGTCTCCAGGTCTCCAGATCTCCAAGTCTCCAAGTCTCCAAGTCTCCAGGTCTCCAAGTCTCCAGGTCTCCAGGTCTCCAGGTCTCCAGGTCTCCAGGTCTCCAAGTCTCCAGGTCTCCAAGTCTCCAGGTCTCCAAGTCTCCAAGTCTCCAGGTCTCCAGGTCTCCAGGTCTCCAAGTCTCCAAGTCTCCAAGTCTCCAAGTCCCTCAGTCACCCCATCTCTCTCTTCAGCTCGCCAAAATACCACGATATGACCCTGTCGGTGCTCTCAATAGCTTCATCCATGGTCCCGTCAAAGTCTCTTTCTTCTTCAATCATCGACCTTATTACTTCGGTGACGCCGCAATAACCCGTAGGATCGCCGGTGCCGAACCGGTAGGCAGTCAGCTGTATATTGTATTTGTCGAAGAAGCCTGTAATCGTGTCGAAGGCGGGTCTGAACCTTGCCGGGAGCGAGGGGACATATGCAAATTTCTTCTCCAGGTTGCCGAACCTGCCCCTTACATTTTTAAGGATGGCCGACCCGAGGTCCTTGTATGCGGTCCCTCTCACCAGGTATATTTCGGTGTACCTGTAAATACCAGTATAGCCCAGGGCATCAAGATCGTCGGCCGCGGTAAGTATATCGAGCAGAATTGAATCTGCAGGATGTGAAAGATACTCCTTATCATCGTGATGTTCGACGGCGTCGAGAAGGTCGCTGAAGCCCGGACCTGAAAGAGAGTTGTCATCCAGGAATTTCCTGCAGTACTCCCTGCTTAATGCCCCGTGCCTCGGACCTCTCTCTTTAACCATCCCGCTGTCGTGCAGGTATGCACCAATTAGCAGCTTGACTGCGGTGTCGCTGTTGCCAACCCTTGATGATACATCAGGATACCCCAGGATATCCTTGGTATATTGCCATACTCTGCGGTGATGTTCAGGGCCATGGGAGTTCAGCCGGGTCCCGCTGAAGATTGTTCTCAGAAATATATCTAGCTTATCGCGGAAAAGTTTTTCCGCGGTCACTATCTCCTTCGAAATGTCCATCCTGAAAATGAAATAAAAAAAGCAAAAGAAACAGGCCTTTTGCTTTGGTTAAAGTAAAAAGGCCGGTGTTTCTTAGTTTATCATTTTCTGGGCGATATCAAGGATCGTGGTATCTTCTATTGTTACGATACCTCCGTTCGGCCCTTTTTCGAAGTGAATTCCTGCACTCTGACCCTTGTCAAAGTTCCAGCCTCCGAAATAATTCCTGACGGTCTCCTCGTTAAGGTCAAGCTTATCGGCAATCTTCTTCATGCTGCCAGTAGGAAGCTTGTCCTTTATCTCCCTCAATTCATTGAATGTAATAGTCCTTGCCATAATCTTATTTATGATTCCTTGTAATGGTACATAAATTTCCCGATACCAAAGATAATCAATATTCCTTAAAGTTAAAAGCTTAAAAACCGATTTATACCCTGTTACAGGGCGGTTTATATGTTATTTTTAATTAAAACGAGTAATAAAATTACTCAGGGAATGATTTGATTTTGGAAAGATCACGGATAATGTAGACATCATAATCGCCGAGATATTCAAATCCATATTTCTTATAGAGGTTAATAGCCTTTAAATTAGTGTTATGCACTTCGAGCTTAACCTGTAAACCCGTTTCTTTTACACAGGCAAGCGACCTTTCCATGAGAAGGTGGGATAACTTTTTTCCCTGAAAGGCAGGAAGGATGCCGAAGTAGTGGATAAAAACCCTTCTCCCGTCGGTGGTGAGCCACGATGAGCCACAGATTGTTTTAGTTTTTTCTTCCTCGAGCAGGAGTAACCTTCCACCCTGCCTTATGGTGGCGAGGATGGTGTCTTCATCATCGCCCCGTGCCGGGTGACCCATACCTGTTTCAATCCAGAGCAAGGATACTTTTTCAAAGTCACCCTGCCTGTAATCCCGTACATGGAACCCGGTAGTTCTGTCAGTGACTGCCTTCATTCTTTCCAAGATCCGCGAGCATTTTCAGGAACAGCTCCAATGCTTCAATCTTCCTGCCGTCGAGGGAGAAATCGATATTTTTCCTCAGATAGTCTTCCAGGTCGGTCCTGCTGAAAACGCTGATCCCGGCGAACGCATCAGATACTTTGCCGAGGTTATCCACACCCAGCTTTAATGCGTTGTTGAATTCATCCCTGAATGATTTATCGAGCTCCCTGGTTGAAGCCCATACAGCAAAAACAAATGGTAATCCGGTGTATTTTTTCCATTCGCCGGCCAGGTCAATACCTGTGTTGAAAAATGATTCGGATGCCGTGCACTGATCCCCGATGAGCACGACGGCTTCGTCCTCAGCGATATTTAAAAAGCCGAACTCCTCGGATGTGTTGCTCCATTCAAATTCCCTTTTCCACATCTTACCGGCAAGAACCCTTGTGAGGTTAACTGAGGTCATGGACCTGTAGTCGAGGTAGATTTTTTTCACCCCGGTGAACGGGCCATTGGTAAACAGCATTACAGTTCTGACGTTTCCGTTGGCACCTATGCAGTAATCGGCAGCAATATTATAGCTCTTCAACCGGGGCAGGGCCGCCACAGGGACAAGTCCGATGTCGGCTTTACCCGAAATAAGTTTTTCTGCACATCCTGAGGGGTGATCGATTTCAATTGTAACTTTCTTCTCGAAACCGCTTTCCCTGAGACCCCAGATAAACGGGTAGGTATTTGCATACCTTACAGCCGAGATCCTGATTTTCTCCATCACTTTATCTTTTTACGGCCTTGCACTTAAATATAACCGGCAATATACTACTTTTGTCATTATACTTAAACAATCAAACTGCCAAACTGATCAACGATGGAATTAAATTCCCTTACAGCAATTTCCCCGGCCGATGGCAGGTACAGGCATAAAACCGGTGAGCTAGCAGGTTATTTCTCGGAATTCGGACTGATAAGGTTCAGGCTGATGGTGGAGATAGAATATTTCATTGCACTCTGCGAAATACCTCTCCCGCAGCTCAGGGATTTCGGTAAAGGAAATTTTACGATGCTCCGGAACCTGGTCTCCGACTTCAGTACCGGTGAAGCAATGCGGATCAAGGAGCTTGAGAAGACCACGAATCATGATGTAAAGGCTCTCGAATATTACCTGAAAGAGAAATTTGTATCCGCCGGGCTGGAAAAATGGAAGGAGTTTATCCATTTCGGTCTTACTTCACAGGATATAAACAACACTGCAACACCGCTTTCGCTCAAGGAAGCTATGGCTGATGTGTATCTTCCGGCACTCTATGAACTAAGGGAAGTGCTTGCCAACATGTCGGCAACGTGGAAGGATGTTCCGATGCTTGCAAGGACACATGGACAGCCCGCATCGCCGACAAGGGTGGGGAAGGAGCTTGCTGTTTTTGTTACCCGCATAGATGAGCAGATAAAATATTTTTCACAGATCCCGTTCTCTGCAAAATTCGGAGGAGCCACAGGCAGCTTCAACGCACATCATGTTGCTTACCCCGGCATTGACTGGAACCAGTTTGCCGATACGTTTGTCAATGAAAGGCTGGGCCTCCAGAGATCATATCCCACGACCCAGATTGAGCATTATGATAACCTGGCAGCCCTCTTCGACAATATGAGAAGGATAAATGTGATACTCATCGACTTGTCGAGGGATGTCTGGATGTATATTTCACTCGATTATTTCAGGCAAAAGATACGCAAGGGAGAAATAGGCTCGTCGGCAATGCCGCATAAGGTCAACCCCATTGATTTTGAAAATGCTGAAGGGAACCTGGGCTATGCCAATGCTATCCTTGCCCACCTCTCGGAAAAACTTCCTGTATCAAGGCTGCAGCGCGACCTTACCGATTCGACTGTGCTGAGAAATGCCGGCATGCCTTTCGCTCACTCTCTTATTGCATTTAATTCGCTTCTCAAGGGGTTAAGCAAGCTTTTCCTGAACGAAGAAAAGTTACGCGAGGATCTTGAAAACAACTGGGCGGTGGTGGCTGAGGCAATCCAGACCATATTGCGTCGTGAAGGGTTTAAGAAACCGTATGAAGCGCTTTTGTCGCTTACCAGGACCAATGAAAAGATTACCAGGGAAGCAATTATGCAATTTATCGGCGGGCTGGACGTTACTGAAGATATTAAGGAAGAGCTCAGGGCAATAACTCCTTTCAATTATACGGGTGTCTGAGCAAACTGGAATTTTTAAATGAAAAGCATAAGAATCCTCCTCAGTTTTGTTGCGCCTTTCAAATGGCAGGTTTCGAAAAACCTCTTTTATAATATTGTAAGCGCCTTTTTTGCATTATTCGTAATTACGCTATTAGGTCCCTTCCTGAAAATATTGTTCAACGCGGAAGAGGCGGCGCAGCAAGCAACAGCTGTGAGTTTCAGCATAAAATCAATAGGCAGGTTCGGGGACCAGTTCCTTGTCAGTTATGTCCACGATCATGGCAAGCTCAGCGCATTGCTGCTGGTATGCGTTGTTGTTGTGATTGCCAGCCTTCTTAAAAACGGGTTCATTTTTCTTGCCAGCAACTGCATGGCCTACCTCAGGGCAGGCACCGTCAGGAACCTCAGGTCGCAGATGTACGACAAAATCCTTAAGCTGCCGCTCTCATACCTGAATGACGCAAGGAAAGGTGATATTATGACACGCCTTTCCAACGATGTCCAGGAGATTGAACTCTCTGTTGTGTCGTCACTGAATATAATGTTCAAGGATCCGTTATATATTGCTCTTTTCCTTGTCTACCTTTTTATCACGAGTTTTCAGCTGACACTCTTTGCACTGGTTATGATGCCCCTTGCAGGATGGATAATAGGAGAGACAGCAAAAACGCTTAAGTCCTCATCCTTTGCAGGCCAGCAGAGCCTCGGCAGCCTGCTTTCAACAGTGGAAGAGACTCTTTCAGGGCTCAGGATTGTAAAGGGATTCAATGCCGAAGAAAAAGTAAAGGCGCAGTTCTCGGATACTAATGAAAGGTACACCAAGATATTCAGGAGGGTGGCAAGAAGGGGATACCTTGCATCACCGCTTAGCGAGTTTCTTGCAACCATAGTTGTTGTGATCCTGTTGTTTATCGGGGGTTCGCTGGCACTAAAAGGGTCCTCATCGATGACACCGACAAAGCTGATTACTTTCATTGCTGTCTTTTCACAGATAATTCCTCCGGCAAAAAACGTTACAACCGCAGCCTTTCTCATCAGGAAAGGTATGGCCTCGGTCGACAGGCTTAACCAGGTGCTGGAAGCCGATGAAAAGATTCCTGAAAAGGAAAATGCAGTGTCAAAAACAACATTTGACGATTCAATTGAATTTAAAAATGTCTGGTTTGCATATAACTCCGAACCTGTTCTCCGCGATGTCAGCTTCAAGCTAAAGAAGGGTCAAACCCTTGCTGTTGTAGGGAAGTCGGGAGGCGGAAAATCAACAATGGTCGACCTTATACCGAGATTCATGGATGTTGATAAGGGGAGCATTCTTATCGACGGGATCGATATCAGGGACATGAAGGTGAAGGAGCTCAGGAGCCTTATGGGTATTGTGAGTCAGCAGCCAATACTCTTTAATACCTCATTCAGGGAAAATATTGCATTTGGTAAATTCACCTATTCAATGGAAGATGTTACCAATGCAGCCAAAATAGCCCATGCCCATGAGTTTATAATGGAAACAGAAAATGGGTATGACAATGCTGTAGGTGAATCGGGCAACAAGCTGAGCGGGGGGCAGAAGCAAAGGGTCAGTATTGCCAGGGCTATAATGGCAAACCCGCCTATCCTGATACTCGACGAAGCCACTTCGGCACTGGATACCGAATCGGAAAGGTATGTCCAGGATGCCATTCAGAAGGTGATGCAGAACAGGACATCAATAGTAATAGCCCACAGGTTATCGACTATACAGCATGCAGATTTTATTATAGTGATCGAGGATGGCAGGATTGTCGAGTCGGGTACGCACGGCGAGCTCATAAAGATTGATAACGGCATATACCGTAAATTGCACTCATTCCAGTCGATCTGACAGTTCAGATATTGAATATCCGCCTTATGTGCCTGTGATACAGGTTTTCATAAACACATTCCGAGACCAGGGGTTTATTCTGTAAAATCAGCTGCCCGAATTCATCCTTTTTCTCTGCCGCAATCTTATAGGCCAGGTGAATAAGCTGCCTGAAAGCCGGGTTGAATTCTGCCTTTCCAGGGACATGCCTGATTGCCGATGCCAGCTCTTCACCCGTCCATCCTTCAATGGTTCTTCTTCCCGGAAGCATGGACACATCAATTCCGATTACACCGGTGTATGGCTTGCATAGTTCTTCGCGCCTGTCCAGGGCGCTGATGCAAAGCTCCTTTACAAATGCTGATGATCTCCCTCCCGCGAGAGCGAGCCCTGTTACCTCTTCCAGCCAGGTCGTCCCTGCGGTTTTAATATGTATGCCCTTTCCGTGCCTCCTTGTTATATCACCTATAACCGGATAAATTGAAAACTTGTCAGACCCTGAATGGACACTGATCTTAAGCCCGCCTGGCAGATCAAACTCCTTTACGGCCCTTTCAATGACCAGCATGTCAGCCTCGAATTCTTCCGCAAACTTTGAGCAGTCACCTATATAATCAACTCCTTTATGAAAGCTTCCATGAAATTTCGGGGCAATGGCCTGTACAGGAACACCTTCGGCAGAGAGCATGAATAGTATGAAAAACAGGTCAACCGGCCCCTGTGGCTGTGCAACTTCATCCATCGAGACCTCTGTTATGAAATTATTCCTGCCTTTTACCGATTCAATTTTCCCGTATATTTCTGCTGCTTTTTTTATAGCAGGCAGGTACAGGTCGGCTACTTTTCCGAGGTATGCTGAGTCTATTCTCAGAGGTCCGGGCAGCCCTTCAATTTTCAATTCACCAGTGAACGGGGCGGACATTCCTATGAACTTCTCCCTCAACAGTCTGTCGCAATGCTTACCGATAGAATCAGCAACATCAATTGTAAACCAGTCGCAGGAGGTGAGATAATTTCCGACGGTCGCGCTGCCTATATGATCGGCATCTACGAAGTAGGGGCGGCTAAACCGGGAAGCAAGAACTGCATTATCAGCTTCGTACCTCACGTCCTCCGGTTTTGTTCCCGTAATTAAATGTTCGCGGTTTGATTTGTTCCAGACGGGAGTAATATCGACACCCATCCGGCTTGCATCGAGTATCGCCCGCATCTGGGCCTCACCCTCGTATCCGAACCTGTCGCCGATGCCTAAGGAATAGATTCCGGGATTCATCTCTATCAATTAAGGGAAACGGGTTTTTCCTTCGGCTGGAGAATTGTCATGATGATCCAGGCCAGGAGATAGGCACTGCCTGCTATCGTGAACATAACCACGTAACCGGTTTCAATATGACCCCTCTTCTGGTAGAAATCGAGAACGAACCCGGCCAGGTACGAAATGAATGCTCCCCCCAGGGCGCCGGCCATCCCGCCAAAGCCTGTGACCGTACTCACAACTTCCTTCGGAAACGCATCAGAAGCGGTTGTGTACATATTGGCCGACCACGCCTGGTGAGCAGCCATTGCCACACCGATAAGAATAACAGCGCTCCATGTACTGACCGAAGGGGAGGAGGCCAGGACCACCGGTGTCACAAGGAGCGCGAAGATCAGCATGGTGATTCTCCTGGCCCTGAATGGTATCATGTTTTTCCTGATCAGGAAGGAGGACAGCCATCCGCCCGCAATGCTTCCAATGGTAGTAAGTGAATAGATTATAACAAGCGGGAGTCCGAAAGTTTTCAGATCGAGCCCCGTGTGCCTGACCTGGTTGAGCCAGCCCGGTATCCAGAAAAGAAAGAACCACCAGATAGGGTCGGTCATCGATTTACCGACAAAATAGACCCATGTCTGCCTGTACCTTATTAGCCTTTTAAATGGTAAGCTTCCGGCAGAAACCACGGAGACTTCCGAATCACTTCTGATGTAAGCCAGTTCGGCAGGGGAGGCCCGTTTTTGTTTTTCAGGAACCTCGAACCATATGATCCAGCAGACAAGCCATATGAAACCCAGCGCCCCGGTAATTATAAATGCAGCCTGCCAGCCCCATAATGCCAGAATCGCAGGTACCGCCACCGGGGCAATTATAGCTCCGATATTGGTCCCGGAATTGAATATACCCGTGGCAAGGGCCCTCTCTTTTTTAGGGAACCACTCTGTAATGCTTTTTATTGCAGCAGGAAAGTTACCCGATTCGCTTATGCCCAGCAGCGCCCTCCAGAATCCAAAGCTTACCACACCCCTGGCAAAAGCATGACCCATGGCAACAAGGCTCCAGAAAAATACCGAAATCCCGTAGCCGGTCTTTGTTCCGAATTTGTCGATCAGTCTTCCCGTGACAGCCATCCCGAATGCATAAAAGAGCTGAAAGGTCACAATGATATACGAATACTCCTTTTCACCGATTCCAAGCTGGCTGTCAAGAACCGGTTTAAGTATCCCGATAACCTGGCGGTCAACGTAATTGATAGTGGTTGCAAAAAATATCATGGCGCAGACTGTCCACCTGTAGCTGGAGTATTCACGGCTTTGCGGTCCTGCAGTCAAGTGGTTCTGCGGTCTTGGTGTCATGCGGTCTTCCACCCGGCTATACGTTATAGGTTGTTGAAGCGGTCGTTCCTCCCCGGCCCGTCCAGTTTGTATGGAAAAATTCACCCCTGGGCCTGTCGGTTCTTTCGTATGTATGCGCCCCGAAATAATCCCTTTGGGCCTGGAGCAGGTTGGCAGGCAGCCTTTCGCTGCGATACCCGTCGAAGTACCCGAGTGCGGCGGAAATTGCAGGCACCGGTATCCCGTTTAAGACAGCAGCCGACACGACGTTTCTCCAACCGTCCTGGGCTTTCAGAACCTTGTCCCTGAAGAAGGGATCAAGCAAAAGATTCCCGATTCCAGGGTTATTGTCATATGCTTCCTTGATTTTCCCGAGAAAAGCCGATCTTATGATGCATCCTCCTCTCCACATCAAGGCAATTCCACCATAATTCAGGTTCCATTTGTATTCGGCAGCGGCGGCACTCATCAGGGCATAGCCCTGCGCATATGAAACAATCTTTGAAGCATATACCGCGTCCCTGAGATCGCAAATAAATGCCGTCATGTCCCCATTGAACTTTGGTCCGGGTCCTTTCAGCATGGCAGACGCTTTTACCCTTTCGTCCTTAATGGCCGAGAGGCACCTTGAGAAAACAGCTTCCCCGATCAGGGTAAGAGGAATACCCAGTTCGAGAGCTGCAACCCCAGTCCATTTTCCCGTTCCCTTTTGCCCTGCAGTATCGAGTATCTTATCAACAAGAGGCTCACCGTCTTCATCCTTATATGCGAGGATATCTCTTGTGATCTCAATCAGGTAACTGTTCAGATCACCCTCGTTCCATTCCCTGAAAACTGAATGCATCTGATCAGCAGTCATACCAAGAAGCTCTCTCATAATGTGATATGCTTCAGTAATGAGCTGCATGTCACCATATTCGATACCATTATGAACCATTTTTACGAAATGACCCGCACCATTTTCACCCACCCAGTCGCAGCATGGGGTACCATCCTCCACTTTTGCAGCTATGGCCTGGAAAAGCGGCCTGATTTCGGGCCAGGCCTTTATCGATCCACCTGGCATTATCGACGGGCCCAGGAGAGCGCCCTCTTCTCCGCCTGAGACCCCGGTTCCGATATACAGCAGCCCCTTGCTTTCGACATATGTGGCCCTTCTGTTTGTATCGGGGAAGTGGGTATTTCCCCCGTCAATTATGATGTCGCCATTCTCTAGGAAAGGGAGAACAGTCTCAATCATCTCATCAACTGCCGGACCTGCCTTGATCATCATCATTACCTTTCTGGGCCTTTTAAGGGTTGAGATAAGCTCTTTCACCGAATGTGTACCGGTAATATTCTTTCCTTTCGCCCTCCCGGCCAGAAACTCATCAACTTTCTGTGCCGACCTGTTGTAAACCGACACCCTGAAACCTTTGCTTTCCATATTGAGAACAAGGTTTTCACCCATCACCGCGAGGCCTATCAACCCAATATCAGATAATTGTGCCATGATAAATTTTTTAGCTCTTTTTATAATATTCTGAAATAATCTCGTCCATTAATCTGCTGGTACGTGCCGCAGTGGTACCGGTACTCGGGGAGGTTCCTTTCCCCTCCAGCTCTTTGACAATCTCGTTAATAAGGTAGTACTGAACGCTTGCAGGTCTTTCATTAAAATACTCTTTCTTACCGTAACCGTTGGTAAGTATTACAGGTTCAAAGGTGAAGCAAGAAAACCTGATGTTTCCCTTCTCTCCAAAGATCTCAATGATGTCAGTATTATTGGCCGGGGAAAGACTGAAGCACCATGTACCGGTCACAACCACGTCTTCCGGAAAGATGATCTCGGCTGCTACAAAATCTTCCGCGGCATATAATTTCCCGTGATTCGTAACTACCGAGTTGACCTTCCGGGCCGGACCAAGAAGAAAATCCAACCAGTCGAGCTGGTGAGATGCAAGGTCGATAAAATGGCCTCCTCCTGAAATCAGAGGGTCAACACGCCAGGTCAGTCTCCCTGCCTTCTCATCGTCCGATGGCGCCTTGAAGAGGCTAATGTTTATGTACCTGATGTTCCCGATGGTTCCCGATTCTACCAGCTCTTTCACTTTCAGAAATCCGGGGAGTGTCCTCCGGTAATATGCCACAAACACCGGGACATTCTTTCTTTCAGCTGTTTCATTTATTATCGCACACTCCTGGTAATTCAGCGCCATTGGCTTCTCGATGTAAACAGGTTTGCCGGCTTCGATAACCTGCAGCGCATATTCCCTGTGACTCCCGGGCGGGGTGGCAATGTAAACAGCATTTATTTCAGGGTCACCGATAAGATCCGTACTTGTGGGATATACTTTAGGTACATTATGGCGCCTCGCATAATCTTCGGCAAGCTGCCTGTTCCTTCTCATCACCCCGATTAATCTTGAATCTGGGACATCGCTGAAAGCCGGTCCGCTCTTCACTTCCGTAACATTACCGCACCCTATCATTCCCCAGCTAATCATGGTTTTGCAGTTGTCATTTCAGCTTATTGACTGTCGACCATAGTCCCGTGGCAGGGTTGGAGATAAAATAAATCTCCTCACCATCGGGGAGCATATTGAAACCTTCCGACAGTTTTGCCGGGTCATATTTTTTCATCATGGCCGCGAGGTTTCCAAATCCGAATCCTGCAGCTTCTACCTCGTTTTTTGTGAGCTTCCCGGGACAATATGTCACGCTGAACCGCCCCCCGGTGCTTCCATGGATAAGATGGGCCGCCGTTGCGAGGCTGCTCCTGAGCTCCATGTCTTCGTTGACAAACTTTAATACGGCATCAGTTCCCTTATATCCGAATTTCCTTATCATCCTGTCAATCTCACCGTCTTCCCCGAAAGTTTTTATGCCCGGAGCAAGAACGATAAGCCCGGCCCCGTCCTCCATCGCCATCCTTGTCCTGTAGATACTTTTGTTCCCGAGCCATGTGCTCCGGTATTCAGACGGATCAAGCCAGACTACTGCTTTCTTTAAAGGTTTGTCAAGGATTGTAATATTGACCCTTGCTGAAAGTTCTGCGGCGAGCCTGAAAACATCTTCATCATCACCAATAAAAAGTCCCCTGGTAACAAGCTTTCCGGATATATCTCTTCCGATAACAGTCTGAACATAAAGCAGCGGGATCTCCGAAAGATACATTGCCGCTGCATCATTCAGAAGGCGCCTGACCGGGTTGTGGGGCTTGCCCATTATTTTTTCCATGCCGCACACTGCCCCGGTATAATGACTGAGGTTTATAGTCTCCTGCCCGCCTGTACCCACGAGAATATTCTTGTTGTAGCCGGCCATGCCTGCTACCTCGTGAGGCACAACCTGCCCGAGAGATATTACAAGGTCGTGACCGCCTTCGGCAACCAACCTGTTAACCTGTACCGGTAAAGGCATGGCAACTGCTCCCGATGTTATTTCAGAGACATGGGAAGGTGGTATGGAACCGAGTGTAACCACATCCTTCCTGAAATTGTGCGCTCTGAAAAGTGAAGGGGGAATACCTGGAAACATTTCGGCTGTCTCATCCACTGTCATCGGGGAATGTGTTCCGAGGGCCGGGAGAATATCTTTTAGATTATCTTTGTAATAATCGCGGATCATTACCGTCAGCTCACCTGCTCTTGAATGCAGGCGGGTGATATCCGGGGGGATTGCCATTACATTCCTCTTTTTGCCCAGCTTGTCGAGTGCCCTGTAAAGGCTTCTCTTCAGATCCTCAGATCCGAGCACACTGTTTTCCGATCCTTCCCCTGATAGTATCATTTTAAACTGCCGGCCTGCAACCCATTAAACATCAAACCCCTGAATACGCGTTAAATCCGCCGTCGACAGGAATTACCACTCCCGTCACGAAACCCGACAGGCCCGAAGCGAGATAAAGTACGGTACCTGTCATTTCCTCAGCCGTTCCGAACTTGCCCATAGGTGTATTTGATATCACCTTCCTTCCCCTGGCGGTTAGATTGCCCGATTCCTTTTCAGTGAGGAGGAACCTGTTCTGATCGGTTATGATAAAACCGGGAGCAATGGCATTTACCCTCACGCCCCGGGGTGCGAAATGGACAGCCAGCCATTGGGTAAAGTTATTTATTGCCGCCTTTGCAGCCGAGTATGCTGGTATCCTGGTCAGTGGCCTGAATGAGTTCATCGATGAAATATTGATAATAGATCCTGACCCTCTTTCAGTCATATCTGTCGCGAATACAAGGGTAGGCAGGATCGTTCCCTTCAGGTTCAGATCGAACACCTCATCAAACCCGGATGGATCAAGACCGAAAAATGTCTCACCGGGCCTGTAGTCATTTCCGGCAGCTGCATGCTCGGCGACGGTTGTAGCCTTCGGTGAGTTGCCGCCTGCACCGTTGATAAGAATATCGACCGGACCCAGGGTGCCGTTTATCCTGGCTCTGGCCCTCTCAAGAGATTTCCTGTCAAGCACATCGCCTGCGATGCCGATGCATATTGTGCCCGTTTTGTTTTCTGTCTCCTTCGCCAGGTCCGCCGCCTTCTTTTCATCCCTGCCGAGAATAGCTGTTTTGACACCATTACCGGCCAGGCACATGACCATCTCTGAACAGATGGCACCGTAACCTCCTGTTACAATTGCGACTTTGTCCTTCAATCCTAAAGAGATCATAATAAGTGGTTAATTATTAATCCTCAAAAGTACCTCCGTCAACCACCGGGAGCAAAATAAAATCCTCATGGCACCGCGGCATCCTCCTCGTTTATCATCCCCGTCACTCCCGTTACCTGAAGCCGAGATAATTTTTTGCATTACGGTAACATATATTTTCAATGACCATCCGGAGTATCGGTTCATCATCAGGCATAAGTCCCGTGTCAACCTGTTTCCCGATGAAATTGCATGCAATCCTTCTGAAGTATTCGTGTCTGGGATATGAAAGGATGCTCCTCGAATCGGTTACCATTCCTGCAAACCTGCTCAGCAGGCCAAAGGAAGATATGTCAAGCAGGTGTCGTTCTATCCCGTCTTTCTGGTCGAGAAACCACCATGGAGCACCGTTGGAGACTTTTGCCTGGATGGTACCATCACAAAAATTGCCTGCCATGGTGATCATCATTGCATTATCGGAAGGGTTGCTGTTGTACAGGATGGTCCTGGCAAGCTGCCTGTCCTTTTCAAGGTTGCTGAAGAATGCTGCAATTGAATACGGATTGAGCGACTTTCCAATTGAATCCCACCCTGTGTCGGGGCCCATTTCCATGAACATCCTGAAGCTGTTGTTCCTTTTGGCACCCAGGTGAAACTGCTGGGTCCAGCCCCTGCTGTTGTTCATCCTGCATAGCTCCGACAGGACAAGGGTCCTGAATCCGTTTGTCTCAGCTGCATCCAGCATCTCACCTTTCATGAGCTTTTTCAGGGACTTGTCGGCTTCCGGCTGGCTCACAGGGCTGTAGAGCAGGTCGTTAAGGCCATTATCTGAAAGCCTGCAACCGTTTTCGTGGAAGAACTTATGCCTTCTTTCCAGAGCTTTGAACAACGATTCGGTATTCTTTATTTCAACCTCTGATGCTTCCGACAGCCTGTGCATGTATCTTTTAAATGCATCGGGGTCCTCTGTTTTCAGGACGTTGTCGGCCCTGAAAGTAGGAAGCACTTTAACATCCCACCCGGATTTGACCGAGATATGATTCTTCAGGTCATCTGCCGGATCATCTGTTGTACAAATGATTTCCACATTCATCTTCCGGATCAGCGACCTTGCGCTGAATTCCCTTGTTTTGAGCATTGCCAGCGCTTTATTATATATTGAAGCTGCCGTCGATGGTGAAAGCAGGTCGTAAAGGTTGAAATACCTTGCCAGTTCAAGATGTGTCCAGTGATAAACCGGGTTACCGACGGTATATGGCACGGTCTCCGCCCATTTGAGGTACTTTTCCTGGTCGCTTGCATTTCCAGTGCAGAAATTTTCCGGGACCCCGTTCATCCGCATAACCCTCCATTTGTAATGGTCACCTTCAAGCCAGGCGCGGGTAAGGTTTTCAAACTGCCTGTCTGACTCAATCATCGCCGGTGAAAGATGACAGTGAAAATCAACAATTGGAAGCCTCTCGGCATAGTCGTGATAAAGCTTTTCGCCTCGCTGGCTCGTAAACAGAAATCCCGGGTGGATCAATGGCTTCATTCTTCTTCCTCTCTTATTCGTTTTTTAACAGCACGGGTTTGCCAAACCCTAATTTTTCAAGCGGTTTCATCTGTGTGGCCGCATCGCCGACAACAAGGTAAATCATCCTGCCGGGAATGATATATTTGCCGGTAATCGATTTATGTTCCTCAACAGTCATTCCGTTTATTACATTTTCTTCTCTCAGAACGTAATCGTCAGGCAGGCCGAACTTCGTCATCGTCGACAGCATGTTCAGGAGGTCATCATTTGTTTCAAACTTCAGGGCATTCGATCTGATCATGGCGTTCTTGATAAACTGTATGGTTTCCGGTGAAACGCCCTTGCCATATTTCTCCATCTCCTCCTTGAATATTTTCATTGATTCGAAGGTAGCATCCGATCGAACCATTGAACTTGCGATGAAGGGAGCAGGGCTTTTGAGCTCCCAGAAATAGCTTGATGCTCCGTAGGTATATCCCTTTTCTTCGCGAAGTATCTGGTTCAGTATGCTTGTAAATGATCCGCCGAGCTTGTAGTTCACGAAATTTGCTTTGACAAAGTCGGGGTTGTCCCTGGTAAGAGACAGATAACCGATGTAAATAACTGACTGCCTTGATCCGGGAATATCCACAAAATAGATTGTGGCTTTTTCAGGAGATGGCGGTACGGGGTATGTATTGAGTTTTACATCCTTGGGTTTCCATTCTTCTTCAAGTTGTTTCAGCGCCTGTAATGCCTCTTCTTTTGTGACATTTCCAACGATGTTGATCCTTGTTACATTTGGAGAGTAATTGTTTGAATAGAAATCCTTAAGGTCATTAAGCGTGATTTTGTCGACCGATTCAATTGTTCCCAATGCACTGATACCATGAACGTTGTCTTTGCCGTAAAGAAGCTTCAGGAACGAATTGTATGCCACGTTTCTTGGCTGTGCCTTCGACTGTATAATCTGGTTTCTTGTCCTGGTCTTTGCAAGTGTAAATTCGGTCGTGTCCCATCGCGGCTCGAGAAGGATTTCGCTCATCAGGCTCACTGTCTTTCCGAAGTTCCTCGAAAGAGTGTACCCGGTAATTTCAGTTTCCTCGTTGGATGCATATGTATAGAGAGCTGATCCGAGAAGCTGGATTGCTTCCTCCAGCTGTTCCGGCGTTTTTGATTTTGTTCCCTTCTGAAGGAGCGATGTGGTCATTGTTGCAACGCCTGGAAGATCAAGCCTGTCCTGGTTTATGCCACCGTTTATTACAAGGTTGATGCTGACGAGCGGCAGCTCCCTGTTCACAATTCCTGCCACTTCAATTCCGTTGGACAGTTTTGCCCTCCAGACCTCAGGCGCCTTAAGAATAGGTTCCGGGCCGGATCCGGGCTCTTTTGTCCTGTCAATCGCGGATGGGGACTTGACATATTTATCATCTCCCTTTGCTTCTATTTCAACCTTGCTTGCCTGGTTAATGTTCTCTTCCTTAATTCCTGCATTTTCCGAACCTTCGGCGATTTTATCAAGCTGTCCTTTCGGAACAAAACTTGTAACCACGTGGGGCTTATTCTTAATGTATGTCTCGTAAACCCTTTTTACGTCATCAATTGTAACCGATTTGATATTCTCCAGGTCCTTTTCAATAAATCCGGGGTTGTTAAGGTAGGTGTTGTAAAATGCAAGCTGGATGGATTTTCCAAGGACGCTGTTAATATTCATGTAAAAGTTTTTCTCGGAAGTGGCTTTTATTCTTTCAATGTCATTCTGAGTGATGCCATCCTTTTCAAAACGATCGAAACCTTCCATCACGGCAGCCTCAATATCCTTCAGGCTTTTACCTTCATTCGCCCTTATTGAAATAGTGAACTCACCTGCGAGCTCTGCCGAACTGTTATATGCCGAAGTACGCGATGTAAGCTTCTTTTCCTTGACAAGAACCTTGTAGAGAGGAGCTTTTTCACCAGAAGCCAGCAGGTTTGCCAGGAAATCAAGAGCATAGGCATCCTTTTGATACGCCTGTGGTGCGGGCCATACCAGGTTGATTTCAGGAACGCTTGCAAAATTGTCTTCATGGTATAATTTGACTGTCTTTGAGAGTGAAGCAACCATCGGTGTGCGAACTGGAACGTCGCCATGAGATTTAATCTCGCCGAAATATTTTGTAAGCAACGGTTTCACGGAGTCGGGATTGAAATCGCCCGAGAGCACCAGCGTGGCGTTGTTAGGGCCATAAAATTTCGAGTAGAAATTTTTAACATCATCAAGTGAGGCATTTTTCAGGTCGTCCATATCACCAATCACATCCCAGCTGTAAGGATGGCCCTGGGGATACAGGTTCTTGTATATCAGGTAGCTGGTAAAGCCGTAGGGTGCATTGTCGACACTCTGTCTTTTTTCATTCTGGACGACATTCTGCTGAATGGCCATTGCATGCTTTGTGACCGAATTGATAAAGAAACCCATCCTGTCGGATTCGATCCAGAGAACCTTGTCGAGTGCATTTTTTGGAAAGACTTCAAAATAGGTTGTTATGTCGCGTTCAGTGAACCCGTTATTATTCCCGCCGGCATTTTCGAGGATCTTGTCAAAGCTTCCGGAGGGAACATTTTCCGATCCCCCGAAAAGAAGGTGTTCGAAAAGATGGGCAAAGCCCGTTTTGCCCGGAATCTCCCTGCTTGAGCCGACATGATACATTATCGCGTATGAGATCACCGGATCGGAGTGATCCTGGTGTAGTACTACCTGCAGCCCGTTTGGCATTGTGAACTTTTCGTAGGCAATATTCAGCTTGTCCTGCCTGGGGGAAGTCGTGCATCCCTGGATAAAAAGAAACATGATCAGAGTAAATGCCACCCCGGTCAGTTTTGCAATCTTATTCATAATCTGGTCATTAAATTGTAATGGAAAATAAGCTAATACTATTGCTAATTTAGAAATAAGTTGCGCATTAAAAATCTCCCATGCCGTATTTACTTTGAAGATTCTTTGCCCGCCGTGCAAATTGTCGTAAATTTCTGATAAAATTCCACTCCTGAACTATGAAAAGACTTTTTTTCCTGATACCTGCGGTTTTCATTTTATCGACAGCCTTCGGACAGAATATCCCGTATCTTTCAGATATATATAAATACATCGAAAACCCGGCAATACTGGATATAAACCAGGAAGAGGGACATACGATCGTTATTCCTTATAATTCGGCTGCGGATGCTATGAGCGGTGATAAGAGCAGATCGCCTGGTTACCTGTCGCTTAACGGCCGGTGGAAATTTCATTTCTTCGACATCCCGGAAAAGGTACCTCTCAATTTCTTCGATCCAAAGTTTGATGATTCCGCATGGGATACCATACATGTTCCGTCGAACTGGGAGATGCAGGGCTACGGCGATCCCCTTTTCAGGAATATTGCCACTCCTTTTCATGCCGATCCGCCGCATGTCCCGAGAGAATATAACCCCACAGGGGCATACAGAAGGTTTTTCAGTGTTCCGCCGGGATGGAAGGGCAAACAGGTGTTCCTGAGGATGGAAAAGACCGCTTCTGCCTGTTTTCTATATGTAAACGGTAAAGGTGCCGGCTATAACGAAGGAGCACAAGAGCCTGCCGAATATAATATTACACCTTTTTTAAAGGATGGAAAAAATTCGGTTGCCGTAGTGGTTTTCAAGTATTCCGACGGGGTCTACCTCGAGGACCAGGATTACTGGCGGCTCGCTGGCATCTTTGACGATGTCTGGCTCTGTGCAAGGAATCCGACTCACCTGTTCGACTGGACGGCAGTTACCGAACCTGACCGGGAATATAAAAATTTCAGGCTCGACCTGGCTGCAATGGTAAAAAACTTTTCAGCAGCGGGCACCGGAGGCTGGTTGCTCAGGATCACTCTTCTGGATAAAATGATGAAACCGGTAAGGACCTTTTCTTCAGAGAAGTTCACTGTAACACCTGCCGTCACCACTACCATTAAGCTTAGCGGGGAAATAGAATCACCTTCCAGGTGGTCGGCAGAGGATCCCTGCCTTTATACCCTGGTTTTTGAGCTGGTCAATTCGTCGGGGAAGGCAGTTGAAACGGCTTCGGGAAGAATCGGGTTTAAAAAAACGGAAATCAGGCACCAGGTCTTCTACCTGAACGGTAAGCCTGTAAAGCTTAACGGGATAAACAGTCATATGCAGCATCCTCTTACCGGTCACGCGATGGACGAGGCTACAATCAGGAAGGACCTTACCCTGCTGAAAAGATTCAACATTAACTGCGTGAGGACATCCCATTATCCGCCTGTAAACAAGTATCTTGAGCTTGCCGATGAATTCGGGATCTATATCGTCGATGAAACGGGCGATGAAGCTCATGCCACAGACTACCTGTCGTCCGATAAGGCATGGGAAGGCATGTACAGGGAACGTGCGCGAAGAATGGTGCTCCGCGACAGGAACCATCCCTGCATCCTGTTCTGGAGCGCAGGAAATGAAAGCGGTGAGGGAGATAATATATGCGCGGTTATAGATGAAGGAAGGAAGTACGACAAGACACGCTACTGGATGTACGGCGGAAATGCCTTTTCCCATAAATGCGAGGAAATTATCGGTCCGCGGTACCCAAGGATATTCGAATTGCTTACCAGGGTTTTCCAGGTGCCAGACAGCATAGACCCCAGGCCTTCATTCCTCGATGAATACCTGGCTGTTACCGGGAACGGCGGCGGCGGCCTGGACGATTACTGGGAGCTGTTCAGGAAATACCCCAGGAGCATGGGTGGTGCCATTTGGGATTTTGTCAGTACCGGGCTGACAGAGAAAATAAGGACACTGAAGGATGAATCATCTCATAATGTCCAGGCAAATATTATGGGTCGTGCAAAACTTGTGGAGGGAAGGTCGGGCAGGGCTATCGATCTGAACGGGCATGACCAGTGGGTGGAGGTATACAGGGATAAAGCCCTCGATATATCAGGTGATAAACTTACACTGTCCCTGTGGGTTAAACCGCGAAGGCTCAGTAATTCATCGGGATCGCTCATTACCAAGGGTAGCTGGCAGTTCGGACTTTACCAGGAGAATGATGATTCCGTGAAGTTCTATTTTACCACAACGAAGAAGTTTACTGTTGCCATGAATCTTCCCGTGCAATGGTATGATAACTGGCATCACCTCGTTGCAATATATGATGGCACCGGGGCTTATATGATTCTCGACGGCAGGGAAAGCTACAGGATTCCGGCTTCGGGAAATATCCTTAATACCCCTTATCCTTTAAACATAGGGAGGGATGCGGAGAAACATGGGCAGGAGACATCGTGTTACCTCTGTGATGCAACGATCGACCAGGCGGCAGTTTTCAGCTGTGTTGTCGGCCCTGCGGATCTTGATAACCCTTCGGAAGCTTTAAAAAGAAAGGCGGCTGTATGGCTCGATTTTGAAAAAGAGAGTTCCGACGGGGAATTCTTCAGCTATGGAATAGGAGCAAGAACTTATGGCGCAATATGGCCCGACAGGAAGCCTGAACCTGAGATGTGGCAGATCAGGAAGACAGGGCAGCCCGTTTCGGTAAAAATGATTGACCCTGAAAAGGGCCGGCTGGAAATTGAGAACCGGTATCTCTTTACCGACCTTGGCAGGCTTGCCTGCAGCTGGTGCCTGAAGGCTGACAGCCAGGTGCTTGAAAGGGGAACATTCGAGGCTGATGTTCCTCCCCTTGGGAAAAAAATAATCACCCTTCCTTACCCGCATAACTGGCAGGATCAAAGTAAGGAACACCGCCTCGTTCTCAGCTTTGCCCTGAAAGAGAGGACTCCCTGGGCAGAAAAGGGATTTGAGATTGCCTGGGATGAATTTGATCTTTCGGGCCGTGTCGCACCTGCTGTAATGAACAATGTGAAGGTCGGACCGGAAATGAAAGAAGATGCTGATTCAGTTGTCGTCCGGGGTAACGGATTCAGCTATACCTTCGGGAAACACGACGGGATGCTGAATTCAATAAGAGTTGACGGTGAAGAGCTGCTCAGAAGAGGACCTGTTCTCAACATGTGGAGGGCCCCCCTGGCCAACGAAACTGACGAATGGAACTACGGATGGTCCGGCGTGGCACACAGGTCCGACGGGTTCGGCAACGTTGCGGCTACAGAGTGGTATACCACGGGGCTGAACGCCGTAAGTACCGTCCCTGCGGGATTTGATGTCACTACGAAGAATGACGGCAGGGTGGTCATCACCACGGGAAATGTGATGATGCTCGGCTTCGGCTGGGGAGCCTGCATTAACAGCTACACATATATTATTGATGGCAGCGGTGAACTGACAATTGAACACAGGATGACACCCGACGGAATACTCCCGGGCTGGGTTCCTAGGATAGGGCTTGAATGGGTATTCGATAAAAGAATTGAGAAAGTTGTATGGTACGGCAGGGGCCCGCAGGAGAACTATCCCGACAGGAAATCCGGCTACAGGACAGATATCTACAGCTCGACAGTAAGCAATATGTTTGAACCCTATGTTAAGCCGGAAGATTGCGGGCTGAGAACAGACAATAGGTGGGTAAAGCTTCTCACGAAAGACGGCAGGGGACTTGAGTTCACCGGGAGCAGCCTTTTTAACTTCAACGCATACCCGTATACCACTGAGAATCTCTCGAGGGCCAGCTATACATACCAGCTGCACCCTTCCGACGGTGTGACCTTTAACCTGGATTATAAAACCAGCGGGGTAGGATGCACTGCCCTGTCGGTCTTTCCGAAATACCGTGTTACCCCTGAAGAGACTCAATTTACCGTAACTGTCAGGCTTGTGCGATAATTTATTTTTCAATTAACAAATCCCGGAAAGATGAAAAACACCTGTAACCTTCTCTCCTTCATTTTTGCAATTACTGTATTATCTGCATTTAATCTCAGCGCACAGACGGACCAGGAAAAAACCCTGATCA
Source organism: Bacteroidales bacterium (assembly GCA_035541795.1). GTDB lineage: Bacteria > Bacteroidota > Bacteroidia > Bacteroidales > VadinHA17 > LD21. The sequence continues at coordinate 178,253 of DATKMR010000004.1, forward strand.
ACCGACTCGGCTCGACCGCTTTTTCGGATCTTACCCGGAACATCCTGCCCTGGTGGTCGGCAAGGATGACTGACAATGTCCATGGCGGCTTTTACGGAAGAATAGATGCCAATGACAGCATCTATCCCGATGCCGGTAAGGGAGGTATCCTGAATGCAAGGATATTGTGGACATATTCTGCGGCATACAGGGTGCTGAAGGATACTGCATACCTGGCAAAGGCCAGGAGGGCGATGGATTATATCGCTAGGAACTTTATCGACCCGGTTTATGGTGGTGCATACCTTAGCCTCAAATTCGACGGGACGGTCGCGGATTCAAGAAAACAGGTGTACACCCTCTCGTTTTTTATATATGGTTTATCTGAATATTCCCGTGCCACCGGTGACAGGGATGCTCTTGAAAAAGCCAAAAGCATATACATGTGCATTGAAAAATATGCAGCAGACAGGGAGAACGGAGGATACTTTGAAGTTTTTACCCGCGACTGGAAAAGAAGCCACGACCGGCTTATCGGTGAGAGCAGCGACCTGGACGAGAAGACGATGAATACCCATCTTCACCTTCTTGAATCCTATACCAGCCTGTACAGGCTCTGGCCTGACGAAAACCTGAAGGGGAGGCTTTTAAATCTGATAACACTGTTCGGGAATAAAATCATTGACGGCAAAACCAGCCACCTGGTGCCCTTTCTTGACAGGAAATGGAACCCCACATCGCCTGAATTCTCCTATGGTCATGATATTGAATGTTCCTGGCTTCTTTGCGAAGCGGCCGGTTTAGCCGGTGATAATCATCTGAAACAGGCAGTTTCGGAAATCGCCGTGAAGATCGCAGATGCGGCTTCAGAGGGATTGTCTGCCGATGGCAGCATGGCCACGGGAAAGAATACGATCACAGGTGAGGTGAAACCGGGCCGGTCGTGGTGGGAGCAGGCCGAAACCGTTGTCGGTTACCTGAATGCCTATGAGATAACGCACATTATAAAATACCTGTCCATTGCTTTAAAATGCCAGGATTACATCAGCAGGTACCTGGTCGACAAAAAGAATGGTGGCTGGTTCAGCGAGGTTACACCCGATGGGAAACCCGGAAGTAACGACAAGGCAGGTTTCTGGGTATGTCCCTATCATAACGGAAGGATGTGCCTTGAACTGATTGAACGTACAAAAACATTTGACCATCATTAATCCCGGGGTCAAACCTCAAACCTCACACCTCACACCTGAATTTTTCTTTCTATTCCAGTTTTCATTCGAATTATTTAATTTTATCAAAATTTTAGCAACATGTGTTTTTCAGCATCGGCCAGCTTCACCAGTGGTGTTGTCATCTCCACGGTCGGAGCCGTAGTGGCAACAAAGACTAAAACCCCGAATGAAAGGCTTTTCTCACTGATCCCTCTTTTTTTCGGATTCCAGCAGTTTGCAGAAGGTTTCGTCTGGCTTTCCTTGCAGAATGCTGAATACGCCTCCTTCAGGATGCCTGCAACCTATTATTTTCTTTTTATGGCTGATGTTGTCTGGCCCATCATGGTCCCGATCTCACTTCTGCGTATGGAGAGTTCGGAATCGAGAAAGAGGTACCTGAAATTATTCAGCGCCGCCGGCCTGGTACTGGGAACATACTACCTTACAAACATCATTACAAGGCATATTACACCTGTAACGAACGGCTTTCATATTGACTATTCAAATGATTTTCCCGATAAGCTTGTTATGCCTGCATTTCTCCTATACCTGGTTGTGACAATAGCGCCGATTTTTATTTCAGGTGTTAAAAGGATGTTCGTATTCGGTATTGTGATCTTTATTGCGGTAGCGGTATCGGGATTCTTTTATACCCAGTATCTCTCATCGGTATGGTGCTTCTTCGCGGCTGCAGCCAGCGTCATTATTTACTGGATTCTTACCCCGACCTGGAAAGGCGCTGAGGAACACGTTTCTCTTGCAGGCTGAGAGTCGGGAAGCAGTTCTTCATGAAAGTAGTCATTTTTTCGTCACCATTTCTCCTTTCGGCATGCCTGATAGCTCATTCCCTTTCATTTCGGGCCTGAGCCCATGTTCGCCTATGAAAATCGCAGCCAGTTGTTTTCCCGAAGTATTCCTGAAAGTATTGTTCTCAACTGTGACACCCCTGGCGGGTGAATAGACAGAAATGCCATACCCGTCTTTTTTTAGGCCGTTGTTTTCTATTACATTATGCCGGATTATTGTTCCGTCAGGTTCGTTGTTTGGGCTTTCGCCTCTCAGTGTTATACCATCTTCCCCGTTATTGAAAATGTGATTATATGAGAAGAGCATGTTTGTATCCTTGTGCCCGGTGCTGATGCCATTTATGCCGTTATCGTGAAATTCGTTCCTTTGCACGACCCCGTTTCTTACTCTCCAGCAGACAAACAACCCGTAGCCGCCGTTATTATGCGAATTGTTGTTCTCAATTAATGTGTAGGGTGAACCGGTTCCGGGATGCAGCCCGCTGTTGGTACAGCCCGACACCTCGCAGCTGCGAACCGTCACGTGTTCGGTTATCTGCCAGCTTATACCGTCGCTGTTAAAGTTCCTGACACTTACGTTTTCGACAAGGGCTTTTCTTACTTTATGAAGATATATCCCGCCGGCCCGGCACCCGTCAATCATCAGGTTGGTTTCCTTTCCGCCTTCAACAGCAAGATTGGTTATTTCAACATTCCCGGCATTAACTGCCTCGATCACTGAACATGCGTTTGAAACGGTTCCGTGCCTGGCCGCGGAATAATCGCGGAGTAGGTAGTCGTCGAGAAATAATGTATTTCCCTTTATCTCAGTTATCCTGGCTGTTGTCAGGGCCCATCCCGACCTCTGTTCATCATCGTAAACAGCCACGCCCATGCCCGGGAGAAATCCTTTCGTATCAGCAACAGTCACCTGCAGTTCCCCGTAGTCGGCATCTATGGCAAAGGGTGAAGAGATCCCGCTGCATTTTTTTAAAATTGTTCCGGCTCCTGACCCGGTCAGCTTCATATTGCTGTATAGCCTGACAGGAGCAATTATATTGAAGATTCCTGGAGTCAGTTCAATTATGCCACCCTTCCCGCTTGCCTTCAGCGATTCAATCGCAGCCTGTATGGCTTCGGAGCTGAACCCCCTTATTATGGCATCTTTTCCTCCCACCGTTATTTTCCCTGCCGGAATCACCGGTGATACAACGGTCAGATCATGGTTCTCAGGCAATGGTGATGACTGAACAGTTACAGCATCACCAGTGATTCGGTTTGAAGAAGATCCCGATCTGTCGGAGCAAGCAAAAAATAAAAGCGGGGATATTGCGATCGCAATCAGTTTTCTCATGGCATGTTTCAATTTTAGAAATGTAAGTTAGTTAAAATCCGAAACAGCATGACGTGATGATTGACGTTTTCCGATCTTTGCACGTAAAAAGGGCCCATAATGTACCGCCTGCTGGATATATTCTTCGTTATTTTTCATACCTCGGTCATACTATTTAACCTTTTCGGCTGGATATGGAAAAGGACCAGGGTTGCAAACCTGATCCTGTTGCTGCTTACCGGTTCTTCATGGCTCGTGCTGGGACTTATCGTCGGTTCGCCGGGATACTGCCCGCTTACCGACTGGCATTTCAGGATACTTGAAAAGATGGGACATACCGGGCTGCCTGTTTCATATGTAAAGTATTTGGCGGACAGGATAACCGGGCTCGATTTTAACCCTTCGCTGGTAGATACGGTGACACTGATCGCCCTGCTCCTTGCTCTCGGATTATCGGTCCTTCTTAATACAAGGGACAGGTTCCGGTCCTTTAAAGCAAAAAATCCAGGGAAAGTACAATAGGGTCAAGTGCGCCCGCTCAAGTAATTTGTGTAAATTTGAATTATTCAGGTCACACTAATCCTAATAAACACTAATGCCATGAAAAAACGCCTGCTAACAGTTTTTCTATTCCTGTTATCAGCATCTGCTTCGATCCAGTCGCAGACGCTTGATGAAATCCTGCATAAATTCTATGCCGCAAACGCTCAGGACACGCTCCTGAAAATTACGACCATGAAGGTGACAGGCAAGATGATCCAGGGCAGCCTGGAAATACCTTATACACAAACTATTTCCCGACCTTCATCATTCAGGTTTGAATTGACTTTCCAGGGTATTACAATGATCCAGACTTTTAACGGGAAGGAAGGATGGACGCTCAGTCCGTTCTCCGGTTCCACTACTGCCCAGCCATACTCTGACGATGACATCAAAACAACCCGGTATTCTGCTGATATCGACGGGATGTTGTGGAATCCAGCAGAAAAAGGATATACCCTTACATACGACGGTCAGGACGATATGGAAGGAACCCTCTGTTTCATTCTGAAGATTGTAACCAGGGACGGAGATATATTCAAGTACTATATTGATTCGGATTCCTACATACCCCTGAGGCTTTATTCAAAAGTTAAAGTACTTGGGAACCAGTCTGAAAGTGATACATACTATAGCAATTATAAAATGATAAGAGGGATACCCGTTGCTCTGAAAATAGAGTCAAAATCGAACGGTGTGACAGCCGGTACCAATATCATTGATAAGGTGGAATTCGATACTCCGCTTTCCCCGGGCATGTTCGACAAACCTGAAACCAGGAAATGAATTCATCCTTTCAACTTTTAAAAAAATAGGAAATGAAGAAATCAATAATATTTTTATCCGCCCTGTTAATAATAATTATCAACGGGCTTGATGCGCAGATTACTTCGTCGATGTTCGGAAGTATCGAAGGAAGACAGATCGGTCCGGCAAAGATGAGCGGACGAATAACCAGCATTGATGCGGTCAAAAAGGCCCCGTCGACAGTCTGGGTCGGAGCTGCTGGAGGAGGTGTCTGGAAATCAATTAACCAGGGGGTCACCTTTAAGTCTGTTTTTGACGATTACAGCCAGTCAATAGGCTGTATTACGATTGACCAGGATCACCCCGACACTGTATGGGTCGGTACCGGTGAGGTATGGGTCAGGAACAGCGTTTCGATAGGTACCGGAATTTACCGCACAACCAACGGCGGCGATAAGTGGACAATGATGGGCCTTCCCAACAGCGAAAGAATTGCAAAGATCATAATCGATCCCGCTGACCCGAATACGGTTTATGTTGCTGTTCTCGGATCACTCTGGAAAGACAGCGGGGAAAGGGGATTTTATAAGACCAATGACGGGGGAAAAAGCTGGAAAAAAACTCTCTATTCAAACCCATCATCGGGATGTGCCGATATCGTTATGGATCCCGAGAACCATCTCGTTCTATATGCTTCTCTGTGGGATTTCAGGCGCCAGGCATATACCTTCAGGAGCGGCGGACCGGGAAGCGGCCTCTACAAGTCGGCCGATGGGGGTGAGACCTGGAACAGGATACAGACAGGGCTGCCCGATAAGACACTTGGAAGGATTGCTCTCGCTGTTTCACCGGTTAAACCACACTGGCTGTACGCACTTGTTGAATCTGAAAAATCTGCCCTGTTCCGCTCGTCAGATAAAGGTCAGACATGGGAAAAGAGATCAGAACAGACGATGGCAGGTGAAAGGCCTTTTTATTTCAGCCTTCTTGTAGCTGATCCTGTTGAACCGGAGAGAATATATAAGCCCGGGATGATGGTATGGGTAAGCAATAACGGCGGGAAAGTGTTCCAGGTATCTTCTGTAAGCGGAGGAGCTTATCATTCCGATACACACGCACTCTGGGTAAATCCGAATGATAATAAAATGATGTACCTCGGCACCGATGGCGGTGTATATATATCATATGATAAGGGTAACGCCTGGAACTTTATCCTGAACCTGCCGGTATCGCAGTTCTACCACGTGAGCGTCGACAACCAGCGACCATATAATATTTATGGCGGACTGCAGGATAATGAATCGTGGATGGGGCCGTCGAGGCACGCGGGGGGGATTAAAAATTCAGACTGGAAAGCAATAGGCGGCGGCGATGGATTTTATGCATACTGCGACCCGAAGGATCCGAATGTTGTCTATTCACAGAGCCAGGGCGGCTATATCTACAGGCAGAATATGAGGACCGGTGAAGCCAGGCTGGTAAAGCCCTTCCCCGATGAACCCGGAAAAGTGCTCAGGTTCAACTGGAACACCCCCACGGTTTTCGGGAGGAAATCGGGGTGGCTGTATATAGGATCGCAGTATCTTTTCAGGTCGAAGGACCAGGCGGCCTCCTTCGAAAGGATCTCCCCCGATCTGACTACCAATGATCCGGAAAGGCAGCTCCAGGAAAAATCAGGAGGATTAACAATTGATAACAGCACGGCTGAAAACAATACTACAATATTTACTGTAGCCGAATCACCGTTGGATGAAAACGTGATTTGGGCAGGAACCGATGATGGTAATGTGCAGGTGACATCCGACGGCGGCAAAACGTGGACTAAAATGAACCCGGTTATCGGCGGGCTGCCACCCATGTCGGTCATTTCATATATCGAGCCGGAAGTAAAAAACAGGAACGGCGCGTTTGTGACAGCTGATGCCCACCAGAATGGAGACTTCAAAGCATATATCTTTTATACTTCTGACCTGGGAAAGACCTGGAAACAGATAGCGGCCGATTCAGTAAGGTCGTGGTGCCATGTGATCAGGCAGGATCCGGTCAATACCGACCTGCTCTTCCTCGGAACCGAGCTCGGCCTCTATGTGAGCCTCGATCATGGGAAAAACTGGTCGAGATTTAAGAATAAGGTACCGCTTACAGGAATCTATGATATGGCTTTCCAGGCCGAGCAGAACGACCTTGTCCTTGCTAGCCATGGGAGGGGAGTGATAATCCTCGACGACCTTACACCGCTGAGAAACCTGACAATCCAGATTATGGATAAGGATTTTTCATTCCTGCCGGTACGGCCATTTTATTTCATATCTGAATTCTCGCCACAGGAGTTTACGAGCGATGCTGAATTTACCGGGCCAAATCCTTCGGGGTCGGCAAGGGTTTGCTATTACCTCAGGAAGAGGCATATATTCGGCGACATGTACATCGAACTTTATGGCACGGACGGGAAATTCCTGAAGAAGCTGCCTGCGGGACCCAGGAAAGGTATTAATGTCGTCAGCATTCCGACCTCGCTCGATCCGCCAAGGGTTCCCAAATCACCTAATCTCCTGGGCGACTTCATGACAGGCCCTGATTATGAACCCGGAACCTATACGGTAAAGATGGTAAAAGGGAGCGAAACCTATACAACGAAGCTCGTTCTGAATTCACCAAAAGGGCTCAGCTATCCTGATGATGACAGGAAGTTGCAGCGCTCAACCGTGATGAAAGCATATCATATGATCGACAGGCTCGCTGTTGTCGACCAGAAGATACTCGATACGCGCGATTCCCTGAAGGGTGTAATAGCGGCGGCCAGGGATGAGAAGCTGAAGAAGCTTCAGGAAATAGTTGCAGCATGCGACAGTCTTCACGAGAAAATCTCAGCCACGCAGGCCGGCGAAGGTGCAATCACAGGACAGATGCGATTGAGGGAATATATTGGGGAGGTCTACAGTGCAGTCAGCGGTTATCTTGGCCGTCCGACAAACCTCCAGCTGAAGGCTCTCGACCTGTACGACAAGCGGATTAGCGAGCTTTCTGCGAAAATCGATTCACTTGGAAAACAATTAAAAAGCATCAAATAAAAGCAGAGGTTGTCTCATAAGGGCACCCTCTCCTGTTTATTTTTTGGATTTTTTGTCGAGTATCTTCTCAATCTCATCCATCACCTTATTCATGGCTTTGATGGTCATGTCGAAGGGATCGTTGGTTGTAAGATCTGCACCGGCTTTCTTAAGCAGGTCGATTGGATATTCCGACCCTCCCGATGAGATGAAGGTTAAATATTTCTTTAGAGCTTCCTTGTCTCCGCCCATCACCTTCTCTGCAAGAGCAATTGAAGCTGTAAAGGATGTGCTGTACTGGTACACGTAGAATCCACTGTAGAAATGAGGTATGAACGCCCACTCCATCTCCAGGTTCTTGTCGAGCTTGCAGAGACCCTTATCCGTACCGTAATAACTCTTCAGGATATCCATGTAAATTCTTGAAAGATCATCTCCGGTGAGCGGATTACCCTGCTCTGCCGCCTCATGGATCTTAAGCTCAAACTCAGCGAACTGTGTCTGACGGAAAAGAGTACCCTTGAAGTTATCCAGCCAGTTCATCAGGATCGATAGCCTGGTGTCATCATCTTTCACCTGGCTTATCATATAATTATTCAGCAGCACTTCATTGAAGGTTGATGCCACCTCCGCGACAAAAAGAGGATAGCCTGCAAGCGGGTAGGGCTGCTTATTGTTCGACAGGTAGCTCTGCATTGTATGCCCCAGTTCGTGAGCCATGGTGCTTACATCGGAATAGATTTCGGTAAAGTTCATCAGTATGTAAGGATGAAGCTCCCTGGTTAAACCGGAAGAAAAAGCACCGCTCTGTTTGCCCGGAGCGGGATAGACATCTATCCACCTGCTGTCAATAGCTTTCCTGACAGTTGCAACATAATCGTCTCCCAGCGGCTTCAGGGCTTCAAGCACAATCTTTGATGCCTCTTCATAGCTGTATTTCAGATCGATGTTTTTTACAACAGGAGCATACATATCTGAATACTTCAGGGTATCGACGCCAAGCATCCTTTTCTTGATAGCCAGGTAACGGTGAAATGCCGGGAGGTTCCTGTTTACATTTTCAATCAGCGATTTATAAACTTCAACAGGTATGTTATTCACGTATAAGGAACCTTCGACGGCTGAACTGTATTTCCTTGCGCGGGCATAAAAAATATCCTTATTGACAGAACCGTAAAGCATCTCTCCGTAAGAGGCCTTGTAGTTTTCCCAGTTGTTCCAGAAAGCGCTGAATACCTTCTCCCTGTCGCCCCGGTCGGGAAGGGTCCTGTACCTGTTGTATTCCGATTGTGTAATCGATATCTTTTTCCCGTCCGAAAGGGTCACCTCCGGAGCAGGCATCTCTGCATTAGAAAATGTGTTATACACCGATCCGGGCACACCTGTCACCATCGAGGCTAATGCCAGAAGCTTCTCCTCCTGTTCGGAAAGCATATGTTTTTTCATCCTGAAAAGGTTTTCCAGTCCCATCCTGTACGGAGAAAGTTCAGGATCAGTTTTGATAAAACCGTCTATTTTCTCCCAATCTGAGGAGAGTAATTCCGGATCGGCAAAAGCCATTCGTGCAGACAGTTCGGAAAAAATCTGCTGGAGCTCCTGGGCCATACCCGAGTATTTCATATTACGGGTATCGAGGTCGGAATTAAGGCTGGCATAGGCGTAGAGCTTCTCAATGTCCTTGAAAATTTCAGTGGTGAAAAGCAGCCATTTCTTTAGGTCGGCCGGGGATCTCGTGAGGGTGCCTTTAAAATTTTCAATATCTTTCACTTTAACCTTGAAGGCATCCCTGTCCTTTGCCCAATCATCATCCGATTTGTAGAGATCACCAAGATTCCACTTGTACTTATCGGGAATTTCCTGCCTGTTTTTCTGGGCAACCGCATTCAGCGACATCAGTGTCATCACCGCCAACATTCCGGCTGCCAGGTAATTCATTCTGGTTTTCATGGGTTTCAAATTATTTGCAGCAAATATAGTTTTTTATTGCTGCCGGATGCATGATAATATAAAGCGACTTGATGCCTTCCCGGGGTCGAGGACTCTAAGAAAAAATATGCGTAAATTTCTGAAACTTCATTTATTCTTCATCTTCATGAAATAAATTCGTCATCAGGATTAGAACAGGGCGCTATCTATTCATATATTTTTGTAGTCTTCAGTAATTGCCGGTCGCCAGACCGGCTTTTTTTTAGCCTGACTGAAAGAAACGAAAATTCCCGATAATTCCCATTTGTTCCCTTCTTTTCCCCGGTCTTCTCATTTCATGTCCCCCGTCATTAGGAATTTTGGAAAGTACGAGGCAGAACACTATTGTCTGAATTCGGCGTGAGTCATTTATCTAAAACAGTTATTATGAAAAAGCATGCTTTGCTTGTAGGAATAAATAACTACAGGGATATTAATGGTCTGATGGGCTGCATCAATGATGTCACAAATGTCAGGAACATCCTGAAGACATTTTTTGGATTTGCGAACGACGACATCAGGGTCCTCACCGATGACAGGGCCACGAAAGCAAACATCATTTCAAGACTTGAAAAGATGGTTGAAGCTGCCAGGAAGGGCGATCACCTTATATTCCAGTTTTCGGGGCACGGCTCGCAGATCCGCGATCGTGACGGCGATGAGCTTTCCGATCACCTGGACGAGCTGATATGTCCCTGGGACATGAACTGGGATGACGGCTACATTTCCGACGATATGCTGAGGACGATTCTCGACCGCCTGGTACCTGGTGTTAAAATGGAGATAATACTCGACAGCTGTCATTCAGGAACTGGTACCAGGGCACTGGAGGACAACAGCTTCAAGAACCGTTTCCACAGGCCGCCTGTTGATATTGAATGCCGGTTGCAGGGCGATGAAGATAAGCTTAAGCCAACCAGGGCTTTCAGAACCGACCCGCTGATATTGATGAATCACATATTATGGGCAGCATGCAGGGATAACCAGACCTCCGCAGATGCCTTTATCGATGGAAGGTATAACGGAGCATTTACCTATTATTTCTGCAAGCATATCCGGGAAAACAGGGGTAACCTGCAGCGCGAAGAGCTTTACAGGAGAATAGCAGATTCACTCTCTCATCACAACTTCAACCAGACGCCGCAACTGGAATGCAATAAGGACCTGAAAACAGGTAATATCTTCTCATGAACCAACACAGGCAATATGTACTACCTTGTGACAGAGATTCTCGATGAGCCGAGATGCATAGATATAAATGAAAAAAACATCTATGCCGACGGGCAGGTGTATGATTGCCTGTTATCTTATCCATTCAGGGAAGGAAACAAACGGAAGGTGTCTGAGATATCCTTCCTGTGCTCCTCCGAACCAGGTTTCCCCCGTCGTGGAATAGTATTCAGCGACTGATTTATGGTACCAAGAACTGCCCTCTGCATCGCTCTTATTGCTCTGTTGTGCTGCTGTACAACCACCATGAAGCGCTACCGGTCCACGGGGAATGCGACCAGGAACGACGACCTTGCCGACCTGTATCTCTCGGGGGTAAGCCTGACTTCGCCTGGTCCGGCCAACCAGGGTAAAACCCTCCTCGACCTGAGTGCCGATGCACAATCGCAGTTCATCAGGATTATGAATGCGAGGTTCAGCGATAACGGCAAATTCCTGAAATCGCTGAAATACAGGTTTGTGGATGATCCGAACCAGGTAGAAATTTCCGATTATGTCACAAAGGAAATGAAGCTGGTTTTTTCCGTGACAAGGAACAGGAACTACTCGGGCAACGATCCCGGGGCAATTCCCGGGCTGACACCGGCTGATCGCATCGAGTACCTGAGGATTTCTCTCCGGCCCGATGATTCCTGCCTGACGTTCAGGGAATGGAACATGTACGCCACCGGTTATGGAACAGTAGATATCGGCAATGTCAGCTTCTCTGGGAGCATCGGTCAGGAATTCACAACCGAAATCCCGGTTATGCTGTCGGGAAACAAGGGAAGCCTTGCTGGGAAGCTGTCGGGTGCCATTTCACGCAAGGAAGACCAGGATGTCAGGTACAGGTACATGACCCTTAATGGACGCCTTTGTGATTCCATGATCGTGATCGAGGAGGAGGGGACACGCGAGATGGACCTTGCCGGAAACATAATCGCCGGGGTGAAAATGAGGTTCAGGGAGGCAAAGGAATACATCACCAGCATATCATACCTGACCGATACCACAGGCAGGATCAATCCTCCCGAAAAGCTGTCTGTATCAATTACCATGGCCATGGTGCCCGCCATGGAACATATCAGGAAGGAAATTAAGGCCAGGATGGCATTCGATTTCGTTTACAGGAACGTTATAGCAGGGCAGAAAACATTCCCCGAATGGGACGACAGGGTAAAATATTTCACGGGTCACAGGGAAAAGCAGGTAACCCTGTTACGGGATATAGATTATGTCCCGGGATTTTATTCGGTGGGAACGGGGCTGGCAGGGAAAGAAAGGATACTGATAGCTGTTGAAACAGGAGGAGGTGAGTTCTCTCCCCTTGTTTTCCGATCGTACGGTGAGGCTGCGTCATTTGCCTCCTGGCTCCGCGAATGGCTGGAAACTAATCCCGCCGGGTCTTTAAAGATAGGTAATCATGTCTTCAGGTTCAATGGAGAGGAGATCACTGCAAAACTGTCCGGAAAGTACAGCTTTACCGGTGTTATACCATATTATTTCAGATAATCCCGGTCGCGGGGTAATTGTTTCTTTTAAGCAGCAGTCCAGGTTCTTATCCCTTTGAGGAGAAAGGAGTCTTATGTTTTTGCATTATCCCATGCAGTAAACTTTTTCTTCCTGCTTTTGTTTAATATTTATGCGAAATGCTATAACATACGACGCCGAATGTAATTTCTGCAACGGTGTTGTCAGGTTCCTTAAGAAACGCGACAGGCGGGAACATTTTATGTTTGTGCCTCTGCAGTCGGAGGAGGGAGGCAGGCTCATTGCAGGGGCCGGACTGCCTGAAAAGGACAGGAACACGGTTGTCTACTATTCAGGCGGAAAAATATATACCCGCTCCACGGCCGTTCTGCATATATTGAAGGATACGCACAGTATATGGAGCCTCGCGTACGCAGGTATCATTTTCCCGCGCTTTCTGCGCGACTGGCTTTACAGGCTTGTTGCCAGGTACCGGTATCATATATCATCATACATTAAGCCGGGCAAAAATTAATTTTGTTCTTCACATTTAAGGATCACCCCGGTTCTCCATGAGCTGAAATGCTGAAACGGGTCACAAAATATTTTCTCACTGATCTAAACATAATATATCTTTGCTATCTGAGTTTTATTCAGGAGGGTAATCTTTAGAAGTGAATTACTAAATAATTTAACATTTCGGGTATGAATACAGAACAGACAACTGGTAATGCTCCTGTCAATCAGCAGGATGCAGTCAAAAAGGCAGTAACTAGAACCTGGATTACAGCCATCGTTTTACTTGTGTTGGTTACACTTGTTTTTTACCTGCTTTATAGCAAGGATCACAGCAAGCAGGTTAATCTGAGAGAGACGCAGAAAACTACGATGACAGGGCAGATTGCTGCGCGTGATTCGGTCATCAACGAGTGGATTAACACCTTCGACGAGATTGAGAAGAATATCGCTATGATCAAGGAGAAGGAAAAGCTTATCAGCGTTAATTCAAAAGACGTGGAGATGTCGAAGACCAAAAAAGACCAGATACTCGACGATATAAAAGCCATCAATACCCTGCTGGAACAGAATAAGAAGAAAATCGCTTCTCTTACTGCACAGCTGGCAAAGTCGGGTGGAACGATAAAGGCTCTTCAGGCTAAGGTTGCCGCCCTTGAAGCCTCTGTAAAGGAAAGCGAAACGGAGATTTCCGACCTCAAGTCGACACTCCAGGGCAAGAATTTTGAGATAACTCAGCTAAATGAAAAAGTGGTGGATATGGAGGAGACAATCACGAAAAAAGACTCTGTTATCACCACAAAAACAGCTGAACTTCATACTGCATTTTATGTTGTCGGGACTTTCAAGGATCTGAAAGCCAAAGGCCTGCTGACAAAAGAGGGTGGTTTTATCGGACTTGGCAAGACAGAGAAGATGCAGAGCAACTTTTCAGATACGGCATTTGTTAAGGTCGACATCTCAGTAACAAAGTCGATACCTGTGAATTCAAAGAATGCCAGGCTGATTTCAGAGCATCCGGCAGGTTCATACAAGTTTATCCGGGATGCTGAAAACAAGATTACTGCCATCGAAATTACCGACCAGGCAGGCTTCTGGAAAATTTCGAAGTATGCCGTTGTTGAACTGACCAAATAAATCAGGCTCAATATTGTACGATCCCGCATGATGTAATTCTGCGGGATTTTTTTTACCACCCTTTCTCCCTTTCTCCCCTTCTCCCTTTCTCCCTTTCTCCCTTTCTCCCTTTCTCCCCTTCTCCCTTTCTCCCTTTCTCCCTTTCTCCCTTTCTCCCTTTCTCCCTTTCTCCCTTTCTCCCCTTCTCCCTTTCTCCCCTTCTCCCCTTCTCCCCTTCTCCCCTTCTCCCTTTCCCCCCTTCATTCTTTTTCTTCCCTTTTTCCATAATTCCGGATTTCTTTTCCTAATTTAGTAATGGAATCATGCAGTCAACCTTAATATTAACCTCTTAAACACATTTTTATGGCATATCTAGGCGCATCGTTCGTGATGATCTTCCTCATTTCGCTGGGAGTCTCCTTGCTTCCGCTGATATTTTATATCCTGACGCTCCAGGGAACTCTCCAGGAAGTGAAGCCCGAGAACAGGAGAATGGATCCGGGATTGGTATGGCTAACGATCATACCGCTGTTCGGGATAATCTGGCAGTTCATTGTAGTTGGAAATATTGCCGATTCGCTCAAGGCAGAATTCGCACAGAGAAATATAAATGCCGGGGAAGACAGGCCTGGTTACAGTATCGGCCTGACATTTTGCATACTGATTTGTTGCTCGATTATTCCTTTCCTTGGCATCCTTACCGCTGTAGCGGGCTTTGTCTGCTGGATTATTTACTGGGTGAAGATTGCCGACTACAGGTCCATGCTCAGGCAGCACAAAGCGGCAAACCCGCAGGTGTAAGATAAAATGGACCCTGTTTCACTCGGTGAACCGTCGGTCTATCCCGACGATGAACTCCTTGAAAAGCTTCTTGGCCCGGCATTTCCCGTTTACACCGGGATGGTAAAGGAGTTATCCGGACCAGGTTTTGACATTTCCTGCGGATGGCGATACTACAACGATGGGAAGTCGTGGTTGTGCAAGGCTGTTCATAAAAAGAAAACCGTATTCTGGCTGTCTGCCAGGGAAGGCTTTTTCAGGACAACATTCTATTTTACAGAGAAAACAGGGGCACCAGTCGAAAAGCTCGATATCTCACCGGCTATCAAAAAGAGCTTTTCTTCGGCTCAGCATACAGGAAAGCTGATCCCTCTGACACTTATATTAAGGGAGAGGGACCAGCTGACTGATTTAATGAAAATAGTTGCTTATAAACTTAAAACCTGAACTTTCGTATCCCGGGGACCCTTGCCTGCCTTTACAGCGGCCGCGAATCTCATGTCTGCTTTTATTTCGAGTTTTTAATCTTTATATCCAGGTTGTTCCCGTTGTCCCCCACCTTGTTGAGCCTGTACCTGAATGTAAGCAGGACGTACCTGCCAAGGACCGACGATCTTTTCTCAGTCAGGTAATTGAGGTCGCTGATTCTCTGTATTCCCGTGTTCCTGTTAAGGAGGTCGACCCCGGCCAGGACGAATGAAGCTCTCTGGTTTTTCATGAAGAAATAGCTCGCTTCCGCTCCCACTATCGGGACAAAGCTGGACCCCGAGTAGCTGATGGCTGAATAGCTGGTAAGCTCCGCGGTTGCTTTTATGCTGAAATGAACAGAAGGAGTAAAGGAGATATCAGAAAACCACGACAGGTCGTGGTAAACATTATTAAGAGCCCTTTGAACCGAATACCTGCTGTCGGTTATATTTAGCGCTGCCCCGGTCGAAATATCCCATTTGTCTTTTTTCCTGTTGTCGAGAGTAAGTGATATACGGTGAGAGAATACCGAATTGATATTGTTCCCGGAGTTTACAATATTTATCCCCCTGTTATAACCTTCGCTGAGAACCAGGTTGATCTTCATACCGAGCGGTTTTACAGGGGTTGAGAAATCGATATCGCCGCCGGCGGTCCAGTCGGAGTTAACGTTTACAAACGACAGGTTCTGCCGGAGCTGATCGTCAATAGTCCTGGTAAAGTTTATCTTGTCGCGGATGTACCTGGCATTAACCGACGCCATCAGGGTTGTGAAAGAGAACTGGTCAAAGAGCCACCAGGTAAACCTGGCATCATGTACCACCTCGGGTCTTAGGCCACGGTTACCGGTGAAGAGTGCCAGGGGATTCTGGTTATCGACTACCGGAAGCATCTGCGACACTGAAGGAGTGTTGACCGATGTGGTATAGTTGAACATGAGCCTCCTCCCGGTCCGGTAATCATATTCCCACGAAGCTCCAGGGGTAATATAGAAGTAGTCATTTCTCTGTGCCGGGTCCCCGTTCAGGGAGGTCGTGTAATAGCCGGCCGAGCCGGCCAGTGACAGGGAAAACTGCGACTTGCTGGTACCTCGTTTCCACGTCAGCCCGGGACGCAGAAACTTCTCATCTTTCCTGAAATTCGGGCTCAACAGACTGTCGGGGGCCGTATCCCCGGTAAGTTCACCCTGTCTTCGCACCATAGTCTCCGACGATAAGCCACCCTTAAGCGAGATGTCGGCAACAGAGTTTTTTGTGATCCGCTGTGTTAAAGATACACCACCGGAAATGTTTTTAACTTCTGTTCTTAGCCTTATATACTGGCTGGTTACAAGCTCCTGGTACGGATCGAAGTATCCGGTGTTGTTTGTAAAGCCTGATCTTGAATAATCGCCTGTGAAAGAACTCCTGAGGCTTGTACGCAGAATGGTCGTTCCTTCATTCATTTTCAGCAGATATATTGCCTCACCGTTTCCCGACAATCCCGAAGTAAATGACGATGAACTCCTGTTAAGCTCATTGACTTTTACATCGTCGAGGAAGCTTCCTGATTGTGAGGTTAACGGGTTTCCGGCACTGTTATAATCGACCCCCCCGTTAAGTATTATGCTCTGATTATCGCCAAACCTGTATCTCCAGCCGAAGTTTACCCTGTGGGCGGAATCCCTCTTTATCTCATTGCTGCTTTCTTCGGTCCTGAACGAACCGTCGGGGGTGAAGTTCCTTGTCAGGGAGGTTTCTGTGGTCCTCCTCGACGAACCGTTACCAAGGTAACTCACGAAGAACCTGTCATAATCCGACCTGAATACTGAATAGTTCAGTCCTGCTGCACCGTTTGATCCCGATCCGTACACCTGCTGCCCGAAGTTGACAGGGAACCTGTCGTCTCCTCCCAGCGTCAGGTGAGTGCCGTTGCCTGTCAGGGATCCTATCCCGCCTGCAAAGGTTATATAGTCGCCTACGGAGAAGCCGAACCTGTTGATGTTGTTGAACATTCCCAGTGCGGCAAGCTGGGATTTTTTTGTGAACCTGTATGCTTTAAGCCCTGAGGTGAAATGTTCGCCTGTTCCGCCGCCGGCTTCCACATCGCCGAATATCCCGGCTTTCTTGGTATCCTCCAGCACAAAATTGAGGGTAGGGTTACGCTCCCCGTCGTCAACGCCGGTGAATCTCGATTCGTCGGATTTCCTGTTGAAGAGCTGCACCTTGTTAATGGCATCAGCGGGGAGGTTACGTGTGGCTACCTTTGGATCGCTGCCGAAGAATTCCTTGCCATCGACAAGTACGTTCCTGACATTTTCGCCCATGGCCTTGATGTTTCCCGACCTGTCCACCTCTATGCCAGGGAGTTTTTTAAGTATGTCCTCAGCAACCCCGTCGGGCTTTATTTTGTAGGCTTTGGCATCGTATTCGATAGTGTCCTTCTTTATTCTCAGCGGTATACGGTCTGATGTGACCTTTACTTCATTAATGCCGAACACCTTTTCCCTGAGAATTATATCCCCCAGGTCATCGCCTGCAGAGAAAGGTACTGACAAAGGCCTGTAGAGTGTGTTGAATCCGAGGAGGGATACCTGGAGAACATAAGGTCCGGCCTTGACGTTCCTGAGCTCGAATCTTCCGTCGCCCCCGGTCACGGAGAAATATTGCATAGTGGAATCGGAGGGGTTGAGGAGAACAGCCACAGCTGAGGCCAGCGGCCTTGCCTTATCGTCAAGAATTGTGCCGCTCAGCTGTTGTGCCTGGGCGCGGAGAGACAGGGTCGCAGATAATAGTCCAAAAGCAATTATATACTTCATGATTTACTGTCGCTTTATCAAGATCTTGACATGTGCTGCCCCTCCCTGTGTTCCACCTTCTTCCATGCCCATTTCTTTCATCTTCTCCGACATGATCTTCTTAAACTCGGCATCGCTTACCTTCTTTCCCTCTTTTGGCTTTTCAATCTTCAGGTCCGAAGCATCAACTTTTTCAATCGATTTGGCTATGATGGTCCTGTCACCTTCATTGATATTCACCCCAAGGACCATCCCGGGAAGGTTACAGTAACTTGCAGGACCCCCGCTGATCTTAATATCGGGTGTGAACCAAACAATGGTTTTCCTGCCGGTGCTGTCGGTTGAAACCGCCTCGATGCATTTATACCCGAGAATATCTTTCTGGTTACCCGTCATCTTCCAGGCTGTTTCAGGGAAAGGTTTTGTAACGAGAAAGATCCTGTTCATGAAATCGCGCTGGTCGAGGATAATCTTCCTGACAAGGTCGGTATATGTCTTGCTGCTTCCCGACATGATAAACTTGACTTTCACCCCGCTCTCTTCTTCAGGTTCGACATCAGCCGGTGCGCTTTTGTTTTCCTCGTAGGATGTCTCCGTCGAGGTGAAAAGCAGTACCTTCTCCGTTACATTTTCTGTCGGAAGGGCATCAGCCATTCCTGCTGCGTCGCCTTCAAGCTTTATCTGGAGCTTGACCTTCTCGGTAAATATTATTTTGCCTGAAGTCAGGGCAGTGTCCTGTGCCGGCAGCATTTTACCAACCAGTAATGCTGCAGTAAGTAGTAGAAATTTTTTCATGATTTTTTTTCTCCAAAAGTAACGGCTGCCTGTTTTGACTGACGTTAACACAAAGGCAATCAAGGTTAATTAAGGTTAACGGCCCGCTGCGTTTCCGACATGCCTTATTATCTTTGTGATCTGACACGCTATGAATATGGCAAAAAAATACAGGAGGATTCTTGTCCTGATGGCTATCAGCCAGGTGCTGCTTGTCCTCTTTGTATTATACTGGCTGAGGTCTCAGTATTTCGATGAAAAGAAATTGCTGGAGCAGCGGCTTACCACGATGTATATTGATACCCAGGATGAAATTATCGACACCATACTCTATAAGAATTATGTTCAACCCGCAATGAGTGCTGACAAGAGGATGGTTATCCGTGAGGCGGAAAAGAGAGGCAGCCGGAACGAACATGTAATAACCACGATAAGCGGCGACACGGTAATTGATAAGAATTCAGCCGGAAAAAAAGAGGGCATCATTGATGTCCGCATTATCACTGACCGGTCCGCCGGAACTGCCAAGCCCGATTCAGATATTCTGAAGAAAAGTTCAGAGAACCTGCTTATCAGGAGCGTAAGACTGGTAATAGCCCACAGCAGCGATACGGGACATTTCAAAAAACAGGCATTCGACAGCCTTGTGATTTGCGGTGATTCGGAAACCTTCAGGCAGCACTTTGACCAGAAGATGAAACTGTCGGGACTCAAGCTTGGCATACATATGGAGGACCCGCGAGATTCTTTGTCTCCGGGGAAAAAACATAGTCTAATCTTTATCAGGCCGCATACCCAGTTTAAATTGCCTCCGGTAGAAATCAACAGCTATTCCTGGTATCTTATCGGTACCATCGGACCGCAGGTTGCATTCGGCCTGGCACTGGTGCTGATCACTGCACTTGCATTTTTTCTTTCTTACAGGAGCATCAGGTCGCAGCATATTCTTAACGGGGCGAGGGAGGAGTTCATCAGCAACATAACCCACGAGCTGCGCACGCCGGTTGCTACGCTCGGTGTGGCTATTGAGTCGCTGGGAAGGTACAATATGGCGAGTGAGCCCCAAAAAGCTGCAGAGTACCTGAGACTGGCATCTCTGGAGACAAAGCGGCTCGAGGAACTGATAAACAGGGTGCTCGATCAGACCCTCCTTGAATCAGGATCAGCTTCACCGGAGCTTGCAGGTGTAAATATCACCACCCTGTTAAATGAAACGGCGGATCTTATGCGGCATAAGCTGACAGGAGGCGGGAAGATTGAAACAATTACCGGTGACATTGAAATCATGGTTAAGGGCGATCCTCTTTTCCTTAAAGGTGCCCTTATTAACCTCGTTGATAATGCGATCAGGTATTGTGACAAGATACCTGAGATTGTAATTGAATCAAAGGTGGTTGAAGGTGCTGCTGAGATAAGCATCAGGGACAACGGACCGGGTATCCCTGAAGAATACCAAAACAGGATATTTGATAAATTTTTCAGGCTGCCCTCCGGCAACGTTCACAATGTGAAGGGCTACGGGCTTGGGCTGAGCTTTGTAAAGCTGGTTATGAAACTACACGGGGGAAGCGTCGTAATGAAAAATATTGAAAACGGTTGTGTTTTCACCCTCAGGATGCCACTCGGGAAATGAAAAGGACGAAAATCTTTTATATTGAGGATGAACAGTCCCTCGGCAGGATCGTATGTGATACTCTTGGGAGCCAGGGCTATGAGGTAAAGTGGGAGAGCGATGGAGCCAGCGTAATACGCGCCTTCGAGAATTACTTTCCGGATATATGCGTTCTTGATATAATGCTGCCACATATCGACGGTTACAGTCTTTGCAGGACGATTAGAGGTTTGTACCCTGCACTGCCTGTGATTTTCCTCACCGCAAAAACCACGGTCGAGGACCTGGTTGAGGGCTTTGAAGCAGGAGGGACCGACTATGTACGCAAACCATTCAGGATCGAGGAACTGATCGTGAGGATTGAAAACCAGTTACGGCTGGGTAATGGTATTAAAAAAGACGAGATACAGGTCACCACGATAAATATAGGCAGGATAATCGTCGACCTGCTTCGTCATGAGATAAACACCGGTAACGGCACCATCAGGCTCTCGAACCGCGATATGCAGGTTCTTAAGATCCTTAACGCGAACAGGAACAGGGTTACTTCACGCCGCGATCTCCTGATGGCAGTGTGGGGTGACGACTCTTACTTCAACTCGCGCAATCTAGATGTCTATATCCGTAAGCTCAGGGGCTATCTCTCAGCCGACAGCTCTGTCGCCATAATCACGCTCAAGGGCGATGGTTACCTCTTTCTCGTTCCCTGAATAATCCCTGCATCTCGCCGCCGGTCACCGCTCGCCGGACGCCTGCCGCCTGTCGCCGTGGATGTTTAATCCTTAATGAATTCCGATGCTTCCAGCTTTACTGCATGAAGCGACTGGAGCACATCCTGGAAGAAATATATCAGTGAGACAAACATCGACAATATGGCAATCACGAAGAGAAGCTGACCAATCATCTTCAGGTCACTTCCGAAAAAGCTCATTATCAGAAGGAGCGGAATAATCAGACAGCTGGCTATCATCCCGATAAGCATCCAGGCAATCGAGTTTCTTAGCAGCCTGCCCCTTTTCAGAAGTATCTGGATCTCATTTTCCTTAATCTTCTCCCTCTTTGCTTCGGGGTGATCAAGTTCGTTTACTAGGTGCCTGATACGGTCAATTACCCTGCCCAGCCGGTTTGTAATCGTCAGTAACAATAACCCGACGCCGGAGATCAGTGCAACAGGTGTGATGCAGGCCTGGAGAAATTTCGTGAAGTTTGCCAGTGTTTCCATCGATAGGGAAATAAAGAGGTATTTTACAAATATACTTCTTTTATGGCTCCTTGCTCCCCCGTGCTTTTATGTGTTCAGTTCCGGGATTTGCCAGTTTCGATAAATTATGCTAACCTTGATCTGTAACTTACCAGATATGTCAGCAACTGCTATTGTCAGGAGACCAGGGAAAAACTTTGCCGCCGGTATAACCACCTCTGATCTTGGAAACCCCGATTATAAAAAGGTACTGTCCCAGCACAAAGCCTATTGTAATGCTCTTGCGGACTGTGGACTTGAGCTGGTAATTCTTGAGGCGGATGAAAGGTATCCTGACGGCTGTTTTGTCGAGGATACTGCTGTCGTCTTCGGTGAAGCTGCTGTCATTACACGTCCGGGTGCAGTGAGCAGGAGGGGAGAGGAGGCCGTGATTGAGAAAGTCCTGTCGGAGTACAGGAGAATTGAAAGGATCGTTGGCCCCGGAACTCTCGATGGTGGAGACATACTGAGGGCAGATAATCATTTTTATACAGGAAGATCGGGGCGCACCAATGCTGAAGGCGCCAGGCAGTTTTCTGAAATTGTCAGAAAGTACGGATATACCTCTTCAGAAATTGTGGTTGATGAGGGCCTCCATCTTAAATCAGGTCTTGAATACCTGGGAAGCGACACCTTTATTGCCACGAAGGAGTTTTCAGGTAAGGTCGGGGCGTCAAAAGTCCTGGTACTTGAACCGGGAGAAAATTATTCCGCAAACTGCCTCCTGGTAAACGGGACATTGATTATTCCCGGGGGCTACCCGGGTTCAAAAGATCAGCTGCTCCGACTGGGGTACGGCATAATTGAGCTAGATATGTCGGAGTTCTGCAAGATGGACGGTGGACTCACATGCCTTTCACTTGTCTTTTAAGTCTCCGCAGGCGGCAGCTCCTGTATTGAATGATCCGGGCCCGGCGCAGCCAAATGAAGAAAATCCGTTTGAGTGCTGAATGAGCATTGAGGCACAGCGGACCTCAATCTCAGAGATCAATGCTCGCAAATATTAATTAGCATATACCGAATAGGGTTCCGCCATAACAATCCGGTCTTAATAAAAAACCATTTAACCCCTTATTTGCCATGAAAAATGAAATCAGGCGTCGCGAATTCGTTTCCGGTTGTTTTAAAGCCGGGGCAGCATGCATAGTTTTAACTGGTGGAGGAAACCTTTTTGCCGGCACTGCCGGCCATCAGGACAAACCGGATCCCAAGAAGCTGGAGTATTGCGGTTACAAATGTCCCGATGATTGCCCGCTGAAGAAAGGAACCCTTGAGAACAACACTGAGCTTAAGAAAAAAGCCTACACCGAGTTCAGGATAAAGGAAAAGCACAATATCGATTTTGATGCTGACCGGATTTTCTGTTATGGCTGCAAAGCAGGCAACCATCCCCTTGGTCCGGTCGTAAAGGACTGTCCTGTAAGGCAATGTGCCATCTCGAAAGGCTTTGACAGCTGCATTCAGTGCGATGGACTCAGTAAATGCGATAAACCGCTGTGGAAGGAGTTCCCGAAGTTTTTTGATTATGTAACCGGATTGCAGAAAAAGTACCGGGCTTAGAGGGACCGGTGTAAATTCAGCTTTTCACCACGGCTTTTATGCCCCTGAAACGCTCCAGAACAGCAATAACCTGTTCTTCCCTGAAGGGTTTGGATATATAGTCGTCAAAACCAGCCGCCTTAACCTTTATTTCCTCGTTGAAGGTATAGGCAGTCTGTGCAACTATGTATGCATTGGCCTTGAGCTTATGTATCTCTTCAGCTGCGGTGTATCCATCCATTACAGGCATCTTGAGATCCATCATTACAAGGTCTATTGAGCTGTAGCTGCTGAATAATTCGACAGCCTCACGGCCATTGACTGCCGGGATTACTTTTATGCCGAGCCTTGAAAGCATTTCGTAAATGTACCTTTGGTTATGAGCATCATCCTCCGCCAGAAGAACAGTTATTCCGCCGTAATTTGGTCCGACGGCATTTGCCCTGGAAGCTGAAGATGTAATGATGCTGTTTTTTACACCTTCGGCTTTCCGGTATGGAATGGTGAAATGGAACCTTGAACCTTTGCCGGGCTCCGATTCCATCCATATCCTTCCCTCAAGCAATTCAACGAGGCCTTTGCTTATGGCCAGTCCGAGACCAACTCCCTCGTAGAATTTCCGGTCCTGGGTGCTGCCCTTGAAGAACCTGTCAAAAATCAGAGCCTGCGATTCCAGCGGTATCCCGATACCTGTATCCTCAACAAAGAATTCAATCTCGTTTCCCTTCACCTCGTAACCAAATTTAATATATCCCTCCTCAACGAACTTGACAGAATTGGAGATAAGGTTGCGAAGCACCTGACGGACCTTTACGGCATCGGTACTGACGAGGTCGCTGCCATTCCCGAGGTCCTTGACTGACAGGATTGTTATTCCTTGCTGTACTGCATGTGTGAAATAGTCGTAAGTTTCATCAATAAGGCTGTTGAGCCTGATCTCGCTTAAAGTCACCTTGTTTGTGCCTGATTCAATAATGGAGATATCTATCACCTCGTTCACAATGTTGAAAAGGAGGGCAGAACTGTCGGATATTATCTTAATGAACTCCTTTTTTTCATCCTCCGAAAGATCCTGGTTTTTAAGAAGTTCGGTGAATCCCATAATACCGTTCATCGGAGTACGTATCTCATGCGAAATGTTCTGCAGGAATGTTGTTTTCAGCCTGTCGCTTTCCTTTGCCATCTGCTCAGCCGTTCTCAGCTTTATAAGGTGATGGCGCAGAAAGAGGTAGAAAAGGATTCCTGTCGTCAGAACATAAGCCCAACCCTTGAATGTCTGTATCCTTGTGATCATCACCGGGTTGGTAAACATTGAGCTCACAAGCTTGTCTGAAAACAGGATCCACAGTCCTCCCAGCAGGATATATGCCAGGAAGATCTTTAATTCGAAATTGAAATACTGCCTCAGCCGTTTCACAAATGCATCTCGTTGGTCTTAACTAGGTTTCATTAACTATATCGCCAAATTACAAATTATTGTTCAGTAGTTTATACTGGAAATAAATATTCCGGATGTTCCTGGGGATAAAACCTGAATGTGCCGGATTCAACTCCTGTTCGCATTCAACCCTTTTTCCCCGTGTAGTATTATGCCGATCGTTTTGATTAATTTTGAGAAATGATATTAAGATAATTTTCATCAGGCAATTGCATCATAATACAAAAACTTCATCCTGTGAAATACCGCCTCTCCGGACCCAGGCCCTCCCCGCTGGAGAACAGCTGTAAAAAGGCTGCCTATCACACGCGCGAGGACGCGGAGGATATGATAAGTCATATAAAGGAGACCAGGGTAACGAAAGATATCCGGCCCTACAGGTGCACGCTATGCGGAATGTGGCATCTTACGAGCAGTAACCGTTAGCCGTCAGCCGGTATCCCCGATACCTGTTTAATCAAATACGGGAAAATATCACTATATTTGATAATCTGCATTTGTAATTAATATAAAATGGAAACGAGGATAATCGGGCTTAAGAGGCTATTCCTGTCCTTTGTACTTTTAATAGCTGCAGCCAAAGGGTTCTCGCAGACAACTCCCGCGGAGCTCAGCGTGATATCGCTTAAGGACCAGGTTCAGTACATCGACGACCATACCAAAGTCTATGACGGGTGGCGTGCAATACGTGAGGATATCTACAGGAAGGTGATAGGAAACTTTACCGACACACTGGTGGCCGAAAAGGTAAAAATATCGCTTCTAACGTCACATTCAGCAAGGCAGCGCCAGGTAGCCGATTCTCTAAACTCAGCGCTTGGCAGCACGGGGAAGGAGCTTGAGGAGGTGACACATGCGAGGAACACCCTCAGCTTCTTCGGCATTGGCATAAACAAAACATTATATAACCTTATACTCTGGTCGGTAATTGCAGGGCTGGCAGTTCTTCTTGTGCTTGGATTTCTTGTATTCAGAAGGAACCTGTCGGCATACATTTCTGTAAAAAAAGAGCTGAAAGATATGCAATCGGAGTTTGAGGAGTACAGGCAGACTGCCAGGAAAGCCAGGGAGAAGATGTCGATGGACCATTTCAACGAGATTCGCAGGCTGAAAGGGCAGCAGGGGGCAGGTTGAAACTCGTATGATGAGGCTTTCCAGGAAATATTTTCGTTATTCATCCTGTCTATATTGATCAAGAAATGCTGCAGCAGAACAGGTGGCGCGATGATGAGCCTGGATATGCCCGGTTCCAGGACAAGGTGGTGAGTAAAACAATATTACGGTACTCAGCCTGAGGCTTCGTACAGAACTCGACCTTTAAGTTACCCCGGTATCATAAAGTAATTTTCAGATAATAAAATACGAAATACCTGAATAATTAAAGTCAATTTTCTAAATTTAGATGTTAATTGACTGTCAATGTAATTATTCCAGTTATAGGTATGGTTCGAGATGTTTTAAAATGCCTGATTGTCTGCCTTGCCTGTTCTCTCTGTCCGGGGCAGTTGGCAGGACAGGAGAAATCACCTCCTGAGCACAGCTTTCCTTCAATGAAGAGCGCAAACCTATATGCCGGCCTTATCGGTCTCGGGTTCGGTTACGGAGGTTGTATAGAGTATTCGTCTGGAAAGTTTGTTGTATCAGCTTCGGTGGGTTATAAGCAAACCGGTGTTCGCGATTCCTCCCTGGTTATTAATGGACACAGGTACGACAGGATTGTAACTGGTGATGGTAAAGGGTTGGTTTATTCAGCAGGTATCGGCTACCTGATTAAATCGGAAGGATCATCAGAACAAAGATTTATAGCAGAATCCTCAACCATCGAGCAGCATTATTCATACTCGGTAATTCGTTCCTGGGGTCATAACAGAAATGTGCCTTTTATAAAAGCCACTTATATTATGCTGCAGGTTTTTTCGTGGCAGACCGGCAAATTCGTCAATATTTACCCCGGCACCGGCCAGAAGGTATATGTTTTTATCCCGGGGAGCAACATTTATCTTTCACCGGGTATGAGGTTTATCAAGGAAGATGTCGGTCAGAGGAGGACAATGATAACCGACGGTGCACTTGTCCTTGCTCCTGAGATGGGCCAGGTGGGGGCATCCTGGAACACTGCCCTGATCAACGGACCTTTTAACTTCGCGATAGGGTTCAGCATGATAAGAAGATTAGACAGGCCTTCTCAAGTGGATAATCCTTTCGGGAGTGACACAAAGTACCGCTGGGTTTTCCCTTTCAGGGTAACTTTCGGGATTTCTTTTTCAGGGAGAGGAAAGCATCATTCATCCTAATAGCTATCTTTATTTCTTAGACAAAAGAACAGACTTTATATTCTTTTCATTGCATATGCATGAAGCTGTGAACAAAGGGGCAGTTATTGAAATATCGGATCTTACAAAATTCTACGGTAAGGCCCGTGGTATTGAGCATGTAAACCTTGAGATAGGAGAGGGGGAGATATTCGGCTTCATCGGGCCAAACGGGGCAGGCAAGTCAACAACTATCAGGATATTGATGAATATGATCTTCCCCACTTCCGGCAGTGCAAAAATCCTCGGCCTGGATGTGGTGAAAGAATCCAGGATGATTAAAAATCATGTCGGTTATATCCCTTCGGACGCAAACGCCTACTTATCGATGAATGTATCGGGATTCCTGGAATACTGTTCCAGGTTCTATGGGCATGACGGCTCAGGAAAGAAAATATCGGAACTGGCGGGCCTGTTTGAGCTGGATCTGAAACGGAAAATTGCAGATCTCTCGCTTGGGAACCGGAAGAAAGTCTCCATCATACAAAGCCTGCTTCACAGTCCTGGTATACTGATTTGCGATGAACCCACAACAGGACTGGACCCCCTCATGCAATCTGTCTTTTTTGACCTTATCCGCGAAGAGAACAAAAAAGGGATGACAGTCTTTTTCTCATCCCACATCCTGGCAGAAGTTCAGTTGCTTTGCAAAAAAGTGGCTATAATAAGAGAAGGTAGGATCATGGGTGTTGAGGATATTGAGACACTCCGTAAGAGACAATTGAAAAAGGTCAGGATCGGGTTCATTGAAAAAGCCGACATGGAAAGGTTCAGCATAAGCGGAACGGTGGAATTAAATTATATAGCCGGCAATGAAATCTATTTTATGTTTTCGGGTGACATAAACGAACTTGTAAGCACGCTGGCACAGTTTAAAGTTGTCAATTTTACGATTGAGGAGCCTTCTCTCGAGGAGATTTTTATGCATTATTACAAAGTTTAAGAACAGGAGATGAACAGGAACCTGTTTCATATGGAGTTCAGAAAGAACCTGCCCGCCCTTATCTCATGGACAGTGATAATATCAGTTCTTGTCGCTGCTACCATGGCGGTATTCCCGCTCTTCCTGGAGAACGAGTCGAAGATAACCGGGATGATGAGCATCGTCCCGAAGGAATTGCTGCAGTTTAAAGGAGTTTCAAACCTGAACGACTACATGTCCGTCCTGGGTTTTTATGCTGCAAATAACATTATTTACATGATGGTGCTGGGAAGTATTTATTCCATTGTCCTGGCATCAGGAATTGTCCTGAAAGAGGAATATAACAAGACTGCCGAATACCTGCTTACCCGTCCGCTGACGCGTGGTGATATTTTCCTTACCAAGCTGTCGGTGGCCTCGCTAAATGTGTTCCTGTTGAACATGGTGACCTCTCTTGCAGGACTGGTAAGCCTGGAGTTGGTGAAGAGTGAACCTTTCAGCATGAAGTCATTCCTTGTTCTTTCATTCTACACCCTGCTGCTGAACTTACTGTTCGGTGCCATCGGCCTGTTCCTTTCGGTAATTTTACGACGATCAAAGCCAATAACAACTCAATGCATCGGCCTGGTACTTGTATTATACTTCATTTTCACCATTGCAAAGATCAGCGGGTCCGTTTCAGCGATCGGATACCTGAGCCCGTTCAGGTATGTCAACTCCGACGCTTTAAGACCGGCTTATACCCTGGAATTCTGGCGGCTTTTATATTTTATCGGGATCTCGGTTTTGCTGACCATCGCGGCATTCAGGATTTACTGGCGGAAGGATATATATACATAGTAAAACAATTCCTCTTCCTTAATACATCAGCAGGCAAGTGCCCCCCTGACCGCATGCAGCGCCAGTCGGACAGGGATTACTGATTACCGATTACTGCCTACTTCCTACTGCAAACTGCTTACTGCCTACTGCCTACTGATTACCGTCCCTTCTCTGTGTCACTCTGTTCCTCTCCGTGTAACTCCGTGTTCACTTTTTTTCTTTTTGCCTCCCTGCAGCCTGGCTCCTTCCATCGGCCACCGAAGGTTTACCGAAGGTGGCGCTAAAATTGCCATTCAGGCAATTTTTTTTACGCCCGGCCCCCTTCCTTGCATCCTATCTCTTTTTAGTTATCTTAGCAAAATAGATAAAGAACTATGCGCGGATTCTGGTCATATTATGTTGGAGTGCTTCTGCGGCCCACGGCTACATTCAGGGAGTTGATGGCGTATGAGAGGAAGCTCAAGCTGGGTGTTTTGGCATTGCTTGTACCGGCCCTGGGTTACACGCTGTTTTATATCCTGGCCTGGAATGCGGGAGGCGGCCCCTCCACCTTCAAGCCCTGGCTGGCGATCCCCAGGGAGAGTTATTATTACTGGGATATATTTCTTTCGATACCTGCATACCTTGTGAGCATGCTCATGGCCACATCAGTTCTGTACCTGCTTGCAAAGCATTTCGGCGGGGCAGGAAGCTGGGACGATACCTTCCTTATGATCGCCTTCGCAGTAGGTGTTGCCACCCTGAGCACCATGCTGCACGATCTCACCGATGCCTTCTTAGGCGTTACCGGCGTTATCGACCTGAAGAACTACGAGCGTCTTCTCAACGAGCCCACCTTCTGGCGTTCGATGCTGTGGGGGCTGTTCATGATATATTTTGCCTGGTTCATTATGCTATTCTCGCGAGGATTGAAGGAGACGCATAAGCTAACCTGGCTCCAGTCTATCATCATCGGCATCATCGGTCTTGCCGTTTTCCAGGTTATGCTCCTGGTGTTTATCAGGTAGGCGTTAGAAGGTCATGTCGGCAACCGGCAACCGGCTTCTGCTTACTGCTTACTGCCTGCTGCTTACCGCCTGCCGCCTGCAGCTCACCGCCTTTGCATCATATCTCCCTGAACCCGACGAGAACCTGCCGCTTCTCGTCCCAGAGCCGGAGCCTGAGTGAACGGAAAGCAGTAATGAATGTGATTGGTACTATATCGCTGAACATAGTGTTCTCATAGTGGCAGCTTTTCAGCTTGTAATTGGGGATCATCGGGCTGAGGTGGTGGATATGGTGAAAACCTATATTTCCGGTGAACCAGTTAAGCAGCGAAGGGAGCTTGAACATTGAGCTGCCCGCGAGGGCGATGTTTTTGTAATCCCATTTCTCCGTCCTTTCCCATTTCACATCCCGAAACTGATGCTGTACATAGAAGAGCCATACACCCTGGACAGTTCCGATATACAGTACCGGCAGCTGGATCATCAGGTAGGCTTTCCATCCCATAAGCAAAACGAGACCGGTGACAAAAGCCGCAACAGCAATGTTCGAAAGATGCTGGAGAAGCTTCTCTTTCAAAGACATATACCGTTTAGTTGCCCTGTGAAGAAAGATGAATATAAGGGGAGGGGCAACCAGGAACAGGAAGATGGGGTTACGGTAAAGCCTGTAACCGAATTTTTTAAGCCAGGGAAGGTTAAGATACTCCTCCACTGTAAGGGTCATAACATCACCGATACCTCTTTTATCGAGGTTCCCGACCGTCTGGTGGTGAATTTTATGTTCATAGGTCCACATCCTGAAAGGAGTGAAGGTCATCAGCCCTGTTATTGTCCCGACAATAGTATTGAGGCGCGCTGACTTGAAGAATGAGCCATGACCGCAATCGTGGAATATTATGAAAATCCTTACCATGAAACCCGCTGTGATAACAGATAATCCCAGGGTAAGCCAGTAAGATATCCTCAATGAGAAGATCATCGCGATCCAGAGGATTACATACGGTACTATTGAGTTTATTACCTGCCACCAGCTTCTTCCCGGGTCGGGAAAATTATACCTGGATATTATTTTTATCCATTCGGGACGGTTGTCCAGTCTGCCTGCTGGTTCATTCATTAGCTGGTTCATTTTGTGACCTGAGAGTGGTATCTGCGATCAACTGTTAATATTAAAGGAACTTTTCATGCGGCTGTAAGGTACGAAAATCACATTAAAGAGGTCCGTAATATGCTGGATATCATTTCAGGTCATCCGGTAGTTCCGGTCTCTCAGTCTTTCCTTCCTTCAGCCACCGGCTTCTGCTTACTACTTACTGCTTACTGCTTACTGCTTACTGCTTACTACCTACTGCTTACAGCCTGACACCAGATGCCTGTCGCCCGATGCCTCCTTTTACTTATTTTTTCGAATCC